>QHVH01000061.1 GCA_003222245.1 Blastocatellia bacterium AA13 | reverse complement strand
CGACGTTGCAAGAAACTTCAGAGTTGTTGTTTTGCCGAATAGCTGGGAGACGGAGCCTTGGGGTGAAGTTGAGGAGTCAGAGCGTCCCGATCGATGGGATGAGCGATTGCCAATCCTGGTGCTCCCAGAGGAACCGCAATCCTTGGGTGAGGCGTTGGGCGGGTGGCTCAAGACTCATCTCCAAAGCCGACGCAACACCATCAGATTCCTTCTCCCACGCGCAGGAAGCACATCGATTTATCAGGATCGCGATCTGTTGGTACTCGCGCGCGCGATTTTGAAAGCCCAGGAGTGGCGTTCCGAAAGCGCCGAATACGGCAGGCTACACACGAAGTTTCAGGGCGAATTGCGAGGCATCATTAAGCAACGATTTGACCGCTTTGCGATCTTGCGTACTTGGAACTACGCCGACCCTTCTCGTTGCCGATTTCATGTCGAAGCCGTCAATGCTCAGGGAAATCAAATCCCCGAGAAGATTGACCAAGGGATTCGTGGCGACCTTTTCATTCCCGAGGACTTCGAAGCAGTCGTCCTTGAAGCCACGCAAAACGGAAACTCTGTCGGGAAATTGCTCACTGAACTGCGCGAGCCGCGACCTAATGAGCACGAGTGCATTCCCTGGATCGGAGAAACTCTCGTGAAGGAAAGAATTCTCCGACTCTGCGCGCAGGGAAAGTTAGCCATTAACCTTCGCGGCGTGGAGTATCTTCAGGCGCGACCCGGCGAAGCCGAAGATTCGGCTTGGGCTAGAATGAAAGGCAGACTGGGCACAGGGCGACATCTTGACGAGACTAATCTCCTGCTTCCGCAAGCAGTGCCTCAAGCTCATGGAGCGATCGCGAGAACCGGGACCGATACAACTCCGTCGGGAGGGCCGGACCTCTTTGGAGCAGATCCCCAAGGCACCTCGACTTCATCAAGTGGCGGTGCCTCCGAACCAACAACTACGCCGACACTTTTTGGAGATCAGGGAACGGCAAGCTACCAACCACTTTACGCGCCTCCAACATCGCCACTAAATCTAATCGGCAGGGTTGAAGGATGGGGAGTCGGACCGGGCACCTCCGTGCGAGACTTGTCGCTCAAGATTGATTCGCTCACCGGCGCTCAATTGCAGAAGCTATTGCGCGGCTTGCCTGAGGGTTTGAGCTACGAGCTGAATTGTCAGAAGGAGGAAGACTGATGGCGGTCTCCCTTCCGCTCATCCGTCAGTTACAATCCGGTTCAGTAAGCGACGCATGGAAAACACTTCTCTCCTACTCTTGGGAAGTGTGCTCTCCGCCTTTGAGTCCAGAGACGGCTCAGCAGGAAGTAACTCGTCGCGACAATCAGATAGCCGAACTCGATTTGTTTTTGGCGACGGCCGGCTGGGACTTGTGGCGTGGGTATGAAGATGCCGTGGAGCACACGGCGGACGCGTTGGTTAGCTGGTGGGAAAAGACAGCGGGAGGGAAAGCTGTCTTGATCCTCGATGCGCTGTCATTGCGAGAAGCGCCCTGGATTCTGCAAGGGGCGATCGAGCGGGGTTATAAGGTTGAGGCACGAGCGACCGGAGCAGAGTTGCCTGCCGATACCACGCCATTCGCGAAGGCCCTTGGTTTCACCCAAAGATCGGCGCTAGGAAATAACGGCGGCGGAAGTGCGCACCGTTTGCCGGGTGCCCGGACTGATTGCTTCGACTATCCCTGGACCGACTGTCTCAATACTGTCGGTACCGATCCGCAAATCGTGATTTGGCATCAATGGCCTGATTCCCATGTACATGACTTTGCAGAGATCGGAAAAGGAATCCGAAGATTGAGTCAGGAGGTGGCTGAGCGCCTAACTGACCCCGAGTTCTGGCGTTTTGTTGACAGGCTGACCACCGGTCGGCGTCTGATCATCACGTCCGATCACGGCTATGCCGCCACTGGTAATTTCGCAGACACGACTGAAGCCGATCAAAAGACTTATCTCAAGGACACCTACTCAAGTGGTCGATGGGTTAAAGCCGATCAAGAAACACAACCGCCGTGGCTGCCTCCGATTGCCCTGACTCTCGAGACAAAGCATGGGCGCAATAGCTTTGTAGCTGGTCGACGGAAGTGGAAGAGCCCGGCCGGATATCCGACCTTGGCTCACGGCGGACTTTCGGTTTTGGAAGTAGCATCCCCTTTTATCGAAATCTCACGACAATAAGGAACGAATGGCGCAAGCTGTATCGAAAACAAAGAAAGAACGCGTTGCTGAAGAGGTAGCGAAGGCTGTTGGCGCTGGTCGAGTAGTCGCTGTTGAGACAGTTGACTTCTCTGACCCGGGTCGGCCAAAGACCTGTCTCGAAGTTGACTTCCCGATTCTCCCAATCAATCAGATCGCACAAATTGAAGGCAACGCGGGCAAACCCATCTATCAAATGTCAAAGTGGTGGGCGCGGCGGCGCTCAAGCGTCTTTCGCTCAATGCTGCTCGCAGCGTCGATGAAGGCACCGGAGGATGAAGCATCCGCAGACAAAGCAGTTTGGGATGTCTACTACGCGAATCATCAAAAAAAGGGTGCGCTGAAACATCTTAAGGTCGCGGACATTTTCATGGGCGGAGGTACTACGATCGTCGAAGGTTCGCGACTAGGAATGCAAATGTTCGGTACGGACTTGAATCCGGTCGCATGGTTTGTCGTCAAGGGTGAAATGGCGCGGGTTGATTCTGACGAAGTTCAAGCACTACTAGACGACATCGAGCGCTCAGTCAAGCCACAAATTATGCCGTTTTACGCTTGCGACTGTCCTCAAGGACATAAGGGCAAGTGGACACGTGTTTCGACTGGAGAATTGCAGGGCGAAGGTTTCGACCCACTGTCGCTGACTCGTGAAGATCGCGCGGACCACACGTATGAAGGACCTGAGATAATCTACATTTTCTGGGCGAAACACGGGCCCTGTCAGATGACGGGCTGCGGGCATCGAACGCCGATCATGTCCAGTCCTTTGGTGGCGGTGAAGACGCTGACTGTTAAAACCTGGGAGGATTATGAGTGTCCCGGCTGCAGCATGGAGTTCGACGTTGAAGCCGCTGAAGGCCGAATGGCTCCTGGCGTGCCACAGGTTGTAGCAAAAACCGAGAAAGACTATGCGGTGCGCGATTCAGATGGCGGCGTCATCTGTCCCCACTGCGAACGACACGAGAAGTTTCCAAGGCTAGCTGGCAAAGGAAAGAACAAAAAGATCGAGCTGTCACTATTGGTTCATCCCGATTGGTTGAAGGGGGCGCCGAAGCATGATGCCGAGGGACGAGAGTATGGCGGCAGTGCGACTGACACCCCGGAGGCGACCGCGCGCTGGAATCAGGAACGGTCACGCACGTTACGCCTCTTGGAGGTGCGCGGCGCGCTGCCAGAAGAAGTGACGTATCCCGAAACGGCTGCGACGTTCCGCACAGACAGGCAGGGCGGCACGGTGCCAAAAAAATCTAACTTTGCTTGCCAAGGCCCGACCTGCGGCAAAGTGCAGGATGTTCTCACGTCGATCAGAGAAACGGAAAAGACCGGTCCGGTCGCCGCTTATGCGATTCAAGGTTACTGCCCAAGTTGTGACGCCGAAGGAGCGATCTACGGAGGGCGCTTCTTCGCGCCAGTAAGAGATACCGCAGCCTTTGATGCCGCCAATAGTGAGTGGCACCGGCGCAAAGACGGAGATCTCGCGCAGCTCTGGCCGCGAAGTGAATTGCCTTACGGATTCATGACACACATGAATAACGGTGGCATTCCCAATCACGGTTATACGCATTGGTGGAAGATGTTTAATCCAAGGCAGCTTCTCGTTCAAACGCAGCTGCTGCAGGCGATCGCCGGAGACGAAAGGTATCGCTGGGCGACACGAGAATATGCCCTCGCAGCTTTTCAACAATATCTACGCAATCAGAACATGTTCTGTATCTGGAATACTACGGCAGACAAGTTAGAGCCGATGTTCTCTAATAGTAACTACCATCCGAAGGCTACCGTTGTCGAGAATTGCGTTTTTGCTAGTCTTGGGCGAGGTAATTGGAAATCGTCGTCTGCTTCTCTGACTGAAACGCTGAATTGGTCAGCTTATCCCTGGGAACTCGTCAGCAATGCCTACCTCGAAGAAAGCGCAGCGCACATTGGAAATGGGTTGACGGGAAAGAGTGAGAAGGTGTTTTGCGGTGATTCAGTAATGGATTACGCCGCTATCAGATGCACCTCCGCAACCGAGCTTACAGAAATTTTAAATGACTCGTTGGACTTGGTAATTACTGATCCACCGTTCGGAGGACTGCTTCACTACTCCGAGCTTTCTGATTTTTTCTATGTCTGGCTACGGCTAGCACTGAAAAGCCACTACCCGGAATATTTCACTAGCGAGTACACGCCAAAAGCGCTCGAAGCAGTGGCTAACCGAGCCCGGCAGCCAGATGATCCGGATGGCTTCTACAAGCGGCTGTTAACGGAATGCTGGCGCGAGACGCATCGCATTTTGAAACCGGGCGGCTTGCTTGCTTTTACGTTTCATCACCGCGAGGACGAACCGTGGGTTGCGGTGCTCGAAAGCCTCTTCGACGCGGGCTTCTATCTTGAAGCGGCGTATCCGATTCGCTCCGATGAGACTAAAGGTGAGGGATCGAAACCTGGCACTTTCGGCTCACAGACGATCGAATACGATGTCATCCACGTTTGCCGCAAGCGTACCGAAGAACCAGAACGGGTGAGTTGGGGGCGCATGCGACGTGAGGTACTCGAAGATGTTCGTCAACTGCAGACTGTTCTAGAACACCATGCCAAACGGGGACTACCCGCGGCAGACATTCAAGTCATCAAGCGTGGCAAGGCGCTCGAATACTTTTCGCGTCACTATGGCCAAGTGTATGTCGACGAAACGCGGCAGCTTTCAATTAAGGAAGCACTGGTCGGCATTAATCAACTCCTCGACGAAGGATCCGGCCGTACGCAAGAACAGCCTCCACCCAACGCCGAACCGATGACTCGCCAACTGCTGCGCCTGTTCCACAAGAGAACTGAATTGCCGCGTGATCAAATACAGAAATACTTACGGGGTACGGGTCTGACTCCAGCGGATTTCGTCGAACGCGGATGGTGTAGTGAAGAGCAAAAGGTCTTTCACCTCGTTCCCGCGTTGGAGATCGCACAGGACTGGCATGGTCGTCACAAGCGCCGTCTCGAAGGACGCGACTACGATCAAACGATGATTCTGATCGGCGCTTGCCACGATGCCAGTGGCATCAACGCCGCCGACACTATCAAGAACGAAAACTTCAAGCCGCATCCGGCGCTTGGCGCTATGCTAGATTGGAATGTTAAGCACGGTGCCACACAAACGGTTCGCAACGCCGCTGCTCGCGCCCTTCACATCTACCAAGACTGGGCGCGTCGGAACCCGGATGAGGTCAAGCAGATGTCATTCTTCTATGCAGAGTGAGGATGCTGGAAACGTGGACGAGATTGAGAGAGCGTTGAGCGAGATCAAGAGTAACCCGCTTTAGACAACAATGCCGCCAATCAACGATACCAGATGGCAACGACGTGGCTTCGCGCTCCTGTGGGACGCTGAAACGCTGAATCAGTTTGCGCGACCCGTAGAAGCCGTCACTATGCGAGAGTTCTTTAGTCTTGCTGAACAGTGGCCCGAACGTCTGCCGTCTGTTAGCGGCAACGCGATGATCGTGGTGGGACTGGAAGGCTGTCTCGACATGCTCACACCGCAAGATGGGGAAACCTGGCTCAACGAGGATTTCAGAAAGCGCATATTCGGTTTTCAGGGCGAGTACGAGAATCAAGCTGCTTTAATCTTCTGGTTACCGGACGGCAAGCGACGAGTGAGAATGGCTCCGGCGAGCGAGGAGTATTTATGGGTTTGCGGCGGTCCTTACGGCAATCAAACCATTTCGCTGGGACGATGTCTATGGTCCGGCGCCGAGTCCGACGCGAAGCGAATTGTAAACCCGAATCAACCTGCGTCTGATCCTGACGGGCTTTCGTGGGTAGGCCTTTACCATCCGAGAATCTCATGAGTGCCGTTGAAACATCCTTACAAGTTGGACAGAGAGTAATCCACCCGGAGTTTGGCGAGGGCGTCGTCGTCGACCTCTCGCAGGACGGCTATGTTCGCGCCTTCTTCCCTCAAGGTGAACGCCAGGTACCTGTTGGTTCACTTCGATTTCTGATTTCACGCAACGAACGGATCTTAAGAAACGTCGAGGGTAGCCCGGAACGACTGCGAAAGCTGCGACTGGTGACGGAATCTTATTCGTTGCCGCTGATGGAGAGTGCCGCCGCGCTCACGGCTGCGAAGGTTGACTTGCTTCCGCATCAAGTTGTTTTGACGCATCGCATCGCTACCGCGTCGCCACGCAGATTCTTGGTTGCCGATGAAGTTGGACTAGGTAAGACCATTGAGACCGCTCTGATTCTGCGCGAGCTTGCCAGCCGTGGAGAGTTGCGTCGCGCCTTGATGGTTGTGCCCGCCGGGCTGGTCAACAACTGGCATCGTGAATTGAATGAGGTCTTTAATCTCAACTTCGAAGTATTTGGCAGCGAAGGTGACGTTACGGATCGCAGATCGAACGCCTTTGCTAAACACGATCGACTGATCGCGAGTATCGACACGCTGAAACGACCGGCGCGCATCAAGCGCTTGCTCGAAGCCCCGGCTTGGGATCTAGTCGTTTTTGATGAAGCCCATCACTTAACCGCACATCTGAGCGGCAGTAAGGTCCGCAAGACCGAAAACTACAAGTTAGCGGAAGCGCTCAAAGGGCATTCTCGCGACTTACTGCTTTTGTCGGCCACGCCACACCAAGGCGAACACTTTCGCTTTTGGATGCTCATTCAGCTTTTGAACCCGGCGCTCTTCAAGAATGCGAAGGATATGGTAGAGAACCGTCATCGTCTAAACAGCGTGATCTATCGGCGCACGAAAGCGGACGCATGCCGCGCAGACGGGTCTTCTCTTTTTGCCAGGCGCTGGGTGCACACTGAATCCTTCGTCATGTCTGCCGATGAGCGCCAGTTCTATTCGAGATTGCGAGATTATCTGGAAGACGGTTTTGCGCTCGCCAAGAATCAAGGCTCTAAGGGTCAAGCACTCGGCTTTGTCATGGCTATCTTTCAGAAGATTGCGGCCTCGAGCTTTGCCGCAGTGAGACGTACCCTCCGCAGACGGTTGTTAATGCTAACGATCCATGAAGCGATCATGCGCGAGCGTGAGCTAGATGTTGAAGGCAGGTTGGCCCTCAACGAGGAAGCCAAAGATATTGTTCGCGAGGAATATGGTCTCGGTGATGACGCGATTGGTCGCGGACAAGTCGATCGCGTAATGGCCGACCTCAAGGTAAAAGTGCTGAAGCGTCTGGACGAAAGCGAACTAGAATTGATCGCTGATCCTCACACCACAGAAGCCGTCACTGACAAGGCGGAAGACTTCGCAGCTTCAGTAGTAAGCATGGCATTGCCGGAAGAGCGTTCTCGGATCAGGTTGTTGCTTACATGTTTCCCAACTCAACGGGAAACCAAGGTTGAAAAACTGTTGGGTGCTCTCGGCGCTCTCTGGCGACAAAACCAGAACGAAAAGGTGGTCATTTTT
Organism: Blastocatellia bacterium AA13; assembly: GCA_003222245.1. Lineage (GTDB taxonomy): Bacteria > Acidobacteriota > Blastocatellia > UBA7656 > UBA7656 > QHVH01. Next base: position 47,311 of record QHVH01000061.1, on the reverse strand, counting down.
GCAACGTATTTGGGAACCGTTGAATTGCTGGGCAGAGAAATCGAAGCCACCTATCCAGGACAGGGCGTTGTGGTTTTGCGCGGGGGTGATCACGGCGCAAAGCTTGCCTCTGAGAAAAAGTTTAAGCAGGCGGACGGTCCTCGCGTCTTAGTGTGCACGGCAGCCGGTAGAGAAGGGATTAACCTGCAATTCGCACGCGTTCTCTTCAACTTCGATCTGCCGTGGAATCCAATGGATGTCGAGCAGCGGATCGGCCGTATACACCGTTACGGACAGAATCATACCGCACAGGTCTATAACCTGGTTCTGTCTGACACGATCGAAGGCAGGATTTTCCTGCTACTGGACGACAAGTTGAAGGAGATCGGCAAGGCACTCGGCAAAGTTGACGAGAGTGGCAACGTGACCGAGGATTTGCGTTCTCAAATTCTGGGACAGCTTTCTGAGCGCATCAGCTACGACAAGCTTTACCAGCAGGCTCTTTCGGATCCTGAACTGCGGCGGACGCGTATCGAAGTTGAAGCGGCTCTCGCTAACGCATCTGAAGCGCGGAAAGTCGTATTCGAGCTGTTTCAAGATCTCGACGGATTCAGCCTCGAAGACTACAAACCTTTCGCGGATGTTGCCGCAGGAATGGAACGACTGGTTAACTTTGTGCGAGATGCTGTCGACCAAGGTCAGCGACTTCGCCAATTAGACGAACACACGTTTGCTCTCGAAACTGACTCAGCGACAATAGCGCGATTCACTACGGACCGTGATGCAGCGCAAGCGCAAGAGGGCGTTGAGTTATTAGGCGTGGATCATCCGCTGGTACAAAGACTGTTGCATAAGTGGCAGTCGGTCTCGCCGGAGGATCTGGGAGCGGCGGTTCAAAACGGTAAAGAAACTTCTTTCGTCCTAACGTGGTGGTACGTACAGGTCCACGGTGCGCAGAATGAGGTCCGCTCCTACGTCGTCCCAATCGGCATCGATCACGGAGGCACCCGACTTTCTTCTTTGGAAGAGAAACCTGACACGGCCCTCCGTCTGCCGCCCACGCAACCAGCACTCGATCTGAACCAGAGACTGTCGTTGCTTCAGACTCATCTGGAGCCGATGCTAAACCGAGAAGTCGCTTACAGGGGGCTTGCTACTGATAAGGGCGGTTTGTCAACGACGCTTGTCGGATGGGTTGAGTCGAACTAATTCGGGGCGACCTCAGCCGTCAGCAGACGCAGCGTCTGGCAGATTGCCGTCACAAGACCGACGACTAGCGCCCTCCCAACGCACTTATGATTGATGGATGGATTGCCTGTGCTTCGATTCTAAGATGAGTTGCGCTTTGCCATTTCCTCTAAACTCGCTCCGGAGAAATGAGAACGGGACATCGCAAGAACCAAAAGGCGGATGCGCATCAGATTTCAAGGTCGCAAGGTGGAAAGCCATTGATGTGTGGTGCGAGGTCAAGTGCTTAAACTCTTCACTCAGCCAGGTACTTGCCAGATCGAGCGGCCCACCTTTCACGCGCGAACGAAACACGGGTTCATCAGCGCCAGCTTCACCGCGGCTGGACTCAATTTCTTTCCATAGACCAGCGGGTAAGAGTACAGCGCGTGTCTTTGCGCCTTTGCCGAAGACGGTCATCTGGCCCTCCTCGCCTCTCGCCTGAAGATCACGCCAACGGAGGCCGCATAGTTCGGACACTCGAAGCCCGCTGTAGTACAACGTCCTGAGTATCAGCCGATTTCGCGGGCTAGGCTCAAGTGCGAACATACGATGAACCTCGGACTCTGGCAGAATCCGCTCGGCGAGGGTGTTCTTGATCTTCGGAAGCTTGACTACGGCACTAACATTGAACCGAATATAGCCGATTCGATGACTGAAACCGAGTAATGATTTGACCGCGGCGAGAGCTTGGGCTCGGCTGGAGTCCGCAATCGAACACAAGGAGTCTAACCACGCCTGCACGTCTCCGAGTGTCGTTTCTCGTAGGGTTTTCGCGGTGAATTCCAAGAAGCGCTCGGAAGCGGCACGATAAGCCCTCTGAGTGTGTCTGCTGCGGCCATGGAGCCAAAGCTCGACAACGTGCGCGTCGGTGTCCGCTTGAGCGACGAACTCGCTGGGGCGGGTTGTAATCAACGATAGGTCCTGCATTGTTGTTTCACCTGCGAGTGCACGATTAGTGTTCTTATCTTGCATTCGATTCAAGTACCAAACTATAGACGCAGAGCTATAGTTATGTCAATGCAAAACTATCGACATTGACAGATAGTTTATGTCGTCTGTATAAACTGCCTATGAAACTGTTAACTACAGCGGAAGTCGCCGAACGACTCGGGGTTCACAGGAGCCGAGTGGGGGTTCTAATCAAAGAGGGTCGATTGCCGGCTCAACGTTTCGGTCGTGTATTGCTTGTGGCCGAGAAAGACCTGCGTTTGGTTGGGGACCGCAAGCCAGGCCGTCCGGCTGCTAACACGGTTCAGGGCAAGAAGCGCACAAAGCGCATCGCTGAATGAAATCAAAGATCATTTCGGCATCGAGTACAGTTCCGAACCGTTCTGCTGAGGCCGCTCTCTTTTCTGTGTTATAGCCACGCGTCGAATAATAATTTGGAAAGGAGGGTAGTTGAAAAAGCCCAAATCGAAGCACTCCGTCAAATCAGTTCACCACAAACCAAAATTGCCAGCACTGCCAAAAACGCCTGAAGATCCTGAGCAGAGGTCGCTCATTGATAAGCTCGAACAACAAGTGAGTTTATTGTCTGACGACGACCGCACGGTTTTGTGGGCGAGGTTGGGACTCGCTGTTGAGCAAGACGTGATTGTTAATATCTATGACGGGCAGCAACGAGCAATTGACTACACCGGCAAGACGTTGAGCGGACGCCGCCTGACTTCACGTGAGGTGATGTTGGAGCCACGCCCTGATGACATAAGCCGTCCCCGCGCGTTAATGATATTCGGACCGGGCGGCATGGAAAAGGATCAAGAGATCGACATTTTGGCGTCTATACGAGCAGATGCAGCGAGCTTGGGTCACCCAGCAATCATGTGTGCGCTCCGATTCTGGCAAGGCTCTGTCGTTTGCAAGGAGCGGTTGCCGGACATGGGCCGTGGTGAAGGGAAACGGCTGCGAGAATGCGGAAAGATAGCCAAAGGTCATTTGGAGAGCGTCAGCAGGGCGTTAGTCCAGGGTGTTGTCGCCCGAGCGTGGCCTGCGGAGAAAGCATTTGAGGTCCACCGAAGGCTCGTTTTCGACCGCTCCTGGTACCTTAGGCAGATCTTCGAAGCGTACATCGCGACTAATAGTAGGAATCCAGACAAGCTCGTCGCTGCTGCCCTTAAGCGACTTGGTCAAGATGAGTTATATGAGGACGGGGCACATCGAACTGGCCTTGATCAGGAAACCTTGAAGAACTTCGAGGTTGGATTGCTGGAGATCGCCGCGTTTCTTAAAAGTCCTGACGGAAGATTTGCATTCCAGAGACGTGACTGGCGCCGCTGGAAAAACCTATACGATGAATCGCGGTTCTCCTTGAAGAAGGATGTCCAGAGACGGTATAGAAGGAACGCACGTAACGTGTCATCAGGGTCTATCACGCATATTGGTGCGGAGACATTCGTAGCGGACAGTGAGCCTGTGATCACGTCACCCGATCGGAACTTCTACTCAATCCCCGCGTCCCGCTACGCCCTTAGTCTCCCCGTAGTTCGGGTCAAAAGAGGATAACGGACCACTGCATCGCTCTTGGAACAGAATCGCCGGTCCGAAAAAGCGGACTAGGCGGCCTCCCTCACTTTACCCATCTTTTTTTCTCTGCTTTCGGTACTCTCCGTCTTGCAGTATGCAGCAATCGAAAGGGGTCTACGGAAATGAGCAATGGATTGCTGATGACGATTGACGTGTCGAAGCGCCTCGGCTGCTCCGTCGAACTGGTGCGGAACCTCGCTCGATCAGGACGATTGCCTTGTGAGACGACGCCAAGTGGCCGACGTGTCTATAAAGCGTCCGATGTCGAGCGGCTGGCGGCCGCGCGCGAACGTGAAAAGCGGGAGCGAAGAACAGTCAGCGCCTCAAACTAACGGTCGGTTGTCCTGTTGGGCTTGATTGAAATCAGTTGTGCAGTCTCGCGGTCAGAGGGTCTGACAACCTCGCTACACGTGAGTAAGGAATTGAAGGGTGCAGAACCTCCAACATAAGGAAGTTGTCAAGAATGCCCACGGCGCAGGCTCAAAGGTGGCTTTCTACAAACGAGGTGCTTCACTACTTCCAGCACGTGCGGAAAGTCTCGGGCGGCTGGCGTGCTCAATGTTCGGCTCCAGACCATGAAGATCGCAAACCGAGTTTGAGCATAAGTGAAGCGAATGACGGTAGAACCCTATTCCGTTGCAGATCACGTGGCTGCACGTTTGAAGAAATCATCAAGGGTGCCGGACTCGATCAATTCGACCTTGGACCGCGGCCGGCGATGCTAGCTGCTAGCGGCAACGGCTCACGTGGTAGGCCACCCGTTAACACGTGGAAGAAGACTGACACATATCAATACCAGCATGCAGACGGCGAGATTGTGTATCTGATTGATCGAATGGAGAGGCGAGGGGCACCTGGGCAGAAGCCAGACAAGCAGTTTTGGCCGCGGCGCCCAGATGGTAAGGGCGGATGGATTAGAGGGCCAGGCACTTTGAACGGCATACCGCGCGTTTTGTATCGCCTTCCGGAGTTACTTAAGGTGCCCGAAGGGGAATTGGTTTGCCTCGCCGAGGGTGAGAAAGCCGCGAATGCGTTCGTTGAGCTTGGCTATAACGCGACCTGCAACAGCGGCGGCTCAAAGGGATGGGTTAGTGCGGAGCGAACGAACCCGGACTATATAACCCCTCTTCGAGGCCGTAGAGTTGCGATCTTCCTCGACAATGACGAGGAGGGAGAGGCATGGGGCCATACGGTAGCACGTAGTGTGTCTGCCGTCGCAATCAGTATCAAGAAGATACGGTTGCCAGGAATCCCTCCAAAGGGGGACATCATAGAGTATCGCGATGCTGGGGGTACTGTTGAAGAGATCAACGGGCTAATCGAGAATGCGCCCGAGTGGAAGCCTACAGAGACAGACGTTGGCCGAACTGGTGCGGATCATCCCCGTGAAGAGGACCGCGAGATCCAACGGCGCAAGATTTTCCACTCCCGCAACCGCAAAGTCGAGATCCAACCGGCCGCACCACTGGTCAAGGGCGTTGCTTATCGAAAGCAGGTAACCATTGTGGAAGGATTGGCAGGATCGGGCAAAAGCCATGTGGCGATCGACATTGCTGCTACGGCTTCTCAGAGAATGCGAGTGTTATTCGTTGCAAATGAGTCGCCAGAAGAGTTGGACGCTCGTCTCGATGCCTGGGAGTCGTTTCACGGGCTCAAGACTCCTCAGTTGTACATAATCGCAGAGACGGTCGGTCTATTCGACCTGACTCAAGTAGGGGCGCTAATAGACACAGCCGAAGACCTGGGCGGATTCGATCTAATACTGATTGACGTTCTAAGCAACGAGTTTGGAGCGGCTGGAAAGGATGAGACGAACGAGAACATGGCGGCCGCGTTCGCTTCCACCTATTTGATTGCGCGCTCGCTCAACTGCGGCGTTGTGGTTACGACTCACACCGGCTGGTCGGGGGAACACACGAGAGGCGGTTCACAGTCATACGGATCTGCGAGACGCGTTCTTCACGTCGAACAAACCGACGAGGTAATAAGAGTGAAGGTGGCCAAGGCGAACGTGCGTCGCGACCATGAGGCCCGCAGATTCTGCATCATACAGGTTGATGTCAAAAGAATCGAAGGGGCCGACCCAAAGCGAGTCGAGGAATATACCGTTCTAGTCGATGCAGCGAAGATTGCCAGCGAAGCCAAACCGTTGAGCGCAAGGCAGACCGAAGTCTTGATAGCGCTCGCACAGCCAATATTTAAGCGGGGCGCAAAGTTCGCGGAGATCGAAACTCACACAGGAATTCCGAAGTCCACTATCTCAACCTCCATCAACGCGCTGATGAAAAAAGATCTGGTGGACAGATCTCAGAACGGGACTCTGACGCTCTTGGCGAACGGTCAAGAGCTAGCGCAACGCCTGATCGAAATGGCTGAGCATCCGGGCAACCAGTCTATTGAACCGACGCCGAACCGGTCCTTGCTGAATTGGGAACTGGATACCGAGGACAGTTCAAAAACAACTTCTTTGATGAGTGGTGGTTCAGTAGCAGTTCAGCCCTTGTTCAATGACCCAGTTCCCACTAGTTCGTTCGCTCCCCCCTCCTTAGGGGAGCGAACAGCGGAACCACATGGATCAAAAGGCGAGTCCGGTGTACCTGCACCTGACGAACTGCCGACTCGTCTAGAGCGCGAGGCGGATTATTCACTATGACAACAGAAGCCCCATTCGCGAGCAGTTGACCTTGATTGCATAGACTCAGGGAAGAATCGCACGACGCAAATGGAGGGGGCGCTTTAGGGGAATATCTTGGCTGATCTAACCAAACAAATCGGCGAGTTGCTCGAGAAAGAATTGACCAATCCGGTCTATTTCAGGGTCAGCCTGGGGGACGACGGCCGGCTCGCGGTCGAGCAAGTCGCCTTCCTGCGAAGTCAGGACCTGGCGGCTTTGATCCACATCGATGAGCGCACGATTCGAGGATGGGCCAAGAAGAAATTGATCCCGTCGTTCAAGCCACCAGGCAGCTCAGTATTCCTCTTCGAGTTCAATGAAGTAGTTCGCGCACTCAGAAACGGAACCACCGAAACTGGACAAACGCGAAAGCCTCGTCTTAGGATGGCCGAACCCTAATCGCTGGCTGCGATGCGGGAAAGGAAATGCTCATGGGAGTGAAGAAGGTCAAAACGGAAAAGGGATTCAGCTACTTTTACGACTTTCAAATTCGGAGGGTGCGGTATCGTGGTGTGATCCCTGAAGCACAGAATCAAAAGCAGGCGTTGGAGGCCGAACGCCAGATCAAGAACGATGTCTACGAAGGGAGGTACGGCGGCGCCGTCAAGGACCCGCGCTTGAGAGAGTTTGTAGAAGAAGAATACTGGGCTTGGGCCGAAGCCACGAAGCCGCGATCGCTCAAGATGGATGTCTACCGAATGAAACCAGTGCTCTCGTTTTTTGGAGACAAGAGGCTGAGCGAAATAAACCCGTTTCTAATTGAGAAGTACAAGGTCACGCGGCGTGAGACGCCGATCGTGTACACACGCAAGAGCAGGGACAAGACGGTCACATGGTCGAAGCCCCGGTCGTCCGCCTCAGTGAATCGGGAAATCTTCCTGCTCTCCAGCGTGCTGAGCCTAGCAGTCGCTGACAAGCAGGTAGTGATCTCGGAGAATCCGTGCCGCTCGGTGGAGATGCCAAAAGAGCAAAGTCGGACACGCTACCTGCTGCCTGATGAGGAAGAGGCGCTCTTTTCGGTTTTAACCGGACGGAGGGCTCATCTTCGGCAGATAGTCGATCTCTACATAAATACGGGTATGCGCGAGAACGAGTTGCTCAGGCTCCCAACTCATCTTGTGGACTTCCATCGCAATGTGATCTGTCTGAAAAACACGAAGGGTGACATAGACCATGAAATACCAATGAACGATCAGACGAGGGAAACTCTGCGCGCCTTGGTCAGCAAGGCTCAAGCGAAGGGCTACACCTACATATTCACGAACCCGGCAACCAGAAAGCCGTACACATCGCTCAAGACCGCTTGGGATACAGCCTGCAGGTTGGCGGGAATCAGGGATCTGAGGATTCATGATCTACGACACACGTTCGGTACGAGGGCGGCGGATGCAGGCGCTCCGTTGACGGCCATTCAAGATGTAATGGGTCACAGTTCGATAAGGATGACGGAACGATACGCACACGCGACCGACGAAGGGAAGCGGCGCGTAGTTGAGGCTGTCGCCCTAAAAAGAGCTGTGGTCGTCAAGATCGCGTCAAAAAAAGCAGTCGGGGAATGAGATGCCAAAAACGGAGGTCTGGAAGGTGTTGAATATTCAGTGGGTTATTTGGTGGCCCCTGGAGGATTCGAACCTCCAACCAAAGGATTATGAGTCCTCTGCTCTGCCGTTGAGCTAAGGGGCCGCTACCAAATCGATCAAACTAGCTTGGTGAAAAACGCGCGGGTAGCTGATTCTTGAATGTAGCGGATAATGTAGCGGGTCGCAGTCGTTTTTCATCGGTTCCTATCGCTAACGTTTGTCGAGCCCATTCAATCATTTCATCCAGGATTTCATCCAGCGCATTACACAAGCTGAAAAACAGAAGGACTCTAGCACAAGATTTTATGACGGCCAACCCGGAGTAGTTCTTAGTGACATCCGCCAGCTGAGGGCATTAACGGAGTGATATAATAGGCCGCAACACTTATATGGATTAGGCTCGCATTATAATTTCTCTTATGTCTCAGAAACTCTCGGTTAAGCACTCGGCCACTGGAAAGGAGTTCGATTTCGAGCTCAATCGTAATGAGGTTCGAATCGGGCGCTCACCGGATGTCAATGAACTCGTGCTCGATGATGAGAGAATCTCCCGTCGTCACGCGGTGCTCAGACGCGAGGGAAAGACTTATCTGCTGATAGACCTCAAGAGCGTCAACGGAACGGTCGTGAATGGAAAAAGAATAGAAGAACGCCTCCTCGCTAATAACGACCTCCTCGAGATCGGCGGATACAGTTTGTTGTTCGATGAGGGTCTCACCCCCTCTCTCCAGTATGATTCCGCGCCGATAACCGCGACCGCTTTGATGCTCGCGCCTGACTTGCTGGCGTCGAGCCTGCCGCGGATAGACGTTTCAGCGTTGTCATCGGCGCACCCGGAAGAACTGCTGGAGGACATTCAGACTCTCAAGAAAAAGGCCGAGACGTTAGCACACCTCTATGAGCTCAACCGGCTATTGAGCTCGACGTTTTCGCTCGAGGATATTTTTGAAAAGCTGAGCGACATGATTCTCAGGCTGACGCCGGCCGATCGGTTCCTTGTGCTGCTGAGCGATAAAGAAAGCGGCGAGCTCAATCCGTTCTTTGTCAGGTTTCGCTCGGGGCGCGGCTCGGCGGAAGATCGTGACGCGCCGGTCAGCAAGACAGTCGTAGACAGGGTTTTATCGGAGCGCATCGCCTTGCTGTCGTCAGACGCCAGGGCCGATGAGCGGTTTGCTCAGGCGCAGTCGCTGACGATCCAGCGCATTCATTCGATTATGTGTGTTCCGCTTTCGAGCCAGGACGGGCTGCTGGGGTTGATCTATGTAGATGGCAGAAACCCGTTTGAGCAATTCGACTCGGATCATCTGGATCTCCTGAATGCGCTTGCGACGGCGGCCGCGATGGCTACCGAGAACGCGGCTTCTCACGCGCAACTGGTGAAGGAGGCCTTGGCGAGGGCCACTTATAAGCGCTTCCTGCCTCAGCACGTAGTGAATCAGATTCTGGCGGACCCGAACGCAATCAGTTTGGGAGGCATTAGCCAGGCGGCGACAATTCTCTTTTCCGATATCAGAGGATTCACCGCGCTCGCTGAAACGATGGCTCCAGACACGGTGCTCAAGATATTGAACGACGTTTTTTCGGGGATCACTCCCGTGGTATTCGAGTACGAGGGCATACTGGACAAATTCATCGGCGACGGCCTGATGGCGCTCTTCGGGGTTCCGTACCAGGACGCCGATTCCGCGTTGAAAGCGGTCGGCGCGGCCATCGCCATGCAAGAGAGGCTTGCTGTGTTGAACCACGATTTGCGGCGACTGGGACTGCCCTCCGTGAGCATGGGCACCGGCATCAATACGGGAAACGTCACGGTGGGCTACGTGGGCTCCGCGGAGCGCACGGATTATACGGCGATCGGCGATGCGGTGAATCTTGCCGCGCGGTTGGAAAAGCAGGCGCTTGGAGGTCAGATTCTGATCAGCCAGATGACTCGAGAGGCTTTGGCGGACCGATATATCCTGCGTCCACGCGGCGAGCTTGAGTTGAAAGGAAAGAGGCGGCCTGTTCAGATCTTCGAAGTGCTGTGGCAGGAGAGTCAATCGGGTCATCGCGAGGACGAGGGTGAGGCCGATGCGCCGCCTGCGATATCGCCGCCGACGATTTGATTCATTGCTTCAAGAAGTAGTGATAGACGAGATAGATCGATAGCGCGAGCAGCACCAGCAACGCCGTTATGACGACTTTGGCGCCGCTTCCGCGGGCTGCGAACGCCTCGTCGTCCTTCTCTTCGTCACGGTCATCTTCGTCATTCGTATTCGCAACCGATGCGTCGATCGAAGGCGCGCTAAAAACCCCGGTCTTTATCGCGGCTGCGCGTTGTTCGGCCAACCGCGATGAGTAATCCGCGGCGGTCTTCATTACGTCATCGCTGTAGGACGCGGTTTCGAGCGCTTGAAACGTACCCGTGATTGCCGCGCCATCGACGGCCGAGCGCAAGGCTTCGCCGTCGAATCGGGCAGCCACAATCGTGATGTTATCTTCTCCACCGCGTTCGTTGGCCATGTCAATCAGGCACCGGCAAGCATCCGAGAGAGAGGGAGACTCGCGAACGGCCTGGAGCATTTCGTCGGATTCCACTTTGTTCGAGAGACCATCGCTGCAGAGAATCAAGATGTCGCCCTTATTGAGCTGCGCGAGGGTCATCGCCGCGCGAACGGTGGGACTGGTACCGAGCGCCTGCATAATTATGTTTTTCGGCACCGATACGGCCTGCTCTTGCGTGATTGCGCCTGAATCGAGTAGGAGCTGCGCATAAGACTGGTCTTTGGTGATCTGTTTTATTCGGCTGCCGCGCGCGAGGTAAGCCCGCGAGTCGCCTACTTGCGCTATGTAAGCGAAGGTTCCACGAACGAGGACCGCGGTCGACGTAGCGCCCAGCCCCGCGTGTTCGGGATACTCTCGAGCGTGTTTCCAAATTCGCTGGTTCGCGGCCGTGATCGCATCCATAAGGCTCGCGGAAACGTCGCCGTCGAGCGGTGATTCGCTGAGCTTCTCCAGAATCGTCTTGACGGTCAGCTCGCTTGCTACTTCTCCGGCCGCCGCGCCGCCAAGACCATCGGACACGATCAAGAGGCTTCCGCGCTCTCCCATAGTGTGAGTGCTTACTTCAGGACCGAGGCCGGAGCGGCCGGTGGTGAGATCGGCCACGAGAAAGGCGTCTTCATTCGCAGGCCGTTTCATGCCCGCGTCTGTTCGAGCCGAGACCGAGACTTGTATCTCGAGGTTCTGCGTCATAGCAGAGATCCCTTACGCGAAAGCCAGAGCCCGGACTGCTTGTTGAGACAGCCGGGCTCACTCAACGTCGTTCAACGTCGTTCAATGGGGCCCGACGAACAGATCGTCGACCGAGAACTTCTCCGCGCCTATGGTTCTGAACCCGATTCCTCCGTAGCGGAAGAGATTGTCCTTGTCTTCGAAGAAGCCCAACGTCAGATTTTCGCCGGTGGCCGCGGGTTGAATCATTGTCTCAAACTTGTTTCCGTTAGACTTCAGGGCAATCTCGTACTCGCCGCCTGCTTTGACATCGACGACGATCGGAACGCTGCCGGCGGGATTATCGACGTCCAGCTTGCCGTCGCGAACTATGTAGGTATTGAAGTAACCCGGAAAGCGGCCCTTCGGACCCGACAAATAGAACAGGTAGTAGTTATTCTGGTCTCTGACCCGTATGGCCCACGCGGCGCCTCGGCCATCGGTCAGCTTTAGGTGGAAGTGCATCTGAAAATCGAAGTACTTGATGTCCTTCGGGAACATTAGCACGGGCGCGTTTTCTAGAAAGAGCCTGCCCGATTTGAACTCGCAGCCGGTCTTTGGCATTACCCACTTGGCCGGAGCAGGCACATCGAAATAATCGTTGAACTCGCCCGAGGTCGGAAGCGGATCAAGCCTCTTTTCGATTCTGACCGGCTTGCCGTATTCAAGCACCCGAGACTCGGAGTATTCCTGATAGTCTTCTTTGACCAGCTTGATCTGATGCGTGCCCAATCGGACATCCGGTTTCTTGAGAACGCCGTCGGCGGGTGTTTCTCCGGCGGGGGCTCCGTCGATGTACACCTTCACATTAGGGTCTGAGACCACGGACACTTCAGCGCGAGCGAGTTCCGGTCTGAAACTCCACGAGAGCTCGCTGCCGGGTGATACCTTGAAGGTGTTTTTATATCGCACGTATTCGGGATGATCGTATGTGACTTCGTGCTCACCGGGCGTCACTCCGATTATCGCCGCCAGCTCTTTGTTGTTCTTATCGATAACGAGCTTGTTGGGCGGCACCGGCTGTCCGTCGAGAAGGATCTTCACACCGTCGATAACGGGAAATATTTTTATGGCTCCGTACTTCGAAGTTAGCGCGGCGTCCAGAACCTTGACCTCTCCACGCTTGAGAGTGACGCTGTTCTTGAAAGCTTCATAGTCCCCGGCGGCCGATACTTCAACATTATATTTCTTACCGCTCGGAAGCTCCTTTTCAAACTTCCCTTCGACCGCGCGGCCGGAGGCCTTGCCGTCGATCTTTATCTCGGCGTCATCTGGTGATGTGCGGATGACCAGCATTCCGTTGGCTGCCCGAACGGCTTTAGTCTTCCCGACATTGATTCGGTCGAGCTTTCCACCGCCTGCTCTGGTTTCTTTGACTTCGCCCGTGTTGATGATCGTGGGCCGCGGGATCTCATCCTGACTCGCGCGGACAGGCACGCCAAAGCGCAAGCCGACGACTATAAAGAGAAGCGCTATTGAACCAACGGATAATCGCATTATGCGAAATAATACGAGCACTGACCCTCCGGAAGTTTTTTAATGAGGCCCTTCGACGACCGGCGCGTCTTTGGCGCAGCGGAATCCAACATATTCGGATACAACGTCGGGAAGCTCCAGCCATCGAACCATTGTCCGCAGATCCGACTTGGCGAATCCATACGAACCGCCTCGATATATTTTGTATCCGGGCCGCCGTTTCGCCGACGAGCCAGGATAAGGCTCGTAGTCATCGGCCACCCATTCGGCGACGTTCCCGGCCATATCGTAAATCCCAAACGGGCTGTTGCCGCGAGCGAATGAACCTACGGCGACCGGCTTGCCGCGCTTATCTTCTCCCGAGTTGGACATATCAGCAGACCACTCATTGCCCCAGGGATAGATCGAATTCTGGGCGCCTCGCGCGGCGTATTCCCATTCGGCTTCCGACGGCAGCCGTTTTCCGGCCCAGTCGGCATATTCTTTTGAGTCTCGCCACGACACGCTTTGAACTGGAAGCTTACCGTCGCCTTTCGGAGGCTGTCCGTCCGGCCAATAAGCTGGAGGGTTGTGATGAGTTTGCAGGATAAAGCGTTCGTAGTCTTCGTTGGTAACTTCGTAGAGGTCGAGATAAAAGTCTTTTACGCTTACTTCGTGGGCGGGCTTCCAGGCGTCAAAGCCTTCATTCGTTCCCATCGTGAACGCCCCTCCCTTTATGAGCTTCATTCCAGTTGGAATCCCGGGAGTGGACGGTCCGGACTTTGGCGCACGGATCACAAACACCACCGCCATCGCCGCGGCGACCAGAATCACCGCCGCGAACACGTATCGCAGCCTGCTTCCGCGTCTGATCGGCGGCATGTCGTATTCGGCCGAAGCCGTGATCACCGGATTTGCCACGGTCTCGCGCGCGGGTCCGCGGCCCGGAGCGAGCGCGGGTGTGGTTTGTCGCTGACCCGCCACGGCGACCGTCGCCCCGGCCGGTTCCGATGAATCGGAAGCGATAAGGCGGCTCACGTCTCCTGATTCGTATACTACGGTCGGCGCGTCGAGCTGTTGATGAGTCGGATCGGAGTCCTTTCTTCGCGGCGCGGGTGTTCGCGACGAAATAAGCTCTTTGGTTTTTTCGTCGGCATGCAGGGCCGCGCCGAATTCCAGGGCGAATTGGAGCGCGGACTCCTGGCGGTTCTCCTTCTTCTTTTCGAGCGCCCTTAGAACCACCTGCTCGACTCGCGGATTGATGTCCGCCCGAAGCTCGCGCAACGACCTCGGACGTTCGGTGCTGTGTTTGACAACGACCGCAAGCGGCGTGTCTCCCTCAAAGGGCACTTCGCCGGTAAGCATCTCGTAAGCGATTACGCCGAGGCTATAAACATCCGATCGGGCGTCCAGCTTCTCCGCGCGGCACTGCTCGGGGGACATATAATAAGGAGTGCCGATGATCATGCCTTTTTGCGTGAGCCCGGAGGCGTCGGAGCTCTCCTTGAGCTTTGCGATTCCGAAATCGAGAACCTTGACGTGCTCTTTAAGGCCTTCGCTTTGGACGATCCAGATGTTGTCGGGTTTGAGATCGCGGTGAATTATGCCCTTCGAATGCGCGGCGTTGACCGCCTGGCAGGTTTGATCAAGCAGTGTATGAATCTCTTCGTAGTCGAGCTGATCTTTCTCTTTGATCCGCCGCTTGAGGTCGGTTCCTTCGAGGAACTCCATCACCAGATATGCGATTCCGCTGTCTCTGGTGACTCCGAAGTCGGTTACGGCGACGGCGTTCGGATGATGGATTCTGGCGGCGGCGAGCGCTTCGCGTCGAAACCGTTCGACCGCTACCTGATCGGAGGCGAGGTCGGGATGGAGAATCTTGACGGCGACGGTATGCTCCATCTTGGTATGGGTAGCGCGATACACCGCTCCCATGCCGCCTTCGCCGATTCTTTCTTCGAGGCGATACTTGTCGTCGAGAACCGTGTTTATGAACTTGTCGGGAGTCGGGTTGCTCGGAACAGGCTCGCCGTCGAATGGGCAGATCATCGTCCTGTCATCTAACTCTGCTTTGCAAGCAGGACACTCCTTCATGTTGCGCTCCACCGGTGGAGAACCGACGTATTCGGGTGGGTTTCAATCGTACAATAGCGATTCATGAGGTGTCAAAGAGAGTTCCCGACCCCCCGACCCGACGCTATGCCTTTGGAATTAGAACCGGAGCGCCGCCGACATGGCACTTCGTGCAGACGTTCTCTTTCGCGCGCTGATGACAGGTCCAACAGGCCGAGTTGTGCTTCTGCCCTCGAGAAGTATTGATCTCTCCGATATCCGCGGCGATCTTGCCCTCGGGTAGATCGAAGATTCGATGACACTTGTCGCAGTTCTGTTGAACGGATGATTGTTTGAGATGCGATCCGTGTTTGAAGTTGTACGAGGAAAACGCCGCGCCCACACTCTTGGCGTACTTCAGAGCAAAAGATTGATCGGCGTGGCAGGTCTGGCATCCGGCGAGCTTCTGGCCTGCCTGATGGGTGTGGCAACCGTAGCACTCCTGATGTCTCGGAATACTAACGTCGATGCCCCGGCTGTCGAACCGATGACAGGCATCGCATTTTGGCGGAGCGGTCCCGGCCTCCATCTTCGCCGCATCGAGATGCTGCTTGTGTGAGAAGCTCTTGAGCGAAAACTGTCTGAAGCGAGTCGGAAAAGCGATCGCCTTCGGCTGAGGCTCAAGCGGTGTTTGATGGCAAACAACGCAGAGCTGGCTGTTGGTGGACGTGTAGTCCTTCCCGTGACAGTCGATACACGCCGTATGATAGGGCAGCTTCGGAAGCGGGTCGTTGCTTGTTCGTTGATGGCAAAGCGAACAATCCTGCTTTTTGTGCTCGGGCCGATTGTGATCGAACCTGGTGTAGTGTTCGAGCAGCTTCGCTTCTTCCGGCGCAACGATCGCCGTCGACGACGGCTGGGCCGGCTGCCGTTCGCTCGAAGCCACAGGCGCATTCGCATTGGCCGGAGGCCTTCGAGCAACTTCGCGCGAGCCGCGACAGGCGATGCCGCCAACGGCGATGGCCAATGAAATCGCGGCAACGGCTCGTTTCACTTTTGAAGCTCTCTCCGTCAATTCAATCCTTCAAGCACAGCTCACCGCTTGGCCGAGGCCCTGATGCTGTTCAATACGCTGTCCGATAATTTATCCGGCAATCCGATTTTGCCGTTATGACACTCGCCGCAGTAGCTCTCCTTTGGCAGCTTGATTTCTCGCAAGCTTGCCGCGGTTGCAGCGGAAGCATGGCACTCGATGCATAGATAGTCTCTTGCCTTCGGCGTTCGCAGCTCCGCCTTCTTTTTCGGCCGGATGTCGTAATCGTGATCGGAGTGTCTGAACTCTTTCACAATGCCGAACAGATCAGGTGAATGTGCCCCATTGAGTTTGTGGCACTCCGCGCATTGAAGCATGTTCGGCGGTTTGACCGGCTTTTCGCCGTGACATTCAAAACAGGTCCGGTGCCCGGTCGCACGGGTCAGCTCAGGCGAGGCGGCACGCACCGGCTCGACCTTTTTATGACAGTCGTCGCAGCGCGGCGTTTTGGTTTCCGCCGATGGGCTCGTTTGAGGTTTCAGATGCGATGGATGCGAGAAGTTGTCTCCGAAGTCGCTGACCGTACTCCGCTGTTTTGGAAACGCGAACAGCGCGGGCTGCTGTTTTGAGATCGGCTGGCCGTTGTGGCAGATTCCGCAGAACCTCACAGGTTTTGCCAGGCTCTCGGTCGCGAGGTTGTGACATGCGGCGCATGCAGCATGAGGCGGGAATGCTTTCACATCGATCTGCTCCGCCGTGATGACATGGCACTTCGAACATTCGAGCGTCTTGTGCTTGTCCTTGCCGTGCGGGAAGAGCGCAGGCTGCTGCGCGCTTGCTTCAGAAACTCGGCTCGAGCTCAAAAACGCATAGCCCGCGGTGATCGCGAGAATAATCACGGTCAGTTTTAGTCTTGCGATCGTCATGTTATGGCGCATAAGGCGCCGGCTCATTGATTCGACTTGTGACAGTCTCCACACTTGACCGGTCCCTTCTTCGAGACCTGATGGCAGTCTACGCACAGCTTATGGAATGCGGTCTTGGACCAAAGCTCATTCCATTCGTCGTTCTTTGGATTGGCGGGATTGCCGCTCGAGCGATGGCAAAGCACGCACTTCCACAACTGGGGCGCCCCGGTAGATTTGTTCTCGGTATGATGGCACCCGCTGCATGAAGCTCCCACCTTCGTCTTGAACTTCGCGTTTGGATCGGGGTTGACGGTTGTTTCGTGCTTTGTGTGATCGAACTTAACCGGGCCGCGTGTTCCACGCTCATCGAGACGAACAACAAGTCTATCCGCCGTTTGTTCGATGCCTGGCGAGGGCCGCGCAAATAATACGCCGGGCGCCGCCAGCACCAATCCATACAGAATTAGAATGACGAGCTTAATTTTCACGGCTTCAATTTCGCGTTACCAGGAACGGTCCAAATCAATCGCACAACTTCATAATTAGTGTGCGGGCGGCCCTCCGTAGTCGCCGACAAGGTTAAATCCAAAAATATCGCTTACTCATGGCCGGGCCGTCGCCGGCTCGCCGAAGAAATTGCGTACATCTTTATCGCTCCTCAATTCCGGCGCTGTAAAAAGCTCGCCGTTTCGCATGTACATTCTCAGCATCTCGACAAAATTCAGCGGCCTGGCTCCACGGCGGCCAAAGACCGCCAGTTGATTGCCGCTCTCATCGACCGCTCGATCCCTGTCGAGCCCTTCCGAAATTGCGAGCGCGGCTCCATGAGTGTGATAGGTCGCTATCAGTCGAGGAACAGGTGTCGGGCTGAATCCTCCACTGCCGGGCGTGTCCGGCGAAGTCAGTTGCGCGATGCGCATCCCGTTCTTTCCATCGGCGACATACGCGAACAGGCTTACGTTGGTCATTCCAACCTTCACATCGCGCGCGTCGTTTATTGCGCCATCAGCATTGAATACTTGTTCGAGCCTTGGACGATCCGGCCGCTCGATGTCGATCATTGCAATCCCCTGCTTCCCCGCCGCAACGTAGGCACGAGTTCGTACCAGATAGAGATTGTTTGCTTCCGCGAGCGGTATCACCGCCCCGGAAACCGGCCGCGGTTTTTCAGGCCTCGTTACGTCGACGACCTTGAGGCCTTCTGAATCGCAGACGAAGGCATATCGAAACTGTATTTGAATGGCTCGGGGACTCTTTATAAAAGGCGCCCCAACTTCGCCGACGACTCGCGGTTTCAGAGGATCGTCGATATTCACGATCACGAGTCCGCGATCGCAAGTGATATAAGCGTGCGTTCCCGCAATCGTGATATTCACAGCGCCGTTGAGAATGCCATTCGGATTGAACGTCAACGCGCGCTTGAGAAAGTTGTTCGTCGGATTGCCGTCCAACAAGGTCGCGGCGAGCACCAGGATCAGCCCTTCATATTTATCGGTGACATATATATAGGCATACAGCGGGTGAATCGGCTGCTTGTCGTCCCGGTTGATCGCTTCTTCGTTCTCGGGCCGGTGAGCTCGCGTCGGATCTACGGCGAGAGTGGAGGGCGAAGCGACCGCGGTCGCATACCTCGTCTTAACATAAAATTTCTGGCCCAGCGGTGAGACGGGCGCGGTGATTACTCTTTCGGAGAATGCCTTCTGATCGATGTTGGCTACGTCGTAGACGCGGAACCCTCCTGCTCCGTTCGCTGTGTAAAGGTACTCGCCTCGAAGTTGAAGGCTGAGCACCTCGTCTTTTGCGCCGAGCTTTGGAAGCGCGTCTCCCGCCGAATGATGATAAGCCTCTTTCAGAAGCCCGCCCGATTCCTGATGCCTCTTGTATTCATCCGGGTAGGCAAGCTGATGCAGATAGCTGCCCTTTACGGCCTGAGGCTCGTCGCGTTCCGTGGCGACGACGGCTTCAAGACCGCTCCTGCCTTCGCCGACCCAGACGTAGCGGCCGATGAAGTTGTAGAAGTTCGTGCCCTGCATCAACAATTGGGCCATCAATGCGTTGTTGTCGTTCTCTCGCGAGACGTGACAGTCGGTGCATCCCTTTGTTTCACGGCCTCTCACCGTATGCGGGAAACACGAACTAAAAGCCTGACCGCTGTAGCCTTCCTGCGAAACCGTCTGCTGCTGTGAATAGATCCATTCGCGGTTTGCGTTTTGCGAGCTCACCAACACCGCGCAGGCGGATCTCACTGGAGCGATCCGGCGGCCGGTGACCGAACCGTCTCTGCCTAACATAAAAACATCGTCGCGCAGCGTCTGAAAATTATACGAGGTCCAGTTGCGAAGCTGTTGCTCGCCTTCGTTATGCAGCATGGGCCGCTGCTGATTCGCCTCCATTTTTAAATGACAGCCGAAGCAGCTCGGCAGCCACGAGGTGTGGCACGAGTAGCAGGTCATCGTGCTATTCGAATGCGCGAGCTGATTGTCGGAAGCAGCCGCGCCCCAGTTTTTGCCGTCTTTCAGAAGCGTCTTTGCAAGCCGTGACTTTTCGCTGTAGTGAGAATTGCCTTCGGTTATCGTGTCCAGCACCTGGACGACTTCCCACGTGACATCTTTTTCGACAGCCGACCGCTGAAACAGCTTCCCGTCTTTTTTGAAGAAGCGATCCTCTCCGAACCGAGGGCTCGGCCCGTCTCCGGCAGGAAACACCTCGCGGTAGGTCAACATTTTATTTCCACCGGCGGCCGCCGAAGTCACCGCCTCTCGCGAAGTCGGATCGGCGCGCCGGTAGATCGTTCCATGGCAATCTTCGCAACTGATCTCGATCGCGTTGCGAGGCTCGCCGTAGAGATTGCCGTTGCCATGACTGTCCTGTTTGAAGTGACAGTCAACACAATGCATGCCCTTTTCGAGATGAATGTCCTTCAAGTGTACGGGCAGGCCTTCGCGTGACACGGGGTTGTCGGCCTTCTCTTCAACCGCACGGCGAAGCTTATCGGCGTCTACGCTGTCGATTGCTTTGCCGTTCGCATCGAGCAGATTGCCTTTGCGGTCTTTGCTGAATACGGCTCGGAAGATCCAGCCGTGGCCGTTGAAATCCGCGAACTGATTGTGTTTCAGAGTCGGATTGACCTGCTCTCGAAGCGTTTCAAGGAATTTCGGATCGCCCCACTTACCGCGCAGCGCCGACTCTTCAGGGTTTCGCTTCTTTATCTGCTCTTCCTGCGCCGGGCTGAGTTTCTTTTGCTCTTTCGGGTACATCTTGTCGCCGTCGGTCTCAAGATCCCACCAGGTGTATCCATAGTACGTGTTCTCTACAAGAGTGCCCGGATGCATATGACAGACTACGCATTGGCTAGAAGGTATCGCGCGAGTGAATTGATGTTTGATCGGATGGCCTGACTGATCTTTCGGAATAGTCGGATCTCCGCTGGCGCTCAGACCCGTGTGACCGTGGCGCGAAAACGATCCTGAGTGAAAAGCGTCGCGGTCGTTTGCGTAGACGACGTGACAGGCAGTGCATCCGCTCGAGCGATAGTCGCCCGGCTGATCGTTTGTCCCGAGAAACGAAAGAGTCGGATCGAGCAGTCGCGTCTTCTGGAGGCCAAGATAAACCGGATCGGTTCGAAGCAACGTACCGAGCCCGCGCGGGCTTAGAAGATTCTGCGTAGGCCGGCCGGGCGACTCCTCGGGATTTGGCAGCCCGACTTCGGCGGCCTTTCGACCTCCGCGTTCGAAGGTCCGCAGAATATTGCCCATCTGGGAAATCTCCCATCGAGGCAGCGGATCGAGAAAAGGTAGCACGCCTTTCGCTCGAGTCTGCTCCTGGTCAGGCTGGGGCACGGTTTGAAGGCGCTGAGGCTGACCGTCGCGCGAATAGCTCTCGCCAAACCGATAGTTCTTCAGAGAAAAAGTGCCATTGTTATAGAGCGCGGCTCCCCACAGCATCGAGCCCGTCGCCATCATGCTCTTGCCGACGTTGTGCACGTCGCCGGGATGGCATTCCGAAGTTCCGCAGCTCATCGGAGCCGCGCGAAGGTCTCCGGGATTGACGAAGCGTACGAACTCCGCGCTCTCTTGATTCATCAGGGCATACGGCCGCTCGGGGTTCGCGGAGCTCTTCCATAAATCGGCGAGACGCGGCTGAACGTGAGCCTTGTTCTGAATCTCTTCGTAAGCCTTCGAGCCTCTTGTCGCGTCCTGTGGCAGCCTCGCCGAAGCGTCGCCGCCGTGACAGTCCGTACAGCCAATGTTGATCTTGCCGCTGTGCATATCCTCGATGCCGTTATGGCAATCGACACACCCCGCACCGCGGCGCTGGGCTTCTTCGGCGGTAATTACCGAGCTCCTTACCTGCTGCTCCTGAGAACCTGTTGAAAGATCGCTCGCGCTGTTAGAGACCGCTGCTTGCCGACTGCTGACGGGTGATTCTTGACCGCTTCCCATCACCTCCTGACTGCTGACTGCCGACCGCTGGCTGCTGTTCGCTGATCGCTGATCGTTGATCGCTGATCGCGCAAAGCCGGCGACCGAGTACAACGCCGCAAGCGCGATAACTACGCACAGCTTCAACGCTCGATTACTCGATGAACGCATCTCTTCTCCTGAGGCTCAGTATATAAACTTCAGCCGAACGAAAGCCGAATAGAGCGCCTTGGGCCTTGCGCCGCATCCCTCGCCGCTGCAGGCGGAGCTATAGATGTCCTTGAAGCCTGTTCCGGGCAACAGCGATGAGAATCCCGCCGCGAGCGTGATGTTCTCGCTGAGCAAGGGCCGGTACTGTACGCCCACTCCGTAGTCGACTCCGATGTCGTGTCGAATCCCCGGCTGAAACAAAAGTGTCTCGAGCGTTTCAGTGTGATGAAAGCGGAGATAATTCAGGTTCACGATGCCTTTCACTTTCTGGGTGACATCCGCGTCAAGCCCGAGGTTGTATAGAAACAGGCCCGGATTGACGAAATTCGCCTGGCCTTCGCTCTTGCTGCTGCGCAAGGTGGGCAGCAGGCTGTCCGGATTTACCAGAGCGACTCCGGTTTGAGTCAGCCTTATTCCCTGGCTGTTCCAGAAGCTGAATTTGCCTCCCGCGAATTCCGGAAAGTCCAGGATCGCGTCGAAGCCTCTCGCGGTTCCATCAGTCGGATTGTCGTCCCCCGAAGCCCAGAAGAAGGAGCCTCGCAGTCTAAGCCAGTCTCGATCGACCGACAGTTCGGCCGCGGCCATCCGCGCGTTGATGTCCGTGCGCTTGCCCGCAATCGGGTTCCGCGTGTCATGGCCAATCGCCTGATACAACGCATGAGCGATGTTGAGCGGGCCTATGTGACCGTCGCCGGTCCAACCGAAATAGGCGGCTTTGATTCCGTGCGGCGCGGCATCGCCGACCAGCGCCGGCCTGACTAGAAACCGGTTTTCGTCGAAATGAAATCCCGGCCTGTCGTTGTTGTAGTGAAAGCTGAACTGGCTGGTATAGCCCCTCCAAAGCGTGTCCTGCCTGAAAAGATTCGCTATGAGCACGGTCTGATTTCGAAAGTGCGGAGTATTCAACTCGCTGTTCGTGTCCTTCTCGAGCATATCGAAGTATGCGACGTTGAACTGGTATCGATTATTGGCGTAATTACCAAAAAGCCTGACGCCGAGATTCGTATCGCTGAAGATGAAGCCGCGAAAATCGCTGATAAACGGCTGAATTCCGCCTCGAATCGAAGTCGTATCAAAGTACGGGCTGTGGCCTCCGCTGCTGTCGCGCCCGCGCAAGAACGGAATTAGCTTGGTCGTGTCTCCGAGCCGGGCCTCGGCGAAAGCGTCTTCGAGTGAAATGTAAGCATCGGTTCGGGCGGCGCCGCGTCGGGGATCTATGTTGACGATGCCGTTCTCCTGCGTGTGGAGATAGTTCACGTTGAAATTCGGAGTTATGTGAACTCTCCAATCGATCGGTTTGAATGCAACGTCGCCGTGAAAAAAATCCACCGACAAAACAAATGTCTGATTGAAGAGAAACTGGCGGCCTCGCCCGAAGAATTCCGCGCTGTCCGGGCGCTGGCTCGATACGTCGCTTGGAACCGGAAGCTTGCGGACATTGATGAGTGAATCGCTCTCACCCGTAAGAGCAAGAAAAGTGTGTTGTCCGAGAATCGGGTAATCGCCCTTGAGCACGTTCTGGCGATACGGATTCAACAGCGAGCCTTTTTGAAAGCGCGGATCGTCTGGAAATCCGATTCTCCAACGATCAGGACGAACAATGAAATCGGATGATGTTTGCCGAGGCTGCGAGACAGTCGAACGACCGGCGTATCCGCGGGGCGAATCCATCGGCGTGGTCGCCGGCTCATCCGTTCCCGGCCTCCGCGACGTGGATGCAACATTCTCCTCGACGGGCAAAGGCATTTCGTCGGGCCGAGCAGCAATTGGAGTCGCCGTGTTTAGATCGTGGCACTCGCCGCATTTAGTAAAGCTCGCGTTGGTGAACCGTTCGTTGGAAGCGCTGATTTTCTTAGCGACGTGACATCCAATGCAGAGCCGATGGAAGCTCTCTCGCGAATTCAGCTCGATGCCTTGTTTGTCCTCGCGATTGTCCGGGTTGCCTTCTTCTTTATGGCAGGTGGAGCATTTCTGAAAATGGTTCGCGACGGTGAGCTTCTCTACCGTGTGGTGACAGCCGATGCAAGCGACTCCGGAAGCGGACTTGTGCGGAAACAAGGGGTCGGGATTTATCTCGGCTTCGTGGCGCTTGTGATCGAATAGCACCAGTCCTCGCCTGCCGTGGATGTCAAAGCTGATCGTCAAACGAGCAGGTTGAGCCTGCGATACCTCGGAAGCTGACGGAAGATTTGACGAACGCGCCGATGAGACGACAAGCGCGACGAGCAAAAGCCCGTATAGGGCGGAGATCGCGAGCTTGGTCTTCATTGCTTATACATTCGGAGCGGCTTATGCATTCGGAGCGCGGCTTATGCATTCGGAGCGCGTTGCCAAGCAGCGCGCATTTATGAGAGATCGCTCTTCTAATATGAAGAGAGGGTCCTGCGCCAGAGCGATTTCATCGGCCGCCGCGCGTTGAGCGCGGAACCGGCGGGATTATATTGGCGGAGCCAACCGAGTTTCAAGGCAATGCACCGAGGAATTCATGAAGACCCGCGCCTTCCATTAGGAATGCATCCACCACTCAGGCGCCCTCAGGAGCCCCCTCCGTTGACTCTCCAAGGAAATGACCTCTATCATCATTACACGATAGAGAGGAGAGTAACGCATTTTGAAGTCTCTTCTTAGGCTCAACCGTTTCATCGCTGTAGTTCTTGCGGCGGTCATCATTCAATCAAGCGCGCCTGCTCAGAGCGGGAGGGGCCGCCCTAAAGTACCGACCGCGGATCAGCCTTCAACACCGGCGCCGCCCGCCAAAGTTCCCGCTTCAACCGAAGTCGTAGCGACATCCAAAATCGGAGACACCTCAAACTATTCGTTGAGAAACGGAATGTCCGTGATGATCAGCGAACAGCATCGCTCTCCAAGCGCCGCCGTAGCAGCCTGCCTCAAATTCGACGTGCTGAAAGATGTAGACACAACGGCCGCGGCCTTGCTGATGGAACGGTTGGCAAAGGCTCAAGCCCTGCGATCGGCTAAAACAGCCTTAGCAGCGTCAGCCTGGCCGACCGTCAGCTCTACTTTCGACGGAGGCATCGCGTTTACGACCATCGCTCAATCCGAACGGCTGGACGATGTACTCGCTTATCATGCGGGACTGCTCAAACAGACCGCGTTTTCCGACGATCTCTTGCAAAAAGTTCGCGCGGAGCTTGCCGATGAGCTCAAGTGGGACACGGAGCTCATAGACGCCGAGAGCGTGACTCAGGGCGAGCAGGAAGAAGCATTCGGCTTTTCATCGGACAAAGAGGGCCTGGGTTTCGCTCCCGAAAAAATTGGCATTCGCGAAGCGGCCGCGATGAGCCTGGCGCAAACCTGGAGCAAGGACGATAAGAGTCTCCTGGCTCGCGCGATCGATTTGCCTCTTTCAGGGTTAAGAGAAAAACTGGACCGGTTCCGAGCCGCGTTCTGGCGTCCTGAAAATCTCTGCATAAGCGTCGTCGGGGACGCCCTGCTATTCAAGACACTCGTGAGCATCGAAGGGCTCTACGGCGACTTTGGTCTAAAGCCATCCGTGGAACCGGCTGAAGCTTCTTCGTCTCCATCTAAGACCGGGAAGTCCGAACCGCGCGGCGCGGAACGCCAGAGCGGCTCAATCCCCGCGCGCGTTAAACAAGCGCCGGTCAAACAGGAACAAGTTAAGCAGGAACAGGTCAAGAACCCGGTCGATGACATTAAGCCTGCCGCCGCGGCTCCAACGCCGTGGCCGAGATATGTCGAGCGGCGCTCCGACTCGGCTTATTCGGTGGTCACTGTGGGTTTCGCCGCGCGCGATGCGGGCGAACGAGACATCGCCGCTCTCGAAGTGCTGGCGGCGCTTGCCGGGAAAGGCCGTGCGTCAAGACTGAAGCAGACCTTGCTTTACAATCAGCGCGTCGCCCAACGAGCTTCGGCGGACTTCTATAAATCGGGGCGCAACGGAGTCATATCGTTTCAAGCCACGGCAGAGCCCTCGTCGATCGACAAAGCCGAATCTTCCCTTTTCAAAGAGATTGATGCGCTTCGGCGCGCGGCCCCGCTGCCGGAAGACCTGACCCGCGCCAAAACAATTCTGGAGCGAGGCTTTCTCGAATCCACCGGAACGTATTCCGGCGAAGCTCGCGCGCTTGCTCTTTGCGGCTTTGCTGAAACAGCGGGCTTCATCAAAGCCATTGAGCAGGTTACAGCGGAAGATGTTCAGGCAGTCGCCGCGAAATATCTACACGTCTCGGGTCTGTCGGTTTGTGAGATCGAGCCGGTCTCCGCGCCGGCTCGCACGTTTAACTCCGAGAGCTATGCGCGCACGGTGGCGGCCTGGGCTCCGGGGCTCGCGGAAGAATTGAATCTGAAGAGAGAAAAGCCTCCGCTCGCAAAGGGGAAATCTGAAGGTTCTCAATCTCGAATTGAAGCCAGCGAATCGATGGCGCCTCTGCCGATCAGGGATTTCTCAACCTACAACGGACCTCGCGCTTTTGTGCGAGAAGATCATTCACTGCGGCTTGTGACGCTTGCGATTCTTTTTCAGGGAGGCCGAATTCTCGAAGACGCGGCCTCCAGCGGCGCTGCTGAAACAATGCTTCGAGCGATGTTGACCGGCACGTCTCGACGGACTCGCGGCCAAATCGCTTCCGATCTGGATCAACTCGGCGCGGCCGTTCGAATCGTCGCCGAGCCTGATTACTGCGGATACCTTGTCAGCGTAGTTTCTCGCAATGCGGAGCCCGCGTTGCGAATCATGCACGATGTTATCGAAGACCCTGCCTTCAAAGCTGAAGACCTCGAATTGGCCCGCGCCGAACAGCTTGTCGAGATTCGGAGCGCTAACGGACAGCCGGAGCAACGAGCGAGCACCTTGTTGCGAGAGGCTTTCTTCGGTGGGCACTCCTACGCCCTTCCAATACACGGGCGTGAGGATGTGGTCGCCAAAATTTCGGCGGATCAATTGCGCGCGCTGCACGAGCAGAGCGTGAAGCGGCAGTACCCTATTTTCGTGATAGTGGGCGACACGGAAGGATCGGCCCTGGTGTCCGGAGAAGTCGCGGAGGGATTCAAGAGGCGGGATCTCGAAAAGACCATCACCGTCAAAGTACCTCAGGCACAGAAGCCGAACGAAAAAGCCGCAGCCAGCCGGTTTCCATTCACAATAGCCGCGACCGGATTCGAGGGGCCGAAGGGCGATAACCCCGATATAACATTCTTCAACTTCATCACGTTTGCGTTGACGGACGATGCGGGCCTCGTGCCGCTGCAGTTTCGCGCGAAGGCGGACGGCGCGTTGAGGATAGGCTTCCAGTTAAACGCCGGAGCGACGGGCGGCTTGCTCGAATTCGATCTTGCGACCTCTTCTGAAAATGAGAGAATTGCACGTGAATCGCTCACAGCGTCAATAGATCGATTGAGCAAAGGCAGCCTGGGCAATGATGAGTTCGCGGCAATCAAAGCAGGAGCAATTGCCCGGACCCTGCTCGGCCAACAATCCCAACGCAGCATAGCACTGGAGTACGCTCTCGCTATCTTCAATCGCAGAGCTCCAGCAGAGGTTGAAGCCGAGGTCGACCGGCTCATGTCTTTGAAGATTGATGACGTGAAACGCCTGATTGCGTCTACAAAGCCAGGTTCACCATTCGTCGGCGCGCTTCGCGGAACTTCGACTCGCTGACCAATCTATCTCGGAACTAATATCCCGTATTCGATTACTTCGCGCGAAGCCAGGCGCAGAAGCGCGATACACGATTCATACGAGTGCTCCTCAGAGAAGCTTGTCGACGCGGCTCAGAAGTTGAGCTTCAGCGCCAACTGAATCACTCGCGGATCGCCTGCCGATGTGATTGAGCCAAATCCCGGAGTGCCCAACACTACGTTCGGCGCTCCAAGAGGCGGTGTGTTCGTCAGGTTGAATGCCTCCGCGCGGAACTCCAGATTCATATGCTCGCGAATGCGGGTGCGCTTGATGAGTGCTATATCCGCATCGCGATAAGCAGGCCCGCGCACCGGATTGCGCGAGCTGTTCCCGAGCGTGAACTGAGGCGCCACGACGAACGCCGACGTGTTGAAGAACTGCGACGCGCCGCGCTCGGAACCGGAGAGCTCAGGATCGGATATGCGATTCGGGCGTTGCGTGCCGAACCCGCCAAAGGCATTGAAGTTCGTCGCCTGAGTCACCGCCAGCGGCAGGCCCGATTGCACCGTCACCACTCCGGCAAGCTCCCAACCCCCGATTATTCGTCCAACGAAACCGGCAGGGTTGAACGCCCGCCCCTGTCCAAACGGCAGCTCATAAGTAAAGCTGGCGACGAACACATTAGGAATGTCGCCGCTCGACACGTCCCGTTCAAGCTTGCGATTGAAGCTGTCCGCAACCGGGAAGTTTGCGATAGGCCCTGTCAGTATCGACGCGTCAAAGACTGATGAAGCTTCATCGATCAGCTTTGATCTTGTGTAAGCAACCAGAAAAGAGAGCCCTTTCGACAGGCGTCGCTCGACTTTGACCTGGAGCGCATTGTAGTTCGTGGCGCCTACATTGTCGCGAAACAGACTCACGGTGGTGAAGCGCGGAAATGGCTTCAGGAGCTGCGCAAGCGGGATCGTCGGATCGCCGAGCGATGAAGAGCGCGGAATCGATCCAAAGAACGGGTTGGGCACGCGCTGAAGCAACGCCGCGCCCATCTTAAGCTGAGCGGCGGTCAACTGATTGATGTTCGTGTCGGGTATTCCTACGTGAGTGATCTTCGAGCCGGCATACGCGACTTCTATATACATATTCCGGCTCAGCTCGCGTTGAATCGCCGCGTTCCATTGTTGAGCGTATCCGGAACCGAGACTTCGATGGACTGAAAAGACACCCTGGCCCAGCCCCGCATCGGGCGTTAACGGAATCGGAGCTACGCTTGGACCATGCGACAACACAAACGCCGGATTGATGTTGTCCAACGTTCGCTGAGTCACCGTCTGAATGAACGGGAACTGCGGATTGATGAACGGTGTCGTGATTCCGGCCTGTTCGATCCAGATCAAGCCATAGCCAGAGCGGACTACGGTATTCTCGCCTATGCGGTATGCGATTCCGACTCTGGGTCCGAAATCAAGCTTATGAAGCTCGCGGCCCGAATGCGGAAAGCCGTTCCGGCCAAGAAAATCAAATTGCTGAGTCGCAAGATTGAAGATCGCTCCTTGATCGTCGACTTCGGTCGAAGGAAAGTTGAGCGTATATCTTAATCCCGCGTTGATCGTCAGCTTTCGCGCGGCCTTCCAGTCGTCTTGAACGAAGTATTCATGGATATGCGCGCGCGGCCGGATCGCTTTCTGCTGCAAGTCGATCGAGAAAGTCTGAACCTGGCCTAACAGAAAACTCGCCAAAGGATTTCCGGTTCCAGTGATTCCAGGCAAGTCCGTGAACAAGTTGCTGAATAGAAATGTTCCCGTGGGCGAGGGCGGTTGTATGATCTGGAGCCGCTCCCATCGAAAATCCAGCCCTGCCTTGATTGAATGCTTGCCGCGCTGAAAAGCTGCCGTATCGACGATCTCGGTCACATCCGTATGAAAATCCGAGTCGGTGTTTGCGGGCGGCCCGAGCGGTTGCAGCCCGGTAATGCTGAAGGTCGGCAGCTCGTTTTGAAACGCCGCATTCGCCGGAATCCCCGGCAGCGAGAGGCTCTCCGAAGGCGGGCTGTCCAACAACAGCGCCGTCCGATCGATGGAGCGCCGCGTGTAGCCGAAGCGAAGCTCGTTGCTCAATCGAGGGCTGAAGAAATGAACATAGTTTGAAGCGAAAGACTGCCCTACGGTATCCGTTATGCCCGTAGCGCCGGTTGTGATGGCGCCGCTTCCATCCGGCAGCGGCGCCACCGGAGACGCGCCGTCTCTTGCATAGGAATAACGCCCGAACGTCTGATCCTTATCGGAGAATCGATGGTCGATCCGAAGATCGAACTGATCCTGGTTGTCCGGCTCGTTGGCGACTCTGCGAAAGTTGTTAGCCGTTCCGGATGAAGTCGGCGCCGGATAGCGATTGAGGAGCGCCAACGCGATGGGATCTACGCGCTGCAGCGGAATCGCGTTGCCGGGGAACTGAGCTCGTGTGAATCCGCCTCCTGATTTCGGCTGGGTCGTCGACGGATCGAATATCCGCGGAGCGACGCCGCTGATCGTCTCGGTGAATATTCCCTGTCTTTGCAGCAGCGTAGGTACGGTAGAGATTCGAACCCGTCCGATCAATTGGCGCGTGCCCTGATAATCGACAAAAAAGAACATCTTATCTTTGATGATGGGTCCGCCGAGCACGAACCCAAACTGATTTCGGCGGAACACGGGCTTGTTCGGATCGCTCGCCGTTTGGGGAGCGAATAGATTTCGCGCATTTAGAACCTCGTTTCTGAAGAACTCGAAGGCCGACCCGTGAAATTGATTGCCGCCGGCCTTCGTCGTCAGATTGATCACGCCGCCGTTGAAACGGCCGAACTCCGCGGAAGGGCTGTTGAGCTCTACTTTGAATTCCTGAATTGCGTCGACTATCGGAAAGAACGCGACTTGACCCGGCTCGGGCTGTAAAACCGAGATGCCGTCGAAAAGATATTCATTCGTCCTCGGACGGCCGCCGTTGATCCGCGGAAAGAACGACGCGGGCGGCAGTGCTACGCCGGGCGCAAGCGCAACCAGCGGAACGAAGGTGCGCCCGTTCAACGGAAGATCGACAATCTTTCGATTGCTGATCACCTGGCCAAGGCCTCCTGATTCGGTCCGGAGCAACGGCGCATCGCCCGTGACGGTTACGCTTTCGCTAATTCCTCCAGGCTGTAGGTCAATATCGACTCTTATTCGTTCGCCGGTCGCGAGCTGAACGCCTGCGCGCACAAGCCTCTTAAAACCATTCGCTTCTATCGTGATTGTGTAGATTCCCGGTTTCAGGCCGGTGAAGTTGTAAATTCCGGCTCCGCCCGCGGTGGAGGTATATGCCTGATTGGATTCGACGCGAGTGAGAGTAACTCTTGCGTCCGGAATCACCGCGCCCGATTGATCGCGGACCGCACCGGTAATCTCCGCTTCTCCGGACTGAGCGCTTGCGATAAATGCGGATTGTGGGACGGCGAGCGCGACCAGCGCAAAGACAAGGATATTCCTCAGCAGTCGACGGCGCATATTATGCTTCTTTCCAAGCGTGGGAGGCCTGGCCGTTTCCCGCCATGTTGATGGTCACAAGCGCCGCAACATCGCCCAGCTTGCTATCGGTGATTTTGTCCTTCAGATGACTTCTTGCGCTTATTGGCATGCCATCTCCAGGAGGAGCGCCGAGCGACGCTCAGCCTCGAATCATCATTACTTCGGTTGCCTTGATGAGCGCGAATGCCCGCGTCCCTTTTTTGAGACCCAATTCCTCGCACGCATCGCGAGTGATAATCGAGGTAATAAACTGGCCGGCAATGTTCAAGGTCACTTGCGCGAGCAGCCCTTCGTACTGCACCTCTGTAACGGTGCCTAATAGCTTATTCCGGCCGCTGATCGCCTGAAGCCCGTCGGGTTTGCGTTTTGGACGAGTCGTCTTGCTGAAGCGCTCCACTTCGCTGCGTGGAATGCGGTGGTGTCCTCCCGGCGTCCGCACCGATTGAACCTTGCCCTTATAGATCCATTGCTTGAGCGTTGGATAGCTGACGCTCATCAGCTTAGCTGCCTCCTGCGGCTTCAATAATTCCATAAGCCGGCTCTATACACGTCCAGATTGTTATAGTCAAGTCACTCATATTCGATCATACGATTCTATACGAATATTTCTAATTCCGTAGAAAACAGCTCTATCGTCATTTCGAAGCAAGTGTTCCGGGAAGGCTCGTTGGGTCCGACAGGATACATCATTAACAGTCAAGCGCGCTTGATCAGGCGCGATTGCGGCGGATCTCCGAAAATATGTATTCGTCTACAAAGCGTGCCGCGTGGCGTTTATAGCCTTCGAAATCGGCCGAGGATCAGGCATGGGAGGAATAAGAGGTGCGCATCAAGTTTTCGCGCGATTGAAAACCGCGGAAATCAGAGACATCCTTGTCTGGTATTTCCGCAGTAAACCGTCTGGTTTTTCGCAGTAAACCACGAAGTGGTTGTGGCTTCCAGCCCCGGGGTTGGCTCCGCCTGCCAGGGGTTAAGCAGCGTTTGGGCTATCCAACCCTGAAAGGGTTGCGGCCTTCTTGATTTCAGATTTAGATCCGTTTTCGATTTCCGCGATGACCCCGTGAAATGGCCGCGACACCGTGAGTGTGCTACTCTGGGAGAGTTAGACTTTCCAACTTTCTACTATGTCGTTAGTTAGAGTAAAAACCAAAGGTCAGGTAACGCTTCCTTCTACCTTGCGTGAGAAGGCAGGCTTGAACGTGGGCGATCTGCTTGAAGCGAAACTCGAAAAAGGTAAGATTACCCTTGCTCCCAAGACCCTGGTCGATCGGCGAATTGACGAAGCCTTGACCGATATTCGCAAAGGCCGCACGTACGGACCCTTCGACTCAGCCGACGAGATGGTTGCTTCCTTGAAGGGACAGCTAAAGCATCGAGCCAAGGCAAAAGCGGCTAAACGCGCACGATGAAGCTTGATTATACGGAGCGTTTCATAAAATCCTTAGAAGGCGCTCCTCCAGACATCCAGAAGGCATTCTACAAGCAAACACGCTTATTGCTTTAATGGATCCAGGATGCCTTGTGTTCATGCTCTCAGGCGGCTTCAATAGTCATTCGGCGCCATTTTTCTTCCTGTCTTGCTTCAATTCCTCTAACAATCAACCCAAGGACCGCTGCCGCGCCAATCCAGAGGCCGTCCGAGATTAAGCTGATCCAGCTCGCAGTCACGACATCAGCGGATTTCGTTGAGTTTGCCGTGACCATCGCGGATGCTCGATACGCGAGAGCTGCTATGATCACAAAAGCCCACCACAGGCCTATCAGACGAGTCTTTGAGGAATAAGTTTCAAGCATACCTTTGTGCTGTTCAAAGAAGCGATCGGAGATTCCCACATCGGGGTTGCTGTCCCGCCATAGCGCCTGCATCACTTCGTATGGCCGAACGAGATTTAAAATCGGTACAAAGAACCAGCCGACAGCCCACCCCGGCGAAAATCGCGGGTTGTGAACGCCAAGCGAAGGCAGGTTACGGAATGCTCGATAAACCCAAATCATGAACACCAGACCGGTGACGAAATATACGGCTATCTGGATCATTAAAACCATGAACTCGAAACTGTTGTATTTTTCAGGAGCCGCACCGCCAAGCGGCGCCGTCACCTCCTTCGCGACGGCCAATATATGAGAATAACCGCCCGCAATGGCAATTAAGTCCACGACAATGCACGCGGCCAGCAGTATCGTCGTAGCTTGTGCGAGCGAATGGCCTGACATAAACGGCGCTGAGGGACTCTCGTGATCCGACATCTGGCCTCCTATTATGCACGAATTGAAACCGCACCTCTAAGAAAGTAGACGGACAACGTTAGCAACCCGATATGAATTTCAGTGAATAATCGACCCTCGTCCAACATCTCAGTTGATTTCTTCAAAGGGCGGCTGTCCTGGACTCTGGAACCTAATCTGTTCGCTCGGTGTCAAATATCCTGATACAAGAGCGCCGCCGGATAACCTACGAGGAGGTGAAAGATGTTATTTTCGGCTGCTCTCTACTTTTCGCTGCAAACAGTCTACTTCGTAATTAGTAATATCGCCGCCGCACTCGACGGTCAGACTTCGGTTGAGAGCCTTTCGTTGGTAGACATGATTCAGCGGATGCAATGGCCCGCTCGAACAATTGCGATCGTGCTGGCTGTGATGAGCATTTACTCCATCAGCGTTATGATGGAACGCTGGCTTGCCTTTAACGCGGCCTCCAATCAATCAAAGGAATTTGCGCCCAGAGCCGCGGCCGCCCTGCGAGAGCATCAGATAGAATCCGCTATAAAGATTTCCGAGGAGCACAAACGGTCGCACCTCGCCTTTATCGTGAACGCCGGTCTGCAAGAATTCTTGATGCAGCAGCAAGCACGGGGATCACGTAAATCCTTCGCATCAGCCGTGCGTGAGTCTCTCGAACGATCCCGGGCGCTCAAGACCGCCGAGCTCGCGCGGGGACTGTCAGGCCTCGCTACGATCGGATCAACAGCGCCATTTGTGGGTCTGCTTGGCACTGTCATCGGTATTATCAATGCATTTCAGGGGATGAGAGTAGCAGAGGGAACGGGACTCCATGCAGTAGCTGGAGGCATCTCTGAGGCGCTGGTCGAGACGAGCTTTGGGTTAGTCGTCGCAATTCCCGCCGTCTGGGCTTTCAATCATTTCAGCAATCGCCTTGAAGCATTCAGGATTGAAATGAACAACTCGTCATCGGAGCTAATGGCATATCTTAGAAGGCTCAATAGAAATAAAGCTTCGTAAGATGGGCTCATAGTTAGTACACACAGCGCGCTGCATCGGAGCCGCAAATCGTCTGGGATACAGTAAGGCGGGCCAACGACTCGGCGAATCCGAGCCGCGGCAACACCGGATGGGCGTTCGAGCGATACCGAAATAGGATACGAAGTCAGAGTAAACTGGCGGCCTCGAATTACCAAACTCGATCCGCTGGTGATCTAGTCTCTCAATCTCCGGTATAACCCGACCTTCCCTCATCCTCTTTTGGCCCGGCAAGACCGGGTTGCCTTGATGCGATGAACCTGCCCTGGGAACCTTGCCGTTACGATGCTGCCGTTGACACTGATCACCGCCTTGCATATAGTCACCGGGTCAACAAAACATGCCGGTGATCCCTTGTGAATCCGCGTTAAAGCTCCTAACCACGGCGACTCCGGCTCTTGAATTGAAACAACCTCTTTCACTCTGAAATTCCGACGGAGGTATCATGACTTATAGAGGTATCATGACTTATAAGAGATTTCTTCTGTTTTTTGCATTGCTATTGATTTCATCTTTGAGCGCATCGGCGCAACGAAAATCGGGCCAGGCTCCCGCCGATAAAGGAGGCAAACAACGCGTGGTAGTTTTAGGCGCGGCCTCGCCGAATGCTTCATGGACCGTCAACGTGACTACAGCATCGCTGGAAGACGCTCTGAGTCAAAGCGGCCGGTACGAAGTGATAACCTCGGCCCAACGCGACAAGCTCCTTAGCGAGCAGGGCTTCAACAATTCCGATCTGGTCGACCCGAAACAGGCGACTCGCGTAGGAAAACTCCTCTCCGCTCGAATCATCATCATCGGAAACGCCCTCGACGTGACGGCCGAAAAGAGCACGGTTCCGCGCTCGAGCGCGATATCGAGAGGACTGGGCAAGATCGGAGTCAGCGGCGGTGAAGAATTGGCCTCGGATGTAAAAGCTAAAGTCCAGATACAGATGCTTGATGCCGAAACCGGCGTTGTTAAGCTCTCGCGCTCCTACGAAGAGAAGGTTAGCAAGAACTCTGTCGGCAAGCAGCGCAGCGACTATGACACCCTGCGCGAAGGCTATCGTATCGCGATGCAAAAGATCGCCGGCCAGTTCAGCCAGGAAGTCGGGCTCGCCGCGCCCACCGAAGGTCTCGTAGTGCTTGTGCGCGGCGGCCGGGTTGCAATCGATCTCGGAAGCGAACAGTCCATCCAGGCAGGCCAGGAATTCGAAATCTACAGCCAGGATGAGCCGATCAGGAACGCAGCCGGCGAAGTACTCTCCTATGTGACGACAAAATACGCACGCCTCAGGATTGCCAATGTAGAGCCCAAACTGTCGTGGGCGACGGTCGTCGAAACATACGACGAGAACGGCAATCGCGATCCGCAGCCCAGGTTTGATCGTATAAAAGTGAACTACGCGGTCAAGCAAGTCGGGGCCGCGGAACCTCCCAGGCGAAAGAACTAAGGAGAGCGATCGTGACCAAAACTGCTACTGCCGTTCTGACTGGAATCCTGTTGATCACCTGCGCATCCGCCGGCGCGCGCGCGGACACACTGCGGAAGCGCTATACATTTACTTACGACCGGGCGACGCGAAAGGCTTCCTCTATGATAGCGGCCAAGCGCGCCCGCAAGCAGTTTCTTCGTGACTTTCTCGCGGCCAAATTCTCTCCGGAGATAACCGGAAAGCTGGCCGAAGAGATTGACACCGCTCTCGACCCGCCCGATCAGTATCTCAACTCATTCAATGTCGTCAGCGAGCGCGTCAACGACGACGAAACCCAGGTCACGCTCACCGTTGAGGGCGACGTCGATCTCGCGGCAATGGTGTCCGCGCTTGTACAAAATAAGGTCCTCAGCTTCGGTAAAGAAGCTCCGAAGGTCATGGTCCTTCCTTCGTCGCGCTTCGAAGATCCAAAGTCGGCAAAGACCCTTCGGGCATTGATGTTCGACAAAATCAAGCAGTCCGGACTGCGACCCGTGGCTTACGAAGGCGCCACGCAGTCAATAAGCTTCAAGATTCGAACCAAGGTCACGCCCACGGAGATCGAACGAAAAGCGATGATTCGAGAAGCGACCCAGTACGGGGCCGACTACTTGATCTATATAGATACTGAAGCCGAAACAAAGCCATTCAGCCAGGGCGGCTACATAAGCGACGCCAATTTCACCTACACGATATTGCGGCCTAACGCTCAGTTGATTCTCGGCGAATCGATTGTTAGCGAGCGTGGAAGCGGCTCGTCTCCGATGCTGGCCTTTGACCGCGCGCTTGATTCAGTGGCGCCGGTGATAGCGCAGACGGCGATCGGGCAGCTCTTCGAGGCGATCTACACCGACAGCGATGTGATCTACGACACACCTCAGCTCAAGCAGGAGAAGACGCTGGTCGTTCATTGGGCCGACGCAAAGCTGGTGCAGGCGATCGCGCAAAGGCTCCAGGATGCGGGAACGCGCGCTACGCTGGGAACCGGCATGAGCGACGTCGCCTCGAGATTGAAACTCGACACGGGAATGGACGACTTCGAGCTGTATGAATGGTTCAACGGTCAGACTTTCACTATGGGCAGCAAGATTTTCAAGACGCCGGTCGTAGCTTATTCGGAGAACGTGATTGAGGTCGAAGCACTTGCCGCGGGCTCCGTGCCTCGCAAGCCCGCGCTGGCCAAGGCCCCGCCTCGACGCGCGAAACCGAGCGTCACTCGACCATCCAGCGCAGGCGATATGGGCGGCGGCCAAATAGCCCGGGTCACTCTCAAGCTACGTCCGCCTCAGTTCAACAAGTAGATCCGGCGCGAATACATCCCGAAGGGATGTGCGATTAATAGCCCACCGATGAATCGGTGGGCTCGGGGCGCAAGATAAACCTGGCGCCGAGGGGAAAAGGCTGATGTCTCGCAGACAGGATCGCAGGTGATTGTTAAGTGCTAATAAAACCGGCTGCATATCGTCGGCATCCTGCTGGCTTTGCTCCTGTGTGACATAAGGATCAACAGTGCCTTGCGGAACTCCCGGGATCAAATGTCCGCCCACCCATCAGTAGAACTGGTGGGCTATTTTCGGATGTCCCGTTCGGGACAGTTATGACGAATCACAAATGAATCAGACTCAAAATCAAACACTTTTCTCGGCAAGAAGTTACGCGCTTTGTGTAGCAGCGCTCTTGCTCGCTTCGCTGGGTTCTCTTAACGTGGTCTCCGTAACTGAGGCCGCTCCTGAAAGCTCTTCCGACGATGAGATCAAAGTCGAAGTAAGCGAGATTTCCAACTATCAGTTCAATTCGGATTTCACGTGGGGCAAACAGACCGACGGCGATTTCATGCTCGGCAACTTCAAAGGCGAAGACGTCTTCACCGGCGAGATGGCGAAGAAATACGCAGGCACGGTCGAAGTCCGCATACGATTGAAATCGGCGAAGGTGGTGGATTCTTATCTCAGTCATAACGGAGTCAGGATTTCGCATCCGGTGGACGAGAAGCAGGAGCGAATACTCCTTCGCCGCCCTGAATGGAATCGCGGAGCCGACTGCCAGCCGCGGCGGCAGTTGTACACCTACACTGAAAAGAAGGGAAAGAAGGTGCGCACCTGTCAGGTCGTGCTGATTGTTCCCAAGAACTGCCCTACACGCGTGGCATCCGTAGTTTGTATGCCATAACCCGAAAGCTTGTATGCCGTAAACGCGAAGATATGACGATCACGCTGCGTCCGGCGACACGCGATGACGAAGGACTGTTGTTCGAGCTCTATCGCGGCTCGCGTGAAAGCGAAATCGCGGCGTGGGGATGGGACCAGGCGCAGCAGGAAGCGTTCCTCAGAATGCAGTTCGTTGCCCGCCAGGGGCAGTATGGATTTCAGTTTTCAGGCGCCCAGGACAGCATCATTCTTCATGACGAACAGGCAATCGGCAGGTTGTTTGTGATGCGAGGCGAGAGCGAAATCAGGCTCGTCGACATTGCGCTCCTGCCCGCCCATCAGAATTCCGGCATTGGAACGCGGTTGATTGAACAATTGATTGAAGAGGGCGCCCGCTCGGCGAAAGCCATAACGCTTCACGTTGAAATGACCAGCCCGGCGCTGAAGCTCTATGAGCGGCTCGGCTTCGTCCCGGTAAGCGAGAACGGAGCGCATCTGTTCATGCGGAAGAATCCGGATCAGTCGACTTGAGGAGCGAGGATTAATGAGAGAGGAAATCTCACAAGAAGAGTTCGCCGGCAGCGTCAACACGGCATTCAAGCTGAAGCTGGGCGACTCGGCCCAATACGATCTGGAGCTGGTCTCGCTTGAGGACACCAGCTTCGCTCCGAATCACGAACAATTCTCTCTCGAATTCCGAGGGCCTGCCGAAGCCGTTTTGCCGCAATCCATTTATCAAATGGAGCACGAGACGATCGGCGCCTTTAGCATCTTTCTTGTTCCGATACGACGCGACAAGAGCGGGGTCTACTACGAAGCGGTGTTCAATCGTATGCAGGAGCAAAAGAGTTGAGTGGAGCGACTCTTCGTCCCATCAGCGAGGAAGACGAGTCCTTTCTCATTAACGTCTACGGCGTTGCGCGAGCGGCCGAGCTCGCGCTTGTGCAGTGGAATGATGCTCAGAAGGCCGCGTTCATCACGGGCCAGTTTCTAGCCCAGCGCGATCACTATCAGAAGCACTTTCCAGGGGCGGAATGCTCGATCGTGATGGTGGATGATCAACCGGCGGGCCGATTCTATGTGTATCGCGGGCAGGATGAAATCCGCATTCTCGATCTGACGCTCCTGCCGGAGTATCGCAGTCGAGGCGCGGCAAGCGGCCTGGTCGAGACACTACTGGCGGAAGCGGCGCAATCCAATCGGCGCGTCCGCGTTTATGTAGAAACGTTCAATCCTTCAGCCGCGTTTTTCGAGCGGAGAGGCTTCGTCAAAACTGAGGATGACGGAATCAACTACCTGATGATCTGGAGCCCGAGTAGCGAGGTCTAAGCGGCGTGCATCGCAGCCGCCATCCCTATGGATAGCGGCGATTGATGATTGCCGTGTAGTAATAGAACATTGCATCCCGGCCGGCTGGAACTATGAATAAATCGAAGTCTCCCAGTTTCGTGTTATTCATCGAGTAGGTATGCTGACGCAGGAACGTACTGAGAGGTCCCTTGAAGAGTAGCGCGAAACACTCGCGGCCGGTCGCGCCTTTTGTGAGGTCGGTCAGGCCGCTCAATTGGATCTTGATGGTTTTGCCCGTTGCACAGGTCACGGTGAAATACTCACCCATCCTGGCATAGAAGGCATTGCGGGTAAGGGTCGACAATGCGTCGATCGGATAATTGGGAACCGGCGTGATTCCGCTGTGAGCGGCGCTGGCGCCATCCATAGGGTTGATCGCGGCGTTGATGGTTGCGAGCGCCTTGAGCGGAAGGGCGGCGGCGGCAATTCCGGCGATGGTTCCTGTTCTCAGAAAACTGCGGCGAGAGATAGACATTCGACAATCTCCTTTTTGAGGTTTATTTAGTTGAGTAGGAAATCCCGCAGGCGAGTGTATGTGTAGGGAGGGCGGCAATCAATAGAAATCTCCATCGAAATCTTGACTTGTTTCGCCGTAAGCCCTAGAATTGCGCCGTTTAGTAAGTAGTCACACCTTTAACGGTGAGTGATCCAGTCGCAAGACGAGCCGCATCGCCCCTGCGTTAGTCTTAAATCTAC
The DNA here is from genome assembly GCA_003222245.1 of Blastocatellia bacterium AA13. GTDB lineage: Bacteria > Acidobacteriota > Blastocatellia > UBA7656 > UBA7656 > QHVH01. The sequence goes on along the minus strand of QHVH01000061.1, from coordinate 7,952 downwards.
TCGATTGCTGACTCACCGCACTTTTCGGAAAGTCCGCTTTTAAGCGGGTAGAACAGATTGGAAAACGGATCAACGGCCTCACCAGTCATGAGTAAATCTAGCTTTGAGCACTTCCCAGTTTTGAGCGCTTCCTTGCGTGAGTGGTGATTTTTTACCCTTGCTACGTTGCCGTTTGGTGTGACTGGCGCTTCGTGATGACAACAAAACTGCCGCATCGCGCCGGCAATCTTGAAAGGAGAAGCAATGGCGGAACCGTTCTTGTCTGAAATCCGAATAATGAGTTTCGGCTTTCCCCCGAAGGGCTGGGCTTTATGTGATGGACAGCTCCTGCCTATCAATCAGAATCAGGCTTTATTCTCTCTTCTCGGCACTACCTATGGAGGCGACGGCCGAGTGAACTTCGGCCTTCCCGATCTGCGAGCAAGGGCGCCTATTCATATGGGCGCGGGACACACGCTCGGCGAACGGGGAGGCGAGCAAGCGCACACTCTTTCAATTTCGGAAGTACCCACCCACACGCACTCGTTGAATGGATCGACGTCTGCTGGCACGGTTGTCATTCCGACAAATAACTTACTTGGAACAACGCCGAACCAATTCTATGTCAATCCTTCAAACAATCTCGTTGCTTTGGAGCCCAGCTCGGTCGCCAATGTAGGCGGCAGCCAAGCCCATCTGAACATGCAGCCCTTTCTTGTTTTGAACTTTTGTATCGCGCTGCAAGGCATCTTCCCCTCGCAAACTTAAAGGAGAAAACTGATGGCACAACCATATGTTGGTGAAATAAGGATGTTCGCCGGAAACTTCGCGCCCGCCGGTTGGATGTTCTGCGAGGGTCAGTTGCTGCCGATTTCGGAGAACGAGACCCTTTTTAATTTGATAGGAACGACTTATGGCGGGGACGGCCAAAGCACCTTTGCCCTCCCCGACTTACGAGGACGGATACCGCTGCACATGGGGAATGGATTCACCTTAGCTGAGACAGGTGGTGTCGAAACCGTGACGCTGACGGTCAGCCAGATTCCTGCTCACAGCCATCCCCTACTCGGTTCATCGAGTACCGGCAATAACGCAAGTCCGACCAGTTCAGTCGTGGGCGCCGCAACCACCTTCGACGGGTATATAGCGGACACGACCACCGTGAATATGGCCACGACCTCAATGAGCTCGACTGGAGGCAGTCAACCACATAACAACTTCCAGCCATACCTGTGCGTTGACTTCATTATTTCGCTATTCGGGATATTCCCATCGCAGACATAAGGAGAAAACTCACATGGCAGATCCTTTTGTAGCTGAAATTCGTATTTTTCCGTTCAACTTCGCGCCTAAGGGATGGGCTTTCTGCGACGGGCAGATTTTGCCTCTATCTCAGAACACGGCTCTCTTCTCGCTGCTTGGAACGACCTACGGCGGCGACGGCAAATCCAACTTCGCGTTGCCCAACATGCAGGGGAACGCCCCTATGCATCCGGGGCAGGGACCGGGGTTATCCCTCCACGACCTTGGCGAAACAGGAGGATCAGAGACTGTTTCGCTGCTTGAAAGCGAAATTCCATCGCATTCACATATGGTCCGGGCATCAGCCTCGCCGGCCGATAATCCTGGCCCGGCGGGTCACTCGCTTGCAAGAATTCCCAGCAACGCCACTCCGTATCAAACGGTCACGAACACGAACCTGACGCTGATGAGCGATAATGCGATCGCACCAGCCGGGGGAGACCAACCCCATAACAATATGCAACCATATCTGACTCTCAATTTTTGCATTGCTCTTCAGGGAGTGTTTCCGCCCAGAACTTGAGTCGGCAAATGCAGTGGAGCGCTCTCCAGGCAGAGCGCTCCAATACCCGTTGCGATTTTGAAAAAGGCTTTTTAAAACCAGAGGGTTTGAAGGTTCTCACAGCGGCGTCCCCGGCGGTCGCACATCAACACAGGCGATAATTAGAGGTAATCATCATGAAGCAGATCAAGCTATCGACGCGTCTTATGGTAGTAATCCTTGCCATCACTAGCTGGCTGGTCATTCTACCAGGGGTCAAATCGAGGGAGATGGCGCCCAATACGACGCCAAACATGAATTCAGGGGTTGAATTGTCCAAAGGTGGATTTACAAATTCCAGGCTAGCGCGCCCCTTTAGCTTTTTGCCTCCCGCATCTCCGATCATTACTGCCACCAAGCAAGACGCTCTGGTGAACGACGTGAATAGCAACGGAAAAGCGAATCCGGGCGATACGCTGGGCTATACGGTCGTCATCAGCAACACGGGAACAGGGGACGCGACCGGAGTAGCCTTTAGCGATACAATCGATCCGAATACGACCCTAGTGCCCGGCTCGGTCAATACTTCACCGATTGCCTTTGACGATAGCTATTCTGCTATTGGAAACGTCTCGATTTCGCCCAACGCGGCGCAAGGACTCCTCGCAAATGACTTCGAGCCTGACGGTAATACGATGACCGTCACCGGTAATAGCGCGCCGTCATGCGGGGGCAATTTGACCGTGAATTCCGACGGCTCGTTCACGTTCAATCCTCCCGCTGGCTTCGAGGGAACCTGTACATTCACCTATACCGTGAGTGACGGGCAAACCTCTCCACTGACGAATACAGGCACAGTCACAATTACTGTGGCGGGCATGATCTGGTTTGTCGACAACTCTCAAGCATCAAATGGAGACGGCCGGCTGGGAACGCCTTTTAATAGCCTTCCGAACTTTGTCTCCGGTGCAGCAGATGATCCTGGCGACAACATCTTCTTGTACAGACAAACGGCGACCAACTACGCTGGGCCTATTACGCTTCTGAACAATCAACGATTGGTAGGGCAGGGCGCTACTGTTTCGTTATCATCGATAACCGGATTGACCCCTCAGCCGTATAGCGCACCGCTTCCGGCCACGGGTGGTACGCGTCCTGTAATTGCGACTGGAAGCACCAATGTGACGATTGGAAGCGGCAACACGATCCGAGGACTAAATCTGAGCAACAGCGGTGGAACAGCGCTACTGGGATCCAACTTTGGGAATCTTTCAGTGAATGACTGCTCGATAACCAATACGAACGGTATCGCAGTCAACCTCTCGAGCGGAACGCCAACCGCGACTTTTACCAGCATATCCTCGACCAATGGATCAAACGGCATCATTTTGAGTTCGACCGGAGGCAGCTTCACCGTGACCGGTGACGGCGGGGGATCCAACAACGGATCGGGAGGCACTATACTTACTTCCACTGGCTCCGGCATTGCGCTCACGAATACATCGAATGTGAGTCTCGGCTACTTGAATATTACGAATAGTGGAACCGCTCATACCGATCAAACGAACGGCGACGGCATCCATTCAACCGGCACATCCGGAAGCGGTCTGAATGGGCTATCACTTATCCGGTGCAACATTACAGATAACAGCGGCGAGACGACCGTAAACGATCAGGGTGTTTCGCTCAGCGGAATTATGAATGGGACTTTCAATATCACGAATTGCGTGATCGGGCCGAATCCGCATGACAATCTTCAGGTGCGACCAACCAGCGGTACTATCAGCGCGTTCAACATTACCGGCGGAACTATTACGGGCAGCGTCGGCAACAGTGGCATCAATTTCAACGTCGCTCATCCGAGCGGGGCGGCGACGGTGGTCACGGCTCTTACAATCGACGGCGTTACGATCTCTAACAATTTCGCGGACGGCCTTCAATTCGACACAGCAGATGACTCCACTATCATGCTGGCGCTAGTGCAGAACTGCGCGTTCACGGCCAACAACGTGGGTATGGATGTCGATACTTCCCAGAGCGGAGTCAATAAATTCAAAATCCAGAATAATAATTTTCAAACACAACACAGTGTCTCGCTGAACGTCTTCGCGGATGGAACCGGCGGCGGCGTGGACGGAAAGATTCTCAATAACACTTTTGGAACGAATAACGTTAAGGATTCAGGCTCGGCCATTGGCAATGGAATTCGACTGAATATTAACGGACAGGCAAACGCAAAGCTCGTGGTGGATGGCAATCAGATTCACGAGATTCCTAACGCGCGCGGCATCGAAGCAATTGGGCGTTTGGGTACGGGCGGGGCTAATTTCATTCTTACTAACAACACGATTACCGCTCCGACCGGATCTAATCAGGCCGTCTGCGGACCGGCGAACACTGCTTGTCCGCTCGCTGGACTATACGTTGAAGCCAATACAGGCAATACAGTTTGCGCGCGGATAACGGGCAACAACGTAAATTACGATCCGGCAGCCGTTCCGGGAGGCCTTGGCAGCGAACAGTCGATTCGAGTACGCCAAGCCGGCGCGCCTGCGGGAGTATTCAACCTCGAAGGCGGCTTTGCGGCTCTTTCGTCTAATAATACCGTGGCCAACACCGGCAGTTCCGGCACTATAAACACCGTCGCCGCGAATACGTGTACCACATCGACGGTATCGATTGTGGAAGATCCGTCATCGGTGTCATTTTCACGACAGCTCAGGGATGACCGGCTGTTCGTCGACGATAATGGTCTTCGGAAAATTGCCTCCCCAACCAGCCTGTCACAGGCTGAATTATTGTTTATAGTTTCCGCCGCGATTGAGAGATTGCGGGCACTAGGGGTCGGCGAAAGTGATCTTGCGCGGTTGACTCAGGTTGCTTTCCAGGTGTCGGAACAGTCGGAGGGCCTTATCGCGCGAGCCGACAGAAATCAAGTCTTTATCGACCCGCTTGCTAGTGGTTACGGCTGGTTTGTCGATTCAACGCCGAATCAAGATGAAGAGTTTCTGACGGCAAGATTCGAATCTGACCGGGTACCCCGGTCCAGTCCGGCATTCGGCAAAATCGATCTATTGACGGTCGTATTGAGAGAGATGGTGTATGTGCTGGGGGCAGACAGGGGAGTTACCTCTTTCTATAAGAGTGGAATAATGTCTCCGAGAATTTCCCCAAACACACGGCGTCTACCGTCGGTTGAAAACGAATCGATCGTGGAAGCTGAGCCGGCACCCAAAACTACTAGCCGGGTGCTTACACCCTCTGATCTTTTCCACCTGTCTTTTGAGGAATCCAGAGACGGATTCCCAAGCAGAGGAATGGAGTCTTGGCAAAGGAGACTTTGGCAAGGTGGATTGATCGGCGCAAGCGGTCGAATCGAAAATTTGAAACCAGCTTACGCGTTGATCAGTCGGAGAGCGGCGAGTCTTTCGGGTGAAACCATATCAAAGACAATAAACACCCTCCCGCCAGGTAAGACGGTGACGATCGTATTCCGCGTAATAATCAATAACCCGTTGCCCGCCGGAGTGATCAAGGTCTGCAACCAGGGCTCCGTCTCAGGCAGCAACTTCTCAACGGTTCAGACGGACGACCCGGATACCGGCACGGCCGGCGATTCTACCTGCACGACCGTTTGCGTGCCCGCCGTCATTACTGTGCCGCTGACAAATCAGCAGGTGGCTAAGGGCACTACGGCGACGTTCACGACCACGTATCAAGGTAATATTCCGTTTGTTCCAGTGTGGAAGAAGAACGGGACAACCCTGGTCAGCGGTGTGAGCCTCGGCGGCAGAGCGACGATCAATACATCGAGCGGCGCAACCACTACGACGACGACGCTCACGATAACCGGAACCATCCTCACCGATTCGGACACGTATACAGTCGATGCAACCGATGCCTGCAACAATCCTGCTACTCAACAAAGCGCAACGCTAACAGTAGTGGCGCCGCCTACCTTGAGTAAGGCATTTGGAGCAGCGACCATTCCGTTGAATGGGTCGACCTCGTTGACGTTGACGCTCACAAACCCGAACACTGGAGTGACGCTCACCGGCGTCAACTTCTCGGACAACCTGCCCGCTGGATTGGAAGTGGCGAATCCTGCAAGCCCGAGTACGACTTGCAGCGGGACCTGGAACGCAACGCCCGGCGACACGACTTTGAATTTCGGCGGCGGAACCCTGCCTCCGAATTCGTCTTGCACGCTGACCGTCAACATCAAAGGAACAACCACCGGCGTCAAGAACAACGCCACCAACGCGCCTCAGTCGACTGAAGGCGGAACAGGAGTTGCAAGCAACACCGCGACCCTTACAGTCGTCGGACCTCCTACGATAAGCAAGGCATTCGGAGCGGCGACTATTCCGCTCAACGGAACGACAAGCCTCACCTTCACCATAACCAATCCTAATACCACGACGGCGATTACCGGCGTCGGCTTTACCGATACTCTTCCGGCCGGACTAACCGTCGCCACGTCGGGCCCGACTCCGACCTGTAGCGGCACGCTTACGACGACGACGCCAAGCACGATCACCTTGACTGGAGCAACGATCGCGGCAAGCGGCACGTGCACCTTCAGCGTTACGGTGACTGGAGCCACGGCGGGCGTGAAGAACAACACAACCGGCGCGGTTTCTTCGACCGAGGGAGGCGTCGGCGCGACCAGCAACACGGCAAGCGTAACGGTCGTTGCGCCGCCGACGATAAGCAAGGCGTTCGGCGCTTCTAACATCGCGGTTGGCGGCACGACAAGCCTGACGTTCACGATCACCAACCCGAATTCAACAGTGGCCCTGACCGGAGTTGGGTTCACCGACACATTGCCGGCGGGATTAAGTGTCGCGACTTCTTCGGGGAGCCAGTGTGGCGGGACTTTGACGACGACAAACCCGAGCACGATCACCCTGAGTGGAGCCACTATCGCAGCAAGCGGAACCTGCACGTTCAGCGTAACCGTGACCGGTGTCAGTTCCGGAGTTCAGAACAACACCACGGGAGCGGTGACGTCGACCAACGGCGGAACCGGAGGAGTCAGCAACACGGCTACGGTCACGGTGGCAACGCCTCCAACGGTATCAAAGGCGTTCGGCGCTGCAAGCATCCCGATCGGTGGAACCACGAGCCTGACCTTCCAGATCACCAATTCGAATTCCGCCCTGACGTTGACGGGCATCTCATTCACCGACACGTTGCCGGCCGGCTTAACGGCGCCGACAACATCTTCAAGCACCTGCGGAGGAACTCTTACAACGACGGCTCCGAGCACGATCAGCTTCAGCGGAGGGACACTTCCCGCAAGCGGAACGTGTAGCTTCAGCGTAACCGTCACCGGAACCACGGCAGGTGTGAAGAACAACACGACGGGCGTGATCAGCGCGACCGAAAGCGGTGCGGGAGCGACAAGCAATACCGCAACTCTGACCGTTGTCGGAGGAGCCTCAATCAGCAAGGCGTTTGGCGCGGCGACAATCCCGATCGGCGGTGTCACCACGCTGACGTTCACGATCACCAACTCGAATACGACGACGGCCCTGACCGGAGTCGCGTTCACGGATGCGCTGCCGTCAGGCTTACAAGTGGCGGCCACACCCAATGCAAGCACGAGCTGCGGAGGTACGTTCACGCCCAGCGCGGGAGACACGACGCTGACATTCAGCGGCGGCACGATCGCGGCAAGCGGTACTTGCACCATTGCAGTTGACGTGACCGGTACAACCGCGGGTGTAAAGAACAACGTCAGCGGCACGGTCACGGCATCGAACGCGCCTAACGGAAATACCGCTAACGCGTCGGTCACTGTCCTGGCGCCGCCTACAATCGCGAAGGCATTCGGCGCGGCGAATATTCCGCTCGGCGGAACGACAAGCCTTACCTTCACGATCACGAATCCGAATTCCGCGAACAGCCTGACCGGAGTTGGGTTCACCGACACGCTGCCTGCGGGACTGACAACACCCAATACGAGCGGCAGCCAGTGCGGAGGAACGTTGACGGTCAGCTCCAACGTCATCACGCTCTCAGGAGCTTCGATTGCGGCGAGCGGAACGTGTACCTTCAGCGTCACCGTCACCGGCGCAACCGCGGGCGTCAAGAACAACACCACCGGCGCAGTCACATCGACCAACGGTGGAACCGGAGCAACCAGCAACACCGCAACCGTTAGCGTTGCGAGTGCTCCGACGGT
>QHVH01000101.1 GCA_003222245.1 Blastocatellia bacterium AA13 | reverse complement strand
CGAATCGAGACTAAGCGCGGATGAGGTGCGAGCGATTGTCACACGCGGACGCGGCCAGATGCCCGCGATTTCGCCCCTTTCGGATGCGGCATTAGATTTCCTTGTGGCCTATGTATTGCATCCAAAGAGAGCGCCCACAACCGGTCCAGGGCAAGTTAGGCAAAACTCCGCTCCTGAGACCACATCGAATATTCCCCCCGAAAAGCTCCGGTATCGAAGCAGCTTCGGTTTTATGTTCGCGAGTAGCGGATTGCCGGTGATCGCACCGCCCTGGGCCACGCTGACCGCCTACGATCTCGACGACGGCACGATCGAATGGCAGGTGCCGCTAGGAGAAGTTCCGGAGTTGGCTGAAAAAGGCTTTAAGGATACCGGCTCTCATTTTCCCAAAGTTGGTCCCGTGATGACAGCCGGTGGTCTGATTTTCACCGGTACGCGCGACCGCAAGGTTCGCGCCCTAGATTCGCAGACCGGCAGAGTGCTGTGGGAGGCTAAGGTGGATGCCGCCGTTGAGGGAATGCCGGCGGTGTATAAAATCGGCGGACGTGAATATATCGTATTCTGCGCCGCGGCGCAGGCCACTACACGTACGCACGATGTTCCGGGTCACCCCGCGCTGCAAACGCCGATCCCCGGAGCGTATGTCGCTTTTGCATTGCCCGCGGGTGTTCGGAGCGCTCAAAAACATGGGGTCCCTTAGACGACGCAAGTCGGGCTGTGCGCCTGATACATCTCTGGACCATATCGATTGACTTTGAGAATCGCCGCAGCGAATGTCAAACCGATTGAGAAGACCCTTGAATTACAGGAGATGTGATTATGTGAACGGCTCTACTTCTAACTCTAAGTGCGCAACGGTCCGCTGTTTTTGACACGGGCGGATGGCTACAGGCCGATGCCGTCATACGGCGTGACTGTCTTGGCGTATTGATGGAATGAACGTGTCCGTTTCAAGCTTGGGCGGAGCGCAGCTAAGACACCCTCGGGCGCCGCTTCCAAATCCGAATTCGCGCACAATTCGCTTACAAATTGGAAAGGCCGCTTATCGCGGCCGCCGTAAGTCTAAGATTTGATTGGTTGCGGGGGGTGGATTTGAACCACCGACCTTTGGGTTATGAGCCCAACGAGCTACCAGACTGCTCCACCCCGCATTGTGATGATAGCAACCGCCTGAGCACCCGTCAAACTTGTCCTGAGGGATGACACCGCTCGCAACTCGCTTGCGTGCGCAGAATACAAGCATCCAATCTATGCCGCTGACAATCCAAGGCATATCGATCCATTGACGCAGTCGGCTGGACAATGAATCGCATTGCAAGGAGGATTTCTTACTATGGCGAAGAAGGAAAGTGCAGGTCGGCAGTCATCGCTGAATGCGCAGCCGCGGATTCATCAGCGAGCCGCTGAAATTCAAGCTTATGGCACCGTATCGCATGCACTGCCGCTCGAGTTGGAAGAGCCGGTTCGTCTGGAGATGACCGAGCAACTGAATCAGTTGCTGGCCGACACTATCACTTTGCGGGACCTCTACAAAAAATCACACTGGCAAGTTGCTGGACCGACGTTTTATCAGTTGCATCTTCTATTCGACAAGCATTTCGAAGAGCAAGTCGAGATCGTGGACACCATTGCCGAGCGCATCCAGTTGCTCGGCGGAATATCACTGGCTATGGCGCATGACATTGCCGAGACCACGAAGATCGAGCGCCCCCCACGCGGGCGCGAAGAAGTGCCGGTTCAAATTTCGCGGCTCCTGGATGCGCACCAGGTCATAATCGGAGAATGTCGGCAATTGGCTGATCGTGCCGATGAAATCGGGGATCACGGGACCAATGACATGGTGGTGAGCGACGTGCTGCGCACTAACGAATTGCAGGCATGGTTCCTCAGTGAGCACCTGGTGGAAATGCCCTTGGTACATGCACAAGATCCGCAGATGAGAAAAGCTGGATAACCGGGAATGGCCAATGCGGGTCCGAGTTCGGGCCCGCTATTGTCCCCCTCAATTTCTCGGTGCCGTGCCGCCGTTCGCAGCACTTCTCCTCGCACGTTGCGCAATGACTCCTGGTCATCTCCGATGGCGCAAGCAACGAACTGCTCCCTTGCGCTTGCACAGCATAAGGGGTTGCAAGCCGTACACTCTTTCGCTATGCTGTCGTGACTTTAAGTCACGACCGTGCCCTCTACCGCAGCCAATCCGCTTCTTCCTCTCACTCCCAGGAATCTGGACAAAGTGCATCCTCGTTCGCAAGCCAAGCGCAGGAGCATCGTCGAGGCTGCGACTAGGCATTTCGCTGAGCACGGTTATGAAGATGCGCGCGTAGCCGATATCTCCCTCGCTCTCGGAATTGCGAAGGGTTCGATTTTCCAGCACTTCGGCAGCAAGGACGCATTGTTCCTCGAAGTGTACAAGCGCGCCGTGCGCTCGTTTTCGAAATATCTGGATGTTCCGCCGGAAGTGCGCGAGGCAGACGAGTTGGAGATTGAGCTCATCGTTTCCATCATCGATTGGATGGTGGAGCGCTTTCAGGATGCACTACTGACAGCCGAACTCGACCCCGGCTTGTTCCGCCGGTCGGGAGAGTTGCCGGAGAAAAAGGAAGCCAGGATTCAGCAGTTCCTCTCGGTACTGGAGCGAGCCATTGGGGCGGAGCGGCCCGTACTTGCGGCGAAGCGGGTTCAACGAAGCGAGCGCCGTTAACTTTTCAGGTGAACTTATGAGCATGATGGTATCGATGGAACAGATTCTCGCCAGCTACGACGACCGCGCGCCGCTGTCGCACGCGTCAACCATTCCGGGATCGTGGTATACCGACGCTCGCATTGCCGAGCTCGAGCGCCTCAACGTATTCAGCAAGACATGGCAACTGGTGGCGCGAACGGCTCAACTGCAGAAACCTGGCGACTTTGTGACTACTCGTCTTGCCGGTGACCCGGTTGTCGTGGTACGCGGAAGCGACGAACAACTGCGCGCGTTCTACAATGTCTGCCGCCATCATGCGGCGGCGGTTGTGACTGAAGCCTGTGGTCAGGCGTCGATCCTGCAATGCCCGTACCACGGTTGGAAGTACGGCTTGGATGGCACTCTCAAAGGCATGCCTGAGTTCGACGGCGTAGAAAATTTCGAGCGCGCAGACAATGGACTGGTTCCCATTCGCGTGGAGTCCTGGGAATGCTTTGTTTTTGTAAACCTCGATCCCGAGGCAGTATCATTGAAGGAATTCCTTGGCCGCCTAGTGAAGCGGATCGCGCCCCTGAACATCGGTCAACTGCACTATTTCGATCGCCGGACCTACGACATTCATTGCAACTGGAAAGTGTTCGTGGATAACTATCTCGATGGTGGATACCACGTTCCTCACCTGCACAAGGGATTGAACTCGGTTCTCGACTACAAGCAATACACCATCGAAAATGAAGATCGCTATTGCTTGCAGTCAAGTCCCATGGTTGCCTCAGACGAAGATGCAGCGACCGGCGCCACGCGCAAGGGCGACCGTGCGTGGTACTTCTGGCAATATCCCAACCTGATGATCAACTGCTACGAAGGATACATGGACACAAACTATGTGATCCCGGTGGACGCAGATCACTGCAGCGTGATCTTCGATTTCTATTTCAGCGATGTAAGCGAATCGGGCAAGGCTTACAACACTGAATCGGTGAATGTCGGCAATCGGGTGCAGGAAGAAGATCTCGGAATCTGTGAGGATGTGCAGCGCGGGCTGAAGTCACGCGCGTATGGTGCTGGCCGGCTCTCAGTGCGGCGCGAAGCAGGAGAGCAGTTGTTTCATCGCTTACTGGCTGCCGATTTGAAAACCCAATCCCGGCTGCTCATCGCAACGTGACGCTCCCATCCGCAACTTCTTTGCCGCGGATGGAACGCGGATCAATACGGATGAAGACTTCGACAACAGTTTTTGGGGGTCGCGAAATCCGCGTAATCCGTGGCAAGTTGTATCTGCTTCCCCGAGGATTATTCGGTTCCCCCCTGCTCGCGGCGTAAGGCGCGCAGATCGATTCCGAGTTGCTCCGCTTTCTTATATAAGTGACTGCGCTCGAGGCCAAGTGTTTTGGCTGCCAGAGTGACATTATTTTGGCTGCGCTTGAGTTCCGCGAGAATGACCTCGCGTTCAAACGACTGAACCCGATCGGCCAAAAGGCCGGAGCCGGCGGCATTCGCGGCGGTGCTGTTGTTGCGAGGTAGGGCGGATTCTACCGTCGCCAGGTCCACCTGCCCGTCGATAGCCAGCAACATCAATCGCTCGACAATATTACGCAGTTCGCGAACGTTCCCCGGCCAGGAATACAGCTGCAGCGCTTGCATTGCCTCGCTAGAGAAGGGAACTGGCTTCCATCCGTTCTGCGAGCACACTTGTTCGGCAAAGTGCTCGACCAGCGCCGGGATATCCTCGCCACGCTCTCGCAGGGGCGGAAGGACCAGAGGGAAAACGTAAATCCGATGGAACAAATCCTGACGAAACTTCTCTTCGCGCACTCGTGCTTACAGGTCGCGATGAGTTGCAACCAGCCCGCGC
>QHVH01000060.1 GCA_003222245.1 Blastocatellia bacterium AA13 | reverse complement strand
CTTTATGGTCTCCGTCGAAATCCGCTGCGATCGGTATGTCTCCGAGGCCAGGGAATCCCGCGGATAGAAAAAGGCCCTGCGTTACGTTATAGCCCGTACTCGACAACAGTATCCCGTAAATCTGTCCGCTTCCTGATGGAGTGATGTATGCGGGATCGGCTTTTCCGTCTCCGTCAAAATCGGCCGTCAGCGGCGGCGATCCAGTCCCTCCCCACCCGAAGAACAAGCCATTGGAGTAGCTGTACTGGATCGACGACTTCAGAATCCCGAACACTCCGTTGTGGTAGTAGATCATTTCGCTCTTATGATCCTGATCGAAATCGGCTCGTGGATTCGCCTGTCCGCTGCAGCCTCCGCCGCCGCCGCCGCCGCTCCCTCCACCGCCCGGCTCTTCAGTAGCAACCATCCGCCCACCTGCATACACGTATTCTTTCGAAGGCGAACTAGCATCGAATGCGGCGCTGGTTATTTTGGAGGCTTGTCCTGCTGTAGGCACGGCGGCTACGGTTTTAGAAACAGGAGCGGGGCGATGTAGAGAGGTCCACTGAGCCAGAACACCTGTGAGAGCAAGAAGAACAATTAGCGAGCTGACTAACGCGAGCGATTTACGCGATATTCTTGGGACTCCTTTCAGCTTGTGGAGTCTTTTCAGCTTGTGGCGACTAATGCCAGACGCCTTCTTCATCTTTCCCCTCCATTATGCTACAAGCTCGACCTTTACTAATTTCTTTTTCGTCTATTGCGTTGGGCCAAAATGGTAACGCCTTCATCTCAATGTTGAGGATGGCGTCATGTATAAATGACGATAATCGGAGAATACTTGCGTCAGAAATTTTAAAGAATCTTCGGGAGCTTCTTATGATCCATACCTTCGAAAAAGTGAGCGCTCAGCAGGCGGCGGGGGTCGGCTGAGAAACCGGGAACGCTCCTTGCTGGACTTGAATTAGGCGCTGTGATAAACACGGTTGTGTAACACTACGCGTTAATGGTTTGCTCTGCGTTCTCTCAATTCGACATGGAAGCGTACAAGCTCGCAACGAATCTATCCCTGATAATCCAACCCGGCGACAGCTTCTTTCCCCTTGTGAGCGCAATCGACAGCGCAGCTCATTCAATTAAGATGACCATCTTCAGAATGGACGATCCGATCGTGCGCGACGCATTGAAAGCCGCGGTCGCCCGCGGCGTGAAAGTGCAGGCTCTGGTTGCTCAGGAGGCGAAAGGCTGGGTGAAGCGCAATAAGAAGCTCAGCACCGATCTCGCCGAGCTCGGCATCGACGTCAAAATTCACGAGAGCGTCAATAAAAAAATCAAACGATATCATTACAAGATTCTAACCGTGGACGACTCGCAGTCCTTGGTTCTTACGTTTAATCCGACCAAACTGAACCTCCATTATGCGAGAGACTTCGGAGTGCTCATACGCGATCCGCTGATCGCAGCCGAATTGAACAGGCTCTTCGACGCGGATTGGAGCGGCGAAAGGTTCAAGCCCGCCGATACCGCGCTCGTAATAAGCCCCGACAACAGCCGCCGCAAAATCCTCGAGCTTCTGAGGTCGGCTACGCGGTCTATTAGAATTATGGACGCCAAGGTTCGCGACCAGGAGATGATGGTGACGTTGATTCACAAAGCGGCGGCCGGCTGCGACGTGAAGATCATCGGGCGAGATGTGTTGGACGACAAAGTGCTACCGAATTTTCATGTGAAAGGACTCTCGCGATTCAAGCTTCACGCGAAGTGTATAGTAGTCGACGGAACCTGGTTCTTCGTCGGGAGCCAGAATCTCCGAAGAGTCAGCTTGAATCGCCGCCGCGAAGTCGGAATCATCATAGAAGACGACGTCATGGCGAGAAGGATCGAGCGAGTGTTTGATGAAGACTGGCTGGCCGGGGCCGAGCTGGTATCGGAGAGCGGAAAGCAGTAGCTTTGACCTGCCGCAAATGCAGAATTAAGATGGTCGAGCAGAAGCGCAGCTATCACAAGAAGCGCAAATGGCTGTGTCCCCGATGCGGCGGAGCCCGAATGCAGACTCAGGCTCCGAAACCTCTCAAGACTGCGAGGCCTGACTGATATGAGCAAGGATCGAGCAACCACATACAACAGAGGCGACGAAATAGCGTACGCTCAGCCTAACGGGATGGCATACGGCACGGTTCTGCGCGTCATCGAGAGCGGCGAATCCGGAGCCGTCGAGATTGAATTCGAAGACGGCAGAAAAGAGATCAAGAAAATCCGAGATCGAGGATTGAGTTTGGTCCGGCGAGCATCGGGAGCCGCCCCTGCCAACGAGCGTTCAGGCGAGCGCACTCAGTTGCGCGACTTCGACGTGGAACGCGTCCGTCGCAGCGATCAACGCAGACGGTCTTGACCGCCTGATGCTACTGATTTCAATTTCAGAAGATTTCCGCAAGACTACTAAATGGTGTGCGGCTTCAGTTCTGACTCAACCCTTTAATAATCCTATAAGCTTCACAATCGGACTGTTCTGAAGGTCGGACGAGGGATGCATCAGCAGCCAGGCGATCCTGACGATTCCGAAGATAGTCATCGCCAATATGGTTCGCCGCACGATCTTGAACCTGACAATGAAGCGATCTAGAGCGGCGACCGGTTCCGTCTTGTCGCATAGAACGCATGCGGATCGTACCCACCCGAGAATCGCGGCTAGAAAGAGAAGCGGCCCAAAGAGGTTGAAATCGATTGCTCGAAGCATCTCCCCTTTGCCGATCGCGCAGAACGAATGAGTCAATCCGCATCCGGGGCAGGGAAGTCCGGTCATCGCCTTGAAGCCGCAAATTGTGAAGTAATTTGTGTCCGCGGGCCGATAAAAAATGCTCACAAAGAAGATGCCGGTCAGAGAGACCAGTATAAGAGCGTTCAAGCTCTTCGAGTAGATATCGAACGGCAACCGCGCCGGGCTGTTCGGTTCGAGATTTTCAATCTTAGCCGCCATAGCGTAGGTATATCCCGCCGCGATAGTTTGCCGCGCTCAAAAGCCGCTCATTCGATCATGGTTGATGCGTGTTTTCCTGATGAGCTTGCTCTATCAGCTCGGTTAACGCTTTAATCGGAACGCCGAAGTTGGAGCCGCCGAAGCTCCCGCCGCCATCGAGGCTCACCAGCACGGCCGAGTTGATGGCGATAACGTGGCCTTCTCGATCGAGGAGCGGCCCGCCGGATCCGCCTTCCGTTGTATGAGCGCTGTGCACGATTCTGGTCGGCAGAGCGTCGCTGACAACGCCGACTGTAGTCAGAGGGCGTACTTTTCCGCGATTGGCCAGCCCCATCGCAACATCCGCAATCGAGCGCCCGTGTTCCGCGATCACCGCCTTGCGCTCGCTTTCCTCAATTCGCTGAAGCAGTCCATCAACGCCGGTCGGGTAACCAAGCAGCACGACCGATTCTCCGATTACCGTCGTCACGTCCTCCGTGCTGAGCGGCAGTTCGGGCAGGGCTGTGTTTCCCTGAGGGAAAGCACATACCGCAAGATCATTCCGATCGGAAGTCTTCAGCGGCCGCAGTTCGAACGAGCTCCGGATCGACGGGAAGAAGGCTATAAGCGTATCGAGTCGAGGCTTTACGCCCGAGCTTTGTCTCATGATGATCTGGGCCGTCTGATCGGTAACCCACGGTTGGACGACGTGTTTATTCGTGGCGATCATGCCCATTTCTACTAGAAATCCTGTTCCGGTGTATTCGAATTGCACCGCGGGTCCCGCGCCGTCGACCGAGATCAGAAGATTCCCGCTTCGGTCGACCGGATCGGATGCGCGGTCCGCCGATTCGTACCGCAATGGTCTTCCGGTGCCTTTCTCAACAAAAGTGTACGTGCCTACGATGAGGCACACACCAGGACTGAACTTCTCGTAGACGTTTTGCGCATAGAGCTTCATCTGCTCGCTGGCCAGGCGCAGCCGTTCAATCTCTTTTTGCTGATTGTTGATCGTTTCCTGATCGTGCTGCCGTTGTTGCTGGGTGATCGTGTTGTCCTTGCCCAGCAGCTCGATTTTGCGGTCAAGCGACATGAAATAAAAGACGATTCCGACGAAGATCGCTACGCATAGGCCGCCGCAGGCCATGGCGATTACTTTTGCCTTCCTGGGGATCTCCGCCCAGAGGCTCGCGGTCAGCTCTTTTACGAACAGTGTGGCGGTCAGTGGATGAGGATGAACGGTTCGATCCTGCGCGCGCTCCGCTTCGGAGGCGGTGCGGCGGGCAGGAAGATTGGCCGAGAAAGTCGACGGCAATACTTGAAACAACACGCCCGCGCTCGCAGGCTCTTCTCCGAAGTTAAGGGTGTCTCCGTCGCTGAGAATGTGGCCGACGCCGTCGCCATTCGCTGAGATCGACCGTCCGTTGAGGAGGATGCCGAGCTGCTGGTCCAACTCGCGAGGAACCAGATGGGTGATGCCTTCATAATTGTAGATATCGGCTATTACCCCTTCGGGAAGCTTGCCGCCCTCATCGGCGACGAGCTTAAGGTCGCAGGCATCCGAGGTTCCTATTGTTACGTGATCCTGAAAGAATATTCGCGTCTTGCCTTTCTCGGTTCCGGAAAGGTAGACGAACATCAGACGGCCGGGATTATCGCTGGTTTCGTTTCTTTGTGTCACCGCTTGATCAACGATCGTTCCTTTGTTGGAGTCGCCATTAGTAGAAATCATACCACGAGAGAACGGAGCACAGGAGAATTGTCGCTCGAAAATGAGTGAAAAATTTCGGTCGATTCGGCTGCGGCCTCAAAAGCGCCGTAACTTTCTTGGCTTTCCCGCGGCGTGTTAGGATGCCGCCGTGATGAAGAGGAAACTAGCCATGAGATCCGGGGCTGTGAACGTTCAAAAGCGCGCGAGCATCCTCCTTCTGTTATTGCTGGGAGTTGCCTGCTCCATCGCAGGGACTCCCACGCCCCAGGATGAGAAGACCAAGGATGATAAAAACGAAGAGAAGAAGCCGGAGCCTTTCGTAATCAAAAAGATCACGCAGGGCATGGGACTCGATCGCATCGGGGATCTTTCACCAGACGGCAAATCGATTCTCTTAATAGGCAAGAAGCCGGGAAAGATGCCTCAGGTCTACATCATGGATATTGCGGGGTTCGCTATCAGGCCGCCGCTGACGAATCTCCGGTCCGGAGTTAGTGAGGCGGTCTGGTCTCCGTCGGGCGAAATGATCGCCGTGAGCGGCGCGGATGAGAGCGCCAGCTTTCCCGAAATCTACGTAATCGATGTCGGGACCAACAAACAGCGCAGGCTCACGCAGAATAACTTCAGCGACCGGCAGCCGGTCTTTACGCCTGATGGAAAACGTTTATTGTTCACTACCGATGAAAGCCCTCTGCAAGACGCGGCCTTCGGAATACCGCACGTTGTTTCGGTAGGGACCGGCGGCGAAAAGGGCGAAGTCTTCACGGAGGACGAAGGCTCTTCGATCCTGTCGTCCATTTCCACGGATGGAAAGACCGTTTTGCTCGTAAAGGTGAACGAGATCAATGGAAGACACTCACTCTGGCAGTATGGTTTTGAAGGCAAACCGATGCGCAGCCTGACCGAGCGCCGCTTCGCGCGAATACATCGCCATACACAAGCTGCCGGCGAAAGGATCGTATTGTGGGCGCAACAAGAAGTCGAGCAACAGGACAATGTCTATCTGCTTGATCTCAAGAGCGGCGCCATCGAAACATTGCCCGAACCGGATTTGCCGAAGCTCGATCCGACGATTTCTCCGGATGGCAAACTCATCGCGTTTATCGGTCCGGCTGCGCGGGGCCGCGCGCTTTACTTATTCGACTCTGGGACTGGGCGGATCAGCCAGCTCACGCACAAAGGCGTGAGTAACTACTCACCCCGTTTCGTATCGAATACGATGATTTTATTTGGTTCTGATCGCGAGATTGAGAGGGAAATCTACTCGGTGGATTTGGCTCAAACAGCGGGCAAAAAGAAGTAGCTGTCAAAGGCAGGAACAGAATTCTAAAGGTTCATCGGAGTATCGACTGTCATCATCGCATTGAAGCCGGCCTGTTCAAAATGCCTGTCGAACGTCAAGGCATCCGTAACCCCTCTTTCACCCATGACGACGAACGAAATTGAGTCAATCAGGCCCCAATCCTTATCCTTGTATTTCTGGTAAAGATCAAAACCGCGTTTAAACAACTCAGGTGTAAGATGTACGACTTCCACCTCCTCTGATAAGAAGAACGAGTTTATTACCTCTGTCGCCTCGTCCTTAAAACCGCGAGCCAAGCCGTTACCGATTTCAAGCAATACGGCATCGGTAACCAGCAATGGCACGCTCTCATATTTGAGGGCTAGTTCAGTCGCCTTAGCATGGTATTGGTCTCGGGAATTAACGAGAGCTATTACAAACAACGTATCAACGAATATCCGGTTCGGCACGTTTCTCTCCGGCTGCATACTGATCGAAGTTGGCGGAAAAATCCTCAGGTGCGTTGATCGAGATACTTCTCAATCTCGACATGAGACTTTGTTTAGTACTGAGCCGAATTGCTTGTAATTGCTTTTTGCATTCGTCGAGCTGCGGTCGTTCCTCTGCCCTGGCGGACATCATTCGCCGCAATAGCATAGCCAATTCAGGCGGACAGTAGGCGTTTTCTACGGATGCATCCGGGCGCTGGCCTTCTTCATGTGCAAGCCTCCAAGCCTGGAAACTAATATTCTCCGGGTCAGCCGGAGTGATCGGAAGCGTCCCGGTGATCATATAGAAGAGGCTCGCCCCCATACTGTAAATATCGGACTTTGTAGAAAGACCCTGATGGAAGCGTTCGGGGGCCGCAAAGGCCAGTGCGATGTTATCGTTGTCATAGTTACTCGCACAATCAAACTCTCCTAAAGAGAGGGCATTGGCCAAGCCGAAACCAGTTATGCGTAGAATGGTGCAGCCTTCATGGGTGTCATCATCAAATAACAAGATATTGGAAGGTCTAATATCGCCGTGAACTATATCATGATTATGAATCTCATTTAGGCCGTCCAAGAGGCTTATCATTGAGCTTAAGTCCCCATTGTACAGAGGTCGATCTTTGAAAGGAGGCATTTCCTGGCATGTGCCATGAGGACATTGCATAGGGAGGTAAAAAACGCTCTTTATTGAGCCCTGAAAATCAATCTTTGCAGAGCATGGATTGCCGATGGATGCGACTGATGGATGATGTATTAGCGCGGCCTTTCTCGCTTCCTTGAGCCTCATCTCCAGGGAACCGGCAGTGGATTCGGTCAGACCAAATATATTTAGAATTCCATGCGCTTGAAAGTGCGAACTATGTGCGAGATAAATGGCGGCGTGATGCCGAGAACCAATGTAATCGTCGATTATGTACTCTCCTACCCTGGCGTTTATGAGTGCCCGATAGATGCTTGTACTTTCGTTAATTGCCATACAAACTCATATTCCCATACAGATTCATCACGAGTCTAGGGCAGCGCGATCATAGCACGAAGCGTCGATCTTTGACTCGACCTCTCTCATCTTGACACTCCCGCATTCCCCGTCATAGCATCCCCGAGTTGACAATCTGTCTGCCGAGGTTATTCGCGGCGAGATCGCTGACGAATAACGCGGGGGAACCACACGTTCCGCCTAACAACGGAACTTTGGGGCGAATCGATAATTGATGCGCGAACAATCGAACGCGCGTGTATTGTCGCAGGACACTTCCAGTCCGAGCCCGTCAGCTAACCTCGTAGGCATATGGGAAGGGCAGCTACGCCGCGACGAATTTTGCAATCGAAGCGCGGGGCGTGTGCTCCGCGCTTTTTTGCGTTTTATGCGCGCGAACCTACCCTGAAATCCGTCAACTCAGAGCACTCGGCTTGTTGATTGCATCGAGCCGCGCCCGAGTACATTCTCGTTCGATTAGAGGTGTAAGCGAGTGTCTATTCGCGGGAGGAGCGGCCACGGAGCGCCGCCCTTACAAGCTGCTTCAGGTGCGCCCATCAGTCCGATCTTCCGCCGGCCTCATAAGACCGCTTGGTCCGGGGCGATGATATTTATAATTGTCTTGCTGTCACTCGCGATCAGCGAAGGCTGCGGCAACTCGTCGCGAAACAACGGCAATCGAGTCACGCTCATAATCGGCGGCTATACCGCGCCGCGCGAAGCCTATGGCAGAGGTGTAATTCCGGCGTTTCAACAATACTGGAAGAATGAAACGGGACAAGACGTCGAGTTTCAAGAATCCTACCAGGGGAGCGGCGCGCAATCCCGCGCAATAGTAGGAGGCCTGGAAGCAGACATCGCCGCGCTCGCGCTCGAAACAGATATCGATCGAATTGCAGGCGCCGGACTCATAACCCACGACTGGCGCTCGCTGCCTCACCTCGGAATTGCCAGCACCTCGATCGTAGTCATAGCCGTCCGTCAGGGAAATCCAAAGAACATAACCGACTGGACGGATCTCGGCGCGCCCGGTCTCAACGTGCTGACCCCCGATCCAAGAACTTCGGGCGGAGCGCAATGGAACGTGAATGCGATGTACGGCGCGGCGCTTAGAGGATTCGCCGGCCGGCCTAAGGACGATCCCGCGGCTGCGCAAGATTTGTTGAAGAGCGTATTTCGCAATGTCTCGATCATGGATCGCGGAGCGCGCGAGTCGCTCACGAATTACGAAAGAGGGGTCGGAGACGCCGCCGTCACGTATGAGAACGAGGCGCTCGTGGGTCGCCAGGCAGGTCAGAAGTACGACTATGTTGTACCCCGCTCAACAATCTTGATAGAGAACCCGGTTGCGCTTGTCGACAAGTACGTAGACAAGCACGGCGTACGAGCGGCGGCGGAGGCATTCGTTAATTTTCTTTGGACCGAAGAGGCCCAGCGCGCCTACGCGAGGTATGGGTTCAGGCCAGTCGACGAAAAAATCGCCAGGGAAACTGAGTCTGATTTTCCGGCTGTCGAAGATCTCTGGAAGATCGATTTCCTAGGAGGTTGGAAGGCGGTGGCTTCGAATATTTACGGAGCCGAAGGCCTCTACACAAAGATGATCGAAGACTTGAGAGCCTCCAGATGAGCGCGAACGTCGAATCGGCCGCGCCCGCGACGCGCTCCCTGGCATCGCGAGGCATGGGCAAAATCGGCCTCCGCGGCGCCGCCATAATCTACCTGGCGTTCATGATCGCGTTGCCGCTGTCGGCGATTGTGAAGAATGGATTCGCGGGCGGTCTCAGGGTTTTCTGGAACGACGTCCTTAACCCGGTCGCGTTTGCCGCGCTGAAACTCACCGTCATCTCGAGCGTGATTGTGAGCTTGATCAACGCGCTTATGGGAACGCTGACTGCTTACGTAATAGTTCGTTATCAGTTCGCGGGTAAGCGAGTTCTCAACAGTCTTATCGATATGCCGTTTGCAATTCCGACGCTTGTGACCGGGGTGATGCTGGTGGCGCTTTACGGGCCTCAAGGAACTCTCGGAGCATGGTTGATGGCGCATGGTATTCAGATCATTTTCGCCAAACCTGGAATTGTGCTGGCGCTTCTTCTTGTCACTTATCCGTTTGTCATCCGCGCGGTGCAGCCGGTGCTGATGGAGATCGAAGCAAGCCAGGAAGAGGCCGCTTATACTCTCGGCGCCTCTAAATGGACGACCTTTGCGCGAATAATTCTTCCCAACATCACTCGCGCACTTGTTACCGGCTCGTTATTGACCTTCGCTCGATCGCTTGGAGAGTTCGGATCGATCGTCGTGGTGGCGGGAAATATTCCCGGCCGAACCCTGACGGCCCCTGTTTTCATCTATGGACAGATCGAGTCTCAGAACCAGCGTTCAGCCAGCGCAATATCGATTGTTCTGCTGGCCCTGTCATTCGCGCTGATATTACTGGTCGAATGGATTCAAAGCCGACAGCGGAGCGAACAACATGTCGCGGCCTGATGAAACGAAAAGCGGTGCGGCTTCGCGAAGCGACCGTCCTTCCGACCCATCGAAGCGGTCGCGCATCGGCGAGCGCCTATTGATCGGCGCGGTGATAGCGTACGCGGCCGTGCTGCTCGCGGGTCCTCTGGTTGCGATGACGTGGAGCTCTCTTGCGAGGGGGTTGGGAGAGTTTCTGCGGCAGATAACAGCGCCGGATGCGGTCAGCTCGCTGAATCTCACATTGCTGCTGGCCCTCGCGGCAACCGGAATCAACACGGTGTTCGGTCTCTGCGTAGCGTGGGTGTTGGTTCGAGATCGATTTCCCGGTCAACGCATTATCAACGGCCTGGTAGACCTTCCGTTCGCCGTGTCGCCGGTCATCGCGGGCTTCATGCTGATCTTGTTATTCGGACGCGGCGGATGGCTGACGCCGGTTACGGACCGGCTGGGCATGAAGGTCGTTTTTGCGCTGCCTGGAATGTTGATCGCTACTACTTTCATTTCTCTGCCGTTTGTTATTCGAGAAGTTATGCCGGTTCTGGCGCAGCTTGGGCTCGAGCAGGAGAACGCCGCGTACACTCTTGGAGCAAGCAAGCTCCAGACATTCTGGCACGTCACGCTTCCCGCTGTTCGATGGGGACTGCTGTACGGCGTCTCGCTTACTTTTGCGCGGGCGGTGGGCGAGATAGGCGCGGTTCTTATCATCAGCGGAAGCATCACTCATCTGACCGAAACGTCGACCCTCTATATCTTCCGTTCGCTGGACGACCGAAACTACGTCGGCGGTTACGCGATGGCAGTCGTTCTCGCCGTCATAACGTTTGTAATCCTGATGGCAATGGAGTCGCTAAAGAAGCGATCGGATAAGTCAAAATGAGCACGGAAAAGGAAACGAATATGAAGTTGAAGGGCAGGCTGGTTCTTATTCCTCTGACGCTGTTGTTCTCCATTACAATCTTGCAGTCTTCGTTCGCCATGCCGGACGAGCGCTCGAGCGCTTCGAGTACAGCCGATTCGGCGGCGGTCTCCGGTATCGAGGCTTCTCGAAAAACATCGGATGATGAAGTAAGCGGCCTTCAAGTGAAGATCGATGCATTGACGAAGCTGCTCGAACAGCAGCAAAAGGCAATGGCTGAAATGCAACAGCGGCTTGAAGCGCTTGAGGCTCGCGGCCGATTGAGCGAAACCGCGGCTTCATCCGAGCGGCTGGAACCTCCGGCGATTTCCAATACGGCCGCTGCATCGAGCGGCTCCGCTGCTAAAAGCCCGAAGTCCGCCGCCCACGAGAAACGCGGTCTCACCGCCGGTTGGGACGATAGTCACGCCTTTATCAGAAACGCCGACGGCAGCTTCGAAACGAACATCGCGGGTTACTCTCAGCTTGATTTTCACGGGTATCAGTCGGGCGTGCATCCGCCGAACACTTTCCTTATACGACGTGCGCGGCTTGCCCTCGAAGGAAGAGTGCATCGCTTTTTTGAGTACCGAATCGAGGGCGACTTCGCCGATACGACGAGTACGCTGCTGCGTGATTTTTACGTCAATATTCATCGCATTGATGAATTTCAGATCAGGTTCGGGCAAACAAGAGAGCCTTTCAGTCAGGAGGAAATGCGGTCCGACAACCATCAGGAGTTCGTGGAGCGCTCGCTGGTGAACAATCTTGTGCCGAGCCGCAGTCCTGGCGTGATGGTGTCTGGGGTCGTTGGCAACGGCATACTCGAATATCAGACAGGGGCATTCAACGGGAAGGGCCTGCTGGCGAACAACAACAACGGCACGCCCGACACGGCGCTGCGGCTGCGATTGAATCCCTGGAAGCAAAGCGATTCTTTCTGGCTGAAGGGAATAATCCTCGGAGGAGCATATAACCAGGGCCGCAACCTGAACGGACTCAGCGTGCGAGGTCTGACCGAAAGCCGAATCACGTTCTTTCAGCCCGAGACCGTGAACGGAAAGCTCTACCGCGCGAACGGCGAGGTAAGCTGGCTTCTGGGCCCTGCTACGCTGCGTGCTGAATACGATCAAACCAATCAGTTTCGCGATAATCTTGGTCAAGGCGGCGCGAATTTACCGGGAGTGGTCGCGAAGGGATACATGGCCCAATTCACATATCTGTTGACCGGAGAAACCAAGCCCGATATCGGGAGCGTGACTCCGAAGCACAATTTTCTTGAGGCGAACGGGTCGAGGACCGGGCTCGGCGCGTGGGAGCTCAAGATCCGATATTCGAATCTGCAGATATCGGACGGCACGTCGAGATCCAATCGGGCGGATACGATCTACTTTGGAGCGAACTGGTATATGAACAAGTTTGTGCGATACATGCTCGACCTGGGATTCGAGCGCTTTAAGGACCAGGCGCGCGCTCCCAAACCTGGCGACCCCAACTTCTTTACGATACTCAGCCGAGTGCAGCTTCAATTCTAGAAGACTGATTATGTCGATCGTTCTCGAAAACCTGATAAAGAGATTTGCCAATCAACTGGTCGTGGATCGTCTGTCGCTCGAAGTAGCGGACGGCGAGTTGTTTGTTCTGTTGGGCGCGAGCGGCAGCGGCAAGAGCACGGTCTTGCGGTTGATTGCCGGATTGGAGCCGCCGGATGAAGGCCGGATTATGCTCTACGGCGTGGACGTTACCAATCTGGCTCCGCAGGAAAGGGGCGCCGGCTTTGTCTTTCAGAACTACGCGTTATTCCGTCACATGACCGTAGCTGAAAACATCGAGTTCGGACTGAAAGTCCATCGGGTCAAGTCGAAGGAGCGCGCGAAGCGCCGCGACGAATTGCTCGATCTGGTCGGACTCGCCGGTCTGGGCCGCCGCTACGCGCATCAGTTGTCCGGGGGCCAGCAGCAGCGAGTAGCGCTGGCGCGGGCGCTTGCTCATAAGCCGAAGGTGTTGTTGCTTGATGAGCCGTTTGGAGCGCTCGACGTGAAGATACGAGCACAACTCCGCCGCAGCTTGAGAGCAGTGCAGCAACAACTCGGACTCACTACTATCCTGGTTACTCACGATCAGGAAGAAGCCTTCGAACTCGCGGATCGCATCGGAGTCGTAGAGAGAGGGCGCTTGCTGGAAATCGGTCCTCCTGAAAGCCTGTACACCGGGCCAAGGTCTCTGTTTGTATCGACCTTCCTCGGCGCTGGAAATGTTCTCGTGGGCAGGGCCCGGAATGAACGCGCGGTGTTCGGATCGCTGTCGGTTCCGATTCCAGGCGAAGTTCCTCACGACGAGGGGGCGTCCGTTCAGATGTTGTTTCGTCCCGAGCATGTCGATCTCAGCGAGACCGAGCCGCCTAACGGCGCCATGATTCTGGGCAAAGGCGAAATCGTCGAGCAGAGTTTTTCGGGGACTCTGAGGCGGATACGACTCCGGCTCGGACGACTGCCCGCGACCCGTCAGATAGCGCCGGCCGTTCCGTTCGGCGAAGAACATCTCCTTGTGGATGCGGTCGTTCCTTCGGCTGTTCAGCTCGGTCGATCGGAGTTGTGGGTTAGCCTGCGGGAATGGCACATCCTCGAGCAGCCGCCCTTTCGACTGTTGGTATGCGATCCGGGATCGACTTCCGCGGGCAAGCTTCTGGACACGGCGCGAGCGCTGTCCCGCGGGCTCGATGCCGCGATTACCCTTCTCGGGGTCGCGAAAACCGAGAAGGCCGCGGAGAAACTTCGCGCCGCTCTCGCAACAAGGTTGAAAGAAGCCGGACTCGCCGAGTCTCTGATTCGACTTCGACACGGGGATCCCGCGAAACAGATACTGACGGAGCAATCCGAATCGCTTTATGACTTGTTGCTGGTAGCCGCGAAAACAAAGCCGTCCAGATTCCGACTCGGCAAAGGGAGAAGAGCGCCGGCGAGGCATCTCGGCTCAACCGTGCCGGCGCTGCTGGAACGCGCTCAGCTTCCGGTGATGGTAATCAAGGGCGAGTGGTCAAAATTCGCGAAGATACTCATCTGCACTGCCGCCGGTGAGCCCGGTGAACGAGACGTCCGAATCGGCGGGAGATTGGCCCGGTTGCTTGGAGCAAGCGTAACGCTGCTCTACATAACGCGGGAAGAAGGTGAGCCGCCCTTTTTGGCTCACGTTCATCTCGAGCGCGGGCTGGCGACCTTGAGGGGCCTTGATGTCTCGGCTGAGGTGCGTATTAGACATGCGGTGCAGCCTTCGCAGGGAATACTTTCGGAAGCCAGTGAGGGAGACTACGACATAATCGTCCTCGGAAGCCACGGCCGAAGACCGCGCCTCCTTTTTGGGGCGAACGACATCACGATGCAAGTAATCAGCGCTTCAGATCGGCCGATTCTGGTCATTCCTCCATTCGCGGGGTGAGCGGGTAGGTGTAAGTGGGCAGGTGTCAGGCGTCAGCAGGTAAGCTCTTAGCGATCAGCTTCGCCGACCGCTGATCGCCGACTGCTCTTCTTGACAGGTCCTCATTGATCACATACAAACATGGCTTTCATTTAAGCGGCGTTTTTCTGACCTACAATGCTGATTCTACGACCTTCATCGCCTCTTCATCTTATCGAGATCAAACGCGAGGAGCTTGAGACCGGCGGCGACGGATCGTCTGATCCCGGCGCTCCTTATATAGACGAGGGCCTTCCGATTCCATACTCGTACGATAAGGATATCGTTCGCGCTCTAATGCAGGATCCGTTTCGAATTCTCATTTATTGGGAGATTCGAGAAGCAACGTTAGAATCCCTCAAGCGATATTTTTCTCCGGAAGATCTCGCAAGCTTCAAAGTTGTCCTGAGACTCATCGATATCGCAAGTCAGAACGAAGCGTTTTTCGAGACTTCGAGGCAAGGCCGCTATTGGATGTCGGTATTTCCGGAACGCGAGTATGAGTTCGAAATCGGAGTGCGCTCGCCGGTTCACGGTTACATCGCCTTCGTACGTTCCAATAGAGTTCGAACTCCGCGAGGCGCGGTTTCAAGCGAAAAAGCCGACGAGGATGAATACCGGATGGCGCCGCCGCTCTTCATGCAGGTAATCGAAGCATCGGGTTTTTCGCCGAGTCACGCAATGAATATAACCGCCGCCGGAACGGCGATGGCTCCTGATAAGTTAATTGAAGCCGCGATAAGCGGATTGCCGGAACCGGTCCGCGCGGCTGTAGCGGCGGCGACCTCGGGCGAACCGCTTTCGCGTGAGCTTCTCGAAAGGCTCCCAGAGCCGCTTCGGAGCGAATTGTTAAAGGTTCTAAAAACCGGAGGCGGTCTCATGGCGTCCGTGGCTCTGATGAATTATTTCCCGGAGCTGGTTCGCGAAGCCATCGAAGCCGAACAGGATTTGATCGGCGCGGGCATTGATCCGCTCTATGGGGCGCTCTATGTGGCTCCCAGGTTCATAGGCGGAAGCTCTGAATCACAGAGCCGGCCTGGAGGAGAGTTTCGATGGTCCGGCTTTCCGAGGCTCCCGTCGAGTCCCACTCCGTCGCGGCGGGATGGCCGCGGTAAATGAGCCGCGGTCTGCTTTCCATAATTCTTCACGCGCATCTTCCGTATGTGCGTCACCCCGAGCATCCGGACTTTCTCGAAGAAGAGTGGCTGTTCGAAGCAATCAGCGAAACCTACATACCGCTCCTCAACATCCTTGAAGGCTGTGTCGTAGACGGCGTTCGCGTTCGCATCACGGTTGGCCTGACGCCTCCGCTGTGCGAGATGCTGTGCGACCCGCTGCTTCAGGAGCGTTATCTGAATCATGTCTCCACGCTGGTCGAGCTTACCGAAAAGGAAGTCCGCCGAACCGCGAATCAGCCCGAGATGAATGAGACGGCGCGGATGTATCTTCGCCGCTTTTCGGCCGCGCGCGATTCCTTCGAGCGAAGGTATCAGAGAAATCTGATCAATGGGTTTCGAGCGCTGCAGGAAGCCGGTGCGATCGAGATCATCACTTCAGCCGCAACGCATGGATTTCTCCCCTTGATTCTGCGGCCGGAGGCGCGCCGCGCGCAGATCGAGATGGGGAGGCGCAACTATGAAAAGCACTTTGGACGAGCGCCGAAGGGAATATGGCTGCCCGAGTGCGCCTATGCCCCAGGAATTGACGAGATGCTTCGCGACGCCGGAATCCGGTTTTTTATAGTCGATGCTCACGCGATCATGTTCGGAACTCCGCAGCCGCGCCGGGGAATATTCGCGCCCGTAATAACTCCGGCAGGCGTGGCGGCTTTCGCGCGCGACGTCGAAACGAGCGAGCAGGTTTGGAGCTCGGAGATCGGTTATCCCGGCGATCCGGACTATCGCGAATTCTACCGAGATCTTGGATTCGATGCCGAGTACGACTACATTCGGCCGTATCTCCACGCCGACGGAGTGCGGCGCAATCTCGGGCTGAAATATCATCGCGTGACGGGAAAGGTAGACCTCGGCTCCAAGGAATTGTACGTGCCGTCGTGGGCCGCGAATAAGGCCGCGATTCACGCCGCGAATTTCATGTTCAACCGGCAGCAGCAGATCACACATCTGGAATCCGTGCTTGGACGCGAGCCCATCGTCGTCTCGCCTTATGACGCGGAGTTGTTCGGACACTGGTGGTTCGAGGGGCCGCGGTTCCTGAATTATCTGATTCGCAAGACGCACTTTGATCAGAGCGACTACAGGCTTGGCACTCCGGATGAATATCTCGCGGCGCATGGCGACAATCAGAGCCAGCAGTTGGCGTCTTCGTCCTGGGGAGCCGAAGGCTACTACAGAGTTTGGATCAACTCGGAGACCGACTGGATGTATCCGCATCAGCACATGGCGGAAGACCGGATGATCGATCTGGCCCGCACTCACCGCGACGCCGAAGGGCTCGAGCGTCGAGCGCTAAACCAGGCCGCTCGCGAGTTGGTGCTTGCGGAATCGTCGGACTGGGCCTTCATCATCACGACCGGTACTTCGGTCAGCTACGCAAAAAAGCGATTCAAGGATCATATCGCGCGATTCAACAAGCTCTTCGAGATGATCAGGAAGCGAGAAATAGACGAGGAATGGCTTAGAGGCGTGGAAAACATAGACAGCATCTTTCAGGAGATGGACTTCAGGGTGTACACATAATCGGGCAGCTTCAGAGATCGCAGACGCTTTCGGGTTCAATATATAATTCGGCCTGATATAATCCTGCCTGTTTTAATGCGATATATAGATCGAATAATCAGTGGGGGTCAGATGGGTAAGTTGAAACGGGCTTCGCTGTGCGCGATCATTCTCCCCGTTTTTTTCTTTTGTCTCTGCGTATTTTCAGTTACTCGGTCCGAGAACATACAGATAGAACTCGCCGTAGACACCGCGAACACGGATCAGGATGGGCTGCTCGTCCTTTACGGAAGTGTTCATTCAGGCGGTGAGATAGGCCTGCCGATCGCCGCGGGCGACATCAATGGAGATGGCAAGGCCGATGTGGTCTTTTGCGAGATGTACGCGAGTGTCGGCGGCCCGCGAGTCAACAACGGCCAGGTGAACTTCTTTTTGAGCGACGGCCGGGACAGCGGGTTTGTGGATGCGGCAGCCGGACCGGCGAATGTATCGACGCTCTTAGGAGCTTCGTCCGGCGACCTTCTTGGAACGTCTGTAGCTGTTGGAGACGTGAACGGCGACGGATTCGCCGACGTAGCAGCGGCAGCCGCGTTGAGCGACGGACCGGGAGGATCGCGTTTCAACTGCGGCGCCGCATACATTGTTCCCGGATCGAGAACGTTCAATCTACATGCTGATCTTTCGACGGCGGACGGCGTCCCTCCCGCCGGAATAACTGTCATCTATGGTCCGAAAGCAAACGCTCGATTCGGAATCTGGATCGATACGGGCGATGTTGATGGAGACGGCATCGGCGATATTGTAGTCGGAGCCGACCAGCTCGATTCCGACGCCGGACCTCACGTCGGCGGGGCTTACATAATATTCGGCTCCAGGAATCTTCCGAAGGTCATCGATCTCGCGGCGCCTCCAGCCGGAGTCCGCGTTTCCAGAGTCCTGGGCGCGACGCAGGAAGATCATTGGGGCGCGGCCCTTCACGTTGGAGACATCAATAACGACGGCATTGCGGATCTGGTCATAGGCGCATCGATCTACAGAGATTCGGCTTCGTATGTCTCGCCATCGGATCAGTCGGACGGCCACGATGCCAGGGGCGCGGGGAACGGCGGCGCCCGCTTATACTGCGGCGAAGTTTTTGTTATTTACGGTTCGAGAACGTGGCCAGCCGAGATCGATCTCAGGCATCCTCCCAGCAACTCTACGCACGTCATCGGAGCACAGAGTTTCGATCTGGCCGGCTCACAGCTCTTCAGCGCCGATGTAAACGGGGATGGAAAAAACGACCTAATCGTCGGAGCGCTGCGGGCAAACGCTCCCGACTCGACCATCGGGCGGACCGGCGCGGTATACGTCATCTATGGGTCGGCTCAATTGCAAAGAGCGACGATCGATCTCGCGTCGCCGGACACATCCGGTCTGCGTGTTTCGGCGATATACGGCGAGTCTAATCTCGACTGCGCGGGCGATTCAGTCCGCTCCTATGACATTAATAAGGATGGGATGTCCGATCTTTTTATCGGAAGCCCGGAGCATACTTTTTCAATCAATGGAGAAGAGCGAGAAGATGCTGGCGATACGAAGATCATATTCGGCCAGCATGACTTCCTGCCCTCGGTCGTCAAGCTGTATGAGCCTCCGCCCGGCATAAGAGTATTTAGACTTGCCGGTGGACATGGCGGAGATCAGGGGCTTGCCGGAGGCGACGAGTTCTCTTACAGGCTTACCGGAGGCGACGTCGACGGAGACGGCTATCCTGACTACATCGCGAATGCCATGCACGGAGACGGCTTCGGAATGCTGCTTCCCAATGCAGGCAACGTGTACGTATTCAGCGGCAAGAAGCTGTCGATGAAGCTGGGCTTCCTTGCGACTCCGGCTCCTGTCATTGCGTCGGCCGCGCTGGCGTTTAACGGACAACCGGTGCAACAAGCGGCCGCGGGTCAATCCGGACTTCGCATAACCATCACTGGTGATGGATTCAGGACCGACACCGCAATTACTATCAATGGCATTGCTGTTGTATCGCGAAGCACTACCGATCCGCGGCGGATCACTGTTGATCTGGATGAAAATCCCGCCGTTAAGAACAGTGTTGGAGCGCTCGTGATTCGCGCCCACAATACGTCGCCGCTTTCGGAGCTTTCGAACGCGGTTACCGCCGGCACGCTGACCGGTCCGGAGATCACATCGGCGAAAGTTAAACGGAAAGCCAGCGGAGTACTGTTGTTGATAGTCTTTGGAGCAAATTTCACGGACAACTCAAATGTTACCGTTGTCGATCAGGGGGGGCAGGCTGTTCCCGTACGCACTGTGGGATTTGTGGCCAGCGATAACTTGCGAGTCAAGCTCGGCGGCGATGTACAGTCGGGCGGCTCCATCAGGTTCCGGGTTGTAACCCAGACGGGCGTGCTTTCAAACGAGGCCGCAGCCAACGTGCCCTGATTCTTTTTTAAATCTGACGGGCACCTTTTTGCGATTGGGGGAAATCTCAGCAGCAAAAAAAGGGATGTCGGGGTGTGCAGCATTCTATCTTGGTGGAGGTCAGCATGAAATTTACGGTACTCAGGAAGAGTTGGGCGGCTGTATTGCCCTTGGCGCTTGGGCTGGGATTACTGGCCGCGCCGGTTGCATCGGCGCAGCGG
Organism: Blastocatellia bacterium AA13; assembly: GCA_003222245.1. Classification (GTDB taxonomy): domain Bacteria; phylum Acidobacteriota; class Blastocatellia; order UBA7656; family UBA7656; genus QHVH01. Next base: position 2,025 of record QHVH01000060.1, on the reverse strand, counting down.
GGCGACGATCGATGGGAGCGGGAGCACCGCCGCGATGACCGCGACCGAGATCGTGACCGCCGTCGGATTAATTCAGAGCGCGAACGTGAAATCGCGTTAGAGCGAGGTCGGATCCGTGAACGCGAACGAGAGCGAATCGCCCGCGAAAGAGAATTGGAGCGGGAGCGTTTGCGCGATCGCAATCGATATTCCGGCAGAGGCCCGATTTATGGGCCAGTCTACGGCGGACCGGGCTACGGGAACGGTTATCCAAACCGGGGCGGATACTCCTCAGGCCGCTCGATCGCGGAGCAGCGCGGTTATGCAACAGGTCTGGATCGTGGAAGAGACGATGCGCGCGACCGTCGATCCTACAATCCGAACAATTCAGAACACTATCGCGATGGTGACAGCGGGTATCACTCAGAATACGGCAGCAAAGAAGCATATAGAGCTGCCTATCGCGATGGATTCCGCCGCGGATATGCGGCCGGTTACCGGCAGTTTTCGGGCGGCCGTCGCTTTTGAGCCGCCTCGTTCGCTCGTTTGGTGTCGAAGAATATATGAAGTAGCACCGCGTCAAATTGCCGTCAGGCATTGCGACAACTGGAGCGGCCGCCGAACCAGATTTCGGCGGCCGCTTTCTGTTAGCGATTAGAAATATTCCGTAGAGTTAAGGTATTCGTTCGTGCACTGGTTTTGCCGCGTCAGGAATTTGAATGCTATGATCCACTCCAATCTAAAGACGCGAGCGATAATGGGGATATTCACATGTTAAAAGATAAGAAGCTTGCCGTACTTGGAGCAGGCAAGCTTGGAGAGACTCTGATCAGAGGGTTGCTGGAGGCAGGCGTCACCAGCGCTTCGAATATCATAGTCACCGCGGGCCATCAGCATCGGCTCGATTTGATGCGCGAGCGCTTCGGCGTTTCTGCCACGCTTTCCAATGCGGATGCCGCGCGCCAGGCCGACATCATCATACTCAGCGTCAAGCCGCAGACGGTGCCGCTGGTCGTTTCTCAGATAGCCGACTCTCTTACACCGGATCAACTTTTAATCTCTGTAGCAGCCTCGGTGAGCAGCACTTTTATCGAAAAGCACCTCAAGCAGGCGACGCCCGTCATACGTGCCATGCCGAACACGCCCTGCTTGCTCAACAAGGGAATGACAGGGATAGCGGCCGGAACTAATGCCGGGAAGATCCATATCGACATCGCGAAATTTATCTTCGACGCCGTCGGCCGAACTGTCATCGTCGACGAAAAACATATGGACGCGATTACCGGACTCTCGGCGAGCGGACCGGCGTTCATGTACATAATTATCGAGTCGCTCGCCGAAGCAGGAGTGAAGGTCGGCTTGCCGCGTGATATCGCGACCGAGCTCGCCGCGCAGATGGTGGTGGGCTCCGGCTCGATGGTGCTCGAAACCGGCGAACATCCCGCGAAGCTCAAAGACATGGTAACTACGCCGGCGGGCTGCACGATCGATGGTATTCTGGAGCTCGAAGAAGGAGGCCTTCGCGTAACTTTGATCAAGGCTGTCGTCAAAGCCACCCAGCGGGCCAAGGAGCTGCTCGAGACGTGAAACCTACCCGACGACAGCTCACCGCCTCCGCCTTTCGGCTAATGGAGAGACCATTCGTATTCTTGCTGCTTACCGCGGCAATTCTTCCGGCAATGCTCCAGAATTCCGAAGCACAACGAAATCAAGTCAGGGCTTCGATGGCGACAAACGAATTTTCAGCGCTCGTCAACGATTATATGAACGACCTGTACGCGCGGCATCCGCTGCTGGCGGCGTCCAGCGGGCTTCATTCATGGGACGATAGACTCGAGGATTATAGCTCGTCGGCAATCGCCGATGAGCTTGCATCTATAAAGAGTTTTCAACCGCGCTTGGAGAAGATATCCGCTCTGTCGCTGAATCTCTCCGATTTGTTTGATCACGAAATCCTTTCCGCGAATACGAAGTCGCGTCTGCTTGAGCTCGAATCCATCAAGAGCTACGAGCGAAATCCTCAGATCTATAGCGATATCATTTCCA
>QHVH01000027.1:44720-108625 GCA_003222245.1 Blastocatellia bacterium AA13 | reverse complement strand
TCTTTTTCTTGTAACGCCCTGAGGAGCTTGACCTGCATCGGAGGTGGCATCTCTCCTATCTCATCAAGGAAGATCGTGCCCCCGTTCGCCGCTTCGAATAGTCCCGGTTTGTCCGAAGACGCGCCGGTGAAGGCCCCTTTCTGGTAGCCGAAGAGATGAGCCTCCATGAGACTCTCCGGTATTGCCCCGCAATTGATTGGTATGAACGGCGCCTTCCCGCGGGTTGAGTTCCTTTGGATCGCGCGGGCAATGAGTTCCTTGCCGGTACCTGACTCTCCTCGGACGAGGACGGCGAAGCTATAAGGGGCGACCTTTAAGATCATGTTGACGAGGGCGCGGATCGGCTCCGACTGCCCAACGATTCCATCAAACTGCTGCGCACCTTCCATACTTTCTATTTGTCGGTTCATCGGCGGACATCGTGACACAGGAGAAGGCTTCACTAACGCCACGCTGGGTCTCGCCATTTGTCATCCACAGAAGCATCATTCAGCGAGAGATTGAAATGGCGAGCAAGTACGCACGGGCCGCTTTGAGTCTCGTTACCCAGCCGTCGAGAGTCGGGTTCTTGCCTGGCCCGTACTGGTGACTCGCTCGGCTTGCCTTAGCCATGCATCGAGATCTTCGCGATAATAGAATATGCGGCCACGTTTGATGAATTTTGGTCCCGTGCCCGCGCATCGCATCATAGCCAGCGTCTTCTCGGAAAGGCCGACATATGCCGCGGCGTTGCGAGCGTCTAGTCTGCCGTCAGGATATGTCACGACCGTTATGACTGTGAGTTGAGGTCCTTCATTTTTCATCCAATGCTCCTTGTGCTGTAAGACCATACAAGAATACATTAGTAACACACACTTGAAAAGAGGTTGACATAGAACACACGGGTGATAAGATATGGCCAGAAGAAGATAGAATTTTTGACGGGAGGACAGCGGGATGACGAAAGGGACAAAGAAACCCGCAGCGCGAAAGATCGATACACCGCCCGACAGCGAGGAGCCAGGCGAAGAGCCGCACAGGGCGGGGCGAAAAGGCGGAGGTGCAAAGCTCGGCCGGAGTGAAACTGTTACAGTAAGGCTTGACCCAAGACTCCGGTATTTGGCGGAACTGGTGGCACGGAAACATCGTCGCACTCTGTCAAGCTTCGTCGAATGGGCACTCGAGCAGCAGATCAATAGCGCCGTCCTCAGCCAGGAATCTACGGACGCTGTGCGCCTCGTGGACGAAGCAGAATCGTTATGGGACCCGGATGAGGCCGATCGTTTCGCGCAGCTAGCGTTAATGCATCCGGATCTCCTGACACACCAGGAACAAGTCCTTTGGAAGCTTATCCGGCAAACACCGACGCTGTGGTTAGTTCGAACATCCGAGAAGTCGAATCCCAAGGGTTCCCAAGTACCGCTTGAGCATCGCGAATCACGTGATTTGCACTTCCGTCGCTTGAGGGAGCATTGGGATCTTTTCAGGCATGTTGCGTATGGCGAACTCCTTGATTCTGCATTGGACGAGGTTCGGCGTCTCCCGACTTTGAACGAGAATCTCGAACCTATACCTGAATACTTGACTGGAACCGCTAAGAGGTCAAAATGAGCAAGGCGTTTACGAAATTGACGCGTCCTCAAATGAGGAAGCTGAAACCGGGCGGGCTGATTGTCGAGAATGGAATCGAGTTCGAGCGACTAGCAAACGGCGATGGCGTGTTCACCGTGAACATAATGGTCGATGGTGAACGGGTCCACGGGGTAATCGGACGTGAATCGGATGGCACGGCGCGAACTCAGGCGGAGAGGTTCATTGAAAGGACTCGGACGGCGGCACGGGACGGCCGGTTGAATCTTCCGCAGGGCCGCAAGATCGCGCTCGGGTTTCAGGAAGCAGCGGAGAAGTACCTCGAAAAATTGGCGGAAGAAGGTGGAAAGGACCTGGTTATGAAACGGCGCCGCCTAACCTTGCACCTCGTCCCCTTCTTTGGTGATTCGTCGATATCAAACATCAACAGCTTTGATATTGAACGCTATAAGAAATCGAGGCGTGAAGAAAAGGCGAAGGAGGGAACGGTCAATCGCGAGCTTGCAGCCCTCTCGCATCTTTTGAGCAAAGCGGTTGAGTGGAAATGGCTACAGCACCGGCCGACAAAGATCGTTCGCTATAAAGAAGGAAACGGTAGAATCATCTACCTCACAGTGCCTCAAATTGACCGCGTGCTTGAAGCTGCTAAGCAGGATCAAAATCCGCACGTTTACGCTTTCATCAGGATCGCATTAGCGACGGCCATGAGAACCATGGAAGTTCTGAGCACCAGGCGCGAGCACGTTGATGTTGAGAGGAGAACGATCTATATCCCGCATGCAAAAGCCGGAGCGCGTGAGCAGCCGATGACTGCTGAGCTTGCTGAGTTCCTCGATGAATATATGAAAGCGTTGCCTCCCGGAACAGAGTGGCTCTTTCCATCGGAAGGATCTCGAACCGGTCACACCGTCGATATTGCAAAGTCGTTCCGGCGCGTGGTCAAGAATGCTGGCCTGAATCCCTCTGAGGTCGTCCGTCATACGCTTCGACATACGGCCATCACTCATCTGGTGCAGGCTGGTGTCGACCTTCCGACAGTGAAGAGAATATCCGGCCACAAGACTCTGATTATGGTTGAGCGCTACGCACACCAGAACGGCCCGCACATCCAGGCGGCAATGGACAAGCTAAGCAAACGATACAAGAGCAGCGCCTAACGTAGCTTTGCGAGTGGCCTTCTTGAGGGTTTTCTCGCTGACTCCACCCTGTCACTACGCTTCGTGCGTTTCGCCCGGTTGGCCTCCCGCTGTAGCATCCTATCGATAGCGCCTCTAAGTAGACATTGAAGTCAAATATGCGTCATCAAACGCAAGGGACAACCAGACATCAAGGCTCGGTTCGGACTCGCAGTGAAGAAGCGGCGGGCTGAATTGCGTTTATCCCAAGAGGCTTTATCAGAACTCGCAGGATTACATCGTACCTATGTCGCCGACATTGAGAGAGGGATTAGAAATGTATCGCTCCAGAATGTCGAGAAGCTGGCAAAGGCGATGGAACTCTCGATTTCGGCATTGTTCTCCGATTATGGGGTTGATCGGCCGCCTGCGCGATGAATTATGGCCACGGACTGTTAACCAAAACCAGTGAAGCGCAGCGTCTGTCGTTCCTTGGAATTGGTGTGGCGATCACCGTCGAGGAATATCTGAGGCTCGTCTTATTTAGGCGTATTGAGGATTGCTATGGCGTCGTCTAGAGACTGTTACACATCAGCGAATTCTACCGGGGTATGGATAAGATTCCTGATGGTCCTGATGTTCCTGATGGCGGGGGCCTTGCTCCTAAAACGAAAAGACGATATTCTGTCGAACGCAAAGATTAGGGCGTCATCGCACAGCCTAGAATTCGCGTCCTTTCTCCAGGATGAGCAACCGTACAAAGACATTATCGAAACTGTCCACGCTGGACGCGGCGAAAGCGATATATTTTATCATTGTCGCACTCGCAATTCGGGAATCATTACCTCTTCTGTCTCCTGTGACAGAGATTGAAAATCACGAGGCGGCAAGGTACTGGACCCAGATAATCCTTGGACTGGGTTTTGTTTTGACGGCGCTGCGGTTCAGTCATGGAATCGCCATGTTGTACGGCTACGAGAAAGAGCGCGTCGAACAGTCGACTCTGCCGTCACCTAGACGAGTCCTTCTTTTTTCGCTCTTCCTGATAAGTCTTGGGATGCTCTTCTTCTTGATGGCGCACAATCTTGCTTCCCACAGGCGCACATTCAGCGGCCTCACAGTTCTGATGTTCCTTACCGACCTAGCATATATCTGCGCATCGGGAGTTATTCGAAGGCCTTGGCGTTTGATTGGTCGTAGCCATAACACCGTTCCCGGTTTTCCAAGCCGAGCGGCACTTCAATGGATCTGGAGCGACCTCGTTCTCATCACGATATGTGCCAGCTTTCTGTGGTTTGATGGTGATTGGACGGGTCTCGCACTTGGATCTGTTTTGGTCATCGCCTCCGTCCTTGACTACGGCTGGAATCGCAGATTCTACTTCGGCGGGAGTCACGATAAGAGAGACTATCAGCTCATTTTCATTGCTAGCCCATCGTTGACGGGAGGATGCGGCGATAGTAACGACATTGTAAAGAACTTGAGAGTACCGAGTTCTCACCTAACTTTCGGCGGTTAGTTGTGCCGTGAGTTGAGCGTGCTCGATAGCGAGCTTGACCCATTCATCGACAAGTTTTTTGAATTTCTTGAAGGTTTTGACCTGGCTGCGGGTTGCCTTAACGAGTTCGGGGCGGACGTAGTTGGTTCTACTCCTCATGCTGTGGGTATAGCTCAATTGCCAATAGGAGTAAGTCCTTCCGTTTCTCACCTGAACCTGCCTGGTGAGAGAACCGGGTCTCATGTCCCCTAGTTTCATCAGCTCACTTTTGATGATATGGATTCGACGCTCGATAGTGGTTATTCGTTTTGGTTTCATACCTAGCATATATATGCTAGGTATATGAACCTGTCAATATCGGCAATCACGCTCTGGCGCGGTGTATGGGGAATTCTTCGGGAACTACGGCCGGCGTTCAGCCGAGTACGAACGTTTCTCTGGTTCGCGACGGCAGTTGTTGGATTTTGTACCCGCGGGGATCTTGCGGGTGTGACCAGTTTTGTTCGAGGCTTGGGGTTGACAGAGGAGTGCTACGACCGGTTGCTTGACTTCTTTCATAGCAAGGGTCTTGACCTTGATTGTTTGACCCGTCTGTGGACCGCGCTGGTGATACGAGTGTTTCCCCTGGTCAAAATAAATGGACGGCCGGTGCTTGTAGCCGACGGCATCAAGGTTCCCAAGGAGGGGAAGAAGATGCCGGGAGTAAAACTGCTCCACCAGGAATCACAATCCAACTCAAAGCCCGAGTACATCATGGGGCACTCCTGCCAAGCGGTTTCTATACTGGCTGGCGTCGAGTCATACGTTGTCGCGATTCCTATTGTAGCCCGAATTCACGAGGGAATCGTGTGCTCCAATCGTTGGAAGAAGACGTTGCTGGACAAGCTCTTCGACCTTGTCGTATCTCTTTCGATCACGGTTCCGTTCTACTTGGTGGCCGATGCATATTACGCAAGCGGAAGCCTGGCTGGGAGTTTCCTTCAAACCGGTAATCACCTTGTGACCAGAGTCCGCAAGAACGCCGTTGCCTTCCACGAGGCGCCTCAACCAAAGAAAAGAAGGAGAGGACGCCCAAAGCTCTATGGGAAGAAAGTTGCCCTTCGAACTATCTTCGATGATCTGAGGCCCTTCACCACAACAAAAAGCCCGGTTTATGGAGAACTAGACACTGATATCTCATACCGTTCCCTGGATCTCATCTGGAGACCAGCCCAACGGGTGATGCGGTTCGTGTTCGTAGCGCATCCTCAAAGGGGAAACATCATTCTCATGACTTCCGATCTCTCGCTGAGCCCACTGGACATCATCAGACTCTACGGCTTGCGCTTCAAAATCGAAGTCGGATTCAAGGCAGATCGTCACGCGATCGGAACCTACTCTTATCACTTTTGGACCATCATCATGAAACCCACCCGTCGAGGTTCCGGCAACCAATACCTTCATCGACAAACCGCCGTCTATAGAAAGGCCATCCTTCGCAAGCTTGCCGCTTTCCATGCCTTCATTCAAACTGGCATCGTCGCTCACGGCGTTCTCCTCTTCTTAAGTCTCACGAAAACTGCCGCCGTCTGGAAATCTTTCGGCTCTTGGCTTAGAACAATTCGACCCAATGTCCTGCCCTCAGAGCAGGTCGTTATGCTCGCTCTCAAAAACTCTCTCCCCTATTTTCTCGCGGATAACGACGACAACTCCGCCCTACAGAAATTCATCGTCGACCGCATCGATCTCAGTCGTGCTGAGGGATTACGACTGGTCGCGTAAGCAGAAATTCGGTACTCTCAAGTAAAGAACCTGTCGGCAAATACACGGAGAACGCAGGAGTACTGCAAGACGATGATGACGGAGTCAAGACGTGTCCCTCTTGCATATAATGCCTTTGCAACCTACTTCATAGATTACGCCACGAGCGCCGGTAGAACAGTGGGCTACGAATGCGCAGTCGCATACATCAACGCCTGCGACGCAATGTATCTATATCTACCGTTTCGCGAGCAGGAGAGGCTCTTTCCCTGCCGTAAGAAGGAGGTCCCTGATATTGGCAATTTGGACAAATATTCAAAAGGAATGCCAGAGCTGTTTGAAGAAGCCAAGAAACTTGGATTAGACATTCGGTATCGTAAGCACATCGAATTCGGGAACATTCCTCCCCCCTCAGACTTGTGGCCTACTGGTTTTCCGGCATCTGCCGCTAAGTATCCGGACTTCGATTATGCTCAAATCCGAAAACGGGTTTACGTCTGCTCATATCTTCGAGGACTTGAGTTCGATCCGTTATCAGCGAATGAAAGGCGGTCCCGTCTGCGTGATAACATCAGATCTTCGCTTTGGTATTGCGCGCAGCTGGTTGGCGCCGCAACTGAAGGCGAAAAGAAGAAGCTCGCTCCGTTTGCGCCGCAGGCATTCTACCCGTACTTCTGGGAAATACTTGATATTACCACGCTCGAAAAGAACGCTAACTGGGAGCGATGGTTTGAACAAGCTATAGACCTCGTTAAGGCCTGCGACGCGGTATTCTTCTACGTACCAGGAGGTCTTCCTGACCGGAGTTCGATGTCGGAGGGAATGCTAGAAATCAGGAGTCTTGCCGAAAGTATAGGACTTGATATTGAGTACAGACCCTGCTCAGAACCGCCAGAAACCTGGCAGCCCCCATTGCCCGACTGGCTCTCTGGTGACGCCGAGACGGGGCGGGAGGCACGCCGCAGTACCAGGAGGATCTACTTTGCCGCTCCGCTCTTTACACAAGCGGAGTGGCAGTGGAACGAGAAACTAGCGCAGCTACTTCAGAAGCGGGGGTTTGATGTCGTGCTTCCTCAGATCACAGCGAAACCGATGCTAGACGGGTTGAAGCCCTTTGATCCCCAAAGCCTATTTACGTCCAATGTTGATGATTTGAAGTCGTCTGATGTCTTACTCGCTATTCTTGACCAAGCTGATCCCGACTCGGGGACGTGCTGGGAGCAGGGCTACGCGTTTAATGCCAAGATCCCCGTAATCGGGTTGAGAACCGACATTCGCGGAGCTGGCGACGACCCCAATGCTGCCGTCAATCTTATGCTTTCAAAAAGCTGCGCTGAAATGATTGTTGTCCCCTCCAGCCAGCGAGAGGAACTAGACTGGGTAGCAAGCGAGATCGAAAGAGCCGTGAAGAAGTGGGTCCCTGACGAACCTGCAGAATTCTGAAGCTAAATAAACTCTGCCGGAGTTCGCGGGGAAAAGACTTATTCTTACGGTTGCTCCGCACGACTTGCGTCACCAGCCAACTCGTCAATCGTCGGCCTATCAGCATCGAGCGGAAGACGCAACAGGATCGAAGCCAGCCGTCATCGAGCGAGAGGATACGGTTGTGCTGATGGCGACTCGAAAGATGTAAGTGAGAAGACATGTCAGTTTCGCTGACACAATTACCCAGGAATTACCCAGAAGCCCCCGAGACGAGCTAAAACGACCGATTAATAAAACCCACAACTCTCTGATTCTAAAAGTGCCGAGGGCGGGACTCGAACCCGCACGGCCTTTTGGGCCAGAGGATTTTAAGTCCTCTGCGTCTGCCATTCCGCCACCCCGGCTTTAGGATTTCAACCGCTTACGGCAAAGACCCCGAAGCAAGCTCACAGGATTCCAGCCGTTAAGCCCAGTCGGAAATTCAATCTAGCATACTTGCCGAATTCATACGTCGCAACCAGATCATACAAGACACCCATATAACACGAGATCACGCGTCATACAGACCGCCTCTCTCGTGGGGGAGTCATCGATAAACCATGGTTCGTACATAGTAATTATGGTCGGGAGTTGCTAGGATTGCCGCTATTTAATTTGAAAGGAGCCATGAGATGAAACGAGGAACCAGTCCAAAAGCAGCGCGTGTAGCAGCAAAAGTGTTGGATAATCCATCATCCGGAAAGAATGCAAAGAGGGCTGCCGGAAGCGCTTTGACTCAGAGCAAGGCCCCTCGTGAAACAACTTCCGCATCCGTAGGCAAGGCCGCCTCAAAGGTCTTGCGCGACGGCCGTAGTAGCAAAGCATCAAAAACGGCGGCGGCGAGTGCTTTGGCACAGGTAAAGCGAAAACGATAGTCCTGTCTTGCCGCGTTTTTTAACAGATAGTCTAAGCATCACCTCTTCTGATTCGCCGCGTCGAACTTGGTCCATTTGTGTCTCTCGCGAGCTGCTCAACGTTACCTGGAGATTAATGGCCTCGTTCTGGACCGTAATCCTGGCGGTATTCGGATATAATGCCGCACCTGTAGAAGCTGCCGGCACGGCGCCTCGAGATCCTGTAGCGCAAGTGCGTGCCCGGCTTATACCAAAATTGTGCTGGAGACAGAGATGACTAAGAAAGTGATCCTGTTAGCAGTCTTAATCTTCGGTCTATACGCCGGAGTAAGCGCGCAAACCGCGCTGCATCCGGTCGAAGGCGATTTCATCATTCACGACTTCAAATTCAAGAGCGGCGAGACGCTGCCTGAGCTGAAGCTTCATTATCGAACTCTTGGAACTCCGACTAAGGATGAGAATGGCATCGTGCGCAACGCCGTGTTGATTCTTCACGGAACGGGCGGCGCCGGCCGGTCATTTTTGTCGGAGCGATTTGCCGGAATTCTGTTCGGGAAGGGTGAGCTGCTTGACGCAAGCAAGTATTTCATCGTGCTGCCGGATGGTATCGGCCACGGCGAATCAAGCAAGCCGAGCGGAGGACTTCACGCTCGATTCCCGCATTACAACTACGACGATATGGTTGCGGCTCAACACCGTTTGCTTGCAGAAAAGCTGGGCATCAATCATCTCAGGCTCGTAATGGGCACGTCCATGGGCGGCATGCAGACATGGGTTTGGGGCGAGATGTATCCGGATTTCATGGATGCGCTCATGCCGTTGGCAAGCCTGCCCGTTCAGATTGCCGGCCGGAATCGCATGCTGAGAAGAATGATCGTCGATTCCATCAAGACCGATCCGAGCTGGAAGAATGGTGAATACACGGAGCAGCCTCGCGGGCTCGTTCCGGCGATATACGCACTGATGCTGATGACCGGGAGTCCGCTTCAGATGCAGAAGCAGGCGCCTACGCGCGATGCCGCCGACAAGCTCTTCGACAGCCAGGTGAAGTCGAGGTTAGCGGGAGTGGATGCGAACGACATGCTTTACCAGTTCGATGCGTCTCGCGATTACGATCCGTCGCCACGGTTAGAGTCGATCAAGGCCGCGCTGATTGCGATCAATTCAGCGGACGACTTTGTCAATCCGCCGGAACTCGGGGTAATGGAGCGCGAGATCAAACGGGTGAAGCGCGGGAGTTTCGTGTTGATTCCGATAAGCGATCAGACCAGGGGACATGGCACGCACTCGTTGCCGGCGCTCTGGAAGCAACATCTGGCGCAGTTGCTGGAAGAATCAAAACCCTAAAGCGAAAATCTTGGCCGACAATACGGAACAGCTTCGCGTCTACACATAGCATCGCGCGATCAAGAAGGACAATTTATGCAGACGAGATCGATTTTGGCTCTGACCGTGATCCTTATTTCAGTACTGGCTTCAGCGTTAGCCGGACGCGAAAATTCTAGGGGTAAGGTTCAGGCTGATCAGGATGAACGCGCTCCTGCTGCATTCCATCACGTGCATCTCAACTCGGTTGATCCATCAAAGGCAATCAATTTCTACACGAGTACGTTCGACGTGACGAAGAAGACTCGCGTCGCCGGCTTCGAAGCGGTTCAAAGCGAGCGAATGTATCTCTTATTCAACAAGAGCGCAAAAGCGCCAGCGACAACTCCCGATAGCGCAATCTGGCATTTCGGATGGGGCAGTCCGGATATGGAGGCTGATTTTAAGAAGCATCTTGATGCGGGCGTCGCGTTTCAAACGCCGATTACACGACTCGGTTCTGGAACCCTATTCGCCTATATGAAAGCTCCTGATGGAGCGCTGGTTGAAATAAACACATCCCAGACACGGGCATTTATTCACGTACATCTCTACAGCGATGCACCGCTCTGTGCCGCCGAATGGTACAAGAAGCACCTCGGGGCAGTCGGCAGAAACAATGCGCCAACGCCCGAGCCCTGTGAGGTTCCGTTTGCCGCGCCGAGCGAGCCCCTGGGCGTAATTCGGTCTCCGGCAGCTACGGTGCGAATTGGAGACGTCAATCTGATTATCTATCCGCGCCAACGTCCCGCCCCTCTGGTAAATACACGCGGGCATGTGGTCGACCATATCGCGCTGGGTTATGCGAATGTTGCCCCGGTGCTTGAGCGATTACGAAAGTCAGGCGTAAAGGTGTTGGAGGAGATTCACCGCTTTGGGAATGGCAGCGGCCGCGCCGCGATGATCGAGGGACCGGATTCTATCGCGATTGAGCTTGTTGAAGAGGGCCGCTAACAGGCGGAGAGTTTATTGTCCGGGCTTAGCATCGACTTTTCTGAACCATGGGTTTCCGAGACTAGTATAGGGTCCGCCGTCGACCGAAATCTCGGTCAGCAGGCGATAATGAGCGGGCGAAAGCATCTGGGTTTTGCCCTTCAATTTAACAGTATGTCCGCCCTTCTTTATTGGCGCGCTTTCCCAGAAAATAGTGTAGTAGCCTCCGAGGTCTCCGCCGATTGTGCCGCTCTTGAAGGTAGATAATCCAAAACTGAAAAGCTCGTAACGGCTGACAAGCTTCTCCTTATCGTCGTAGCTTGTGATTGCCCGGCCTTGAAACTGTCCGTCGGGACCTTCGCCTTTGATTTCACTCTCATACATCTGGCCGCTGAGGACTTTTCGGTAGGTTTCCGTGCCTTTCATCTTTCCGGCAGGACCGAGCGGAGACTCCGGCACGTTCCAATCAAACTCCCAGGAGCCAACGAAGTAGTCGAGATTAGGCGGGGGCATCGGATCGGTCGGCTGCGTCGGCCTCGAAGGCTGTTGCTGAAACACAAATACCGCCAGGCAGATGATCCGAACCAGGTTAGTCATTTGTCACTTGTCATTGTTACTTGTCGCTTGTCACTCGTTATTTAGTCACCGGTCTATTTGTTGCTCGCAGTCGAAGGGGTCGTAGTCTTTGTTAAATCCATGCTGTCGACCGTGTATTCGAACCACGGTATAAACATTTCATCCCAGCTCTGCTCGCTCCAAAAGACTTCCTTTTGAGGCGCCGGGTTGTAGCGGTTCTTAAGCGAGTTATCGTAGTGGGCGACGGCGATCATCTTACTCCCGGCTGGAATCTTGAGCGGCCGTTCAAGCTCGTAATGAAGCTGCCAGTTGAAATCGAACTTCGGGACGGTGAGCAGAGTCTGCCGGCGGCCGTCGGGCCACTGAAGAATATATTTGATGTCCTTGCCGCGAAGGTGCATATGAGGCGCGAAGGCGTACAAGGTTATTGCTTCTTTGATCGGAAGCTCGCCGCTGATCTCCCAGTTTTCAGCATACGGCGGAATGTTCGGAAGCTTTCCGCGGGTCCTTACCTCGCGACCGTTGACGGTCTTTGTCTCGCCGAGTTCCTTTCCGCCAATAAAAATAACGTCGGTCACTCCTTTCGTCAGCACCTCGTAAGCGACCGGTTTCTTTGCGAACCAGAGCCCAAGCATCGAGCGATCTTTTTCGGGTCGGCCGGTTGGCTGATAGTGCATATTAAATTGGAAATACATCCCGGGTAATATGCGCTTCGCCGTTCCTTCGTGATGTTTTTCGAAACCTTTACCGGGCGCCTGGCCGACCAACTTGAACGCTCCGGCGCGAGTGAACGAGTCCTGGCTGAGGAACACTTCTTCGCGCAATCCGCCCGTCTGCCTTGGATCGGATGTGATGGCTTTGCCCGAGTCGACCTTTACCGCTCGGCCGTTCACTATTTGGCTTCCTTCCGGCAGTCGCGTGACGTTCGCGATTGAATGATGAACAACGGAGGGGTTACCCGGCCTCAGCTCTACCGCCTCAACCCATCGTTCCTCTTTGAAGGGAACCGGCACGAAGAAGTTCTGCATCGGAAGCTCGCCTTCGGCTGGAATGTCGAATTCGACGGGCATCGGAATGATCAAATCCGGCTCACCCCAGCTCCAACCCTTCGCGAAAGCGGGCAGAGGCGGAGTATCTTTGTCGTCGCCCTTGGGCGAGCCCGCATCGACCCACGAGAGGATCGTCTCGATCTCTTTGGATGAAAGGCGGCGATCGTTTCGAAATTGAAGAGACGCATCGGGATCTGCATACCACGGCGGCATGGATCGCTGAGCAACCTGTTCCCGAATGGCCTTGCTCCAGGGGCGAACTTCCTGGTAGGAGGTAAGCGCCATCGGCGCCGGTTCACCCGGCCTGTGGCAGGTCGCACACTTATTGAAGATTATCGGAGCGACGTCTCGCGCAAAGTTAGGAACGTTTTTCTGGCCCGCCTCACCGTTGATTGATGCATTGGCTATTGCTAAAGCGGCGACGACGATTATTCCAACCAGGGTAAGCAGCAATCTTCTCATCGCTCCTCCAATTCATCATTACTTTGAAGCGCTCTCGCGACTAATCCGGAGATCTTGCTTGTCTATTACATAGTCCAGGTAGCCGATCATCATTTCATCCCAGGTCTGAGGCCCCCACGTTACGAGCCTGGTCGGATCCGGATTGTACTTGTTCTTTTCGGAGTTATCGTAGTGAGCCACGCATTCGAGCCGGCTTCCTTTGGGCGCTGCGACCGGCTCTTTCAGCACATAGGTCATCTGCCAGTTGAAATCCCAGCGCGGCACGAACAGCAGCATCTTCGAGGTTCCGTCCGGATAGACGAGCTTGTACTGAAAATCTTTTCCGCGAAAGTGCATATGCGGGTGAAGGCTATCGATGTGGCTATCTTCCTGAAATATGAATGTGCTGGCAGATTCGTAGTTGGGGTCTCCGGGCGGAATGGAGAGATTGTGCGCGACAGCGCCCGCGGTGATTACGCGTTTTTCTACCGGGGTTCTGGAGAAGATCAAGCCGAGGCTGGTTCGATCCTTGCCCGCCTGGCCGTTTGGAGTGTAGTGAACCTGGAAGATCAGGACCGATCCAGCCTTAATCAGCTTCGCCTGCCCCGGCTTCAATTCGAGAGGGGCCTCGCCCGGCGCCCATCCTACGAGCCTTCCGTCCGAATCACCCGGTCTTTCGTTCGAGTTTGATCGTGAAGAAGACCGGAGACTATCGGGATTCAATTCTCCAGCGGGCGGCACTGGCCCCTGGTCGGGATATCTCACGTCTACTATCACATGATGGACGAGGGTTCTATTGCCCTGACGTATCTCGGCAAACTGGACGTAACGATCTTCTTTGAAATCTGTGGGTACGACGAAGTACTTATAAGGAATCACGCCTTCGGCAGGCACGTCGTATTCCTGCGTCATGGAGAGGACCACGTCCGGCTTTCCAATATTCCAGCCGTCGGTGAATTTCGGCGCCGGAGGAAGATCTTTGAAGTCGCCTTCCTTTGCTCCGCCTTCGACCCATGCCGCGATCGTCTGAATGTCTTTCTGAGGAAGCCGGCAATCGTTCGAAAAGGAGCCGTAGCTCGGATCCGCAAACCAGGGAGGCATTCGCCGCTCGACCACCATTTCGCGAATCGACTTGGCCCACGGCCGCACGTCTTTGTAGGTGAGCAGGGACATCGGCGCGATTTCGCCCGGCCTATGACAGACTATGCAATTCTTCTGGATGATTGGCGCGACGTCTTTCGCGTAGGTGATCCCGGAAACTTTATCCGAGCTATGGGTCGTCCATAGCCCGCAGACGAGCATTGCGGTGCAGGCAAGGCCCAAGCCGATAATACGTCTCATAACGCCTCCTCCAAACCGGTTCTAGTCAATTTATCACTCAGCCAGCGCCGCTGAATGTCCACTAAGAAGATGATGCCACTGATAGCTTGACAGCTCAGCTTCGATTGCTCCTTTTTGTGCACAAATGCCCGACTGGCGGAGCAGTTTCGAAAGCAATGAATTCAAGTTTTTTATATCACTTTGTGATGCTCGCGACAAACAAAATGCCGGATCCGAATGGCCGTCACCGGCAAGACAACGGACTAAAGACTTCTTAGACGGAGATCTCCGACACATGCTGGAGAATCATACGCACGGCGATGCCCAAAGAAATTTTCCTAAGCTAATATTTCTGTGACTACTATTTCAAAGAGCGGGTTGTGGCTCCGTCCTTTCATCTGGGTCACCCGCGTAATCCGTGATTGACCGTCTAGCACTCAGAATGACTCGCTCGTATTCCAAGCGGATTGCGCCAAAGTTCAGCAACAACCCTCGTTCGATGCGCGACGCCTTTAGATAATTTATAACCTGAGCCTTCTCTTTGCCGGTGAGTTTATCGAGCGCCTTCAATTCCACGATGACGGAGTCATAACAAATGAAGTCGGGCTTATACTTCGTGGAGAGCGGTTCACCCTTATACGTGATTGGCAGCTCCACGTCTCGCCGAAAATCAATAGCGCGCAACGAGAACTCTTTCGCCAATGCCGCGTGATAAACAGGCTCGAGAAATCCGCAACCGAGTATACGGTGCACTTCCATAGCCGCCCCGATTATCGCATAGGTTTGAGAGTCACGGTTATCATCCACAGATGACGCAGATTTCGCAGAAGGCTGAAACTGACTGATTCTCAACGCCGTTCCTCCTCTATCTCTGTCTTTTCCTTCTCTTCTGTCTGCGTCATCTGCGTGATCTGCGGATTACATAGAGCTCAGAGTCACGGTTATCATCCACAGATGACGCAGATTTCGCAGAAGGCTGAAACTCACTCGTTCTCAACGACCTTCTCCCTCAACGCCGGTTTCTCCCTCAACACCGTTTCTCTCTCAACACCGTTCCTCCTCGGTCCCTGTCTTTCCCTCTTTTTCTCTCTGCGTCATCTGCGTGATCTGCGGATCACATCACGGCAGCTTGAACGCGATAAGCTGAGGCGTTTCGCCGCCTACAGTCAAAGCTATGTATTGCTTTCCGTTCAGCAGAAATGTCATCGGGTTCCCAATCGAACCGGCAGGCAGTGGGACAGTTCCGACTATCTTGCCTGTGGCTTTGTCCCAGGCGACCAGTTTAGCGCCCTCATCGTCGCCTTCGCTGACGGCTCCATCCACAGCCGAGATCAACAGCGTCCGCGTCAGAAGCGGGCCTTTCGCGCCCGCGCCGCCCAACGGCGGCAGCTTGAGCCCCTTCAGCAAGGGATGATTTCGTATTCGAGAAGAGCCGATTCCAATAGGCGACATCCAAACGTGCACGCCTTTATTGAGATCGATCGCCGTCATTCGTGAATAAGGAGGCTTGAAGATCGGCAGGCCCTGAGGACCTCGCGGAATCTCTCCACCCGTCTTGTGCGTGAACCTGACGGTTCCGCCTTTCTCAACATCCGGAGTGTAGAAATGAATGACCGAAAAACCATTTCTGGAAGGCACGTACAGGATTCCCGTTTCCGGATCGATCGCGGCCCCCTGCCAGTTGGCTCCGCCTCCCTCACCGGGGCGCTCAATCGTGCCTTGGGTTCCTCCTTCCACATCAAGCGACGGGGGCGTGAAAAGCGGTCCGATTCGGAACTTGTGTATCGTATTCACTGCTTCGGCGCGCAGCTCAGGCGTGAAGTCAATCAAGTCATCGACGGCGACACCCTGGTACTCGAACGGCGCGGGCTTTGTCGGAAACGGCTGAGTCGCGGCAGCGCGTTCGCCGGGTACATCCGAAGCCGGCACGGGTCGCTCCTCAATCGGCCACACGGGCTTTCCCGTGATCCGATCAAAGACATAGCAGAACCCTTGTTTGGTCACCTGAGCAACTGCCTTGATCCGCTTGCCGTCGACGGTGATATCGATCAGGTTCGGCTGCGCGGGGTTGTCATAGTCCCAAAGCCCGTGGTGAACCGTCTGGAAATGCCATACCCGTTTGCCGGTTTCCACGTCGACGCAAATCAGGCTCTCGGCAAAGAGGTTGTCTCCCAACCTGTGCCCGCCATAGAAATCATTTGTCGGCGTGCCGGTCGGAAGATAGACATAGCCCAGTTCATCGTCCGCGCTCATCGAAGTCCACACATTCGCCGCGCCTGAGTACCTCCACGAATCGTCGAGCCATGTTTCAATGCCCGCTTCACCCTCACGCGGAACAGTATGAAAGGTCCATTTGAGCTTGCCGGTTTTCACGTCCCACGCAAGCACGTCGCCCGGAGGCGACTCTTTCGTGATGCGCCGGTCCGCTATCGAGCATCCAGTGATCACGACATTGCGGCAGACGAGGGGTGGAGACGTTACCGAATACATCAGCGCATTGAGGTAATCGCGATCTGCCCTCGAAGCTCGAGGCAGATCCTTCATCAGATCGACTCGGCCATCCTGACCGAATTCACGGCAGGGTCTGCCGGTCTTGGCGTCCAAAGCGAGAAGATATCCGTCGCCGGTTCCGAAAAGAATCCGGGCGTTGTTGCCGTCGCTCCAGTAAGCGACTCCCCGATGGTTCCACTGAAAGCTCATAGTGGGAGTGCCGGTTTCGTAGCTCTTCGGGTTGTAGACCCAGAGAGTCTCGCCGGTCGCGGCGTCGATGGCTACCGCCTGCGATAGAGGGGTTGCGAGGTAGAGCACTCCGCCGACCATCAGCGGAGTCGCCTTCAGATTGTCGGACCACGGAGCGGTCTTGTCTCGCCATCGACTCGGATTGTCTTTTTGAAGATCGTCAAAAACGTCGGATGATTTTGACCACCACTCGCCTCCGGCGACGGTCTTGCTGACATATGCATCCACGGATTTCCATCGCCAGGCGATCTTGAGCTGACCGAAGTTGTCCTTGTTGATTTGATCAAGAGGCGAGTATTTTGCGCCGGTGTTATCGCCGCCGTAGCTGCGCCACTCACCTACAGGGATGCCGCTCTTTTGAGCGTGGGCGGCAACCATTGGCGAGATGAGAAGCGCTAGCAGACAGCAGATGCTCAAGAGAAGAGATATACGTGAGCTTACCGGATGGGCACGGCCGTCAGTCATCACCGGAGTACCTCTTTATGTCATGAGTTTAATAGATCAACGCAGCGTGATTGGTCAGGCGCCTCATTTCAATAATTCCCGTAATCCCCACGAGTTTATCTCTCCGATTTTGGTCCTATGCTGCGAATATAATTCACCAACTGCCAAATCTGCTTATCCGTCAGCCTATCTTTATAAGCTTCCATGTCGCTGCTTGTTCCGTCGCGGATGACAACGAAGATTTCCCCGTCGCTCGATCCTTGATCCCAGGTTTCGTCGGTGAGATTCGCCGGAGTGCCGCCTGCCAGGGCCATCGATCCGTCACCTTTACCGGCCGGACCGTGACAGGACGCGCAATAGCGGACATAGCTCTTGCGCCCTTCCGCGATTGAGGCTTCGTCGCTCGGTATCGGATTTTTTAATTTCTGCGCTTCGGGATGGCGATGCGGACCAGGAGGATGTTTCTCCTGCTCGAAAGCCCGTGCGCTGAATGACAAAGACAAAACAACCGCGCTTAGAGTAATCCAGATTGGGCGCATCAACCTACTCCTTGATCATGCTCTTACGGGTATCCTTCTCGCTAGGTGCGGCGCGAAGGCCTCGTGAATCTAGATGATTTTCACGGGCAGCCATCATTCCTGCGGCATATCAAACTGTTCTGATAAATATTCCGAATAGCAATCGTTGAGATGCACGAAAAGCTCGTGCGTTAGATTGACGAGCCGGTTGACGCCGTACGTGTACTGATTGTTCTTGACCTTGAGCGAAACCGAGAGATTCCCGCCTCTGGTTGCGCAAGTAACTTCGGCTCTGGCGCGTTCGATCCGACGATGCTTCGGAACCTGCCTATCGTGAAGCCCTTCGACGAATTTCCTTAGCTCGCTGTGCATTGGCGAGCCCGCGAGAATATTGGGTAGCAAATTTCGAAACATCAAAGTCTGATTGTCTATGTCAGCTACGAACTCGAGCTGCCGAGGAGTCTGCCACAGGAACGTGAACGCGAGCTTGCCGTTTCTCGACCTGGTCTCGCTGAATCCGCGAAACACACCGCGATCCGCATATTTCTGAAGCGCAGCCCTGATCCTCTCATCGCTGGTCATCTTCGACTGGTCATCTTTAATGACGAAGGATAAGAAACTAATCAGTGATAATAGGACATACAGCCGGGTTCGACTTTGCCAAGGCTACCCGGAGGAAATTGATCCCTGATCCAGAATTCTTTCTTCGCCTGACAATTTATTACCGAAGGACGGCGCTCTCTTACGGCGACGTCGTAGCAACGCTCGAGCGCCGAACGAAATTCATCGGGCTTAGTCACGTACTCGCCGTGAGCGCCCAGAGCCTCGCCCACCTTGTCGTATCGGACGTTCTCTTGAAACAGATGTATGCTGAGGGTCGCAGCGCTGTTGCGGTTGCCGGACCATGTACCCCACGCATTGTTGTTGTAGACGATCACAATGACCGGCAGACGGTACTTCGACAGCGTCTCCATCTCCATTGCGGTGTAGCCAAACCCGGCGTCTCCCGTTATGCAGACAATCGGATGCCCTTTGTATGGAGCTTGAACGCTTACGCCGTTCTGAACCGCCGCCGCGACTCCAACCGAATAACCAACATCAGGTCCGATCGCGCCGTATTGATATGCTCCGTTCATGATCTGGCCGGGACGATACCCACGCAGCCAACGGCGCGTGTACCGTGCGATACCGTAGCCGCCCGAAGCCACCGTGGTCTCTTCTTTTGGAATCTTGCCTCGATACAAGAAGTCGGCCAGTTCCTTCGCTATCACGGCAGGATGGATCGCATCCGTGTAGCTCAAGCCGAGCTTATAAAACGAGTCCAGCTCGTCTTCGAATTTTTTGCGGGCGGCCGCTATCTCAGCGATCCACGAATCGCGCTTCATCGGAGGCATCTCGTTGAAGAGAGCTTCGAGAGCCGCCTTCTCACAACTCACGATGCCGATGTCGATGGGCAGGTTCCGGCCGATGTCTTCCGGAGCCGGGTCGATGCGGATGTACTTGGCGTCAGGGCCGAAGGCGAATTCGCCGATGATCGGCATGCAATACTGCCCGACAAGCAACACAACGTCGGCGCTGGCTAATGCTCCGGGAGCCGCATTCGCGGAGAGCGGGCTCGCATCCGAGAATTGGCCTTTCATGGCGCCGGATTCGACGATCGGGATCTGTGATTTTTCAGCAAGCGCCTTCAGCGCCTCCCACGCCCGGCTGTAGAACACACCGTTGCTTGACACGATCATCGGTCGCTGAGCTTTCTTTAGTAGCTCCGCCGCTGCCTTGATATCCTTCGGATCAGGATGAGGCCGCGAGTCTGTTCGGTACCTCGCCTTGTCGTAGTAGTAGTTAAGATCGCCCGGGGTCTTAAACTGCGCCCGATATACTTCGCTCGGAAAGTCGATATGAACCGGTCTCGGCACGCCCGATCTCAATTGTCGAAACGCATACGTCGCATATTCGTGGACTCGGGCCGGAGTAATTAGACGCTTGCCGTACTTCTTCAATCCCTCGGTTGCGGGCTGCTGATACTGAAGCTGTATGCCGGCTTCAGTATCTTCCTGATAGAGCGACATATTGCTGGCCAACACGAGTAACGGAGTGCGTGCCGCATTGGCTCCCGCGATTGCGCAGATCATGTCGCTGAAGCCGGGCCCCTCGGTTCCGGAGGTCGCCGCTACGTCGCCTGTTATGCGGATGAACGCGTCGGCGGCGTGGCACATCGCGCCTTCGTGGCGCCCTGAATATGTGGGGATGCCTTCGATCGCTATAGCGTTCTGGACATTATAATTTCCGGGGCAGCAAAACAGCGCCGCAAGCCCTTCCTCTTTGCAGACTCGAGCGAATACCTCGGCGCCCGTCATTGGAAATTCGGCTTTCTTGGCCGAGACTTTATCCGCGGCCGCAAACTCATCAGGGATCTTGATGGCGCGCGCGGCTTCCGAGCTTTCAGAGGCTTTGGAAGCTCCGGCGCCGCCCAGCACTCCCACCGCGGCGGCGCCCGCTCCAATGGCCGCTTTGGAGATGAAGTTTCTTCGCGATACATCCGGAGGCTCTTCGGCTACGTTCTTCGCGTGATTCTTGGCTCTATTCATAAGCGCACGTTCCTCCGCGGGATAGTCTATGAAATCGACCTACCGTACGGTCACCCGGCTCGAGATCCAGGCCGGCCACTTATTTGAATTGCGTGCTGAGGATCAGTTTCTATATGACGCGGTGGGTCGCGTCAAGCCGCAAGCCCTCACACTCCCGCGCGTGACTCATTAGTTTTAGTCAACGTCATTTCAAAGAACTTATTCCAGACTAATAATTCTCATGAGTATTCTCCTCGATGTTAAAAGAAACTGGTTTGACATGGACGGGATCGGGGCGTCCCTCACCAGCCCATTAGCTTCGTTATGCTCAGGACAGCTCCGGGATCGTCAGGGAAAATGACCGGCAGTTCCTTTGTCCTGATAGTGCGTTCGCCGGTGCGCCTCGCCATGATCTTGACCGGACAGCCGCAAGCGCTATACACGAAAGTTACTTCGCGATCCGAACCATCGGGCCAATAGTCGCGCACAGTCGTTCCAAGATCCTTGACCTTTGCGTCCATTATTGAAGCGCTTCCGCCCGATCCGTCCAACAACCGCGAGTTTCCGGAGGCGTCGGATAGACTGATTAATAAATTCTTTGCCTGAGATGCCGGAGCATGTGTTGCAGGCACGATCCGGCTATTCCAGAGGATTTCGCCGGTGCGTTTAAATGTAAGGCTTGCTATGCCGGGTTTCTCGCTGCTGACATGCATCGATATGTGGAGCTTGCCATCGGGTGTCGGTTCGCCGTATGCGTCGAGAATCGCGAAGGTGCGTCCCGTGCCGTCATCAGGTTTGTACCCGCGCTCGATCTCCCGAAGCGCATCCGCAATAGTCGGAGCGCGCGAACCAAAATCCAGATCCACGGTGACCATCACGGCTTGAGCTGCTTCCATTCTTTCCAACTGCGATGAGGCTCCCGGTGTGCCGGTGTTTGGCTTGGGTTCGCTTGCTGCTTTGCGGTCTGGCCCGGCGGACCCCGTGGGCGAGTTTATGGTTGACCGCGGAGAGCGGCCGGCCTGATCTCCCCGATATTTGATAGTGAGTATAAGAGCAATGCCGATGAGAATGATTACGAGCGCCGCTATTGACGGCAGCGTTAGAACCGATCTTTGTCTTGTGCCTCCCCGAGACTCACCAATTCGGGAGACGTCTTTTCTCTTTGACATATGATCGAGATAGTACGGGCGCGGGTTTGCCGATCCGAGAATTTTACAATAACTCACTCAAAATTCCTATGGCGCTTGGCCTGCCTTTTTCGATCTCGGGGCTCCTGGAGCAGTACGCGTCGGCTGAAGCCGAAGGCGCGTGATTTCTAAAGAGGCGTCATGAAAAATTTTCTTAGGTTCGAAATGTCTCTTTTTTTACCTGTCCCCCTCCGCTGGAGGGACGAGTTAGGGGATTTTTCTGTGTCAAGGCTGACCGACTAGCATTTTGTCTTAGGCCTGTTTGTTCAAATCGTTGATGCATGTTTTTGTGCCGGATACGGCTGGCGGATAGTTGTCTGCCGTCAGCTCATCCCAACACGCCGCGACTTCAGTCAAACTGATCGCTTGAGTTTGGCTTGGATGTTGGTGTGGAAAGGCAGCATCGATTAAGGCTCGATTTGGTAGGGGTCACGCGTAAATCGAGCGCAGGCGCAGTAATCTCGGCTCGAACGGATACTGGAACTCGACACCCGAATGACGGGGAAGCGGGTTCACAGGGAGGCAAGATCGAAGTGAAAGCGATGCTACACACCGAATCGAAGGGTGCTGTTAGCGCAAGAACCCAACGAAATAAACTACAAAAAAGGTTTACAAACCTCTGAAGGAGAAGCTGATGTCGAAACCCTCAAAGAGAAGACTGAAGGAAATTGAGAATGCTGCGAAGAACCGCCGAGAAATAGTGGAGGCCAATCTCAGCAGGCGCGACATGATGAAGATGGGTCTGCTTACAAGCGCTGGAATGTTGATTCCGAAGAGGGGACTGAGCGCACGCTGGAGTGATCCGAGCGGTATCATTCCCTTCGACAATCCGGTGAGTCCGCCGACCCGTGCTTTTGTGGAGCCGCTCCCGATAATGCCCGTGAAGCAGCCGGTAGCGTCCCTGACCCCCTCTCCCACTATTAACCCGAACACGGCCGCGGGCGAAGCGCGCACTCGAGCCCACCAGGCGTTCACGATGCTCCCTCCGCAAAAGTTTTATGAGGTTCATCAAAGGCCGGCGCAATTCAGCATGTCTCCGGACTTGCCGTTTCAAACCATTTGGGGCTTTGACGGCCAGTTTCCGGGGCCGACCTATGTCGCCCACTATGGCGAGCCGATTCTGATCAGAAATTTCAACGGCCTGACGACCAACAACGGCGGGTTCGGAAAGCCTTCCGTGTCGAGTCACCTGCACAATGCGCATACTCCGTCGGAGAGCGATGGTTTTCCATGCGACTTCTTTGAGATCGGCCAGTTCTATGACCACCACTATCCAAACAGGCAGGCCGGATTCAATTCGACCCATCCTCCCAACGGCGATGTCAACGAGTCGCTGAGCACGCTTTGGTACCACGACCACCGCCTCGATTTCACGGCACAAAACGTCTACAAAGGGCTCGCTGGTTTCTACCTGCTCTTCAATCAGTTTGACACCGGTGACGAGACGACTGGGTTCAGACTGCCGAGCGGCGATTTTGACGTGCCGCTGATGTTCAGCGACAGGGTTTTTGACCCGAGCAACGGACAACTGTTTTTTGATCTGTTCAACACTGACGGCATCCTGGGCGACAGATTCCTCGTGAACGGAAAGATCCAGCCGTTCTTTCAGGTCCACCCGCGAAGGTATCGCTTCAGGTGCTTGGACTCAGGGCCGTCGCGCTTTTGGGAGCTGTTCCTGACGGATCTGAATAATCTGAACGGACACAATCTATTCTGGGAAATTTCCAACGACGGCAACCTGCTTCCACAGCCCGTCCAAATCGAGAGCTTCAGGCTCGGCGTCGCGGAACGAAAAGACGTGATCATTGATTTCACGCCGTTCGCAGGGAAGTCGATATACTTCGAAAATCGTCTGCTGCAGACCAGCGGCCGTGGTCCGACGAACACCATCCTCGCTCCGGGCCAGGGAAATCTGGCGCTGCGATTTGACGTCGCGCTACCGCCGGTTTCCGATCAGAGTGTTGATCCGGCTACGCTGCCGCACTACTACACCCTGCCCAGCACGACGGCGACTCCTCGCATCACGCGCACGTTCCGTTTCGAAAGGACGAACGGCCAATGGGCGATCAACGGTAAATTCGTGGACTGCGACACACCGCGCCTGACGGTTCAGCGAAACAGCGTAGAGAAATGGATCCTGCAGAATAACTCCGGAGGCTGGCAGCATCCCGTTCATATCCATTTCGAGGAACATCAGATACTCAAGCGCAACGGTGTGCCAACCGCGCCGGGCTCCGTCGAAAATTCGCGAAAGGATGTTGTTCGCCTTCAGTTCAACGAGCAGGTCGAGCTCTTCTTCCGGTTCCGCGACTTTGTTGGACGGCACCCGCTGCACTGTCACAACGTGGTTCATGAAGATCACGCGATGATGCTCAGGTGGGACATCGGCGCCGCCGGAGATAACAACACAACTCCCTAATATTCTCGGCGAGCCGGGAAGAAAGGAAAGCCTTATGCCAAAGCTTACAAGAAGGGAATCGATTGCCTTGGTTGGAATGGCGCCGCTCGCGGCTGGATTGGCTGCGGGCAAGGACTCGCCCGTTTCCAGCGGGAAGTCGTCTCGCGAAAGGATTCGAGACAGATACTTTCCAAACCTGGAACTGGTGACGCACGAGGGAAAGAAAGTTCGTTTCTATGACGATCTGATCAAGGACAAGATCGTGATAATCAATTTCATGTATGCAAACTGTGAAGGGATCTGTCCTGGGATCACAGCGAATCTCGTAAGGGTTCAGAAAGCTTTCGGAGATCGCGTCGGCCGAGACATCTTCATGTATTCTTTTACGCTAAAACCGGAGCAGGATACGCCGGAGGTACTCAAGGAATACGCGGAGATGCATGGAGCGAAGCCGGGATGGTTATTCCTGACGGGGAAACCGGATGATATGGAAATTCTCAGGCGGCGGCTCGGTTTCTTCGATTCGGATCCGGAAGTGGATAAGGACAAGTCTCAGCATATCGGCAATGTTCGCTACGGAAACGAGCCGCTTCAACAGTGGGGCGGCTGTCCAGGCCAGGGCAATCCTGAGTGGATTGTTAAGCTGATTTCAGGAGTCGACTGGCCGAACAAAAACAGGCGGGGTTAGCGCGGCGACTCTTAAGGTGATGTGTCGTGTGTAGGCGCCGGGTGAGCGCGTGAAGGGGACTACGGAGCATGCGTTCATCCGGCGCCATCTTGATTAGACTCCCGTCGTAATGAGGTGCTGATGTTGCGAACGATCCGGCTGAAGACGGGGGTTTCTGCTGGTTTATGCTGGACTTAAATCTCTGGGCCTGTTACACTCCGAAAGACTTTGGCAACCGCGAGTGTTGCTGTTTGATTGGTTTCAGGAGCGACTGTCTTAGCTCGGAGATTGCTTGATCCTCTCGTTGATCCTCCTCCTCGCAAGGTCTCGGAAGTTCCTCATAGCTAGTTTCTAAGGAGAAACATGACGAAAAGAATTTACGTCGGAAATCTGTCGTATCAAACGACAGAGAACGATCTGACCATGCTGTTTGAACAGGCTGGGCAGGTTGAGTCTGTCAATATTATCACGGACCGTGACACAGGACGGTCGAAGGGCTTCGGGTTTGTCGAGATGGCGGCGGATGAAGCCGAAAAGGCAATCGCTCAGTTCAACGGAACCGAGTTGAACGGCAGGACCTTGACGGTGAACGAAGCCCGTCCGCGCGAGGAACGCTCTGGGAATCGCGGAGGATACGGCGGCGGCGGGGGCGGCGGCGGTCGAGGACGCGGCGGCCGAGGCGGATTTGGAAACCGCTACTAACGAACTGTGAACACTTCACGGCGGCTGACGCCGCCGTGAAGCCGCAAAATGAAAACGATCTTAACGGATTGCACGGAGCATCTGCTGAATCCCCACCGGTACACAAATAGTCCAGCGCTCGAACAATCTTTTCTTCCAACCCGACCTTCGGGCCGTTTTCGCAACACTCCTCAATATTGTGTACCGCAAGAAGAATTCATGAATCAGAATAGTTTTGACGAATTAGGCGTGAGCGCGCCGCTTACACGCGCGCTTGAAAAAACCAACATCACCCAGCCCACAAGCATTCAGAGCAAGGTAATTCCCAATATACTTGCCGGCCGCGACATCGCGGCCTCGGCCGAGACAGGTTCGGGCAAGACCCTGGCTTTCCTACTGCCGACGATCCAATTGCTGAAGAGCCCCGGCGCCGCTCGGGCTCTTGTGCTCGCACCCACCAGAGAGCTTGCCCAACAAATAGAGCAAACGGCCAGGACCTATGGAAGCGCGGCCAAACTTCGAAGCGTTGCCGTCGTGGGTGGAGAGAGCCTCACAAAACAACTGGCGATGCTCAAACAAGGCGCGGATATCATAGTCGCGACCCCAGGCCGCCTCAACGATCTTATTCAACGCAACGCAGTCTCGCTGAACAGCATCGGCATGCTCATCCTTGATGAAGCCGACCGAATGCTCGACATGGGTTTTCTCCCGCAGGTGAGGCGAATCGTTTCCAAGCTTCCACGCGCGCGGCAGACGATTCTTCTATCAGCAACGCTCTCACGTGAAGTCGAACAGCTTTCGCGTGAGATGATGAGCAATCCGCTTCGACTTGAAGTGGGCCGCGCGAACACGGTTGCTACCCTGACCCAAAACATTTATTCCGTGCTTTCTCACGCAAAGCCGCCGTTCCTGCTCAAGTTCCTGGAGCAGAACCCGGATGGTTCTTTTCTTGTCTTTACTGAAACCAAGCGAAATGCGGATCAGATTGCACGGATTCTAACGGCGAACCGTCACGCCGTCGCAACGCTTCATTCGGATCGCAGCCAATCGCAGCGGAACGCGGCGCTGGCGGCATTCCGGGTGGGCCGCGTCAAAGTGCTTGTCGCGACCGATGTCGCCGCGCGCGGAATTGACATTGACGGACTCTCTCATGTAGTGAACTATGATGTTCCGTCAACGCCCGAAAACTATTTGCACCGGGTTGGGCGGACAGCCCGCGCGGGCCGAGACGGAAGCGCGCTCACACTGGTCAGTCCTGAAGAGGAAGGAGCAATGGCCTCGATAGAGCGGGCTTCGAGCGTAGAAATTAAGAGGTCGAAATTGGATGGATTCTCGGACGGGAGGACGGATCGCCAGATCAGCCTCGGCACCGAGATAGGCCGGCTGCGCGGCAACAGCGCGCGGTCGTTTAGTCCACGACGTTGAGGACTACAAAAAATAGAGAAGGATAGAGATGAGCATTCGCCTTTTTGTTGGAAATCTCTCTTATGACGTTACCGAGGCCGATTTGCGCGAGCACTTCGCGACCGCGGGCCCCCTGTCGTATGTCTACCTTCCGACCGACAGAGAAACTGGAAAGAAGAGAGGCTTTGCATTTGTGGAATACGCTGACCCGGCTCACGCGAGGGACGCGATTCTCCGGTTTAACAATCAGCCGTTGAAAGGCAGGGCAATTAGCGTAAGCGAAGCCGTCGCACGAGACCAGCGTCCGCCGGCCCCTAGACCACGGCCGCCCTCAGCACCCTCGGCGGGGGGCAGCCTCGCACCCCCGTCAGCTCCGACGGAGCGCAGCTTCGGTCCCGATGCGGCTCCGCGAAGGGCTCGTAAACAGTCAAAAGGGCCGCCGAAAGGCGATCGCGCGCCAAAAGGCCCCATCCGCGAGCGACGGAATGCGCGAGTGGTTTTTGGAACAGACGATGATAACATTCAAGATGACGAACTAATGGGAGAAAACTTCGCCAGCCGCGAGGATCACTGGCAATGTGACCCCGAAAGCGAGGAATCATAGATGGCAAAAAAGAGCAGACCTACATTTCAAAAACGCGAGAAGGAAAAGGCTCGTCAGCAAAAACAAAAGGATAAAGAAGTCAGAAGATTGGAATCGAAGGAGCGCCGCGCAATGGCAGGGCCCAGGATTGAGGGAGAAGATCCCGACCTCGTCGGCATCCGGCCCGGCCCGCAGCCTCTGCCCGAACAGTGGGACGATTTGGCGTAAGCGAGAACAGCCCATAAGCTATGTTAAGAGCGCGGCCCCGGTCAGATGACCGGGGCCGTTTCATTATGTTACTCCGTGAAATCCAGGAATTTTAGGCAGGCGGTTTAGCGCTGAATTGCCTCAACGCCTCATACAGGACTATTCCAACCGCAGTCGCTAGATTCAGCGAGCGGATGTTTCGGTTGGGCATAGGTATCGTCAAACATCGATCCCAGTTTGCTCGAAGAAGATCTTCAGGCAGGCCTTTTGTCTCACGGCCAAAAACGAGGCAATCACCCACGACATATTCAAAATCCGTATACAGTCTCTCGCCCTTAGTCGAAAAATAAAGAAATCTGCCGGTCGGCAACGAGTCATACAGTGACCCGAGATCGACATGCGTGCGAAGATCGACCTGATCCCAATAGTCGAGCCCCGCCCTCTTAACCGCCTTATCGTCGATTCGGAATCCAAGCTTGCCTACGAGATGCAACGGAGTCCACGTAGCCGCGCACAATCGCGCTATATTGCCCGTGTTGGGCGGAATCTCGGGTTCGATAAGCGCAACATGTAAGCGCGAATCAGCCACTTGACTACTCTAAGCCATTACCGCCGTGCCGCAAGAATGATATGCATATGATGGGAATCGTGGAATCGCATCACGCTCCCGTTTCTGAATCCCAATAAGCGGCGCTCTCGGTCTCGCGAAATGGGAGCGAACCTTAGAGATAGGGCGCGGGGACGGCGATGTGAGATGACCGCCGCCCGCCGCTCGTGTGAATGTCGACCTACTTGAACTTCAAAGTAATTCTACCGCTCCACTGACGTGGAGGTCCGACGTGAGTTCCAGAGAACACGCTCTCAAAGTTATAAAGAAAGAGTTTGTTCGTGATGTTCTCCACGTCGAGCGCCGCTGAGACGCCAACCCGTTCGTTTCGCAATAGATCAACGCCGGTGGAAAAGTTAAAGATCGCCCGAGGCTTCACGCGGCCTCGCTCAAAATCGATTTCGTTGAAGAGCCGCGGATCAAAACCTTCGGAAACAAACTGAGCCAGGGTGGTCCCGGGCTCGGCATCGACCGGGACCCCTGAATCGTAGCGCCCTCCAAAGGACGTCCACCATCCGCTTTTCTTATGCGTATAGTTGATCTGGAACTGTCCTGCGTTGCGTTCGTCGTGATCGT
This sequence comes from Blastocatellia bacterium AA13, assembly GCA_003222245.1. Lineage (GTDB taxonomy): Bacteria > Acidobacteriota > Blastocatellia > UBA7656 > UBA7656 > QHVH01. Next base: position 80,123 of record QHVH01000027.1, on the reverse strand, counting down.
TAGGAAATCGAAGTCCGGGATTCGCCAAAGCACCGACCGCTTCTCCAAGAAATAATCCCCCAACGATTGGCGTTATTCCAAAGGCGCGCGAATTCGCGTAGCTTGCAAAGCCCGAAAGACCCCGCCACTCCGCGGTATCGAGCCGCGCTTCAAACCCGGTGACCCGTCCCGCGAATATCGCAACCGGAAAGATCACGCCGGTATCGAAGAATTGATCCTTATCCGAAAAATTCCTGATCTGTTTGTTGTATGCCGAGAGAGTCAGTCGCGCGAATTTTGTCACCTGTTGCTGCACGCCGGCTTCAAAGACATGTTCTTTGTCGGGCAACACCGGCTTGACTGCGATCTCGCCCGTTATAACCGCAAGCGGTGAAAGCCGCGCGGCCTCTTCCGAGCTTGCCAGCAGAAGGTTCTCCGCGGGCGGCGGCTGGAACAGCCTGTTATAAGACAATCGGAAGACCGTTTGCGTCTTGGGCGCCAGATAGGCGAGTCCGATTCGCGGACTCGCGGCGCGCTCATGAATCAGGAGCTTATAGTCGTCGAATCGGACTCCAAGATCGAGCGTCAAATTCTTGAACGGAGAGAATCTGTCCTGCACAAAACCAGAGAGCGTGCGGCCGGTGCGTTCATTGTTGAACGTAAACGGATTCGAAGCTGAGAATTGAAGCACCGGGTTCGGAAACAGACTGCCGTTCTCGTCTTGTATCGGACCGAAAGCGTTCGGATCAGTCGGATAAAAGCTGAAATTTTCGCGTACCGGGGTCCTGGTGTATTGAATTCCAGCTTTGAGCGTATGGCCGTGTCCCACGTAGGAAAACGAGCCAATCAGTCCATAGTTAGTCAGCCCGCGGTCTTGAAACGCCGCCACAGGCGTCGAGAGCGGGTTCGAAAACAACTCTCCCTTGGCGGTCCTAAAGAAAGCGGAAAGATTGGTTACCATCGTCTGTGAATGGATGTGCTGCCACGATGCAAACACCGACTGATTTCTCTGCCGCTGTCTTTGATCCTGCCCTGCCAGCTCCTGATCGAGGCGATTCGGAACTTCCAGATTGGCGCCGCCGAACATCATCGTCACTTTAAACTGGTCGTTATTCGACGGATTGAAATCGAGCGCAGTAAGGTTGCTGGCCGTGCGGCCAATATTATGGAAGTTGTCTACCGTCGGAGGATCGAGATAGCGATGCGAGGTCGAGGCCGAGAAGGCCGTGAACCACCCAAATTTCTTTAAGTGGCCGCCGAAGCTCGCTGCCCCGTCCCCGGTGGAAAAGCTCCCGATGTTAGCCGTGATCTCGCCCGAGATTGGCATATCGAGGCCCGATTTCGTATTGACGTTGATTACCGCACCGAGTTTGTCCCCGAATTCCGCGGGAATCCCGCCAGTTAGAACTTCAACATGCGAGGCTGTTCTCGGATCGATTGAAGTCGAAAAAATGGCGGACTGAGCCTCCGTCACGGGAATTCCGTTTATGACCGTCTGCACGTTCGACTCGGACCCGCGCGCATGAATGCGCTGTCCATCGTCGGTGACGATTCCAGGAGCCGTTGCAACCATCGCCTGCAGCCCGCGCGACGGCGCGGCGCCCAATTGTTTCGAGAGCATCAGGGTGTTGAGGTCGGTATCAGAGCTGGCGCGGTCTCCCTCGACCATATGCGTGTCGTCGGTCGTGACGGTGACGACCTCCTTGACTCCGCTGACTTTCATTTGGACGGTCAACTGCAGAGGTACCGCGGAATGAACATCGACAGCCTGCTCTGACGCCTGAAACCCTTCGACTTCAACGTGAACCTTGTAGTTGTTAAACGGCACGTTGAGAAATTTGAATGCGCCGGTCTCGTCAGTTTGTGCTTTAGTTTGATAGCCTGTGATCGAGTTGGACAGTACTACTTTAGCGCCGGCGATGACGCTTCCCGACTCATCCATAACCTGTCCGGTTACCGCTCCCGTCGTGGATTGGTGGTTCGTGTTTGTAGTATTCGCCAAAACCGAGAACACCGCGCCTTGCATCAGCATTGTTCCCGCAATAAGCGCTAGAAATTTCTTGATCATAACTCTCACGCTCGCTCCTGCTTCTTGCCTTTTGATTATCATTCAGAGACCTCAAGAAGTCTGCTGGTTGACAGACAGCCTGGCCCCCTCTGAATGTCAGTGAATGCCGTTACCCTATATAAATGGGGAGTTCGCGACAATCGACGGCGCGGATGGGCGGGATTATGATACGGGAGGAGCGCGGTTGCTCAGAAGCAGAAGGGCTGTTTTTGATGCGTTGATAACCTCGGTGTCGCGGCACTGGTAGGAGCAAGGAACGATCGCGACAACAAATGATGCCGGACCTATCTCAGAAATAATATTGCGCTGTAGACCGCACGAAAGGCATTGAGAATCGCTGCCCGAAAGCGGCGACTGAGCGGCGCCGTCGGAATTGCTTATGGCAAGCGCCGTAGGATCATTCGAGGAATGTAAGAGAGTATGATGATGCGTGACAGTGACGGCCGCGGCGTGAGCTATCAAGAGAACGAGTCCAAGAGCCACTCCGCGTAGCTTAGGTTTAAGCCATGTCATTCTCTCGTGCTGCATTCCGCCCCGCAACGAATCAAACCTGCCACTGGAGTCATCAATTAAACACCATCGGCGTGTTTTCGGTCAACGCAATGCCCCCTGAGGGAATTGGCTCTGATCCAAACCCAGAGGACGGATTCAATTAAGCGGTTCCAGGCTTGAAAATCTCGGCTGCCTTACGCGGTTCTTCTTCGACGATAGTGTTTGAGCGTTTTAGGCCAAAAAACGAAAAAGAGGCTCTCATTGACATCGTTTTGGACCCTGAGATACACTCACGATTCATCAAAAAAATCAGTGGTAAAGGTCAAGACAGCCATCATTCCGGTTCGAAGAGGCATCCTGAAGACATCAAAATCAGCGCCGCCAATTCTGTTTCCGGATCGCCGGCGAGCGCGAAGGAGGGATTCTGATGTTCAAGAACACCATTGCTAAGTGCCTGAGCGCGGCTCTGCTTGCGCTTTCAATTTCGTTTAGCGCAAATGCACAGGTCGACCGAGTAGAAGGCACCGTGAAAATGAAAGCGCCGGACGGAAAGAAACCCGTGGCGGGCGCCGTCGTGGATATTTATCGCACCGATATAAAGGGCCACTGGGAAGTGAAGACCGACAAGGCGGGCCACTACGTCTATCTTGGACTTCCGCTTGTAGGCGTATTCGTGGTGTTGGCCTCGGGACCCGGCCTTACACCGAGCTGGGTCAATGGAGTGCGGCTGACTCAGTCCAATATGGTCGACATTGAATGCGAACCCGGCGATGGAAGCCGGCTCAGCTTCGATCAGCTAATGGCCCAGATCAAGGGAAGAGGTCAAGGAGCCCCACAGCAGGCTGCCGCGCCGGACAAAACGAAGGTTGAAGCCGCACAAAAGGAGGCTGACGAGCGGCGCAAGGAAGGCGAGCAGCTTCAGGCAAACTTCGATCAGGCGCGGAATCATTTCAATCAAGGGATTGAGATGAAGAAGACCAGCAATCTGACCGGCGCGCTCAGTGAATTCGAAGCGGCTGCTGCAATAGACCCGAGCAAGCATGCCGATTTCAAGGAACTGTCTCATCGGGCAAATGCGAACCTCGCTGTAGTCCACAATGAGATGGGCGTCGAGCTCTTCAACCAGAAGAAAAAGGCCGAAGCCAAGCCGCACTTCGAGGCAGCGGTAAACACAATCTCGAAGGCGATTGAAGTCGCCTCCTCCGACGCAAAAACCCCCACCATAAACAACGATCTCCTTGTCTACTACGACATCTTCGCGAAAAACACGAAGCTTCTTGTCGAGTTCTATGGAGCTACGGATCGAATAGAACAGGCCGTCAAGGTTTTGGAAAAAGCAGAGTCGATCGACACCTCTCCAAACAAGAACAAATGGGGAATATTCAAGGGTGATCTTTACAGGGCTGCGGGCCAGTCCGACCAGGCGGTTGACGCGTACAAGAAGGTGCTTGCTGCAGATCCCGCCAACCTCGATTCATTATTCGGATTGGGGCTCACTCTACTGGCGTCCACCGAGAATACAAAGCTCCAGGAATCGGCGAATTACCTGGCGGATTTTGTGAGTAAGGCGCCGGCTACCGACAAGCGAGTGGGCGATGCGAAAGATACGCTGACGGCGCTCCACAACCAATTCAAGATTGAAGCCGAAAAGCCGGCCAAGCGTAAGGGCAAACCATAGAGGCGGGCAGGAACACAACGGAAAAAGGCCACGGTGACTCCGTGGCCTTTTTCGCGGTGAAGAGATAATGCTGAAGAGAAGGCTGCCTCAGGCTATCAAGAGTAACGCGAGATTGGCGGCGGCGATGCTGTCGATGATTATCGTGCTGTGCGCCCTGTGTGTTCTCAATTCCGTTTCGGCGAATCGCGTACAAGTAATCAGAGCAGCCGATGCGGACGCCGCGGTTCAGCTCATCAAATCGCGGGACTCCGCGAGAAAATCCAAACAACAGAAATTGACGGAGCCGCTGCGCTCAACTAGAGCGGCGGCTTTTCGTACGGCCCTGAATGCTTTGATCAGATTGAATGAACAGGGGATCTCCGAGGTATGGCAAGCAGCCCTGGAAAATCCAAGTCCGGAGTTGAGGCGTCAGGCCTGGAACGAATACCGAAAGATATGGCCCGCTCTTGCGAGGAATGAATCCGTGCCGCGCGTCGTTCGGCTCTCGGCCTCGAGCGATGCCGTTGAACGGATTTTTCAAGGCGCTCAGATCGATGGCGCGGTTTGGCTCAAAGGAGAAAGCGAGACGGTTGCTGCAGTCCCCCCATACTCATTAGATCGACTGCGGAACGCCGGCGTGGGCTACAACGTGCTCTTCGATTCAGTCTCTGACTGGGAATCGGCGCGCAATAACGGAGACCGCGGCGCGCTGGAGATAACGCCCGCCTATCAAACCGCTTCCGCAAGAAAGGCTTCGCGGATTCGAATTGCCGTTATTGATCTCGCCCGGAAAACCTCGCCTACTCAGGGATATTCCGATTGGCTGGGCGACGCCGAGGACATCATATCGCGAAATGATTCATACCTGGCCTTGCTGGATATATTTGCCTCGGATGGATCAACCCAGTCCCTGGCATCGCACGTTCAAGAACGATATACGCGTCGGGGATATGCGCTGGCGGGGTTCTTCACGGCGGAAGAATTCGCGTCCCAGATGGGCCGGTTCTTTCCCGGTAAGTCCTTCGATCCAGGGAGTGCTTCAGGCGGAGGGGCCGGAGGCGAGATAAATCCCGCGCTGATGAACGGGCGGTTTCATAGCTATCAGAGCACCCTGAATGAATTCACTCAGTTGGCGGCGGCAAGACCTGACATAGCGCAGCTCGTCAATCTGGGGCCTAGTTACGAAGGGCGGCAGATCTTCGGGTTAAAGATAAGCCGAGAAGTCGCAACCAACGATCCTTCCAAGCCGGACATTCTGATCACTGGTTGCCATCACGCGCGCGAGTGGATATCGGTTGAGCCGCCAGTCTATTTCGCCAACAAGCTGATCAACGGCTACGATACCGATGCTTCAATGAGGTATCTGGTCGATCATCTGCAGGTTTGGATCATTCCCATAATGAACCCGGACGGCCTCAACTTCAGCCAGAGCTCCGGAAACAACCAGCTCGATGCAATAAGAATGTGGCGTAAGAACCGGCGGCCGATCATGGGCACAGGATGTGTGGACGGAACAGGGGTCGACCTCAATCGAAATTACAATCATCAGTGGAGGCTCGACGGAGACAGTCCGTGCCCGTCGTTCAACGACGACGTTGGCGCGAGCGATGATCCTTCGAACGAAGTTTATAGAGGCTCGGCGCCGAATTCTGAATTGGAAGTAAGAGCGATAAATCTACTGACCGGCGATCCTAATCGTCATTTTCGATCAAGAATCGATTATCACAATTTTTCCGAGCTGATTCTTTATCCGTGGGGCTATCAGTACGGCACGGCCGACGATCACACCACGCTCTCCGCACTGGCGAAGCGGATGTCGGATCTGGTGCTCGACACGGGCCGGGAATATTACAATCCCGAGCAGTCGATATACCTCTATATAACTACGGGCTCCTCGATCGATTACTCATACGGCGTCGATCACCTGCCGGCTCCGTTCGTCGTGGAAGTCCGGCCGAATTGCTGCGGCTTCAATGTTCCCGAAAGCGAGATCGCGCCGGTTAATGAGGAAAACTGGGCCGGGGCAAGAATGATACTCAATTGGGCCGCGGGCCCGCCCATCCTCCGGTCCGTGAGAGCATTCCAACAGACCTCGGACGGCGCGTTTTCAAAGCTTGTTTACTCGGCTCACTGGACGGATCAGCCAAACGCACGTCAGTTGATCGTCGATTCGAGATTTCCCGGGCTTGTTCCCGGACGGCTCCAGATTCAACTTGGCTTTTCAAAACCGATGGACGCCTCGTCGAGCCCTATCGCCTCGCTCGGCCGCGGTGGAGCGTTCGATGAATTGATCTTCTCGGTTGCCGATCCGAGTGAAGGTTGGAAGAAGAGCGTCTACGAGAACGATCTCTGGATTGGAGAAGTCAGTATCGCGGGCGACGACGACCACAGCCGGCAATGGAGGCTTTCGGCGGCAGCGTTGGATGCGGTTCCGCTGAAACTGGATGCGAAGCCTGCGACCGCGGCGACCTACACGTACGGCGCAAACCAGTGGCGATTCGATGAGGACGCCTCGGGACAGGACGGTGAGGGCGGAATCGATTTGAATCACATTCTGTCCCCAGGGATCCGAGGCGATGAACTGGTCATATACGTCGCGAGTCCGCGAGGGGGCGAACGTTATGCCGGGGGAGACAGCTACACTGCCTCGTGGAGTCTGCCTCCGGCGTCCACCGGGTTTGTGCCGGGTCCACAGGAGCTTTTGCTATCGACTGACGGCGGGTTAACTTTCAGCTCACTTGTCTCCGGCCTTGCGCCGAACGCGGTCAAGGCGACGATTACAATGCCCCGAATCGCAACCGGCACGGCTCGACTGCGGGTCAGCGCTCGTGATGCCCGACAGCAAAGCGCTTCGGTTCTCGGCGACAGCGAGTCAGGTTTTACGATCGGCTCGAATGTCGGGGCCGGCGTCGACGTTACTACGACATCTTCACAATTGATCGAAACAGAATGGAGCGATCCCGCCTCGGGTTTATCGGGCTCAGCGCAATTCTATATTGATCTTGTGGTGAGAAACCGAGGCAATGCGCCGATTGCGAATTCGTTCGTGCGGATTGTCGATTTGACGAAAGGCAATATCCTGCTGAGCAGGGATGCGAACACCAATGCGGGGTCGGGCGCGATCCAATCTCTGAATGATGGAGGAGATGGAACGCTTTCACCGGGCGAGACTATTCAAGTTCGTCTGATTATCGGGCTGGTGAAGAGAAAGAAGTTTGTCGTATCACTGAATGCCTACGGCGTGCCTGCGAGCCCGATCGGCGAGTCGGAGCCCGCCGTAGTGTGGCAGGCAAAGCCCCGTTAGCGAACGCCAATGAAATTTCGGACTAAGACAGTCCTGATCAACGTGCAGCAAATCTTGCCGGCCTATTGCCAGGCCATTGTCGCGAGTCCGCCGGCAGCGGCGATTTGATCGAAAGCAATCGACTCGCCTCTGAGATCAATGCCAAACGTATCGGGTTCTATGAGTTGCGGCTGGCTTGAAGTCGCATCGGAGATTGCCCGTAGAGCCTCTTGCCGATCCAGACTCCCAATAATCAATACGCCGCTTAGCGAATGAGCCGATATCTCTTCGCCGATGATCTTTTCCTTGTAATACAACGCAACCCTGAATAGCTCATCCGCGATTGCATCGGGAGTGCACACGTTTGAGCGAACCAGGAGCGGCTCGCCGCCTCTGACTATCATTGAATCGAATCCCGTATTGCTGACCGAAACCAGCATCTTGTCGCCCGGCGTACTGTCCCACGTTAGCCATTGAGATTCGGCGAGGTGGCGTGGAAGCACGAGCCCTGCTTTCCAACCGATCTCTTCCAGCAGAATCTCGTAATCGGAGATCACACTCTCTCGCGAAACGGTTACAAGATAGCGCTCCTGTCCGCCCGCCGGCGACATTCGCTGGCGGCTCAGGCGTAACTCGGATGAGGGCGCGGCAATCGCACGTTCCACTTTCCAGCCGATGACCTCTTCGAGCTCACGCCTGCCGGCCGGTTTGGACTCGAGGGCGAGAATGAGGGTCCGCGCCGCAGTCTCCGGTAGAGCAACCGACCAGCGCCGCTGACTGCTCAATCCGGCCGCTTCAGCGGTTTGGCGTATCAACTGCCGGAGACCCTCGTGATCCTGAATATTGGCGGATTCAAAAGACGGCGCGAGCATCGAGACAGGCAGCGGTGTTGCCGCCGTCGAAGCAATCTGAAAACCCGCTCTCCCGCGGCGCAGATCCGCTACGACAAAGGAATCTCCGGAGAATCCAGCCGCCACGCGTGGAACTCGCGGCGATACAAAGTATTTTTGAATTGCTGTCGCCATTTGTCCTTGAGGTCGTCGAGAGGTTGGCTTGTAGCGAAGAAAAGGGTATGCCGAGGCGCCGTCAGTACTGGCTGTAGGTTTTGCCGTCGGTTCCTGTGCCGCCTGCCTTACTATGCACGTCCACAATTCCCTGCCCGCCATCGCGAGAAAGCGGATCGTCCCCCATCTCAACTATCCAATCATCTTTTCCTGTAATCGGATCGATCGGCACATCGCGTATATATTGGGCTGAGACCAGATCTTCAAGAGCCTGGGGCAGAGCTTCTTTGTCCGCCGCGTACTGGTCGATTTGCTTTCGCAACTGGCGCAGATTCTCTTTCAGCAGCGTCTCCTTGGCCTTGAGCTGAAGTTTCTGATAGGACACTACACTCATAGCGGCGAGAATCACGAGAATGGTCATCACCATTATCAGTTCGAGAATCGTGAATCCGCGCGCGCGTGAATCCGTCGTATTCAGTTTTTTTCTGAAATACCCTTCGATCAGCATTACTTTCACCAATCTTTATACACCGTGCCGTTCAGCGCTCGATCGCTGCTCTTTGAGTAAACGTCGAAAACATCCTCGCCGCTCCAGTTAGTCGAATCCGGCGCTTCCTTGTAGGATCTCAGACCCCACTCGGCTTTGCCCGTCATTGGATCGACAGGCATTCGCCGCAAGAATCTTACTTTCGCCGAGTTCGTGCCGATGACGTTCGCGGGGATGAATCCATCTACGAGAAGCTTGAGATCCTTCGGATAACCGCTCTGGGTTCGCCACTCGATCGGTATAGAAGCGACGTTTGTTTCGCTGAATCGCTTGTATGCGTCGATTGCCTGTCGCAATTGCCGCAGTGCGAGCCGGAGATCGGATTCGCGTTCCCGCTTGACCGTATTTCTGACAAGCGGGATCACGGCCGCGGTCAATATCGACAGGATCGTCACCACGATCACGACTTCCAGCAGCGTGAAGCCGTTGTGACTCCGTTTTGAGTTCTTAAAACGCATATGCCTATCGCTACTGCTTGCGGACTACCTAACGTCCACCTGACTGGAGACGGTCTTTAGCGGAACAACCATTCCGTTGGGTGTTCGCATCGTCGTTTGTTCATTCAAGGTCAGGGCAGTCGAGCCCTGTCCCTTAACCGAGAACATAATGAACAAGAGTTGACCTCTTGCCGGAGAGCCGCCCGTGCCCGCGGGTTTTTCCATGTGGACGCTAATGATGCCGCCGGTGCTGGTGAATTGCGGTTCACACCGGAGCAAACCGCCGTCGCGAACGCTCTGCACATCAAGAATATTGGCGTCGAAGCTAAGAGAAATATCAGCTCCGGAGATCGAGGCGTCACCGTTGACAATAATCGCCGCATAAAACGTCTGGCCTTTGGCCGCGACCCTCGCGTTTGTGACCGACACCGTAACCGGCCCGTGGAACTGCGTGGCCGTAGGCGGTGTGTCATCATCGTCGTCATCGTCCAGCTCTTTAGGATCCTTTTTGGCCTGAGTCTGGCCCGGAGCCTTACCCGCCGGCTGTGTGTTCGGCGTGGCGCCGGAGTTTGCGTTCACCTGCTGTCCGGCAGGCTGAAAATTCGTCTGCTGGATCGGAACCGCCGGCTGCTGAATTACGACGACCCCTGGCGTGACCGCGGCATTCACCGCTGGGTTCGCCGTTGTACTCTGCGACACGAGATTTCTGGTCTGTTCCGATGACGTAAGCAGTTTATCCTTGTCGGCGGCGGCCGGAGCGGAAGCTACCGGCTTCTGCTGAATCTCTTCTTGATCGGCAAGATAGAGAATCTGTTCTATGTCGAGCTGATGTTTCAGATTCGATTCGGGCCCGATGTTACGAGCGAGGTGATCTTCTTCGCGAATATCCGCGCGGCGCAGAATGTGAGGAGTGACGGTTATTATAACGTCGCTCTGCCGGTCTTTAGTCTGCGGCGTAGAGAAGAGGCGGCCAAGTATCGGAATCAATCCAATAATGGGAAGGCCTTTAACCTCTTTTGACTGTTCGGTCGAACTCACGCCGGCCACCATCGTCGTCTGGCCGTCTCTGATCCTCGCCACCGATTGCATTGTTCGCTGATTGAAAGTAGGGGTCAGCACGCCGGTGCTCGAGTCGATCGAGGAAGTCTCGATCTTCATCTTCATTTGAACGTCGTCTTCATAGACATTGGGCGTAAGGTCTATATTCAAGCCAACATCCTGATATTGTATCTGAGGAATACCGCTGAAACCGAAGGAGCTGCCGAGTAGACTGTCCGCGGTCGCAACGCCGTTGCCACCCGTCGCTGCCTGAACCGCGCGATTCGTATTGCTCGTCGGTGTTTGGCCTCCGACGAACGGCAGCGATGCGGTTTGGATTGGAACTCTCTGTCCTATCCTGATCTGATGCTGCTCGTTATCGAGGACGTGTACCTGGGTGGAGCTGAGCAGCTTTGCCTTGCCTTTATCCTGAAAAAGGCTCAGAGACGAAGTAGGCAATCCCAGCGCGATGCCGAAAGGCCCTGTCAGAGTCCGGGGGCCCAATCCCAGGATGCCGGCTCTTCCGATGCCGCCGAGATCGGTGAAGCCGACCGATTGTTTACTGCCATCGGTCGAGAACTGGTTGCCGATCTGAATCAGGTCGTTGCGAGAAACTTCATAGAGATTTACGTCGATCAGCACTTCCGCTTTACTCTTATCCAGCGAATTGATCAGCGATTCGATTATCTGGAGATTGGGAGGCGTGTCACGAATAACCAACGCGTTTAGCTGCTTGGAGGGAACGACCTGTTTCGTGCCCAGAGTGGCCTGCACGACCTGACGAACCTCAGTCGGATCCGCGTTCTTTAAGTAAAAAGTCCTGACAGACTGTTCTTCATACTTCATCCGCGTCTGTGGGTTGTCCGTAGCGATTATCAACGTCCGTGAGTCGAGCTGCGAGTACATCAGATTGTTTGAGGTAAGAATTATCTCGAGCGCCTTGGCCGGGCTCACATCGTGAAGCGTTATGCTGAACGTGTTGTTATTCCTGACAATCTGATGCGCCTGTTGATCGAAAACGACATTCAGGCGCATGGCCTGGGCCAATTCCTCAATGGCGGCGCCGAGATTGATGCTCCGATATACGACGTCGCGCCTGGGCAGCCGGCGCGACGGTATCTCGCCGCCCATTTGAGTCCTGGCTATCCCCGGCTTTTGCGTATCCGCTGCCGCGTTACCGGTCGGAGCCGCCGTTGGGCCGTTTGAAGATGTTGTTGAAGCTGATGTCCTTACCGTGTTGTCCGACGTCCTTGGTTTGTATGAAGGCCCGCTGGGATCGCCTACCTTTGGTAGATTGTCGGTTGAGATACCCTGGACTTCCAGCATTCGCCTCATTTTGAGCTGCGCGAGCTCATTTGTAGGATCGAACGAATAAGCCTTGCGGTAGGTCTGATACGCGGCATTGTAGTCCTTTTGCTCGGCGAACGCATCGCCGCGCTCGACCAGCATAATGGCTGCGTTCACGAGGGCTCGCTGATAAAAGAGGCCGTATTCGCTGTTGGACGGGCTCTCGGCAATCGCCAGCGCGTACTGCTCGGCGGCCTTGTCCCACTGCTTGTTCTGCTCGTACTTCATGCCTTCCTTGAAGTGCTTTTTGCCGTCACTGGCCAAAGCCGACATTGGAACCGACATTACGAGCGAGAGCGCAACGATCAGCGCCGAGGCTCTTTTGAGCTTCACAGGTCTAGTCATACCCATCCTCTTTTCAGCGATTTGCTTCGGGCACAGCCCTCTCGTTTCCGGCCCTATGGTCCCTGGTCCGAATAAGGGAAAGCTGACTGGTTAAACTAATCTATCACGCGACAGTTTCAAATTAAATAGATGTCCCGATAATTGTGCCGCTAGTCCACAAAGGTCACCCGGTTAATCTCATGAAGGGTGGTTTGGCCTCCAAAGACCTTTGCGACTGCCGACTCGCGAAGCGAAGTCAGTCCCTCGGCGCGGGCCGCCCGGCGTACCTCGGATCCAGGCCTCCGCTCGAGAATGATTTCCCGGATGTGATCGGTCACATCCAACAGCTCGTGTATCGCGGTTCTGCCCCGGTACCCGGTGAAATTGCAAACCTCGCAGCCGGACGACGAATAAAACAAATGGTCGCGATACCTGTTCGGGTCCATGCCGGATTCGGTCAACTCGTGATCCGACGGGTTGAACTCCCGCTTGCAGTTCGTGCAGAGCACCCGAACCAGCCGCTGGGCGAGTACACAGTTGAGCGACGACACGAAGTTATACGGCTCGACCCCCATATTCAAAAACCGGCCGATTACATCTATCACGTTGTTGGCGTGCACCGTTGTGAATACGAGGTGGCCAGTCAATGCCGACTGTATCGCGATCTGCGCGGTTTCCGAGTCGCGGATTTCGCCGACCATTATCTTGTCCGGATCGTGTCGGAGTATGCTTCGGAGTCCGCGCGCGAACGTCAGCCCCTTCTTTTCATTTACCGGAATTTGCGTAATGCCCTGGAGCTGGTATTCAACAGGATCTTCGATGGTGATGATCTTGTCTTCCTCGTTCTTGATTTCGTTCAGAGCGGCGTACAGCGTCGTCGTCTTACCGGAGCCGGTCGGACCGGTGACGAGCACCATTCCATAGGGCTCGGCGATGAATTTTCGGAACTTCTTGATGTCCTGAGGAGCGAACCCGACTACATCGAGATTCAGCTCGCGAAACGATTCGTTGATCTGCTCTTTGTCGAGAATACGAATGACGCAATTCTCGCCGTAGATCGCCGGCATAATCGAAACGCGGAAGTCGATTTTGCGGCCGCGTATTCGCATTCGGAACCGGCCGTCCTGCGGAACGCGCCGTTCGGCGATGTCCAGCTCGGACATAACCTTTATGCGCTGTAGAATCGTCTGATGATGCGCGATATCGATCGGGTCAGCCGCGCGATAAAGCGCGCCGTCGATTCTGTACTTGACCACCACATCGGTGTCGCGCGTTTCTATGTGAATATCCGAGGCGCGTCGCTCAAGCGCGTTCAGGACGACGGTGTCGACCAGCTTGATGATGGGCGACATCTCTTCGTCGGCCGTAAGACGGTCCAGATCGAGGTCTTCCTCTCCGTGTTCCGTTTCACGGACAAGCGCAAGGCGGTCGGTTCTAAAACCCGCCGTGGCATCCTGCAGGATTCGAGCCGCCGTGTCTCCGCGCTTCAGGGCCTCTTCGACCGCGGATTTGGTTGCGACCGATATCCTCATTCGCAATCCGAGTTGGGCGATATGGAGTTGAGCTTCGAGCTCGTCGATGCCTTCCAGATCGGTCGGATCCGCCATCGCTATGAATAATGTGTCCTCGGTTCGCTTGAGAGGTACGAAGCTGTGCCGCACCATCAACTCGACCGGAAGCTCGTGAACGACGTGATAATCGACTTCGCAGGTTCTCAGATCGACGTATTCCAGACGGTAGCGGAGCGCAAGCTCGCGAGCGCGGCTCTCCTCTTGAAGCAGTACCGCCGAGGCGGCGTTTTGCGGCGCTCCTTCCGGCGCCGAGCCATTCGACCGTGCTTGAGACATAGATTCAGCCATCTATCAAAAACTCCTTCAATGCGCCGTCGACTGGCCCATATTCCCGATCATATAGAAGAGCGGGAGGTACATCGCGAGCAGTATGGTCATTACAAGACCGCCCATGAATATCAGGATGACCGGTTCGATAAACGTGGTGATCTGAGTGAGCCGAACATCGATCTCCGAGTCATAGAAGTTCGCCACTTCATCAAGCATTTCACGAAGCGCTCCGGACCGTTCGCCTACGCCGATCATGTCGATCGCAAGCTCGCTGATCCAACCCGATTTTTCCAGGCTTTCCGTGAACGAGCGTCCTTCCCTGATACCTGTCAGAACTCCGGCGCTGGCATGTCTCAAGCCGCGATTCGTAATAGACTCGCTGGCAATCTCAACCGACTCTGGAAGCGTTATGCCGCCGGCAAGCAGAGTCGCGAGGCTTCGGGTCAACTGGGCTATAGTGATCTGGCGAACCGTTTCTCCCGCGATCGGCGCTTTCAAGATCCAATTGTCTATGACCAACCTGCCCTTGGGAGTCTTTCGCCAATATAGAATAAAAATCGTGAGAGCCGCGATCGTCGGAATCATCCACGTAAGATTAGAGCTGATGAAGCTCGAGATGCCGACCACGACCAGCGTGATCGTAGGCAGTTCCTGTGCTCCAACACTGCCGTAAATCTGCATGAACTTCGGTATGACAAAGGTCGAGAGTACCGCGACGAGAATGAGCGACGCGCATATCAGGACAGCGGGATAGGCCAGTGCCTTTTTGATTTTTCGGCGCGCTTCGGTAATCGTCTTTTGATAACTCACGTAGCGCAGCAGCACTTCGTCGAGCGAGCCTGAGCGCTCGCCGGCCAGAATCGAAGCAATGTAGATGCGCGGAAAGGCATCGCCCTGGGCTGCAAACGCCTCCGACAGCGCGTGCCCTGCGCGGACCTTGTCTTCGACGTCTTCGAGCAAAATGCGAAGGCGTTCGTTAGCAACGCGTTTTCGAAGGATCAGAATCGCCTGGAGGATCGGCAAACCCGCTCTGAGCAGCGCGGATAGTTGTTGATTGAAGAGCAGGAAGTCCTCGGTTTTTATCTTGCTGGACCGGACTTCGGTTCCGAACAGGCGGCCTATGCTCTTGCCGCTCGCGGAGGAAACAGAGAAGATGCGAAACCCGTCGCGCTCGAGCTTGGCTCGAAGCTCGCGCTCTTCGTTCGCTTCTATAGTGCGGGTAACGACTTCGCCGGTCGGCATGCCAAGCCGGCAGGTGAACTCAGCCATACTAATACCTTAATCTGCTTCCTTCTGATGTCCTCTCGCGTTCAGGGAGCTGAATCGGCAGCGAGTCGGGATAATAACACATGCGCCGCGTAGTGAACCACTTTGCGCCCTTCTGTTCGGCGGACAGCATGTTCAACGCAGGACGGACGGGGCGGTTCAGATAATCCACGGCGGCTCTTAGGCGGCTCTTAATCCGAGGATTTTAACCTGGTTCGCGTCGGAGGGCCCTCTGAAAGAAGACGATCGGTGAGATAGCGGCGCCGGCGAGACATCAGATGCCGAGATAGCATCGAACCGCATCAGTCCACGCCAAACCCACGCCAAACGAGTCCGTGTTGAAGTTGACTCCCTGGCGCGGGACACACTAGTCTCGGTTGCGTATGGCGCAATTTACGTTCACAACAGCGGGAGAATCGCACGGAAAAGGCCTGATCGTCATCATTGAGGGCGTGCCCGCCGGGCTGAGCATCGATCCGGTTTCAATCGATCATCAGTTATGGCGGAGGCAACAAGGGTACGGGCGAGGCGGTAGGATGAAGATCGAGCAGGATCAAGCGGAGATTCTCTCCGGCGTAAGACACGGTAAAGCGTTGGGTTCTCCGATCGCCATTCTGATTCGCAATCGCGACTATGAGAACTGGCAGGATGTGATGTCGGTTGAGCCGCGCGAAATCGCCGATGAAAAACGGGCCCGCAAGCTCACGCGGCCGCGTCCAGGCCATGCCGATCTGGCGGGAGGCTTGAAGTACGATACTCACGATTTGCGAGATATTCTTGAACGGGCCAGCGCTCGCGAAACGGCGGCGCGAGTTGCAGCGGGCGCGATTGCCAGAAGCTTAATAGGCGAGCTCGGGGTTCAGATCGCGAGCCATACGGCGATGATCGGAGGGATTCCAGACAAACCGATTGAGGCCGATTGGAATCGGATTATCTCACTACCGGACGACTCACAGCTCGGATGCATTGATTCCGAGGCCGAACGTCGCATGATCGCGCTCATAGATTCGACAAAAGACGACAAGGATACTCTTGGCGGTATATTCGAAGTTGTAGCCCGCGGTGTCCCGCCAGGGCTCGGTTCCCACACTCAGTGGAACCGAAAACTCGATGGCATACTTGCTCAGGCGATCATGTGCATTCCGGCTGTGAAAGCGGTCGAGATCGGTTTGGGCGCCGGCGTCAGCGCGGAAACAGGATCAAAAGTTCACGACGAGATCGGATACGACCCGGAGACGGGAGCATTCCCGCGACTGAGCAACCGGGCCGGCGGTATCGAAGGCGGAATGACCAACGGCGAGGAGATTCGGGTGCGAGGTCACTTGAAACCGATTTCGACCCTGAGAAGACCCCTCGCCAGCGTTGACGTAGTGACAAAACGGGAGTCATCGGCAGCATTCGAGCGTTCCGACATCGTAGCCGTTCCCGCGGCTGGAGTGATTGGCGAGGCTATGATATCGATCGTTCTCGCCTCGGCGGCTTTAGAAAAATTCGGGGGCGACAGCATAGGCGAATTCAGACGTAACCATGAGGGTTACGTGAACCAACTCCGCGACTATTGAGCCTTCGCGCCGCAAAAATGGGAGCGGAGTATGCGGAGGCGAGGTATCATAATAAAAAACAGGAACGGGAATTGCAGCGATCGCCCTAAGGCGTTTACGACCGGAGACTAGACGCTGGGCGAGGAGAGAAAGACAAATGACAGACCGGGGCGGACTTGACGGCAGGTTGAGCGAAACCAACAGCGAGATCGAGGAGCTGCGGCGATCCATAAGCACTACCCGAACTCACGGCGTTCTGTACTATCTCCTCCTCGTAGCGCTGTTTTTCATCGGATTTTCGGTTGGCTATGCCACGCACAATCTTGTCGGGGCTGCTATAATAGTCGTCGGGTTGACTCTGGTCGCCTGGCGCGAGGTGACGGGATACAAAGCAAAAAAGACAGTGCTGGAACACGTGCTCAACGAAAAGCTCTCCGAGAAGAGGGCCATCGAGGAGCGGCAAAAGGAGTTCGAGATAGAGCAATGATACTGGAGATCGTAAAGTACGGAGACCCGATTCTCACCAGGAGCGCGGAACGGGTGACGGAGTTTGACGAGAAACTTCATAAGCTCGTCGACAATATGTTCGAGACAATGTATGCCGCGCCGGGCGTCGGGCTGGCGGCGCCGCAGGTCGGGCTGCTCAAGCGGCTCTTCGTTATGGACTGCAGCAGCGGCAAGGATACAAAGCAAAAGCTGGTGTTGATAAACCCCGTCATAAATATGGAAGAAGGCGAGCAGATCGGCGAGGAAGGATGTCTCAGTTTTCCAGGAATCTATGTACAGGTTAAACGGCCGCAGCGAGTCGTCGTTCGCGCCCAGGACATCAACGGGAGCGAGTTCGATCTGGACATACTGGATCTTGAAGCTCGCTGCGTATCTCACGAGACTGACCATCTCGACGGCGACCTTTTCATCGAATACCTTAGTCCGTTGAAACGCGATCTGGTGAAGCGCAAGATCAAAAAGCGCATCAAACAGGGAGACTGGTAGAAAGCAACGCGGCGGTGGAGAAGCCGCCGGCTGCGGCAATCTCCTCCGCGAAATCTAATGCTCGGTTGGAATTTGACACGCCATAGGCCCTGTAGTAGCGTTGCCCGCATGAAACGCTGCGACCGGCCGGGAAGTCGTGTGGCGACAATTTAGATATCAGCAGGTGAACCGAAACGCGCAGACGGGCCCTTGGCTCGACCGCGCGATTTTTATATGGGAGATAAGACGGCGATACTGAAAGAACTGGTACTTCCCGAGCGCGCCATCAGAGCGATGGTCGGCCCTTATGACGAGAACATAAAGTTCCTCGAGAGCCTGCTGGATGTCACGGTCTCCCTGCGCGGAAATGAGATTGGACTCGAAGGCGATCAGAGCGATGTCGAACTGGCCGAAAAAATCTTCGAAGACTACGCCTCGCTTTTTGAAGAAGGGCGCAGGATTCCCAGCGACGAGCTCAAATCCGCTTTTAAACAGATAGCCGAAGATCGCGCCTATACCCTGCGTGAGCACCTGACCAAATCGCGCTTGAACCCGACCGGCAAGAAGCAGGTGATGCCTCGATCACCGAATCAAAGACGCTACCTCGAGGCAATAGACAAGAACGATCTTGTGTTTGGTATAGGTCCGGCCGGCACCGGCAAGACATATCTCGCGGTCGCGCTCGCCGTTCAGTCTCTATGGCAGAAACGGGTGAACCGCATCATACTCGCCAGACCCGCTGTTGAAGCGGGCGAAAAGCTGGGATTCCTTCCGGGAGATCTTCAAGAAAAGATCGATCCTTATCTGAGGCCGCTATACGACGCCTTATTCGATCTGGCGGATTACGAGAAGATCGAGCGGCTTATAGAAAAGCGCGTCATCGAAATCGCGCCTCTCGCATTCATGCGCGGGCGCACGCTTTCGGATTCATTCATCATTCTCGACGAAGCCCAGAACACAACCTCCGAACAAATGAAGATGTTTCTGACCAGGATCGGATTCGGTTCGAAGGCGGTCATAACGGGGGATGTGACTCAGATCGATCTTCCCCCAGGCAAGAGATCCGGTCTGGTCGAAGCGAGCCGGATTCTGAGCGGAGTCGAGGGGATCGAGTTTGTTAATTTCACGGACAAGGATGTCGTTCGTCACCACCTCGTGCAGTTGATCGTTCAAGCATACGATCAGCACTTGAAGAGGCGGTTTGAGGGAAATCTATAAGCAGAGATCAAGCGCCGGTTTCACTATGGGGGCGCCTTTTAAGCAAAGGCCCGGCGCGCAAGATCACTCCAGCATCAATCTCGGTTTCGATAGAGATTTGTAAGCCGGTCGCCAGCCGTCTCTTGCTTCGCTCAGACCGGGATCATTATGTCGACAAAGCCAGACTCCTCATCGAAGATGCTTTGGTATGTGAAGCTCGTGCGGGGAGTAAAAGCATTTCTGTCGACCCTCACGGATCAGAACATAATCGACGCAAGCGCGGGACTGTTTATCGTCACCGGCGTTTCGATGCTGCTGCTTCATTACGCGCGCCCGCAAGTCGGGACGCTCGCGATCGGCAGCGTGGCGGCTTCCGAGATAATCGCGCCTGACAACATAAAGGTCGAAGATTCGGCTGAGACTCAGAAGCGCAGGGCCCTTGCCGCGCAGGGTGTTCTGCCTGTATTCGAGTACAACCGCAACAGTCGAGATCTCAGCAGAGCTATCGAGCAATTGTTTGAAGTTTGCCGCGACGCCAAACCGGGCGCGCAGCCTTCGGATCTGATTGAGCAAATTCAACAGTTGCCGTCGGGGTTGATTCTCGACCGGGAGCAACTGGCCGTGCTTTCGCGTCACCGCTACAACGCCGAGCTCGAGAAGCTGATGATAAATCATCTCGAAGCGGTGATGAGCCGCGGCGTCGTCAACAGCCGAAGCCATCTCCTCAGAATAGCCACGAACGGCTTTGTGCGACGGAGAGGAGGCGAAGAGACGATAGTCTCGGATCTTTCCTCGATTCGCGATCTGATGACCGCGCGCGCGGCCCTTCGATCCGAGAGGGTCGTATGGCCGTCCGAGTACCTGACCTCGGAGCGCAGACTGTTAGGAGAGATTCTCGGCTCACTGATAATTCCGAATCTCGAATACGATGAGGCCGAAACCGAAGCCCGGCGCAAATCCTCCCAGGACTCAATTCCGCCCGTGATGCTGTCGGTCGAGAAAGGCAAGCCCATCGTAGTAGAGGGCGAGACCGTCACTCCGGCCAAAGCCGCTCTTCTCGAAGCCGCAACTCGATACAGCCGCTTCGGGCAACGAACCGTGGAATTCGCCGGCACGCTCATCATTGTGATGATGCTCCTGCTTGTGCTCTGGCAGTACATGGTCAGATATCAGCAGCGCCATTTGCGCGTGAGACGCCATTTCCTCCTGCAAATCACCGCCTTCGTCATAACGCTCGCGCTGGCGCGAGTCATGTTTCAACTCGCCACGATCATAAGCCGATGGGCGTCTCACTCTCCGTTTACGGCGGAACAGGGATGGAAATATCTTGCGCCGCTTGCAGTGGGAGCAGTGCTGGTTACCCTGCTCACGGATGTCCAGGCAGCTTTTGTTTTTTCAGCGATCCTGGCGGTATTCATCGGAGTTTTGTCCGGAAATGTCTATCTGTCGGCGTTCACTCTGATGACGAGCGTTGGGGCGATTCACAACTTGAAAGGCTGCCGTGAGCGCACGACGTTGATGTGGGCGGGGCTAAGCATCGGGTTGATCAATGCCGCATCGGCGCTGGCCCTCGATCTGCTTGGAGCGGCCGACGCCGCGCCGCTCGTGCTTATATTCGATTCGCTGTGCGCGCTGCTGGGCGGGCTTGTTTCGACAATGATCGCTTCGGTACTGTTGCCGGTTTTCGAATGGGCCTTTGAGATCACGACAGACATAAAACTCCTCGAGCTATCCAATCTCAATCTCCCTTTGCTCAAGCAGCTCGCGGAGCGCGCTCCGGGGACTTATCACCATTCAATTATGGTTGGGCTTCTTGCGGAATCGGGCGCCGAAGCCATCGAAGGCGATGCATTGTTCGCGAGGGTCGCCTGTTACTATCACGACATCGGAAAGATGTTGCGGCCGACCTACTTCGTCGAAAACCAGAGTTACATGGAAAATCGTCACGACAAGCTCTCGCCAAAGATGTCTTCGATCGTGCTCGCCAACCACGTAAAGCAGGGCGTCGAGCTTGGCCGCCAGCACAAGCTGCCGCCGCGAATAATTGCGATCATCCCTCAACATCATGGAACCGGTTTGATGAAATTTTTCTACTTCAAAGCGCGCGGCGCGGCCGAAAGCGCGCCTGCGTCCCTGGAGCACGACTTTCGTTATCCCGGCCCGAAACCTCAAACAAAAGAAGCCGCTATCATAATGATTGCCGATTCGGTTGAGGCGGCCGCGCGCACGGTTAAATCGCCCACTCCCGGTAAGCTTCGCAACATGATCGACACAATAATAAGCCGGCTGCGAGACGACGGTCAGTTCGATGAGTGCAGCATCACGCTACGCGAGCTTAATCTCGTAGCCGAGAGTTTCGTCAAAGTACTCACGGGCATTCACCATCACCGAATCGCGTATCCCGGTTATGATTTCGACAAGGCCGGCGCCGCGACCGAGGAGCGTTCGGCGGCCGCGAGCGCGGGAGCGACTGTCGCTCGCAAGACCGGCGCGCTGGGCGTGAATTGAGCGGTGCGTGTTATCGGATTGCCGTGGTTATCGAAATCGCAAATCGCCAACGGCTTATCTCGATCGACGGAGCGAACCTCGAGAATCTCGGCAGCGCGGTCCTTAAGCACGTCCTCGGCGGAGATCAAGTAGCGCTAACTATTGCCATTGTGCGCGACCCGGCTATCAAGAAACTCAACCATCGCTATCGCGGCGTGAACTCGGCTACGGATGTACTTTCCTTTCCGGCGAATGATGGAGTTCCAGGGGCCTCTGGTGCACGTCGAGAGCCGGAAAGCTTCGACGGAGACTTTCTCGGGGATGTGCTGATTTCGGCCGATACTGCGGCAAGACAGGCCGCCGGAGCCGGCATCACGATCGAACGCGAGATCCAGGAACTCGTCATACATGGAATCCTTCACATCTGCGGATACGATCACGAAACCGATCAAGGAGAGATGAACCGGCTGGAGGTTAAACTGAGGCGAAAGCTCCTCGATTGAAAGCGGCTGATAATGATTCCGGCTGAGACATGATTATCGAATGGCTTTTGACGGCTGGCGCTCTTCTGACGCTCGTATTCCTCTCCACGATGGAGAGCGCATACGAATCGCTCAGCGAGATATCGCTCAGGCTAATGGCTTCCGAGCGCGAGGACGAGCCCCGCGCCGAATTCTTTCGGGAGCTTCTGGAGCATCGGCAGCGCTTCACATTGCTGTTGATACTCGGCACTCAGCTTTCGATCGTCGCCATAGCGATTCTCCTCTTCGATCTGATCGCATCAGCCGGAATAAGGGCAGCCTTGATTCTTACCTTCGCCTCCGCGTTCGTGGTCGTATTTCTATTCAGGCAGTTGATACCCAGAGCGGTCGCGCTCAACAGGCCCGAGGTCGTGCTCTGGAGCCTGCTTCCTGTCTTCAAGATTTTCTACAGGTTCTTTTCGATCCTCGTAGCTCCCATCAGCGCGGTGCTTCACCGCATGCAGAAGCCGGAGCAAGAGGAAGATGAACCCGACGAAGTCGAAGAGATCCAGGCTTTCATCGACGTGGGTGAAGAAGAGGGGATCATTGAAGGCGCTGAAGGCGAGATGATCCAATCCATAGTCGAGTTCAGCGCCACGCGCGTTAGCGAGGTCATGCGGCCGCGCCCGCAGATTGTCGCCATAGAAACGGACGCAACCCTCGCCGACGTCCGCGGGCTCATTATCGATACGAAGTATTCAAGGATTCCAGTGTATCGAGGAGAACTCGACAACATTGAAGGCATCGTCTATGTCCGCGACCTCTTCGCCTATTATGAACCCGAGAAGGCGAACGAATCCGTGACTAAGTGCATGCGCCCCGCCTACTTCGTTCCCGAAAGCAAGCCGGTCGCCGAACTGCTTGAAGAGATGCAGAAAGCCAAAGTCCATATGTCGATTGTCATCGATGAATACGGCGGCGTAGCGGGACTCGTAAGCGTCGAAGATATCATCGAGGAGATCGTGGGTGAGATCGAGGATGAAGACCGCGCCGGGCCTTCCGACGATCCCGTGCAGGAAGAGAATGGCTCGTTCCTTGTAGACGGCGCAACGGAAATCAGAAAAGTAGAGCTGCTCTATAAAAAAGAGATCGAGGCGGATGACTTCACGACTGTTGCCGGACTTATAATGAATAATCTTGGACACGTTCCTCAGATCGGCGAGCGCCTTGCTTTCAAAGGCATCGAGTTCGAAGTTGTCGACGCGGACAGCCGCAGAGTAAGCCGCGTCCGTTTGCGCCAACTCGACGAAGCGGCGGAAACGGAAAATCCGGAAGAGCCGCAGGGCAGCGATGAGCTGAATCTCAGAGGGTGACGTGCAAGGAAGCCAGGTTGGTTACAAATCGGGAATGGTCTCGCTGATCGGGCGGCCCAACGCGGGCAAGTCGACGCTCCTCAACAAGCTGATCGGCGAGAAGATCGCCATTGTCTCGGACAAACCTCAGACGACCAGGACGCGGATAACGGGCGTGCTGACCAGGCCTGATGGCCAGATAGTATTTCTGGACACGCCGGGTATTCACAAACCCGGCTACGCGCTCAACCGCCGGATGATGGCGGTCGTCACGGACGCTCTTTCCAGCGTCGATCTGGTGCTGCTCATCGTCGATTCCACCGAAGCCACGGGCTCCGGCGACCGGTTTGTCCGGGACATGATCGCGAAAATTCCTACCAGAGCGTTCCTGCTCGTGAATAAGATCGACGCGTTGCGCGATAAGAGTCGTCTGCTGCCTCTGATCCAGTTTTATTCCGAAGCCAGAGAATTCGCCGAAGTAATTCCGGTATCGGCCAAGACGGGAGAGGGAGCCGGACTGCTCATAGACAAAATCGTTGAGCACCTGCCCGAAGGCCAGGCTTTATTCCCGAACGACGCGCTAACCGATCAGCCCGAGCGCGTGATCGCGGCCGAGCTTGTGCGCGAGAAGATCCTTCATGTGACCGGTCAGGAATTGCCTTACGTGACGGCGGTCGTCACCGAGCGATGGCAAGAAGAGCCCGAGGTTACCCGGATCGAGTGCGTCATCTATGTCGAGCGGCCTTCGCAGCGGCCCATCATCCTCGGACACGGAGGGGCCAGAATCAAACAGATAGGAATCGAGGCGCGAGCCGACATCGAGCGACTGCTCGGCCGCCACGTCTTTCTCAAGCTGTTTGTCAAAGTGCGCGAGCACTGGCGCGACGATGAACGCGCGCTCGATGAGCTGGGCATTCACGGGTGATCCAAACGGTTATGTGGTATCTGATTACAGTCAACGTCGACAGGCAAGACGAAGAACTTGCCAGCTCGCTTCTATTCGACCTCGGAACCAGCGGAATCGTGAACATTGAAGAAGACTCGAGCCGGGTAACTCTTGGCGGCTACTTCGAAGAGAGCGCGCGGCCGGACGAAATCACGCGCGATCTTGAAGCGCGCGCAAGAACCGCGGGATTATCTCCAATTCGAGATATTTCAGTCTCGCTGGTCGCCGATGAAGATTGGATGAAGAAATGGAAGGAGGGTTTTGAGCCCATCGAAATCGGCGAACGATTAATGGTAGCCCCGTCCTGGAGCCTGCCTCTCGAAAGTGACCGCCTGGTTGTTCAAATCGATCCCGGGCTCGCGTTCGGCACCGGCACTCACGAAAGCACGCGACTATGCCTGGAAGCGATCGAGCGATACTGGCGAGGCGACTCCATGCTCGACGTAGGAACCGGAACCGGAATCCTTTCGATTGCCGCGGCTAAGCTCGTGCCCGCATCGAGTATTATCGCCATCGACATCGATCCGCAGGCGGTAGAGGTTGCGCGTGAGAACTGCGTAATAAACAGCATCTCGCAACAGGTGAAAACGGTCGAAGCCGAACCGCGGCGGTTTATGCCCGCCTCCTTTGATCTCGTAGTCGCCAATCTTACCGCGGAAGTAATCGTCAACCTGCTCGCGGATCTTAAAGGCTGCCTTGCGTCGGCCGGAATACTCCTCTTGTCAGGAATACTCGACGAACTCGGGCCGGACGTCGAGCGAGCGCTTGCCGAATCGCGTCTCACGTTAATTGAAAGACGTGAGGCGGGCGAATGGATTCTACTGGCAGCCCGGCGTTCTACCTCCTGATGGGATTTCAACTTGCAACGCAGACGATTCTACGCTCCTCCGGAAAACATTGCGGGACGAGTCATCAAGCTCGACCGCGATGAGTCACACCACCTCAGCAGAGTTCTTCGGTTGGACGAAGGCTCCGAAGTATTTGTCTTAGACGGCGCAGGAAAAGAGTACGCGTGCCGCGTGGCGCGGATCGCGGGAACCGCGGTCGAGCTCGAGATAACAGAAGAGCTGACTGTCGAAACCGAATCGCCTTTGAAGCTGATTCTTGCGCAGGCCCTTGCCAAATCCGAGAAGTTCGACCTGATAGTTCAGAAGGCGGCGGAGCTTGGTATCCATCAGATCATCCCGCTTGCCGCGGATCATGCTGACATGAAACTTGACCACGGGCGGGCGAGCGAACGACAGGCGCGATGGAGACGAATCTCGCTTGAAGCGCTAAAGCAGTGCGGCAGGACCAGACTTGTTGAAATAGGAATGCCGGTCGACGTCGATTCGCTACTCGAAAGTAACGCGACTGGAAATGTGTTCGTTGCCTTCACGGAACGCGGCGGGCTCGCCCTGAACAAGGCGATGGCAAACATCGTCTTGCCGACTGAGGTGACTCTCATGATCGGACCGGAGGGCGGGTGGAGCGAACGAGAGCTTACGCTCTTCGATCAGCATCGGGTTGTATGCGCAACACTTGGGCCGCGCGTTTTAAGAACGGAAACCGCGGCCATAGCGGCCGTCGCGTTAGCGCAGAATATTTTGGGTGATCTTTCCCGCCCTCGATCGTGAAAGCATCCGCGGAACAATTCGCGAGCATCGCTCTTGAAGGACTCGATTTCCTTAAGAAATATCGCAAATGGAAAGAGGGGCGGCCACGGAGGCGCCGCCCCTACATTGTTTTGAAGTGTTCCGTTAACCGGATGTTTTGATCGGCCGACTACCTTCTCTTTCGTACCTCGGAGACAACCGCTCTTGCTTCCTGATTCGCGGCCGATGAGAGACTCACATCTTCTGAGCCTTCCTCCTTCGCCGTCGCGGACTGCGACAATTGCGGCGATCTGCCGCCCACCGGGAATAACTTGAACTCGAGCCGCGCTTCAAATTTTTCCTTCAGACCTCCGACGCCGGTCGCGCGTCCAAGCAGTCCTCCAACTTTGCTGCCCGAGGTCTTAAGCGAAGCGATGTCGGTGTAGAGAATATAGTCGCATTCCTTTCGCC
Organism: Blastocatellia bacterium AA13; assembly: GCA_003222245.1. Lineage (GTDB taxonomy): Bacteria > Acidobacteriota > Blastocatellia > UBA7656 > UBA7656 > QHVH01. The sequence goes on along the minus strand of QHVH01000027.1, from coordinate 53,839 downwards.
TGGCTTCCGCCTCTATGTCGGCCTGCGACTGTGAATCAAGCGCGACCGCATCCACATTCGAGTCGCTGATGCCGCCGATGAGTTCGTTCTTGAGCGAGCCGAGCGACGGAGAGCGGTCGCTCTTGTTGTTGATGGAAACAACTCCGACTCTAATTCCGCCTGATCGTTTTGCGCCCGCTGCCGGGACCGGCGCGTCGGGCATTCGATCCGGAACGCGGCCTCGCCTCATCGAGTCCATAGACGGAATGCCCATAAGCTCCTGATAGCTCTTCGCCTCCGTATAACCGGCCGGAATTTCGAACAATGCCTGATCGAGTGTCGCGGTCTCGAGCTCAACAACTTCAGTGCTAAAGCTGCTTGTTTGACCGCTATCGGTGTAGATCGTCGTGGTGACCATTACAGGATAACCCAGTTTAGCCGTACCGGATCTCCTGAACCGAATCTCATCCTGACATTCGGGTTTGGATCTCGGCCCCATCTGCGGAACCATCGGCCTGTCGAGATCGCAGTTGAAGCTGAATTCCAGGTCTATATACCAGCCGTCCGTTTCCATTTTCATCTTTGTCTGATTGCACGCATCCGGGCTCGATTCGGCCGACACGGACGTCTTGATGCGCCGCGCGGTAAATCCGAAGAGTTTCTTACGCTCTCCAGTATCGGTCATGGTCGAAGTGTATGTGATGATACCGCCCTTGCGTGTATGAGTCGGCTGGGTTTCGCGCTGAGGTTGTCGATCGGAAGCGGCCTCGCTAGAACCCTCTCCCATTAGCGTGACCATGTAAGTCTTCGCGCTGTCATTTATCTGGACCGTTCGTTTGAGATCACATTGCGTGATGGTTACCATCTCGATCGCGCCGCCGAAGTTCTGGCTTGCTCGTTGCCGGCGCCCCTTGATGTAGGTAGTGCTTTCGGTTGTGCGGCCGGCGAGGCCGGTCTTGACCTTGAGCTTGATGTCCGCCATCGCGATGGTAGATGCGCCGGTCAGCAGCGCGAGCGCCAGCAGGCTTCTTATGATTCTGCTTTCCATATATTACTTAAATCTCCTTTAGAAATTTTACTATTAGTCCAAAGTACGGCTGGAGCATTCAAGCTTCCAATCCCAACCAGTCTCGCGGCCTGAAGAACTCCCACGCGGAGGCTTCCCGTGAGCCCGGCTCGGGCTTGTAGTCGTATACCCACTTTACGAGCGGTGGAAGCGACATCAGAATCGATTCCGTTCGCCCTCTCGTCTCCAACCCAAAAGTAGTGCCCCGGTCATAAACCAGATTGAACTCGGCATAGCGGCCTCTCCGAATCAACTGAAAGTTCCGTTCGCGTTCGGTATAAGCTTCGTTGCGCCTGCGCTCCGCGATGGGCAGGTAAGCCGGCAAAAAAGCTCGTCCAATCGTCTGGACGAACTCGAACACAGGTTCGAGCTTACCGCGTTCCGCCGACGCGGGCCCGCGCGAGACAACGCCCTTGGGTTCTTCTCCGGTGAGATAATCGAAGAATATGCCGCCTACGCCGCGAGTTTCGTTTCGGTGTTTCAAGAAGAAATACTCGTCGCACCATTTCTTGAAGCGGGGATAATTCTCCGCGTCGAACCGGTCGCAGGCCTCCTTCAAAGTACGATGAAAGTGGACGGCGTCTTCCATATAAGGGTAGTAGGGAGTCAGATCAGTACCGCCGCCGAACCAGCCGCCAGAGCCGCGTTGGAGAAATCGAAAATTGGCGTGGACCGTCGGCGCCATAGGGTTCCATGGGTGAAGCACCAGCGAGACCCCAGTCGCGAAGAAGCGAGCGCCCTCCCCCACTGGAAGCTTCGAAGCAAATTCCGCCGGGAGGTCGCCGTGCACTTCCGAGAAGTTCACGCCAGCTTTTTCAAATACCGCGCCCTCCTCCATCACTCGAGTGCGGCCGCCCCCCCCGCCCTCGCGCTCCCAGAGGTCTTCGCGAAACGGCTTGCCGCCGTCCAAAGATTCCAGCGCCTTACATATATCATCCTGAAGCGCCGCGAAAAAATCCCTGGCTCGTTCACTCAGTAATCTCGCCTCGTTCAAAGCCGCTCCCTTTCATGAATCGGTATTAACCTCGTGAAGCCTAATCGGCTGCCTGCTTCACGGTTACATGGGTTCCGTCGCGTAGCTCATCGGAACCGCGAAGAACTATCTGATCCCCGGCTTCGAGGCTGCCAAAGACCTCGATCTTATTCCCCATCGTCACGCCGCGTTTCACATCGACCCATTCGACAAGATCATTCTTGATTCTAAGAACAAATACTCGCTCCGTAGTCGTCGCGACGGCTGAAGGCGGCACGAATAAAGACGGCTGGAGACGCCGCGCTGTCCAGGCAACCTCGGCGTACATACCGGGCGCGAGCCTGCCGGCGGTATTCGTCACATCCAACTCGACCGGCATAGTTCTGGATTTCACATCTAGAGCGTGCGCGATCCGGCCGACGACGCCCTTAAAGGTTTCGCCCGGAAAGGCGGGTACGGTGAAGCTGACCTCGCTGCCCTCCGCGACTCCCGCCGCCTCCGATTCCGGAACCGAGACTATAAGCCGCAATTCAGCTATCTGCCTTATTCGCAGCATCGGGGCGGATGAAGCGACGCCCGCCGAACCGACAAGGCTGCCCTTGTGCACATTCCGCTCGGTTATGACTCCGTCGAACGGCGCTGTTATTTGCAGGTAAGATTCCATTTCTTCGATCGAATGCGCGGCTTCGGCGGCGGCTTTCTCGTTTTCGCCAATGGAGGCGAGTTGCGCTCGCGCCGCTTTTTCGTTTTCCTCCCAGAGTCGAACCCGAGCGCGATCGGCGTCAACCGTCTTTTCGGCGACATCGACATCGTTTCCGGCGACAACGCCCGGAGTCGCGGATGCGGATTTCAGATGCCTGTAGGTGCCTTCGTCCGAAGCGAGCTTCGCCTCGGCTTCGAGGCGTTGCGCCTGATTGCTTTGAATGCGAGCCTCGGCTTCGGACTTCTGCGACTGAACCGCTCTCACCTTGGCGGAAGCCTCGCTCAATTGAGCCTTCAGCTCAGGCGCGCTCAAGCGCGCAAGCAATTGACCGCGTTTGACAGTGGATCCGCGGTCTACTTTGATCTCCTCCACGAACGACTGGAGCTTCGGATATATCGCCACGTCCTGATAGGCCTGCAATTCACCCGGTAAGCGAACCGCTTGACTCAAGTCCTTCGATATTACCTGGGTGACAACTACCGTTGGAGGCTCGGCTGTTACCGCTGCTTGAACGGCGGGCTTTCGAACCACACTCCTGACGATAACAAAAGACACAATCGCGCCGGCGGCGATCAAAGCGATTGCGCTCCAGAGTACCTGCTTACGGGTCATTCGTTTGATTCCTCGCTTTGTTCCGCACTATGAGATTGCGACGTCATCCGGATGAACGGAGCGTGAGCCGATGCGAGCTCCGCGCTGCGCGATTGCAAAGACCGGCGGCAGGACGATCAGTACGGCTATTGTCGAGGCAATGAGGCCGCCGATAACGGCGCGTCCAAGCGGGGCTGTCTGTTCTCCGCCTTCACCGAGCGCGAGCGCCATCGGCGCCATACCGGCAATCATCGCGAAGCTCGTCATCAGTATCGGCCTTAGCCTGCTCCTCGCGCCTTCCTGAGCGGCAATGTCGGAGCCTCCGCCGGCCTGTCTCCGACTCTCCGCGAAAGAGACCAGCAGAATCGCGTTTGCCACCGAAACCCCTATCGCCATAATCGCTCCCATGAACGACTGCACGTTTAACGACGTGCCCGTAATCCACAGCGCTACGGCGACTCCGAATATTACCGCCGGACTTGTGGCGAGCACCGCCAGCGCCAGCCGTAGCGACTGAAAATAAGCCGCCATCAATAGGAAAATCACGATGATTGCGAGAGCCAGCCCGATTTGCAAGCCCGTCAGCGTCTGCGTCATCGGCGGGATCTGCCCTCTTACGTTGACGGTGACTCCCCGAGGAGCGTCGCCGACCTTTCGTATCGCTTCCGTCAACTCGCCGGACACGCTTCCGAGATCTTTGCCACTGATGTTTGCGATGATGGGTACGGTTCGCTGCTGATTATACCGATCGTATTCGCCGGGCATGGTTCCGTAGCCGACTTCCGCGACATCGGCTACCAGCGGCCGGCCGGAGCCGCCGGATATTGCCGGCAGGCTTTTGATGTCTTCGATAGATGTGATTCGGGATTGCGGAATCTCGACTTGCACCTGATAAGAGACCCCGCTCGCGGGATCGCGCCAGTAGTTCGGCTGAACAAAGCGGCTGGAAGAAGTTGCCGATACCAACGCGCGCCCGACGTCTTGCATGGTGACGCCCAATTGTCCCGCGCGTTCGCGGTCGACTTTTATGTCAACTGTAGGGTAGTCCAGGGGCGCGCCGTACTGAAGATCTCTCAGCGAGGCCATCCCCTTCATCTGGGTCATTATCTTCTCGGCGAACGCACGGCTTACATTCAGATTCGGACCGTTGACATCTACTTCTATCGGCGTGGGCGATCCGAAGTTCATGATCCTGGTGACTATGTCGCCGGCTTCAAATGAAAACTCAGTCCCTGGAAGAAGCTCTGGCAGCTTCTTTCTCAACCTCTCTTTTAGATCCTCCATTCGAATCCGCGAACCCGGCCGCAATGCCGCAAGCAGAACTGCTTCCTGAGAACCGCTCGTCCACAGGTGGATCGTGTTGATCGGATAGCTTGGCGGCTGCGCTCCAACAAAGCCGAGTGTAATAGCGACGTTTTCCTTACCCGCTTCGCTGTTGATCACATCGAGAGCTTTGAGGGCGATCACCTCGGTTCGTTCAACCCGAGTGCCGGCCGGAGCTCGAAGCCTGAGCTGGAACTGACCCGTGTCGACCGAAGGGAAGATGTCCGTTCCCAGCCTGCGTCCGATTAGAAATATTCCGAGCGCGGCGACAACGAGATAAACCGCGACCACGCCCCAGCGAAAATGCATAACTCGTTCGACGAAGCCGGCGTACTTTGTCTGTACTCTTTCGAATAAAGACTCTCGTTCATCAACTATATGCCGTTCCCGAAGCAGCCACGCCGACAGAACCGGGATGACGGTGTTCGACAGAAAATAAGACGCGAGCATCGCAAAACCGACTGCAAGCGACAACGGGATGAAAAGAGCCCTGGAAACGCCGACCATAAAAAACGACGGCACGAATACGGCAAGAATCGCGAGCATCGCAAGGAGCCGCGGCGTGAGCGTTTCTCTCGACGCGCTAAGTATCGCCTGTCCTCGTGCTTCACCGTGACGAAGATGAGTATTGATGTTCTCGATTGCGACGGTGGCCTCGTCGACGAGAATTCCGATAGCGAGTGCAAGCCCGCCGAGCGTCATTATGTTTATCGTCTGTCCGCTAAGCCACAAAGCGACTAGCGCCGACAAGAGAGACAGCGGAATCGTCGTGACCACTATGACCGCGCTGCGGAAATCCCTCAGGAATAAAAGCACCATGAAACCGGTCAGCATCGCTCCCAATAGACCTTCGATCACAAGGCCGCGAATGGAATTCTTTACGTAGGTCGATTGATCAAACTCGAAGCTTAGCTTTATATCTTCGGGTACAAGCGCCTGCATTCGGGGAAGCTCGGTCTTGACGCGATTGACCACGTCGAGCGTCGAGGCATCCGCGCGTTTTGTAACCGGTATGTACACCGTGCGCCGGCCGTTGACCAGACCGTAGCCGGTCAATATGTCCGTGCCGTTCTCGACCGTTCCGACGTCTCTCACAAACACAGTCGGGCCGGCTCCAACTCGGAGCGGAATGTTCGCCAGCTCTTGCACGTCGGTCACAACCGAATTAGTCGGCGCTATTCGATTGATGTCGCCGGTTCGCACGTTGCCGGCCGGCAGGATCGTGTTACCCGCCGCAATAGCCTTGATCACGTCGTCCGGAGACATTTGATATTCGCGGAGCCGGTCAGGATCAACCCTGATCACGACCGTTCGCTGGTTCCCGCCGAATGGAGGAGGCGCCGAGACTCCCGGCAGCGTCGCGAACATCGGCCTGACGCGAAACAGGGCGAGGTCCTGAATCTCACTGACGTTTCGAGTTTCGCTCGAGAATACCAGTTGGCCTACCGGAACGCTTCCCGCATCATAGCGCACGACGAACGGCGCGACGGTTCCGGGCGGCATGAAGGCCCGAGCCCGCTCAACATAAGAGACGGTTTGCGCGAGCGCCTGGCTCATGTCGGTTCCGGGGTGAAACTGAAGCTTCACCAATCCGACGTTCTGAATCGACCTGGATTCAACGTGCTCGATTCCGGTGATGTAGAGGAAGTGGTATTCGTAGTATGAGATCAGATACGCCTCCATCTGCGCCGGATCCATACCTCCATAAGGCTGGGCCACGTAGATGACCGGGAGATTCAAATCGGGGAATATGTCGATAGGCATTCGGACAATCGCGAGAATCGAACAGAGCGCGAATCCCATTGCCGCGATGACGATAGTTACCGGGCGCCTCATAGCCAGATTGATCAGCCACATTGTTACTTTCTCCTCTGGCTTGCGGTCACCACTTGCTCGAGAAAAGGCTTGATGTCGCCTCGGGCTCTTGCCGCCGCAAGAAAGGCTCTCCAGATCCCAAGCCTCGCGATCGAGTCGTCGATCTCAGCCTGAGCGAGCAGTCTCTGCGCTTCCGCGACTTCACTCACGGTTCCGAGTTGAGCATCGTAACGTGCTCGCGTTCGGAACTCGGCTTCGCGCGCTGCGGCCAATTGCGCCGGCGTCGTATCGGCGATGCGGCGTGCGGCGTCCGCCAGGACCCTTGCGCGCGCCTCCTGAGCTTTGAGGCTCTGCAGGGTTTGATCCAGCCGGGCCTTCTCGGCCGCTTCGTTGCTGGCTTCGATTTTACGGCGTGACCTTATCGAGAAGATTTCCAGAGGTGAGAAGGTGATCGTCAGCCCGGATGCCCAGTTCGGTGTTTCCGGCAGCAGGCCGTGAGTGCCGTCCAGCTTTCCGCTGACCAGCCCTCCCGTTCCTCGTCCTGAAAAGGCTGTTTGAAAATTGAACCGCGGAAAATATGACTTCTCAATGACTCGTTCACGAGCACGGGCAACTTCGACCGCGGAAATCTGCTCGAGCGCGAGCGGATGTGATTCGAGTTTTTCTGAAGCTTCAGGCGGTTGTGGTCCGAATTCCAGCAAGCCGGCTGCATCAATAGATACCGCGGCGCCCGCGATCCCAAGTAATTCCGCAAGCGTCGCGCGGGCAAGCTCCGCGTTCTGCTGCGCCTGAATCAACTGTATCCTGGCAGCCGCCAACTCCGCGTCCGACCGAGAGGCATCCACGCCGGCGCGAAGCTGGTTGTCTACGAGCACGTGAACCGATCTTGAAAACGTCTCCATTCGCTCAACATTGGCTTGAGCGGATTTTACGGTCTGGTCAACCGCGATCACCGTCAGAAATGCATCAGCGGCGCCGATTGCTGCTTCAAATCGCGTAGCCTCGACTCCGGCGTCAGCCCGGCTGGTTTCAGCGCGCGCCAACGCAACATTGGCTCGCCGGAGACCGAGATCGAAGATCTCCCACGATAAAAGCACGCCTCCCGCGCTGCCCCACACATTGTCAAAGGATTTAGTACCGAGCACCGGTCCGGATATAGCAGGTATGACTGCTTGAGGCAGCAACAATCCGAATACGTTATTAGTGGTGGCGCGATTCTCCTGCCATAACAAATCGGTGCGCGGCAAATAAGCCGTGCGAGCCAGTTCCACGCCGCCGGCGGCTGCCGCTGCTCTCTCCCGGGCCACGCGAATTGCCGGGTAATTGTTGATCGCGAGATCGACCGCCTGATCAAGCCTGAGAGATTGCGGGGGAGCTTGGGCCAAGCAGCGGGCAACTTGTAGCAGGGATATAAGACCAATGCTCACCAAAGCGACGATCCTGCTCAAAAGGAACCTCCCTGAAATGTGTGTAGGCTGGGGCGGAAGAGAGGACAAGGATATACCGATTGCGAATCAATTTGAAGGGAGCAGTATTAAAAACGAATGCTCAAGGAAACATCTCAGAAATTACGCCGTTGCACTCGCTGTAACCCGTTTTCAGCTTCGTGCGTTAATACTCTCCTGGTATCGTAGCGTTCAACCTCTTGCAGTCAGCCTGCGCCCACGTGTGGCACGCGCAATAAGCGCTTTTGACGCCGACTCGAACCGGCGGACCGCGAGAGTAAGCCGTTGGTGAGCTGCGCTACGACGCTGATCTTTACAGCTCAAAGACCTCCAAGCCCTGGAAACTCCGAGCGACAAATGATAACCGTCACCGCCTGCATGGATGAATCGGCCCGAGAAACCCATCTGGATACCGATGAGGATCCACATGCACAAACTCGCGTCCGAGGAGCATCAGGGATGACGGAGACCCCTGATGAAGGCCTGGCGGTACTGGCGCACGCCGGCAACGAAAGAGCATTCGAGGAATTGTTCAACCGCCACCGCCGTCGTATTACGCGAATTGTAGGCAAATTCTTCAACAGGCAGGAGCGTATCGAGGAGATAGTTCAGGAGATCTTCGCGAAAATGTATTTCGCGCTCGGCGACTATTCGGATGATCGGGGCGCGGCGTTTGGGGCATGGCTTTCGCGAATCGCCGTGAACCATTGCTACGATCAACTGCGCCGCGCCGGCCGGCGGCCCGAGAAAACGAGCGAGGCTTTTGACGAAGATCAGGTGAGAATCCAGTTGCGCGCTCAATTGGCGGCCGGCGGAAGGGATGCGGAGGCCGCGGCGATTTCACGAGACCTCGCCAACAAGCTCCTTGCGCGGCTGAGCGCGGATGATCGCCTGGTACTGACCCTGCTCGACGCCGAGGAGATGGCGGTGGCGGAAATAGCCGTACTGTTAGGCTGGTCGATTTCGAAAGTAAAAGTCCGTGCGCACCGTGCTCGCGCGTCCTTGCGCCGCGTCGTCGGCGAGTTCTTGTAGGCGCGGAAACATGAAGGCCGCCATTTCGTTAACGGAGAGCTTTATGCCGCGAGACAAAAAGCAACGTGTTTCAGACGAGGCGCTCGATTCAATCGGGCGACTGCTGATCAAGTCAGGTTCGATTAGCGATGCGGAGGTTCAGACGATCGTATCGAACCCATTCTCCTATCAGCGAATCAGATCGAAAATCGA
>QHVH01000027.1:0-44672 GCA_003222245.1 Blastocatellia bacterium AA13 | reverse complement strand
GAAGTGCTGGCTTTGATGATCGATCAGAACGGGAAGGAGTTACGAAAATGAATTCCAGCCGCGGAATGGTGTTGAAGGTCTGGGGGCTGCTCGCAGCCGTATTCTTATTGGGTTCGTTGACCGGCGCGGCCATTAACGGTATCTACAGGTCGCCGGCGAAAGCTGATGGACGCGCGCCGTCAATTCGTGACGGAGAAGCGTACCTTCAATTGCTCGATCGAGAGCTTAGACTCGATAGCGGGCAGGCATCCGGCATGAAAGAAATTCTAGATCAGACGAGAAACGAATACCGCGGCATTTGCGCCGAAGTGCGGCCGCGATACGATCAGTTGCGGGATAAGGCTCGGCTAAAGATGCGAGCATTGCTGGACGCCGATCAACAACAGCGCTTTGACACTCTCGTTACTCAAGAAAACTGCAACTGCCCGGATCAGAAAGATCAGGCTCAGCAGCCGCATTAAGGAGCGCCCGGTCGACGCCGCTTAGATGAACTTAGACCAGCGCCGAACCATGACAGGCCTGCGTTAATTAGTCGAAGCTGCGCAGGCAGGATTCCTGCGCTCTGGAGTTTAGAACTTGCTGTTCCCCCACCTGATCGCATGTGCGTGCTCAGGTAGGCCTGAAGGGCCGACTATAAAATGAGCCATGGGCAAAGCGCGTAGCGCATCGCCCCTGATCCAGCCCCAATGACCCTTAAGAATCACAGCGACAACAGGAATATATTCGAGTGTAGCCCGCCGTTGAGCACGCGAACTCGATTGAGCCCGCTGTGCAGGTTGAGATCGTTCATATCGCCGCCGATCTTGAGCTTCGCCCCTCCGGCCTTGATCTTGATCTTGAGCGGCGGAGTCACGATCACACCGTTTATCTCCAATATGAGCTGACCACCGAAATCACCCTTTATCACCATCACAGGAATCGACGAATCAAACTGCACATTGTTGAGAGTCGGCCCGCCGGAATCCGCGCGGCCGAAGTCGACGATTACGCCCGCGCTTCGATTTCCCTGGTTGTCTATAAAGGTCAGGGTCGCGCGAACAGCGGACGGGAAGTGGATCAGACCGGTGACCTGGAAGTTGTAAGAGATCGTCGTCTGAGATCCAAAATTAACTGCGAAGGCCTGCAACGAATGGACTACAGCACCGGAGCCGTCGTTCAAGTTAATCTGAGCCTGTGCAAAATCGCCATCCGGATCCTGCGCGGCGCCGGTCAAGGTCAACGTGTCGCCGTTCAGGCTGCCGGCCAGGGAGGTAATTGCCGGAGACACATTACCCCCGCCGCCTCCTCCACCACCACCGCCTCCGCCGCTGGGCGAGCTCAGCGTATAGCCGAAGGTGTCAATCGCGGAGCGGTCGACGTCGGTGATTGTATAGCGTTGGCCCCTGCTTACGGTGGGATCCATGATTCCAACGAACGACCCCAGCTCATCGGCCTTCCAATGGCTGGCCTGTCGCGAGTCTCCGCCCGTGCCATCGGGACGCCCGGTAGATGTCTGAGACTCGGCTCCGCCGATGAAAAATATGGTCGTGCCGCCGGATGAGAGAACTCGTTGCGCGCTCGCGTAACCGGCCATTGTGATGCCGAGCCTGAACCTGAAGAGATCCCAGAGCGAGACCGCAAGCGTAGACGTGGGATCAAGCTCGAGTTGACCCACGCGCGATGTGAATCCCAACGCGTGCCCTATCTCATGGGTGGCGACGGTGTCGAAGTCCGTCATCAGCGGATCAACTCCGTCATCCGGGTTGAAGTCAAAAGCGAAGTTCGAATTGAAGCCGATTGAGGGAGGGTTTCCGTATTGAGCTACCGGCTCCGCGGACGGGTTCGGAACCGGCCCCAAAATTCCGAGCGCCCTCGCATTAGCCGATGTCATGGACACGGCGGATGTGTTTCCTATTTCAGTGGGCACATTCGGGCCAGGCGGAAGCGCATTATAAAGGTTCTTCTCAGTTTGATTCGTGGTGCTGGCCAGCAATTGAGATCGTACGTCGCTGTACGCGCTGGTGAACAGGAGCGATTGCGTAATAGTGGATCCCAGAATGCTCGCGCTCTGCCAGGCTTGACCAAATCTGGTGGTTCCGAAATCGACATCGAGAACGACGGTGATCGGCGTTTGTATAAGCGCTTCCCACGTTGCGGCTGCCCGAATAAAGCCCGCTTTAGCCGCGGGATTCGCTTCGAGCTGACCAGTGGCTCTGAGAGTTATCTTCAGGCCTCCAACAGTGTTCAGGCGGATGGGCGATATTACGTGAAGCCGTTCAGATGGATCTCGTCGCTCCATCTCGTCCATCTCTGCCGCGGTTGCATCCCGGCAAACCGATGCGCCTGATTCTTCGCTTAACACGAAGCCCTGTTGCTCCGGCGTTACCTGGAGAAATGCAGACTGATCAGGAGAGAGGGTTCTGCCGCTTCGGGCATTCAACCTCCAGTGAGGCCAGGCCGTGCTCGCCAGCACAACATTCAACAAGAGGGCCGCAACGACTCTTGAGTGAGAGCCCAATCGTGCCATTATAGACCTCCGTAATTCCGATACACCCTGAGCGTTTCTGAGACGGGAGGCTCAAGCGTCGGCTAATAATATTATCGAACCGGCCGGGAGACAATAATAAAGGGGAGAAAGCTGGAGAAAGCTCAAGTCGGTCGGCTGCTACTACTGGAGCCCAGGGGTTGCTCCCGAAACTCGTCGGGGCCGAGTTTCGACTTCCGGCTTGGCGGATTCCGGTTTCGGCTCGATGTGAGCCGCCGCCGGTTTTGAATCCATCGGTTTTCCGGCTTCGCTCTTTGAGGGCTGATTGGATTTGAAGTATGCCGAATCGGGATCGAGGGCGATCTGCTGGAGGGGGTTGATGGCGTTTCCGTCGATTCTCACTTCGTAGTGAAGGTGCGGAGAAGTCGCGCGTCCGGTGCTGCCTGCGTATCCGATGACCGCGCCACGCTCGACTTTTTGCCCAACTTCCGCCGCGAAGCTTGAAAGGTGAGCGTAATGTGTCGCTACTCCGCCGCCGTGTTCGACGATAATCATGTTGCCGTAGCCATGATACCATCCGACAAATTTGATGGTTCCTTCACGGCTAGCGCCTACCGGATCTCCCCATTTGGCTTTGATATCGAGACCCGAGTGAAACTTGGCGCGACGGGTGAATGGATCGCGACGGTATCCGAACCGGCTCCCTACCGTGGCCGTCGTAGCCACCGCGGGACGCTCTTCGAATTGCGGCTTGACCGGACGTTCGAAATCCTCCTGGTCGGAATTCGTTCTATTTGGAAGTGCTGGTATTGCTACTGAGTTCGGATTGCGCTTAACCACGGCGGGTTCAGGCGGTATAACGACTCCAGATAAGTCTTGATAGGTGTCCTTCGTCGGCCCCTGTTTTGCTGATGAGTCCTGACCGGCGGGGATCGGAGCCTGTCCCATCGCGGCTATACAGAGCATAAATATTGAGACGAACGTAAAAAGGCTAAGCCTGGCGGAGTCAAATCGAATCACGGCATTCTCCTTGAGAAACTCTACCTAAAATGGAACCTTGTCATTCAGTATTTCTTTTTATTGTTTTTGTGGGGAATGACCTGCGACGGGAAATTCTATTGTCGGCTTTGACGGGTGTCAAGGTTTCATCAAGGTTTTAACGTTGTGAAATTATTGTATTTTCCTTGCGATTGAGGGTGCGCGGCGATTGAGAGTGCGTGCTTATGTAGGCCTCAAGCGGCTATATCGAATGCTGAGGAAGCATGGGGTAAAGCCGGGATATGCATGGCGAATAGTGCATATGGGGCCGTGGCGAGCGAGCCGGAGTAGGGCGGTCAGCCTGATCTTAAGCAACGCATACTTCAGAGGGCTCGGGTTGTACTCATTAAGCGGGAGATGAAAGCCTGATAACTCTACGAATCGCCCGGTACGGACCCGTATGCCGGGTGGTGTGGGAGGGGGGCGCCGTGAGGTGTCTCCCTATCCCGATCCCACCGATTCATCGGTGGGTCCAGAGCGGAACCTCGATCTAGTCCCGGAGGGACGGCTGATGGTGGTATGGAAGGAGGCCGAGCGGCATGGAGCGGTTCGCGCCCGCCGCACGGCCCCAGTTATGAGCTAGCCGGCAGCTAACCGAATAGTTCTTCAACACGCATATCCAGAGCGGCGGCCAGTCTGGATCGAAGCTCATGCGAATGGCGCCGCTTGGCAATGCAATAGGAGAGCTGAGAGCGGCTGCAATGCAGCTCGCGGGCGGCGGCCGTAATAGACCCCCATTTCTCGTAAACCAAAAACTTGATTTCTAACGTAGTCATCTCTTATCTCCCTTGATTTCTTCTCTGTGAATTAACCCCCGGGATTGATCCGAGGTATTAACACTGCTAATGGAGTCGGCCGTTATAACCACATTGGATCGACCGAACGGATTGCCGACCCGATTGATTGCCTGTCTCACCAAACCATCGATTCTCTTATCTCCTTCGATCCGAATTTGGATTTGATCAAGCCAATCAACACGGGACACACCTGTCCCCTGACGCCCGACACCTGCCCTTAGAATTCGCTCAATGCTTTAAGCAAATCCTTATCGAGGATAGTGATCTTGCGTTTGTCGGTTTGGATCAGGCCCAGTGAACACAGTTCGCTGAGGATGGTGTTGACAGTTTCGCGGTAGATCGCCAGCTTCTCGCCGAGAGCCTCCTGAGTCATCCCATCTATCACAGTTCCGTTGCCGGCGACGTTCAACAGCAGTGCCGCCACTCGAGAGTCGTCCCTCTGAAACCGCGATCGATAGTAGCTCCATTCAGTCTCGGCCAGCTTTCGGCCAATTAACCCGATCACCGAAATCGGATCGGTTCTGATCCATCGCGCGGCGTCGGCCGAGGTCATCACGGCGATGCCCGCACCCTGAGGTCCGGCTACAGCTTCGGTGACGAGCATGGTCTGGCCCAGCAGCGGCATCTCGCCGAACACACCGCCGGCCGACAGCGATTTGATCTTGTACTTGTGCCGCGAATGCCTGATCTGAACCGTTCCGCGTTTTATCCAGCACAGGATGTCCTGGCACGGTATCGGTTCATCAGGTTGGAATGACTGGCGCGCCAGTTCTTCGGTGCGCCGAACATGGGCGAATCGATTGATCTGGAAGTCGCCAACCAGCGACGACAGAGTCTTCGCCGAAAGGGCTATGCTCTTGTCCGTTAGCCGGTGGCTTCTGCTGAGATTGGCCAGTTTGGGGCTGGCCGGAAGGTGATTCGAATCGTAAGAGAGGCTATTCACGCCGGGTTCGGGAAGGGCATTCCGGCCGGCGGTTTTCGTGTTGTATCGAACATTCCTGTCCCGTATCATAGACCCGCCTTTCAGCGCCTCGGCGTGATCGGCTACACAAATACCTACACGCCATGGCGCCTGGTTTGGTAGTAGGTGGACGGCCGCTCTGAATGGCGTTCACCCACTCATCGATTGTTCTTTGAAGGATTAGTTGCGGATCAGATGATTTGTGAAGGAGGTGCGCGCGGTCCCGGCCCGATTGTAAGCCGCTCGGTTTTTTTGAAGTTGGCCGCTCGCCGGTCGCTCGGTTTAACCGCTGGTGGCACGGCGACAGTTGGAATTTCAGAGAACGCCGGCAGCAGCAACAGCCACCGCAGAGCGCGAGCGCCGATTCGGAGCGTTCGGCGCTTTAAGGTCGAATTCGTTGATGGCTCAGCCGGTCGGGTTGGTGAGGGCTCGGGTAGTTGACTCACCGCGACGACCGATGATGTAGCGGCAGTGCGTTTGGCTTCGAGATCCTCGCGGGTCTCGCTCCATTCTGGATACGCGGAGGCGTATGGCGAACCGAGCGCGATGTCCGCCGCGGCGCGTGCTTCGTTGAGCCGACCTGTTTCGCCAAGCTCGACCGCTAGTGCATTCAGTATGTCGTAATAGAGCGCGGGATAATGCTTCGCGACGGATTGAACCCAGGGGAAGATGCCTTCCAGATCGGCGAGTGCGCGCTTGTGATCTCCGTTGATGCTCCGCACGACGGCAATCATTTGTCGCGATTGAATTGATATAACTGGATCACAATCTCGCGCGGCCTTTCCAGCCGCCGTGAAGAAGGGCAAGGCTTCGTCTAATCTGCCCTCGTCGTTGTAGGTCAGACCGACCGCTTGAAGAACGCGAGCTTTGTGTTGAGGCGGGGCCTCTTCTATAACTCGGCCGAGTAGGCTCCGTGCACCTTCGAAATCACGTTGATCTTTCGAGAGGAGAGCTCGATAGCTCTGCGCCACGGCCTTCGAATGCCTGTCGAGCGGAAGCGCCAGCATCCATTCGATTAGTTCTTCTACTTCATCGAGCCGTCTGGCCATGTATGCGTTTCGAGCGAGCGAAGCGAGTTGCTCTCCCAAATGCTTCGCGGCGTCGAGCGAGAAAGCGCCGCGGGCGAGGCTTTGATAAACGAGGGTTTGATAACGGCCGATTCGGATAGCGGAGTTTTGAGACACGACCGCTTCATCGCCACAGGAGGAAGGTATGAAAATATTGTTTGCCTGTCTGGTCATTCTGGTTGCAATGCCAATGATGACCTCGTCAACGCTTCGCGAATCGACCGGAGCCGGTTCGTTATCGAGCACCGTGTTCGCCGGTCATACTTCCGCGGGTAGCCGGTCCCTGTGTACCTGCGAATTCGGACCCGACGGTGTCTGCCCTTGCTGCGGTTCGACATTGCTCGAATGCAGCGCCATTCAACCAACTTCGAAACACGCCGCAAGCTCGGCAAATCGAACTGGAACTTCTCGGACTGCGGCACGCGCCGGTTCATTTAGAGGCTGGGCGCAAGCCTTACTATCTGTGATCTCGCTATTCGCGTGGAGCTGAACGACTGCAAAACTTGCCAGGCTTTTGATTATTCGTAAGCGAGCCTTCCAGGACGCGCTCTGGTATCGGGCTCGAGCCTGGCTCTTTGGAAACGAATCCAAAGTCTGGATCTCCACAACGGGGCTGAAAAGATCTCGATTGCCGTAAAGTCGGCTGCTATGGGCGCCGCCTCTCAGGCTCCGCCTCACATATGAAACCTAGTTATCAAACTCATTGATCGGGACTATCGGATTGATGCTCACCGGACACACTCGTTTCTTCCCGTATGATCAGACTTGCGAAACCTGTTACTCACGATTCGCCGATCGAACTGGCGGGAGTAAGCCGTGCGTTACATCCGTCTCAAACAGCTAAGCCTTCGTGCACCTCACGGTGCGGCGGCGATTGTATCAAATATGTTTCGCCATCGGTAACAGGAATTGCCACGAAAAGAGCACTCAAGAGTAGTCGGTTTTACACCGGCGAAAATCAGCATTCGCTCTATGAGTAATGAAACAAGCTACAAGAGTCCGTTCGCAGTTGAGGAAATAAACATCGGGGCCAAGCCCTGGCAGATCGCTAGACTAAAGACTGAAGACGTCGCACCAGTTTTGGCGCTTGCAGCGACCTACACCGAAAAGAAGATCCCACACACGCGGGACGAATCGCAGTCAGGTGAGCCTCGCAGTCATCGGTTGAAGTATCAAAAACAGCTCATGGGAAGCATAGCGGAAATAACAATAAAAACTTTGCTCGACAGGTATCTCAAGAATCAGGGCCTCGCAGATCAGTGGGTCGTAAATCTCTACGACTCTGTTCGGACCGACGAGTTTCGGAGCCCTGAAGGCGAATACGATATCCGGTTGGTAAGCGCTCGAAGACCAGATGTCTACTACGAAGTTGAGTCACGCTCCTCGATGGCGCGCGATCGCACTATAGCGGTTGCCCTCGGCAAGTTTGATATCATCGGCCCCTACGAATCCTCCATCAAAAAGAATGAGCCATTGAAAGACTTCTATGTGCGACCCCTCTATGCCTACCTTGACTTTGAGAGGCGTGACTATTCACCCGAAATAGCCACCTAGCTGACCATGGCCAACGCATTACACTCACTCGATGCGGAGGGGGTTGGCTCCAGGGAAATAAGGGAGCCATTCCCGAGAAGATCGGACGCGGTCTTGCACGGGTTAATTGTGGTGAAGGTATTTCGGCTGAAGACTCACGCTTATCAGGCTGGGCTGCGCCCCCACTATGTGCACGCGGGGGGTAGGGCTAAACTGAGGAAGTTGAGTTAGAATCGCCGCTAGATGATTGATATTCACTCTCATATCCTGCCGGAGACTGACGACGGCGCCCACGATCTTGATGAAGCGGTTGAAATGGGTATGCTCTCGGCCGGAGACGGCGTCACCGTTATGGTTGCGACGCCGCACGCACACGACAGCGTTCATGAAACTCATACCCTATCCAGTCTACGGACGAAAATCGATCTGCTTAATTCGAGGCTGAACGGTAGGCCGAGAATCGAGCTTGGCTGCGAGCTGCGATTTACTCACGACGTTATCAAACATGTATGCCTCGACAAGAGCGCTCCAACACTCGCCGGAGGCCCATACGCGCTTATTGAATTTCCTCATTTGATCGCTCCGGTTGGAAGCGAGCGCGTGCTCTTCGAGTTAATGAGCAATCAAATAACCCCTGTCATAGCGCATCCGGAGCGCAACCGCGTGCTGATCGCTGAACCGGAACGGTTTTTCGGTATGGTCGAGATGGGCGTTCTGGGGCAGGTCGATTCCGGATCTATCTTGGGACAGTTCGGTAAGATGGTTCAAAAGACCGCACGGCTTATGATCGAGCACGGGCTCATTCATATCATCGCCAGCGACTGCCATAACACGCGAAACCGGCTCCCAGGGCTGTCCAACGCTGTTGCGGCAACATCGAAGCTGGTCGGCGATGAAGTGGCGCAAGCGCTGGTTGACGCTAATCCGCGAGCAGTTGTGGAAGGGAAACCGATACCCTATCGATTTGATCCTGTGCTGCCGAGCAAAAAGAAGAGATGGTTCCTGTTTGGAAGGTAGATAGTCTCAAGCTAAAGTAAATTGAACGCCCGCCATGAACTGAGAATTCCCATTGGTGAATTCAATTAACGCGATCGATTACTTCCGGAAATCGCGCTTTTGAATTTCCGTCAAAGTTCCAACGAACTTGTAAATTCAATCAACTGGCGCAATTTCATCTTGGCCCGCTGGTCGTCGATGACGCTCCTGGCCATTGTTACGCCTTCGTGAAGATCTTTGGCTCGGCTGCTCGCCATCAAAGCGGCGGCCGCGTTAAGCACCACGATGTCTCGGCGAGGACCGGCAACGCCTTCGAGAATCTCTCGAATTATTCCGGCATTTTGTTCGGCATCGCCGCCGCGTATGTCGGCAATGCCGGCGCGGCTCATTCCGAAGTCTTCGGGTTTCACCGAGTAGCTATGTATCTCACCGCTGCGCAGCTCGGTAACCAGGGTCTCTCCAGTGATTGTGATCTCGTCCATACCGTCCGTGCCGTGAACGATCACCGCCCTTGTCGTGCCCAGTCCTCGCAGTACCTCGGCGAAGAGGAGCGTCAAATGGGCCGCGTATACGCCGATGAGTTGAGCGCCCGCCCCGGCCGGATTCGTAAGCGGTCCCAGCATATTGAAGATAGTTCGGATGCCCATCTCCTTGCGGGCGCGGGCTACGTGTTTCATTGACGCATGAAGGTGTGGTGCGTGAAGGAATCCGATTCCTACTCTGTCGATGCAATCGGCAATCTGGCGCGGAGTGAGATCGATTCTGACTCCGAGCGCTTCCATGACATCGGCGCTTCCACACTGACTCGAGGCCGACCTGTTGCCGTGCTTGGCAACTCGAACGCCCGCTCCAGCAACGACGAGAGCCGTCGCCGTTGAGACATTAAAACTCCCGCTAACATCTCCGCCCGTGCCGCAAGTGTCGATGAGCGCTTCTCGTCCGGTTCCCGTCAGATCGGCTCGCACTACCGATTGCGGCGCTACAACGGTGGCTCGATTACGCATCACTCGGGCAAAGCCCGTGACCTCTTCAACGGTCTCGCCTTTCATGCGGAGAGCGGTCAGGAACGAAGCTATCTGAGTGTCCGTGCATTGCCCGGTCATGATCTGTTCGAGCACGGCCTCCGCCTCCGACATAGTCAGGTTTCCGCGATCTATGAGCCGCTTGAGAGCGTCGGTTATCAGCATCCGGAGAGACCCCGTAGAGCGCTTACACTAGCACGCTGGACCGCGAAAAGTTAAGCAGGCGTGATGACGGCAAAAGAGGATGGCGCGATCGACAACCGAGCGCGCAACAAAGGTCGGCTTTAGGGCGGCCGGGCGTCTAATACTACGGACCGTAGCTCTCATGGCTCGGGTGTCGAAAGCAAATAGACCGCGAAGGATGCGAGCCAGTGCTCCCCCGCGTAGTCCCCGCTAGCGACGTGCGACAATGCATCGCCGGCGTGTTGGGCCGCGGCGCGAGCGAGGACTCCGCGGGCCGGATCGGTCTTGGGAAGCGCCGAGGCGATGCTGCGCATGCACCAGGCTCGGCTGAGATTCAATCCGTCCAGATGAACCAACTTCGGATCGCTGCGATCGGAAACCACCGCCGGATGAATCAATGACTTCGGCTCTCCCCTTGATACTGCCGGTAGAAATCGGTGAAACCAAGTTTGAAACTCAGCGGGTTTGAGCACGCGGCGCATGAGGTCCGCTTCCATCAACGCAGCCGAAAAGAAGTCTTCACCGCCGGGCTCCCACGAAGCCGGATAGTTCAAGTCGCCTTGAAAATAGGTGCGGCTGCGCTCCTCGATCAGGGCGGCCAGCTTCTTGTCTCCCACGGTTCGGGCGTAATCGAATGCAAAGGCAAGTCCGAAAGCCGTATTCGGATGAACTCCAGTGCGAATCGGATAAGTCTGCTTCGGCAGAAACGCAAGATACCTCTCTACTAAACTGTCGGCTAAGGTTTTCAGGTTCTTGGACCACGCGGCGCCGTCCAGATCGTTCCAACGGTGTAGCTCTTCGGCCAGCTTCAGGAGCCACGCCCATCCATAAGTGCGCTCGAAAGACTGGCGATTTTCCTGCCCGAGATACGCTACTTCGACCGCGATATTCCGCGAGCTTAGATTGGCATTCAGGGCGTCGCGAATTTCTCGAGCTTCGGACAGCTTCGGAAACAGGCGCAGCAATCTTACCAGCATCCAGTGCCCATGAACCGAAGAATGCCAGTCATAGCAGCCATAGAAGGAAGGATGCATAGAGCGGGGGCTCTTAACGTCGCCGGAATCGTTGATAGTATGGTCGGGCTTGTTCGGATATTCCTTGCGGATGCATTTCAACGCGAGAGCGGCGAAATGAGACGCCTGCTCCTGCGTCAGCCCGTTGGTTTCGAGCGCGCCTGCGCGAGTTCGCGTGAATGCTTGAATTTGATTGCGGCCGGCTAACAGAGCCGGGCTCAACATGGCGGCCAGCATAAGATAGAGCGATAATCGTTTCACGACACATTTCCCCCGTGATGTGGTAAGGAGGTGACTCTATTACAACGGGAAGAAAAGTCAAGCGCGCACAGCCATATGAGAGCCGTAGCACCGGCTCATTTGAAAAAGCGAAGGAAACAACATGGACTGCATAGAGAGTCCGGAATCGTCGAGCATCGTCCGCTTCTGCTATGACGGAAGAAAAGAGATTCTCCGGGTGGAGTTTCAAAACGGAGGCGTTTACAACTACTACGATGTTCCAGACTCCGTTTTTAAACAGATGAGTCAGGCATCGTCGAAAGGCAAGTTCTTCATGGACAACGTGAGAGAAGAGTACGACTACATGCGGGTGTGAAGCTCAGAGTTTGTTCAGGCCGTTCAGCGCGGCGACTTTGTATGCTTCGGCGAATGTCGGATAGTTGAATACGCTGTCGCGGAAAAACTCCATCGTGCCTTCGAGCGACATGACCGTTTGTCCGATGTGAATTATCTCGGTGGCGCTCTCGCCTATCGCATGAACTCCGAGCACCTTCAGCGTATCGGGATGAAACAAAATCTTGAGCATACCGGTGTCATCACCGATCATTTGTCCCTTGGCGATCTCTTCATACTGGGCGATGCCGACCTCATATGGAACGCGCGCTTCGGTCAACTCACGCTCGGTTTTTCCGATCATTGATATTTCGGGAATCGTGTAGATTCCGTACGGAAAGACGAGCGGCTTCACGGGCATAGGCGCCTGAAACATATGGTGCGCGGCAAGGCGGCCTTGCTCCATCGAGGTCGAAGCAAGCGACGGAAATCCCACGCAATCGCCCGCCGCGTAGATATGAGGAATTTCGGTTTGAAAGTACTCGTTGATTTTGATGCGGCCGCGTGAATCTGCTTTTAACTGCGCGGCTTCCAGATCGAGCGAGTCGGTGTTGGCCTGGCGTCCGACCGCGTAGAGGAGCCCCTGCGCGCGCACCCGTTTCTCGCTTTCGAGATGCGCGTGAACTATGCCGCTTTCGTCGACTTGTATGTTCGTGACCTTTTCGCCGAGCCTGAACACCGCGCCGCGTCGCCTCATCTGATAACAAAGGGCTTCGATTATTTCCTGATCTACAAAGTCCAGGATCGTCGGCCGTTGTTCTATAACCGTCACAACGACATTAAGGGCCGACAGCATTGAAGCGTACTCGAGCCCGATGACCCCGGCTCCGACTACGATCAGCTCGCGGGGCAGGGCTTCGACTTGCCCCAGTTGATCGGCGTCAAAGACGCGTTTGCCGTCAAATGGAATCTCCGCCGCCCGGGCGGCGCGAGTGCCGCACGTAATCAATACGTAATCAGCGGTCAGTGCTTCGTTGCTATCGCCCTCCACCTGGATAGTGTGAGGATCGACAAAGCGGCCGCGTCCGTGAATGGTCGTAACGTCGTTTCTGTTGAGCTGCTCGCGGATCACCCCCATCTCCCTCGTTATCACCGTAGCAACGCGGGAGGTCAGATCCTGAATGCCTATATTTTCTTTGAGAGTGTAGTCGCGTCCGTAAAACGCGCGTTGTCTGAACCCAGTCAGATAGAGAATACCTTCGCGCAATGTTTTGCTCGGAATAGTCCCGGTGTGGAGACAGACGCCGCCGATCATCTCAGTGCGGTCTACCACGGCTACGCGCTTGCCCAGCTTTGCGGCCGCAATCGCTCCCTTCTGGCCGGCAGGTCCGCTGCCAATCACGACCAGATCGAAATGATTTGAAGAACCAACAGGCATGGCAATGCGACTCGAACTCTACTGGAGCGGTTTGGCGGCCGCCTCGATCGGCTCTAACTCAAGATCAGCTCAGGAGTGTATAGCAACTCGCGGCGTGGCGGTAGCGCGCGGGGGCAGTCGAGTATTCCGCGGGCTTAACGATTTTGGGAGGAACGCAACGCATTCGTTTCGAGCCGTCGCTGTCCAGACTTAGACATTCAAGAGCAGCCAGACAATAGATATCGACAGCAACGAATGCTCATGGCGCGTCCAGCACTTCGCGCACCTTTCGAGCGAATGCCTCGGGCGTGAAGGGCTTTTGAATAAAGCTGGCCCGATTATCCAGCACCTGCCGGTGAACAACCGCATTGTCGGTGTAGCCCGACATATAAAGCACCTTGAGCTCGGGCCGCGCCTCCGTTAAGCGGCCGGCCAGTTCCGTACCGCTCATTTTCGGCATGACGACATCGCTTACGAGCAAGTCGATAGGATCGACATAGAGAGCGCAGACCAGGATGGCTGCATCCCCGTGCGCGGCATCCAGAACTTTGTAGCCGTATGATTCCAGGATCTCACGTGCAATCGTTCTCACCATCTCATCGTCTTCGGCCATCAGAATGGTTTCGCTTCCTCGCAGCGTTGCTTCGGGCGCCTTCTGATAACTGTTCTCGTCGGGATCTTCAACGAGCCTCGGCAGGTAGATTCTGAAGGTCGTTCCTCTTCCTACTTCACTGTATACAAGGATGTCGCCGCCGGACTGTTTTACAATGCCGTAGACGGTCGACAGCCCCAGCCCGGTTCCCTTGCCGGTCTCCTTGGTCGTAAAGAAAGGCTCGAAGATGCGGCGAAGAGTCTGTTCGTCGATGCCGCCGCCCGTATCGCTGACGGCAAGCGCAACGTAAAGGCCAGGCTCCAGTGCTATACGTCGCGTGCGATAGGGCCCATCCAGGCGTATGTTTTCAGTTTCAATCGTGAGAGTCCCTCCTAGGGGCATCGCGTCGCGGGCGTTTACCGCAAGATTGACGATCACCTGCTCTATCTGTCCCGGATCGGCCCTTATGCTTCCGAGGCCCGGAGTAAGCGCGGTCCTCAGCTCTATATTCTCGCCTATGAGCCGCCTCAACATCCCTTCTGTCTCGGAAACGACGGAGTTGAGATTCAGGACTCGCGGCTGCAGGACTTGTTTTCGACTGAATGCGAGTAACTGGGCCGTTAGCGAAGCCGCGCGCTCGCCGGCTCTCATTATCCCTTCAATATCTCGCCGCAGAGGATCGTCGGAGGTGAGCCTCTTGATCGCAAGCTCTCCGTAGCCGGTGATTGCAATCAGAAGGTTGTTGAAATCGTGAGCGATTCCTCCCGCTAACTGGCCGATGGCTTCCATTTTTACGGCCTGCCTTAGCTGTTCTTCGAGTACTTTTCGTTCGGTTATGTCCTCGAACGAGCCTTCGCAATAAGCTATAGCCCCGGATTCATCGCGGATAGCCCGAATATTCTCGACGACCCAAATGATACTGCCATCCTTACGAAAGACTTCGCATTCGAGATTCTTTGCCTCGCCTGTGTCTTCGAGCATCCGGTGCAGCTCGCGCCAGGAATCCTTGTCGACATAATGATCGGTTTCGATGTTCGTACAGGCTATGAGCTCTTCAGCGGACTCGAAGCCGAGTATCCGGGCCGTCGCCGGATTCGCCGCGAGAAACTTGCCGTCAAGACTGAACTGAAAAATACCCTCGACGGCATTCTCAAATATACTGCGGTACTTGGCTTCCGCGTTTCTGATCGCGGCCTCCGCCCGATTGCGGGACGTTACGTCGTTCACAAGAACGACGCACGCGGATCGACGAGCGTAAGTAAACAGATGGCTGTTGACTTCGACTTCGATTATGGTTCCGTCTTTTTTGAGGTGTCTCCACGGCGAGGCCTTGAACGATCCCTGGGACCAGTCCGCCAATCTAGTTTCGAGTCGGGATATGTCTTCGGGCGGCCTGATGTCTCGCGCGGTCATCTTCAAGAACTCTTCACGCGAGTAGCCGTAGTGTAGAAGCGCGGCCCCATTGACATCGAGAAATGCCAGGGTCTCCAGATCGAGCACCCATATGGGATGCGGGTTGCTTTCGAAGAGCAGACGATAGCGTTCTTCCGATTCGCGGAGTGCCGCGTCAGCCGATTTCCTGGCGGTCACGTCCTCCAGCAGCAGCACGAAGTAGTCGATCGATCCATCGGCCTTCCTCTGTGCCTTGACTGATATTGTAGTGTCGATGACCCGGCCGTTTCTCCGGATGAAACGCTGGTCCATCGAATATCCGTCCATCTCGCCGGCGAGTACGCGATCGAGTCTTTCAAGGTTTAAAGGCCGGTCCTCCGGATGCATCAGGTCGAGCCATGTCATTCCCAATAACTCGGGCCGTTCATATCCGAGAATCTCGCACATTTTGTTGTTGAGCTCTATGTATGCCTGATTCGAAGAAGCGACCGCCATACCCACGAGCCCAAGCTCGAAATAGCTCCGAAAGCGCTCTTCGGCGCCAGCCGGCGCTTCGTCTGTTATCGCGGGTTCAGCAACCTTCATTGCCGCGCCGCTCAAGGCAGCGAGTTCAGCCACGGAATCATGGGCACTCTTCTCCGCTCTTAAATCCTCTCCAACGTTGCGGCGAAGAGTCTGTAGTACCAGCGGCTCTCCCCCTCGGCCGGCGATAAAGCAATCGTGGGCAGCCGCCACGTCGAGTACTTCCGCAGCCGAACGGCGCGAAGCAGGATAGGTGCACAGAAACGTAGTGAGTTGATTTTTAATAGATGTATTGAGTTGCTCTTCGTACGCGAGAAAACTAGACCAATTGTCGGCCCCGAGCCATGACATATCGCCGGTGACGGTCAGGCCGGCGTAGCCCTGTTCCAGCGCCGTCCTGAGCTTCTCGTTCCAGCCGATCATTACTTTTTCCAGATCGAGCGCATCGCCGCGCTGATACCAGTCGCCGTGCTGGATGATCTCTATGCCCTTATCGGTGAGGCGGCGGTCTGATCCGGTGAAGGCATTCACGAGGTGATGTTTCGCCTCGGATACGCTAAGAAAGTCCGGCGTCACCCACAAGCAGTATTCATTTCTCCGTAGACCCGCTTCGAGAAATGGAATCAGCGTATCGAGCAGGCTTTGGTTACTTTCGTAGAGGTAACATAGATGGGATCCCCGAAGAATCTCCGACCACGGGTTTGCTCCCAAATTGCTTGCGTTTGCCATTGCATCGCCTCACCTATGTACTGGGGTTTCAGTTTTTCAGAGCGCGACATTTATCATCCATCAACGGGATGACCACGCCTCTAATTACCTTCACAAATACTGGGGCATTGGAGAGATTCGCGACTCCGGCGGAGCGACCGCTGACCTCGGTCTCCAGCCACTATACCAGCGCTATGCAAAGAAAAGAAACGGATCATTGCTCGCATCAAGTTCTCGATCACAGACCTATTGCCGCGAGTTTTGAAGTGCTAATCTACAGTTGCGCTAATCTACCGTTGCATGGATAGCTTCGGCGCTTGAATTAAATCTTGTATCGGAGAATGTACATGAAAACGCGGCAGCTCGGCACGTCGGGATTAGAGATCGCACCGCTGGCTCTTGGAGGCAACGTCTTCGGATGGACCGCGGACGAGAATATGAGCTTCAGGTTACTGGATGCATTTATTGATTCGGGCCTGAACCTCGTCGATACGGCCGATGTTTATTCGGTCTGGGCGCCTGGTCATACCGGCGGAGAATCCGAAACAGTCATTGGAAAATGGCTGAAGCGCACGGGGAAGCGCGAGAAGATCGTCATAGCCACGAAGGTGGGAATGGAGATGAGCCCTTCCGAAAAGGGCCTTTCGCGGAAACATATTCTTCAGTCGGCCGAGAGGTCACTCGCTAGATTACAAACGGATTACATAGATTTGTACCAGTCTCACATCGACGATACCGACACCCCGATCGAAGAGACCCTTGGCGGGTACGCGCAACTGGCGGAGCAGGGAAAGATCAGGGCTATCGGCGCTTCGAACTATGGCGCGGAGCGGCTTGCCCAAGCGCTTGCGACCAGCGGCCGGCTCGGCTATCCGGCCTATCAGAGTCTTCAGCCGCACTATAATCTTTACGACCGCGAAAGCTATGAAAGAGACCTCGAGCCATTTTGCGCAGAGAGAAAGCTGGGTGTAATCCCCTACTTCTCTCTTGCCAGGGGCTTTCTATCGGGCAAGTACCGCGCGGAAGAGGATCTCTCAAAGAGTGTCCGCGGCGGCGGTGTGAAGCGATACCTGAACGATCGCGGCTTCAGAATTTTGAGCGCTCTGGATCGAGCCGCAAAGGAACTCAACTCCAGCCCCGCGAGCGTATCTTTGGCGTGGCTGATTGCCAGACCCGGAATCACTGCTCCCATCGCCAGCGCGACGAATTTGGATCAGCTTGCGCAGCTTATCGGTGCGACAAACCTGAAGCTGGATCAGGCCACAATCGATTTATTGAACAGCGCGAGCGCGTGGGGCGCCGAAGAAGATCAGGCTGCCGATTAATTCAAGGCGTGGAACCGGCCTGTTGCGTTCGAGCAAGCCTAATAAGAACGGCTCGCGCCTCCTCGACCGTTGAGATCGGCGACTCGAAATCTATCCTGAGCTTTCGACCGTCACCGCGCATATCAAAGCCATCGCCGTCTATTCCCGTCATCGCGATGTCCTGAACGTTCACCTTTTTAATGACGTTCGCATAATGGAGTAATGCCTCGCCGTGATCATTGTTCATATGTTCGATGATATCGCCCTCTGTTTCTCGAAACGGATTCATCCGTAGCATATCCGGCGGGTCGATCCAGTAGATTCGCCCGAAGCCGCCGATGAATCTGGCACGCTTCAGATTAAGGCGATAGAAGGAAAAATCGTGAGTATCAAAGTAGCTTGCAGCCGCTGGGAAATAGCGCAAATAACGTTCGCGCGCTCTAGAGTCGGTCTCGTCAATCGGCTCTGCATCTCCAATCCAGGTAATCCGGCCCGCCGACTGCGGATCCGAGGCGTATTGATCGAATACGGTTAAGGAAATCTTATTGTCCGCCTTTATGTTCCGCGTATGTTGCGCGATATCGCTAATAAGAATTACGGGTTCACCTTGATGATTTAGCGTGAATGGCGTTATCGAACCAAAGGGATAACCAGGAATGTCGGTTGAGTGCGTTGACAACACGCCGACACTTTCGGAATACAGCAACTTTCTCGCTTCAAGAGCTTCATTTGTCATCCCCCGGATTCTACCTCATCAGCGGGTCGCGCAATAGGGCATGCACCAGTTCGTGTTTCTCTCACCGTTTTCGGTATCGCCGCCGTTTGCCGGAGCGTCTCTGTCCGGCTCCTCAGGATTTACCCTGGTCATCTCGTACGGCCGCATCTGTTGAGATCATTAGATCGCGATGTGTCCCGTGACCGGATTAGTTGGCGCGAGTTGTAGACCGGGCCGGCGGAGCTTTTTGGCACGGCCTTTGTTTACTTCTTAACCGGAGGCGCTTGAAAGACAAGCCCTCCTGAAGAAAGGTGGACAATCATGAACTTAAGACGTTTCAGACCAAGATTTTCAGGAACGGCGGTAGCGCTGGTTCTCGTATTTGGGGCCGCGTTGGTTACCGGAACTACAGCACAGGCTCAGCGACGTGATGATCGCGGAAGAGACCGAGTATCTGAACAGCGGCGGACCGAGAGAGTAGACCGAGACTGGCATCGCGACCGTGATCGGGGCCGCGACTGGGACCGTGATCGAGACCGGTTGCGAGGCAGAGATTGGGATCACAACCGCGGGCGAGTAGTGGTTGTTCCGAGACCGTACGTTTACTCCAGGCCTTACCCGTACTATGGTAGCTACGGCAGCTATGGCCGAGTAGGCGGCTCCAGTTTCGAGGAACAGAGAGGGTTCAGCGATGGCTTGAACAGAGGACAGGAAGACTCCCGAAGCGGCCGATCGTATAATCCAAATAACTCCAGCCACTTCCGAAGCGGAGACGCCGCATACAGGAACGGCTTCGTCAGGGGCTACGCTCAGGGATATCGTCAGTTCGGTTATCGAAGGTAATAATTCCCGACCAAAGCGCTAAGCCGAAGGCCAATAAATAATTCAGCCAGATACGGGTAGGGTTCGATCGACGAATCCTACCCGTATTACTTTCTTTATTCCCCACAAAAACACTTCATCCGGTTTCCCGACTTTTTAAAAGGGCGAGGGCTCTAAAAACCTTGGAATTGCTAAGTAGTCAGGCCGGGATACCGAATACGGCCAGGAGGATGTTTATGCGACGTAATTTTTTGCCAATAGTGACTTTTGCCTTTCTTCTGCCCGTCACCTCGATGGGACAAATTCAATCTCCAAAGACCAACCGCCATAATCACCCGCAAAAACTGTTTCAGCTAGCCGATAAGAATGGAGATGGTCAAATCTCCAGGGACGAATGGCAACGGCGCCCACGCGCCTTTGATCGCCTTGATCAAAACCATGACGGATTCATTTCTCGCGAAGAAGCGGCGAATGCCGCTCGCGGTCGTGCCGAGCGCAGACGCCGCTTTCCCGACAAGGCCATCCGAAAGCTCGACAAGAACAACGACGGGCAGATCTCACGCGACGAATGGACGAGAAATTCAAAAGCCTTCGACCGGTTCGATAAGAACCACGACGGAGTGATTACACGAGAGGAACTCTCCGAAAGGCCGCGTCATGGCAAATCATCGACAACTGAAAATACCGAGACTCCGGTGGTGAAGCCGCCGCGGATTTAGTTGCTCTCACTTTGCGCCATAGAGCCGCTTCGCCATCGGCGCGCACTATCCTCAGCACGGCTTCGAAGGCCGCCGCATAGAGCATGCGTGCTTCGGTTTCATTAGTTGCGCTTTTGAGTCGAGAGTCGATCTCTTTTACGTCGAGCGGTCGTTTCGGTTTGTATTGCGCGAGCAATCTCGCTTCGCCTGCAAAGAATGCGGCCGCTCCTTCCGCCAGCCACCTTGGACAATCTCCCTTTGAAAGAATTTCAATCACAACATGTGCATATTCATGGAATAGCGACTGTGTGAGCACGCCGCGACGGTGGAGCAGCGCGAGCGGCTGGAGTTGAATGTTATTGCCTCGCGTTGCTCCAGCGGCCCATGCAGGCTCTCCGGTAGCCGAGACAAAATCCCCCGTCGTCCCGTGAACCACAACAGTGACGGCAGCAGGCGTCGTATCGGCCAGTCCGGCTTCCAGGAGCCTGGTTTGCATTTCGCTCCATGCCCTCTCGAGAATTCGAAGCGCCGATTCGACCTCCGAACGAATGGTCGTGGATGGATAAAGAATTCTGAAATGCTCGCTCGATAGGCTCAGGCTCCTATTTTGAAACCGCTTGTCCAATGCTTCGCTGTTCAGTTGCTCATATGAGGCATGTGTGACATTCATGGGACCGGCACGGGAGTTCCTTACGGAGCCGCCGATGGTTACGCCCGGAAAGTAGTGCTCGAGTATACGCTGGTACGGCGCTCCTCGAAGCGCCATCACGTGAGCGCCCGCCTGACAGAGTCCGAGGCCGTGCCCGAATCCGCTGCCGTGAAATACAAAGTTATTACCGCTTCGAGTGATATTGAATTTGGAGCTCTTGAGAATGTTCCATCCCAGTGCGCGGCCCACAATGATCTTGAACTCCCAGCCGCCGACGATCTTTCGTCTGGCGCCCTCCAACGCTATTTCCTCCACACGCCCGGTGCGGTCGCGTTTCAGAATTGCGATCGATTCAATGCTTGGGCCTATGTCGGTCCTCGAGTCCCGCGACAGCGCCCGCGCAAGCCTGGCGGCCGGAATGGTATCGGTCCAGGCGCCGTTCAACTCGCCCGTGCAGTAATCATCCCGAACGCCTCGGAGATATTGGGGCGCCTCCACTCCCCATAAGGACTTGATGTTAGCGGTGAAGCCCCCGCAGGAGGCGCTGAAGTATGCGTCGGCCGGATTTCCAGCGGCATCTCGCAACACAACGTTCGCAGTATCCTTCACGGCCTGATCGAAGACCCCTCTTCGCTGGGCGCTTATACGAGCGCGGGCCGGATCGGCGTAGAGCTGACAGTGAGTCAAGCTGCAATAATCATAACCGTCAGCCGCGTGGCGTCCTCTATTCTTTAGCGCGTAGGTGCGGCTTACTACCGCCTGTGCTTTCAAGGCTTCCGGCTCAGTTTCGAGAGACGACTCGGCAACAAGATTACCGACTACGTAGTCTTCCAAACCTACTATTCTTGTTGTTCCTTCTCTAATCATCCGAACTTTGATCAACGGTTCGGAATAGACCGCCGAATGCGCGAAGTTGAGATTCGCTAACGAGTATCCTGTCGCGCCGGGTCCATATTCGTGTAAATCGATTTTATGATCCGATGTAGCGCTCGGAACAGCCGCATGACGAGCGGGCGCTGCTTCCGCGCTCTGCATCGCATACTCTTCGAAGATTCGGCGCGAGACTTCGGCGCAGTCCGAACCGCGGCCATTCTTCAGGAATACCAGCACTGCCAAACTAACAGCGTCCGGTTCGGGATCCGATCCGAACACCGGATCTATCGCAAATCCTACAAACCATCCGTTCGTCCGAAACCCGTTGCTCGACGCAGACGTCCCCGTTTTCCCAAATGCGTGTATAGGCAAGTTTGTTAGCTGCGCCCGAGCGGCGGTTCCGTATCTGACTGCTCCTTGCATGCCTTCGACAATGAGCGCGCGCTGCCAGTCGGCTACATGGATTGTCGTCCTGATCTCTGAAGCAAAACCTGCCGAACCGGCCAGACGAGGCCTGAATAGGCGGCCTCCGTTGATGACGGCTGCATAGGCAGTGATCAATTGAATCGGCGTAACCAGCAAGTGATCACCTTCTCCAAGAGGATCCTTTACCGTCATGACACCGCGCTTGAGGGTTCCAGGCGATTCACTCGACGCGTTTATTCCCGTGCGCTCGCCGAATCCGAACGATGCCAGCGTGGTGTTGAAGGCATCCTCGCCGAGCCGCTCTCCCAGCGTCGCGAAGTAGTAATTGCACGAATAGGCGATTGCCTGCGAAAGACTGAAAGGCGAGTCGCTCCTGGGATGAGAGCAGACAATCTCGAAACCCGGTCTCGAAAATTTCTGTCTGCACTGCGACCGAGTCTCTGAATCAATCAGACCCGACTTGAGCGCGGTGAGCGCTGTGAAGGCCTTGATAGTCGAACCCGGCGGGAAGGTCTGCTCAAACGCGAGCCGCGGGTTCACGACAGCCCGAATGCGCCCGGTCTGGGGGTCCATAACGACGCAAGCGCCTTCGTAACCCTTCAGCGCTTCGGTTGCCGCCTGTTCGAGCGCGGCGTCGAACGCATCAGGACTCAAGCTCGGCGCGGTGGAAGCTGATGACTCGGGTTTCTCGCGCGATCTATGACGAGCGCACCCGCCAAGAAAAACGAAGCAGCAGAAACATAGGAAAGCGAGTGAGGCGGCTCGATCGCTTCCGCGTATTACACCCAGTAGCTCTTTATCGAGCTTCATCGCCTGACTGCCCGCCTGCCGAGTTCACTCGAAGCGCGCCCACCGTCAATAGCCATGCCACGAGCACTAAGACAGCGGCCGCAACGAGTCTGATCCCGAGTAACGATACTTCAAGCCATGGACTCTTCGTCGAAGTTCGTGTGAATACGAGGAACCACGGAAGAACGCCGAAGAGCAAAGCTCCGAGAGCGTAGATCAATACCGCGCTTGGTCTGAACGCTCTCGCGATTGAACGCCCGGCCCCTTTTACCGCACTCACAAGCTCTGATCCGGCGGCGCCTATCCAGAGATGCACCGCCATCAATGGTAAAACGACGCCAAGAAAAAGATATCGCGCGCCGATCAGAATCGTGTCGCGCCACTGAACCGGTTGAGTGAGAACACGGCCTGACGGGCGCGTTGGAGGAGCGACGTTACGAGCGACATCGCGCGCCAGCCCGGACGCGTCAGGCTCGAGTTTTCCAAGGAGATATATGATCAGCCACGCGAGCAAGACAATCGGCGCCGTCATAAGCGCGAGCTTCCAGAATTCGCGAAGAGAGAGCCGCAGCAGTACGGCGGGTTTGATTTCTGCTTCCGTGTAGCTCACCGCCATCGTCTGAATGATAAAGAAGAGAACGGGCGCCAGAAGAGCTAGCAAAAGAGTCAGCAGTAGCTGCGACACGCTGCCTTCTCTGGTCGCGATGAACCAGTAAATGGTCCCAAGAAGCGCGCTGTAAAACAGCGCGAACAGGAGAAGCACGCGCCAATTGCCAAACAATCCACGCGCGGCGCCTGCGATCGACCGGGTGACTTTCTGGATCATAATCTTGAACCGCCAGGGAACTTCTCGCGCTTGAACATTGCCGCCGCGGCCGGCCGTGGGATCAATCCCTGATCTTCATCTGCGTGTTTGCGGTGCTCGACTGAACCGAGGGATTGTACATCAGCTCCACCCGCGCCGGAGCGACTCGAAAATCGCCCGGTATCTGAACCTTCATCGCGTATTGGAACACAGAGTCGCCGCTGAAGTGGTCGATGAAAAATACTGTTCTCTGGTCTCGAAACTCGCGGGCGTTGTACCAATCCGACCACCTGCCCTGATTGTAGTCGAGGTCGATGCCGCTGACTCTCTCGACCTGCTCGCAGCCCGCCGGTATCGGGTCCTCGATCATCATATAAGCTGCCTTCGCGCCCTTGACGCGGAGCCGGCAAACGATCAGGTCGCCGGATCGCAACTCACCCGCGAGCGGCTCGATGCTCCAGCTTGCCTGTCCGCCGCTCTCTTTAACCGCCAATCGCATGTACTCGCGAGTGAGCGCGAGGTTCTGCGACCCCTCCGCCGCGACTTGATCGCCCCTTGTGAAGTAATCCAGCGTGGCCGAGACATAGAGCACGCCTCTGCCGTGCTTCACGATCCGTAGTTGATTGGAGCCGGGCGCCTGACCCGCTTTTCTTTCGACCACGAAAGCCTGGCCGGAGCTCGCGTCGGATTCGCTTACCTTTCGGTTCAGCACCTGCTCTCCATTCAGGTAAACCTCGACCGAGTAGTCCGCGGACAGTTCTTTGCTGACCTTCAAATAATCGGTGAGTCCGTATATCGCGAATGCCGTGTGCTTGGTCGAATCCCAGTAGTAACCGTGACGCCGGTTTCCGACAAGCCAGCGCGCGGCCTTGGCCAGCAGCGGACTCCGCGGGGTGATCCTTGCCAATGCCTTGAGAGAAAGCGCCGTCCCTTCGATACTTTCGTCATAGACATAACCCCAATGCGACTGGCGCTCGGATTCCCAGTGAGCATCCAAGTCGGTTGTGCGCGCTGAGCTTTCAATCTCGCCGGCTACCTGGCGAGCGCGAGGATCGTTTCGAAGTTTTAGCGCAAGCGCAAGCAGCGCCCGAGAGTAGGGCCGCAAAGATGAACGTGAATCGAAAGCCTCTTCGAGATGGCGTGTTGTGCCTTCACCGCTCTCGAGCCAGGCATAGATCATGTAAGCGCGCGTCTCCGGATCGTCGGCCACGCCGCTTTCGGTCTTGCCGAGGTCCAACAGAATCCTGAGCTTGTTGCGTCCTCGCTCAATGCGGCCGGCATCGACGTTATAACCGGCCCGCTTCGCCAGCGTAAGGCCATCGACTACATAGGCCGTCATAAAGGAGTCGGTCTTGTCATCTTTCCACCAACCCCAGCCTCCATCCGAATGCTGGAAGCCGTATAGCCGGTCGAGCCCGCGTTCCACCTTGGCGGCAAGATCGTTCGTCGGCCGAACGGTCGTGGTCTTCACCTCTTTCAGTACTTGAGCGACGATGACGTTTGGAAGAAAGCCCGACATCGTCTGTTCGGTGCAGCCGTACGGGTAAGAGGTGAGGTAATCGAGCGCTCCAAACAACGTGCCCGTTATCGAGGGCGCAGCTTCTATTCGGAGCGCGCGCGCTGCCGAGTTCGCGTCGGCCGGAGCATCGAGCGAGATCGTCTTTTCCGAATTCTCGTCTGCAATATTGACGGCCTCGCCTTTAGTTCGCTTGAGCCCCTGCGGAACCACCGGAAGAATCATTTCCACGGCATCGGATTCTTTATCGGTCAGCGCCTTCGCCAGGAGCTTTACCGAGCCGACGGTCGGCGCCGCGACTCTCCAGTCGATACGCTGCTCGCCTTGCTTGGCGATGGTCACCATATGCTCTCGCTGATCGAGAAGATTGCCGCCTGTCGCCTCAATGGATATCCTGGTCGCTTTGTCCGAGTCCATGTAGTTATGGACGATTGCCGACAGAGTAACCGTATCTCCTTCGGTCAGGAACCGCGGCATCTCGAGCCGCAAGATCAGGTCCTTGCGGGCCACTACCTTCGATATCGCCGATCCTACTTTGGTGTCGGAGGTGACGGCGCGAGCCGTCGCCCGCCAGGTAGTCAGGTTGTCCGGCAGAGTCACGTTCACGGCGGCCTTGCCGTCCGCTCCGGTCACCAGATCGGGCTGCCAGAATGCAGTGTCCTTGAAATCCTTGCGAATCATCGGCTCGGCATACTGGCCTTCATTCTTGAAATCCGCGAGCTGATAGTTAGGTTTGTTGGAAGCCAGTCGAACCCGCTTGTCGCCTGAATAGCCCGAAAAGCTGAATGAAACCGAGAAATTCGTTCTGACTTGATTGTACCGTCGGCCGTAGAACGCTTTTCGAATGTCGCGCGTCTGATCCGGCTTGACGCTGTATATCGCTTCGTCGACCAGACCAAAGCTGAGCTCCGCGCCCGCCGCGGGTGAGCCGTCGGAATTGCGCGCCAGCACCGTATATTGGGCTGCTTCGCGCGGCTTGTATTGTTTCTTGTCCGCCAGTATTTCGAGATTTAGGAATTTATTCCGAGCCGGAACATTCAGCAGCTTGTCGTGTGTGACCATCTCGCCGTCCTTAACATAGGCCACCGAGAGATAGACGTTAGGTGCGAAGCGGCCTTCGATGGGCACGTCGATCATGACGGCTCGCGAGGCGGCCTCCATCGTGCGCGCAGTCATGACCCCGGACAGCTCGGTTGTTACGAGAAGGTGAGTCTTATCGGCGGGCAGCATCGCAAGCACATGGGCTGTGTCACCCGGTTGATACGACTTTTTATCAGGCACGAGCTTTATCGAGCTGTAGTCTTCGACGGCGAAGTCCGCCCACCGCTCGCTGCGATCCACCGTATAGATATAGCCGCCAAGAGATACCACGTCTCTTTTACCTTCGTGAATTACGGCTTTCACTTCAATCAGACCGAGCTCGGGAACCTTGTAATCATAGAATGCGTCGCCCTGAGAGCTGGTGGCGACATCGGCGGACGATAGATCCGTCTCGTGGTAAGAATACTCATAGTACTTTTTGTGATTCGGATCTTCTTTCTCTATGCGGTCCCAGCTTCTCTTGATGAACTTCAACGTCACCTTCGCTGAGACGGGTTTGCCCTCATAGTCGGAAGTGTTGATTTTGATCTTGGCATAATCGTCTTTGTAATAGACGTAGCGATCAGTCGTTGCGAGCGCTACAACGCTGCCCCGCGTACCTACAAAGCTCGCCTTTGCCTCGATGGTTCGGCGCGAAGAATCCGTGACCTGCGCCTCCAGACGATATGAGTAGTCATAGAGCTGTTTGTCGTCCGGCTCCGGTACTTTGAATTCGACCTGCAAATGGCCTTTGGCGTCCAGCGTTGCCTGTCCATCCTTTACCATGTCATTGCCGTAGCCGTACTCGTTCCCGCTCTCCTCCGGATTCTCGTCTTCGCTGGTATCGATGCTGTCTTCGTCGCCGTACCACCACCATTGGTAATAGCGCGATCGATAGATGTAATACTGCACGTCGGCGTTTTTGACGGGCTCGCCGAAAAAGTACTTTGCCTCTATGTTGAAGCTGGTCGTCTCACCGGCGTTGACGAATTTCTTGGGAGTGGAAACGGTGACCTTGTATTCGGGTTTCTTGTATTCCTGAACCTCGAAATAACTGGTCGTCACTCCATCCGCGGCGCGAGCGATTATTCGGTAGGTTCCAAGCGCCGCATTTGAAGCGACGCCTATCTCGCCGTTGAAGGTTCCGCGCGGCGACAACGGAAGATCCTTCTCGAATACCTTGCCGCCGTTGGGGTCTTCGATAGAGACTTTCGCGGCACGCGAGCCAATTTCGTACCCCGCCGGTCCGAGCCTTCTCAATATGCCTTTGAAGTAGACCTTCTGTTCGGGCCGATAAACGGGCCGATCCGTGTAGATATATCCCGTGATTCCATTCGAGCCGCTCTCTTCGCTCGCTTCTTCGCCTTCTCCCTCGCCTTCTCCCTCGCCTTCTCCTCCCCCTCCCGCGAAATAGAACGGATCAAGATCGGAGATCGCAAAGTTATCGCGGTCCGTCGCCAGCACCAGGAAGTTGTTCTTGCCGACTTCACTCGAGGGGGCGTCGGGATCGACATCTTCATCGGGAACCTGAGTTCTACGTTCCTTCGGGACCTCGACCTTTGTTCTCGCGATACCGCTCTTGTCGGTTACGCCCTTCCCGAGCGTCTTCTTTCCCTTGGCGATCTCGATGCGCGCTCCTTCGCGCGGAGCGCCGCTCTTTCGATCGACGGCGTAGACGACGATCTCCCCGCTTGGCGCAGTCTTGGTGACGAGCGACAGATCGGTGACGATGGCTATCGTGTAGGCTCTCAGATCTTCGTTGACGCTCTCGACCAGGTAGACGCCGGGTTCACGCCTGCCGAGCGTGACCATCCGCGTGTCGTATTCGTTTTCGAGCGGCGGCAGCGCCTCGCGCCAGGTACTCACCATCTGGTCGGGGTTCAAGAGCGGCACTCTCGCGTAATCCGCGACGTTGAGCGGCACGCGATCACCCTGG
The DNA here is from genome assembly GCA_003222245.1 of Blastocatellia bacterium AA13. Taxonomy (GTDB): domain Bacteria; phylum Acidobacteriota; class Blastocatellia; order UBA7656; family UBA7656; genus QHVH01. The sequence goes on along the minus strand of QHVH01000027.1, from coordinate 16,802 downwards.
CTTCGAAACTTCTGATTGAACGCCTCGCGCGATTCGTGATGCAGCTGCCTGCGGAAATAGTCTCGGATCGCCGTGAAGATAGAGACCTTGAAGCCGCGGAGCTTTTCGAGCACCGATGGGCTCTGCTGATAGGATGAGGCGACGTCGCCCTTCTCTTTGGCTCCCATCTTATGAGGATCGTTTAGTTGTTCAAAGAACTTCACCGGCTCTATCACCCGATACACGCGAAAATCCAGATGATCGATGCCTCGATAATTGATCCAGACCCGAGCCCGATCATAAGTCCCATACGTTCGGTTCGTCGAAAGTGAGAAATATGGCTTTACGGACGGCGTGTTAGATACGGTCGCACCAGGCGCCGCCTGAATCGCGAACTCGCCCTGAGCGTGCATTCGATAAGAAGCCAGAGTTAAAGAGCCGCCAATGACGGCAAAATAGACCGCTGCCGTAATCAAGCGTCGTTTAATGCGCGTTGAGGTATGTATTGTCACGTCCCTGTCCCCCAGGAATCCGGCTGAGCAGTTAATAATCGAATTGGCAATCAATGTAAAGGAGAATTGTCGGCGCGAAAGACGAGCTTAAATCGGCGAGGAAGTCATTGCACGGCGCTCGGTAATCCTCATGATGGAGGCAACTATACAGGCTGACAATCTGAGGCTCCATAGTAAGAACCTCACCGATGAATGTGGATCGCCGCACGACCGGTAGTTGGCGGACGCAGGGATGGATGGGATCAGGGCTCAAGCCCCTACTCCTTCAAAGCCCCAGCCTCTTTCGTTTGGTCAAAGGACTCCCGCTTTCTCCGCCTTTCTCATAGCCGAGCGGGCTCTATGTTGATAGAATGCCCCTCTCAAAAAATAAAAATGCAGTGGAGAAACGGGAGGTTCGCGATGCGAAAGAGAACGTTTGCCTTTGCTGTTGCGCTCTTGATGACGGCGTCGGCTGTCCAGTATGGACAGACTCGACAACAAGCCGGCGCGGCTTCAGGTTATTTAACTCCGCCGAAAGTCATAGTCGATATGCTGGATGCGGCTCCGACTCCGAGCGTGATTGTGTCCCCGGATCATCATGCGATCGCCCTGCTCTCTCGGCGAAGCATGCCTACGATTGCCGATCTGGCCGAACCGATACATCGGATCGCCGGAACCCGAATCAATCCAAAAACAAACGGCCGCCAGCAGCGAGGCGGCACAGTTACTGGAATCACTCTCAAGTCGATTGCCGACGGATCGGAAATCAAGGTAACGGTTCCTCCGAACGCAAACCTGGGCGACGTGAGTTTTTCGCCGAACGGCAAACATCTCTCATTCACTAACACCAAAGAGAACGGTATCGAGCTCTGGGTCGCCGACACCGCGACGGGGAGATCCAGATTGGTGACCGGTTCGGACAGGCTGAACAGCACGAGCGGCGATGCCTCCGACTGGCTGAAGGACGGCGCGAGCCTCATATGCCAGCTCGTACCGGCCGGCCGCGGTCCGGCTCCAGCGGACCCAGCCGTTCCCAGCGGCCCGAACATTCAGGAAAACCGGGGCAAAGCAGCTCCGGTTGCCACCTACGAAGATCTCATCAAAACAAACCACGATGAGGATCTCTTCGACTACTACTTCACGAGCCAGCTCGCCGTCATCGACAGCGCGACCGGCCGTAAGACCATCGTGGGAAAGCCTGCGATTCTCGAGAACATATCGGCCTCGCCGGATGGCGAGTACATACTCGTTTCGCGAATCAAGAGGCCTTTTTCGAGGCTCGTTCCGATGAACGGATTCCCGCGAGAGGTCGAGATATGGAATCGCCGCGGCGAGGTCGTGAAGAAAATCGCCGACCTTCCTTCAAGCGAAGGCATACCGATCAACGGAGTGCAGGCGGGACCGCGCGCCTACCGTTGGCGGCCCGATCAACCGGCTACGATAACCTGGGTAGAAGCGCTCGATGAGGGCAATCCGAGAAACAAAGTACCGTTTCACGACCGAGTCGTTGCATTGACCGCCCCTTTCACCGGCGCGCCGGTTGAGGTTACAAAAACGGAATGGAGATTCGGCGGAATCTCATATACCGAAAAAGGTATTGCGCTGCTAAGCGAGTCGGATCGCGCTACTCGACGAACTCGCACCTGGATTCTTGAAGCAGGAGCCGAACCTCGAAAGTTATGGGATCGCAGGCAACAGGACTCTTACGGTAATCCCGGCACTCCGGTAGTCAAGCGCGACAACGGCGGACGCGGATTTGGCGGGGGCCGCGGCGGCGGCTTCGGTGGAGGAGCGATAATTCAGAACGGCGACTCTATATATCTCTCGGGTCTCGGCGCCTCGGCGGAAGGCGATCGTCCGTTTCTCGATCGTCTCGACCTGAAAACCCTCAAGACCGAGCGCCTGTTCCACTGCGGGGAGAAGGCATATGAGTCAGTAGTCGCTCCGCTCGACGATCAAGTCAAGACACTGCTGACCGAATACGAGACTTCGAACGATCCTCCAAATTTCTATGTTCGAGATCTTGCGTCGGGCAGTAAACGGGCGATTACTCAGTTCAAAGATCCAGCGCCGCAGCTTGCCGGAGTGACGAAGGAATTCGTTACATACCAGCGAAAGGACGGCGTGAAGCTCTCGGGCACGCTGTACCTGCCTCCCGGCTACAAGAAAGGCGAGCGGCTGCCGATGCTGATGTGGGCGTATCCTCGCGAGTTCACCGATTCGGACACAGCGGGACAGATCTCAGGCTCGCCATATCGCTTCACGCGCGTAAGCGGCATATCGCACCTCTTCCTGCTTACGCAAGGGTATGCGATCTTCGACAATCCGACGATGCCGATCATAGGACCGGGCGAGACCGCCAACGACAACTATGTCGAACAGCTTGTCGCCAGCGCCGAAGCCGCGGTGAACAAGGTCGTCGAAATGGGCGTGGTCGATCGCAATCGGATTGGAATCGGCGGGCACAGCTACGGGGCATTCATGACGGCGAATCTGCTCGCGCATTCCGATCTTTTCCGAGCCGGAATCGCGCGCAGCGGCGCATATAACAGAACGTTGACTCCGTTCGGTTTCCAGAGCGAACGGCGCACCTTCTGGGAGGCGCCGGATATATACGCGAAGATGTCTCCGTTCTGGTACGCGAACAAAATAAGAGAACCTATTCTGTTGATTCACGGCGAAGCGGACGACAACTCCGGTACTTTCCCGATTCAGTCGGAACGATTCTACGCGGCATTGAAGGGACACGGCGCGACCGTTCGATATGTCACTCTTCCTTATGAAGCGCACGGATACACCGGCCGCGAATCCGTATTTCACACGTTGGCGGAGATGATCAACTGGATGGATAAATACGTCAAGAATGCCGGCCCTCGATCCTCAGAGGCAGCGGCAAAGTAACACTCAGTCCTTTGTCAGAAACGGCGCGTGATGGGGTGGACGGAATGTCCGCTCCCATCGCGCGCCGTTCTCTTCTCGAACCGCCCGAGCAATTGAGTTACCAAACCGACTTGGAAAAACGTAAAGATTACTGTCTGTTTTCAGAGAATTAAATCGGAATGAATGTGAACTATGTTTGCCAGGCCTCGACACGTCTTTCGATGGCTGATACATTATCTCGGACGCAACCAAGACACCCCTCCCTCACAAACGATACGCGCCTATAGAGCGCTTCGACAAACTTAACGTTGCCCCCAATGCTGCGCGCGACAATGAGCGCAATTCAGCTTCACCGAAAAGAACCAGGGACGAAGATGTAAAGAAGTTACAAGGGGGTCACATGAGGCACACTCGAATCGTCCGCTCGCCTTTTCGACGGATTTTTGCAAGGAGCCGATTTATCTCGACACAGCTCCTGGCAAACTGGACAGCGCTGATCATCTTAATTGCGCCGGTGAGCTTGTTAATTCCCGACAAGGGCCGTCCTAAAAAACACGGAGGCGGCCATTCTGTAAACAAACTCTCCAAGGATCTAAAGAAAGCTCTTGACGACAATGTGAATCTCATTTGGGAGGACTCCCATCTGGGAAGAGTTCAGGTAATCCTTCAGACGAGCGCCCCGCCCTCGCAAGAGTTTTTGCACTCTGTCGGGCTTCAGGGCGGACTCGTGAAGAAACAGTTTTCATCTTTTAACGCCGTGCTGGCGGACCTGCCAAAGGCCAGCCTGCCCGCCATATCCACAATGGCGGATGTCGATTACATTAGCCCCGATTGCCTCGTCAGAGAAGAATCCAGCCACCTGGAAGCTGCCACCGGCGCCGATCTACAGCGAATATATCAGCCCTTATTAGGCTCCTTCAGCGGACTTGACGGAAGCGGCGTTGGGATCGCGGTTCTTGACTCAGGCATAATGGCGGATCATCCCGATTTCAGCGGGAACCTTCTGCTGTCTCGCGTCGCAATCGCCGTCGATATTGTCTCCGCTAATTCAATTTTGAATTCGTTCGAAAATCTCGCCGCCCTACCCTTGCCGATCCTGACCGGCAATGTAGACGGCTACGGCCACGGCTCTCATGTAGCCGGCATCGCGGCGGGCCGTAATAAAGGAAGCGCCGGATCGGCCGGCTTTGAAGGAATCGCTCCAAACGCCAACCTGATCGACATTCGTGTGCTCGACGAATACGGCTTAGGGCAAGTTAGCGACGTGATCGCCGGTATGGAGTGGGCGATTCAAAACCGAGTCGCACGTAATATCAAAGTAATGAACCTGAGCCTCGGCTCCACGTCCAGCGACTCATATTCTTTAGATCCGCTCTGCTGCGCCGCTCGAAAGGCCATAGCTGCGGGCATCACCGTCGTGGCAGCGGCAGGCAATTACGGCAAGACCATTGCGGGTCTCGAGCAGTATGGAAGCATAACTTCACCGGGAGACGATCCTTCCGTGATCACTGTCGGGGCTGCCAATACTCACTCTACAAACACGCGCGGCGACGACTCGATGACGAGCTTCAGCTCGCGAGGGCCGACGCGCGGATACTGGCTCGACGATCTGGGCATGAAGAAATTCGACAATCTGCTGAAACCCGATCTTATAGCGCCGGGCAATAGGTTGATTTCAGCCGAGTCAACGAATAATTTTCTTGTTCGCAGCTTCCCCCAGTTGCACCAGAGCGGGATTTCACCGGCGTTCATGGAGCTAAGCGGAACGTCGGTGGCCGCGCCCGTGGTTGCTGGAACCGTCGCCTTGATGTTGCAGCGCAATCCCGGTCTCACGCCGCCCTTGATCAAAGCGATCTTACAATACACGGCTCAGCAGGCGCCCGGAGCGAATCTCGCGCGTCAGGGGGCCGGACTGCTAAACATCGACGGAGCGATTCGTTTGGCCGGAGTGCTGTCAACCGACATCAGTTCCAAGATCGAGCACAACCAACTGCACGTCGGCGATTCAATCCTCGCCTCCGGAGCCGCGATCCCAGATGCCTCTTCGACCCTGGGCGGAGTGACTTTTTCATGGGGCGGGTATATCTTTGCCGGCGGCTCGCATATTCTCGCCGGCACGAGCTTATTTTCTAAGTACCAGGCGATCTATGATCCTCGGCTCGTCTGGGTCGCTTCCACGGTGACGCTGAATGAGGCTTCGATTACTAGCAGCGGCCTGATAAGCTCCGGCGTCATTGATGCGGCGGTGATCGTAGGAATCAACGGCGTTTTCATAGCAGGCTCCTCGTTGAGCGCCGGCATCGCGTTAGGACAGGGCATGACCCTGGCGGAAGGAATGACGTTGGCTGAAGGCGTTATTACGGCCGACGGCATGACTCTTGCCGAAGGGATGACACTTGCCGAAGGAATGACTCTGGCCGAGGGTATGACTCTCGCGGAAGGAATGACCCTTGCAGAGGGCATGACCCTTGCAGAAGGCTTAACTGAAACAGCTACTTTCGGAGAACCTTAGTGGAACAAGCGCGGCCTCTGATTGATATGTCGGATTATAACCGCGGCGTCCGCGTTTATTGGTGGACGACCGTAAGTGCGGGGCTTCTGGTCACAGCGTGGGCGATTGATCAGGTCCTGCACATGTCCAAAGAGTCCGACAAGCTCGCCGTGGCCGCGCTTATGGTTCTCGCGCTGCTCGCAAGCCTGAAGCCGACAAGAGTGCCCGGAACGCAGGCGGTGATCACGCCCGCCGATGTCTTCGTGTTCCTGGCCGCCGTCGTCTTCGGGCCCGCGGGCGCGACGCTGGTAGCGGTGACGGAAGCGTCTTTTGTTTCATATCGGACTTCGGATCGGTGGACCAGCAGGCTCGGCGGTCCGGCGCTGATGGCAATCGCCGTTTCGGTTTCCACGGAGATCTTCTGGCTCACAGCCGGCGGGCTCAAAGGCGCTGTATTCCTCGCCGCCTTGCTTGGGCTTTCGATCATTTACTTCTTCCTGAACTCGCTGCTGCTTGCGACGCATCAATCACTCAAGCGCCGTGTTCCGTTGTTCACGCTTTGGAAGGTGAACTACTCATGGGCGAGCCTGACTTATATAGCGAGCGCGGCAACCGCGGGACTGGTCCACATGGCCATCGGCCAACCTTCTATAGCGGCGGGTGAACCCGCCGTGGCGGTCGGCCAGGAAGGTATAGCGGCGCTTGTTGCTCCTCTTCCCCTCATTGCCATTATCTATGCCACATGTCGTCTGTACTTTGTTCGAGCTGAAGAGCGCCTGGTAGCTGCCGAAAGAATCAGTCTCATACTCAACAACACCTCGGACGTCATCTTTTCGTTCAACCTGGAAGGCCGAGTCACCTACGTAAATCCGGCCGTGCAGGTTCTCACCGGTTACACCGCGCAAGAGGCCTCCGATCACCAGTTTCTCTCGCTCGTGCATCCCGACGACCTGACGAAGCTTTCGACATTATGGCTCAATCTCGTGGATGGCCGGCAGTGCAGCGACGAGGAATTCAAGCTCGTAACCAGAGACGGAAAATCAAAGTGGTGCTCGGGCTCCTGGGGTCCGATTTTCAACGACCGAAGCGAACAAATCGGCGTCCAGGGACACATTCGCGATATCTCCGACCGGAAGATGCTGCAGGCGCAGCTTCTTCACTCGCAAAAAATGGAAGCAATAGGCCGCCTGGCCGGCGGAGTAGCTCACGACTTCAATAATCTTCTCACCGCGATTATAGGCTATTGCGAAATGGCGCTCGATGGATTGCCACGAAGCAACCCCGCGCATGACCGCGTCAAACAAGTGCTGAAAGCAGGAGAGCGCGCGGAGTCTCTCACGAGACAACTGCTTGCGTTCAGCCGGAGGCAGATGCTTGTCCCCGTCGTCATCGATCTGAGCGCGCTGGTTGACGATGTGAACAAGCTCCTGCGGCGGCTCATCGGCGAGGATACTGAGCTCATAGCAGTCTCGTCTCCAGGACTTGGCAGGGTTAAAGCTGATCCCGGTCAAATAGAGCAGGTCATCGTCAACCTTGCGGTCAACGCTCGTGACGCAATGCCCAATGGAGGGAGGCTCTTCATCAGAACCGGGAATGTCTATGTTTCGGAGGGGGACAATTCCGCCCACGAAAACCTCGCGCCCGGCGAATACGTCGCGCTTTCCGTTACCGATACCGGCTGCGGCATGGATGCGGAAACGGCCTCGCAGATCTTCGAACCTTTCTTCACTACAAAGGAACTCGGTAAGGGAACAGGACTGGGTCTCTCTACGGTATACGGCATCATCAAGCAGAGCGGCGGTGAGATAGCCGTTGAAACAGAAATCGGTATCGGGACGACTTTCAGGATCTACCTGCCCCGCGTCGACAGTGAATCTCAGCAATCGACGCTCGACGAGGCGGGTGCGGCGACTCGCGCCGGAAGCGAAACGATACTTGTAGTCGAGGATGACGAGACGCTTCTCAGCCTGTGCACGGAGATACTGACGAGCTCGGGTTACCAGGCGCTTCAGGCGTCAAACGGGCGTGAAGCGCTCCTGATCTGTGAGCAGTACGGCGGGCCGATTCACCTTATGCTGACGGATCTGGTTATGCCGAAGATGAACGGATGCGAGCTCGCGGACCGCGTAGCTTCGATTCGGAGCGAGATGAAAGTGCTGTTCATGTCCGGCTACACGGATGAAGTAGTCGGATCGAATGGGTTCTCGATAGCCGGCAGACCATTTCTTCCAAAGCCATTCACACCCGACTCACTCGCAAGGAAAGTGCGGGAAGTTCTGGATCAGGCCGGTCACGCGCGAACCGCCGGACAAAACTGAAGCTTTGGGTTTGTATGAGATAGACGAAGGAGTGGAATCTGGACGGCGTGCCGCTCTGAATGTTCTTTGAAGGTTCTTAGCAAAGCTGAGGTGAAACAAGGGGGACGTGACCATTCCGGCCGCTGCTCAATTGTGGAGGGATACTGGGATAGGATTGCGGACGGGGTTCCGCAATTAAGCATGCAGGCGAGATACGGAAGGGAGCCCGGCCCTTATTGGTCGCAGTTCGCGTGCAGGCGCTGTTCGCCCTCGGCCCCCTCAAGGCCAACCTCGCTAAGAACCTCCAAGGAGTGCGCGACCAGCTTTCAACGGGAAGCTGACTCGCTTTGGGTGTAAACAATGATTTAACCTCGATGGGCCACATTTCCCCCCGGCGACCCATCGAGGTTCCCTACGACATTCGTGCAACCGGCATTAACAATAACAAGCGGCGTGCCAGCCGTGCCGGCTACAATAAAGCTCAAATTTGCTCGATTTTTCTTATATCAGAGGAGGAACGCCGCTCCAGATATGGAGCGATGGGCGTGGAATGTTGACGCGGCGTGGAGAATCTCCACGCCGCGAATGTCCTTCTGGAAGCTGCGGCTTCGCTTTGGAAGCTGCGGCTTCGCTCGCATCAGGCCCTACCACTGCCGGCCGAGCGGAGCGTAATTTATTTCCATATAACACCTATTTCGCTCCAGGCGCATATACATAGAGCCATAACCAAAAGTCATCAAGAAAAGGTTCAAAATCATAATGTACCTCTACCATTGTCCCTGCTGCTCCCTCTCTTAACTTAAAAGACCTGCCAGGATGCTGAAGTACTTCCTTCTTCCTGACGAACTCTTCGTGACTCCACTTTGGTAAACAGATCGTTAGCTTGTAAATGAGATTGTAGTATTCACTCTCGACTATATTCTTCTTATTTGATCTGGACATAACATATGCCACCTTGGTTCGAGGCATCACGTCACTGTAGGATGAGCCCGGTAAATCTATTCTCGATTGGAAGTTCCAATCAAACATTCCAGGCTTTACAATTGATATAAAACCTACTCGACTTGATTCAACAAGCTTGTTGAGCGAGATACAGAACTCCTCGAGCGTGTCAGATACGGTATTGGAAAGATCAGGAAGGCTATTATCAAAAACAAAAAGAGACTCAACTTGAAGGTGTCGTAAAGAAATAAAAGCTCGATTTGAGCTCGCTGGTTCCCATTCGACATCCTCGAATGGAATAGCCCAACAGATACCTGCCTGTCCTTTCTGTAAACCACCATTTGCCACAGCTATTACGCGACCTTGAGAATCCACAATTGGTGCGCCAGAATGACCAGGAAGAATGTTGCCTTGCAAACTCAATACATTGATTAATGGATTTGGGCTGTTGCGTGACCTAAGATCGGGAAGCGCGCCTGGAGGAATAAGGTCTTTAAGAGGTCTAACTGCCGGCTTACGTATATCCAGGCTAGTATCCAATCTAGCTATTCCATAGGGGTGTCCATAAACTCTGAGTTTTTCCAAAGAACTCCATGTGGTGTTCTTAGCCACCTCCAAACCACCTTGATCTTTTGAATCTAGTTCTGTAGAAGAGAGTAAAGCCATATCGCGCTCGATATCGATCTTGCTTATTATTAAGGGCTCAAACAGGATCAGTGCTTTATCACCTTTTACAACGATTCGCTGACAATCAGCTACCCCATGTAGAGCAGTAATAATCCCTCTTATTCCTTGGGCTCGAAACCCTGTTTGTGATCTTTGGGAAGGTTTACTTGCGCAATCGAACGCCTTAACCAGAAATATATGTTCGTCCTGGGCATAGGCGCGTAATTGAACTAGAGATAGCGCCATAAGAACGAGGGCTATTTTCTTGGACATATTATCTCCTCAATTAAGGCTTTAAGACAGGCTGTATTCTCACATCTCTTGGCTAGCCTAGAAATCCTCGGATCACCTGAAGACGCCATTTCCTGTCTAAGTTCATCGGGGCTGGAAGAATAGAGTCTCTGGCATTCTTCTAAAGTAGTTGAGAAAAGGAGGCCAGAATGACTGTTAAATGGACCTTGTTGCACATTGGCTTCGATGCCCTTACTAGATTTTTGAATGGGCTTGCCTGTATCGAGAGGTCTTTTTTCAGTTCTTGTATCATCTAGAGAATCGGAGACATTTCCAGATTTGAGCAATATATTTGAACCATTGGCTTCAGACGACGCAATCGCGGGGAAGGCATACAAATTATTGAATAGTCGTTGGGTAATCTCAGCCTCAGTTAGACCCGTGGCCTTCCATTTCCGGACAAAACTCTGCACATTGGGGCCGAACCATTCATTGGTTCTAGCATAAACTCCAAGTGAAGCTCCAATTACCAAACCTATGATTAGTACAGCTACAGGGACAGGGGTTACTTTTATCTGCGAGCCTAACTTTCCTTCCATTCTGTCGGTCGATGTATCAGATTCATGGCTCGACAAGTTTGCCAAGGTGCTGGTTATGCCAACCACCAGAGTTAAGATACTAGTAACGATAATGTATAGTACTTGGGAAACGGACAGACCCATGAGCCATCCGATTCCCAATCCACTAAGGAATAAACAACATGATTGTAATAGCTTACTAAGAGTTCTTCTCACCCAATTTTGATCCTCTCGAGTGTCTTGAATCCGAGCCCAAGGCTAGATTACCTTTCGCTTGCCAGTGTAACTATAAGAGTAGGTTTCCAGTCGGGTAGCTGAGCGGGATTGCTTCCCGGCCTAAGAACCGCCTAAGAGTTTTTCCCTCGGGCTCAAGCATCGCAAAGGCCCTCGCGGAGCCCGGAGATCTTCAGAGCGTCACCTTCACGATACACCTCCGCCGGCGCAGCCATTCGCCTTTTCGCGAGAGAGCGCACCAGCCTAAATTGGGGCTGTCGCTTGGGCTCGATTACGGAGTCATCGTCAACGACCTCACACCTTCTCTACGCGCCGCAGCACTTCTTGTATTTCTTGCCGGACCCGCAGGGGCACGGATCATTGCGGCCGACCCTCGGTCCCTGGTGACGCACCGGCTTGGCGATTTCCTCTTCGCCTCCCGCGAAAGCAGTCTCGTTTGCCTTCGTAAACGCTACGCGTCCGCGCCGCTGGCGTCGACGGCGCTCGAGCAGTTGATGCTCGACCGTGTCGCTGACCTGAACCTGGAAATTGAAAAGGTAGCGAACCGTGTCGGTATCGATCCGATCGAGCATCGCATTGAAGAGGTAGAAGGATTCGCGTTTGTATTCAACGAGCGGGTCCTTCTGGCCATAACCCCGCAGGCCGATGCCCTCTTTCAGGTGATCGAGCGCAAGCAGATGGTCCTTCCATTGCGAGTCGACGATATTGAGCATTATGTAGCGCTCGAGATTCCGAATCGACTCCAGGCCGACCTGGACTTCTTTCGTGGAGTACTTTTCCTCGATGCGGGGCCAAATCGCATCCCGAGCTTCGATCGGTCCAAGCGACCCCAGGTCTATATCTTCCTCGTCAGGATCAAAGGCAAAGACGGTTCGCAATTGCTCCTTAAGTCCCACAAGATCCCATTCATCGGGTCTCTTATCCTTTGGCATATACTGCTCGAGCAGGTTCTCGAAAATGCCTTCGCCGATTCCGAGTATGTAGTCTCTCTGATTCTTATTCTGTTCCTCGGGTGTATCTCCATCAAAACCCATCAACAACTGGCGGCGCTGGCTATAGACAGCCTCGCGCTGCTTGTTCATCACGTCGTCGTATTCGAGGAGGTGCTTCCTTATCGTAAAGTTATGCCCTTCGACCGACTTCTGAGCGGCCTCGATTCGTTTCGATACCAGGCGCGATTCGATTGGAACACCTTCTTCCATTCCGAGCCGAAGCATCAGTCCCTTGATGCGCTCGCCGCCAAAAATGCGCATCAGGTCGTCTTCGAGCGAGAGATAGAAGCGGGAGGAACCCGGGTCGCCCTGCCGGCCTGATCGGCCTCGAAGCTGATTATCAATTCGGCGAGATTCGTGACGCTCGGTTCCGAGGATGTGAAGGCCGCCGGCCTGAACGACTTCTTGGTGCTCCGCGTCGGTTACCTTGCGCGCGCGTTCGATCGCCTCTTTCCACTGGTTCTCAGTTGCATCGTCCGGATTTATCTCTTTTTCCTTCAGGTATTGTTTTGCAAGAAACTCGGGATTTCCGCCGAGCAGGATGTCCGTTCCGCGTCCCGCCATATTCGTGGCGATAGTTACCTGACCCTTGCGCCCCGCTTGCGCGACTATGTCGGCTTCGCGCGCGGCGTGCTCGGGTTTCGCGTTGAGAACGTTATGGGGAACATGGGCCTTTTTGAGCCGGGCCGCGAGCAGCTCGGAGTTTTCTACGGAGACGGTGCCGACCAGGGACGGCTGCCCCTTCTCGTGCATATCTTTTATCTCGTTGACAACCGCGTCCCATTTTTCGCGCTCGGTCCGGTAGATCATGTCTGAAAAATCTTTTCTTACCATTGCCGCGTTGGTCGGTATGACCGCGACATCAAGCTTGTAGATATTCGCGAATTCCTGTGCTTCCGTCTCGGCGGTTCCGGTCATGCCCGAGAGCTTGGCGTACATTCTGAAGTAGTTCTGAAGGGTGATGGTTGCGAGCGTCTGGTTCTCCGCCTCGATCTTCACGCCTTCTTTTGACTCGACCGCCTGATGGAGACCGTCGCTCCATCGGCGCCCGGGCATCACACGGCCGGTGAATTCGTCGACGATTATGACCTCGCCGTCTTTGACAATGTACTGTTTGTCGAGATGGTAGAGGCTCTGCGCCCGCAGCGATTGCTCGACGCAGTGGAGCAATTCCATATTCGTAGGATCATATAAATTTCCTACGCCGAGAATGCGCTCCGCGGCCTCGACCCCTTCTTCTGTCATCGTGGCGCTATGCTGTTTTTCGTCGACGTGATACAGGAGGCGCGGGTCTTTCTTCAAGTCGACGTCGCCTTCGTCGCTCTTTAACTGGCTTATTAGCTTTTGCTGCTCCGCCTTTAAGCGGACGACGGCTTCGTTGGCGACGTAATACTTTTCAGTCGATTCTTCCGAGGCTCCCGAGATGATCAATGGCGTTCGCGCCTCGTCTATTAGGATCGAGTCGACTTCGTCGACGATGGCGTAGTAATGACCGCGCTGAACCATCGCCGAGGGCTCGAACTTCATGTTGTCGCGGAGATAGTCGAAGCCGAACTCGTTGTTGGTGCCGTAGGTGATGTCGGCGTTGTAGGCTTCCTTGCGGTCCATGTCGTCCATGTCGTGCTGGATGCATCCGACGGTCAGACCCAGGAAGCGATAGATCTTACCCATCCACTCGGTATCGCGCTTAGCGAGATAGTCGTTGACGGTGATCACGTGGACGCCTCGTCCCGCGATGGCGTTGAGGTAAGCAGGAAGCGTCGCGACAAGAGTCTTGCCTTCGCCGGTCTTCATCTCCGCTATCATTCCTCGATTGAGAACCATTCCGCCTATGAGCTGAACGTCGAAGTGCCTGAGGCCTATGGCTCGACGAGAAGCCTCGCGGACGACCGCAAACGCTTCGACGAGAACTTCGTCCAGCGCCGCATCGACCGCCGTTCGCAGCGATGCTTTCATATCGGCCTGGGTGTCTCCGGTGATCTCTGTCTCGGCGACCCGTTTTTCAACCAGTTCACGGAACTTTGCGGTGCGTTCACGCAACTGGTCGTCGGTCAGTTTTTCGACTTCGGCTTCCAGGTAATTGATTTCTGAAACAGTCGGCCAAAGCCGCTTCAGCAATCTTTCGTTAGCGCTGCCGAATATCTTCGTCGCGATCTTGTTGACTATTGCGGTCATAAATCACTCTTTCGCACGAGCCTTGCTGGTTGTTGAGTTTTAATAAAATCGGATTGGCTGGTCGGGTCCTCTCGCATGCAAAGGCACTGCCGATGACACCAACAACGAATTCTATGGTATGCAATATGGTGAGTCAAACGGGGTGTTTAACCGTTTTGGGGAGAGATAGAGTGAAGTAAGTAAGGGTTCGGAAGTAACAGGGAGGAGTTGTGTGTGGGAAATGTATTGGTAGAATGAAGTTAGTCCCGAAGAAAGGGCTGCTGGGAAGCGGCTCGAACCCGCAGGAAGCAATCCAGTCACAGAGGAATAGCGCTTGGGGCAACAACGTCAGCCTCGTACAGCACCGGTACACGTAGGGGCGCCTGCGGCAGCACGGCCTAGGTTATTTGAGGAATCGAAGTTCATGGCGCTGGAGCGAGAAGTGGAGCAAGAGTATAGGCCACGAATGCTGGAGGCGCTCGAACAGAGGGTAAATGCGGTAGCAGAGGAGTTGCTACAGTCACAGCCGAGTTGTAGAGACTGCGGGGGTTCAATGAAGCAGCACGACCGGCGGACGGTGAGTTGGAGGGCGCGGTTCGGAAAGCTGAAGATATGCGTGTGGCGATATCGATGCAGGGTGTGCCGGAATGAATGTCGGCCGTTGCTGGATGTGCTTGGGGTAGAGCCTGGACGGATCAGCGGATCGATGGCGCAGCTTTTAGGGTTGCTGGCGGTAGTAGCGCCCTATCAATTGGCGGCAGAGTTGGCATGGCTATTGTTGGGAGTGAAGATTAGCGCGATGGGGGTGTGGCGAGTATCGCAGCGATTAGGAGAAGCAGCGGCACAACATAGTGAACAGATGAGCCGGTATCACAGTGACAGCCGAGCGAGGTGTCTGCCGATGAGGCAGCACCGGCAGTAGTGTTGACAGGGTTTGATGGGTGCGCGCTGGGGATGCAGGTGCGGACAAAACGGCGACGAACAAGAGCGGATGGCCAACCGCTGCCGCCCTTGCCTCCGGTTGAAGAAGGCCACTTCCGTGAAGTAAAAACCGGAGTAGTTCTACTGCCCAATGAACGAGTGGAGACCTCTCCCGGACGCCGTTCAGTGGTGAGGAAGTTCCTGGTCAGTTGTCTGGGCAACGCAGATGCCGTATTCAACCTGGTATGGGCACAACTGAGTGAATTGGGATGGACGGGGTCAAACACTGTAGTAGTCATTGTCGGTGACGGAGCGGAGTGGATATGGAACCGAGCAAGTATGTTCAGGAACCGTTGTGAAATACTCGACTTTTGGCATGCCATCGAGCACGCCTGGGGATTCGCCAGGCTGTGCTACGGCGAAGGATCAGCCAAGGCTGACCAGTGGGTACACCGAATCGCTCAAGACCTCCGCGCTGGTAAGGTAGAACAAGTCATCAGCAGGCTCCGGCGATTGCGTCCTGGTACACCGGAAGCGCGTGAGAGTCTGGAAGCTCTCATCCGATATTACACCGACAATGCCTGTCGAATGCGTTACGATCAATATCTACGTTTGGGATATGGGATCGGCAGCGGTGCTGTCGAGAGCGCTCATAAACAGATTATCCACGCTCGATTCCGTCAAGCGGGGATGCGGTGGAGCGAAGCTGGAGCACGCCGATTGCTGGCTCTACGTTTGCTGTTGCTAAACGACAACTGGGCATTACTGGATCAACTACGGATGATTTCTCTGGCCGCCTAAATCGAATCTGTCTATCAAGCAGACTAACAATCGTTTCGAGTTGACCAAGCCTTGCCGATGTCTCATGCTGACCCGGTGTTCGGCCGCCGGAAACCGGTAGTAGTAATCCCGCCTGATCTCAGGGGGCGATTGGAATCAGCCAGACTTGATCTGCTGGCTTTGTTCCGTGCCCTGGATCAAATGGATTTAACTCCTCTGGAAATCCCTCAGCGGCTGCTGCAACAACTGTTTGAATTAGATGCCGACTATGCGGAGGCCCTTTGGGGTTTGGATCAACCTGAAGGATCTCTGGATATGCGTGCGATGCTGCGTGATACCCTCGCTGCTCTCGAACAACTGCCAAACGCTACAGCACGCTTTCGAAAGAATCTCCCCCAGCGTGCCCACCCGGTATTGCTCAAGCTCGAACCAGCTACTCGAAAGTCACTCAACCCGGCTGAAGCCTACAATATGATCCCCGGCAGAGATCCCCAAAACAGTTAAGCACCCGCCCTCGCTTCTTCGCGCAATCACTCTAAGCCTGAATAGAAAAGCGAAGAGGCTCTTTTTTCAGTCGGACAGCGCGCAGTTTCCTTCAATGAAGGTCGCGTGTAAGGTCGGCAATCATACTTGCGCCCGCTGTTCTTTCTTGGCGGCTGGCTGATAGCTTCCAGGTGTGGTCCTATAAGCGATGTTCAGCCGGTTCCAACCGTTAATCGCAACGACTCCGAGCGTGAGAGATTAACAAGCTCCGCTTCATTGAAGTGATGGCGGGCTTCGTCAAACACTTCATCGGGCACGTGAGTATCGGCGACGCGAGTAACCGCTTCCGCCCACGCAAGCGCAGCGCGTTCTCGTCCACTGTAATAGGGTGACTCGCGCCAGGCGTCCAGCCCGTAAAGACGCTGCTCGGTTTCACCGGCCGCGCGGAGATCCTTCCAATGCATGTCAATGCAGTAAGCGCACCCGTTGATCTGGGAAACGCGCAGATTGATCAGGTCGAGCAGTTTCTTGTCCAGGCCGCTCTGGTGAACATAGTTAATTAATCCCAGCATCGCGTTTAACGCGCCTGGGCTGACGGACGTGGCGTCGATTCTCGGTTGCATGATCCCCTCCATTCTTTGAATCGAATTTTGACGTTATTGTCTGAGGTCTCCCTGTTCAGA
>QHVH01000003.1 GCA_003222245.1 Blastocatellia bacterium AA13 | reverse complement strand
CGTTTCAAGACCGAGGAAGAGCAAAAGCTGTCCACCTATGGCTGGGTGGATCAGAAGTCGGGAATCGCGCGAATCCCCATAGAAGAGGCGAAGAAGCTCGTGTTGAAGCGGGGCCTCAAATGAAGCAGACGTCTCGTTAGAGAGAGCGGCGAACGGCCGCCGCACTGAACGGCCGCCGCACTGAACGATTATGGTTTTTCGAAGAAAGATATCGAGAACGGGTATGTTCGCGTGCTCGATGATGCTCCTTTATCTGGCGAATGCGGCTCTGATACGGGCGCAATCGTGGGGGCAAGGACCTCCGCCGCGTCGCAGCGTGACCACCTCTAATGGAAAGCCGCGCGCGCTCGACGAAGTCGGAATAGACCAGCAGTTGAATGAGCAATTGCCCCTCGATACCGTTTTTCGAGATGAGAACGGCCGAACGGTGACGCTGGGAGACTACTTCGGAAAGAAGCCTGTGGTCCTGGCCTTCGTCTACTACAGTTGTCCGATGCTCTGCAATCAGGTGCTGAACGGCCTCGCTAGCGGATTAGACGTGCTCGATCGATTCACGATCGGAAAAGAGTTCGATGTGGTGACGGTCAGCTTTGATCCGCGCGAGACGCCGGAGCTTGCGCGGGAAAAAAAGCAGACATATCTCAACTGGTATAAGAGAGAGGGCGCTGCCGATGGATGGCATTTTCTGACCGGCGACGGCGATTCCATCCGCCGGCTGACCAACGCGGCGGGGTTTCATTACAAATGGGACGAGGCAACAAAACAGTTCATCCATGCCAGCGGAATCATGATGGCCACGCGTGAAGGAAAGCTGGCGCGATATTTCTACGGAATCGAATATGCACCGCGAGACCTCAGACTGGGACTGGTGGAAGCGTCGGAAGGAAAAATCGGCTCGCCGGTCGATCAGCTTCTGCTCTACTGCTATCACTACGATCCTGCCTCGGGAAAATATGGATCTATCGTCATCAACATGATAAGGGCAGGCGGGGCGCTGACGTTGATTGCTTTGCTGGCGATGTTCATTGTGTTCAAACGCCGCGGCGACCACGCTGGATCGGTAAACGAAGGGGGAGCAGTTTAGGTCATGCAAGTGAGCGTTCCATTCGCGCCCGACCAGGCTTCGACATACTCCGGAGAGGTGGATGCGCTGTACGGATTTTTGTGGGCGCTTACGATAGGCGTCGGCGCGGTTTTGACGATCCTCATTATTTATTTTGCGGTCAAGTATCGCCGTCGAACCGAAGATGAGATTCCGAAAGCGGTTGAGGGCTCGTTAAAGCTCGAAGTTGTCTGGACCGTCATACCTTTTTTCATTGCGATGGGCATATTCACCTGGGGCGCGAGCATATATTACAAGAGATATAGCCCGCCTTCGGAAGCGCTCGATGTTTACGTGGTCGCGAAACAATGGATGTGGAAATTCCAGCATCTCGACGGCCAGCGCGAGATAAACGAGCTTCACATTCCGGTTGGACGAAAGATCAAGCTCACGATGACAACCGAAGATGTGATCCACAGCTTATTCGTGCCCGCGTTTCGACTAAAGATGGACGTCGTGCCGGGGAAGTACAGCTCGATCTGGTTTCAGCCTACCGAGGCCGGAAGATATCACCTGTTTTGCGCGGAGTACTGCGGCACAAGTCATTCGGGGATGATCGGCTGGATCGATGTAATGGAGCCCTCGGAATATCAGAGCTGGCTCAGCGGCGGCTCCGGCGAAGCTCTCGCCGCTTCAGGCGAAAAGCTGTTTCAACAGCTTGGGTGCGTGACGTGTCATCGAAGCGACGGGCAGGGCCGCGGCCCGATTCTCGAAGGACTTTTCGGAAAAGAGGCGGCGCTGCAGGGCGGGCAAAAGGTCACGGCTGACGAGGCTTATGTGCGTGAGTCGATCTTGAATCCAAAGGCGAAAGTTGTGGAGGGATACCAGCCGATAATGCCGACGTTCCAGGGGCTGGTTACCGAAGAACAACTCCTTCAGCTTGTCGCTTATGTCAAGTCGATAGGCAAGACGCAGACGGGAACAAACCCGGCGGGCGCATCTCCGAGCCCTCCCAACAAAATGGGCGCCGCCGCGGTTCCGACGGGGCCGCCGCAAACCGGGCGATCGGGCGGCGCGGAGGCGAAGAAGCCGCGCTGACGGGTCTATCAACTATGGAATCAGAAGTTCAAAATAAAGCCCCTCGCACTCATTACATCAATGCCCGATACGGCTTGAAATCATGGCTGTTCACGATCGATCACAAGCGAATTGCGCTGTTATATCTCGCATCGATCACCTTTTTCTTTTTTCTAGGCGGGCTCTTTGCGGTTCTGATCCGGCTTGAATTGCTTACGCCCAAAGGCGATCTGGTTCAGGCCGAGACTTATAACCGCTTTTTTACGATGCACGGCGTCGTGATGGTCTTTTTCTTTCTCATACCGGCGATTCCGGCGACCCTTGGAAATTTCCTGATTCCGCTGATGATCGGAGCGCGCGATCTTGCTTTCCCGCGGCTCAATCTTCTTAGCTGGTATATCTATGTTGTCGGAGCAGTCTTCACGTTGATCGCGATAGTCGGCGGAGGCGTCGACACGGGTTGGACCTTCTACACGCCCTACAGCACGACATATTCGAACGGCAACGTGCTGCTGACCGGCATAGGCATTTTTATCACGGGCTTCTCATCGATTCTGACGGGTCTGAACTTCATCGTCACTATTCACACGATGAGAGCGCCGGGGCTGTCCTGGTTCCGGCTCCCGCTGTTTGTGTGGTCTCACTACGCGACCAGCCTGATTATGGTCCTCGGCACTCCGGTCATCGCGATCACGATCCTGTTGCTGGCCTTCGAGCGAATAGCCCACGTAGGCATCTTCGATCCGAAGCTGGGCGGCGATCCCGTCCTGTTCCAGCACCTCTTCTGGTTCTACTCGCATCCGGCCGTTTACATAATGGTGCTCCCGGCCATGGGGGTCATAAGCGAACTAGTCGCCAATATGACTCGCAAGAATATTTTTGGATACAAGTTCGTGGCCCTGGCGAGCATAGCCATTGCGATATTCGGTTTTCTGGTCTGGGGCCATCACATGTTCGTGAGCACCCAGTCGGTCTACGCGGGAATGATATTCTCGATCCTGAGCTATGCGGTGGCGATACCCTCCGCGGTTAAGACCTTCAACTGGACGGCGACCCTGTACAAAGGATCGATCTCATACAACACGCCGATGCTCTACGCATTCGGGTTCATCGGATTCTTCATCATCGGTGGGATGACGGGACTGTTTCTTGCGGCGCTGGGCCTCGACATTCACGTCCACGACACCTACTTCGTAGTGGCCCACTTCCACTACATCATGGTCGGCGGGACGATCATGGGCTATCTTGGAGGGCTTCATTATTGGTGGCCGAAGATCAGCGGCCGAATGTATCCGGAGGGATGGGCACGATTCGCGGCGCTCGTCATATTCGTGGGCTTCAACCTGACGTTCTTCCCTCAATTCCTTCTCGGATATCAAGGAATGCCGCGCAGATATTATGCATATCCCGACGAGTTTCAGGTGTTGAACGTGATGTCGTCGGCGGGCGCTTCGATACTCGGCGTAGGCTACTTGATTCCGATGGTTTATTTATTCTGGTCGATGCGGTACGGCCCGAAAGCCGGTTCGAATCCGTGGGGGGCGTTCGGACTGGAATGGAGAACGAGCTCGCCGCCGCCGACCGAGAATTTCAAAGTCACGCCGGTGGTTACGTGGGAAGCATACGAATTCAGCCCCGTTGAAGAGACTGAAGTGATCGACATCAGCACGCCCTGAGACACGGCGCCGGTGAAGCGGAGGACGGCAGCCGACTGCGCGTACTCCGCCGCTGCGTTCATCTTTAGCCGCGAGGAAATAGATTGGCGGACACTCACACAGCTACACCTTACGGTCTTGCGCACCACTTCGATGACGTCGAGCAGCAGCGTGAAGCCGGAACGCTCGGAATGTGGGCCTTTTTGATTACCGAAATCATGTTTTTCGGCGGCCTGTTTCTTGCCTACATTCTTTATAGATCGACATTCCCGGACGACTTCGCCGCCGCCAGCGCCCATCTTGACTGGAAGCTCGGAGGCACGAATACCGGCGTCCTGATCTGCAGCAGTCTGACGATGGCCATGGCTGTCTATCACTCACAGACCGGCAATAAAAAATGGCTGATCATCTGCCTGCTGCTTACGATGATCCTGGGTGCGGCCTTTCTGGGCATTAAGGCCTATGAGTACCACGACAAGTATGTCAGCCATCTCATCCCCGGCTTTGATTTTCACTGGACCGGCCACGGATCTCCCAAACACGTTGAGATGTTCTACTACCTCTATTTCGTAATGACTGGGATTCACGCTCTGCACATGATAATAGGCCTGGGCATAATGACGGTAATTACGGTGATGGCGCGTCGCGGACGCTTCACGCCCGAGTATTACGCCCCGATCGAGATATCGGGTCTTTACTGGCATTTTGTTGATATTGTGTGGATTTTTCTGTTTCCGCTCCTATATCTGTTGGGCGCGCACATTCATCACTGAAAGGCATCGAGATGGCGGCACACATTGTAGGAAAGAAGACATATTTTGGAATATTCGGCGCGTTGATGGTTCTAACGGCCGTGACTGTGTGGGTGGCAAACTTTGACCTGGGCCGCTGGAACGCCGTCGCAGCGCTTACGATAGCGGTGGTGAAAGGTACGCTTGTCGTTTTGTATTTCATGCACGTGCGCTACAGTTCGCGATTGACGTGGGTGTTCGTGAGTTCGGGATTGATCTGGCTAATAGTACTCATCGCGCTCACATTGGGCGATTACATGACTCGCGGCTGGGTGAAGATAGCACAGTGACGATGAACGACTATGTTCTGCTGCTCCGCTTCAAAATATAATTCTATATTGATCAACGTACTCCGCCGCGGCCTTGAGGAATCAAGGTAAGGGCAGCCCCTACATTCCTCTAAGACCGTATCGTGAATCTGTACTTTGAAATCTCTTCAGGCCACCAATGCCGCTTCCATTGCTATCTGTCTGCTCAGATTTCTGGCCAGGCCGAGCAGCACGTTTTCGAGCCGCTCCACCAGCGAGGCGATGGCTTCAATAGTCGCGGGTTCGGCGGCGCGCTCGAGTCTGTCGGCTATATCGACATTGATAAGAGATTCGGCGGGCTTGCCAAGCTTGAGATGAAAGAGATCCGATAACAGAGTCATCAATACGTCGACGTGATTGATGAACTCGTCCTTTTCGAGCTTCTTTCCAAGGTACTCCGCGGCCTTTATCAGCCTTACGGTGTCGCGCTGCACAAAGTATGCGTCGAGCAGCTCCATCATCACTCTTCGTTTATCGAGGTATTCATCCAAATCAATAGCCAGAGCAGTGCCTATGCTGCCGCGCGCCAAACGCGCCAATAGCCGCGCCTTATCGGATGTTCGAGCGATTCCGATCAGATATGACTCGAGCTCGGATTCAGTCAGCGGGCCGAAATTGACTCGCTGACAGCGCGATCGAATCGTTTCCAATAGCGCGTAAGGCTTCGAGGTGACCAGCACGATCAGCGACAGCTCCGGAGGCTCTTCAAGTGTTTTGAGAATCGAGTTCGATGCTTCGATTCGAAGCCGGTCCGCCTCGTCTACGATTATGACTCGATGCCGGCCTTCATACGGCCTGAACTGCGCCTCGAGCGACAGTTCGCGGGTCTGCGCGATCTTGATGAACTGCCCGTCCGGAGACACAAAACGTACATCGAGATGTTCGCCCGCCGCGATGCGATGACATACCGGGCACTTACCGCAAGGGTCTCCGTCCGTGCAGGATTCACAGTTGAGCGCCTGAGCAAGCGTAAGTGCGAATTGGTATTTGCCGACCCCTCGCGGCCCGGAAAAAATCAGCCCCTGACCTATGCGGCGCTCGGATATCAAACGGAGGAGTAGCTGCTTTACACGTTCATTTCCGATGAATGATGAAAAAGGCATAGGTTCTTGTCTTGAAGGTTCTCGACCTTTTGCCGCCTGAGCAAAGAGCTTTCTGATGCGGCGAGACTCGATTTTAACAGCTCGCGCTTCCCGGTTGTAAGAGCCGTGGGTTAGTTAGAAGCAGGAATTACTGGTACAACTTCGGTTTGATAAGATCGTTCGAGCGGCAGACCTTCCTTGATTGAGATTGCCGCTGTGGGTTGGAAGCACTTAACTGAAAAGTATCGATGATCCTGATTGCGTTGATTAGATTAACTACTCGACCGGGCAGAAGCATCGACAGGGCCCTGTAACACGCGTTCCAGCTCTATATATAGATAGAGCACTGAATTCTTTATTAGCGACGTAAAGTGAGAGAATTCTGAATTGTGGGCGGGAGTTATGGTTTAGCGTCGTAAAACCAGACGATGCGGCTTCCCCATTGCAGATCAAATTCGTTAATGAACCCGATGAAATCTATTAAGACAAAATCTCGATCGGCTCCTGGTGGAATTAAATCAAGGAGGCTGCGGTAGACTATGCATTTCTGATGAAAGAAATCCTCCCGCGATTTCTCAGAGTCTTCACACCAGCGTCGAAAGACCTGAAGAAAATCTTGCAGCCTGGCTTTCCATTCCACGGTGTCTCTTTGAGTCAGAGTAAGTCGAGGCGATCCGGCTCTGCTATTCGGTCCGAATCGAAGCTCTTTAAGCAGCAAGAGCAAGTGTTTTGAGTCTCGAGAGTCCCAGTAGCTGTGTACGTCTACTGCACCTTCAATCCTGGAGGGCTTAATCTCGTCCAGTTTTATAGAGGCTATCTCGCCTCCGCTATGCCGCGCATTATGGCTGTTGACGATGCGATTGAACCTATTAACTTCCTCCGGCATTTGTCCGTTCTTCATCTGCTCGCCGATAGTATCGCTACAGCGCACCGCGCTGAACTGCCTTACATAAAACATGCGCAGCGCGCGAAGCAGGCCGGTGGACGACGTATTCTCTTGATCACATATTGCCGCCAACGCCTCAACCTCGCGAGCTATGTGATAGAGCCAGGCCGAGAATGAGCGATCGTCGCCCGGCGCCTTTCCGAGCCCGGCGCCTAAGAGATCAGCCAGTATAGAGCGCTGGAGCGGCGACACCTCGAGACTTCGTATCATGGCTGCCATCGGTGCGACCTGAACCGGAGATCTAAGGTCGCCGATGTAACGCTCTACGAATCGCACGTGCTCCTCTCGGGCGTTCTCGCCGGAGCTGAAGCTCGCCGTTGCTACTTTGGCAAGTGTGTTATAGAAGGCGCTAACGTCATAAACGAGACCGTCGCCACAGGCGAGTGGTCCGAGACTGAGCTTCGGTATCTGAGCAAACAGCTCGCGTGCCTTTAATTTATTAATCGGGATCAAGGCATCAACTGCCCGACACTGCAATGACAGAGTATCTAATTTGAGTTGAAACCCTTCAGCCAGCAATCCGTGCCGAGTATCCACGGGATATGGTCCCACTCCAACGCGAGGAAGAGGCTCTTGCGCGCCGGTAGCGAGATGAAAGGCTTCTTCGAGAAGCTCTTCCTTCAGCCTGGGCGATGACGCGCGGTTTGAGCCGACTAGCTTGATCAGAACATCCGCGGCGAACTCAGCCGGAGCGGAGCGCGCATCGCTCAAAAGCTGCACAAGGTCCGTTTCTGTGTTCTTTGATTCGACGCTGCTATCTCCCTTGCGCTGCGCGGGTGTCGATTTGTGAGAGATTTGTTGAGTCGCAGAGATGCTCGAAAGGGGGGCAACGACGAGAGCGGATAGTAAAGCGAACGACACAACAGTGAATCTCATATATCCTCCGGTTGAATAGCCATTGATAAACTATTGCTGCCAGCTCTAGAATCGCCTACCGCGTATCGATTGTTTGAGTCTTTCCTTTGGAATCCGAGTTAACGTCACAGTCACTACAGGCTTTGGCATCAGGCCGGTTTGCAGTACGATCGCCGGACTCGGGCGAGTCCTTGCCAGCAACGCCGGGGAGCGTAAATCCAAAGTATTCTTCGACTCGTGTCTTCAAACTCCCCGTGTACGCTCCAAACCAGTTCTCAATGAGCTTCCCATCAGGCGAAACGATAAGAGTTCGAGGCGTGCCGCCTAGCCGCTTGATAAGATCGCCGTCTGCCGATGGATTCTTGTAAAGGGGGAAGTTGATACTATGCTGAGCGGCATAGCTTGCCAAGCCTTCTTCAGAAAGTGATAGCCCCAAAATGCGGTAGCGGCCGCGAGCCTTGCTGTAGATTTCTCTTATGTTATTGAGATTTCGCGTACACCAAACGCAAGTTGGAGTGAAGATGTAGAGAATTGTCGGCCTGTCAGTCTCATCGCATCTGATCTCCAAAGCGCGGTTATTTATGTCCGTCACGCGAAGCACAGGAATAGCCTCTCCCGTTCGTAGCTCGCGCGCCTCGGTCATCTCGGCCTTCATGAAGTTTACTGCTGCCTTGAGGCCGATGATTTTCTGAGTCTGAAGAACGTTTATTACGACGGAGAGGCTTAACAGCAGTACCAGAACTAGAGCAAACCAATTTCTGCCAGCCCTATCTTCCTGCATTACCTGTACTGAGACTCTATGATCAAGCGCGTCTAGATTGTCCAATGACGCCTCCTCTGACAATGGATTCGCCCGGTAAGAACGCTGTGCTCAGTCGAAGGTCCGGCTACGCATTACTCGAATCTAATTTTGACCTACGGAAGTATGTCACCCGGGCCTTTACCGTCTCCTCCTCCCGGACATGTCCAACCCGGGTTGTTCGAGTCGTTGCAGTAGCCGCTGAACTCGCCGCTGTCGCAAGGACTCCAGCTCGGAGGCGCACTAAAGGACCTGTAGCAGACCATCGAACCTGCGCAATCCGCGCTGGTGCCACAACACCCCTTGCACCATGCAGCATTGGCGCTGCCGATCAGATTGATATCCGAACGAACGGCGGCCCAACACATGGCCGCTAACGCAATTGCAACTACAAGTGCGCGATTCGTAAACTTAGTCATAGAGTCTCCTCTGAATAAATTCTCAATTCCGAGGTTCAACCAACCGTATTTACGGTGGCCTGGTTTCAATCGGGTCGCACTCAATCGCAAATAAGTACCGCGCTTGGCGGGTGTTTCGGTCGAAACGGGGCCTAGATTAGCAAAATTTCCGCGGCGCAACAAGTCCAGGCAGGCCGTTTTCATTGGCAGCCGACCGTGCCGGATTCTCATATCTGTTCTCCTAACGGATCATCAAAAAGTAACCTCTTACAACTCGAGATAGCCTTACTTCAGTTTTTTCAGGAGCTCTCTCCAGTAATCAATCGACCAAAAAGATAGCGAGCATTGTTCTACTGAAATCAACGATCACATTGATAGAAATGCTATCTGGCGCACTCACTCGAACCGTCGAGAAGGTTCATAAAAAGATCTCTGAAGAACGGCGCTCTTCAAAAAGGTATGACGAACCGTTTCACTACGCTAACCGTTTGGCAGGCCTCCTTCTGGGCGCTTCGTATTCGACAGCAGATCTTGCAGCGATTCGAAGTCGACAGGTTTCGTGAGGTGATGGTCGAAGCCTGCTTCCTTTGATCTAAGCCGATCTTCTTCCTGGCCCCAGCCGGTCAATGCGATCAAGACCATGTCCGTGCCGGCGGGTTGCGTCCTGATTTGGCGCGCGGCTTCATAGCCGTCGAGCTTCGGGAGCCCAATGTCCAGCAGTACGACCTCCGGGTTGAATGTCGCTGCTGTGTTGACGGCTTCGAGACCATCTCGCGCGGTGCAAACGTCGTTTCCCAGCATTCTTAGCAGCATTACCAGGCTGTCCGCCGCATCCTGGTTATCATCCACGACAAGGATCCGCCGCTTCGGAGTTTGCCCGCTTCCCGAGTCGACATTAGCTGATTCTCTAGATTTACCTTCCGGAACTTGGGCTGTTTTCGGCAAGCGTACGATGAATTCGCTGCCTTTCCCTATCCCGTCGCTATGGGCTTCGACACTCCCGCCGTGCAATTCCACGAGCCGGCGAACGAGAGTCAGGCCGATTCCGAGGCCGCCTTCCGCGCGATCCAATGAACGGTCGACATCGGCCGACCGGGCATAGTGACCGTGAGCTTGTGACCCATTTGCTCGATCAACGGACGGCTGGCATCAACGAATCCGTTGATAATAGTCGCAAGGTCGACAGACTCTTTGCGCAACTCGATCTTGCCTCTCGTGATGCGAGATACATCCAGCAAGTCGTCTACCAATCTTGTCATCTGCCGCACCTGCCGGTCTATTACGTCGGTCGCCCATTTAAGCTCGGGCGCGGGCGGGTCGACTTCTCTGAAGATCTGCACCGAGCTGCGGATGGGCGCGAGCGGATTGCGCAGCTCGTGAGCGAGCATGGCGAGGAACTCGTCCTTTCGACGATCGCCTTCTTTGAGAGCCGACAGGAGATTGGCGTTTTCGATGGCTATGGCAGCGCGATGAGCAAGATCCTCGGCGGCGGCGAGATCGTTCTCTCCGTAAATCCGTCCCGATTCGGCGGTCGCGAATGTCAGCACGCCGAGTGTTCGGCCGTGCAAATCCAGCGGAACACAAAGGTAAGATTTCAAGCCCAACCGGCGCACGATTTCAAGATGTTCCTTAGACTTTGTTATATCGTGCAGAAGCGAGTCTGGAATCGCCGCGACCCAATCGGGTTCTCCGGTCATTGCGACTCTCATAACGCCGCGCCTGTCGGAAGGCGACGGTGGATAGCGGTCAAAAAGCTCGCGAGCTAATCTCACCTTGCTTGGATCCGTGTGTGTTATCGCGAGCCTGCGAAGTGAGCCGTCCGCTTCGAGCATGTCCACTGCGCACCAATCGGCAAAAGAGGGCACGGCAAGGCTGGCGACCTTCTGCAGCGTGCTCTCATAGTCGGCCAGCTCCGCGAGAGTGATGCTGGCTCTCGCCAGGAAGCGGAACGTCTGTTCGGCTGTTTTGCGGTCGTGAATGTCCGTAGTCGTGCCGAACCATTGAACAATTGGACCGGATTCATCGCGCAAGGGCACGGACCGAGTTACGAACCAGCGATACGCTCCGTCACCGCGGCGATACCTCAGCTCGAGTTCCAGCTCAATCCCCGTTTCCAGCGCGCCCGCCCAGGCATCTACGCAGCGCTGATAGTCTTCTCGATGGATCACGACGTTGGACCACAGACCCGCATGCTGCTCCTTGGACATTGCGGAGTATTCGTACCAGCGTTCGTTGATATAAGTGATGGTTCCATCGGGCGCGGTGGTCCACAGAATGGACGGAATCGTTTCGGCCATAAGACGGAAGCGGCTTTCGCTGTCGCGCAGCGCTTCTTCGGCGCGTTTGCGCTCGATGAACTGTCCGATCTGGCTTCCGGCGGCGGTCATCACTCGCAGCAGATCTTCATCGCGCTCGCGGACATCGCAACTGAAGAACTCGACCAGTCCGAGCACTTCGTTATTCAGGGCGATGGGAAGAGCGAATGCGCTGTGAAGCCCTTCCTGTTCGGCGGCGCGGGCTCGAGGAAAATTCCCATCGCTTGTCACGTCGGGAATCCATTCCGGCGCGGCGCTGAGCCATACGCGGCCGGGTAACCCGACGCCGGGCCGAAAACTAATCCCACGGGAGGCCGCCTCGAATTCAGGTATCCGGATCGACGGCAAATGCCAAACGTCCGAACACTGCAGCGTCTTGCTCAGCGGATCGAGATACCAGATCGCTCCAACATCCCATCCGAGCTGCTCGCAGATCGATCGTAGAATTTTCGAAGCCGCCTCGTTCAGCGTGTGCGATTCGGCCAGCGCGCGAGTGACGTGGTTCTGTAGGATCAGGCGCTGCTCGGCCCGTTTCTGCGCGGTAATATCGCGAACGATCTTCGACGCGCCGATCAATTGTCCGGCCCCGTTTCGGACGGGCGACACGGTGAGCGAGACATCGATTCGCCTGCCATTCTTGGACATGCGAACGGTTTCGTAAGGCTCGATTCGCTGTCCGCGGCGCAGCCGCTCCAGAATTATGTGCTCCTCGTATTGAAAATCGGGCGGATGAAGAAGGACGGCCGGCTTGCCGATCATCTCTTCCTGCTTATAGGCGAATAGACGCTCGGCGCCCGCATTCCACGAGAGGATCTCGTTGTCCATCGTCGTGCTTATGATCGCGTCGTCCGAGGATTCCACAATTGCCGCCAGCCGCAACTGCGTTTCTTCCACCAGCTTTCTGTCGGTGACATCGCGGGTGAAGCAGCGTGTGTGCACGAACTCTCCGTTGTCCCACAGGACGTTGGAGTTGATCAGAACATGGCTGATTGAGCCGTCCTTGCAGCGCATTCGCGCCTCGTAATCTCTCAGCTCCTCCCCTGCGTGCAGGCGGCGCAAGACATCGGCGATGATCTCGGCGTCGACATGGAATTCGGCTATGTTACGCCCGATATATTCTTCGCGCGTATAGCCGAGCATCTCGAGTTCGGTGCGGTTTACGCGCAGTATCGTTCCGTCGGGACCGACCCAGTGCAAACCCACCGACGCATTCTCGAAGAACTCGGAGAGATCGCGTTCGCTGCGTTGTAGAGCAATTTCCCTCGCCTTTCGCTCAGTGATGTCGCGAAATGCCAGCACAACTCCGAGCACGCGGCCGTCGTTGTCCCGGATCGGAGAAGCGCTGTCGTCTATCAGAATTTCGGAACCATCGCGCGCGATCAGAATCGTGTGATTGGCGATACCGACGATTGAGCCGTCGGCGAGCGCCCTGCTTGCGGGATCGGCAACCGGTCTCCGCGTCTCCTCGTTTATGATTCGGAATATTTCAGTGAGGGGGCGGCCTTCGGCTTCCTGCTGGTTCCATCCGGTCAGCGCCTGTGCGACGCCGTTGAGAAAAACAACTCTTCCTTCGGTGTCGGTACTGATAACCGCATCGCCTATGCTCGCCAGCGTCACGCGCAGCCATTCGGACTGCTCTCTGAGCGTCCGTTCAGCCGCGCGAGCGTCGGTGATGTCGCGAAAGCTCCACACTCTTCCCGCGTTCTTCTCTTCGACAAATCGGATGCGTGAGAACCGTTCGAATACCCGGCCGTTCGACAGTTCCAGCATGTCATAGCTCTCGGGCGGAGAGGTTCGGTAGATCTCCTCGATTCGGCTCAGGAATTCCGCCGGTTGTTCGAAGTTTTCGCTGGTCAACTCCAATAACCGGCGATGCTCTCGAGCATCAAGGGCCTCGCGGGGGATCCGCCACATCTGGACGAACTTCTCGTTTAAGTCGGTCACCTTGCCGCGGTTGTCGGTTACCAAAATGCCGTCGGTTGTCGATTCAAGCGTCGCCCGCATGCTTGCAAGCGATTGAGCAAGCGCTCGGGTTCTGTCCTCGAGAGCTTCTTTTGCTCGCACGAGTTCCTCTTCAGCGCGGCGCCGCGCGCGGAGGATGCTCTTTGCATTTTGGAGGGCGACCGAACGGAGCAGACTCTCTTCGTCTTCAGGCTTCATCTACGCGCCTCTGATCTCCTGATCCGCGAGCGCCGTTCCGAGGACGCGCGCCTTTATCTTGGCGAATGCTGTTTCGCGAGAGGTTGACGTATCATCAAAAAAAGGTGAGAACCCGCAATCGTCGGTGGTTCCCAATTGCTCGGTGGGTATATACCGCGATGCTTCTAATATTCTGTCGCGAATTTCTTCAGGGGTCTCGACGCGGGGATCGATTGGGGCTACCACGCCTACGAATATACGCTGATCAGGCTGCATGTAACGGCGAATGATCTTCAATACTCTCGTTCGATCTTGTTCGCCGGCCAGCGCAATGCAGAAATTTCCCACTTTGAGTTCGAACAGGCTCGGCAGCAGCTCCGCGTAATCCACGTCGGCGCTGTGAGTAGAGTCCATGTCTCCGCCGGGACACGTATGCACTCCAATACGGCTGCGTTCTTCCGCCGTGAATCGCGACAGCGCCAGATTATTCAGGTCTATAAAACTGTGAAGGAGATGCCCGGATGGATCGATCTTGACCGCCAGGCGTCCCTCCGTGAAATCGATCTGGACTTTGTGGGCGCCTTTTTCCAGGCAGTTGCGAACCTCGGTCTCGTGCTCCCGCACCAGGTCTTCGATGAACTCTTCGCGGGAGTAACCGGGGATCTCTTCCGCGGGATACATAAGACTCAATGCGGAAGGCGAGATCACCGCCTGCTTTACCGGCACGTGGGCATAGCGCAAAGCGACTTCGAGGTATTTATCGGCCTGAGTCTGGTAACGAAATGGACCCTGTGTCAGACGCAACATTCGACGAGTGTGACCGGCCTCGAACGGAATCTTGAAACCATCCTGCGCGGAGTTCGGAAGACCCTCTACGCAGTACGTCCAGAAATTGTGATATTTGCTCTGCTCTCCGTCCGTCACCACAGGTGAACCCGTTGCCTCGAGTTGCTCGATCGTCTCGCGGATAGCGTCTTCGAAAATATTGTTCAGCGAGGGATCGGCCCCGCCTCGCTTTTTTATGGCGTCAATCAGCTCAAGCGGTCTTGGAATGCTTCCGACAGGTTCGGTTGGGATCATGTTTACTATTACGCCTCCTGGATTTCTCCATTAGTGGCGCCTCGCGGGATCATAAAGCGAGACATTAGATCCCCGCAGTCCACTTGCTTGATTTAATCGGGGTCCTCGTCGTCGGCCATTGAACGGAACCACTATTATACATTGCCGAATCTAGATAGCCACCGCCCAGCTTCGCTGAAGTACACGGCTATAAATCAAAGGCCGCGCCGAGGCCAGGAGGCAAAGCCGGGATGTTATTTCTTAACGCTCCCTTAGTCTTAGACCGAGGCTGACGTCTCTTTTGAAGTGTTTTGAATACTCAAGCAGGCCCGAAGGGTTGACCATAAAACAGTCAGGCGCAAGCCAGAAGCGCGTCTCTCCCGTGCCAGTCCCAATGCACTATCATCGCTGAAAGCGCGAAAAAAGCGGCTTCGGCGCCACACCGAGGAAGAAACACATAGTCGAGGCGGGCGGCTCATCAAGAGCCGCCCATATGATGATCGGGTAAGACTTGCGGCTTGAGTGAAGCCCGGTGACTTCAGTTGCCCGAGGCCTCGACCTTGACGAGGTGGCCGCGACCTTCGAGGCTGCCGAGATTGATGTCGGCGACGCACCTGACTTTGACATAATCCAATGTCAGGCCTCCCTCGACGTGAACGTCGCCCGTACCATTTTCAAAGTCAGCCTTCGTGAAATCGCAGAGGTCTCTGTCCAGCCGAACTCCAAGCTCGGTGCCGCCCTTGGTGTCGGTGAACTTGACGTGAACGTAGCCGCGGTCAATCGCATCCTTGAACAACTTGACCGTTTTCTCGGGCCGCAGCCCTGCTTCCACTGGATGGTCGCCCTCGCACAGCCGGTCGACCAGGCTCTTTTCGCGAGGCCTGTTCGGATCAGGAGGAGGCGGCGGGGGAGGCGGATTCTTTGCCATTTCCTCCATCTTCTTTCGAAGACTCAAGGGCCTCATGTCCGTCCACACTTCCTTGATATAGGCGAGACACTCCGGCTTTTGTCCCACTTTGCCAACGTCTTTCCAGCCGAGCGGATTTTCTTTGTATTCGGGCCAAATGGAGTACTGCTCTTCGTGGTTGACCACGACCTTGTAGATAGTGGTGTCTTCCCTGTCAGGATCGTTCCAGCTCATTTGTGTCGACCTCCTAATGTGGTTGTATCGAAATGCGCTTTCATGCCTCCGCCGCTTCGTTTGCGACAATGAGATCGAGATCGTCCGGCGCCTTGAATTTCAACGTGTTCGCGCAGAATTCCTGCCAGGCAGGATCAACCGCGTTGAAGATAATGTTTTCGTCATGCCAGATCGATTTTGTAACGGTGAAATCTTGATGAATGAAAACTATGTCATCGTCGGAGCCGGCGTCCGAGGTTCCGGACGTGCTGTCTGCTTTTTCCTTCCAGTTGATCCGGCTCTCGCTCCAATTGGGATATTTCCTGAGCTCTTCCAGTTGGTACGCCTTGCAGTATGGACGCTCCGGCCGTTTAGGCTTTTCACCCGGATAGGCATCTTCCAGCTCTCGCAGATATTTCGCGACCGAGACGCGGCCGGCGGCCAGCGCGATCATGTATGGAGTTCTCGTGTCGCGGCCGACCTTAAAAATGTCCGCGCCGTTTTCCACCAGCAGCTTTACAATTTCGAGGTTCCCTTTGCCTGCCGCGAAATTCAGCGGCGTCCACCCCTGGTCGTCCTGTTGATTCACGTTTGCGCCGCTTTCGATCGACGACCGAACCGCCGCGGAGTTCCCGTTCTTGACTGCTTCGATTAATGCAAGATCGCTCATTGAAACCCTCCATCAGATGTGCGCGTTCTGCAACCAGAAAAACTGATCTGGTCGATTCGTTCCTCTTCTCTTTCAAACTGAGCGGAACAATCTGGTCACCGCCAATATCTCGATAGGCTGCTATCGAATTTGTGAGATGATAAGCCGACCGGTGATCTCAATTCAACTTATTGTCGCGTATAATGGCGGAGACCAGGACCGCAGCGAGCGTGAAAATATGATCCCTTTTGAATTAAATCGGCTCGGTATGATTATGGCGCCTGAGCCCGGCAACAGTCTCGAGGTTGAAGGCGTGCTCAATCCCGGCGTCGCGAGAGGACCAGACGGGAACGTCTATATCTTTCCTCGCATGGTTGCGGCCGGAAATTATTCACGCATCGGCATAGCTCGCGTGCGTTTCAACAAAGCGGGGGATCCGGAGGGTGTTGAGAGGCTCGGCGTCGCGCTCGAACCGGAGGCTGAATACGAGAAGCGCCCCGACGGCGGCGGCTGCGAAGATCCACGCATCACCTTTGTTGAGCCGCTTGCCAGCTACGTGATGACATACACCGCGTTTTCGGCCGCGGGCCCGCGAATCGCCCTGGCAATTTCGAAGGATCTTTTTAACTGGGAGCGAATCGGACTCGCTACGTTTGAGCCGTACAATGGTCTGGATTTCAACGGCATCGATAATAAGGATGCGGTGCTTTTTCCGGTTGCCATTTCGGACGTCGAAGGGGTTCCGGCGCTGGCGATGATACATCGCCCGCTGTTTCCAGGAACTGAGCCTCACGAGACTGTGCAGGAACCTGTTTCGCGCGAGATGGACATTCACCGCGAGAGCATGTGGATTTCATACTCGCCGCTTGATAAAGGCGAATATAGTTATAGACACCTGCACAGATTCGAGTCTCATCATCGTCTGGCGTGCCCGGTCGCTTATTGGGAGAGGCTGAAGATTGGCGGAGGAACGCCTCCGGTCCTGACGCGACATGGCTGGCTGCTGATCTATCACGGTGTATGTGATACTCCCGGCGAGTCGGCCGCTGGAAAGCGCCTGCGTTACTCCGCGGGAGCGTTCGTGTTGTCCCGTGAACATCCGCGTTTCATTCAATACCGATCTTCATTACCGATATTAAGCCCCGAGCTGCCGCCTGAACGCGACGGAGCAGTGGCAAACGTGGTGTTCCCCACTGGTCTTGATCAGCGTAAGGACCTTGGTCAGCCGGAGCGGATCGATGTGTACTATGGAATGGCCGATAGCCGAATAGGCGCGGCAAGTATGAGACTGCCTGACGAATTGCTATCGGAGTTTCACGCGCCGTCTTGCGAGGAGTGAGAAGTTATATGCAACTGTTCAAGGGCAAGCCCTGCCTGCGAAGGTGCAACGTTGTCTCACGGAGACTATTCCGGCTGCAAGCGAAGACCCGGGTGACAGTGTTTGTAATACCACGGCACGTTTAGGAGGCCTGGACGTCCGATTTAAGTCCTTGCCTAAAGGCTGATATTTACTCGAATAGAAGATTCCGCCTAATTCGGGTGTCGAATGGCAAGAAAAGTGCGGCTGCCTCAGGCTCACATTGATCGGTTTACTCTGTGCTTGACGACCAATGAGGGATGCACGTAGGTTCCTGACCATGGACTACACGAAGTACATAACGATTGAGCCCGGTAAGCGCAGCGGAAAGCCATGTGTTCGTGGAATGCGAATCACGGTCTATGACGTTCTGGACTACCTTGCCTCGGGAATGAGTGAAGATGAAATTCTTGGCGATTTCCCTGAATTGACGCGAGATGATATCCGGGCCTGTCTGGCCTTCGTGGCAGACGGTGAGCGCCGAGTGATGAGCATCCCAGCGTGATCCTCCTGATATCGAGCGGTTGATGTCGGATCCCAATTCCTCTTGCCTGATGTCATGGTAGCCATGCAGCCCAACTCTCGATGCAGCGGAGCGCGTAAGGTGCGGGCGGCGCTACCGCGCAAGCCGGTGTTGAACAAGCCAGAATGGTATTTGACACGCTGACAGAACGGGGACGGCCACCCGTAAAGGTGGTTTTAGTTCGCGCCGTCGAGGGTTTGAACAGCCACATTCGCCGAGTCAGCAAAGCGCAGCCACAACAATCACTCGGTTTTCAGCTCTCGGCTTTAGCGCGGCGCGAGCGCCGTTTTATGCACTCGATTATTTCTTCCATTCGAGCGCCCGGCGTAAACACCTCGGTTACTCCGAGTTCCTTCAATCGAGGGATGTCTTCATTTGGAATTATGCCGCCGCCGAAGATCATTACATCGTCAAGACCGGCCTCACGAGCCAATTCTACGACTCTCGGGAAAATCGTCATATGCGCACCGGACAGAATGGAGAGCCCGATAACGTCGACGTCTTCTTGAACCGAAGCGCTCACGATCTGCTCCGGCGTCTGGCGGAGACCGGTATAGATCACTTCCATCCCGGCGTCGCGCAGCGCGCGGGCGATGACTTTGACGCCGCGGTCATGTCCGTCAAGCCCCGGCTTGGCGAGAAGCACTCTTATCCTCTGTTGATCCATTTATGATGTCTGATTTTCGGCCCAGGACTCAGAAGGCGGGCTCGTTGTAGATTCCGTATATCGGCTTCAGCGCGTCGCACATCTCGCCGAGCGTGCAATAGGCGCGAGCGCAATCGATCAGCAGCGGCATTGTATTCCGGCCCTCTCGCGCTCCATCGGCGAGAGCTTTTAGCATCTGATCGACTCGGCTGCTGTCGCGCTCCGATCTCAGTTTCGTCAAACGCTCCTTCTGCAACTCCGCGGTGGATTCGTCTATCTGCAGGAGCGGAACCGCCGTAGGCGCGGTCTCCATCACGAATTCGTTCACTCCCACTATGATCTTTTCACGCGATTCGACCGCCTTCTGGTATTCGTATGACGAGTCCTGGATTTCGCGCTGCGGGAAACCGGCGTCGATCGCTTCGATCATTCCGCCGAAGCTGTCAATCTTCCGGAAGTATTCAAACGCGCCTTCTTCCATATCGCGAGTAAGCTTTTCGATGAAGTAAGAACCACCCATCGGATCGATGGTATTGGCGGCTCCCGATTCGTGAGCAATGATCTGCTGGGTTCGAAGCGCGATCAACGCCGCTTCGTCCGAAGGAAGCGCGAGCGCTTCATCATAAGCGTCGGTGTGAAGCGACTGAGTCCCGCCGATGACTCCGGCCAGAGCCTGAATCGCTACGCGAACGATATTGTTGATGGGCTGCTGAGCGGTTAGAGAAACGCCGGCCGTCTGGGTGTGAAATCGCAGCGTCCAGGAACGCGGGCTCTTCGCGCCAAAGCGGTCTTTCATCACTCGATACCAGATTCTGCGAGCGGCGCGGTACTTCGCAATCTCTTCGAAGAAATCGTTGTGCGAATTGAAAAAGAAGCTGAGCCGAGGCGCGAAGTCGTCTACGTCCATCCCGGCGTTGACCGCGTATTGAACGTATTCGATTCCATCTCGCAGCGTGAACGCAAGCTCCTGAAGGGCTGTCGAGCCCGCTTCCCGAATATGATATCCGGAGATTGAAACCGGATTGAATCGCGGAGCTTCTTTCGTGCAGAACTCTATCGAATCGATTACAAGCTGCATTGAAGGTCGAGGCGGATAGATCCACTCCTTCTGCGCTATGTATTCTTTTAGAATGTCGTTTTGAAGCGTGCCGCCCACCTTCTTCCAGTCCGCGCCCTGCTTCTCCGCTACCGCAAGAAACATCGCGAGAATCATCGACGCCGGCGCGTTTATGGTCATCGATGTCGTGACGTTTTCCAACGGTATGCCTTCGAAGAGCACCTCCATATCGGAGAGCGACGAAATCGCGCAGCCGCACTTGCCCACTTCACCTTCGCTGAAAGGATGATCCGAATCATAGCCCATCAAGGTGGGCAGATCGAACGCCGTGGATAAGCCGGTTTGGCCGTTTGCGAGCAGGTATCTGAATCGCTTGTTGGTGTCGAACGCGGAGCCGAAGCCCGCGAATTGCCGCATCGTCCAGAGCTTTCCGCGATAGCCGCTCGCGTGAATGCCGCGGGTATACGGAGGTTCGCCCGGAAAGCCCAGCTCGGTCTCATAGTCGAAATCGGGAATGCTGTTCGGCGTGTAAAGCCGCTCGACCGGAGTAAGTGAAGTAGTCGTGAACGGTTGGGAAGATTCCGGCATTCGCTTGAGCGTAGGCTTGAGAGTGCGCTCTTCCCATTCGGCTTCGGCCTCGTGCAGTCGATCCGTAATTTCGATAGAACTCATCGTATCTCCGGTCGGGTGAGAATTTTAGGTATTGCTCACGCTTGCTAACGTGAGCTTGATCATAGTTGACCGTTTGTTGGGGTGTCAATCTTGGCGCCGAATGGCCGGCATGATGATGGAGATCGTGATCGAAAATGATCCACGACTGAGCGTCGAAACGTCAATTGGCGCCGCGCAATCGCGATTGTTATGATTCACGCCTCTACCGCAAAAGGAGAGCTGATGACCTCTGACTACATCCTTGCATTGGATCAGGGAACGACCAGTTCCCGCGCGATTCTTTTCGACGGGAGCGGGCATCCCGCGGGTGTCGCGCAAAAAGAATTCAAGCAGATTTATCCCAGGCCCGGATGGGTCGAGCACGATCCTGAAGAAATATGGTCGTCGCAACTGAACGCCGCCCACGAAGTGCTTCGCCAGGCCGCCGTCGGCGCACATCAGATACGCGCAATCGGAATTACCAATCAACGCGAGACCACGGTGATATGGGATCGATCGACCGGAAGGCCGATATACAACGCTATTGTCTGGCAGTGTCGCCGCACCGCCGAAGAATGCGACAGGCTCCGCGCCGCCGGACTTGCGCCAGTTGTTCAAGCAAGCACGGGCCTCGTGATCGACGCCTATTTTTCCGGAACGAAAGTCAAGTGGCTGCTCGATAACGTGCCGGGCGCCCGCGATCTCGCCAGGGAAGGGAAGCTCGCATTCGGCACCGTCGACTCCTGGTTGATTTGGAACCTGACCGGCGGTCAAAAGCACGTAACCGATTATTCGAATGCGAGCCGAACCATGTTGTTCAACATCGGAACCGGTGAATGGGACGACCAATTGCTGGGCGCGCTGGATGTGCCTCGCAACCTCCTGCCCGAGGTAGCGCCGTCCAGCGCGGTCATCGGCGAGACCGCTTCCGCTCTGTTTGGCCGCGCGATTCCGATTGCCGGAATCGCGGGCGATCAACAAGCGGCGCTGTTCGGGCAAGCCTGCACCGGCTCGGGAATGTCAAAGAACACCTATGGCACCGGCTGCTTTATGCTGCTCAACACCGGCTCCGATAGAGTCAACTCACGCAGCAACCTTCTGACGACTATCGCATGGAAGCTCGGAGACGAACCACTTCAGTATGCGCTCGAGGGCAGCGTCTTTATCGCGGGCGCGGCGATACAGTGGCTTCGGGACGGCCTGAAGATCATAGCTTCAGCCGGTGAAACACAAGCGATGGCGGAGAGCGTCAGCGACAACGGCGGAGTCTATTTTGTTCCGGCGTTCGTCGGGTTGGGAGCGCCCTATTGGGATCAGTATGCGCGCGGAACCATCATCGGTCTAACGAGAGGATCCGGCCGCGAACACATTGCACGCGCGGCTCTGGAGTCGATCGCATATCAGACGTACGACGTGCTGACGGCAATGGGTGATGATTCTGGAATTCAACTGAGCGAGCTGAGGGTCGACGGCGGCGCGGCAAACAACGATTTCCTCATGCAGTTTCAGGCAAACGTCCTCGGTATACCGGTGGTGCGTCCGGCGAATACGGAGACGACCTCGGCGGGGGCCGCATTTCTCGCGGGACTAGCGGTCGGATTCTGGCCGAATGCAGCGGAGCTTGGCGCGCTCTGGAAACGAGAGAAGACCTTTGAACCGAAGATGAGTAAGTCGGAGCGCGAGTCACTTATAGAAGGTTGGCGCCGGGCGGTCGAGCGCTCCCGGTCGTGGGTAATCGCGCAGTGAAATCATGGCGTCTCCAGATAATTCCAAGCCGCTTACCGGCCGCACGATCTTGATAACTCGCGCCGCGGGCCAATCGAACGAAGCGGTGATGCTTCTCGAAAATCTCGGAGCCCGAGTGCTTCATCGTCCTATGATCGAGATCGTGGAACCCGCCGACTGGTCCGAATTGGATCGCGCGATTGAACGCCTTGACCGGTACGACTGGATCATATTCACCAGCGCCAATGGAGCGAAGTTCTTTTTCAGGCGGTTAGACGAGAAGCACATCCGCGAATTACCGTCGAGCTCAGTCGTGCTTGCGATCGGCGGCGCCACGGCAAAAGCCATCGCGAAAGAGGGCGCAAGGGTGGACTTAACCGCGTCGGATTCACGGGCGGAAGGCGCTTTGGAAGCCATACTGGAGCACGGGGGAGGATCAAGCGCAATCTCGGGCAAGAGGTTCTTGATTCCTCGCGCGCGCGTAGCACGAGACTTTCTCCCTGATGAATTGCGAAAGATCGGAGCGATAGTCGATGTGGCCGAAGCTTACCGGACCATCCAGCCGGAAGGAGCGGGCGATGAGATCAGAGCGCTCCTGGAGTCGCATGAGATCGACGCAATAACGTTCACAAGCTCCTCGACAGTATCAAACTTCGCATCGCTGGTTGGGGAGGTGGACCTCTCGAAGATTCTTAGTAATGTGGTAGTCGCGTGTATCGGACCCGTGACGGCGGCTACGGCACGAGAGCACGGCATAAGCGAGGTCGTTGTTCCGGATGTGTTCTCCGCTGCCGCGCTTGTGGAAGCTCTCGGGAATCATATGACCAAATCGTGAATGGCAGGGCAGAAGAGCGCAAACAATCAGCGAGCAGGCATTCTGTTTTCGAGCTCGAGAATATAGAGCTGAAGCGCTCATTCTGGTGCTTGCTGAAAGAGTAATGGCATGACCGGGGTGCTCCAGTAGTTATCCGGGTCGGTCTAGTAAAGGGAGAGCTTTTGTCATTGACCCAACGCGTACTTAACGAAGTCTTTCAGCGCATAGTCCGGGCCCTCCTCCGGATGCCAGTGGGGATCCAGACTCAACAGTGAATGTGCATCACCGAACATGAGACCTAGGAACACTTCCGCGACGATGCGCCCGCCGACTGGTCCCAGTCGAGGTGCGGTGACCTCAACGTCTTCAGTGACCGGGAGCTTGACTGGCTCGCTGAAGTGCATTGCCTCCGCCAGAATATAGGTCCAGAGGGGACAATTGTTCGCAAATACCTCGGATACGTCGACGATGCTTTTGGCGTCCGGATCTGGATCTTCGGTTCCTTTGCCGATGATAATGTCTTCATCGTCGAGAGGTTGGAGGTGCATTGCCCGAGCGACACTCTGACCGGAGGGAAGTCCAAGCCGCCAGGCACGCTCCAAGTTTCTTTGGGCCAAGGAGGACGGGTTGCTCGCAACAGAGGGAGGTAGGTGGTGCAGCGGATTCACCAGTGACGTGTCGAGCCGATAAGCGAATTGGAGCCGCCTGAGAGCATCCTCGTTGCTGCGGATTTCAATGTCGATGAACCGTGCCCAATCTATTCCCCAAGCGGGATTCATCGCTCGGAAGCCGGTAAGACCTTCGTTAAAGCCTTGCTGCGGAATCGGAAAGATCGGCAACAGGACTGCATCGTTGAGACGATAGCCGGGACGAATCATCGAGTGACCTAACCGGTATGCCGCAACCGAGAATTCAACCGGCATGAATGGATTGTTCTTCCAGTGAAAGAATTTGATCTTGCCGGAATCATAGTGTCCGTGTGTTTTTAAGTCGGCGAGAACACTGGAGTGAACGATTCGGGGCAGGAAATCATTCAGTACTACGAACTGGTAATGGAACCGCACAAGTCTCTGAACGATGTCGAATGTCAACCCAGTGTCCGCGAGCAGGCGATTGTGAAACCGTAAGAAAAGTCCTTGCAATTGTGAGACGATGGTATTCTCGTCGTTGCGAGGATCGCCGATGAGTGCGCGACGGGGATCAGCATTATTGCGCGCCAGATCCTTGGCGTTGGGATTGCCGCCTTGAATTGGATCCCCGAGAAGAAATGAGCTGCCGCCATCATACATGTAGGGTTGATCATCCGGCCCGCGTCCGTAGACGTTGTCGAGATCAAAGGCAGGAGTGCGGAAATCGATCAACGCGTCCGGATCATTCTGTTTCTGTAAGCTGCTGGCTGGGTCGAACGTAATGTCGTGATCGATGAACTGGCCTAAATACGTATACAACGCGGGTATGCCGCTTTCTTCGTCATCCTTTTCGTCCTTTGGCGCCTCGAAGCCAGCCGACATCGCATCGCCCAACGCCGCAAGGTTTATTACATTCTCGCTCTCGTCGTTTCCGAACGTAGCCGCGCTCAAAGAGCGAAACATCCGCCCGAATCGCCCCTGAAAAGATGGTGAAGTCCCAGTGGACATCAACCCGCGCACAGGAACACTGTGTCTCGAACTCATTTTTGACCTCCCAATTGCGTACGGATTCTCTCGTGGTGCAAGCGACGTCTAGACAGGAATCTGAAACGGTTTTAGCCACTCGCCTTTAGAACGGAATCGTTAGTCTGCGCCTCTCCAGAGGATCCATCGAGAATCAACTTTGTACTGGCTCGCCACCCACGATCGCGAGGTTGAACTTCAGCCGGCGGTCGCAAGCCAAAAGAATAGTCAGATTGGTAATGCCGATCTCGATTAGATTTTCTGGTGGAATCTCCGAACAATCAACAATACCCACCAAACAAAACGGCGGCGATAGTATAACCGACTTGTAATTTCGTCAACAGAAAAGAGTGACATCAAATACAGCCGCGTGCAATTTAAAGTGGGACTAAAGGGAGGAGAAAGAAGATAACGGTTAGGAGTCATGCAGCCCCGTGGGAGTAATGCAGGAGTCGGCCGAAGCAAGGATAGCTCACGGTTGACGGTGGCATGAATTGCTAGCGATTTTTCGGTTCCCCCTTACCTTCAATCGACGTATTCGGGATCGACCAGGAAGGTATTCCGTAGTATCCTGCGAGCTGAGCAAACGTCATAGCGGCGACTTGGCGCGGCGCGGAATCGCCCGCGCAAATCGATGTACGAGTCGAATCAATTGGACTATGAGCAAGGAAATGAAATCCGGCAGGTTCCAATAGATGGTCACAAAGAACAGACTCGTTGATCT
The DNA here is from genome assembly GCA_003222245.1 of Blastocatellia bacterium AA13. GTDB lineage: Bacteria > Acidobacteriota > Blastocatellia > UBA7656 > UBA7656 > QHVH01. The sequence goes on along the minus strand of QHVH01000003.1, from coordinate 278,445 downwards.
GCCCCCCCCGCTAACAACCATGACTTATATGATATTGAACGGCGCTTCGAATCCGGCGATCATGAAGATAGTCGACGACGCCTCGGTAATTAAGATAGCTTAGAACGTCTGAACCAATGAAATACAGAAGGCCATTTCCAATTGCAATAATCCTCTCAACTACGATTCTGGTTTGCCAGGTCTGCTCGCCTGCTACGGGCGCCGCTTCGTCGATAAAATCCGAAATAAAATCCGACCGTGAAATTGTTTTACAGCAGGAAAAGAAGTCCTCTGATCAAGACTCTCTTCGCCTGAGCGCCACGCTTGTGCAGGCGCCCGCGATCGTAACGGACAAACAGGGCAAGTTCATTACCGATCTTGTCAAAGGCGACTTCAGCATCTTTGAAGATGGAAAGCGGCAGGAGATCGCAAGCTTTGCGAGTATCCAGCAGCCGTTCAACGTCGTGCTGGTGCTGGACACTTCAAACAGCGCGGAAGAGAGACTCAAGGCGATACAGGAAACCGCGATTCGATTCGTCAAGCGAATGCAAAAAGACGATCGCGCTATGGTGATTTCTTTCGACAATGAAGTCCGCCAGTTGACCGATTTCACATCGGATTCGGCGGAACTGGAGTCCTCGATTCGACGCACGGAATCGGGCTTCGGCAAGCTGTTCTATGAAGCAATCGCAAAAGCGCTCGACTCGCTTAAGTCAGTCGAAGGACGCCGAGCCGTTATCATCTTCAGCGACGGCATCGATATGAAAAGCATAGAGGCTTCATTCGAAGGCACCATTAAACAGGCGGAAGAAACCGGCGCCGCCGTCTACGCAATAATGTTCGATACTCGATGGTGGATCGAGGCTACGGCGCGAAAACTAAAGGCCGAGCACCCTGACAAACCTCAAATCTCAATTGACGGGAGAATCCCATTGCCGCCCGATATGGGCGGCCCCGACGGAACCTCCAAGGAGTTTCCGCATCCCAAAATGCCGAGGATCGAAGTAGGCTCGCCCTCCGGTCCGCCGCTTACCTTTCCGGATTCGACGTCTTCGCGGCAGCCGAGCGTTCCGGCCGATGAAATCACTCAGAACCTGGATAAGATGTACGGCGAGGCCGACCAGTATCTGAAGTCGATTTCCGCCAAGACCGGCGGCCGGTTCTTCAAAGCCGAAGACTTCGCTGATTCGCGAGCGGCATTCGACGCAATAACCGATGAGCTTCGAAATCAGTATTTGATCGGATACTACACAACCCGGCGGCACGACTCGAAGTATCACAAGATCAAAGTCGAAACTTCGCGCAAGAATGTTCTCATTCGCTCTCGCCAGGGCTATCGCGACTCGTCTGAGAAGTAGCAGCGATCAAAACAAATCAATCCAGCGAACACCCTAAATGCTTCGGCTTCCGCGACCGATTACACTAATTCGTGCATTGGAAAACTCTCGCCGCGCTTCGTGGATTTTCCAATTCGTTGACTTGAAAGAGGAGGCGCCGTGTCGCGTGACTCGCGGAGAAGCACGGTTGCGAGGGCATAAATATTGCTGTCCTGCCCGCCGTGACCAGTGGCTAAAAACAAACTCTAGCGAGGTCTCCAATGAGAAGAGGAATCTCCCCATTTCTTCTGACGCTTCTGCTCTTTATCTTCGCCTCCACACCCAGCCTCACATTCAGCCAGTTACCATCCGTCGACGAGTCACGAAATTCCATTCAGGCTTCCGAAGAAGAAGACGACGCCGGCATCCCTAGAGCCGCGCGCCTCACCGTTTTGGATGGAGACGTATCGTTTCTTCGCTCAGGCGAGAAGGACTGGAACAGCGCAATCGAAAATCTCCCGCTCTTTCTGGGAGATCATTTATTCACCGGAAAGAAGTCGCGAGCCGAGATTCAGATCGGCCGCGGCAGTTATGTCCGACTTGCGGAGAATACCGAAGTCACGATAGCGGATCTCAACGAACGCATCGCTCAGTTCGAAGTAACCGAAGGCGCGGTGAGCGTGCGCGTTGATCGACTAGCAGAGGGCTTCGACAGGTTCGAAGTCGATACTCCCGGCGCTGCGTTTCTGTTCAAAGACGACGGCCTCTATCGGATCAACATACACTCGGCCGAATCATCCGAGATCATCGTCCGTCGAGGGTCGGCTGAAGCAACAACGGTGGACGGCAGCTTGACGGTACGCGAAGGAAACAAGCTCATATCAAACAGCACCGGCAAGGGCGATCTCGCGATAGCAGCCGACACTTCAACAGACGACTGGGACCGATGGACCTACGACCGCGATTCGGCTATTGATCGCGCGGCGCCATCTCCCGACTTCGTGCCGAAGTATGAAACGACTTATGCAGGTCTTTTTGGCGTAGACGATCTGGCGCGCTACGGCACATGGACTAATTATCCGCCGTATGGCGACTGCTGGATTCCACGCGTGGGGCCGGATTGGGCTCCTTATCGCGAGGGCCAATGGATATGGGCTCCGGCCGTAGGTTGGACCTGGATCGCGAACGAGCCATGGGGATGGGCTCCATATCACTACGGCAGATGGGTCTATCTGGCGGGACTCGGATGGGCATGGGTTCCAGGCTTCGGACCGCAATACTCTCCACGCCGTTCGCACTTCTGGTGGAGGCCGGCTCTCGTTTTCATATTCAACTGCGCCACGAGCTACGGCAATTACGTCGGCTGGTATCCCTTAGGGCCGGGAAGCCGCTGGAGCCGCCCTGAGCGCTATCACGAGCACCGGTGGGATCACGCTCCGCGAATTCCGGGTCAATCTCCGAATGATGCGGGAAGGCGTCCGCGAATCGATCCTCCCACCGTCAGTCACGGCGGTGCTCGGCCTGACAGGAACCCGGGCGGAGTAACGGTCCTGCCAATCGACACTTTCAATCGTTCGGGTAAAACACATGTTCGGCCTCAGGCTCCAAGCGGCGAGTTGAGCGGCGCCATAGCCAATCATCAGCAGCCTGGCTTGCCGGATGGCGCTCCGAAGCATGCCGCGGTCGCTCCGGTGCGTGCCGATGGCGACCGAGATGGATCGAGGCGCGTATTTCGACCGGATTCCGAAATAGTTCGCAGACCGGTTCTAACGCGCAATCTTCCGCCGGTTTCATCGAGCAGCGCTTCCAATTCGTCTGTTGATCGGAAGCACAGTCTCGTGACGCCGCGACAATTCCCGGCTCCGTCGAGACCGGTGACCGCCTCCGAAGGGAATCGTGACGAACGAAATCGTCCGGCGCACGATAAGCAAGGCGCCGCTGCCGAGTCAGGTAATAGCTCGAGCAGCTCCGGCAATAGTGGAGCGTCTTCTCATCCACAGGACACGCAGCCGGCGCGTCCGAGAGTGAACCCGGGCGCCGATTCGTCAAACGACGGCTCGGGCGGGAAACAGGGAGCACGCGGTTCCGAGCGTTCTTCCCCACAGAATCCGGCCCCTCCGCGGCGCAACAATGATTCGAATAGCGGAAAGCAGACCGATCATCACTCCGCCCCTCAGCATAACAACGGATCGGGAGCCGAGCAGCACTCGACTCCATCGCCGCAGCACAATAATGATTCGGGAGGCGCAAAACCGGTCGAACATCACTCGCCGCCGCCCTCCCCGCCGCCGCAACACGACTCGGGCGGCAAGGCGTCCGAGCCTTCGCATAAGCCTCCCGACCCTCCTGCTCCAGCAGGCAAGAAGGGTTAAGACTCACGCGTTTCCCAGGTGGCTCTGACTGGGTGGATAAATAGCGAAGTTAAGTCAATGACACCCCATCTGCTTCATCCTTTCTCGCTATTCATCCGCCTGGTCGGGGCCATCCGGCCTTCCCAAGCCTCGCCGGCAAGCGCTTGTTTTCCCGGCGCCTCACTTAAAAAACATCCCGAAATGCGATGTGTTTTGACCGCGCTTTGACTCCTCAATATAATCACCTCGTCTTTGACCTATAGAAATCGGAATTCGTCGATACAAGTCGATACAAATTGAATGCATCGCTGAGAAAAGGAGGAGTTGAGCAATGATCCCTTCCGAAGGCAGCAAAGCGCCGCGGATATCCCTGACCGATGCGGATGGCAAAAAAGTAAAGCTATCGAATTTCAAAGGACAAAAGGTCGTGCTCTATTTCTACCCGCGCGACAACACGCCGGGATGCACGAAGGAAGCGTGCGGATTCAGAACCGATCTGGCGAAGTTCAAGCGTGCCAATACGGCGGTTCTTGGTGTTTCGACGGACACCGAGGCTTCTCATCAGAAATTTCGTGAGAACTACGATCTCAATTTCCCGCTGCTTGCCGATACCGACCACAAAGTAGCCGAGGCCTATGGCGTGTGGCAGGAGAAGAATATGTACGGCAAGAAATCCTGGGGCGTTAAGCGCACGACCTTCATCATTGACGAAGACGGCCGTATCGCGAAGGTCTTCAAAAAAGTGAATACCGAGACTCATAGCAAAGACGTGCTCGAGGCCCTTGCAGAGATGAAATGAGAGCGCCGTGTACGACCTTACACTTCTACGCGATCTGGTGACCGCAGCGCCATGTAGACTCCTGATTGAGCCGTGTTCTCTTGTGGAACACGGCTGCGCAAGAAGTCGTGGCCGCTTGTCCGAATCCTTTACAAAAATCCACTAACTACAACCTAGTCGGGGCATTTAGCAGTTGGAACGACTGTTGCTATAGATGCTGTCGAGCGAGGCCGAACGTCGGGCGCAAAGGCTCTGGTTTGTAAGAGAATCGAGAGCGCGTTGCGAAAGATCGGAAGGCACTGCTCGCGGTTATGGAGAGCCGCTTGATTTTTGAACGTGGAGCAGGAGCGAGTCGAAGCAATCGTATTGCGGAAGCACGATTCCTACTCTGTTACTAATCAAATCAAATCGGCCGTTTCGCCTACTTGAAACAGCTCAGAAGGCCCGTTTCGGGTTAGCGAAGTTTGAAAATTTCACCGAAAAGGCACACCAGGAGCGATCCTGGGCCGCAAAGCCAAGGTCTTTGGGAAACCGAATAGCGCGGATGAAGGATGAGGGGACGACGATCTGCTCACGATTCATCGGTTTGCGTTTGGTGTTCCTCAAGAATGTCTGGCTACCGAAGTGAGATACGAAGCCTCACACCTTCAAATCTCACTAAACAATTTTTCGCCGCAGGCTAGCTGGAAACCAGAACAACTGGTTCAAGGCAAATAAAGCCAAATAGCACGCCGCGGCCTTTCTATCTTGGGGGATAGTGAGATGAACATCAGCAGGAAACTAGCTATCTGTGTGTCCGCGCTAATCGGGCTCATTATTACAGCGGGAGCAACCGAAGCACGGGCCAATACCATTTACGTAGCCACAAACGGCAACGACAATAATTCAGGATCAATAAATTTTCCCGTTGCCACTCCGGCCAAGGCACTGACGCTTGCCGCTGTCGGCGATACGATTTATTTCAGAACCGGCCATTACACGGTCACCCGCTTTCTGTGGATCGACAAAGCTCATCTGACATTTTCATCTTATCCGGGCGAGCTTGCTACGATTGAAGGCACTACTACGGACGCGACAAATCTCGGCAGCATCTGGAACGTGGAAGCCGATGGAATTTCTTTCGTCAATCTCGAGATGCAGGGCGGCAACTACTACGTAGTCAAATCCGAGTCGAATACCGGATTCATACTTCGCAACTGCCATATCTTCGGCTCGGGCAGGGACTGCATCAAGATGTACAACTCGGACAATGCAATCATAGAGAACTGCGAAATTGGACCGTCCGGCGTTCGCGATCCGTCGAACGCGGAAGGCATTGACTCAGTCGGAGGACGCAACACCGTCGTTCGAGGGTGCTACTTCCACGATATCGCTACCAACGGTCTCTACCTGAAAGGCGGGGCCTCCGATTGCCTGGTCGAGCGCAATCGATTGGAAAGGCTTGGCGCCGCCGGGATACTGCTTGGACAGGACACCGATCTGGAGTTTATGCGTGATGGAACTCAGTACGAGTGCATAAACTCCGTTGCGCGCAACAACGTCGTGATCGGCGCGCAGGGCGCGGGTGTGGGAACCTATTCCGGGCTGAACATCAAATTCGAGAACAACACTCTCTACGACGTATCCAGGGCCTACAACGGCGGTTTCTACATTGCTACAAACAGCCGGGAGGTTCCATCGAGGCAGATCGTTTTCAAGAACAACATCGTAGTGGTCACGAGCGACCGCCCGATGGCTTTCGTCATCAATCTTGCTGACTCGATTGTGTGCGACTCGAACATATGGTTCAGGCCTTCGGGAGGCGCATACAAGTTCTATGAAGAGTTGGGCTCGGTTGGAAACTACTGGACGAGTTTTGCCGATTGGAAGAGCGGAATGAACGCGGATTCGAAGTCGTTGGTAGTGGATCCGAGGCTCGACTCGGCCAATCTGTATAAGCCGCTGGCCGGCAGCCCCGCGATCGATACCGGTGAATCGCTGCTGGATGTCGCCGGCGATTATTCGGGGGTCACTCGCCCGCAGGGAAGAGGCTACGACATCGGAGCGTATGAAGTCGGCGCGTCGACTCCGGGAAACAGGCCGCCTACGGTTAGCGCATCAGGAAGCCCGACTTCCGGTAATGCGCCTCTGACCGTGAGCTTCGCTTCGAATGCGTCGGACTCTGATGGTCAGGTCGTCTCTTACAATTGGACATTTGGCGACGGCCAGACATCTCCCGAAGCCAATCCTTCGCATCTCTACACGTCGGTTGGAACCTTCAACGCGATCGTGACCGTTACCGACAACGCCGGAGCGACGGCGACTTCGACCGTACCGGTTACGGTCAATTCCGCGCCGGGCGGCGGCGCCGGAATTCAGAATGTGATCTGGGTGAATTCGGTCGGCTGCGCCATTAGCGGCAGCACGCTTACAAAGACTTCATCTTCAGCCTGGGGCAATGCCGGCGCTTCTTCTTCGCAGATTATTCAGTCCGGAGACGGCTTCGTGGAGTTCACCGCAAACGAAACCGGTCTCGAGCGCATGACCGGATTGAGCAACGGCGATCCGGATCAGAACTACACGAGCATCGGGTACGGGATACACCTGAACACGGGCGGCGCTTTTTACGTGTGTGAAAAAGGCACGTCGCGAGGGTATTTCGGCGATTACAGGAGTGGAGACGTATTCAGAGTCGCGGTTGTGTCCGGTCACGTGAAGTACTCGCGCAATGGAGCCGTCTTTTTCACCAGCAGCGTAACGCCTTCATACCCTCTTCTGGTTGATGCGGCGTTGGATGGACAGGGATCGACGATCACCAACGCGGTCATCTCCAGCACGATGGTTGGCGGCGGCGGCGGAGGAGGGACTCCGACGCCCATAACGATTCAGACGCTTACGCCTACGAAGGGCGAAGTAATCAAGCCGGGCTCCGTCTACAACGTTACGTGGTCCGTGACGGGCGATTCGACCCCGACGAGAATCAATCACTACACGATCGAGCTATCTTTGGACGGAGGCGATACGTGGTCGGTGGTTGCGGCAAACGTCGCCGGCGGGGTTACGTCGTATGAGTGGACCGCTCCATCGCTAAAGAGCAAGTGGGCAATCATTCGGATCAGTTGGTTCGCGTCTAACGGCGATACTGGAAAGACGCAGACCGACATCTTCACGATCAACAAGGTTAAAAAGGTGTCTCGCTGAACCCCCTAAAGTAACGGGGAGAGGTTCACGCCTCTCCCCGTTACTATTTTTTTTGCTCTCTCATTATAATTTCAAAGTCCGCGAGACAGATACAATTTGCGTGTGTCTTATAGTATAAAACGGAGAAGATCACTTAAGGGGATTACTCCATATGAAGAAGATCGGACTGCTCGTCGCCTTATCATTTTCTATTTTCGCGATTGGTTCGCCTCACTGGCTCTCCGCAAGAGTTAATGCGGATAAGAGCTCACTGACCTTTGCAAGAGACATCGCGCCAATTCTTCAAAAGCGATGCGAAGAGTGTCATCGCTCGGGCGGAGTCGCGCCGATGTCGCTGGTGACTTATGAAGACGCGCGGCCGTGGGCCCGTTCAATCCTCGAGAAGGTAGTTACTCGCGAGATGCCGCCCTTCCACGCATCCGGCACAGTCGGCCGCTACAGGAATGATCCGCGGCTCACCGATCGGGAAATCGCCGCAATAACGAAATGGGTAAATGGCGGCGCGCCGAAGGGAAATACAAAAGACCTTCCGCAGCCTCGCGTATGGAACACGGGCTGGTCGCACGGAGAACCCGATCTTGTCGTGAAACCCGCAAAACCCTATGTCATCAAAGCGAGCCAGAAGGATCAGTACGTCTTCTTCTTTTTCGACTACACGTTTCCCGAAGACACCTGGATTGCGGGAGTGGATACCAGACCCGGCAACTTGAAAGCCGTTCATCACGCCAACACGCATCTGGTTCCTCCGATGATAAAGACTCCGGCGGAAGGCTACATCGCGGGCGACTTCGATCCGACCGCGCGCGGCACGATTATGCTGTCGGGATGGGCGCCGGGTGTTGATTCAGTGATTCTTCCGGAAGGAACCGGTGTGAGAATTCCCAAAGGGTTGAGGCTCGGCATTCAGATTCACTACGCACCATCCGATGTTGAACGAACGGATCAGACTTCGGTCGGAATCTACTTTGCGGACGGCTTGATCAAGAAAAACATCAGGATACTATTCGGCGATCGAAAGGACGTTGAGATTCCGGCAGGCGAAGCTAACTACAGGCTTGCGGCGAAACAGACTTTCGACACCGACGCGGTGGTGAGATTCTTTCACGTCCACATGCACCTTCGAGGAAGGTCTTATCTGATGCGTTTCACCTATCCTGACGGCCGCGTCGAGAATGCGCTCGAAGTGCCTCGCTATGATTTCAACTGGCAGCGAGTCTATATGCTGAACGAGCCGATGCGCGTGCCCAAAGGCACGACGGTTGAATTCATAGGCACGTACGACAACAGCAGCGCGAACAAATTCAATCCGGACCCGGCAAAGATCGTCCGATGGGGAGAGAAGACAACCGACGAGATGATGCAGGGCCGAATCTTCTACGAGTCCGAGAATGAAAATCTGAATTTAACAGTCAAGCACGGAAGAGCCGTAGCCGCTGTTGAGTCCGCGGAAAAGACAAAGTAGGCGGATAAGTGGGGCGCGCACAGCCGCGAAATGTGCGACATATGCATCGGCTACTGGGCGATGTGGCTCACGACTTCGTAGATTTCGCGAGTTCCCTCTCGCACGTTCTTGACGGTTATGCGTTCGTTGTTGCCGTGAACGGTATCGCCCTCCTCTACGGTCGTAGCGATCGGAGCCCAGCCGTAACAGGTGATGCCGAGCTGCCGGTAGAGCTGGCTCTCGGTGTAGCCGCTCAACATCTTCGTCGTGATTATGGCCTCGGGATGATGTGCTTTGGTCACGCGTGAAATCACCGCGAATAACTCCGAATCTATAGAGGACGTGTTCGGAGGTTTGAAGCCGTTCGTGTTTTCAACCTGAATCGAGTTGTCGCCGATGACGCGCTTGATCTCCGCGACAAAATCCGCCGGTTTTTCGCCCGGCAGGAGGCGTACGTCGAGATTGCACGTGGCAGTATTGGGAATAACGTTTGTCTGGCGGCTGCCGCTCATCATCGTCAATGAAATTGTATTTCTCAGCATGTAATTGTATTCGCGGTCGGCGCTTATTTGCCTGACGAATTTGGGGTCCTTCAAGGACTCTCGGATATTGGCGAACTTCGCTTTAATGGCAGGAGACTGGAGCGGAGCTACGTCGTGAAAAAATTTTTCGACCGCGGGAAGGAGTTTTACAGGCGTTTGATAGTCGACGATTTTGGCCATCGCTCTGACCAGACGGTGTGAAGCGGAATCGGCTATCGGGCGGGAGCCGTGTCCCGGCTGTCCGGTTGCGGTGAGCTTCAACCAGTAAGGCGCCTTCTCCGCGACATCGACGCCGACGTATTTTATCTTTCCGTCTTCCAGCAGCGCGTCGCCGCCTTCGGTTATCAAGTACTCGGCATTTTTGAAGAGCTCGGATTTGTTAGCGATCATCCATATCGACCCCGAATCATCGACTTCTTCGTCGGCGGTCGCGAGAAAGATCACGTCCCGTGACAGGTGGGGTTTCTCTCGCGCAAGAATGATCATCGTCATAAGCTGCAGCAGGCCCTCGCTCTTCATATCGAGAGCGCCTCTCCCGTAAATAGATCCATCAATGATCTCGCCGGAGAACGGATCGACGCGCCACTTGGATGGATCGGCGGTTACTACATCGGTGTGACTGAGCAGTATGATCGGCCGCTTCGACCCGTCACCCTTTAGCCGGGCGATCAGGTTCGCGCGCCCGGGCCGATATTCGAAAATCTCGCTCTTGATGCCTTCCTGATCGAGTACGCCCTTTAGAAATTGCGCCGCGGCCATTTCATTGCCTGGCGGGTTGGAGGTATTGACCCGCAGGTACTTCCTCATGAGCTCGACGGCAAGATCCTGATACGGCGCCCAGCTTATGTCGGCGACCGGAACCGCCGCGTTTAACGACATCGGCCGAACGATTAGCGCGAACAAAACGATGAGACAACTCACCGCCGAGAGCTTTGTAGGTTTCAACATGGAATCTCCCCGATTAATTTCCCGGAGATGCTAAGGCTTTCGAGTTTGCGTGGCAAGCAGCGGCTGATAAAATGCCGCGTCACGCGAAGTCAAACAATCCTGAAAATACTTTCGAAGTAAGCGACGAGGAGGACAGATGGGCCTGTTTCGAAGATACACAGCTACGGCCGTCGCTCTGACGGTTCTCATCTCCACGGCTATCGCTCAGGAGGGCAGCGTATGGGCCAACCGAAAATCGGGATGGCAGCAGCTCACGGGAAACCAGCGCGCGACGGTTTTCGAATTCGGCGAGGCCTTTAAGAACTATCTGCGAGTCGCCAAGAGCGCGCTGACCTCTACGCGCGAAGTTATGAGAATGGCTCGAGCAGCCGGTTTCGTCGATTTCAAAGACGCCGGGCAGGTTAAACCCGGCGCGAAGCTAATCTTCAATGGGCGCGACCGCGCTCTGGTGCTGGCGGTCATCGGCAATGAAGCCATTATAGATGGTTCGCGGGTCGTGGGAACGCATCACGACAGCCCTCATATCGATTTGAAAGCCCGTCCGTTCTTTGCGGCGCACGGCTACGCGCTCTTCAAAACCATCTACTACGGCGGAATCAAAAAATATCAGTGGGCAAACGAACCCCTGGCATTGATCGGGCGAATCGACACGGTTGACGGCCGCGCGGTTGAGGTCTCAATTGGAACGAATCCCGGCGATCCGGTATTCGTTATTCCGGACAACGCTCCCCACTCCGACACGGAGCTGCGAACGCGAACCTATACTGAAGTGCTCAAAGGCGAGGAACTGAACCCGGTTGCCGGAAGCATCCCCGGAGAGAATGGCTCCGTGGTCGCCGAAGTAATAAAGCAGGTTTGCTCAACCTATAAGGTGAGAGAAGAAGATTTCGTAAGCGCGGAGCTTCAGCTTGTTCCGGTTCAACAGCCCGCCGACGTAGGGGTCGACCGCGGATTGATTGGAGCATACGGGCAGGATGATCGACTCTCTTCGTATTGCGCGGCTCGCGCAATAATCGATCTGACCGGCACGCCTCGATACACGGCGCTCGCCTACCTCTCGAATTTCGAAGAAGTGGGATCGGTTAACAACACTGGAGCCGCGTCGCAATTGCTGAATTCGGTTTACGCCCAGTTGATTGGCGCGCAACGCGGCGTGGCATACAATGATCTCGACCTGCGCCGCGCCTTGCGAAACGCGCACGTAATCTCGGCCGACACCAACGACGGGATCAACCCGATATTTCCTCAGACAAGCGAGGAATCGAACGCAGCGCAGCTCGGCTATGGAGTAACAATCAAGCGCTACGGCCGCGGCTTCGACGCCAACTCGGAATTTATCGCTCGGATTCGAGCCATCATCGAGAAGAACCAGATTCCCTGGCAAACCCAAACGCCCAAGGTCGAAGTTGGAGGAGGAGGCACAATAGGCGGATTTATGTCGGCCGAAGACATGGAAGTGATCGATATGGGAGTGCCGCTTCTCTCGATGCATGCCACATTTGAAATGTCTTCAAAGGTGGACGTCTGGAACTTCTACAGATTCATGTCGGCATTTTATCAATCCGCCTGAGGTCGATGATCAGCGGTAAATCAGCCATCGGCCGCTCTGCCATTCTTAGTGCTAATAATTGGAGTATGACCATTTTCCGATTGTCCCCTGAAAGGGAACGCGTCAATGAGCCGGGGGCCAGCGAAGCGCAGCCCCCGGTGCGAATAATTGGAGTATGGCCATTTCCCGATTGTCCCTGCAGGGAACGCGTCAATAGCCGGGGGCCAGCGAAGCGCAGCCCCCGGTGCGCGAGAGGATTTGATTCCCGAACGAGAACGCAGAAATTTGGATATTTCGGAGGCAAAAGCGGGCGGGTTGGTGTCGGTGCAGGGCATAAGCGACGCAAGGGAAGAAGGCGAAGTAACTCTCCGGGGGAATCGAGGAGCGAATAGATCCCAGCACTCAATGTGCGAAATTTCAAAGCTAATAGCTGGCCGCTTACTCATCGAGCAGTTCCCGCAGTCGCGGCGCGAGCGCGCGGCGAATTTCAGGATCGGACAAGGCGTACTCATTAACCGTCTTGAGGTAATTGACCGGATCGCCGATCGTGAGCCACTGGCCTTTCACGCTCTCGGTAACAACTCGGCCGCCTCGTCTGATGTATTCGCGGATTGCATCCGTCAGCCAGAGTTCGTTTGAGCGGCCGAGCGGCGTCTCCTTCAGGATCTGGATTATCTCTTGTGAGAGCAGGAATCGGCCGAACATCGCGAGATTGGAAGAAGCTTCGGCCGGAGATGGTTTTTCCACTACGTCAGCCAGTTCGAGATCGGCGCTGCCGGGCTTGATCTGAGCGATGCCGTACTTGACGACCTCTTCCCACGGCACCTCCTGAGTACCGATAGCGAGCGCGCCGGTTCGGTTGTGCTTCTCGATGAGGCGCAACGCGAACGGCGTTTTTGACTTAATTAGATCGTCGCCGTATGCGTATATGAACGCTTCGTCGGCCGGTAGGTGAGGCTGAGCCGTCATCAACGGCGTCCCGTTTCCGTAGGGGCCTTCTTGTTCGACTATGATAATTTCCGCCTGAGAGAGCCGATCGAAAAATTCATCGAGCGGTTTGTGGATGCCGCGTGTAGGCGGGCTGGCTGGTTCGTAATTGCGTTTGAGATGCTCGGAGTTCTCGCCCGTCACTATGATGATGCGGTTCAGGCCTGAGTCGATAAAGTCTTCGATGATGAGATGAATCGCCGGTTTATTTATTATCGGCAGGAGTTCTTTTGGATAGCTAAACGTGATAGGCAACATCCGGGTTCCAGACCCGGCCGCGGCAATTACTCCCGTAGTAACCTTCATTAAACGATCTCTCTTTCAGGCAGTCTCTTAACCTATCACGCGCGCCAATCTCGCACAATAATCTAGTAATGGTGGATGAAGTTATGCTTCACGCCGGCACATTACACGGGACCAATTTGGGCGGAACGCGCGCGGTTGAGCGTGGATGCGAGTGAAGAAACATCGCGCGTCATTTAAGGCGAAGGGCCGCGGGCGAATTATTTCTTGGGGCCGCGGAGTTTGGTTATTTCTTCTTTGATTAGCGTGAGATTTTTGTTGTTTGGCTCGGCTTTGATATAAGCGTCCAACTCGGCGGCGGCTTTTTCTTTCTCGCCTCGGCGCTCGTACACCCGCGCGAGTTGAAGGTGGATGTCGCTAAGCCGACCGTCGCTCAGTTCTTTCGCTTTGAGAAACTCGCGTTCAGCGTCCGCCAGATCAGTAGCCGTTTGTTTTCGATCGTTTGTTCGCGTGGATAACTCGACCAGGGCCACGCCTCGATAGAAGTGAGCCGACGGGCTTGTCGCGCTGAGCTTCGAGGCTTCACGAAAAGCGTATTCGGCCACGGCGAATTTCTGCTGCTTCAGCATCACCATTCCGAATAAATAATAGACCGCGCCTTCGCGGTCATTAATCTGGCGAGCGCGTTCGAGTGACTGGAGAGCCTCGTCGTATTTGCCCGCTCGTAACATCTCAGCGGCAAGGGCAACGTGAGCTCCGAAGTAATCGTTATATGTTCCGATGGCCTCTCGAAGCAAAGCGACGGCTTCATCCGGCTTTCCGTCCTTGATTCTGGACATCGCTTTTTCGTATGCGGCGCGCGCGGGCTTCGGCACGTCTTGCACGAAATTCGTTCCGGGCGGCGCGAGCGGAGTCGCTTCGGGTTTTGGTTTGATCAGTATTTCTAACTGGACGGTTTCGATCGTTGACATGCCGGGCGGCAACCGAAAAGTAACCATCTCTACCGCGGGTTCGTAACCGGCGACGGTCACCGATATTTCGAAGTCTCCCGCCGATAAACCGCCGAATGCGAAGTCGCCGTCGTTACGAGTCACGGTTTGGCCGATCATCGCGCCGCCGCCGATTTTCAGCTCGACTATGGCGTTGTTCACGGTGGCGCCTTTTATGGAACGGACCTTCCCGCGAATTACGTTATTTTGCGCCTGGGCGGCGACGGCAGCCGCGAGCGTGATCGCGGCCGCAACCAGCACTCTGATCTTCATAAGCCGTACCTCAAAGCAAGCGATGGCGGAATTATAAACCAGACCGCGGAGCAAACCCCAAGCTCAGCTTCCCATCAACCTGTTTTCCGCGAAGCTGAAGTGTCCACGCCGGCCGACGATAATATGATCGAGCACCCGTATATCCATCGTTCGCGCGGCTTCAAGGATAGTGCGCGTCAGGACCTTATCTTCGGCGGACGGATCAGGATGGCCGCTCGGGTGGTTATGAACCAGAATCAGGCTCGACGCATGGCGCGAGAGCGCCGCTTCTATGACGCGCCTCGGATAGACTGTCGCGCGATCGACTGTTCCCTCCTGCACGATCTCGCTGTCGATCATCTCATTCTTGGTGTTGAGAAAAATGACCATGAAGGCTTCGTGCGGAAGTCCGGCTATTTGTGCGCGAGCGAAGTTGACAACGGCCTCTGGAGACGAAAGCACGTCGCGCTGAGACGCGCCTTCTTTGAGATAGGCGGAGCACATTTCTTTTATAAGCCTGATCAGAACAGCGGATGCCGTTCCGAGCCCTGGCTCTGATTCAAGCTCGTTTTGCGGAGCATCGAGCACTCCGGCCAGGCCGCCGTGTCGTTTCAGCAGACTCTTTGCCACGGGCTTAACGTCGACTCGGGGGATTGCATATGTGAGCAAGAGCTCCAGCAGTTCATAATCCTGGAGCCCATCCGGTCCGGCGCGAATGAACCGTTCTCTCAGACGTTTGCGATGTTCGATATAGTGCGGCTTGTCATCCATCTACGGCGCTCCGTCACTCCGCGCTCGCCGGTAAAGGCGGCTCAGTCTCCGTTGAGGGCGGAAAGATAAAATCCTTGAACCTGTTGTAGACATAAGAGACGATCAACATTATTACCCCGAGGCCCATAAAAGAAAAAATCCTATAGAGCGTTTCGAGGAACCTGAGATCGTAAAAGAAAATCTTCAGGATGCTCACGCCGAAGATGACGATAGCCAGAGTCCGGACGGAGGCCAGCCGGCGCCATATTCCATAAAAAATAACGAAGATCGAGTACACCAGCCAAACGAGCGACAGCATCATCTGCTTCAAGTTGAAGAGGCTGGTCAGGGCGGCCGAATTGCCAGGCAAGCCACCCGACAACCGCGCGATTTCCCTGTCGAAGTAGTCCTTTGTTTCCGATGTGGCCAAAATAAGAATCAACAATGGAATGACCGTTCGCATCATGGGCAGCAGCCTTCCGGCCCACCCATACCCTTCACGCTCGCGCCGCAACAGGTGCTCAATGACGATCAGGCCCGCGATTGCCAGAACTAGGGCCGCGAGTCTTTGATTCGCTATGAGTGTAAACCGCTCGATGGGCACGAACGAAAACCCCTCGATGCCGCCGAACACGACCACAAGACCCGCGGCCATCATTCCAATGACGAAGACCGGCATCAGCTTCTTTCTCAGTCCTGCCCAGACGAGAGGCGCCGAGTAAGCCGTCCATACTACGACGAGCGTCATAGCTTCAGTGAAGGAAAGAGCACTCGCGGTTTCAGGCGTCGCTCCATTCTTCAGGAATCGAAATTGATCGTGAGTCTCCGCCGTGCACAACTCGAAGAGGCAGATACACAACGCCGCTAGAATTACACCAATGACCTGCCTGATCCACTTCTCGTCCTGATCTCTCGCGGCGAGCCATATTCCCTGTGTAGCGAGAGCCGCCATAATGATCAAGAGCGCGCCTGCCCGATAATTGATCAGCAACGAGAAGTTCTGGATCGGCTCGAAGGCGAGTCCGCGCGTCAAGCCGAACAATACGGCGAGACCTGCCGCCGCCAGCCCGCAATTGACCACGGCTTGAGCTCGCGTCTTTAGACCGGCCCATACCATCGGCAGCGAATACGCAACCCACACAAGGGGCATCGTCATCGACTGGATAAATCTCAAGCCCTCCGTGCTTCCTTCCCTCGAATTAGCAATCACGTGTTTGAACTGATCGTCAGTTTCGACAGTCACCAGCGCAAAAACGATGACACCCCAGACGTGGTGAAGAATCGAGCGAATCCTGTTGTGTCCCGCGCGAGCGAAAAGATGAGCGCTGAATCCGATCGATCCCGCCAAGGCCGCGAATGCGAGCGCGCGGCTATTCCATAGCAACCTAAACCGTGTTTCGGGTTCTAATGAAAAAGCGCCGTCGGTCAGAATGAGTTTGCCCAGCGCGAGCGCAAACAATGCCAGCCCCGAACGCCAGACATATTTCAAATCCCAATGTAATCCGCACCAAACCAGAACCGCCGCTTCAAGCGACCAGAAGAATACGGTCTTGAAGCCCGTGAACTCTATAGTCGTAGCCAGAACCATCAACACGACGGCGGTCAGAACGTTGCGAGCGAACGCAAGAGGATCGTTTCCGGTAACCCGGCGAGCAGCCAGCGCCGTCAGCAGATAGACCACTCCTATCGTCGCGGTAATCCATCCCATCAATTCGTGATGTAGTGGATTAATGATCGAGTACATTCCGGTGTAGTAGAGGACTCCGTTAAAGGCGCCCGTGATCTGGCGGACTTCCTGGAATGACTTCGCGGGTCTGACTGTTCGCGAGACGTCCAGTGCATAGAAAAGCACCCAAAATACGGTCAAGAATATGACCGTTATCGGCAGATCGAGCTCCCGGTAAAAGCGCGAGTACCAGAGAATGTAATAAACATAGGTCGCTCCAAGCGTGAGCGGCTCCAGCACCACCCATCTGTCCTTCACGATCAGAATGGCGATCAAGCCCACATCCAAAAGCGCTATGTAAGAGAAAAGCCCGGTCTCGTTAGCCGTTCCCGTGCTGAGAAGGCGAGGAGTCAGAAAGCCTCCAAGCCAGCCAAGAAACACAACCGCCAGTGAGTTGTATTTGATGCCGATGATGAATGTCAGCGCGGTTATCGCCGCCATTATCAGGAATGCGACTATTTGAGTGACGAGCGCATACAGATTGAAGGTCGCGTATGCCGAAAGGTACAGGATCGAAATTCCCGCGCCCAACAGGCCCTGCGCGAATTTCGACAATCCCCTCTTGTGAAATCGCGAAGCCAGTGCGAGCAATCCAATCCCCGCCGCATATCCGATTCCTACCCTGCCCCACGGCGGTATGAGGTTGCGTTGAAAGGCATATAGAAGGAAAGAACCAAAGCCGATCACAAGCGCGACCGCCCCAATCCAGTTCATCAGCCTTCCGCCAATAAGCGCTTCCCACTCGCGCCTCGATCGGGCTGGTTTCTTTGGTTCAAACGAAGCGGCTCTGTCTCGCTCGGTGAAGCTGATCTGGTCGACGCGCGCCGACGGCGGCGGTGGGGCTGAGATTGAAGGGTGTTGAGCTTGAGGGGGCGACTGCTGAATGATCGGCGGTCTGGGAACGGGTTCCTGAGCACGCGATGGAGGAGGCGGAATTGAATAGGGCGCCGGTGGAATTGTAGGCGGTCTTATGCCCGAGAATCCGGGAGCTTGGGATTTACCCGGATCTGCCTGGAGTTGATCCGCGGACTGTTCTCGAGCCGGCATCGAGCCGGAATGTTTCAGGGCTTCATTGAGACCGTTGACCTTCCATTCGAGCGCTTGAACCTGTCGTGAAAGCGCATTTGTCTTGCTGATGTAGACGATTATCAGGACGAGAAATATAACCGGTATCGCAAGCGCCGCGAGCGCCAGCATTCCGTAGAAGATTTCTTCCATTCACTCTCCTGGCTAAGCGCAGGTCGCTGAAGTGACAGGGGCATCACGCCAGTGGGTTTGTATCAGTTTCGAGCGATGTAGACAAATCTAAGGTAGGGCGAGCCGAGCCCGATTATTGCCATCGGAAATAATGCGAGCAAGCTTGATTTCCCGGCGGCTGCGAACGCCCGCCGACTATTTTGGCGGCGCGAGCCGCTGACCCGGATTCAGGAACTGAACTCCACTTTCGCGCAGCGTTCTGTTTACGCTCGCTACATCCTCATCAAGCAGTTTGTTGAGTTGATCGACTAGCGATTTCAGCTCGCTGGTCAGCTCTCCGATCCTTTCGGATTGCGAAGGCGTCGGAGGCGCCGTGTACGAATCGAGCGAACCCGAAAGTTGCCCGAGTCGGCCAACGACAGGTCGGGGCGCATCCGGAAGCGCAGGGCCGGCTCCTCCGGATTGATCGGCTGAAGCGACCGTCTTCCGCTGGAGATCGTCGACTTTGTCGGTTAGCGATTTCAAGGCCGCTCTGGCAGCGTCGGAAACATTGGGAGCCTTCTTGAGTTCCGCGTCGAGAGACTTGAGCTGGGATCGAAGCGATTCCACCGACCCACGCAAAGAGTCGGCCGACTTTTGCAGCTCGTATACTTTCATCACCGCATCATCAAGCCGGGCCCGGTCACCCGGTGAAATCTGAATGCGAGGATCCTCCTCGACTCGAACAGATTTCGATGCCTGTTTTCCGCCCGCGCTTATTGTCACTGTGTAGTCGCCCGGAGACACTCTCGGCCCGCGCGGCGCGCCGAAGAAACCGCCCCCTCCGCCTCCCGATCCGGTGACCGGCGCCGTGTATCTGAGATCCCAGTCGACGAAGTTCAAACCCGCGTCCTTGGGACCGTCAAGCTCCCGAACAAGCTTGCCGCTTTTATCGGTGACTCTGATCTTCACCGCGTCCCTCTGCGCGGATTTCAGGTAGTAATGCAGGCCGGCTCCATAAGCCGGATTGTCCGCCGCGAACCACTTGTGTCCGATATTGCCCTTGCTGTTGTAGATTCGAAACTCCGTCGCAGGCCTTATGTCGAACAAGGTCAAATCCGACGACGCGACTGCTCCTGAAGCCTGTTCGAGCGGAGTTATGTCGTCCAATACCCAAATGGAGCGGCCGTGCGTGGCCAGCACCAGATCATTCTCGCGTCCGTGAATCTGAATATCGTCGACGCGCACTGGCGGAAAGGCGCCTTTGATCTTGCTCCAGCGGCCTCCCTTGTCGAAAGAGACGAATGCTCCAAACTCCGTTCCGAGAAACAACAGGTTTTGATTGCGCGGGTGTTCGCGGATAACGCGCGCGGTGACGCCGCTTGGAAGATCGCTCTTGATCGACTTCCAGGTCTCGCCGAAATCCGTGCTCACGAAGAGATATGAATTGTAATCGTCCGAGCGATGACCGTCGAACGTGACGTATACCGCGCCCTCCGCGAAACGCGAAGGAACTACGCGACTGACATAGGTGTTTGCCGGGACCGACGGGACTTTGCCGGTCAGATTCTTCCAGGTCGCTCCGCTGTCGCGAGAAACATGCAGGTTTCCGTCGTCGGTTCCTGCGTATAGCAAGCCCTCCTTGATCGGCGATTCCGCCAGCGTCACTACCTGAGCGAACGTCTCCTGGCCGTCGTGTCGAGAGAGCATGTTCTTGTCGGGCAGGGCCCCCATGATCGGGAGCTTCTCGCGATCCTGATCTTTTGTCAGATCGGCGCCGGCGGTCCACGAGTCTCCGCGATCGGTGGATCTGAAAACGCGATTCCCGCCGAAATAAATCGTTTGGTGATTGAAGGTCGAAATGACGATTGGGGAGTTCCAGTCGAATCGATACGCCTTCTCTGTTGAGCGGGGCTCCGGTCTTATGTTTCGGCGTTCGCCGGTCTTCATTTCGAGTCTGGATACATTGCCGTTTTGGGATTCTACATAGATGGTGTCGGGATCGGCGGGGTCGACCTGGCTGTAGAAGCCGTCTCCGCCGCCGGTGCGAATCCAGTCGTCGTTGGTGATGCCCGCCTGAGTCAGCGTGCCGGCGGGTCCGCTCCAGCTTCCGTTGTCCTGAAGGCCGCCATAGACCCAGTACGGTTTTCGATTGTCCAGGCTGATTTCGTAAAACTGACCAAGAGGTATCGTGTTTACGTAATCCCACGAGCGGCCTCGGTCATAAGAAATGTGAATTCCTCCGTCGGAGCCTGCGAGCATGTGATTTGAGTTGGCCGGATCGATCCAGAGGGCGTGATAGTCTCCGTGAATCCTTGTGACTAAATCCGAGTTGAAAGTTCTGCCGCCGTCTTCCGAATAAAACATCGGGGCTCCGCAAAACCAGATGCGCTGATCGTTGTTCGGGTCTATGCGAATCTGGCTGTAGTACATCGGCCGATGGTTCGTATCGCTCATCTTCTTCCACGTTTCACCTCGATCTTCCGATCGAAACACTCCGCCTTTTTCGTTCTCGATGAGCGCATAGACTATATTCGGGTTGCCGCGATAGATGTCGATGCCGATTCGTCCGGTGATTCCGCCGGGCAAGCCCTCCGTGAGTTTCTTCCAGTTGGCGCCGCCGTCTACGGTTCTGTACAGGCCGCTGTGGGGTCCTCCTCCGTTGAAGCCCCACGGAGTTCGCCTCCGCTGATATCCCGCCGCGTAGAGGGTCATCGGGCTCCGCGGGTCTATGGCGATATCGATGACCCCCGTGTCTTCGTTGATGAACAGAGACTGGCTCCAGGTCTTGCCGCCGTCGGTCGTCTTATATACTCCGCGTTCCTTGTTCGGGCCCCATAGGTGTCCGCAGGCCGCTACGTAGACCGTATTTGGGTCGTGCGAGTCGATGCAGACCCGTCCAATATGCTTCGTGTCTCGAAGGCCCATATTCTGCCAGCTCTTGCCGCCGTCGAGTGATTTGTAGATGCCATCGCCCCACGATGAGCTCTGGCGGTTGTTGGGCTCCCCTGTGCCGACCCAGATGACGTTCGGGTCCGAAGGCGCGATAGCCACGTCTCCGACCGAAATAGAACCGGCCTCGTCGAAGATCGAGTCCCAGGTAATGCCGCCGTTAATTGTTTTCCAAACGCCTCCGGTCGCAGCGCCGACATAGATGATGCTCGGATTGCTTTCGACTACCGCGAAATCATCTATTCGGCCTCCCATGATCGCCGGCCCTATCGCTCGCGATTTTACCTTATTCAGGATTTGAGCCCCGAAGTTATTATTTCCGTCCTGCGCCCGCGCCGGAGGAAGCGCGGTCATCAGTAAAATCACCGTAAGCGGAAGAAGGCTCGCGCGAATCAATTGGTTCCAGGATCGGCAAGAAAAGGCGGCGTTTTTCATGGGCTTTAGGGCCTCTCTTTTATCTCTGAGTTTGTGATGAGGCGCGCTTTTCGGAGCGCAGGGCCGAACTTATCATCGGCTAAATGAGCCGTCAAGGATTGGCTATTGATCAGAACATCGTTAACGTTTTCTTGATGCGGCAAGGAAACGCCTATTTTAGCCCTCGAGTCCTTTATCAAGCGATTCGTCTCTATGATATGATCGCGGTTTTGATCAGCCCCAGTGGCAGCTTTCCGCTTCAGGCTGCTTTTATCACAATGAGAGGAGGAGATGGATATGTTGAGAACGTCGGCCATGGCCGCCGTCTTATGCCTGATCGGCGCAACCGCTTCTCTAGCGCGAACGGGCGGCGCCCGCACCGTGATTTATGAGGGTGTCGCCACCGAGTTGGCCGCATCGAGCGAGCCGTCAAGCGATCTCTGGGTGACTCTGAAGGACCTCACCCGCGCAACTAAATTTGTCGTTAAGCCTCAGGGAGTTTGCCGAGACGAATCGTGCTTCCCGCTTCCGAAAGACAGGAAATCACAGTTTGTAATGAAAAAGGGGAAGGTCACCTGGTTCAACCTGAGTGAGTTCGCGAAGCTTATAAAACAACCGACGACATTCGACGAACAGAATTCCGTCTGGTATTTCGGTCCGCGGCCCGAACAACAGAACGCTTTCTTGACATCTCTTGAAGCGCCCGAATTCACGCTGCCGGACATCAACGGCAAGAAGCACTCGCTCTCCGATTTTCGAGGCAAGAAAGTGCTGTTGGTCACGTGGGCTTCCTGGTGAGGCTGCCGTTTTGATTTGCCAGGATGGCAAAAGCTATACAGCGAGCTCAAGAGCAAGAACTTTGAAATTATCTCGATTGCCGAAGACACCGGCGGCGTCAAGGACGCCGGGCCTGCCATCACTACCGCCAAACCCGAATACACCGTCCTGATCGACGACCAGCACCTGGTTACACGGCTTTACGACATGGTGAATGTGCCGACAGGTGTGTGGATAAACGAGCAGGGCAGAATAGTACGGCCTAACGAAGTGGCTTACGTCGACAACCGCTTCAAGGGAATGCACGGCGTGGACGCCGCTCCGTATCTGGAGGCGATTCGCGACTGGGTCGATAAAGGCGACAAGAGCACTTTCGCAATCTCCGAAGGCGAAATGCGAGCGCGTCTGAAGCCGCAGAATCCGGATCATTCGCTTGCGGCGGCCGAATTCGCGTTGGGCGAGTATCTGTATGCCACGGGCAGGGGACGGGATGCGATCCCTCATTTCAAAGAAGCCCAAAGGCTGAATCCCGAAAGCTGGAACTACAAGCGGCAGGCATGGGCTCTGTCGAGCGCTGAGAAGGACTACGGCACGACTTTCGGGCAAGAGGTGAAGAAGCTCAACGGCAAGCCGTACTACACGCCGCGCACGCTGCCTAATGAAGTGAAAAAATCCGACGAGAAGAAGAACTGATCTCGGAGCGGCCCATCAGAAATCTGGGCGCTTGTGCTCTGTTGTATTCTCTCTCGCGAATCTGAACCTGTATCAGGAGGGCGGTTGCCGTCGGACCGCCCTCCTCTTCATTTTAGAGATCGGCGGGAGCATTAGCCGCTTCCTGCTCCTCTGCTATAATGCGTCTCCGCGTAGCGGCAATATTCCACGCCTTAGATGGATCGACAATGACATCAAAGAAATCTCAAAAGAGCCTCGTAGAACTTCGAATCAACGGCGAAACCATCGAGGTCGCCTTCGCGCCTCACAAGACTCTGCTCGAAGTCTTGCGAGAAGATCTCGCGTTGACCGGAACGAAACACGGCTGCGAGCTGGGAGAATGCGGCACTTGTGCGGTGCTCGTCGACGGATTGCCGGTTCTTTCATGTCTTGTACTCGGACTCGAGGCTGAAGGCCGCGAAGTCACTACCATCGAAGGGATGGCGACGGCGGCGGGCCTGCATCCCCTGCAGGACGCATTCGCGGATTTAGGAGCGGCTCAATGCGGATATTGCAGTCCGGCATTTCTACTGGTTGCAAAGGAACTGCTGGAAGTAAATCCTTCGCCCAACCGAGATGAGATTAGAGAAGCGCTCTCCGGAAATCTCTGCCGGTGCACCGGCTACATCAAGATTTATGAAGCTGTTGAGCTGGCGGCGGCGAGAATGCGCGGAGAGGCCGTCGAGCCGGCAACTGAAAGCATCTACGGCTTCGAGGTTTGACCCGCTTCGCTCAGCCTCCAGTAAAAGGACTCCGATGAAACTACGACCTGTTCATTGCATAAGACTGTGGCTTGCTGCCGCGGTCATCCTCACGATTCAAATCGCGGCCGCCGCCCAATCCGCGGGTGTCAGTTATCGGGTTACGCTCGACAAATCGCCAAATACTCATTTTCTCCACGTCGAGGTTCGAGTAAACAGCACGGCGCCGTCGATCGACGTTGCAATGCCGGCGTGGTCGCCCGGGTCTTACAACATTCATAACGGGTGGCGGAACGTGCAGGAATTCTCCGCGAATGACGAAACCGGGGCATCTCTCAAATTCGAAAAGGTCGATAAACAAACCTGGAGAATTCACCGTCAGGCCGGACAGGCTACTACCGCGCGGTACAAGCTCTATTATCGAAGCTATAACGACGAGATGTGCTATATCACAAGCCCCAATGTCTTCATGTACGTGATCGGCAAGAAACCCTATCCGATGGAAGGGCCGATTTCAGTAAAACTCGAGGCTCCGGCGGAGTGGCGCGTTCAAACCGGAATGGAGCCGGGCTCCGCTCCGAACACCTACGTCGCGCCCGATTACGATACCTTTATAGATTCTTCAATTTTGATAGGCTCCAATTGGGAGCAGACTCAATTCGACTATCACGGCATTCCGCACTACTGCGTATTCATAGGTAAGGGGAACTTCGACAAACAGAAGATCACCGACGATACGAAAAAAGTCGTCACTTATCTGCTCGATATGATGGGCGGAGCGCCTTATGAGAAGTATGTCTTCTTTCTGAGATCGCGGCCGGGACAGGGTTCGGGCGGACTGGAACACCTGAACTCGACCGACATATCGTTTTCCGCCTACAACACGCACGATCCTCAATCCGCTTATCTGCGGTTTATGTTTGTCGTGGCTCACGAGTTCTATCACCTCTTCAACGTCAAACGAATTCGCCCCGCTATACTCGGTCCCTTCGACTACTCGCACGAGCAGAACACGAGAAATCTTTATGTGTCCGAAGGAATGACCAGCTACTGGGCGGCGGTCGGACTCAAACGCAGCGGCGTCTGGTCGCTCCAGGATTATTACGATGAGTTGAACCGCGAGATAGAAAAGCTTCAGTCCGCCCCTGGACACAAAATCATGAGCGTGGAGCTTTCGAGCTGGGACACCTGGAACCGCGGTGACAATGCGACCAACAATTCGATCGACTACTACAACAAAGGTGAATTGATCGGTAACCTTCTGGATCTCGAAATACGCTATCGAACTTCGAATCAGCGATCGCTCACCCACGTGTTTTTGTATCTGCTAAAGAACAACGGCTTGCCCAAGCCCGGCTTCGAAGAGGTTCACGGATTTCGCGCCGCCGTTGAGACCATAACTCGAGAGGCGGCCCCTTCGAACTTCGATTTTGGCGATTTCTTTAAGAAGTATGTATCGGGCGTCGAGGAGATTCCGTGGAACGACTTCCTTGATCATGCCGGCCTGATGCTGGAGCAGAAGAAAGGGAAGCCTCGAGCGTATATCGGCATCACTACCGGGACTACGCTTCCAGCGGCTGGCTTCTTTGCCGCGCCTCAGCAGCTTGTTCGGGACGGCCAAATCGCTGTAACGAACATCGCGCCCGGCTCGCCTGCTGAAGAAGCCGGCCTCGACGTTGGCGATATTCTCGTATCGATGGACGGCGACAGGATCGATCCAGCGACGTTTGCGAGCAGGTTCAATGAAAAGAAGCCCGGCTCGACTATTACAGTCGCTGTGATGCGAAGAGACCGCCTGAAGAGTTTCACGGTCAACGTGTCTCAACAGGAGCCTTTGTCCTATTCGATAAAGTCAAAGGATGGCGCGGGTGATCTTCAAAAGACGATATTCAGGTCCTGGCTGGCGGAGAAGTAGCCCGCTTCGACGTAATCGGAGGGTGGAAAAACGTGATGATAAAAAAAGCCACAAGAGACGGGAGAACAGGTTCGTCTCTTGTGGCATTCACTCTAGCTTGGCAATCCGCTCTTCGGATTATTCTATTATGAGGGTATTTATGAGTCCCTTGAACTCCATCTTGCTTACCTGGAAGGAGCCGTCGGCCGCGGCGTTGAGGATCAAAACCGTATCCGAAGCCGGCCGATCCATCTTATTGAGACGATAATTTGCCTTGGCAACTTCGCGTCCGTTACGGACAACAGAGAGCTGTCCTTCTTTTCCATCGACAAACTTTATTGAGTACTCGCCCTTCGGCAATATCTGCCCGCCGATTTTCGCGTCCCGGTTGAGAGTAATAGTGCGCGAGATGTTTTGCGCGTTCACGAGCGCCGCCGCCGATCCAATCACTACCACCAACGCGATGATCACTGAAGTAAGACGATTTCGAGTCATTCCATCTCTCCTTTTTCGTTTGTGCCCTGTGCTCGATTTATCCTGTGCTCATTACCGGCCCGTCGCCGGCTCAGATTTTGCTAGGTCGCCTTTAAGGCCGAACCCTCCGCGATTCTTGTAATGGGCTAACGTCTCGCTCTGTATTGCATTAACGCTCTTCATTTGCTTAACATCCGTCAATACGTTAACGCTGTTAAGCAAGTTCCCAAAAAAAATTGTTTGAACGAAATTATTCCTACGGTTTGAATCCGTCTATCATGGTGTCGATTACGAGATCGATGAGTTTGTTTTTATCGGTCCATGGAAACTTCGGATGTGTGATGAGTAACGCGGTTATCCCGTGAACGCTTGCCCACAGCGCCTGGCTCGCCGCCTCGACGTCGACACGTCGAAACTTTTTGCGTCGAACGCATTCGGCTACACACTGCTGGAGCAGATTGAACGCCTTTTGTCCCATCGATTTCTCATAATACTTCGACATATCGCGAAGCTCGGGACGATTGATGAAGGTGACCTTGTAATGATTCGGATACTTGAGGCCGAAGTCGACGTAGGCCCGTTCAATCTTCTTGAGGGTGACTACAGGATCGATCATCTCGGCAAGAAGAGATTCGGATTTGCTTGCGAGCTTTGAAAAGGTCTCTTCGGATACCTGAAAAAGGAGATCGCCTTTATCCTCGAAGTAAAGATAGATAGTGGTAGGCGAGTAATCTATCTTTTCAGCTATGCGCCGCATCGACACATTTTCGTATCCTTCTTTGACAAAGAGATCTCTGGCCGCGTCGAGTATTTCGCGGCGCAGACTTTCCTTCTCTCGTTCGCGTCTCTGTTTCGAACCCATCTTGCGATTGCTTACGATACAGCCGGAGGTCAAATTAACAGCGTTAAGCTAATAAGGGAAGGAATAGATGTCAAGCAAAGGAAACAGGGGACAGGGAAGGGGTCAGGTTAGACGGAACAGGGCTGAGTGCGCGGCTAATGGGAAACGATCACGTGGGGATTCGAGTGAGCGGCATTCGGAGGGGTGGAAATGGAAGCGAGTATCGATATGAGAAACCGATACAAGGACAAGGAACCCAGGACAATGGTCAAGGACAAGTGCCAAAGACAAATGACTTGACACCGCAATGGCCCCTACTTATTATGGTTGTCTCATTTACCCCCCGAAATGAAATTACAAAAGTGAGGTTGTTCGGCTGACATGCCGACACTTGGATCCGAACTCAAACACCGCCGAGAGGAGCAAGGCATTACGCTTGCTCACATATCCGACGCTACCCGTATCGGTACCCGTTTCCTAAAAGCAATAGACGAAGACAATTTTTCAGTCCTGCCGGGAGGATTATTTACTCGTTCATTTATCCGCGCCTACGCAAAGCAGATCGGAATGAACGAAGAAGAAGCCGTCAGTCTCTATCATCAACAGATCGCTCCTCCTCCTGAAGAGTCTGCTGAAACACAACCTGCTTCGCCCTCCAGGCCTGAGCTTGTTTCTTCGATCACTAATCCCAGTGAACGGCCCACCGCGCGCGCGCGTTGGCTAACAATCGCCGTAGCAGCGAGCGCGCTCGTCGTCATATCGATTGTGGTGGTGGCTTTGCTCAGGCGATTGAACCGAGAGGGAAGCGCCTCGCCGTCTACAAGCACCCAGACAGCCGTCAAGGCGCCTTCAACCGCGAAGATTCAGCCTGTCGCTTCGAGTCCGGCGCGAGCGCCTGAACAGGCAGCGCCGATTTCAATATCGGCATCACCGGATCAGAATGATGTCAGAAAAATAGTCATCAAGGTTGAAGCAACCACCGGCGATAGCTGGATCAGATATCAAATCGACGATAACAAATCCGCGGCTATGATGCTGAAAGCAGGCCTTTCGCAAGATCTCCCGCCTGCCGAGAAACAGATCAGATTAAATATTGGAAACCGTAATACGCTGAAGCTCAGCATCAACAATCGAATAGCCACCTTCCCGCCGGGCACTCCTAATTTCGCCGCCCAGGTAACCGTTTCGCGCGATAACCTTCAAACTTATATACAGTAGATCCATCGAGGCTGCTCGCTCTGATCGACGTCAGTAATTGTAATCCCGAACGCTGATCACTGACAGCCTTGGAATCCCATGAAATCGCACTGTAAGCTCGGCTTCACTGATGCCGATCCAACGCAGTTTGTGATGCCTCACTTCGAGTTGTTATATTATCGCGGACCAAATCCGAGGCAATTCATACTTCGAGAGAAGGAACAATAGATGACTAGCTTGATGAACCGCTCTCTGGCGCAAGTCGATCCCGACATAGCCGCGATAATCGCAAAAGAAGAACGCCGCCTTGCCTACAATCTCGAGATGATCGCTTCAGAAAACTTCGTCTCAGAAGCGGTGCTTGAAGCAATGGGTTCCGTACTCACAAATAAATATGCCGAAGGCTATCCCGGAAAGAGGTACTACGGCGGCTGTGAGTTTGTAGACGCGGCGGAGGAGCTTGCGCGCGCGAGAGCGCGTGCGATCTTTGCGTGCGAGCACGTGAATGTCCAGCCGCACTCGGGATCTCAGGCGAATATGGCGGTCTACCTTTCGGTGTTGAATTACGGCGACACCATTCTCGGGATGAATCTCGCGCACGGCGGCCATCTTACTCATGGTCATCCTCTCAATTTTTCGGGCCGCAGTTACAAGATAGTTCCATACGGGGTGACTCAGGAGACGGAGACGATCGACTACGAAGAGCTCGAACGGCTGGCTCACGAGCACAAGCCGAAGTTGATTCTGTGCGGAGCTTCCGCGTATTCACGGGTGATCGATTTCGAGCGAATAGGACGCGTCGCACGCGATGTCGGAGCTCTCTCGATGGCCGATATCGCCCACATTGCGGGACTCGTAGCCGCGGGGCTTCATCCCAGTCCGATTCCGCATATGGACTTTGTTACTACGACAACGCACAAGACCCTGCGAGGGCCGCGTGCGGGAATGGTTATGTGTCGCGAGCAATTCGCAAAAGATCTCGATCGAGCGGTCTTCCCCACCGTTCAGGGCGGACCCCTGATGCACGCCGTCGCCGCAAAGGCGGTTTGTTTCAAGGAAGCCCTTGAGCCGGAGTTCAAAACCTATCAAGAGCAGGTAATCAGGAATGCCCGCGTGCTCGCACTGGAACTCAGCAATGCAGGTTTTCGGATCATCTCGGGCGGCACCGACAACCACGTTATGCTCGTGGATGTCTTCGTCAGAGGGCTCACCGGCACGCAGGCGGAAAAGGCGCTGGAACGAGCCGGCGTCACCGTGAACAAGAACGCGATCCCGTTTGATACTCAACCGCCTATGAAGGCCTCCGGAGTTCGCATCGGGTCGCCCGCTCTGACTACACGCGGGATGAAGGAACCGGAGATGAAGGTGATCGCGGGTTTGATAAGCGAGACACTCGCCGATTTCGAAAATGAGTCCGCAGCGAAGAGCGTGCGCGAGAGGGTGAACCGCTTGTGCGAGAGTTTTCCAATGTACGAGGGCCGATTGGTTCGCAGCAGCGCGCAAACCAAATAGCACCTCATTTGTCGCCGGCCAAATCGATGGAAGATGTTTTTGGTCCAGACGGCCTGATCGCAAGGCATCATCCTAACTATGAATACCGCCCAGGCCAGATCGAGATGGCGGCGGCGGTACATCAAACAATCGAGAAGGGTGGATTGACCCTGATCGAGGCGGGAACCGGCACAGGTAAGACGCTCGCCTACCTCATACCAGCGCTCGCCGCGGGCCGCCGCGTAATTGTCTCGACGGCAACAAAGGCGCTCCAGGAACAACTACACAAAAAGGACATCCCCTTTCTACAACGCATAATTCCGCGAGAGTTCACCGCGATATGTATGAAAGGGCGTTCGAACTACGTCTGCCTTAACAGGTTGAAAAAGGCTGAAGTAATGCCTGTGCTGCGCGGCCTCGAGGAAGTGGATCATTTCGAGGAGATTCGCAAGTGGGCGGCCGAGACCGAAACTGGCGACCGAGCCGAACTGACAAATCTGCCGGAAGACCTATCGTTCTGGCCTCAAATCGACGCCCGCGCCGAAATATGTCTCGGTCAAAAGTGCCCGGAGTACGATGCATGCTTCATAACTCAAATGCGGCGCAAGGCCTTCGAGTCCGACGTCGTTATCGTCAATCATCACCTGTTCTTTGCCGATCTCGCGCTCCGCGGCGGCGAGTATGGAGCCGTGCTTCCCGACTACGATACGGTGATCTTCGATGAAGCCCACGAACTCGAGGACGTTGCAGCGAGCTACTTCGGCTGCAGCGTTTCAAACTTCAGGTTCGTAGACCTGATACAAGATACGCAGAAGATCACCATCAACGAAGTCGAGAAGGCGGCTGAGCTGACAAAGGCGCTGGCGCGGCTTTCGCAACGATCCGACACATTCTTTCTGGGATTCAGAGGGAGCGGATCTGATCAGAACGCAAACAGCGGCCGGTCGTTTGGGCAGCGCAACAGGGGTTCCGGCTCGGACGGCAGATATCCTATTAGCCGAGCTATGTTCGCCAGCGCGGGCAGCGATGGAAAGCTCGCCCTTACCGCAAAAGGCGAGACCTTCCTATCGTTGCTCAAGGCGCTCGATAGGGTTTTATCCGCGGCCAATACGATCACGGATGGACCGATCGAGCTCGAGAACATCATCAGGCGAACCGAAGAATTGAAGTTCGAATTGGAATTCGTGGTGATGGACGAAGATCCTACTTTTGTCCGCTGGTGCGAGCAGAGAGGCCGCGGCGTTTTTCTTCACGCCACTCCGATCGACGTATCGGGAATCCTGAGCGAAAAGCTATTCGCGGAAGTGAAGAGCGCCGTCCTGACCTCGGCCACGATGACCGCGGGAAGGAGCTTCGGATTTTTGAAATCGCGGCTGGGCATCGAGCACTCGCGTGATTTTCTGATCGACTCTCATTTCGATTTCAAGAGCCAGGCGGTTTTGTACCTTCCCGAGCGTATGCCCGATCCGCGAAGCTCCGAGTTCCTTGAACGATCAGTGGAGGAAATAGTCCGTATTGTCAAAGCTACCAGCGGCCGTGCATTCATACTATTCACCAGCAATAGCTCTATGACCGAGACCTATGAGCGAGCGCGAAACCTGATCGATTTCCCACTGTTCATGCAGGGACAGGCTTCAAAGACCGGGCTCCTGGATCGGTTTCGAACTACCAAAGGGGCCGTCTTATTCGCGACCTCGTCCTTCTGGCAGGGTGTTGATGTGCAAGGTGAAGCGCTTTCCTGTGTAGTCATCGTGAAGCTTCCGTTCGCCGTTCCCTCCGATCCGGTAACGGCGGCTCGTCAGAAATATATAGATGATCAGGGCGGAAACTCATTCTATGAATACTCTGTTCCGGAAGCAGTGATCAGCCTGAAGCAGGGCCTTGGCAGATTGATCAGATCGACATCCGATCGAGGAATCCTCTCGATTCTGGACCCTCGGCTGCGTACCAAAGCCTACGGCAGGTACTTTCTTCAGAGCTTGCCTCATTGCAAGGTGACGGCAAGCCTTGAAGAAGCGGCGGCCGTGCTGAGATGATCTGTCGGCAAAACCTCTCAAGGAGCAAAAGCGATGAAAATCTTCGGCAAGGCCTTATGTTCGTCACCAAGAAAATGACGGGCGGACGAGAGCCAAGGCCGGGCGCAGCCGGCGCGTGAAAAGTAATCTCAGCTTTTTGCCGGGCAGCTCTCAGTTGGACTGCTTTCTCTAAAGCTCTAAAGCCCCCGACATCGCTGGGGTTCAGATCAGGCGCGGAGAGAATTGAAAACCGCGCTTCGGCTTGTCATAGGCTCGGAGGCTTTTCGCGTCAGGCGCGTTGTTGTAGAATTTCCACGCGGCTGTTGATCCCCGGCACGCATGGAACTGATAATGAATATGGATTAGGCAGAGTCTTGGAGTACGGCGATGCGCGCCTATGACGGAATAAGGGCGGAGCGAGGAAACGAAGTCAACCTTGATGCGCCAGGGTTCCTGGAACAGGCTCGTCAACTGCTAGCCAATAACATCCCACTTGAAATCAGATTGACCGGCGGCACCATGAGGCCCTCCATTCAAGATGGGGACATGGTCACCGTTGAACCTATCAACGACGAAACTATTCAAACCGGCGACATAATCCTATACCACAGCATTCGGGACACCGCTGTCATTCATCGCGTTGTCCGCGTCGAGAAATCTTCCGCCGAACGAAGGGTGGTCACGCGCGCGGATGCGGCCGTGCAGATGGATATACCGGTTCCGCTTCATCGGATATTGGGAAAGGTTAAGCGCGTCCGACGGGCGGGCGAGTCTTTGAAAATGACCGGTCCATCCAGCCCGCGAAACAGACTGCAAGCCTGGCTCAAACGCTTGAAGTTTTGGTGACTTGCTTAAGATCGCGTGATCCGGCGTGAGCACAGTCCGATCAGCGCGCGAGCCTTTGAGCGGCGAGAAGATAGAACAAAACTCCCCCAAGCACGATCCTGTAGCCGACGAACACGAAGGTTGTGTGCCGCTGAAGATATCGCAATAGAAACGCGATGCTGAAATATCCGACTATGGCTGAAGCGAGCGTTGCCACGATCAGCTCCGGCACGGGCGCGCTAACGGACTTGAGCGCTTTTGGAAGCTCCAGCAGGCCGCTCGCGGCGACGGCGGGAATCGAGAGAAGGAAAGAAAACCGAGCGGCCGCTTCGCGAGTGAGCCCCGAGAAGAGCCCACCCGTTATCGTCGAGCCTGACCTGGACGAGCCCGGTATTAAAGCCAGAACCTGAGAGAAGCCTACGACCAAGGCGTCTGATACTTTCAGTTGATCCATTTCCCGCTTTCTCGACGCAACAATCTCAGCGAGCGTAAGAAGCAGAGCGACGCCTGCCATGCTCGAGGCAATTACCCATAGATTCTTGGTAAGCGATCCCTCTATGACATGCCTGAATGCCAGTCCGAAGACTCCGACCGGGATCGAGCCTATAATGATCAACCAGCCAAGCTTGGAGGCAATGCGGGTGTCGTCCCGCGTACTCTTTTTTGCGACGAGCGCCAAGTTCCCGCTGACAAAGCCGCTGATGATTTTTATGATGTCCGTCAAAAAGTAAGCGATCACCGCCAAGAGCGTGCCGAGCTGAATGACAGCGATGAAAGCGGTCCATTGTTCCGGATGCTCCGGACTAATCAGGCCCATCCAACGACCGGCAAGTGTGAGATGGGCCGTGCTGCTGATTGGTATGAATTCGGTGAGACCCTGGATTATGCCTAGTACGAGAGCTTGCCAGATCGTCATCTAATGAGCACCCCTGATTCTTGCAGTGAACAACAAGCTCGCGATACTAGCGAGAGCGGTCGGCAGTGTCAAACGTAGTAATCGCGAGACGTATGATTGCAGGCGATGACGATCGATTTACATCGGCAAGCGGTCTGGACTTCGAAAAAAAACATGAGAGATCCAATTCGAGACTTCATCAAAGGTGATCGCGCGAATGTCGATGGTGCAAGAATTCTAGCGGAAGCGCTTCATAAAGACGGATGGGTCCCGGTGCGTGGGGCGGACGGACTGAGGCCCATACAATTGTTGTAATCTACAATTGTATGGGCCTCAGTTACACTCGGCTGTTCGCGTCTTAAGAGCTTAACTATGGGTTGATTATTCCTCCGTTTGACTGGGCCGGTTGAAGGTCTCCAAAGAGCCCGTCATTTTCATCATTAGGTCCCGCGGTGAAGTACAGCACGGCAGAGTTTCCACCTTGTCCGCCATTGCCGAAAATCAATCCCCACAACCCATCGATCATTATCGGCTGGCCGATTTGGTTCGTCAGTTTGCCCATGAAAGCGCCGGTGCTTATGTCATAAGCGTTTATCTCGCCATCGCCGAAATTCCCGACGAGCAGCGCGTTGCTGAACTCGCCGAAATTTGCGGCGAAGGCCATACCCCAGGGCGAATTCAATTCACCGCCGGAGACGAGGCGGCGCATCAATTGGCCCGCGGTGCTGAATACGTCGACAAATCCATTCCCTGGACCTTTTTGATCGTCCTCGTTATCGGGAGGCTTCTGCAAAGCGAAGCTTACATACAAGAGACCCTGGATATTCACGATTCCAAAAGGAGCGAAGCCCGGCGGCAGCGCTGAGTCCGTAAACGAGCCGACCTGATTGAACTGTCCGTCAAAGACTCGAACGGCGTTGTTGTGGAAATCCGTTGCGAACAATCGGCTGCCGGAACCGCCATTTGTAATGGCGAGCCCTTTGTACACGGCGCCCAGGCTCGATTGATCGGATGCGAGAATAGCGGTGGTCGGGCTGACTGAGGGATTCCAGCCCGATATTGTTCCGTCCTCGGTCGCAAAGATGAATACCGCGGGAGCAGGTTTACCTCCGGGCATTGAGACCAGGAAATCCTGAGAGCCATTGAATACTATACCCGTCGGAGCTGCCGGATCGGTTGAGCCGCTGGGAGGCGGTATCGTCACAACGAGCGGAGACTGACTGCTCGGGACCTGGTGCGCCTGGCCATTGTAGACAGTGGAGACCCCGGTCCCATTGTCCGAAATCCAAAAGGGGCCGGTTGGACTAAACGCGATGCCCCATGGATTTTTAAGGTTTGGGTCCGTCGTTATGGCCGTATTAGGCAAGTTCGAAACTAGATTATGCTGTATATAGCCGGTGGAGTTCTGCATTCCAGCCGCTGGCATTATCGAAACGAAACAGAGCGCGCTCACGACCATTGCTGCCGGGACAAGCACGAAAGCGCGTTTGGATCTTGACTGCATATATACCCTCCATTTGTCTTGGTGTAGTACAGGACGGATGTAGTGCAATCGGGTTCTTCGACCTGATTGAACCGCCCACACCGGTCCGCTAAAAGGGAGACAACCGCGTTGACGTCTTTCCTGGCGAAGATAGAGCCGCGTACATGCGCGACTATTGAGCGGTTGCGGGCGCACGAGAGGCGAATACCGTGCCATCGCACGGACGAGATAGGGGGAAGCGCTTCTCATCGATAGGAACGATGGTTCACGCGCAGTCTTATTGTGTCTGCCGATTCATGCTGTTCGACTCGTGTTACAAGACTCTTAACGAAGAGTTGTTAAAATGGTATTCTCCCGAATCGAACAATCCGTAGAGGATGTTTTTGAAAGCCCCGGTCGATTTTCACCAACCTCATTTTGATTGAAGATTTTGAGTGTAGAATGACTAAAGATGCGCTTCTCGCCGCGCGGAGTCAGCAGGATCCATTGCAGGTTCATCGCAAACGCATAATCTATTCGGCCGCCATCGCCGCAGTGATCTGTCTCCTGCCATTTTCTATTAGCGAATTCGTTAGAGGACGCGTCACACTGGGCCTCGCGATCTTGATCGTCACGCTCATACTCGCGATAGACGCCGCCGCGGTCTATCGCAAGAAAAATCTGCCTATCCCTTTCGCGCTTCTGTTTATTCCGATAGCGGCGGGGATCGTCATTTCCGTGCAGACGCAGGGAATCTACGGTGCTGTATGGTGCTACCCAGCGGCGTTCTTCTCTTTCTTTGTGTTCTCGCGTCGAATCGCAAACCTTTGCGGCGCGGTTCTGGTGATATTCACCGCCCTTGCTGTCTATGCGAAAGTTGACAGCGGCATCGCAATAGGATTTTCGGTTACGCTCACCCTTACCATCGTCGGCATCAATATTGTCCACACCGTCATCGGCGACCTACAGAGCAGGCTGCTCAATCAAGCCATCACTGATCCACTCACCGGAGCTTATAATCGCCGCTACATGCAAGAGTGCCTTGAAGACGCCATCGAGAGGACCCGTCGTACCGCACTCCCGGCTACGATCCTCATGATGGACGTCGATCATTTCAAGCGGATCAATGAGAGCTTCGGGCGCGAGGCCGGCGACACTGTATTGAAGGAGTTTGTTGATCTCATCCGAACGCGGCTGCGCAGATTGGACTTGTTGTTTCGATTGGGAGGCGAGGAATTCCTGCTACTGCTGCCCGATACGAAAGCCGCGGATGCATTGAATGTGGCCGAGCAGCTTCGAGCTACAGTAGCCGAGTCCCGCTTTTCGATTCGCACTCCGGTGTTTGTCAGCATCGGTGTTAGCGAACATCAGCCGGGCCAGTCTTACGATGAATGGATCAAACGGGTGGACGAGGCTCTGTATATGGCCAAGGAAGGCGGCCGCAATCGCGTGCTATCAACCGAGTCCCCGATAACTCTGGATTCTCCGCGGGCGAGGACTATGGCGGTGCGGACTGAACAAAGATCGTGAGTAAGCATCCACGAGCGGCAACAAAAAAGGGCGGCGAGTCGAATCAACTCGCCGCCCGTAATCATCCGGCGTCTACTTCACGCCGAGAACGTGGATTACCGGCACGATACAGTCGCCGTGCGAAACATACCTGACCGTGTAAGCAACCGAGCCGGCCGGAATGATCGCGCCCGAGCTGCTTGTTTGCGTATCCCAGAGTTGATTGAGCGGCAGTCCGTCGTTGCCATCCCAATCCGTATTAACGTTGAAAGGCGAGCCCGGCCCCTTGATCTGGGTCAAGGCAAGAGCGTTTGGACCGATGAACGTTCGCTCGTCAGTAGCGAAGTTGATCGGGAATGTGCTGCTCCCAACCTGTCCGTCGGCGCCGAGACGCGTGTGTTTCATAGTTCCATAGGCCGGAAGCGGAACACCCAGCGCGTGACTTACTGTCAACGTACCGAACGTCAGTTGGACCACCGGATGTGTTATGACTCGGGCGGCCACTGGTACGCTTGGGTGCGCATAGATGACGACAAGGCTCGCGCCTTCAGACAAGGGGTTTGGCGCAGGCACCGGGGCCGTAAGCCATGGGTCGCGTCCATCGGTGAGCGACGACGGGAGTTTCGCTACGAGGTAATCAGAGTTGAGCCCGGGATTGAGCAGGGCTATTACGCTCGCACCGTAGGCTGCAAAAAAATTACCCGGCCAGCAAGGCGCCGGACAAGTTCCCAGCAAGTTTCCAGTCACCGCCACGCCCTTGAATGAGACGGTTTCGGTTAACGGAACCGCCAAGCCCGCGCGAATCTCGCCCCAGTAAAGAGTCGCCCTCACCGCGACCGCGCCTGGCGGGATTCCCCTGAGCCTGATCGTTCCGAAGCCCGCATTTCTGGTCCCCACGCCGTTAGCCGCATAATCCAGGCCGCCCGGCAGAGGAACCGGTATTTGATAGACTTTGGTTGTGGTAGTTGTGGTCGCCGCGGTCGAATTTGCCGATGTCGTGGTTGCGGTCGAGTCCGCTGTGTCATCCGGAGCAGTCGGATTCTTCTCAATGGAATCCTTATCGACCGATTCATTCTTATCGAGGGTAATGTCCTGATCAGCAGCACGAGCCGAGCTCGTGCCTAACTGATCCGTGCTTTGAGCGCTGGCGGATGGCGACGCGTGAAAGTTTCGGCCTACAGCGGCCGCGAGGAACACGGCTACGGTGGCCAACAGCAACACTATTCTTAACCTATAGCTTTTCATCCTTACCTCCTTTGAGGGAGCAAGTTGCTCCTGCTTATTGTTATGGAGACAAACCGATGAGGTGACCTCAAACTGCCCTGCCGGCTCGGGAGACCGGTGGCGGCCGGCCTTCTCCGTTCTTTTGATCCTAAAGAGTCGGCGACCATTATGAGATATACATTACAAAGAAGCAACTCTTTCTTACAGATCGAGGGAGGCGTTTTTTTGTCGGGGGCTCAGCCGGAATATCGCTGGTTTTGTCGGATCGCGTTGAACCGTTCCAGACGGCCTATACAGGGAGTGGTTGTCCTTCTAATTTCTCTGCATCATGGTTTCATCTTGACCCCTCCGTGCTTCTGCTATAGCATCGGTGCCATCACGGGTTTGCTTTGGCCGGCGGATCAGCTTGACCACGCTCTTCGGTCAGGTTTCCGATTCATTTCCGCAAAGTTGGATAGCCGCCCTACTCCAGGGCGTGCGGAGGTGTCACTTCTGCTCGCGGCTTGGCGGCCCGCTGGTACTCAGTAGAAGAACTCTGTCGCTCAAGGAGAAGAAAATGAACAAAGGAAGAGTTACCTCGCCTCCCATATCGAGAAGTGTCGCTGCAAGACTGGCGCTCGGGCTCGCGGCGCTTGCGCTGCTCCTATTGCCCGCTGCAACAGGTATCCGGCGCTCAGCATTACCAGGTGCGACTGCTGCCGAAGCCGCGGTGGCCCCTGTTGCGTCATGCCCTCTCGCGACCGTTTGTCTTACGGATGAGAGGACCGGCGATCACTTGAGTTACACCTGTCCGGCGGGAACCTATACCTACAAACGATGCAGCACCGGATTCACTTTAACAGGCACGGGCGTCGTGAACACCGTCAACGGCGTAGAGACGCTTACGGACGCAAAACCTGATCGACGAATAAACGCGGGGCTGCTTACCGGAACGGGCACAGGCAAAGCGGTGATCTATGTGATCGTGGCGCCAGGAATTATCCAGACGCTTACGATAGATCAAACGACTCCATTCAAGGCGTGCGGAACTTGCTGATCCGATCGGGCGACGCTCAGACCTATTTTCTGATCGCCTGAGTTTGCAAAAAGGGGGGCCGGGATTAAATCTCGGCCCCTCAGAACGGTCCTTCAACTTTCTTCAACTGAACCCCGCTTGTATCCAGCTTCGGCGTGTCATACCATTCGCTTTCTCATCGCGCCGCGCGTTCACAATGCTCGTCGAGAAAATAACCAGCCGCCAGAATCCGCTTGTAAAGAGGTTTCGTCGCGCCCGCGCCGGCGCAGAACGTCGATTCGTTTTTGTCGAAGGCATTCGGCTCGTGGAGGAAGCGCTCTCCGCCGGCGTGCACTTCGAAAGCATCGCGTATTCTTCTCAGCTTGAATCGACTCCGCGTGGAGCGGCTCTGCTCACTTCTCTGCAAAAAGTCCCTTGCCGCGGCGCTCTGGTTGCTCCCCAGGTGATGGACGGCATAAGCGATACCGAGAGCCCGCAGGGAGTCGCCGCGGTATTGAGCAGGCCGGTATGGACGCTTGCGAACGCGTTCAGCCGGAAGCCGCCTTTTTTGCTGATCGCCGATGAACTGCAGGATCCGGGTAATGTGGGCACAATGATTCGCACTGCCGAAGCCTCGGGAGTAACGGCCGTAATTTCGATGCGCGGAAGCGTCGATCCATTCAATTGCAAATCTTTGAGAGCTTCGATGGGTTCGGCTCTGCGACTGCCGATTATTACTGAAGCCAAACGAGCCGACGTTTTTGAATCCTGCCGGACCCATAAAGTGAGAATTATCGCGGCGCAATCGCCTCGCTCCGGTCCGAGCGATGCGAACAAAGCCAGCAAGCTCTACTCCAGTGTTGAACTGACGGGAGCGCTCGCCCTGGTTATGGGACGTGAAGCGAGCGGGATCGGCGCGGACACCGCGGCTCAGACCGATCAGTTGGTTCACATCCCAATGTCTCACGGAATCGACTCACTCAACGTGGCTACAGCC
The DNA here is from genome assembly GCA_003222245.1 of Blastocatellia bacterium AA13. Taxonomy (GTDB): domain Bacteria; phylum Acidobacteriota; class Blastocatellia; order UBA7656; family UBA7656; genus QHVH01. The sequence goes on along the minus strand of QHVH01000003.1, from coordinate 238,865 downwards.
GCCGCCGTGATTTTGTACGAGGCGGCCCGCCAACGTGAGTTTCGGTTTCCTGGAAAAAAGTCGTAGCAGAGTCGATCTCCGCAATGACCCTCCTCGAGTTGTCCGCGGCAATTAAGATGCCCGATCTTCCCCGACCTCGCGGTCGAGATTGTAGGTTGCTAGAATGCTTCTGAGACCCCGAAGGCGAAGAACACATACCAGTCCGTGAGCAATAATCCGTGCTTGAAACGCTGAACACCTACATAGAGCCGCGGCGCGGGCGCGCCGAGTTCATTCTGGAACAGAGGCCCGGTATTCTCGCTTTGTCGATCTTGTGTCACCTAATCTTCTACACAGCCATAGTCCTCCTCGATCGATGGGCGTTTCAGCAACTGAGAGAGAATTCGCGAAGGCGCGGCGTGAACACCGAGCTCGTTGAGATCGCGAAGCTGAGCGGCGGCTCGGACCGCAAATTCTCGTTGAGACGGGCGCCCGACTCCATTGATCCCGCGATCCTGAAAAGGCTCGAACTCGATACGGAACATGCAGACGACACTCGCTTGATCACAAAGTCGCCTCGGCCGGGCGTACGCGATTCCGGTCAAAGCGACTCCAGAACCAGAACGGCTTCAGGTCTCGATAGCGCGGCGGGCGCGGCGGCTTCAAAGCCTCCCGAGTCCAGGTCGGTAGCGCCCGCGGCTCAGACCACGCCGCAGCCCAGCCAACCGGCGAATCAACTTCCGATGTCCATCATGCCTCCGGCTCCGCGCCCGCCCCGAGATCAATCCCAGCGCGCTGCAATCAACGACACAGGAGACCGGCCGCGAATTGCTACGCCCAACTCAGGCGATCCAGGAGAGCTCGGGCTTCAGCGAGTGGAAGGACAGTACATCGCGGCGGTTCGCACCAAGATATATAAATCGAATGAACGGCTGATGCCGAGAGACTGGGTCAAGACCACGTTGGCGGAAAAAGTGTCGGCTGATTTCGACATCATCGTCGGACGCGGCGGCCGGCTGCTTGATGTCAGGCTTGTGCGATCCAGCGGGTATTCGATCCTGGATAAAGTCGCTCGTGAAGCGATCGTTACCGCGGCGCCATTCGAAGGCTGGCCAAGCGAAGCCGTCGACAAACTTCCCTTTACGGTAACAATGTTCTACACGCCTACCCGATAAGCGCTCATTTGCAATGTAAGCGCGACCTTTCGGGCAAAACGCCGCTACGCCGAAGCGCCTTCCTTTATCAGGGCTCGCCCTATCACCATTCGCTGAATCTGATTTGTGCCTTCGTAGATTTGGGTGATCTTTGCGTCGCGCATGAATTTCTCAATGGGGTAATCCCTGCAGTAGCCGTAGCCTCCAAACAACTGCACCGCGTCGGTTGCTACTTTCATCGCGGTGTCGGTCGCGAACACTTTGCACATTGCGGATAGCTTCGAGAAGTCTTTGACTCCCGCATCGACTGCCCGAGCCGTGGTGTAAACAAGTTGTCGCGCCGCTTCAACCTGCGTGGCCATATCGGCGAGCATGAACTGAATTCCCTGGAAAGAAGCAATGGATTGTCCGAACTGATGGCGCTGTTTCGTATATTCGAGAGCGAGATCCAACGCGCCTTGCGCAATTCCGACGCCCTGAGCGGCGACGAAGGGACGGGCCACGTCGAGGGTCATCATAGCGTGTTTGAAGCCGCGTCCTTCGGCTCCGCCGAGCAGGTGCGAGGCTGGAACCTTGCAATTCCTGAAGTGAGTTTCGTTGACCGGCACACATCGAATCCCCATCAGGTCTTCACGCTTGCCCACCTCGAATCCCGGAGTTTCGCGCTCAACGATGAAGGCGGATACGCCGCGTGTTCCTCGATCTCGATTGACCGTAGCGAATGCGGTGTACAACCTGGCAGCGGCCCCGTTTGTCGTCCACTTCTTGTCGCCGTTCAGAACGTACTCGTCACCGATTTTTTCAGCCGTGGTTGTTAAACTGCCGGCATCGGAACCCGCGTCCTTTTCGGACAGCGCGAACGAAATGAGTTTATTTCCGGCCGCGATTTCAGGAAGGAACTTTTTCTTCTGATCCTCGGTACCGCCGAGGATGATCGGGAACGACCCCAGCGCGTTTACTACATAGGTGCAGCCGATGCCGCCGCACACTCGCGAGATCTCCTCGCAAACGATGCATAGATCGAGCAATCCGCCGCCGGCCCCGCCGTAGTCCTTGGGTATCCACATGCCCATCATGCCCTTGTCCTGAAGGGCCTTGATTACCTGCCACGGATACTCACCGGTTCGATCCAGCTCGGCGGCAATCGGCTTGACGTGGTTCAAAGCGATGTCACGCGCGAGATCGCGATAGTAGAGATTGCTCTTGGAAAATAGCTCGTCCAATTTGATCCCTCCCGAATTAACCGCAACAGCGTCAACAGAGCACAAGAGAAATAGGCTGTTTTCTAACGCCCGGCGTCTGTTGGATTAGAAGCCTGGCGATTCTATACAACGAGGTTTGCAGCGTCAAATGTGGAGAAATAGGTAAAAGAAGGGAAACGATTCAGTTTGCGGCGACAAGCATAACCCAGTCGGTTGTTATCGCGCCCATCTGCTCCTCGGCTTGTTCGCGCAACTGAGCGGGTTTCATTCGTACCAGATCCTCGAATGTGAACCGGCCGAGCATTCGCTTTATCACTTCGTAGCCGAGAAGATATCCGCCGCGGGATGGTACGGACTCGTTAGAGCCGTTTGTGAACCATTGCTCGTATTGATCCGGCCCGGCCCCGGTCGTCATTAGCAAAAGATACCGCTGGCTGTTTCGCATCAACTCGGACTGCTGTTGAAGAAGCGTTTCCTCGGAAAGGTGCAAGTACGAAAGTCGCGGCCGATTCGGATAAACGGCCTCGCTGGCCGCTACCGCCATGCCTTCGATCATCAAAGGCGTGTGCGCCGTAGCGAGGCTCGCGAGCTGAACCTGTTTGACGAGCAATCCCGATCTAAGCGAAACGATCTCCGGTTTGAACAGGAAGTTGAACTGATAGAGGTGAAATAGCTCGTGCGCGACTACGATTTGTATATCTTCAGGCGGGTAGCTTGACAGCACATCCGCGCCGAGACACAACGTGTCCGGATATCCCTCTTCGCTGGCGACGGGCCGCACCGATCCGTCGAAACGCAACAGGCTGACTCCAAGATAGATGTCCTGCTTGATGCGAAACTCTGGGAACCGCGCCTTAAAATCAAGCACGCCGGCAACGACCGGGTTTGTACTTGGAGACTCGAATAGCTTGTTGAATTGACGAATCGCATCGATCCGCGACGGCAGCTTGATCAGGAATTCATCCAGCATCTCGCGACGCTCGTCCGGCGAGGAATACCTGTATACACTCCGCTCGAAGAAGTCCTTGTTCTTGCTCTCGACGAGTCGAAGCCACAGCCGGCGCGCCCGAGGAAGAGTCTTGCCCTTGGCCTGGTTCCAGTAGGCCAGCACATCGTCCACGACATTAATAATGCGGTGCTGATCCAGGAGAATATCGGCGTTGTCAGCCGCGGTCGCTATCTCCGCCGCGGAATCTGACGGTATCACTGGAGAATCTGAGGAGTCGTGTTTGCCGGCGGCGTTAGAAAGCAGAGCCTGTGAAGCGAAAAACAAGGCGGCCAAGATCGCCGCCGTCGCCTTTATGGATTTAGTCCGCTTGTTCATCTATCCGGTCCACAACTTGTTGAAAAGCTCTGCCGCTTTGAAAAGCTCTGCCGCCGGACGGACTGTTGTAGCGCAACCTACTCTATACCAAGTTTGAATAAACGTAAACGAGAAAAGAAGAAAGATCGGCCGTCGATTCGCCCGCCGAACCTGTCCAGTGATTCGAGTCTGGCAATTTTCGATTGTTCCCTGAAAGGTGAAGCGGTCAGTCTATCGCGAGCTTCATTACCATTGCGTCTTCGGTAGGAAACCGGTAGTAGTCGCGGCGGCGTGCGACGAATCTAAAGCCCAGCTTGCGATATAGCGACTGCGCCGATTCGTTGGAGGCGCGGACTTCAAGCACCACTATCTTTACTCCGCACGGGCGTGCGATATCGATTGCGGTTTGCATCAGGCTCTTTCCGATTCCCATCCGGCGATAGCCGGGGTGCGCGGCAATGTTGTTGACGTGCATTTCGTCTTCCACGGTCCAGCCCGCAAAGAATCCGATAACCTCCGAGTCCGTGGTATGCGAGCTGCGCGCGACCAGCAGCACCGACGTCGGATTCTTCAACATCTCCCTGCGATACGAATCATAGCCCCATCTGTTGAGGCCGGACGCCTCTTCTATGTCCACGACCTGTAACAGATCGCGCTCGCGCATTCGATCTATGCTGAAGGTTACGTGCATTTCCGTCGTTCGTCTGAGATCCGCCATAACGGCTGCTCTCTCCAAGGAATTAGCTTCCGCTCGGATTGCGTTGAAGCCCCATCCCCATTCCGCGGCCCAGCATTCCGTTCGCGAGCTTTATCTCGGCTTCGGCGGGCCTGACATAGCAAGCCTTGACGTCTTCGGCCGACTGGAGTTCGCCAGTCTCATACTTCCGCAGCGCAAGCTGGATAAGCGCGCTCGCTCGTCTATGCCCCGGTATTTTGATCAACGCAGGGGCTTGGGCTCTCGCATCCAGTCCCTTGCGCGACTCCAGGAGATTTCGCAGTTGATCAGATAGCTCGTCCGCGCCGTCGCCTCCTACAATGATCGCCGCAACCGGCCCGATTCTATGCATCATCGATTCCGGATCGGTCGACTCTGGTAATCCTGAACCCGCCGGAGTGACATGGGGATCGATCGAAAAAATTTGCCAGTAGACCTCGCCCCGGTAGCCGTTCATAACCGCGCAGACCTGGCCGGCAGTCCTGCCCAAATGAGCGACCAGTTCCAGTGAGGTAATTGCTGCTATCGGCTTCCGCCTCGCTGCCGCAAGACCCTTAATCGCCGCAACGCCGACACGAATGCCCGTGAAGCCTCCCGGGCCAGTTGCCGCTGAATAGAGATCGATGTCGCCGACTGCATTTCCGGTATGTTGCAGCAAGGTCGCGATGCTGTCCCAGAGCGAGACCGATCGCTCCTCGCTGATCAAGCCGTCGAATTCAGCCAGCGGAGTTTCTCCGCGTCCGAGCGCGATGCTGGTCGATTTGACCGATGTATCGATGGCAAGGACTAACGGCGAACTCGTCTGAATATGGTTAAAATTCGGGCAGGCCATTCAACAACGCCTCAATCTTTTTCAAAGGCGTATTTGCAAAAATTACATGCAACGCGCGCGAAATTTGACACTCTTAAACGCGGATTATATAGTCAGCCATTGGGAGAAACAACCTCCCGTGAACTGAGAATCAACCTCGCGCCGGAGACTTTTTGTCCTATTTGAAACGGAGAGCTCAATGGAGAAGTATATCGGAGTTCTGACCGGCGGCGGCGATTGTCCAGGACTGAACGCAGCGATTCGAGGCGTGGTCCGACGAGCGCTGATCGATGACATACGCGTGCTTGGAATTCACTCCGGTTGGCAGGGATTGATCAGCGGAAGGATCGAGCCGCTGACTAGATATTCGGTAGCAGGCTTGCAGTATAAAGGCGGAACGATTCTCGGAACCTCCCGATGCAACCCCCTCACCAGTGAAGAATGGCTTCAAAAGATTCATGAAAATTGGCGTAAGTTCGGCCTCGGAGCGCTGATAGTCGTGGGCGGCAACGGCACCCTGTCCTGCGCCGCGAAGATGTGGTCAGATCATAAATACCCGATAGTCGGGATACCAAAGACGATCGACAACGACGTGCCGGGAACCGACTACACCTTCGGGTTCGACACGGCGGTTTCAATCGCGACCGAAGCCATCGACCGGCTGCACACAACCGCCGAAGCTCACCATCGAGTGATGGTGGTTGAAGTGATGGGAAGGCACACCGGCTGGATCGCCACCTGCGCCGGCATAGCCGGAGGCGCCGATCTTATTCTCATTCCCGAGCGCCCGTTCAGGCTCTCGGAGATTTGCGAAATGCTCGTCAAGCGCCGCGAAGAAGGCCGCCCTTTCTCGATCATCGTGGTTGCCGAAGACTCGCGCCCTCACCCGGATGAAGATTTCCTTACAAGCGAACAGCACAACAGAATATATCGCGAGGAGCATCTCGGAGGTATAGGACAGCTTGTCGCGCGCAAGATCGAAGAGCGCATCAACATCTCGACTCGTATAACCGTGCTTGGGTATATTCAGCGCGGCGGAAGCCCGACGGCTTATGATCGAGTGCTCGCGACCCGCCTCGGCGTTCAAGCCGTTGAAATGGTAATTCGGAGTGAATTCGGAATGATGGCGGCGCTTCGAGGCACAAAAACAATCGGCTTCCCGCTCGAAGAGGCGGCCAACAAAACCAAAACCGTCGACCCCGATTTGTTCAAGACCGCCGAAGTATTCTTTGGTTGAGCCATCCCGGATTCGCCGCGGCCTCTCAATGCGGCTATGCACCGTCCGGCGCCTCGTTAGACAATGCAAAACCCCACCCCAATGCTGAAGCAGTACGAGGAGATCAAGCGCCGGCATCCAGGCACGCTCCTCTTCTTCCGGCTCGGGGACTTCTACGAGCTTTTCTTCGACGACGCGCTCCTCGGCTCCAAGGAAATGGAGATAACCTTAACGGCTCGCCACAAAGAACGGGGCGAGCCTATTCCGATGTGCGGAGTGCCCCACCACGCCGTCGGCGGCTATATCGCAAAACTCATCAAGAAAGGCTACCGAGTCGCGATTTGCGAGCAGACCGAAGATGCCAGCAAGACTACAAAGCTCGTGCGCCGCGAGGTCGTTCGAATAATTACGCCGGGAACCGCCGTCGATTCTCAGCTTCTCGATACTCGAGAGAATAACTATCTCGCCTCGATCTATGGCGCGGGCCAGGGTATGGCCGTGGCTTTCGTGGATCTTTCAACAGGTGAATTCAGCGTAACCGAGTTCGAAGGCCAATCGGCGCTTGCGCGAATAATCGAGCAGGTCGAGTCGTTTGCGCCGAGTGAAATTCTCTATCCTCACGCGCTGGAACCGCTGTTCATTAAACAGCCCGGCGGCGATGGATCCAATGATAGTACCGCGAATCATTTTGGAGCGGGGCCGCCGCTCGGCGCCGGAGCTTCTTTGAATTCGCAGGACGATTGGCGCTTCAACCTGGATTCGGCAAGCGAGCTTCTCCGTTCGCATTTTGGAGTAGCTTCACTCGACGGCTTTGGACTCGCCGGCAGGGGCCTTTCGATCGCGGCCGCGGGGGCCGTTCTCGCGTACGTGCGCGAGACGCAGAAAGCTGATGCGTCGCACATAACCGGCATTTCATATTTCGAGCCGAGCGAATGCCTGATGCTCGATTCGACCACAGTGCGAAACCTCGAGCTTGTCGAAGCTCTTGACGGTTCGCGAACTCGTACCTTGTTGGGAGTTCTCGATGAGACGGTGACCGGGATGGGATCGCGGCTGCTCAAACAGTGGGTCCTGCGGCCTTCGATGAAACTGGGCGAGATAAATGCGCGACTGGGCGCCGTCGGCGAGCTTAAGACCGCGACGATTCTACGGGATCAACTGCGGGCCCAGTTAAAAGAAGTCTCGGATCTGGAACGGCTGATGGCTCGAATCAGCCTTGGTCGCGCGACCGGACGAGACCTTGCGGCGCTAAAAAGCTCGGGAGACCGCCTGCCGTTGATAAAAGAGCTGCTGTCGGATGCAACCGCATCATTGTTGGAGGTGCTGCACGAGAATCTCGATGAACTGCGCGACCTCCGCGACCTCATCGCTAGGGCGATCGTCGACGATCCGCCCGCGATCATTACGGAGGGCGGCTTCATTCGGACGGGATATAACGCGGAGCTGGATGAGCTGCGCGAGATTGCAAATTCGAGTAAGAGCATCATCGCGGGAATCGAAACCAGGGAACGCGAACGAACCGGCATCAGCTCGTTGAAGGTCAGGTTTAATAATGTATTCGGATACTTCATTGAAGTCAGTAAAACGAATGTCAAAAACGTTCCGCCTGATTACGAGCGACGGCAAACGCTTACGAACGCCGAACGCTACACGACTCCTGAGCTGAAGGAGTATGAAGCGAAGGTCCTCGGCGCTGAAGAGCGGATCGCCGAGATCGAGCAGCGATTATTCGGCGAAATCCGCCAGCAGGCAGCCGCCGAAACAAAGCGGGTCCAGGCGGTGGCGGCCGCCCTTGCGATGCTCGATGTGTTGCTGTCGCTTGGTGAAGTAGCCGCGCGGAGGAACTACTGCCAGCCGAAATTGAGCGAAGACGACGAGGTATATATTCGCGCGGGCCGTCATCCAGTGGTCGAAGCCGGAGGCGAGCGCTTCATTCCGAACGACGTTTTTCTCAATAACTCGACCGACCGGCTGCTCATCATCACCGGTCCAAACATGGGCGGCAAGTCCGTTTATCTCCGGCAGACGGCGTTGATGTCGATCCTCGCTCAAATGGGCTCGTTCGTTCCGGCCGGCGAAGCGCGAATGGCGATTGTCGATCGCGTGTTCACAAGAGTCGGCGCGTCGGACAGCCTCGCTCGCGGCCGTTCGACTTTCATGGTTGAAATGACCGAGACCGCGAATATTCTGAACACCGCTACGCCTCGCAGCCTTGTGCTGCTCGACGAAGTTGGACGAGGCACGTCGACTTTCGACGGGCTCTCGCTCGCGTGGGCAATAGCGGAATATATGCACGACAACGCGGCGCACGCGGCAAAGACCTTGTTCGCAACCCACTACCATGAAATGACCGAATTGGCGAAGCTCCTGCCCGGAGTCCGCAATTATCAAATGGCCGTAAAAGAATCAGGCGGCTCGATAGTCTTTCTAAGAAGAGTGCTCGAGGGAAGCGCTTCGAAATCTTACGGTCTCGAAGTCGCGCGGATCGCGGGTCTGCCAAAGATCGTGATTGAAAGAGCCGGCGAGATACTGATCAACCTCGAGGCGAATGAGCTCGATGTGACGGGCCGGCCGAAATTGGCGCGGCATCTTCCATCGCGGAAAAAGAAAAACGAGCCGACGCTCTTTGAAGCCGCCAACGATGCCGTCGTCGACGAGCTGCGAAATCTCGATCTTTCGTCGTTAGGGCAGGTGGAGTCCGCGGAGGTATTGCGCAGGCTGAAGGAGAAACTCCTATAATACGCTTCAAATCCGATTGTTCCGCGGAAAGTTCGCCGAGGAAGTGACCGATCCTCCGGCTTCGTAGGATGGAGTCGTAGTATGAAGCCACGTGTTCTATATTGTCCGGGATGTGGGGCAGAGGCCGCCGAAAGAACAACCTTCTGCCGAAAGTGCGGAACCAACCTACAAGTAGTCGATCGCGCGCTCAACGAATTGCAGCCGGCAGCTCCTGTTGCGTCAGGAGAGGGAGTTGATCCGATAGTAAGGGAACTGAAGCAAGACCTCTTCTGGAAGACGATTCGGGGAATCTTGACGCTTGTGCTGGCGGTTCCGGTCTTTCTGGTGCTGGCTTTCGGACTTCCTTCAAGCTTTTTCTACGGACGCGGGCCTGACTCCACGGAGATATTTCTCAAAATGCTGCCGACTCTGTTCTTCCTTGTTTTTGTCATCCTTGGTATCCGCGATCTCTCGACCGCGTATTCTTCGTTCAAGAATCCGGCAGCCGCTTTGAAAGAGCTAAGGGAGAAGAATGAAGAGAAACGACTCGAATGCACTTCTGTTCCCCTTGAGCCAACGATTCGCAGTGATCGAGAGGCGGTTGATTCTATCAATGCCCGCGGAAGCATCACAGAGCACACAACCTTCGACCTCAAAGACCAATCGAATGCGACCGGTTCGTCATCGACAGGGCGGCTTGATTGAAGGCCCCTGTGACTTCTGCTCGGGATGACATGTCTAGATTCGGGAATTCTTGAGCAACAACCAGACCGGGTGATTACTCAAGTGAGTCCAAGCCGCATAAACTCTAGGGAACTGAAGCCGCGCGAAGGTATTGTTAAGATGAGGTTCCTGATCGTGGCTGCCATCGACGCGGCCCTATGAGTTGTAGCGACAACCTTCTGCATTGTTACCCGACTTCTTCGCGGCATTGACGTACTTACTTCATAGACGTGCTCATTTCGCGACGCCGAGCCTGGAATCCAGAAACGCTGAGACTCGATCGACGTAAAGATCGGGCTCAGCCATATAAGCATGTCCGTGGATCTTCGTAGCTTCTCCATCGATGATGAGCAAGTCGCGTCTGGGACTCGACGATGCATCATAGAGCGTTCTTGCGATATCCGGAGGCATTCTTCGGTCATGCTCTCCGGCGATGAAGAGAATCGGCCGGTCGCCGATCCGCTTTACGGCTTCGAGCGCGTTCAGCTTGTCGCCGTCGAAGTGACCGCGCTTCTCGATGAAGAATTCGATTTCGGATCCTATTGGGAAACGCGGTAGGCGGAAAAAGAGCTTGAGGTGATGAGCTACCGTATCGTCGAAGGAGAGAAACGAACTGTCGGCCACGACTGCTTCTATCTGCGGAGTTTCAGCAGCCGCGAGGAGGTCTGCCGTAGCGCCCATGGATACGCCGAGCGTGACGATGTGATCTTGCGGCGCCGCCGCTTCACGGATATATCGAACGGCTGCTTCGACATCGAGCCGCTCAAAGTAGCCCAATGTGGAACGCGCGTGTCCGCTCGATCCATGGTTTCGCTCGTCATACAGCAACGCGCCATAGCCCCTCTTGCAGAGGTTCATAGCCCGGTCGAGCAGTTCCCGCCGCGAGCGGAACAATCCGTGTGAATATACAATCGTCGTTTGCTTGCTCTTGGAGGGGATGAACCAGGCGCTTATAACGATCCCGTCCGAAGTTCGAAACTCAACATCCTTGAATTCGAGGCCGTAGTCGGCAGGCGTCTCGGTCAGGGCTCGATCCATCGGACGAGTGCCCGCGCTCGTGACTAGGACCGAGAAGAGATAAGGGAGCACTCCGAATACCAGAACGACTATGATGATCGCGAGCGAGATGAGAATTCGCTTTAACCACTTGCGCCATCGCGGTCGCGTACTGCCGCTTTTCGCCTCGCTCATATTGGTCTCCCCTGGGTTCAGTCTAGGAAATCGTTTGTTTATTCTCGAAACGCATTGGCTTGCGGCTCTTTCATAAAATAGATGCAGACGACCGCGCCGAGCGTCATCGCGGCGCTGAATATTCCCACCGCGGCGTAGCCGCTTTCGGTATAGAGCCTGCCGCACGCGGCCGTCGAAGCGGCGATGCCGATTTGGGACGCGGTTATTCGAGCAGCAACAAGCGAACCGATCGCGCGGGCCGGTACGAGGACCGTCGCCAGAGCATGGAGCGGACCCTGTCGGAACGCATAAGCGATGCTCGCCGCCAGTAAGCTCGCGAACAAACCCGCTCCCCAGCCGAATCGAGGTATAAGCATCAGGAGCGCCGCCAGCACCACGGTTGCGGCAATAGCTATCGGGCGTTTGCCGACTCGGTCCGCGATCGGTCCGGCTACGATGGAGCCGATCAGCGAGGCGATTCCGACGACGATGAACACAAGACCGACCTGTCCTGTTTGAAGTCCGAAGGAGCTGGTCAGCCACGCGCCCAAATAGTAGATGAATCCTACGAAGCCGGCCGAAACAAAGAACCCGCCAATCACCGCCGCTACCTGTGCGCGTCCGTGGAATACGAGGCGGATATTATCGAATCGTCGCGTTATATTGTCTGCCAGCCGTTGTTCCGCCATCCTGTGGCGATCCTCCGGCAGCAGCAACGAAATGAGCGCCAGGGTCACTATCGAAAAGACGCCGAAGAGTACGAAGCCCGATCGCCAACCAAGCCACTGTCCAAGCGCCGCTCCCGCGGGCACTCCAATCACGAGCGCCGCGAAGTATCCCGACTGCACGATGCTCATCGCGGTTCCGCGCCGTTCGTATGGGAAGTAGTCTCCGACATACGCAGTCGAACAAGTCGAAAAGGTTCCGGCTGCCAGCCCTGTGAAGAAGCGAGTCGACGCAAGCACATTCAGATCTTTGATAAACCAGACGAGAAGCAGCGACAGTCCGAACAATCCGGAGCCATAGAGAAGAAAGCGTCGTCGTCCAAATTTATCCGAGGCCGGACCGACCAGCAGAGCCACGATAGCCGCCGCAATGGCATAAGCAGGACCGATGATCTTTCCTATTTCGCCCGGAGCCTTTCCGTATTCCCGCGCCATGAGCGGCAGCAACGGTGAGATCATCTGATTATCGCTATTGCCGAGAAAGAAGACGACGAACAGGATGGCTATTACAACGCCGCCTTTGGAGCGTGAGCCGTTGCCGGCGCGAGGTCTTTCCACAGTGCAGAAACCTTTACTACATCCTCTTTTGATCACCCTATTGATGATCGGGGCCCTGCTTTAGAGTCAGCGTCGCGATTCCGAGCCGCCGATTGGCGGCAGCTTGCTCATTGATATCGAATCCAGCGGCCAAGCTCCGCCAGACTGGGCCGCTTGCCATACATCAAAATCCCCACGCGATAGATTCTCGCCGCGATCCACACCGCGCCCAAGATTGAGAGCACCATGAGCAGCATTGAAAGAAGAATCTGCCAGACAGGCGGGGAAATTATGGCTATTCGCATCATCATCAGGGTTGGAGCAAAGAACGGGAATAATGACATGCCGATAGCGAAGCCGCCATTCGGATTCCGCACCACGGTCCAGAAGAGCACCATCGGAATGACATTCAGCATCGTCACCGGAAACATCAACTGCTGAGCGTCTTCTTCGCTCGCGATCATCGACCCTACTATCGAGTACAGGGTCGCGAAGAGAAAGTAGCCGAGCACAAAATATGTAACGAAGCAGATCAGCAGACCGGGCGGCAGGGCCGGCATATTGATTGAGCGGCCTCCCGCAAACACGTGGACTCCGCCGAACGTCAGGAGCACCGCAAAGGTTACCCAAACCGCGTATTGAGTCAGCCCGACCAGGCCGATTCCTATCAGCTTGCCAAGCAGCATCTGAAAAGGCCTGACCGACGAAACGATGATCTCGACAATACGGCTTTGTTTCTCTTCCATGACTCCTCGCATAACCGAGATGCCATAGAGGAGCGTCGTCATATAGATAAAGAAGAGCAGTACGAATCCGAGCATAAAGGTCTGGCCGCCCTCTCTGCTTTCACCTTGCTCGGTTACTTTGTTCTTCTTCATTTCGACGGATTTTGTGTACTGGTCCGCCTTGTCGGCCTCCACCCCGGCCCGCACAAGGCGGCGATGGACGATCGCGGAACTGAGCGCTCGGCCGAGCGCATCGATCGAGAAATCGCTTATGTTGGCGGCGGAATACTCAGGCTCCGTGCGGTCGAGAACGCCGGGCGGCAGCGTGAGGTAAGCAAGGTCACTGTCTTTGATCGCGCGACGCTCCCATTCCTTGCGAACGGCGGCCAAGTCGGCTCCGGGCGGTATTACCTCTCGGGTCAATTGATACTTCGTATCGGCCAGGCGGTCGGAGGTCGCTTCCTTCAGGGCGTCGAAGAGCTTCGGGTCGCCGCTCTCGTCGAGTACAACTACACGGCGCTCGCCTCCCGATTTGGTTACGAGCAGTATGGGCGCCAGCGTGAATACGAGCATGACCAGCGGCATCAGCAGAGTGCTCAGGAGGAAGGCCTTGCCGCGCACTCTTTGCGTATACTCGCGCTGAATGATGATGAGGATCTTATTCATGTTTTTTTGTCACGCTTTCGATGAATATCTCATTCAGGGAAGGTTCGACGAATTCGAAACGGCTTACCCGGCCTCCTGCCGCGACGGCCTTTTTCAACAACTCCTGTCCATCGGAGCCTTCGGCCAGAAGGATTTCGACATAGTTCGGAAAGCGGTTGATGCGTTTAACAAGATCGGTGTTCAGGAACGAGTCGTCTCCATCGTAGTCGAGCAGCACCGTGTTTCGCCCGAAGCCGCGCTTGATTTCTCTAAGGTTGCCGCCGAGCACTTTCATCGAGTGGTTAATCAAACAAATGTCGTCGCACATCTGCTCGACCTGCTCCATCTGGTGGGTCGAGAAGATCACGGTCTTGCCCTGCTGCTTCATATCGAGGATGACTTTTTTCAGGGTGCCGGTGCTGACGGGATCGAGGCCGGAAAACGGCTCGTCGAGAATCATAAGGTCCGGATCGTGAAGTACCGCTCCGATGAACTGGACTTTCTGCTGCATTCCCTTGGACAACTCGGAGCACTTCTTATCTTTCCATTCCGACAGCTCGAGTTTTTCCAGCCAATAATCGATCCGCTTTATTGCTTCCGCCGAATCGACGCCTCGTATTCGGGCGAAGAAGAGAAGTTGATCTCCAACCTTCATCTTCTTATAGAGTCCTCGCTCCTCGGGCAGATATCCGATTCTGGCCTGCGTTTCCGGAGAAACGTGCTTGCCGAGAACTCGAATCTGGCCGCTGTCGGGCGCGAAGATATCGACGATCATTCGTATTGTCGTTGTCTTGCCGGCGCCGTTTGGGCCTAACAGGCCAAAGATCGATCCCTGCTTTACATTGAATGAGAGATCTTTGACCGCCACAAACTCGTCGAAGTGCTTGTTAACTTCGCTCAGTTCAACAACGCTGGTGTGCGTCTCGTTTCCGTTGCGCATTGTTTGGTTTCTCGTTTAATCTTTCGCGATTATCTTTCTCGTTGCTCGACGTTTGAAGGATCGAAGTTGCGTGTTGTTTGCTCGGTAACGCTGCCGATCGAGCGCGGCGGCGGCCCAATCTGATATCGACCTTGCTCGGCTGCTCGGTTCTTTAGTGTATCGATGAGTGAAGATTCGCTTTTCGTCTTTGCGCCCTGGAGCATAAGCCGGGAAAAGAGGCGAATGAGCAGCGCTACGATGCCGAATATGCCGAGCGAGCCCAGAACGATCATCGAGACCAGAATACCCTCGGTAGTATTGCCTCTCCCGGATAAGTCGCTCACGACGCCAAAAACGATTCCGAGACCGCCAAGAGTTATTGCGACAGTAGCAAGCGACAACGCCCAGGCGATGCCTGTCAGAGCGAGTCTTGGCGGCGGGTTTGTAATCGATTCGCTGGGATTCTGCAGGTTAATTCCACACCGTTTGCAAAATCTCAGATTCTGAGGCGCTTCGGCTCCGCAGTTCGGGCAGTACATAGCGATTAGATCATCCCTTCAGATGTCGGTTAAGACCGCGCTGCCCATACCTTTTATCACAGAGCGGGCGTCTAATGATGGCAGTTTATTTCCATCTTCTATGGCGCGGGCTCCCTCAGTCGCCGCTCGTGAAATGTTCTTGTGGTGTGTTCCGTAACGCTGGACGCGGGAATCGAGGGAGGAGCAATGGTTCGAGGCGCTTCAAATTCCTTCTTTCCGGGAGGCCTCAGAGTGATCGGAGGCGTGAAGCCCTTCCGAGGGATTCCCGCCAGCTTTGTCAACAACCTGATAAGCATTGCCATTATTGCCACGATGGAAAACGTGCCGACAAAAGCAGTGAAGCCCACAAGATCGCCGCTGGCATGCAATGCCGTTAATGCAATCAGACCTCCGAATAGCGCGCCCAGGCCAAAGATGCCGAAAGCCGACAAAGCCCATATCATGCTGGACAGCCGAGGCGGCGCGGAAACTGTAGCTTCCGTCGCCGAAGGAGGTGCAAGATTCGCGCCGCACTGTTTGCAGTAGTTGAGTCCCTGGGTGGCAAGGGCGCCACAGGATTGACAATACATTCGAGCCCTCCCCGAGTCGGGTCTATTGAGTCGACGCCAGCGGAGGCGTTCTTTGAATCCACCGTAAGTACGTTACGTGTGCCGAATTGGTTCGGCCGCATAAGACCAGTATTAGGTTCGGCGGAACTCGGCCACGTCAGGATTGATCAGTCGGAATTGATCAGTTTGCTGATAGGTGCGAGTTGCTGTATATACGTGGGGTCGAAGTTTCGTAGTTAGGACACCTGGAGCCGGCGGCTCGTCATCGGGCTGCCTGAATAATCTCCAAGCTCCAGTCATCTCCCTGATCTAACGCGATGCTTAAACGGCAATCCCAGTGGCCAGTTATTGGTCTATCTGAAGGCAAGTCGCCCGCGGCAAGGCGGCGCGTACCCTCCTATAAGCAAACGGCGATCGCCGTGCTGCTACTTGCCGCGTTTCCACTCCTTCTAACCCAATGCATAAGTCCCTCGATCGAGGATCCCTTTTCTTATCCGTTCATCAAGCTCACGCACATCGGCCGACTTGAGGGGAAGCCCTTCAGCAACTATCGCGCCTTCTACGTGTTGTCCGAAGACTTCGAACCCGTGATCCATACACCTGAGGACGCGGATGAAATGAGGACTATCCTCCGGTTTGCGTCCGACCTCAGCGAGAAAAACGGCGTGCCTTGGACACATTTCGTAGACGTTAATACGCTGGCGCCCGCCTTTATCTCGGATGATCCCGGCCTCAAGCTGCGCACGACGCAGATGATCGAGGATCTCGCGCAGATGACAGGGCGCGGCGATGATTGCGAGCTTCACCTTCATGGCGGAATGGATTCCCGCTTGATCGATTATATGAGGGCCAAGGAGAGACTAAAGATCAAGCTTGAAGGGATCGAAACCGCTCACGTATCCCGGCAGCGGAAGAGTTTTTTCTTCAACTCGTTCAATCGCGACGGATATCGGAATACAGTCGCCAGTCTTACTTATGGTAAGCGATTGCTGGAGGACTCTCTGTACGGAGGCAAGTCATCGGTTCTTGGATTCCGGCCGGGAGGATGGGATCACGGCGGCAATGCCGAAGAGACATTTATCTACTTCAATGCTCTCAGCGATGCCGGGCTGGCCTTCAATTCCGGGCTCTCATCGGGTGTGTTCGGAGGTAAAGACTGGAGAGTTGGCAACAAACCCGGACGCAATCTTGCTGCCGTGCGAGTCGGCGCAAACACCATATTCGAGATCTCGCCTACCTCAGGGCCGGGCGGTTATGTGAATCCGATGCTCGACGCCGACCTCACCAAGCTGGCCGACTCTCCGAAGGATGAAATCAGGGTCATCGTCAGCGTTTTCCACCTGAGTCAGCTACAAAAATCGGCGGTTGAAACCGACGAATCGATTTCCGGTCCCCACCTGGAAGATATGCGGCAGCATCTCGAGAGACATTTTGCGATGGTGCGAGATCTCCGTGAGAAAGGCGTGCTTTATCCGATCACCTTGCGCGAACTGTACGCGCTGATGGCCGCGAACGGCTCCTGACCGATTCGATTGAACGCTCCGCGCCAATTGCAGAGCCATTTACAACTATTTACAAAGGCGCAACCTTGCGACCTCCCAACCACCGTGCTAGATTCAGCTTCTTTTCACACGAATTCGCGAACGAGGATTATCTATATGTCCCAACCAAATCCGGCTATGTTGGAATCCGCCGCTCGCCCGCTCACTTCAATCAATGACGAAGAAGCTCTTTTCAGGCAATCCGTTCGGGAATTCGCCGAGAAGCAGCTCCGTCCGCTGGTTTCGGAGATGGATGAGGCGGGAAAGTTTTCCGGAGATTTGATCAAACAGTTCTTTGATCTTGGCCTGATGGGTGTTGCGATTCCGGAAGAGTACGGAGGGCAGGGAGGGACGTTCTTCAACTCGATTCTCGTGGTTGAGGAGCTTTCCCGTGTTGATGCATCGGCCGGGGTAATCGTGGACGTGCAGAACACGCTCGTGAATAACGCGATTCTTCGGTGGGGCAACGAAGATCAAAAGAAGCAATATTGTCCACGACTGGCTTCCGATACCGTGGGCGCTTACGCGCTATCGGAAGCGAGCTCGGGCAGCGACGCCTTCGGGTTGACTACACGAGCGGAGGCGAAGGGCGATCAATTCGTCTTGAACGGCCGCAAGCTCTGGATCACGAATGCCTATGAAGCAGGCTTGTTTGTTGTCTTTGCCAATGTTGCGCCGGAGAAAGGTTATCGCGGCATAAGCGCGTTTTTGGTGGAGCGGAGCTTCCCGGGTTTCACGGTAGGAAAAAAGGAGAACAAACTCGGCATCCGGGCGAGCTCGACTTGCGAATTGATCTTTGAGGACTGCGCCGTTCCGGCAGCCAACGTGCTGGGCGAGATCGGCAAGGGATATAAGATAGCTATTGAAACGCTGAACGAAGGCCGCATAGGAATAGGCTCGCAGATGGTAGGCGTGGCGCAGGGCTCGCTCGAATGTGGAATTGCATATTCGAAGGAGAGGAGACAGTTCGGGCAACAGATTGCGAAGTTCCAGGGAATTCAGTTTCAGATCGCGCAAGCCGCTACGGAAATCGAAGCCGCGAGGCTGATGGTCTATAATGCGGCGCGGCTCAAAGACGCGGGCGAGGATTACGTCAAACAGGCGGCGATGGCCAAACTCTTCACGTCGCAGGTTGCCGAACGCGTTACATCTCTCGTCGTGGAACTATACGGCGGCTACGGCTATACAAAGGATTATCCCGCCGAGAAATATTATCGCGACGCCAAGATTGGAAAGATCTATGAGGGGACTTCGAACATGCAGCTCAACACGATAGCGAAGCTCGTTATCGGCGATGTTTGAAGATCCAATTTTTCCGTAAGCAAAAACTGTCTCTTGTCGATTCAGCAAGGTGATAGATATAATCCCGGTTCACGCGCAATGCGCCGTGGTACTCCATGGAGCGTCGGCCTGCCTAATACATTAATTTCGACTACACAATGTGCAAGATTCGTTTGCGCAAGTCTTCTTAATTGAAATCCCTTGGTGCGGAGTTGTGTCGCATCGAGGCCGTTGCAAGGAGAAGTTGTAATGAGGAAAGCCATCGGATGTCTGTTAGTTTTCGGCCTGGTAATGTCCGCGCCGTGGCTGATGTCCAGACGCGGCAATAAAGCCGTAAGCGCGCAGGCGTCAGCTCCCACCCTCAAGAGAATTAGTCCGGACGTAATAACGGCCGGAACCGCCACTTTCACGATCAGGCTCACTGGAACCAACTATGACGACGGCGCTAAGGCCGTTGTGGATGGAACGCCGCTCGATTCATCGAGGGTTTCCCGAAAAGGAAAGGTACTGCTTGCCGAGATCGATCCGTCGGTAGTCGCCAACGTAGGCACTCATACCGTCCAAGTAATTAACTCCGATCACTCGACCTCGGAAACCCGAATTCTTACCGTTGTTCAGAAGGACCCCGACATTAGAACTCGCCTCGGCGGAAACGCCGCCCAAGAAGGCCAGAACGTCAATCTCCTCACGAATATGTTCGGCGAGGGCTTCAACGAGAATTCAACCGTCGTGCTCTGGGGATTCGATGCGCCGACGACGTTCATATCGGATACTCAGCTCAGCTTCGAGCTGGACGCCGATCTGCTCACCGATTTCGCATTCATTCCGGTCGTCGTCAGAAATAAGAATTCGAGATACTCCAACGTAGAGATATTCTTCGTCGTCCCCTCGGCCGCCAAAATAGATAGCACCGACCCCGAAACTCTGAACATCTCCAATGAAGCTGTTCCGATAAAAGTCTTCGGTAATAACTTCAAGAAGGACGCGACGGTGGTGGTGAACGGAACCCGGTTGGAAACGGCCCACGTCAAGGAGCGGCTCGAAGCAACAATTCCGGCTTCGTTCGTCTCGGCGCCCAGCGAGCTGATCATCAGGGTCGAGCAGGACGGGATTCAATCGAGAGATACGATTATTGCGGTGACGCCGAATGAGGATCCGTTCGTGTTCTCAGTTTCTCCGACGAGGATAAGGGTCGGCGAAGACAAATCGGCGGTCGATCTCGATGGGGCCAACTTCACCGGCGACGTCACAGCCACGATCGACGGACAGGAAGTTGGAATAAAGAGGCAGACTCGCCGTTTGCTTACGCTTTCCTTGAAGTCGGAGCTGCTCACGGCTCCCGGAATCCACATTGTTCAGGTTAAAAATGGGGCCGGAACTATATCCAATACGACTTCCTTCCGCGTGGTTTCGGACGTAACCGTGCTCGAGGTTGCTGGGAACAAGCGAGACGGTTTGAACACCGGCTGTGTGGATGCGGCGGCTTCGTTCTTTCGATGGCCTTCTCGACTGGCGTTCGGTCCAGACGGATTGTTGTATGTGACTGACCGGTTGAATCACTCCATTCGCTCGATCGATTTCGCGTCCGGACAGGTATGCACAGTGGCGGGAACCGGCTTTCAAGGCTACAGCGACTCCGGCAATCCCAGAGGCTTCGCGCCTACTTTTTCCAACCCGCTCGGCATCCTGGTCGACAACGCGGGCACGATCTACGTAACTGAAAACGGCAACGATGTCATTCGGCGGATTAGAAAAGGCGCTGGGGGGGCCGTTACTGTAGATACGTTCGCCGGACTCACTGAAACGATCACGGAGAAAGCGCGGCAGGATAAGCTCAACAGCACGCTGGTCGGGCAAGAGGGATTCGGAGTCGGCAATGCTCGCGACGCGGGATTCCGCCATCCTGATGATATGGTGCTTGCGCGGGACGGTTCGATCTTCTTCTCCGATACCAACAATCATTCAATCAGACGAATCAGGGACGTGAACGGAACTCCTCAAGTTGAAACCATCGCGGGCAACGGCGTCCCGGGCTTTGCGGACGGCGATGCGCTCAAAGCGAGGTTCAACACGCCTACGGGTCTGGCTCTCTCCAACGACGGCCGTTTGTTGTACGTCGCCGACACCAACAACATGCGAATCAGGGTGGTCAATCTCGATACCAGGACTGTTGAGACCCTGTCCGGCAGCGGCGATATAGGGGCCCTCGACGGACCTTTCTTTCAATCTTCATTCAGTCAGCCGGTCGGGCTGGCGGTGGATAGCGACGGAACCATTTATGTGTCTGATATCCTGGCCGGGCAGATCAGAAGGGTCGATCCCAACGGGAACGTCAACACGATTACGGGTGGAACCAGGCGCAAATTCCGCGATGGGCCGGGGCTTAGCGCGGCATTCAATCAGCCGAGAGGAATAACCCTGGACAGGGCCCATGGCTTTCTGTACGTGGCCGACTCCGAGAACTTCCGAATCAGGCGGATTACTCTACGGTAGTTCGAGGCGTGCGGTCTGAAAAGGCGTGCAAGGTAAGCGCCGGCTAAAATTTACATACCAGCCAGAATCGAGCGGGGTCGAAAAACCTGCCGCTGCTGACAATCTCAAAGGAGCATCAGGAGCGATGACGGTAGGTTATTCGGCCCTTGCTTAAGTCATAAGGAGACAATTCAACGGTGACCTTGTCTCCGGGTAAGACCTTAATAAAGTTTTTCCGCATTTTTCCGGAAAGGTGGGCGAGGATTTCGTGTCCTTCACCGATTTGAACCTTGAATGTGGCATTGGGCAGCGAATCGGTAACAGTACCCTCCACGGGTATCATTTCGTCTTTTGGAATGGCGCACCTCCGCTCATTGAATGGAATTGGAAGAGTAACGCGCTAGTCTAGACCAACCACCTGCTATAACGCAATTTCAACCGAACGCCGATTGTAACCGGCAAGCTCCCACTCGCTTTATCAACATTAGTCAATATGGTCAACATGGATTCTGCGCAGCCGTGCTGTTATCATCAATAGACATTTTGTAAGCTCGAATGCGGTGAAGCGTGAGTTGATACGCCGGCATAATAGCCGTCCCGGATCTTAGACTAGCGCTGAACGTGAGGTGAATTGATAATGGGATTAATTCCAACCGTTGTGGAGAGCACGAGTCGTGGTGAACGCCACTACGATATTTATTCGCGGCTCCTGAAGGAAAACATCATTTTTATCGGTACTCCGATTGAGGAGACCATCGCCGGTATAGTCATTGCCGAGCTTCTCTATCTCGAAGCTGAAGATCCCGATCGCGACATCTCGGTCTATATAAACACCCCGGGAGGTTCGATAACCGCGGGATTGGCCATCTATGACACGATGCGATTTGTGCGGCCGGACATCGTTACGATATGCCTGGGCCAGGCTGCGTCAATGGGCGCGGTCTTATTGGCGGCAGGAACAAAAGGAAAGAGATTTTCGCTGCCGCATTCTCGAATACTGTTACACCAGCCGTCGATGGAAGGGCTCGAAGGCCAGGCCAGCGATATAAAGATCTACGCCGAGGAAGTTCTCAGGATGCGTGCGCTCCTTTCGGGTATCCTGGCCGAAGCGAGCGGCCAGCCTCTCGCCAACATCGAGCGAGACGTGGAGCGCGATTTTATTCTCAGTCCCCCTCAAGCGAAGGAGTACGGGCTCATCGATCAGGTTCTAAGCTCCCGGGATGCGGAGCTTCACAGCCTTGACGGCAAGCGAGAGAAATAAAGATGTCGAGAAAAAGAGTCCTCATCCGGCGATACGCGGGCGAAGTCAAATACAGGCGTCCGAGTGGTCCGCTGTGGGAGCCGGCCGCGGATATCTACAAAACCTCCGAAGGCTGGGTGATAAAACTCGATCTCGCCGGTGTCCGGCCCGATGACCTCGAAGTCCTTATCGTAGGAGATGAGTTGATTGTTCGCGGAGTCAGGCGTGATTCATTTATTAATGAGGGATGGAGCTACTATCAGCTCGAAATCACGTATAGCCGGTTCGAACGGGCTATCTCGATTCCATGCGATTGGACCCAAGCTTGCATTCGCAGTGAAAGCCGCGAGGGCTGGTTGATCGTACACATAACCTGCGATAAATAAGCGGTGAAACATGCGTGGTTGAGATCTGAACCCGAAGCAATTTTGCTTCTTCAACAGGAACAAAATGTCTAAAACGAATTTGATCGAGCTGCCGGTGTTGCCCTTGAGGAACACCGTAATTTTCCCCAATGGCCTGTCACCTCTCACTGTCGGAAGGCCGCTTTCATTGGCCGCGGCCGAGGCGGCTCTCGCGACCGAGGAGAAGCTCCTGGCCGTTGTTACTCAGCGCGGAGAGGAAGACACTGAACCGACCCCCGAAGGCCTCTATACCATAGGTACCCGCGTCGTAATCAACAGGATGCTCCGTGCGCCCGGCAATGAAGAGGTTCTTCATCTTATAGTTCAGGGCCAGGAGCGATTGAGATTCGTCTCGTTTACGGCGGAGCGACCGTACTTGAAGGCCATGGTCGAAGTGCTGCCCGACCCTCTCAGGGAGAACACGCCGGAGATCGAGGCGCTCAGGCGAAATATCGACGCGCTTGTTCAAAAAGCGCTGGGGCTTCTGCCCAACGTACCTTCCGAAATCAGATCTCTGATAGTTTCCGCGGCGGACACCGTCAATCTGTCGTACTTTCTCGCGTCGGTACTCGACTTAGGCACGACCCAGGAACAGGCGCTGTTAGAGGCCAACACCGAAGGCGAGCTGCTTCGATTAATGCACTCCTATCTCGCCCGCGAAGTTGAAGTACTTGAGATACGCAGCAAAATCGCGAACGAAACCCAGGAGCAGCTTGGAAAGACACAGCGCGATTACATTCTGCGCGAGCAGATGAAACAGATTCAGAAAGAATTGGGCGAAAGCGAGCCCGAACAAGCCGAAGCTACTTTGCTGCGCGAGCGAATCCAAAAAGCGCAGTTGCCCGACGAGGTTCGAACCGAAGCCGAACGCGAGCTTCGCCGCCTGGAGCGGCTGCCGTCGGCGGCCCCGGACTATAACGTCATCCGCACATATCTCGAATGGATTCTCGATCTACCATGGATGATCGCCACCGATGACAGCCTGGATCTCATAAACGCGCGCGAAGTTCTCGATGCCGATCACTATGACCTCGACGATATCAAGGAGCGCATCCTCGAGCACCTTGCTGTTATTAAGCTCAACCCAAAGACCAAAGCTCCGATTCTCTGCTTTGTCGGACCGCCCGGAGTTGGAAAGACAAGTCTTGGACAATCGATCGCGCGATCGATGGGACGTAAGTTCGAGCGAATGTCGCTTGGAGGCATTCGCGACGAAGCGGAATTGCGCGGACATCGCCGCACTTATATCGGGTCGATGCCGGGACGTGTGATTCAGGCTCTGCGGCGCGCCGGCGTCAACAATCCGGTTATGATGCTCGACGAAGTCGATAAGCTCGGCATGGATTTTCGCGGAGATCCGGCCTCGGCGCTTCTGGAGATTCTCGATCCCGCTCAGAACTTTTCATTCCGCGATCATTATCTGGATCTGCCCTTCAACCTCACGAGCGTGTTTTTCATTGCGACCGCGAATACGCTTCAGCCTATCCCTCCCGCGCTGCGAGATCGAATGGAGGTGATCAGGCTATCGGGTTACAGCGAAGAAGAAAAGCTTCACATCGCGAAGCGATATCTTCTGCCTCGGCAAATCCAGGAAGCCGGGCTGCGTGAAGATCAGCTTCAGGTGGACGACGACACGCTCGCGGCAATAATCGCACGGTACACGCGAGAAGCGGGCGTCAGGCAGCTCGAGCGAACGATCGGGAGGCTGGCTCGCAAAGTCGCATTGAAGGTCGCGCGAGAGGAGGGCGAGATCTTCGTTATCAAGTCCGCCGAGCTGGAAGACTATCTCGGCCATGAGAGCTTCTTTCACGAGGTCGCGCGCGAGTTACTGCCGCCTGGCGTTGCCACAGGGCTTGCCGTAACAGAGATGGGAGGAGAAGTCCTCTTCATCGAAACAACTTTCCTTCCCGGATCGAAAGGGCTGACTCTTACCGGACAATTAGGCGACGTAATGCAGGAATCGGCGAAAGCGGCGCATAGCTATCTCTGGTCGCACTCGGCCGAGCTCGGCTTCGACTCGATAGAGAAGTTCGACAAGAACGGAGTGCACGTTCACGTTCCCGCGGGAGCTACTCCAAAAGACGGCCCATCCGCGGGAACCGCGATCGTGTCGGCGCTCGCCTCGTTGTGCCTGGGCCGTCCGGTCAAGGGCGATACGGCGATGACCGGCGAAATAACCCTGAGCGGGTTGGTGATGCCGGTAGGCGGAATAAAGGGGAAAGTCCTGGCCGCGCGTCGCGCGGGTATCAAGCGCGTTGTACTACCACGGAAGAATGAGCAGGATCTAAAGGACGTGCCTCCAGAAGCGCTCGCCGACCTGAAGGTTACGCTGGTCGACACTGTAGCGGAGCTGCTGAAAGAGACGCTTACTCCGGCCGAAGTTCAGGTTGAGAAAGCATCTTCGAATGATGAGAAGTTACCGTCAAAACCGCCGATTCCGGGTGATCAGCCGGGACGTCCAAGCGAGTTAGGATTCGAAGGAACCGAGCAATAAGTTGCGAGCATATGGCCGGGCATATGGCATTGCAAAGAAGCGGAAGCGGCGCAAGGTCAAAAACGTGAGCCGCATTTTGGACACCGCTCGTCGGCCGCATCGATCGATACGCGAAACCCGCAATATCGACATGCCCGCTGATTGACCTTGCGCTCGATGAGCGCATACGCGGCTATTACCGCGCCGCATATTGCGATTGTTGTGAGAATTCCGATGTTCATTCGGTGTTTCGAACGAGGCGGCGGCAATTCGGGATATTCGAGGAACTCCCGTTAATTCGCGCCGGCCGCATCGCTCGCCGTCCTGAGGTTCTGACTCAGCTTTGCGTCTCTTCGAACTCGCCAGATCTTGCTGTCGAGATAGTAGTGAGTAAACGCGCCTCCCCAGAAGAAGCCCATCACCAGGTCATCCTTCACTCGAGAATCGATGCACGGGAACTGCGCTTAAATTTTTGCAGGCGCTCAGTCTATCACAGGCTTTTGTCTCGGGCCAAAAGCCAATAATTTATGCCGATATTTCAAACCGGTCGCCTTTTCTCTCCAAACGAGGCTCGGCTCCACTCGGCCCCCAAACTCTCCCCAAACTCTAATGACACACCCACCGAGGTTTGGTAGACTCTCTGGCGATTCGGAGCAATATTGGAGGATTTCGAATGAAAAGGGCCGTGATTGCGCTTTGCGTCGCACTGGCTTTAGGCTTGGCGGTCCACGCTCAGGAGAAGAAGGTCTCCGATGGACCGGTCGGCGTCCCAAAGCTCGTGATAGATGCGACGTCGCATGACTTTGGACGCGTCAAAGCCGGAGCAGCGCTGACCCATACTTTTAAAATAAAGAATGAGGGCGGGGCTGAGCTGAATATTCAAAGCGTAACCCCTGGCTGAGGATGCACCCTAAGCGACTATGACAAAGTCGTGCCTCCTGGTAAGGAGGGAAAGATCACACTGGCGCTGCAGCATACGGAAGGCTACTCGGGCGACGTTTCGAAGAGTGCAACGGTAGCTACCAACGACCCGAACCGCCAGTCTTTTCAACTGCTCTTGCGGGTCCATTTCGATGCCGATCCTAACGCCGTAGCTGCAACGCCGATCCCGCTTCCAGTGTTCACCAGGACCAGCGGCCCTTTCTCCATGGCTCCCAGCGGAGCGTGGCTGACGAGCGTGCTGCGCGGTACCAGCACCTCGACCACCATAGTGATAGCGAATGACAAGTCGTCTCCGGTGCACGTAAAGAAAATGATTCCGGGCGGCGATCATGTCCTCGTTCGACTCGACACGATCGAGGACGGAAAGCGATACCAGCTTTCGCTTCAAACGAACCCAAATGACAAAGCGGGGAAACACCATCAGGTCGTCGAGCTGCTGACTGATAGTAAAGAGTTCCCAAAGGTAGAGGTTCCCATTGATGTGACTATCTATCCCTGGGTAATCGCGTCTCCGGATATCATCTCGATTCCCCGAATGACGCTGGCTGACGAACGCCCTCTGATCGTGCCGCCGATCTACGTTCGAAAGATCAAGGACGGAGGACTCAAGATCAATAAGGTCTCTTCGTCGCTGCCGTTTATTTCGACCAACGTCACATCGCAAATCGAGGGTTCAACTTATATGATCGCCCTCAGTTTCGATAAGGCTCAGATTAAAAAAGCCGGTGACTACAAAGGTATCATTCGAATAGAAACCAACGACCCGGAAGTTCCCGTCATCGAGATTCCGATTCAAGTCAAATTCGACTGATTCGGAGCCTACATTATCCCTCTCGGCCGGACTGGAACCGCCGAAGGGGCAGTCTTCAAAGCGACGGCGCGGCGAGTGCGGTTGTCGCGCCTTTGAGCGCCGACCAGGCGTGGAGTTCGATCGCCTCCGCACTGATTTTCGCACTCCCGCCTTATTTACGAATCCCACCGTTTTATTTCGAATGTCTCTTGTCGGATCAGCGATCGATCGGAATCTCGCGGGTTTTTGTTCCCTTACTAAAATCGTTAAGCACCGCGCGGCCTGCCGCTGTTTGATCCGCGCTCCGGCTGGCATATAATAATTTCTAACGCTCGGAGTGACGATGTGAAATCATTCGATTCGTCATAGTGGACTCCCTGCTCAGTTTGCGAGACCGAGGTTATTTCATTGGCAAATGCCATCGAATTGAACATCAATTCAACTCGTCATCGAGTCGACGTCGAAAGCGACCGAAGCCTGCTTAGCGTATTGCGTGACGACCTTGATCTCACCGGAAGCAAGTACGGCTGCGGCGAAGGACAGTGCGGAGCGTGCACGGTCTTGATCGACGGCAAAGCGACCCGCTCGTGCATCACCACCGTTGGCTCCGTCGTCGGCAAGCGAATAACCACGATTGAGGGATTGGAACAACACGGCCGGCTGCATCCTGTGCAACAGGCGTTTATTGAAGCGGACGCGATGCAATGCGGCTACTGCACGGCCGGTATGATCATGTCGGCGGCTGCGCTGCTGGCCGGGAACTCCAATCCGAGCAACGACGAAATAATCAAAAACATGGAAGGCAACGTATGTCGGTGCGGCACGTACCAGCGAATCGTGGCCGCTATTCACAAAGCCGCCAAGGCGTAGAGCAGCAGCCCGTTTACGCGCGTGAATTGCCGCGATGATGGTTGCGCAGTTCACGCCGCGGCAGCCTGCGCATACAGCTTTTCCACGCATATAAAGCCAGGGCGACAACAATCGAGGCGACAATGACTGACGAAATCATCGAAGAGCTTGAGCTCGAACCCGAGCGCTACGAACTTCATGCCGGACCGCTTCTGCATTTCGATTTAGACCGGCGCGATTTCTTCAAAGTAACCGGCGGCGGCATCTTCGTCCTGCTTGCATTGAAAGGATCCCTCGCTCAGGAGTCGGGAGGCGGCCAGCGCCGCGGTCAGGGCGGCGCGATGCCGAAAGAAATCGGCGCCTGGATTCATGTCGCCGAAGACGGCAGCGTTACCGTTTACACCGGCAAGGTGGAAGTCGGACAGAACATCCGGACATCGCTTTCCCAGGTCGTCGCCGAAGAGCTTCGCATACCTCTCACTTCGGTGAAGATGGTCATGGGCGACACCGACATCGTTCCCTACGATGCGGGAACCTTCGGCTCGTTGACGACGCGGATGATGTCGCCTCAGCTCAGAAAGGCCGGCGCCGCCGCGCGTGAAGCATTAATTGATCTAGCCGCTGAAGCAGCAAAAGTGGATCGCAAGGAACTGACTGTAGCCGGCGGAAAAGTAATCCACGCGGCGTCCAAGCGTTCATTCGAGTTCGGCAAGCTCACGCACGGCCAGCGAGTCGCGAGAGTCATATCCGATGATGTCGGAGTGACTCCGCCCGGCGAATGGAAGATTGCGGGCAAGTCAGCGCAGAAGGTCGATGCCCGCGCCATCGTGACCGGAAAACACGAATACTCGTCCGATATAAAACGCCCTGGACTACTCCACGCAAAAGTTTTGAGACCCTCCGCGTATGGAGCAACGCTTGTATCGGCGGATTCGCGAGAAGCCGAAAAGCTTCCGAATGTCACGGTCGTCAAGGACGGCGAATTTATCGGAGTCGCGGCGAAGAGCGAGAGCGCGGCCGCCAAAGCCCGGGAGTCGATTCGCGCGGAGTGGAAGACGGCTCCTCAGCCATCGAGCCGCGAGCTATTTGACTACTTGCGAACAAACGCCGGCCAGTCTCAAGGCGGAGGACGCGGAGGAGGCAGGCCCGAGGCGGCTACCGGTTCAATCGAGAAGGGGCTTGCGGAAGGCGATCACAAGCTTCAGCAGACCTACACTGTTGCTTACATCGCGCACATCCCGCTCGAGCCGCGCGCAGCCGTGGCCGAGTGGAATGACGGCAAGCTGACGGTATGGACCGGCACTCAACGGCCGTTCGGTGTTCGAAGCGAGCTGGCGCAGGCGTTCCACATTCCCGAGGAAAAAGTCCGGGTACTTGTGCCCGACACGGGCTCCGGCTATGGCGGCAAACATACGGGTGAAGCAGCGATCGAGGCGGCACGCATCGCAAAGGCAGCCGGTAAACCGGTCAAGCTGGTTTGGACCCGCGAAGAAGAATTTAACTGGGCCTACTTCCGCCCAGCCGGGGTAATCGATGTGAACAGCGCCGTGACTCGCGATGGGAAGATCACCGCGTGGGAGTTTCACAACTACAATTCGGGTCAGGCGGGAATTCGGACGCTCTACGAGGTTCCGAATCAACTTATTCAATTTCATTCGACAAAGACGCCGCTGCGTCAGGGCTCCTACCGTGCGCTGGCTGCTACAGCGAACCACTTTGCGCGTGAGACGCATATGGACGAGCTTGCTCACGCCGTGAAGATGGATCCGCTCGAGTTTCGATTGAAGAATCTCAAAGACGACCGGCTTCGCGCGGTGTTCGAAGCGGCGGCGGCGAAGTTTGGATGGGGAAAGACTAAGCCGGCCCCCGGCCGCGGCTTCGGCATCGCCGGAGGATTTGAAAAAGGCGGCTATGTTGCGATGTGCGCGGAAGTATCGGTCGATCGAACATCCTCCGCCGTGAAAATCGAGCGGGTGGTCGCTTCGTTTGACTGCGGCCCGGTAGTCAATCCCGATCAGTTAAGGAACCAGATTGAAGGATCGGTGGTCATGGGAATCGGCGGCGCGCTCTTCGAAGCGATCGAGTTCGAGGACGGAAAACTTCTGAACGGGCGGCTTTCGAGTTATCGAGTGCCGCGCTTCAGCGACGCCCCGTCGATCGACGTTGTCCTGGTCGACCGCAAAGACCTTCCGACGGCCGGCGCCGGTGAGACGCCGATCGTTGGCCTTGCCCCCGCCGTAGGAAACGCGATCTTCAATGCAACCGGAATCCGCGCCCGGTCTCTTCCGATGCGGCTTGAAAAGCAGATCGCGCAAGGCGCAAAGGGCTGAAGGCGCAAAGAAGCGAGTGTGAAACTATTTTCAGTTTTCGGTATCAGCGGGAAAAACAATAAGGGGTGTGCCTCCGTGCGCGCCCCTCTTCGCTGACGACCTTTTTTCAATGAAAGCTTCATTATCAATGAATGGTCGGCAATGTGGTTACGTTGATTGACTACACAACTCGCCCTTGTATATAAAGTTTAGGCAGGACTGCCCCGCTTAGAATTAGCTCACGTAGAGGAACATCCTTTTCACGCTCAACCTGGAGTAGAAACACAATGCACAAGAAGCTCTTTTTAGGTGGTATTGCAGCGCTGATCTTTCTTCCCTTCCTTAACACACAGGCGCAGGCTCAACACAGCGCGCCCAAACTCGATATCGGCGGTCAGTTTTCGTATATTCGATTTCGCGATCTGGACGTCAATGATGTTGGAGTCGGCGGCCGAATTACGTACAACATCAATGACCTCATCGCTCTTGAAGGCGAAGTCAATTTCTTCCCCAAGGATCGAAGTGATTTCTTTGAGAGCGGCCGAAAGACCCAGGCCCTCTTTGGTATAAAGACGGGCTTCCGCTCGAATGCCGCGGGTATCTTTGCCAAGGTGAGGCCGGGCTTCATTCACTTCACTAGAGACTTCGACGGTTTTCCTGAAAGTCACACTGACTTCGCTCTCGATGTTGGCAGCGTCGTCGAGCTCTATCCGTCGAAGAGAACCCTGGTTCGATTTGATGTCGGAGACACGATCGTCAAGTTCGGTGATCGAATCGGGCCGCTCGGACCGATCGGCGCATTCACCAGCCATAACTTACAGTTCAGCGCCGGCTTCGGCGTCAGGTTCTAACTCGCCATTCTTCGTGCAGCCATTTTCAAGCTCTACGCGTCTCCGCGGTTCAAACAAGTTTGTGAACCGCGGAGGCGCGATCAAACAATCAGCGAAATGCTGCTGTCCTGAAGAGACGCTGGATATTAGCTTACGGCTGCTGTTTCTTCTGGACTAATCCGAGTCGCACGTCAAAAGCACTCGCCATTGTGTGACCCTGGTCGTTAACTTTCTTTGATCCGCTTTTCGGCCGTGCTAGAATGCGCCGCAATCTTATGACGAATATCAGTATCCTGGGCTGTACCGGTTCGATAGGACGAAGCACTCTTTCGGTAGTCAGGTCTCTCAAGGACCGGTTCTCCGTGAGCGCACTCGCGGCGGGACGTGACCTGGACGGCCTGGCCAAACAGGTCGCCGAGTTTGCTCCGACTCTTGTATCAATCTCTGACGAGCGCGACATACCCGTTCTTCGCGAAAAGCTGTCGGGCGCGGGTATCAAAAATCTGCCTGAGATCGTTCACGGACAAGAAGGCCTAATTGCGGTGGCCTGTCACGACGATGCGGAGATCGTCATCTCGGCCACCGTCGGCGCGGTCGGATTTCTGCCTACCTACAGAGCCTTGAAGCTTGGAAGGCGCGTCTGTCTGGCCAATAAAGAGACGCTTGTTATGGCCGGCGAGCTGATGACGAAAGCCGCCAGAGAATCGAATGCCGAGCTGCTCCCCGTGGATAGCGAGCACAACGCGCTGCACCAGTGCATGAGAGGCGAGCATAAATCCGAGTTGAAGCGGCTGATCCTGACCGCATCCGGAGGTCCGTTCCGCGAAGCGTCTCTCGAAGCGATTACGAAAGCCTCGGTGGAACAGGCGCTGGCGCATCCCACCTGGCAGATGGGCGCGAAGATCACGATCGATTCCGCTACGTTGATGAACAAGGGGCTCGAAGTCATAGAAGCGGGATGGCTCTTTGATATGAGCGCCGACCGTATAACCGTAGCCGTTCATCCTCAGTCGATCGTCCACTCGATGATCGAGCTCATCGATGGATCAATTATCGCTCAACTCGGCGTGACCGATATGCGATTGATGATTCAATACGCGCTCACCTTTCCCGAGCGATTGCCTACGGATCTTCCGGCGCTCGGAATCGACAGCCTCTCAAAGCTCGAATTTCACGAGCCCGACCTAATTCGCTTCCCGTGCCTGAAACTCGCCTATGACGCCATGAAGGAGGGCGGCACGATGCCCGCGGCTATGAGCGCCGCCAATGAAATAGCGGTCGCGGCGTTCCTGTCGAAGAGTATAGGATTTATGGACATATCTCGCGTCATAGCCAATACGATGGAAGCTCATGAGACGGAGAGCGCCTCGAGCCTAGAAGCAGTTGTTGAAGCGGATCGGTGGGCAAGGGAATACGCGGAAGGAAGGTTGAAGGGAAGGGGATAGGTTACGGGAGGGAATGGGGAGCCCTAGCGTTTTGGAGCGGTCAATCCATTTGTTGCACGGAAGCCGGAGCCGCGATGTTTTCAGATGACCCAGAGACCCAATGAATCACTTATCGATTATCGTACGACTGATGCTTGTTCCCTCTCGCTGTAACCTGTTCCCTATAACCTGTAACCTGCTCCCTGTTCCTCTAACCTATTCTCATGTGTGGACGATTCGTAAGAAAGAAAAGCAGTCGGCAGATCGCCGAGCAGTTCCATGCGCAAGTGCTTCAGGAGTTGCCGCCGAGCTATAACATCGCGCCTACGGACGAAGTCTCCGCGATTATCGCGGATCCCGAGCAAGGTAGATCGCTGGTCTCGATGCGGTGGGGCCTTGTTCCAAAGCAGGCCGCTGATATTCGAGTCGGCGCTCGATTGATCAATGCTCGAAGCGAAACGCTCGAGCGGACCGCGGCTTTTAGGAATCCCTTCAAGTACCGCCGCTGTTTGATCGTGGCATCCGGGTTTTACGAATGGGAGAAAATCGGGAAGGAGAAGATACCGATGCTCCTGAGGCTGAGATCGGACGAGACATTCGCCTTTGCCGGATTATACGATGTCTGGACTCCGCCGTCGGGCGCACCGGTGACGACATGTACGATTATCACGACCGAGCCTAACGAAGCGGCAAAGCCGATCCACGATCGTATGCCGGTGATTCTTGCTCGCGGCGCCGAAGATCTGTGGCTCAGCCCCGAGTTCAACCCTGAGGTACTCAACAGCCTGTTGCGGCCTTACCCTTCGCAGGAAATGGAGGCGTTTGAGGTCTCACGTCTCGTCAACTCAGTGAAGAACGATTCTCCGGAGTGTATCGAGCCCGTGGCATGGTCGGAAAGGCTCTTCTAACTGGTCTAACTTCCCCCCGCTTCCTTGCGGAGGGTACGTCGCGAATGTAGAATGCGGCATCTTTTTGTTGCGCTTGGGGGAGCGTTATGAAATCAACTCCGGGTGTGCTTCTCAGCAATAATAACTCACGCCGTTTAAGAACGAGCGCCGGTCTATTATTTCTTATCGCCCTTGCTATAACCGCGAGCGGAAACCCGAGAGCCGAAAGGATTGCTCGGTCGGTAACGATCTACCGGGATACCTACGGCGTTCCTCACGTGTATGGGCCGACCGACGCGAGTTGCGTTTTCGGGTTTGTTTACGCACAGGCGGAGGACAATTTCTGGCAGGTGGAGGACAGCTATCTTCGAGCGCTTGGACGAGCGAGCGAGGTCTACGGCGAGAAAACATTGAATGACGATCTGCTCAATCGCGCTCTGAACATAACAAAGCTGTCGATCGCCGAGTACGAGCAGGCAAGCCCGCGAATAAAGGAACTGTCTCAAGCGCATGCCGATGCCCTGAATTATTTCCTCGAACAAAACCCTCAAGTAAAACCCAGGCTGCTGACTCACTTTGAGCCCTGGTATCCGTTCGCGTTCCGCCGATTCTCGCTCTATCAACTTTTCATCTTCGGCAAGTCGGGGCTCCGCGTAGACGAAATCAAATCCGCCGTCCGCGAGATAAGCGGCTCGGCCGCGCCGGCTTCGAGCGGCAACGCGCTCAGGCTCGCCGACCTTTCGGAGATTGCAATTAACAAAGGATTCGAGCCCGAGATCGGCTCGAATATGTGGGCAGTCACGCCTGCCAAGGGCGCTTCGGGGCATTCGCTGCTGTTTATCAACCCGCATCAACCGTTCTTCGGTCCCGGTCAATGGTATGAGGGCCACGTTCATAGCGACGAAGGCTGGGATTTTTCAGGAGCGAGCTTCTTTGGATCGCCGTTCCCGACCCTGGGCCACAATCAGTACCTCGGCTGGAGTCACACTGTAAACGATCCGGATATAACCGACACCTGGGTCGAGAACTTTGATGACCCG
Source organism: Blastocatellia bacterium AA13 (assembly GCA_003222245.1). Lineage (GTDB taxonomy): Bacteria > Acidobacteriota > Blastocatellia > UBA7656 > UBA7656 > QHVH01. The sequence continues at coordinate 204,754 of QHVH01000003.1, read as the reverse complement.
AATCAGCCGCTTGCTTATCGATATGGAGACGGCCACAAGATGGCGGCCGAATGGACCGATTCAGTAAAGATCAAGACCGCGAACGGCATCGAATCAAAATCCTACAAGTTCAGAAAGACCCATCACGGGCCGATAGTATCGGTCAGGGACGGCAAGCCGCTCTCGCTCAGGCTGTCACGTTTAGAAGACGGAGGCATGCTGGAAGAGTGGTATGCGATGACGAAGTCTCGCTCAGTAGCGGAGTTTAAAAAGGCGATGTCGGCCGATGTAATCCCGATGTTCAACGCGGTGTGCGCCGACCGGGACGGCAATATCTATTACGTGTACAACGCGGCAATCCCGCGACGTTCGACGAAATTCGACTGGTCAAAGCCGGTGGACGGCAGCAATCCCGAGACTGAGTGGCAGGGCTATCATCGGTTTGACGAGCTGCCTCAGCTTACCAATCCAAAGACCGGCTTCGTGCAGAACTGCAATCAGACGCCGTTTACGACTACAACCGAAGGCAATCCGGTGAAGTCGGACTTTCCCGAGTACATGACCCGTGAATCCGACAACGGCCGCTCGCGAATATCTCGCCGGATTCTTTCGACAAAGGACAAGTTCACTTTCGAGGAATGGGCGCGATCGGGGTTCGATACTACGGTGATCGAAGCCGAAGTATTTATCCCGCAGCTTGCCGCCGATATCGACAAGCTGAAGAAATCCGATGCCGCGCGCGCCGAAAAGCTCGCCGCTCCGCTTGCGTTTTTGCAATCGTGGGACCACGTGAGCACGATAGAATCAAAACCGATGACGCTCTTTGCGCTTTGGGTCGAACGGACGAATCGCCTGATGGCCGGCAAGGACCGCGATGAATGGGTGCGCATAAGAGCGCTTGAAGAAGTGATGAAGGAGCTTGAAGGCGGCTTCGGTACGTGGCAGGTTGCGTGGGGTGATATCAATAGGCTTCAGCGCGCGCAGAGCGGGGGCGAAGAGCCGTTCAGCGACGCGAAGGAGAGCTTGCCGATTGCCGGAGCGCCCGGATGGGTCGGCATCGTCTACAACTTTTATACGCGTCCGGAGAAGGGCCAGAAGCGGCGCTACGGCGTAGCAGGCCACTCTTTTGTGAGCGTGGTCGAATTCGGACCGAAGCTGCAGGCTCGATCGATCCTGGTCTTCGGCGAGAACTCCGATCCGGCTTCGCCCAATTACTTCGATCAATCGCGGCTCTATGCGAATAAACAGTTCAAGCCCGCGTGGTTCTCCCTGGACGAGATAAAGGCGAACAGCCGCGCCGTGTATCATCCGGGTGAAGAGAAGAAGCGCAAGGCTTCCTGACATAGTGCACTAAGGATGTGCACTGTTCGGGAATCGCGTGGCTCACGGAAGCACCGCGGTTCCCGATTTTTTTGGCCGGTTCTTCGCTTCACCTGATGGTCAAAGCGTCGCAGCCCCTCGCTTGTGCGCCGTTAGGGCTGCTGTTAGATTCACAGCGATGTTGATGTTGTGCCCCATCTGCGCCGGCGAGTTCAATCCTCGCGATAAGAGCTGTCCGCATTGCGGCTGCGCCCTGGTTCCAAGCGCGCTCAACTCTGACGCAAGAACAGGCGTCGCGACAATCAATAGAGAGCCTCGCGCGTTCGCTGAATTATGCCGGCCCAACTCACACCCCATAGCTTTGATGATCAAGGAAACTCTGGAACAGAATGGAGTGGCGGCTATTGTTCAGGGTGGATACGCGCTCTCGGTGCAGCCGCATCTGGCGTTCGGCGGCGAGTTGCGAGTCCTGGTGGATGCTGCCCAGCTCGACTTCGCGCGAGAGTTGTATCGCTCCTTCTTCGAGAGCGACGACGACATCGATTACATTACGGAAGATCTGGATTGAGCGCGCGATACCTTTGTCAGCCGGTGAACTTATAACCGATTCCGTGAACGGTGAGGATGTATTGAGGATGGCGGGGGCTCTGCTCGATCTTCTGCCGCAGCCAGGCTACGTGAACGTCGACAGTCCGCGTCGTTACCATCGATTGATAACCCCATACGTCGTTGAGAAGCTCCTCGCGAGACAGAGCCGCGCCTCGGTGCTCAATGAAATATCGCAGTAACTGAAACTCGCGCGCTGACAATTCAACGGGCTCGCCGTCCCGACGCAGCTCAGCTTTTCTAAAGTCGACCCTAATAAGCCCAAACTGGAACGAGTCGGCGCAGGCGCCGCTCGCCGGGGCTCTTCGCAACAATGCTTCTATGCGCGCCAGAAGCTCGATCATCTCGAAGGGCTTTGTAAGATAATCGTCGGCCCCCAGCTTCAATCCGACCACCCTGTCTACCACCTGGCCGCGGGCCGTCAGCATGAGCACCGGCGTCTGCACGTTCTGCTGGCGCAAGTCGCGGCAAACATCGAAGCCGTTCTTACCGGGAAGCATGACGTCCAGCAGAATCAGATCAAAAGTCTCAGCGCGCGCCATGTCGAAGCCGCTCTGTCCGTCTCGCGAGGTCGTCACCTCGTAGCCCTCACTCGCGAGCCGGTGAGTCAACGTCAGCACGAGTCCGGGCTCGTCTTCTATCAGTAGAATTCTTTTGCTCAAGTTGCGCTCACGGCAGCCGGTTCCGAAGCGGCCTTCAAAGTGAACTTGAACGCGCTGCCTTTCCCTGGTGCGCTATCCACCGTTAGCTGACCGCCGTGGGATTCTACGATGTGCTTCACTATGCTAAGACCCAATCCGCTGCCGTGTATCTGCGCGGCAACGGCTTCCTTTCCGCGATAGAACGGCTCGAATACATGAGCTGCTTCCGCGGATGCCAGGCCGATCCCTTGATCGCGAACTACGACGGCGACCATCATATCGCCTCTCTCATTGCGAGCCGGCACGGCCTCGACGACGATCCGCCGGCTGGCTCCGCTGTATTTCATCGCGTTTGAAATCAGGTTTTGTAACGAGCGTGATATTGCGTTTCCATCAGCCATTACAAGCGGGAGCTCCTGACTGATGATCGTTTCAACATCGAAGCCGCCCTGGTCGATCTCTGCTTTGCATGATTCAAGCGCGGAGTGGATGATTCGGTTGATATCCAACGGCTGAAGCTCGAATGTCTTGCGACCCGATTGCGCGCCCGCGAACTCGAGAACCTGTTCGACCATTGCCGTGAGCCTTCGCCCTTCGCTTTGAATCAAGTCGCCGTACTCTCTGACCTGACCCTTGTCCTGTATAAGTCCGTCGGAAAGGTTCTCGCCCGCGGACCGAATCACCGCGAGCGGGGTTCGCAGTTCGTGTGAAATGCCGGCCACGAACTCCATCTGCTGGCGCGCGAGCCTCATTGCTCTACGGCTGGAAACAGCTATCAGAGCGACACTGGCGGCCAGCAGGAGCAGTACCGAGAAGCTGAGTATGAGGTTTCGCCTGCGCGTGTTTGTCACCGCGGCTTCCAGCGATCCTGAGCGATGCTGCACGATCGCATCCCACTGTCCCGCCTGCGAGTCCTCATAAAGAGCGACGGGTCCGTCGGAGAGCTCGGCTTGATGATCGTTGATCGATCGAATTAGTACTCTGGCTGTACGATTGCCGCGTTGACTCTCGATGGCTTTGTGCCAGAGCTCTCCGCGTAAGAACTCCTCGATCTGGTCCAGCTTGATTCCGAATATCCCAACCGTAGCATCGGCCCGGCTTGGATCCGGCCCAGCCGAGCGCGGTTCGGTGGCGAATACGACGCCGCCTTGCTGATCGCGGCGAACCACGGTGACGTTGTAGTTGAGTCCTTCGCTTCCCGCAAAGTACTTTCTCGCGAGTTCCGGGAGTATTTCATTTTTGATGCATTCGAGATTCAATTTGACGATTGTGAAGGACGACCGCGGAGTGATGTTCGATAGAGCAGGCAGCCGCTTTGATTGGAATGACGTAACCGGTACGACGAGCGCCGGGATGTCGGGATCAAGCGGGTTTACCGGACCCTGCAGCATGATATCGGCCGTAGAAGCGGCGGCGTCTTCTTTGTGATCGGTCCTTTGATCGGCAATCGTGATTTGATCGACGCTGGTCTTGAAGGCCCTGAGCATCGGTGATTTTCGCGTCTCGGACAACTTCTGACGCAAGGCGGCCAGCTCATCCGGCCATTCGACCGGCTCCATCTTGCCGGCCGCCCGATCAAACTTGCTAAGCGCGGCCGAGCCGTCGCTTACGCTTACATAAAAGATGTCTCCGATAAGCCCGGGAAAACCGGAGGAACGTCGCCAGAGGTCATACGATCGCACATACGCCGTATAGCGATCATTATCGGAGGTGGAATCGATTTGAAAATTGAGGTATGCGCGAATGATTTCGCGGTCGAAGTCCCGGCTGAATCCGTCAACGCTCGACTTCAGGCTCGACTGCATGCGTTGTCGCTCGCCGTCGCTCACCTGTCCAAGCCATCGATACTGCAGCGCGGCTACTACAGGCAGAAAAACCACGAGCAGCGCTACGACAACGATAGTGATCGAAGGTTTCTTTCCGAGCATGCGCACGCGCGAATTATATCATCGTCATGTTTCCGCATAGAGGCTTCCACACCTGATTTTACATTCTTAACAAACTCTTTACCGCTGCTTGACCACCCGGGCGAATCTCTGTCGTTTAATAAGAATCGAACGCGATCGACGAAGATCGCGAATGGATCAAATACATCAGGAGGTCGCTCATGAAATCTATCGGTTCTCTCGTTCTCGGAATAATTCTAACGTTGACGGTTCCGACCACTGCAAGGCGCGCTGCCGCTATGGTCGCCGCGCTTGGCGATCAGACACAACAGGCGAAGGAGTTGCTCGAACAGGCCAGGCAGGCGCTCGGCGGTCAGAGGCTCGACAACGTTCAATCACTATCGATCGACTGTAAGCTCCAGCGCGCGATGGGCGACGACCAGGTTAGCGGCGATGCCAGGCTCGAGTTCCTATTGCCCGATAAATTTATGCAAACCGAGACGATCAACTTGCCGATGGGCGACGCGACGCTCACGCGGATCATAGTCGTCAACGGGGATCAGACCTGGGAGGACTCCAACACCAGCGGTTCGGGGACGATTGTCATCAAAAAACCCTCCGACGATCCGCGCGCGCGACAGAGCCGTCAAAATCAGTTGCGAAATGAAAGGGCACGGAGCCTCCTGTCCTTGCTGCTCAAGAGCCCCGCCGAATTCGAGTTCGCATACGCGGGCGAAGCTCAGGCGGACGACGGCAGCGCAGACGTCATAGACGTGAAGGGCCCGGCGAATTTCGCGGCAAGACTGTTCCTGGATAAAAAATCTCATTATCCGCTGATGATGAGTTACAAGGCCGTCGCGCCGCGAATCATCACGAGGAGTTTTTCGAATACCGTGGTGAATCGCGAGCAAGCCGAGAAACACGCGGCAGACACTGAGCAGCACGTCAAAGAAGCCGAGCAAGAGGCCGCGAAAACCCCCGCCAGCCAGAACGAGTCGGAATATCAGGTGCGCTTCGCGGATTACAAAGCCGTCGATGGGGTAATGCTTCCACACAAAATAACGAGGGCGATAGATGGCAAGGTTAATGAAGAGCTCGAGGTTCAGAAATATAAAATCAACCCGCCGATGAAGCCTGACCGATTCGAAAAGAAGAAATAGAGATATCGACCAAGCGTCAAGATTCCGGTCCATCATCTCCCGCGATTGAGCGAGGTGCTTACTCATGCGGAATAAATCGGCTTTGATACTGCTACTGATTATTCAAGTCATTGCTTCGGCCCAAACTCGAAGTCCGGCTGATTCCGCGCTGAGGGTCACTGTCGTCGATCCTGCTGGAGCCGCAATCCTGGGCGCTAGCGTAAAGATCAATCTGGGAGGCGCCGTACTGACTTCTCAAACCAACGAGCGAGGCGAGGCCCTATTCTCCGCGCTCACACCCGGCGGCTGGGGTCTCCATGTTGAAGCCGCCGGATTCGAGCCAATCGACAAGAAAGACATCACCGTGAGATCGGGAACAAAGCACGTTGATGTCAAGATGAGCATCGCAAGAGTCAATGAGGCCGTCGTCATCAGCGAGGATAAGCTTGAAAAGAAGACCGATCTCCGAGGCGACGCCTTCAGCACGATTCTCACGCAGGAGCAAATAGCAGCTTTGCCGGATGACCCCGACGAAATGGAGCAGACGCTTCGCCGGATTGGCGGTCCCGGAGCGTCAATACGCGTGAATGGTTTTCGAGGCGGGAAGCTGCCGCCGAAATCGCGGATTCGCGAGATTCGGTTTCGCATGAATGCCTACTCGGCGGACAATCACGAGCCGGGCTTCGGCAGCATTGATATAACGACCAAGCCGGGTATCGATACATGGCACGGGACCTTCGGATCCGCCTTTCGCGACGGGCTGTTCAATGCGCGAAATGCACTGGCGCCGACTCGCGGAGACGAACAATTGCGCCGCTTCAACTTCGATTTGAACGGTCCTATCTGGAAGAATCACACATCCCTGTTTCTTGCCGCCGAGAGCACTCAGGCATTCGACTCAAAGACCATAGTAGCCGCCTTGCCGGGCGGGCCTTTCAACGACATCGTTGCGAGACCTTCGCGCACGCTGAATCTGTCGGCGCGAATAGAACACGTGCTTACAAAGACGCATACTCTTCGCGCGGAGTATCAGCGCAATGCAATCCGCCTCGACAATCTCGGCGTAGGCGACTTCGATCTACCGGACCGCGCGTTCATGACGGATCAGGCGGAGCACGTGTTGAGACTGGCGGACACGGGAATGATCTCAAAACGGCTTGTGAACGAACTGCGATTTCAAACGATCTGGCGAACTTTCAATGAGAGCTCAGCCTCGAATGCGCCCGCGACTGAGGTGCTCAACGCGTTCAACTCCGGAGGAGCTCAAGTTCAGGCCGCCAACAGGACTCGCGAATCCGAGTTGGTGGACAACGTCGACTTCGTGTTCGGAAAGCATCAGATGAGAGCGGGGCTGAGCTTCGAACAAACGGGGAACCGCTCTCTGGATCTCAGAAATTTCGGCGGGACTTTTGTGTTTTCGAGCCTCGCCGCATTCCAGGCCGGCGCGCCCACTACGTATTCGCGCCGCGCAGGCGAGCCCGCGGTTGCATACGGCCAGTATCAAGCAGGGTGGTACTGGCAGGACGACATCAGGCTGAAAAAGAATCTCTCCGTGAGCCTCGGATTGCGGCAGGAGATACAAAACCACATAGCCGATGGCAACAATCTTGCGCCGAGGCTGGCGATCGCCTGGACGCCGACTCGATCGGGCAACACGACTATTCGAGCCGGAGCAGGCATTTTTTACAACTGGTTTGGGACCGACGTGTATGAGCAGACGCTTCGAGTCAACGGAATCACGCAGCGCGACATAGTTGTGCGGAACCCCGGTTTTCCCGATCCATTCAACGGCGGAACCGAGACAGTTCTGCCTGCCAGCCGAATTCAAAGACACCCGGCGATGACGTTGCCATATATCGAGCAAGCTTCCGTTCAAGTTGAGCGCGAGCTCGGAAAGCGATTTCGGCTGCGCACCGATTATTTTTTTCAGCGAGGCGTTCACCAGCTTCGCGGACACAACATCAACGCGCCGCCGGCGGGCCAGGGCAGACCAGATCCCGCGGCTGGAAATATCGTCCAGATAGAATCGTCCGCGAATACGTCCGCGCATATGTTTGGCATCGGGCTGAATCACTTTTCGAAGCGGTTACAGTTCCTGGTCAACTATCGGCTCTCGAAGGGGACGGACGAGGCCGACGGCCCTACAAGCCTGCCGGCGAACAACTTCGATCTTCAGTCGGAGCGCGGGCCGTCGCTTCAGGATGTGCGGCATCAGTTCTTCAGCATGATGAGTGGAAACCCGCTCGGCGCTTTTAGGATCGGGGCTATGGTCTTTTATCGATCCGGCAGCCCGTACAACATCACAACCGGATTCGACGACAACGGCGACACCGTGAGCAATGATCGGCCGGATGGAATTGGGCGGAACAGCGCGCGAGGAACCTCTCAGTGGGACGTGAGCACGCGGCTGAGCTGGTCCGTTGGTTTCGGCAAGCGAAAGGAATCCGGCGCCGGCGGGCCTCGGGCCGTCTTCGTCCGAATAAACAATCCCGGTGATGCGCTTGGCGGTCTTCCATCCGGCGCGGGAGAAGGGAAGCGGTTCGTCACCGAGTATTACATTCAGGCATATAATCTATTGAATCATTCGAACTTCAACACGTTTTCCGGTGTCGAGACCTCACCGTTTTTCGGCCGGCCTACGGCCGCGCTTCCGGGAAGAAGGTTAGAAATGGGAATGCGGTTCAACTTCTAATGATTCCTTCGGCGTCCATCCATGGGCGCGAATCATTTTTGCGTAGGTTCGTGGTGCCTGTTTCTTGTTCACGCTGGCGCCTCGAAACTCTCTGCTGCTAGAATGGGCGCCTTTAGTAGTGCAATCGTTGGGGCCGGACGGAGATCGCTGTTGAATTTGAGGTGTCTCACAAGAGGCGCAAAGGGGCACAAGAAGAGTTCACGAGTGCTTGGGCTCGTGTTGATTGGGCTCGTTGCGCACGCGGTATTTGTTAGTGCCGCTCATCGACACCCGAATCGAACCGCGGATCTCCGACAACCCGGCGCTATCGTCCTTTCTGATGGCGGCAATTTCGATGGGTCTCGGCAATCGAACCCAGATTCCCAGTGTCTGTCGTGCCGCGTGCAGCGCACGTTCACCGCGACAATCCAGTCATCAGAAGCAATCCTCGAACTGTTTCGTCAAGACGTGACCCGGGAGATCTGTCTTTGCTTGCCTTGCAAGCTCACGTCTCGTCTTTCTCTGTCCAGCCGCGCTCCTCCTCTCGTTTGAGTGATCGTATTCATCACGCGGCGACGCGAACCAGGAGAAGTAACCTTAAACAGAACAGGGTTTTGTTCTGCGAGACTACTGTTCGTTCCGTCGTCCACCCACCCATCTCGGTTAGCCGATTTCCGGTCGCGTCTAGTAATCCAATGACGCGGTTTGAAGCTTTGCACACGTGCTTCACGGCTAAGGCGATTTGGCCGATAGATTGATCGCACTCATTTGAGGAGATATTCATGAAGCAATACCCAAGACTCGCAGCTGTGTTTTCGATAGTCGCAGTACTCTTCAACTGCTTCGCCTTGCCGAGCTTCGCGCAAGCAAGCGGAGGAACAATTCGAGGGAAGGTAACGCTGGAGAACTCCGGCAAGCCGCTTCACGGGATCGTAGTGACGGTTCTGCAACTGAAGCGCTCCGTTGACACAAACGACGATGGAACGTACGAACTCCAGAACATTCCCGCGGGTACCTATGATGTCGTCGCACATATGGATCGGGTGCCGGATGTAGTTCAGTCCGCGCGGGTCACCAACGATGGAACAACGACTTCGGACTTCCAGTTGTTCCTAAGAGTGGTAAGAGAGCAGGTGACTGTAAGCGCCAGCGGTCAGGAAGAGGCGACATACAATTCAATTCAAGCAGTCTCCTCGCTCACGGCGAGCGAGATTTCTGAAAAGAACACTCAATCACTGGGAGACGTGCTTGATCACGAATTGGGTGTTGCCAAGCGAACCTTCGGCCCTGGCACGTCGCGTCCCGTTGTGAGGGGTTTCGACGGCGACCGCGTACTCGTGCTGCAAGACGGCAATCGGATCGGAACTCTTGGCTTTCAGTCTGGAGACCATGGCGAGCCCATTGACTTACTGAGTCTCGAGAAGCTGGAGGTGGTGAAAGGTCCTGCGACATTGCTTTACGGAAGCAATGCGATAGGAGGTGTCGTCAATGCTATCACCGGCCACGATTCAGCTCATGATGGAGTGCGTGGCTTTATCACCGCGCTCGGCAGCAGCAATAACTGGCAGGGCGGCGGCGGCGGCGGTATCGAGTATGGGACGAAAAACTGGCTTTTCTGGGGCAATGGCAGCGGCCAACGAGCGGGGTCGTATGACACTCCGATCGGAAGAATCGCGAATTCTTACACGAAAGAGGGCGCGGGTTCGGGCGGATTCGGTTACTATCCCGGCAAGCCTTTTGTCAGCCTGGATTATTCTTTCGACAGCCGGCGCTACGGCATTCCTTTCGACCAGTCGGAAGAAAATCCCGAGATTGTATTCCTTAATCCGAGACGTCACAGCATACGGCTAAACGGTGGATTCCGTGACCTGGGCTCTTTCATCAGCGGCGCTCAGTTTTCATTCCAGTACAATGACTACAAGCACCAGGAGATCAATCCTATTGAGAACGTAGTAAACACCGAGTTCAGGAACAAGACGTTTACCTATAGAGGCATGCTCGATGAACGAAGGACGGGAAGGTGGTCGGGAAGCTTTGGAGTGTGGGGACTGCACCGCGACTACAAATCGGCGGGAGCGGAGGCTCTTGCGCCGCCAACGAAGCAGAATGCGTTCGCAGGCTTTGGATTGGAAAAGCTCACCTTTGAGCATGTGACGTTTCAGTTTGGGGGCCGTTTCGAGCACAACGGATATAATCCCGATCAGATTCTGGATCGCCCCACTCCGCCGCGTTCGTTTAATGGCTTTTCTGGCGCAATCGGGATGCGTGTGCCGACATGGGCCGGCGGCGCCTTCGTCGTGAACTACAGTCACTCTTACCGGGCTCCGGCTCTCGAGGAGTTGTATAACCTTGGCCCGCACGGCGGCAACGCCACATTCGAGATCGGCGATCCGAATCTCAAGCGCGAGAGCTCGGACGGGATCGATTTCTCATTGCGTCATTCCGGAGCAAGGCTGCGCGCCGAGCTCAATTACTTCTACTATCACATTAGGGATTTTATCTTCCTTGCTCCAACGGGCGAAACCGACGAAGAATCAGGTTTGCTCATAGCGAACTACGCGCAGGGGACTACCCGATACACGGGCGCCGAAGCTCGACTCGATATTGGCTTGCACCGTGACCTCTGGCTGCTCTCCGAATTGGACTATGTCAACGCTGAGTTGACCGAACCCGGAACGCCGCTGCCGCGAATACCGCCGCTCCGCGGTCGTGTTGGGTTGGAGTTTAACTACAAGGGGTTTCGCTTCGCTCCTGAGGCAGTGATGGCTAAAGACCAGAACCGGTTGTTTTCGACCGAGACACGGACGGCCGGTTACACGGTGTTCAACGCAAACGCGTCATACACGTTCGCACAACAGCATCTAGCGCAGACGATCTCGCTGACGGGCTTCAACCTGGGCGACCGGCTGTACAGAAATCACCTGTCTTTCATAAAGGAGTTTGCGCCAGAGATCGGGCGTGGAGTACGGCTTACCTACACGATCCGGTTCTTCTAAAGGCTACGCGCGCGTCCGAGCCTATCGAACCGATTCCGAAAAGGCTCGGACGCTCTTTTCTTCGCTTGATTGCGTATTGAGCTTAAAAGACGTCCACGAGCGAGTCACCTTCCCGAATAACTAAGTCAACATCCATCCATCCGCGTAGGCGTGGGCCCTCCAGGTTAAGATTAAACCTGTAGTGAGGGCCATCCCCGGCAGCTACTGCTGACCTCTCGCGATACTCAACCGCCTGCTATCGCGCCGATGATCAGAAAAGGCTCCGTTCCATTTGCGACGAGCTCCGGCAGCGGAGCGTCCGGGAGCCAGTGCGACAGATCCTCTTCGCATGCAAAGAACCTGATAAAGGGCCGGCGTTGTTGCGTGACGTGATCGCGCAACGTTCCGCTCAACATAGGATACTCGGCTTCAAGCGCGTCCATTACGGCTCGTTGCGTGACCGTTCCCTGAATGTTCAAACGGATCTCGTCAGTTACTTTCGCCAGCGTTCTAAGATGTGTCGGAAGCACTACTCGAATCATTTCAGCACCTGTACCTCTACCGACAATACCGAGGGCAGATCTCGCACGAGGGCGGACCAGTTGTCTCCGGAATCGGCGGAGGCATACACCTGTCCGCCCGTCGTTCCGAAGTAGATTCCGCACGAATCAAGCGAGTCCACCGCCATTGCATCACGCAGCACGTTCACATAGCAGTCGCTCTGGGGTAGGCCGTTCGTAAGCGCCTCCCAATCATCGCCGCCTGTGCGGCTGCGGTATACACGCAGTTTTCCTTCATGCACGTAGTGCTCCGAATCGCTCTTTATAGGTATCACGTAAACGGTCTCAGGCTCGTGCGCGTGCACGTCTACCACAAATCCGAAGTCGGTCGGCAGGTTGCCGCTTATTTCACGCCACAGGTCGCCTCCGTTATCCGTGCGCAAGACGTCCCAGTGTTTTTGCATAAAGAGCACCGACGGACGCGCCGGGTGCATCGCGATGTGGTGCACACAATGACCGACTTCCGCGGTTGGATTCGGGATGTACAACGAGTGAAGGCCGTTATTGATCGGCTGCCACGTAGCGCCGCCGTCGTCGCTTCGAAAAGCGCCCGCCGCCGATATGGCAATGAAGATACGGTTAGGATTGCTCGGATCGAAGATGATCGAGTGCAGGCACATTCCGCCCGCGCCCGGTTGCCATGAGGGCCCTGAGCCGTGGCCGCGCAACCCCGACATCTCTTCCCACGTCTGGCCCGCGTCGACGGACCGAAACAGAGCAGCGTCCTCGACTCCGGCATATACTGTGTCCGGATCGGTCAGCGAAGGTTCAAGATGCCACACGCGCTTGAACTCCCACGCACGGGCCGTACCGTCGTACCATTGATGCGTTCCGGGGTCTCCTTCGTAGACAAATTTATTACCGACCGGCTCCCAGTTCTTGCCGCCGTCGTCCGAGCGTTGGATCTGCTGGCCGAACCAGGCGCTGGATTGAGATGCATAAAGCCTGTTCGGGTCAACCGAGGACCCCTTGACGTGATAAATCTCCCAACCGGCAAAGTGAGGCCCGCTGATCTCCCATTGCTTGCGGTTTCCATCCGATGTCAGAATAAACGCGCCCTTCCGCGTGCCTACCAGAACTCGTACTTCGCTCATTTGTAATCCCCCTGTGAGTGATATGAATAAGCTGTCTATTGTGAGCAGTCTAAGATCGATTGCCGATCGTGATCCGGCCTACCATAGCCCCAGATCCAGACTAGAATCATGTTTCGCCCGCAAATTTAGCAAACGGTTCAGCCGCCGTGAAGGGACCGCCGCGGTCCTGCACGCCGGCTCCCGCCGCGCTAATACATCATCATCTCGAACAGGCAGCCGCGGAATCGACATTCGGCGCGTGAGGTTTGAATCTTTTCGAGTGTAATCGTCCAGTACAATTCCTGAATCACTCGTCCTATTTCCAAGACAGCATAGAAGCAAAATCCGGCGCTCGATGCCTCGGGATCGATGACGGCGCGCAAACATCATCGCCGCAATTTAGAGACTTTGAATTCGCGATGTTTGCCTCGCATATCTCCCGAGATTTCCAGATTGAAATATCTCATGAGCGTGTGGATTTACTTAACATTCGGCCGCCTGAGGAATCGAAAGATGGTACGGCGCCCATCATGCATTAGGACATCCCGTCAAAGTCCAAAATACAGGAGGCCCAAAATGAAGAAGCAGCAGTTGCATGAGCTTTTGTATCAAGCCCTCGAAACCGAGCTTGGCGGAGTTCAGGTATATACGAAAGCTCTCGAATGCGCCGTGAACGAGGATTTGAAAGAAGAATGGGAAAAGTACCTCGAGCAGACAAAGAACCACGTTGAAATTGTTACGGGGATCTTCGAAAAGCTTGGGCTCGATACCGAAGAGGACACTCCAGGACGTGAGGTAGTCCGTTACACCGGTGAGTCGTTACTGAAGCGAATGGAGATGGCTCTAAAAGCGGGCGACGAGAACGCGGCTCAACTCGTGGCGGCCGAATCGATCGTGATCGCGGAGACGAAGGACCATCAAAACTGGCATCTGATCGGCGAGGCTGCGACCAAGGCATCAGCGGACGTGGCCAAGGTGCTTAAAGAGGCGCACGCCGAAGTAGAGGATGAGGAGGACGAGCATCTTTACCACACCAAGGGGTGGGCTCGTGAGCTGTGGATCGAATCCCTCGGAATGAAAGCCGTGCTGCCGCCGCCCGAGGAAGTCAAAGATGTCAAAACGGCAATTGGCGCGGCGCGCGCCGAGCAGGCTCGAAAGCAGATGGCGTGAGCCCTTCTGGAAAACCTCGCGCCACTGACGCACTACGAGGGGTGTTCGCCTCATTCCGTTCGGTCGCGAGCTGCTCCGCCGCGTGCGTTCGCCGCCGACTTGAGGTATGCAACAAAAGGGCGAGGGATGATTTATTTTCGTACGCTCTCGAGCGAGTTTTGGGAACGGGAGTGTTCGGGCTCAGTTTGCGCTCAACAATTGACTCACCAAAGAAGTGGCATTGGTGTTGCTGAAGTGTTACCAGCGCTTTGACTGAGCCAATATAGAGTCGGTTTCGGGAGAAAATAGAATGAATCAAGATACGAACTACGAAGCTGTGCGCGAGCAGGGGCTCGGTTCACAATCAAAGTCGAAGCTGAGCACAATCAAGGAAAGTGTTGCGCAGGGATTGCAATCAGTGTCCGACAATATTCGGAAGAGCACCGGACAGAGAGAGAATGCGATCGCTACATCGCTCGCTGCATCGATCGATGATGCGGCCGGCTATCTGCGCAACCTGGATCCGGAAAAGCTAGGCGATCAATTTCAGGACGGCGTCCGTCGCCATCCCGGTCGCAGTCTTCTAATAGCCGGAGCCGCGGGTTTGTTGCTCGGCGCTTGGATCAGGAGGTAATCCGTCATGCGGGAAGCTCGGGTTCTGGAGAGTGGAACATATGTCGGCGGGTCGCGCGAATCGATCACTGATTTGCTCGGCGATCTGGTCGGGAACTCGGCCGCGCTCGTTCGGGACGAGCTCGCGCTTGCGCGGTGTGAGGTGTCGGACAAGATCACCGGGCTTAGGCCCGGTATTCTTTTGGTTGCCGTGGGCGCGGTTATAAGTCTCGGGTCGCTGCTGACCTTGAGCGCGGCCGCGGTCATAGCGTTGGCCCCGGCAATCGGATGGCCCGCCTCGGCGCTGGTGATTGGGTTGGCGCTAGGCCTTGTATCAATGACCGTGATTTTAATCGGGGTCAACAAGATTCGACGTTTGAATCTGGCTCCGGCACAAACTATAGAAACCTTAATAGAGGATAAAGAATGGCTGAAACAACTAACGTAGCTATTCAACAGCGATCGTCCGATCAAACAACGGATCGCGATATCAAAGCGATTCGCGACGACATCGCCGCGAAACGAGAGTCGATCTCAGACACGGTGGATAAACTCGGAGATCGCATACAAGCGACATTCAACTGGCGTGAGTACGTGAGTGAATATCCGATAATCACTCTTGGTCTTGCCGCGGGCGCGGGATTCCTCATCGCCGGAATATTCAAACGCAAGCCGGACCCGCGCGAACGTATATTCGAGGCTTTTTCCGAGCTCACTGAAGATATGGCGGATCGGCTTAGTGACGTGATGGATGGAGTCGTAGAGAAAAGGCCGATGACCGGCGCGTTGAAAGCGGCCCTGAGCTTCGCCGCTACGAAGGCGATCAGTAGTTTTGTGAAGGAGCAATTCGCCGGCAACGGAGGAGATTTGTCTCGAGACGACTCGCTTCAAAGGCGTGTCGATCAGTCGAGCGCACCGAATTAGCCGATCGCTGTCGGCTGTTTAGCCACGCGGCTCCAGGGCCGCTGGAATCTTTGATCAAGGAGGAAATGTCTAAATGGAGTCGCACAAGAATATGACGGAACAAGGCAAATCAACGGCGAGTGGGACATTGGGCGGTAGTCACCAATCATCCAGCACAGGCGCGGAAAAAACCGGTTCTCATGCGGCGAGCGCCCCGCAAAAAGCCCGTGAAGTCGCCTCACAGGTCACGGATACGGTGGGGAACGCCTACGATCAGACAGTGAAGACCGTGAGCGAGGCGTACGACAAAACGAGCGAAGCGGTGAGCAACACCTACAACAAGACCCTGACCTACGGCCGCGAGAACCCAGGCAAGATCACTCTGATTGCTTTAGGAGCCGGAATAGGGATCGGGCTTCTGTTGGCTAATGGACGCGGCCGGAGTCGCGTTAGAAACTTCGCCGAGCCGGTGGTTGCCGCGCTATCACAGATCGCATTGGAATACTTCAAATAACTCCGCCGCCGATGGCGCCCCCAGATGAGGGCGGATCAATCCGCCCTCAGAATTTAATTCCTCAGAATCAGTCCTTCTGAATCAGTCCTTCTGCACAAACAGGAACGCAGAAATTTGACCAAATTTTCGGCTTGTTCCCTGAAAGGGAACGCGTTAATAGCCGGGGGGTCAGCGAAGCGCAGCCCCCGGTGCGATAGGGGATTGTTCCTTGAAGGGGAACGCGTTAATCGCCGGGGTCAGCGAAGCGCAGCCCCCGATGCGATGGAGGATTTGGTTCCCGAAGGGGGCCGCGGAGTTTGAATTTTTTGATTTGTTCCCTGAAAGGGAACGGTGGTTGTCCCGAAGGGACAATCGGCAATAGCCCACCAGTTCACTGGTGGGTTCGTCGGGTAATTTGATCGAGAAGTGCCGAAGGCACGGCTGACTTGTTGTTTCAGAGCGCCGCAAGAGGACCACGCACATATTGCAGATTTCCGATATGGTTCAAAGCCTCCACATACGAACTACATCAGCCGTCCCTTCGGGACTAGATCGCCGCAGCGCTCTGGGACCCACCGATGAATCGGTGGGCTACTTTCAGACGATCCCTACGGGATTGACGTCTCTGCGCCAAAAAATCTCTAATGGCCAAACTCCAGTGTTCCCTGAAAGGGAACGCGTTAATAGCCGGGGGTCAGCGAAGCGCAGCTCCCGGTGCGATGGAGACATGATCTTTCACGCTTTCTTTGCGGCTGGAAATTCAACGAAACCTGGATTCTCGAAAAGGTGGATTCTATATGAAGTCGACTGACGCCGGTTAACCGGCGTCAGTCGACTTTTGGGGCGACGTTACTGGACGTAGAGCACCACTCCCGGTTTATTAATATTGACATCGATTTCATGTTTGGAGCCACGATGAAACACTCCCGCGAAGTACAGGACTGCCAGGACAACTAATACCAGCAGCACTACCGCAAGCACCATCATCGCGCCGCCTCCACTACCGTCCGAATGTACATGCTCTTCTATTATTCGATCTGCCATGTTTGTTCCTCCAATCCGTTTGAAACCTGGACGCGCTTCTTTAACACGGCGAGTCAATCGCCAAGCGCGCGTTGCGTCGTTCTTAGCTGACTGTCCGCCGCCCGCTCATCAGGTTGAAAATGACTGCTATGACCGCAACCACGAGCAGAAGGTGAATTAGCGCGCCGCCTATATGGCCAATCAGGCCCAACAGCCACAGCACGAGAAGAATCGCAATCAATGCCCAGAGCATATCGACCTCCCATTCAGCTTCTAAATTGACGCCATCTCGAAGATCGCGATGGCGCACCGATTCGACGAATAACTTCAACATTTCGCCGCATCTTGATGCTAGATGTGCAATCGGCGGACCATCGCGATTCTTCAATCCATGGAATCATTTCGGACACATTTATAAGAGGGCGGTGGTTGCCGACGGACATTGCCATGAAAATCCATCCTGGCTGAGCGCAGCAACGATCGGCTTGATCCGAAGGCCGTGATGTAGAACATCGGGCCATTCGCCTATGGTCAATTCGTCTACATCAAATTTGCGCCTCGCGGTCGCGGATTGATCGACACTAGCTTGTCAGACCGGTCTTGAACGGGTTTGACCGATTAGAAGAAGCCGTTTGACCTCAATGCGGTCATTCTGGGTGAGGTCCATCCCCCGTCTGGGAGATCGAGCTATACGCTCATAAGACGGCCCCACGGTTGCACAACTCCGGGCGTGATCAGATTACGTTTAATCGAAAAGGAGCCGCCTTCGCCGGTTAAGAGGAGCGCTCTTGTACCTGATTGGACGCGTATTGCGAGCGAAGCCGGCTTCAGCATAATCGAGCTCCTGATCGTTACCGCATTCGCGGCCATAATCATGACGATGACGGTTATGACTTTCCAAAAAGGGTTGGAGCGATATCAATTGAGAGGAACTGCTGCGCGGATGGCGTGGCAAATCGAACGCGCCCGCTCGATCGCCCTGAAGTACAACCAGACGCTGACGCTCGGGTTCACAGCGCAGAATACGCAGTTCGGATTGACCTGCGCCTGCCCGGAGGCCGCAAGCGAACTGTCGAATCTTTCGGTTTCAAACAACAACAGCCTTTCCGCGTATCCGACGCTCACGATCAAAGGCAACGGAACTATTCAGGCAACGGCGCCGACGATAACGATTGACGATAGAAAGGGGCGCCGGATTTCGATAACGATCAACAACGCCGGAAGGACCGTCGTTGGCGATATAACCGAATCGACCGGATCATTGTGATGACTCGATTAATAAAAAAGATCAAACAAAGCAAGGAAGCGCGCGCCGACGCTTCGGGAATGACTCTTGTAGAAGTGATGTTCAGTTTCGTGATCGTCGGCATCGTTCTCGGTTCATTGGGTCAGGGCCTGGTGCTCGGCATCAGGATGAACACCGACAGCAAGAACCGAGTGGGTGGACTCGATGTGGCGAAGCGATTGATGGAGAAGCTGAAAAGCGACGTCCAGTATTCGCAAGCCGTATTCGATGTCGCCGAGACAAACGGCTCATTTAACCGCACCTTTTATACAGATCGCGACGGCAACGAGCTGTCATCAGCGGACGTGCAGCAGTCGTCGCTTTCAAGAGCCGCTACAAGCGTCGCCAATTGGACTGCCTCAGGAGGAGCGACGCTTACCGCAGTCGATGCAAACAGCATATCGCATGTTCTTGTGAAGGTGCTGACCGTGAAGGTACTGGTGCTGCGAAGCGTCGCTGCCCTGAACTCGAATAGCAGCGCCGGTTCTCCGCGCGAGATTACATTGCAGGTTGAGATAGTGCGTCCTTCTTCATAGAGAGAGGCCTACGATGAGAAGCTCCGAAGACGGGTTTACAGTAATTGAATTTCTGTTCTCTACGGCGATCCTGCTCGTGGTTCTCGCAACGGCGTTGTCGCTGTTCTCGCGCAATCAGAGCATCTACACGAACGAGCGGGCAACGCTGGATATGGTTCAGGATCTTCGCACCGCATTTGACCGGTTCACCGGAGAGATACGAATGGCGGGAGCCGGTCTGCCCGGCTATCACGGAGTGGTCAGCGGAACCGCGACCACGTTGATTGTCAGAGGCGACTACAACAACAGCTCTACCATCGTTACCTCGGTTGGGCCCAATTCAGGGGGAGTATTCAGCGTAGGCTCGACGACGGCGCTCTCGGCGAATCAAACGATTTCAATCTTGAATACGGTGAGCGGCGCGGCGGCGCTCGCTCGGATCACTGCGGTCAACGCGACCGCCGGTACGATTACGATCAACTCGGCCGATCTACTGCCCATCACGTCAGGCGCAAGCGTATCAGACTTCGGGGCGGGCGCGATGATCAATGTAATCGAGCGCAGGACCTACTCTATTAAAACGGGCGATACCGATCCTGACAGAGGCTCGATAACGAGAACAGTCGTGTATGAGAGCACGATGTCGGCCGGAGGCACGGTTGCGGCCCAGGAAATCATAGCGAGAAATGTCCTCACGGCCGACGGAGCAATCGGATTGGCGTTCACCTATCTGGATGCGGCCGACAACATCCTCACAACCGATCCGACTACGGGCTTTGTTGACGCCTCGCGGGTCGCTAAGGTGCAGATCGGGATCAACGCGCGCACGGCGGCGCCGGATCTGGGAAACGGCAAGTATCGAACTGTGAATATGACCGCGCTCGTTCAGGTGCGGGGACAATACATCCCGGCGGTCGGGTTCTAGTAAGGGGAGGCAGTATGAAATCACCAGCGCAACTTTTGTCGGGCGGTGAGCGAGGCATCGCGCTCGCAACCGTCCTTATGCTGACGTTGCTCATGTCGGTTCTTGTGGCGGCAATGCTCATTGGTTCCACAAACGACGCGCTTATCAGCGGAAACGACGTAACAACGAATCAAGCTTTTTATATAGCCGAAGCTGGAATACATCGCGCCTCGGGCTGGTTCTCTTCAAAGTTTGGAGCTGATCCGAACGGCGGGCTATATATTTTGCCGCAAGAATATCAATCGAACACGGCGGGAGCGGCCGGCCAGTTCAGTTATACCGATCCGCCTCTCTATACAAAGGGTGCGTCGGCAACGTCGCCGGAGCAGTCGCAGCCATCATGCGTAAAGATCTTGACCGGCGGTATTCTCCAAAATGTCGTTCTCGCGGGAGACGGCACCGGCACGTTTCCGGCTACGTACTCGATTACCGCCAATGATGCGAGCGGAAGCCCAAAGGTATTCAATTATTCGGGACTGACGACCGACTTCACGAACACTCTATATAACCAGACGGAAGGGGAGGGGAAGTTCTCGATAAAGGCGACGCTTGTATCGATCACGCCTCCGAGCGGAACGCAGCACGGATCGGTGACCTGGCTGCTCAGAAGCGACGGCGTGATCTATCGCGCCGGCAACACCGCGATGGCCAATGCAACGATCTGGGCTTACATGTCGGCGCTGACCACTCCGGTTCAGAGCACGACCGTTACGACCACCACACAGACTGTAGGCGCGGGAGCCGGTGTCATCGGCCGCGGAATGATTCACTGGAACGCGAATGGGATCGTGCTCGACAGTTACAAGTCATCGAAGGGCGCTTATGGGGTTGCCCTGGCGTCCAATTCTTATCCGGGCCAGATAGGCTCGATCAACAAGGGCCGCCATGGAGATATGCGAACGAATAACGAGTTCAGCGGCTACATCGACGTGTCGAATGGAACGGTGACAGGCGGCGCTTATGCGACGCTCGCGGCGCCGGTTCAGCCTACCGATCCTAACGCGATCGTCGTCGATACGAGCAAGGTGCAGGATGGAACCGGACACGCTTTCTCGGCGTCGAGCGAATACTTCGCGCAGGCGCCGCTTACTTTCCCGACAATACCCGATCCGCCTACTCCGCCAAGCGGATCGCCGAACTATTCGTGGGCGTCGAAGAACTCGGGTACGCTTCCATCCGGCAACTACAACAACATAAGCATCAGTAAAGGATCGCTGACGGTGGCTCCGGGCAACTACGGCACTATCGACGTGTCCTCGCAAGGAACTGTAGTGCTGGGAGCGCAGGGCACGACGACGACTTATAACCTGCAGGGCTTCACTTCGGGGGCGCAAGCCACGATCGTTTTCAAGGGGCCGGTGATAATCAATGTCAAATCGACCCTCGACGTCGGCGCGCAGAGCAGCCCCTCTGACCTGAGCATGCCGGCTTCAGCTATAAGATGGAATTTTGTCGGCGGCGCGAACCAGACGATCTCGATCGGAGGCGGAGGCAAGACGCTGGGTGTCTTCTATGCTCCTAACAACGATCTGTCCATGCGAGGAAACACATCTTTCTACGGTTCGATCGTAGCTCGAAATGTCAGCGTCGGTGGAACCGCTGATATCCACGTCGACGAAGATGCTTTGAGCGGTGTAACGACCACGGTCGGCTCATCGACTTCTACAACGGTCACGGTCGGTTACACAGGACGCAATTATAACCTGTGGCGAATAACCCAGACCCTCAACTGACGCGCTTCTAAATATTCCTGCCGCACCGCGGACAGAAGATCGCGGTCGGCGGAAGCACGCTCTGACAATTAGGGCAGGTCTTATCAAGCACCGGAGCTGGAGGCGCGGATATCGTCGAAGGTTCCAGCGGCGCCGCGTATGAAGAACCGGGCTGTGCGGGAGTGAGAAAGCTTCGCGCGCCGGGGAGTCCGAATATATCCCGATAAGCTACCGCCGCGATTGTGAACCGCAACGGATATGTCGCGAGCAATCCGACATAACATGCGTAAGTTCCGATTTGAGCTATTATCCCCACTACAAACGCGAATAATACGAACATCAGGAAATTCTTTTTTGTAAGTTCATAGCTCTCGCGCATAGCATCGGTCACGCCGAGGCCGCGTTCCAGGATCAGCGGAATGGTAAAAAAGAACAGGCCGGGTATAATCAGGGCCGGAATAATACAGAGCACGGCTCCAACCAGCGTCAGAAGCCCTTCCAGCACGCCGGCCCCGAGTATTTTGAGAAAGCAATCCTTCGCCGCAAATATATCGCGGAATTCTATCTTTCCTCCTCTGAGCTGTTTCAGGGCTGCTCGAAACATGCCGCCGTTGACCAGCGCCGACGCGAGTGCGATCCAGACGAATAGGATAAGATAGATAAAGAAAATCCCAAAGATGGGAATGAACCCGAGTTGAGGCGGCGCGTTCGTCGAGCTTGTTGCCACGGCGGTCGCGAAAACCATCAGATAAATGAATACGCCCGCCGCGATCACCGGCACAAAGATTCCAAGAAAGAAACCGAGGCTGAGCTTGACCCAGCCCTGCCACTGCTCGGTGAACATTTTCCAGCCTTCGCTGATCCAATCCCACTTCACCTCCGGTTTCGGGTCGATAGTCATGCTCGTTGTCTCCTGTCGTTAGAAAGAATCTCGCTCAGTGCATGGTTCGATTGGGGTCATCCAGTCCAAAGACGTCACGGTATGCAACCGCAGCCGAGGATATCACCCACGGACCAGCAACCAAAACTCCAACGCCGCAAAGTATCGGGCTGGTGGTCACGATCGCGGCAAAGACCACGCCTACTATCCACCACATGAGCCATTCGCGCGAGAAGATCAGCTTGAACACCTGGTTGACTGCTTGTACGACATCGACCTTGCGCTCGAGGATTAACGGCAGCACGAAAGCGAGCAGCATAGTCATCATCGGGCTGATCACAAAGCTCAGCATCGCGAACAGGCCGCCCTTGCCTCCGCCCGGCAGCCCGAACTGTATTGCGGCGTAGATCAAAAACGCCAGAAATGCCTGTAGAAATCGGCCTTCGAAATTGAACATGTCGGCCAACTGAGGCCGCTCTCCACGCATAGTTTTGAAGGCCATTCGGTACATTCCCATCAGGAGAGGTCCAGCCAGAATGCCTACAGAGCACAGGCTCAGCAGGCCCCCGATCATAGCCGCGACCGACATCAAACTCCAATTTTCGCTATAGACCCTCCATCCGTTCGAGAGCCAATCACCCAGGGCTATGTTTCCGCGTGGAGGCGCGGTTTCAGGTTGATAGGGAACCGCGGGCGCCGGCTCATAGAATCCACCCGGAGGCATATAAGCCGGGCTCGTACCGGGCGGTTCCACGGTTTGAGTGTTTCCAACAGGTTCGGTTCCCGGCGCCGGAGCAGGCTCGGTTTTTGGCGGCAAGCGCCACGTAGCAGCGTCCTCGCCTTGCGGCATTTTCCAGCCGCACTGCCTGCAGAACTTGGTGCTGTCGGTCGCGCCGGTTCCGCAGTTAGGACATTGAATCATTCGCTCTCCCCATTCGCATAGAAAATGCAGCCTACCACCGCATCGCCAGAGCCGCTGGTCGATGCAGCGAACGCGAGTATTACACCAACAGCGAAACCGTGCGCGACCCTTTGACTACTCGGCCTATCTCGAAATTCTTCTCGCCTCGCTTTTCAAGCTGTTCGCGCACGCGCTCGGCGTTGACGGGCGCTACGACCAGAACCATTCCGATCCCCATATTGAATGTTCTATACATCTCTTGTTCGCTTATGTTCGCGGTATCGCCAAGAACCTTAAAAACCGGCAGCACCGGCCACGACCCCAGTTTTATCTCGACCGAGGTTCCCTGGGGCAGGATACGCGGAATGTTCTCAAGCAGGCCGCCGCCGGTGATGTGCGCGAGTCCCTTTATCGTGCCGGTTCCAAGCAGCGCCCAGAGCGCGCTCAGATAGCTGCGGTGCGGCTTCAAGAGCTCTTCGCCAACCGTGCATCCAAGCTCATCGACGTGGATCTCGACCGAATGTCCGGCAGTTTCCAACAGGAGCTTTCTGGCCAGACTGAAACCGTTGGTATGGAGGCCGATCGAAGGCAAACCGATCAAGAGATCTCCTTCCTCGATTCGCGAGCCGTCGATTATTTCGCTCTTATCAACCACGCCAACGATGAAACCGGCTACATCGTATTCGCCTTCAGCGTAGAAGCCGGGCATCTCGGCGGTTTCTCCGCCAATGAGCGCACAGCCGTTTTCTTTGCAGCCTCGAGCCAGCCCTTCGACCACCTTCGCGATGGTCTCCGGATCGAGCTTCGAAGAGGCGATATAGTCTAAAAAGAATAAAGGCTTGGCTCCCTGAACGAGAATGTCGTTGACGCAGTGGCAAACGAGATCGTAGCCGACGGTGTCGTGAATGCCGGTCAGGAAGGCGATGCGGAGCTTCGTTCCGACGCCGTCGGCGGATGAGACCAGTACCGGCTCGCGCATGTAGCCAAAGTCGGCCCGATACATTCCGCCGAAGGACCCGATCTCGGTCATTACATTGTGCGTGAAAGTCTCTCTGGCGAGCTTTCTTATTCGCGCCTTGGCGTCATTGGCGGCATCGATATCGACGCCTGCATCGCTGTACTTCACTTCTTTGTTCATATGATCAGTCACGCGATTTTCACCATCAGATACGACAAACGGAATGCCGAGTGTCCAAAAAAAGAAGGAAAGCCGGTCACTACGTCGCCTTCATACCGGTGCTCCGATTTCAAAGGCCCGGCTTGGGTAAGCCTCATCACGGGCGATCCGGGAATGAGGGCGCGCCTATTCGCTTTTGTTTCTTCCAGCCAGTTCGCGGAGGAGATCGACGGCCTTTTTTTCTTCGGCAGCCCTGCTCTCTTCGGACTTTTCGAAGCTTACGATCAAGTGATCCCCTTCGCGCAAATCACCGGGCAGCCTACTCACGGGAAAGTTAAATTTCACGCGATCATCTTCGTAAAGGACCAAGACTGCCAGCGTTCCTTCGATTCGATCTACAACCACCTTGGCCGAAGTCCGGCTCATTTCGACCTCCGACTATGAGAGCGGCGCTGTTCGCTCCCGCGCGCACCTCGCACGTTACCGGCCACCTCATCCCCGGTCAAGTATAACCGATCGCTCGCTTGCTGCTTTTCCGTAGCTATATCTATGGCATTGCCGTCGCTCGTAGCCGTGATCGTACCTTCGAGATCGGTTCGAAACGTTCTGACGTTGTCTTTCTTCTCCGACAGCAAGCGCATCGTTTTTGGGTGAGGGTGATGATAATCGATTAGTTTTCCGGAAGGGGGCGCTCCTTTTCGTCCGCAGGATGAACAGCTCGACAACGCGAGCAGAAGCATCGCCAGGGAGGCGATGACAAATCTCCTGAGGGATTGATTCATCGACTGGGTTGAAGATCAGGGCCGGGGCCAGACGCTGTCCAAAGCGAGTGCGCCTTCTTCGCGTTCGGTCTTTGTTCGCGCGGCCGAGGTGACTTGAATCGGATAGATGTTGGTGTAACAGGCCGTGCAGTGCCTGTTGCCGAGCGGATCATCCACTGACTTCAACAGCCCTTCGAGACTGAGATAGCCCAGGCTGTCGGCCCCGATAAAGCCGGCGATCTCCTCGACCGAAAGGTTCGCCGCTATCAACTCCTCGCGAGTCGGGGTATCGACGCCGTAGAAGCAGGGAGCAACGGTCGGCGGACAACTTATACGCACGTGAACTTCGCGCGCTCCTGCCTGTCGGACCATTTGTACGATCTTTTTGGAGGTGGTGCCGCGCACGATCGAATCGTCAATCAACACGACTCTTTGGCCTTCGATCAGATCGCGAACCGGATTGAGCTTCACCTTGACGCCGAAATGGCGTATGGACTGCTTGGGCTCGATGAAGGTTCGTCCTACGTAGTGGTTTCTCACCAGGCCGAACCGAAAGCTCAAACCGGACTCCGCCGCATAGCCGATCGCCGCGGCAGTTCCGGAATCAGGAACCGGAACCACGATCTCCGCGTTGGCCGGATGCTCGCGCGCCAACTGCCGGCCCGTCTTGTGGCGGCTCTTGTTTACCGAGCGCCCGAAGACAATGGAATCCGGCCTCGCGAAGTAGACGTGCTCGAATACGCAATGCGAAGACTTCTCCTTCGGGAGCGGAAACGACGAATGCAGCCCCTCTCGATCGATTATCAAAATCTCGCCCGGTTGAATGTCGCGCAGATACGTCGCGTCTATCAAATCAAAAGCGCACGTCTCCGAAGCCACCACATAAGACTCGCCGAGCTGACCAAGACACAGAGGCCGGAATCCGCGGGGATCGCGCACCGCGATCATGCGATCCGGGGTTAGAAAGAGCATTGAATATGCGCCTTCGATGCTGCTGAATGTCTCGACCAATGCGCCCAGCATCTCCGGCTCTCGGGAGCGGGCCATCTTATGAAGAATTATTTCAGTATCCGAAGTGGAGGAGAAGATCGCGCCGTTCAACTCGAGCTCTCGCCGGATCTGATTCGCGTACGGCAGATTCCCATTGTGGCAAAGGGCGATTTGGCCGCGATGGCCGTCGACCAGAAAAGGCTGGGCTTCCCGGAGAGATACGGTTCCCGCGGTGGAGTATCGGACGTGCCCGATGGCGGTGCGTCCCGGAAGCCTGTCGAATTGTTCTTCACCGAAAATATCGCTGACGTAGCCCATGCCGCGCCACGCGTGCAGGATCGTTCCATCCGAGGACACGATACCCGCCGATTCCTGCCCGCGGTGCTGCAACGAGTAGAGTCCAAGATAGGTCAGCCGCGGGGCGTCCTCATGATTAAAGATACCAAATACTCCACACTCGTCCCTGAATTTATCCATTATCTGGTGGTCTCCGGTGAATGGATATTAACGCCTCTACATAAGAGCGGCAAGTAGTTTGTTCGAACCGTAGTTTCTTGTTCTTGTTCTCCATTCCTTGTTCGGATTCATGCCATCTGCTACATTGCGCTTTCCATGAGCCAGGTTCTAGAAATGCCTCGAATAGCCGTAGTAGGCGCGGGCTATTGGGGCATCAATCACGTCAGAAACTTCAGCGAGTTGGGGGCGCTCGAAGTCGTGTGCGATCCGCGCGAGGCGTCTCAGGCGCAAATCTCCCAACGGTTTCCCTCGACTCGCATCGAAGCGGACTTCGACAAGCTGCTGACTGATCAAGCCGTCCACGGCGTCGTGATCGCGACTCCGGCCGAAACTCACTATCGAATGGCTCGCGCGGCTCTCGAAGCGGGGAAAGACGTGCTGGTTGAAAAGCCTCTCACGCTCGATATCTCAGACGGAGAAGCGCTCGTCAACCTCGCTGAGAAACGAAAAGCGATCCTGATGGTGGGCCATCTTCTCGAATATCATCCCGGCGTCATCCGACTGCGCGAGCTGATCGCCTCCGGCGAGCTTGGCGAGCTGCGCTACATCTATTCGACGCGGCTCAATCTCGGAAAGGTGCGGCGGGAGGAGAACATTCTGTGGAGCTTCGCGCCGCACGATATCGCGATTATCCTGAGATTGGTCGGCGCATGGCCCTCAAGCGTTTCCGCGAGTGGAGGGACTTATCTACAGGCGAACATCGCCGACGTGACGATCACGAACATAGAGTTTCCTTCCGGGATTCGGGCGCACATCTTCGTTAGCTGGCTTCATCCGTACAAAGAGCAGAAGCTTGTGGTCATCGGCTCGAAGCGCATGGCCGTATTCGACGACGTTCGCAAAGAAGACAAGCTTGTCGTCTATGATCAAGGCGTCGATTTCATCAACGGCGAGCCGATCGCGCGCAAAAACAATCCCGTAGCGGAGACGCTCGAGCAACTCGAGCCGCTGCGCGAGCAGTCGCTTCGATTTTTGAAGTGTATACAGACACGCGAACAACCCCTCACGGACGGCCTCAGCGGGCTGCGTGTGTTGCGTGTCCTCGATGCGGCCGAAAGGTCTCTCGCGTATAGAGGCCAACCTATAAGCTTGTAAAGGGAGCGATGAGCAATAATTACTTTAAACACGAATCGAGTTTTGTGGACGAGCCCTGTGAGATCGGAGAAGGAACGAAGATATGGCACTTCTCGCACGTAATGCCGAATTCAAAAATCGGGCGCGGCTGCAACATAGGGCAAAACGTCGTGATTTCTCCCGATGTCAAAATCGGCGACAACGTAAAGCTTCAAAACAACGTGTCGGTCTACACGGGCGTCGAGCTTGAAGATGACGTGTTTTGCGGGCCGTCGATGGTCTTTACCAACGTCATCAATCCGCGCAGCCAGATAGTGCGAAAAGACGAATACAAGAAGACGCTGGTAAAACAGGGCGCGTCGATTGGAGCCAACGCGACGATTGTGTGCGGCAACACGATAGGCCGTTATGCGTTTATTGGAGCCGGCTCGGTTGTGACGAAAGACGTTCCGGACTACGCGCTGATTATCGGAAATCCGGGGAAGCTCGCCGGCTGGATGTGCCGATGCGGGATCAAGCTGGATATGGAGCCGAAGGCGAAGGGAAAAGGAAAAGCAACTTGTTCGGCGTGTGGAACGAAATATCGCAAGAAGGGCGGCGCCGTAAGCGAAGTGGAAGTCGAAAGAGAAGCCGGTTCGAAAGAGAGCTCATAACCGAGTGGGCAACGTCGATTCATTCAGCGCTGAATTTGAACGGCTTCACTGTAACTTGATTGAAGTCCTGAATCTCATTCCTGAAGACAGGCTCTACTGGAAGCCGTTCGAAAGCGCGAGCTTTCTTCGCGTCTATTCCTGCGCCGAGTTGATCGTTCACATCGGGGCCGTCGTCGAATATACCTTCAACGGGATCACCAGTAATTTCTGGGACGACCCTTTCGAGTGGACTCTTAGAGAGCACCTCTCAACGCACGCGCTTGTCGCGGAATATCTCGAAGAGGCCGCGCGAGTCCGCCGGTTGGCCTTTGAGCAAATGACGGATCAGGATCTCTCTAAGACGCTTTATTTTCCAAACGGCGCTCCGAGCACGATATCGGAATTGCTGCTAAGGGCGCTGAGTCATGCGGCCCATCATCGAGGGCAGGTTTATGCCTACGTACACCTCTTTTCGAACGCGAGATTACCGGCGATAGATGCTCGGGTGAGGTGAGAGGTATGACGGGGTCTCAACGGAGTCAGCAGGCTGCTTAGCTTAGCTAGGGTTCGGCCAATTGAACGATGTCGGCGCGTTGGCGGGCTTCACGGAGCCAGCGGTCGATCTCTTGCTCGATTTTTTCCGCCTTTAATACTTCGGTGACCCGAGACTTGACCTCGTCCAGAGACGGAGGCACCTGGCCCTTCGCGCGTATATCCGGAGCAATCTTTTCGTCATAATATTTCTTGACGTCCTGATCGGACACAAACGCGAAGGACCGAAATCTGAAATCGATAAATTTATCGATGAGCACGCGCTGCGCGAGGAGCTTGTCTATCCGTTCAGCGGTTAGACCGGTGGACTCGACGCGCTGTCTGAATACCGATTCGTTCGGGAAGCGTTTGATTAATTCGGCGCGTTTTTTGGCGATTTCTTCCTGGGAAACCTCGGTTCCGGGAATTCGCGCCGCTTCCTGTGAGATCAACCGTTCATCGATCATCACCTCAAGCTTTTGCTTCATCGTATCGGAGTCCACAACGCCGGCGGGATTCGGAGCGTTTGGATCCATTGCCAGGCTCCATAATAAATCGGTGCGCGTGATGATCTCATTATTGACGAGCGTCATTATCTGATCCACGACTTGCTGCGCCGCCAAAACATTGCACGAAGCAATAAGCGTGAGAGTCAGGCACGCACAGATCACTGATCGAGTTACCGCCCTCGCGCCGAATCGGCAAACGACCAATGACCAATGACCAACAATCAGTGACCAATGATCAACGACCAGTGACAAATGACGAATCACCATCTTAGAAGTTCTGCCCGAAGCTGATGTGAAACTTGGATTGAACCTTGCCGGGCGTCTTGCTGAGCACGAGGAACCCGAGATCGAATCGTAGCGGCCCGATAGGCGTCTTGATCCTCAAACCGAATCCGACCGTCTCAGTTATATTCCCCAGAGAGAAATCACTGAGTCTGCTGAACACGTTGCCCGTGTCGCTGAATACGGCGCCGCCGATCAATCCGTACATCGGGAATCGCAGCTCATTTTTCAGCACGATGAGCGCATTTCCGCCGATCGGCCGACCGGTGACCGGATCGAGAGGCCCGGCTTGTTCGAACCCATAGCCTCGAAGATCAGTCGCGCCTCCCGCGAAAAACCGCTCCGAAATTGGCAGCGTGTCCTTCCCGCCAAACGGTTGAGCGAGCCCAAGCCGGCCCGAAACCGAATAGAGTATCGCCGGAACCTTCGGCACGCGGTAATAGCGGCTGTGCTCCGCGATCATCTTGATGAACTGTTCAGTGCCGCCCATCAGAGTCGAGGCGAGCGAGATGCTGGCCGCCGTGAACGTTCCCTTAGTGGCGTCGAACGCGCTGTCCCGGGTATCGCGCGCGTAGCTGGCTTCGAGCCGTCCCAGCCTGACGGGCCGGGTATTGCGCTCGATTTCACTCTCGCTGACTCGAAGATCCGATATGCTAATTCGTTCAAAGTTGTAGTTGAAGATTACGACGCTGTTTTCCGCGAGGCGACGTTCGGTCTGAACCAGCACCGTATATCTGTCGGTTCGGAAACTCGTTTCCGCCTGGCGTCTGGCAAACAACGACAGGAGCAGCGGCCATTTGAGTCCGAACGGCCGCGGGTTGCTGAACGAAAGCTGTCCCAGTAACTCATCCTCGGCGACTCGGATTTGCGCGCTGCCGGTATACAGCTTTCCGAACATATTGGTATCGGTGAGCTGAACCTGGCCTCGGGCGCCATGCAGAACCCTGACTCCGGGAATCGTCAGCGTACCGGTGCGCGATTGAAATCCGAATCCATAAATAAGCAGGTACCGTTTCGCTTCCGCTAGATCTACTGTGACGTTGCGCTCCTCAACCCCCTCCGTCACCAACCCGAGCGGTTCCGAGTGGATTGAAACGGACGTGAAGGCGTTTGTGTCGTACAGGGCCCTCTCGGTTTTTTGTTGGTCCTCGGTTCGCAGCCAGTCGCTTTCCTTAAAAAGATAAAAGTCTTTCTTCAGTCGATCCGTATTCGTATGCGCCGTGCCGTGCGTGGCGACGTGAAGGATCTTGATGCGATTGCCTTCATTAATCTTGTAGTTCAGGCGTACTCGATCCTGATTTTCCGCGCGGCCTTCGTCGACAATTTCAGGCGCGGCTTCGGCCGCAGCGTAGCCCTCGTTGCTGTAGGCGGAGACCAGGAGATCTGAATTGGTCGTGATCTTGCTTGAAAGAAAAGGATCGCCGGGCTTGATGTTCATCTTCGCGGAGAGCTGATCCACGGTGAATACGTTGTTGCCGCCAAGCCCGATCGACTCGATGTGAGTTCGCACTCCCTGGTTGACTTCGAAAGTGATAAAGAGCGACTGGCCGCTGACGGATACGCCGCGAAGAACGTCGACGTGCGCGCGTCTGTAGCCTTGCTCGCGAAGCCTCTTCTGTATCGTGTTCGCGTCCTGCCTGAGCAGTTCGTTGCTGGTCAAGCCGCGCCCAAGCCCGAACGGCAGCGCCGACGATTCCTTGGACTTCAACTCGCCTCTTATATCCGCGACCGGAACGGCCTCGATACCTTTTATATCGATGTCCTTCAGATGATACTTCTGGCCCGGCTCGACCACGTATTCCAGATGCGCCTGTTGTCCCGTTAGATCGGGAACGTCGGGCTTGTGCACTTCCGCGAAGAAGTAACCCTGACGCTGGGCATAGTCGAGCAGTCGCTGCCGCCCTTCCTCCAAAGTGAAATCGTCTACTCCGCCCTGCTCATAGAAAGGGAACAGCCGCTTCTTTCTTGCATCGACCTTCAACCCTTTGATATCGACGGCGATCTTCGGGCCCGACTCGATCTTCATCGCGATCGCGACGCTATTCGCCGCGGGATCGGGTTTGACCGTGCTGGTCACCTTGACCGCGAGGTAGTCCTTCTTTATATACGCCTGGGCTATTCGATCGACCTCGTCCTGAACGTCGGGTTGAGCAAAGGGCTTGCCCTGTTCTATCGCGTGTTTCTTTATCTCGGAGAGATCAAGCTTCACGCCGGAGAAGCTATAATCGAGCGATGAGATGTGAGCTTGCTCGCCCGGATTGATCGTGTACACGACCGTAGCGCGGGTTCCGCTCGGATCAAGTTTGAATTCGGAGGTGACCGCCGCCTGATAGTAGCCGCGCGTGGCGTAGAAGGCCTGCAGCTCGCTCTGTCCCCGGACGACTACATTGGTGGAGAGCTTCTGACCGAGATCGAGCTGGCTCAATCGAGCGCGCAACTCCGCGGGCGGAAAGATGGTGGGGCCAGCGAAAGAAATGCCTTCAATGTGGATCTGAGGTTTTATGACGAACTTGAGAACGACGCCGTCCGAACCCGCCGGTTCGGCCTCGACACGAGCGCTCGAGACTAGCCCCGAATTGAACAGGCGCAGAAGGGAATCGTGAATTCGAACAGGCGAGAAGTCCTGATCGGTTACTACGTCGATGAGGCTGCGCAGCTCCGCCGAATCGCTTATGGCGGCTGCCTCCACGATTACGTCGACTCGCGTGATGCGCTTTCCGAGGAACTCCGTCAAATCGGCTGCATTAACCGCCGACGCGACAAAGGAAACAGCAAAGACGGCCGCAATAAGTAGAGGCCGCCGGTCTGCTCCATTCTGTTTGATTCGTATGGCGAGCTTCAGAATCGTTTCCTCAGGCGAATGTCGAAGCCTATATCCCGTTCGTCGCGGACTCCGATGATCGAGAGCTTGTTGCTTAGCCGGTATTCAACCAGAACAACACGATCCAAGCCGTTAATCCCGGACGTGAGATTCTGCGAATAAGTAATCGTGAAATCCTTTGTCACTCGCTGGCCGATTGTGACCCGTGCGCTTGGATCGCTGCCGCGTCCCACGAGAAGCGGATCGATCGAGAAGCGATTCAGACCGAACAGCCGCTGAGTCTGTCGCTCGATCTGTTCGGACAGCGTAGCCGACAACAACGTCTGCGCCAGTCCGAGGCCGGTCTGAGCTGCTGCCGCGGCTGTCGATGTATCTCCTGAAGGACGGCCCGTCAGAACCAGCGCCACAAGATCGTTCACCGGCAGCTCGGGATCCGATCGCAATCGCGTGTGAAGTTTGCTGGAGGCGCCGTCAAAGTTGATCGTAACGTGATACCCGCTGATATCCGCTTCGGCCTGAACATCGAACACGGGCTCGGCGCCCCGGTTCGGCGGAAAGGTGATCAGCGCCCTATCGATCTCGTACCGGTCGTTGCGGAATTGAATCGTTCCGTGAGTCAGCATCACTCGTCCGGTCGCGATCGGATCGCTGAGCGGCCCGCGCAGATTGAGGAATACTCCGCCCGCGGCATCCGCCAGATTATTTCGCACTATCAGCGTGTCATCGGCGCTGATGCGCATGTCGATCGATAAGGTGGCTGCGCCGCCTCCACCGCCGCCTCCTCCTGGTCCGGTTTCGACAAAATCCTTTCCGAAAGGTCCGCCGGTCGTGATCAGATCGGCGAGCGTGAGGTCTTTCGTGTAGGCGGCCCGGCGCACTCTCACGTCTCCGGATAGGATTTGAAATTTACGATTTCCTTGAAAAACGAAATTGCCGTCGAAGAGCGTCTGCGTGTCTCGAGGATACTCGATGTTGACCTGTTCCGCGGCAGCCTCTATGCGCCATCGATCAGGCGCGAGTCCAGAAAGAGCCGCCCCGCCGACTATCGAGATCGTGCCGCCGCCCGGCGCGGCAGCTTTGAAGTTCTCGACCAGCGCTTGATCTTCGGTGAACCGTATCGTGCCGTTTCCATGCGCGATTGAGATCGGGAAATTCAGGATTCGCACGCCGGCATCGGCAAGCTCCGCGGTGCCTGACAACCGAGGCGAATCCAGCGTGCCTACTATCGATGATTTCACCTTCGCGACACCGGTCGTGTAGAGCACTTGAGTGAATGAAGAAAGTAGTCGCAGGTTCAACTCGCCGTCGAGGGTAAGGCTCGAAGCAGCAGCGTCGGTCAGGGACAGCGTGCCGGCGATCGCGATGCTTGTTCCGTCGCCCGTGAAAGTAACCGGCTCGACTGTAACCGCCTTCGGCGAAGCGTTAATTACGATGTCGCCTTCGTTCTTGAGGCGGTAGTTGCGTCCTTCGGCGAGCGAGCCTCCAAAGTCGAGCTTCGTTATGCGGGCGACCGCTTGAATCTTATCGGTGTCTTTTAGAGGACCGCTCAGGATAATGCTGCCGGTGGCTTTTCCTTGAACGTCCGCGAGCTTCGGTGAGATGAACTCGAGGTATGGACCGAGCTCCGAATCCGTGAAGTCGATCCGAGCGTTGACGGGATACGCATCCTTGTCGCGGAGGTCGACCGTGCCGCTGATGGTGCGCATCTCTTCAAGTACCTTCCCTGTTGCATCGACTTTTAGTATGCCGCCCTGTGTCGACGCGACAAGAGAAGCGTCGCCGAACTGGCGGCCGTTTATGACGACGTCTTTACCTCGAATAGCGGCGTCTACTTTTACGTTTGACCAGTTGTCCCATTCGCCTTCGCTTGTGATCGTTACGTTTGCCGTGCCGCCGAGTTTGAGATTATCGCTGAGATCGACCTGCCCCAGATCGACGTTGTTGCCTTTGGCATCGACCGAGTAGGCATAGGTGTCGAGATTCAATGTGAACTTGCCGCTTATGTCGCTGTCGCCGAGTTGGAGTCGAACATTCGGTGCGTTGAGCACGCTATCGGCAATGGTGACCTGGCCGGTGAATTCCGGCACGGAGAATCGCTTTGTGACGGTTTCATCATCGGTCGAATCGGTTGAAGGTACTACGAACTCGGCAGCCTTCAGCGTTATATCGGCGGACCCCTTCAATGTTCGAGGGCCGGGTAGTCCGCTCAAATCGATCTTGCCGGTGAGAAATCCTCGGCCTACGAAGTCTTCAAAACCCGGCTGCGCTATCTTCGTGAGCGCGGTGAGATCGAATTCCGAAATGTTCGCCTGTACCGAAATCTCATTCTCCGCTTTGAGCGGGGCGTTCAAGGTAAACTCGGCATGTGAGCCGTCGGGCCGGGACAGCTTGCCGTTGTCGATGCGAAGCAGGGCGGGTGCGTAGGTGATCTCGCCTTCGAACGAGCCGATCTTTTCGCGGTGCGCCTCCAGGTTGTCGAGTTGAAGCCGGCCGCTGACCTGTATCGCGTCCGGTTTGCCGCTGACGCGGCCGGTGAACTCGCCCGACTCATTCACGACAAATTCATACTGATCGTTGATCTCGGCGGGAACCAGGCCAAAGGCATCGAGTGCTCGCTGCACCTCGGACATGTCATCGGACTTGAAGTTAACGTCGAGCGACAAAGCGCCGTCAGTCCCAATCGAGCCGGTGGCGGTCGCCTCGCTCTTCGGGGAATGAACAACCGCGTTTTCTATAGTGAAGCCTCTCCCGGCGGCCACGAGACTGAGCTGCCCGTTTACCGGTGAACGCTCGGCTCCATCTTTGAGCGGAGCGATGGAAGCATCAAAAGCTGATTCGATTCGACCTGCTGCCTGCTCGAACCTGAGCCCGGGAAAACTGAGCTGCACTGTACCATTGGCATTGCCGCTCACGGATACATCCTTCGTCGAAGCGGCATCAGCAGCCTGTCCCAGGTCGATTGCATTAAAAGCCAGATCGACTTTCGAAGCGCCGCCTCCGTACGCAATCGTAGTTGAGCCGGTCATAGCGCCGCCCAGGATCGACGCTTTTATGTCGGAGAGAATCGCCCGATCGCGGGTCGCTTCAACGCGCGCGCTGACTTCATGGACCTGAATCTTGTCGCTTCCGGCGGATGCAAGAGCCAGTTTCCCGCTGGCATCGAAATTAACGCCGGTACCTTTGAGCACGGCGCTAAGCTGGATCTTTTCGGCGTTTGCATCCTTCGCGCCGGCGCTCTCGGAGCGAATATCGGTCGTCGCTTTATATGTCTCACCGGAACCGTTGAGGCTTGTCTTCGCATGGAAACCCGATACCCGAACATCCGACATCGTGAATCCGGTCGAAGCCGCTTCACCATTGAATTGATAATCCGCGTTCGTGCCCTCGACGTGCCCCGTCAAAGCGCCGCTTCCGTTCATCCCAGTGACGGGAGTCAGAATTCTACTGATCTGGTTGAGCTGAACCGAAGCCTGGAGGTCGCCCGAATACTTGAGAGCCTCGGCTTTTGTGACCTGCCCTGTCACATTCAAGGTCCCGAGATCGGTTCCCGCATTGAAGGCGATGTCTTTTATGCTGTAGGCGCGTTTGCCGTCCTCTTGAACATGCGCCTTGAGCGACGCCACGATGCTCTTTATCGTGCGTCCCTCGAATACGCCGCCGGCGTTCAGGATTTCGAGATTCAGATCGTGATTGAAGCGCCCGACTCCAATCCGCGCGGCTGGAGTCAGAGCTACTTTGAATTCGCTGACTTCAGCCGCCAGGTTTCTCTTTTGATCATTAAAACTAAGTTTTGCGCCGTTGATGTCCAGCGTCGCGGAGGCAAAGTTTACGTTGTCCTCGCGGCCGGTTTCGCGCTCTTCAGGCGTCTTGAGCTGATCAAGGTTCGAAACGCCGTTCGCATCGTATTCGATGAAGACGTGCGGATTCGTGAGCTCAACCGACGTAATGCTGATCCTCTGCCGCAGATAATCGGTTACTGAAAAATCGGTGGTAAGACGGTCCGCCGATGCGAGCAGCCTTCGATCTTTTTCAAGAAGCAGCCTGATCCCTTCGAGCGTGACGCGATAGCCGCGCAGGTCGAGATGAGTGGTATCGATTTCGGCGATTATGCCGCGCTCGGCAAGCGCCTGCACGATCTGATCGTGAATAAAGATATCGAGCCGGCCGCTGCGAAGATAAACGACGACCGCAACGATTGATATGATGACGAGTCCCAGTGCCGTGAGTAGAGCTATGAAGAATTTCCTGCGCATGTCAGTTAGAACTGGCAGCCCGCGCCAGCAAGGGCGTTAAACCTCCGGTGAACAGCGTGGCCCGTGTGAGAATAGGGCGGCGTTGAAAGAACCTGATCGACGCGTTTTGATTCAAGCGAAAGGCTACAACTCGGATCAAACCTTGGTCAGTAGATGCCCGAGCTTTTCCTTTCGTGTACGCAATATCTTTTCGTTTGATTCATTGGGCTCGATTTCTATTGCCATCCGGTCCGTGATTTCCAGCCCGAACCCTTCAATGGCCGCTCGTTTGACCGGATGGTTGGTTATGATCTTCATCTTGTGCACGCCGAGATCGTGCAGTATCTGGGCGCCTATGCCGTATTCACGCGGATCCATTTTCCGGGCTCCGACGAGCTGCGAATCGGCCTCGACCGTGTCGAGATTCTGCTCGTCCATCAGTTTATAAGCCCGCAACTGGTTGACGAGTCCGATGCCGCGTCCTTCTTGTTTTAGATAGACCAGCACGCCGCATCCCTCTTGCGCTATCAGCTCGAGCGAGCGATGAAGCTGCCATCCGGTGTCGTCACGAAGCGAGCCGAATACATCTCCCAAAACGCACTGTGAATGCACCCGAACTGGAATGCTCACCTCGGGATCGATGTCGCCCATCACCAGCGCTAGATGCACGTCCGGAGAGAGGTCGTTGGCGAAGGCGATCGCTCGGAATTCACCGTAGACTGTCGGCACCGTAGCCTCGCCCACTCGATGAACCAGAACTTCGGTGGCCATTCGGTAGCTCACCAGATCCGCCACCGATATGATTTTCAAGTTGTGATGATCGGCGAATTGCCGGAGATCCGGGAGCCTGGCCATAGTTCCCTCGTCGTTCATCACCTCACAGATCACTCCGGCCGGCGTCAGACCGGCAATGCGCGCGAGATCCGTGACCGCTTCGGTTTGGCCGGGCCTTACAAGGACCCCGCCTCGCCGCGACCGCAACGGAAATATGTGCCCGGGTCTGGCCAGATCCGAAGGCTTGCTGCGCGGATCAACCGCCACTTGAATCGTCGTGGCCCGATCCGCGGCCGAGATTCCCGTCGTGATCCCTCGTTTTGCCTCGATAGAGACGCAAAAAGCGGTTCCTCGCGTTGCCGTATTATCCGATTCCGATACCTGTAATGGGATTTGAAGCTGATCCAGCCGCTCTTCGGTCATCGACAAACAGATCAAGCCTCTACCAAAGCGCGCCATGAAATTTATGATCTCGGGAGTGACTTTTTCAGCCGCACAGGCCAGATCGCCTTCGTTCTCGCGATCCTCGTCATCAACGATGATGACCATACGGCCCGCCTGAAAGTCCTCCACCGCTTCTTTAATGGTCGCCAAAGCCATTGGGAGCCCTCAATGCAAGAGTTTGTGATCCAGAACCGGAGGTTCGGGATTCGAGATTTAGTATCCCTGTTCGATCAGTTCTTCCACCGTCAATTCACTCTGCCGCCGCCTAACCGCGGCCGCTTCATCGTGCGACAGCAATCGCTCGACGTACTTCGCAAGCACGTCGACTTCGATATTGACGCGCGACCCTGATTTCAAGGTCGACAAAGTAGTCTCGCGCCACGTGTGCGGAATGATCACGACCTCAAACCAGTCGGAGCCGAGCGCGGCAACAGTAAGACTGATTCCGTCTATCGTAATCGAGCCCTTCATTGCCACGTAGTGGGCAAGATTCAGCGGGAGCCTGAATCGCATTCGATGCGCGTTGCCTTCAAGTCTGTCATTCAGGAACTCGGCCGTGCCGTCGACGTGGCCCTGCACCATATGCCCTCCGAGCCGTTCGCCAACCGCCAGGGCGCGTTCCAGGTTGACCCGGTCGCCGGCGCGAAGCCCGCCAAGAGTAGATCGATTCAACGTCTCAAGCGATGCGTCGGACGAAAACCATCCGTCGCTCATTTCTATAACAGTAAGATCGACGCCATTAATTGAAATAGAATCGCCGATTTTCGTTCCATCCAGGACAGTTTTCGCTTCTATGACCAGGAGCGCGCCGTCCGCGCGGCGATCGATTCGCTTAACGCGGCCTGTCTCCATTATCAAACCGGTAAAAATACCCATTGGTCGTTAAGGAAAAATTGCGTTGCGGAGCGGTTCAGCTCCGCGTGTCCTGCGCGCCTGCTAAGTCGGAAACTCAGATAGGTTTTCAGTCTATTCTATGCTGTTCGACTATTTCAAGCGCCTGTTTTAGCAGGACTTCGATGGTCATGTCGGTGGTGTCTATGAGGATGGCGTCAGAGGCTCTGATCAGGGGCGTGGCTTCTCTACGAGTATCTCGGATGTCGCGCTCCTCCAACTCGTGCTGAACCTCTTCGACGGTGACATCTCTGCCGCGTTCGTGTTCTTCGATCGAGCGACGCAGCGCGCGCACGGGAAGAGATGCTTCCAAGAAGAGTTTCACCGCGGCGTTCGGAAACACCCGTGTGCCTATATCGCGACCGTCCATAACCACGCCGCTGGTCTTGCTCATCCGGCGCAGTTTTTCTACGACCGTTTCTCTCACTTCAGGAATTGTTGCGACGATAGAACTGGCTCGTGTGGCGTCCGCTAAGCGAATCCTCTGAGTCACGTCTCGCCCGTCGAGCGACACGGTCTGGCGATCCGGATCACCTCCGAGTCTGATGTCGGCGGATCGAGCAGCCGCGATAACAGCTTCTCGATTCGAGATCGTCGCCGCTCGAACTTCGATAGGTATGCCGCTGTCGATTGCCTTGCACGCAGCGGCGCGATACACGGCGCCCGAGTCTATATAAAGGATACTCAGCCGGTGCGCGAGGGCTTTGCCCAGCGTGCTCTTCCCGGAACCTGAAGGTCCGTCGATCGCAATAATTAGATTCGCGTGACTCATGGATCTAAGTAAGAGATCACCGGTAGGGGAGGGAGCTTGCTCCAGCTCTTGTCCGACTTCTCCCAACCCGGTCTGAAACGAATCGGCGGTAGTGAACTCCCTCGCGAATTGGCCGAGTCGGACCGTGAATGCTCAATCGGGCAGAGCAGCTTGTGCCGCCGATACCGCCCGTTCGCAATCGGCTCTGCTGACATCCTTATGGGTGACCATTCTCATCTGCTTATCGTTCAATGCAATCGCGAGAACACCGCGCTCTTTTAGCCGATTCTGAAGCTCCTTTGCATTGATAGAACCGTTCACTTCAAAGACGAGGATATTGGTGGCTACGCGTTCCGGATCGAGCCTTATTCCCGACAATTGAGCCAGTCCTTTTGCAAGCAGTTGTGCATTCGAATGATCTTCTTCGATTCGAGATACCATCTTCTCGAGAGCTACGATTCCGGCGGCGGCGAGTATGCCGGACTGTCTCATCCCACCGCCCAGCATCCGTCGAACTTTGCGCGCCTGCCTGATGAAGTCTTTAGGCCCGGCCACTATAGAGCCGACTGGAGCAGCAAGCCCCTTCGACAGGCAGAACATCACCGTGTCGAACGGCCGCGCGAGATCCGATACATCGCGTCTGAGCGCCGTAGCCGCGTTGAATATTCGAGCGCCATCGAGATGCACCGGCAGCCCTAGTGCGTGTGCTCGCTCGCAGATCTCCTCCATGGCTTCTATTCGAATCACGATTCCGCCGGCCAGGTTCAAAGTATTCTCGATAGTGATAAGGCCGGTATCGGCTACGTGAGGATTGCCCTGTCGAATCGCCGGCTCGATCGTATTCCAGTCTAGAACGCCGTCTTCGCCGCGCACCGGCCGCGCAAGAGTTCCACTCACCGCGGCCATAGCAGAAACTTCCATGTTGAAGATGTGACTGCGCTCTTCGAGGATAACCTCCTGTCCTATCTGAGTGTGCATTCGGATGCAGATCTGGTTTCCCATCGTACCCGTAGGCACGAAAATAGCGGCTTCCTTGCCCAACATGGCCGCGGCAAGCTCCTGGAGCCTGTTTACGGTGGGATCTTCCTCAAATACGTCGTCTCCGACTTGTGCGCGGGCCATCGCCTCGCGCATTTCATCGGTTGGTCGGGTTACAGTGTCGCTGCGGAGATCTATGAAGTCCATTGATCGATTCCTATGGCGGATTGAATCAGGTTGCGGGCCCGCGCGATGAAGCTCAAGCCGGGCTTTTGCACCTCGTTTTTGAAGTCGGCCACACAGCATATGCGATCCAATTCAGTATACTCAAGCATGGTTTGCAATCACGCGGCCGCTCCGTGATAATCAGCGACTGCTTGATGACGCCGATCAAGCACAAAAGAACAATTCAACAAAAGAGGAGCAAGCATGGAATTCCTGTCCCTGGCAGATTTCAATCGCGCGCGCAAACAGGTGAAGCCGCATGTGTATCACACTCCGCTGCTGACTTCGCGAATCCTGAGCGAGAGAACCGGGTTCGATATCAGGCTGAAAGCCGAGATGTTCCAGAGGACCGGTTCATACAAGATACGCGGACCTCTGAACAAGTTCTCGCGGCTCAGCGACGAAGAGCGCAATCGCGGAGTCATCTGCTCGTCTGCAGGAAATCATGCGCAGGGAGTCGCTCTGGCGGCGGCGATCAATCGAATGAAATCGGTGGTGGTGATGGCGGAGAATGCGACTCCGTCCAAGGTCGAAGCTACGCGCGGCTACGGCGCCGAAGTTGTGCTCCACGGAACGATCTGGGATGAAGCCAACGAAAAGTGTAAAGAGATCTGCGCCGAGCGCGGGCTCACCTACATTCATCCATTCGACGATCCTCATCTGGTAGCTGGACAGGGAACACTCGGAATGGAAATCTTCGACGATTGGGCCGAAGCCGATGTTGTTATCGTACCGATCGGAGGAGGCGGTTTGATCTCCGGGGTCTCGATGGCTCTCAAGAACCTGAATCCTAAGATCAAAATTATTGGAGTCGAGTCGTCGGGCGCGCCCGCGATGAATCGAAGCGTCGCCGAAGGCCGTCTCATCACACTTGACCGGGTCGACTGCTCGATCGATGGATTGAAAGTCAAACGCGTCGGCGAATACACCTACGAGGTCGTGAAACACTTCGTGGACGAGCTTGTTTCGCTTCCCGACGAGAAGATTTTTGAAGGCATGCTCTGGATCATGTCGCATTGCAAACTGGTGGTCGAAGGCGCGGCCGCGGCTCCTGTGGCTGCCTTATTGAATGGACTGGTTAATATTCCGGCGGGATCGAAAGTCGTATGCGTGCTCAGCGGCGGCAACGTGAACCTGGATCAGATCAGGGGTCTGACCTGGAATTAAGCGAGCCGGAAGTATTTAAGAAATGTTGCTCCGAGATTCAAAGCGCCAGTGCGCCGCCGGCATGTCCCTGATTTGGGCCGCGCGACATCACGCTCACTGTCTTTCAGCCGGAGCCGCGCTCTGATTCGAATAGACTTTTCTTCGCACGCGAAGGGTGAGGCCCGGCCTCTTTGAGCTTACGTTGATCGTGTGCGGCTCGGTGTCATTCGCTGGGCGTTCGGTCGAATAAGATATCATCCATTCCGTGCCGATTTCCTCGATGATGAACTTGTTGAGATCGGCGAACTCGCCGGTATTCGGCGGGTCCCACATGGCGCCGCCGGTTTCCTCAACAAGATCGGCGAGCGCGGCCCTCCCCGTGTCGAGTTTCATCTCATAAGAGCGGAGATAATGGATTCGCTTTCTCACCTTTGGGTCGATCATCTCATACCAATCGAGAGCGTGATGTGCCCGAGGTTTGAGATCCGTCAGCATAAAGCCTGCTTGATTCGCGATGAATAAAGTCGCCCGCGCCCTGTGCAGCGATGCCCTAACGTTTTCCATGGCCGAATGAGCCAGCGAGTCAATCCCATCCGTCATTAATACAAGCGATCTCAATCCTGGAGCGTTTGGCAGCACCTCATTTGCTGAGTAGATCATCGCGTCATAGAGATGTGATCCGAGCCCGGGTCTGAACTTCCAT
This sequence comes from Blastocatellia bacterium AA13, assembly GCA_003222245.1. GTDB lineage: Bacteria > Acidobacteriota > Blastocatellia > UBA7656 > UBA7656 > QHVH01. Next base: position 162,090 of record QHVH01000003.1, on the reverse strand, counting down.
TTGAGAGCTTCGCGCAGGGCCTGCTTGTCACTCGTCCAGGGAGCGATCAGTTTCGCCGAATCCGAGTAGATTACTATTGCGGCCTGATCTTTATCGCCGAGAGAGTCGATGATCTTGAGCGCGAGATCGCGATTCATGTTTATTCGCTTGAACTGCGGATCGTCTCCGCCGGTGTCCAAAAGCAATAGAATGCTGGCGGGTGTGCGCTCGATTGATGTGATGTCGTGGTTCTTGCTGTCTTCGATGACTACGAAGTCGGAGCGCTCGAGCTTCTGAGGAAGCTTGCCGTCGGAGCCGCGGACGCAGACCGGAAGCAGTACTTCTTCGGCTTTCAATCTGATTACCTGCTTGTCCGATGCGCCGTCGCGCACGCGGCCGCTTTGGGCCAATACAAGCGGCGAGGTGAGAATCAAAAGAGCGACAGTTGTAATTCGTTTCATATTGATAACTTCATACGAAGGTGACGAACACTTCATTCGAAAGAAGCCTGCCTCGATGAGTCAGCTTAAGCCGTCCCGGCTCGATCTCAACGAGGCCGGATTCGCTAAGGCGTTCCAGTTCCGGGCCGTATGTCTCAATAACGCTCACGCCATAATCCGCCGAAAACGCGTCGAGACTTATGCCCTCGTTCAATCTCAATCCCATAAATAAAGCTTCGGCTGCATTGTCCTCGTTGGAAAGATCGTGCTGTTCGGCGATTCCGCGCCCGGTTGTCATCACGGCTTCGATGTAATTCTCGGTCTTTGCGATGTTCACCCAACGGCTTCTTCCATTATATGAATGCGCGCCGCAGCCCATGCCGTAGAACGGCGCACCAGTCCAGTATTTCAAATTATGTTTCGAGCGAAAGGGGCTTTCTGACGGCTCGACCGTCCGAAGAGCGAAGTTAGAGATTTCGTATTGTTCGTAGCCCGCTTCGCCAGCCGCCTCGCAGATCATCGTGTACATGTCGCCGGCGAGGTCGTCATCCGGACGAGCGCGCTGATTCCGCTTTATCTGCGCGAATAATTGCGTGCCCTCTTTTATCTCCAGGAGATACAGGGAGAGGTGCTCCGGCCTGATCCGCAGGGCTTCATCGAGGTTGAGTCGCCAGTCCTCGAGCGATTGCTCCGGCAATCCCGCTATCAGATCAAGGCTGATGTTGTTGAACCCAGCGTTCCGCAGAGCCGCGACTGTGGCGCGGGCTTGGGAAGCTGAATGGGTTCGGCTCAGCTTTACGAGCTCGTCATCTCGGAATGACTGCACTCCTACGCTGGCTCGATTGATCCCCGCGCTCTTCCAGTCGCGGAGCTTGCCGGGTTCAAGCGTGCCGGGATTTATCTCGATCGTGACTTCGCTATCGGCCGCGATGTTGAATGAATCGTTGCAAGCGCATATCAGGCTCCTGATTTGTTCGGCGGTAATAATGGAAGGCGTGCCGCCTCCGAAGAAGATCGTGTCTGCCGCGAGTTTGTGACTATCGAGAGAGAGGCGCTCGCCCGTATGGACGATCTCGGCGAGAACAGCCTGAACGTAGTCAGCGCTTAAAGGCGAATCGAAGTCGGTCGTGTTGAAATTGCAATAGGTGCATTTTCGTTCGCAAAACGGTATGTGGATATAGATGCCGGCTGTTTTAGGCACCCTTGAATTATACCGTCGTTATCCTGCCGCGTCCGGTAGATTCCACGGGCGTCTTGCGGTATCCTGTTGTCTCGCCCCCTTCAGACAAACCCATAACGACATCCAGACCCCAATAATATAGGAGGCTCAATGAGTCAGATTGAAAGACTGGCAAACGAAAGAGTCATAGTAACTGGAGGAGCCGGATTCGTGGGATCGAACGTGGTACGGAGGCTCTTGAGCATAGGCGCCTCGGTAGTCGTGCTCGACGACTTTTATACCGGCAGCGAGGCGAACCTGCCTTCAGGCCACCCCGATCTTGAAATTGTCCGAGGCTCCGTCACCGACTACGACCTGGTTCGCAAGGTTGTAAGCGGCGCCGGCGCCGTTCTTCATCTAGCTGCTCGCAATATTATCGTTTCGACTCGAAACCCCCGCGAAGATTACGAAGTGAACATAGGCGGCACTTTGAACGTGCTCCTGGCGGTTCGCGAAGCGCGTGTTAAGCGGACTGTCTACTCGTCGTCGGCTTCGGTATATGGCAATCCGCGATATCTCCCGATTAATGAAGATGACGCGACCAATATGCTGAGTCCGTATGCCGTTTCGAAATTCGCCGGCGAGAATTACTGCAAGGCGTTTTACGAGAGCTATGGTCTGTCGACCGCTGTAGTGCGATATTCGAATGTCTACGGAGAGGCTCAACGGCCGGACAACCCCTACTGCGGCGTCATCGCGAAATTCTTTCAGTCTGCGATGGCCGGCGAGGCCCCGCGGATACACGGCGATGGCGAGCAGACTCGCGACTTCACTTATGTTGACGACGTCGTGGAAGCTACGTTGTTGGCGTCGGTGTCGGAAAAAGCCGAGGGCCAGGTCTATAACGTAGGAACCGGCCGCGAGACGACAATCAACCAGCTCGCTCGAACTATCATTCAAGTGACCGGCTCTAACATCGAGCCTGAGTACATCGACCGCCGCGACATCGACAACATCCGCCGTCGCGTGGTGAATATCGAAAAAATTCGCCGCGAGTTGAGATGGGTTCCGTCTTTCACGATCGAGAAGGGGCTGCGCCGCACTTATGAATGGCTGGTTGAAGCCTCGAAGGGCGCCTCTCAGTGAGCGATTCGAATCAGCCAAGCTCGACCAGCGCAAGGCCGCGGATTCTATGCGTAGCGCCCGCCTGGAATGAAGGCGAACGGATAGCCCGAGTCGTCAGAGCTGTTCCTCGCGGCGCCGTCGACGCGATTGTAGTCGTGGACGACGGATCGAGCGACGACACTGCCAGTTTTGCTGAATCGGCGGGCGCCTTTGTGATCAGGCAGGGCGCTAATAAAGGCGTGGGAGCCGCGATCCGCGCCGGAATCGACTATGGAATTGCACAGAAATTCGACATCGTAGTGATTGTCTCGGGTGGAGGCAAGACGCCGCCCGAGCAGATTCCGAGGCTTGTCGATCCCATCATCGATCAGGGCTTCGAGCTTGTGCAGGGCTCTCGATATAAAAAAGGCGGCGAGTTCCTCCGAATGCCGTTGAGACGAAAGCTCGGCACTCGCGCATATACATTTCTCTTTTCTCTCTTCTGCGGCCACCGCGTAAGCGATGCATCGAGCGGTTTTCGGGCATTGCGCCTCTCTTTATTGGAAGACAAACGAATAAACCTCTGGCAGGAATGGCTGGATAGGTATGAGCTCGAGCCTTATCTGCTATTCAAAGCGCTGAGATTGAAGCATAAGGTCATCGAAGCGGCGGTCACCATCGAGTATCCCAAGACCGACGGCATTGCCTACACAAAAATGCGCGCGATAACCGACTGGTGGAAAATATTTCGCCCGATCTTATTTCTCGGGCTGGGATTGAAAAGATAATACTTAGACCGGTGAAGAGCCCCTCTATGATCGAACTCGAGCCACGATACCTTCTCCAGATGGCCCACCTGACGACTCCGGCCACGGTTTGGAAATACATTGAGAAAGCGGTCACTCGATCCAAAGCTAATCTGGTGATGCTTGATCTCGAGGACTCGATACCTCGCGGCAATTTAGAGCTGCTGCAGCAGGGGCGATCCAATGTCATTCGAGCATTCAAGGAGCTCGACTGGGACAAGAGGCTTCGTTTCTTCCGCCCGCGAGGCTACGAGCTTGATCCGGAATTCGAAGATGTCAGGGTCATCATTGAAGCCGCCGGTGACTGCCTCGACGGTTTGATATATCCGAAGGTTGAAGTTCCTGAGGAGCTGCGTGCTCTCGATGCTGCCGTTGAAAAGGCGGAGAGATCGGCCGGTCTTGCGCCAGGCAAAATAAAGATCGAAGTGCTGATCGAATCAGTTAACGCCGTCGAGCGCGTTTTTGAGATTGCCAGGGCCTCGGAACGACTCGTCGGACTAGTGCTCGGGTCGTATGACTATTGGGCCAGTCTTGGAATGCGCGGCTCGGTATATCGCTGCGACCATCCGCTGATCAATTATGCGCGTGTGCGTCTTGTCAGCGCGGCCGCGTCCGTTGGAGTGCCGGCCATCGCGGAAATGACTACGAACTATCCCACTCAGAATAAAACCGAACAGGAACGCGTCGAAGCGATTGAAGAGTTTCGACGAGATGCGACATTGGCGCGCGACTTCGGCTTCGCTGGAAAGTGGACGGGAATGCCCGAGCAGTCCGAGCTTGCGGTGGAGCTCTTTTCAATTCCCGATGCGGAAATAGCGCAGGCGATTGAAGAGGTCAAACAGTTTTTGGAAATAGAAAGAGGCGGTTTGGGTTCTACAATAATCGACGGTCGAATGGCCGATCGCGCGACCGATCGAGTTCATCGGAACACGTTGAAGATTGCTTATGCGCTTGGAAAACTCGATGAGTCGCTGGCGAGAAGACTCGAATTGGATTAACGACTAATCGATAATCGGTCGATGACGGTCGAGCACCGTCTCTCGCTAAACGATAGCGTTTATCGAAAATGTCTACGGATCTGATCCAGCTTATCTTCAATCCTCCTGAGCATCTCGATCTCATGCGACTTCTCCCGATCTCCATTTTCTCGAGGCCCATCTTCATCGCCGCCTCTGGTGTTGTTCATAATAAAATCTACCGCTTTGTCGAGACCCTCCATGAAGAAGTCCAGGCTCTCCTCGAATACCATTACGCGGTGCCGCTCCATCTCGCTGCCCATCTGAGTAAGCTCGCCTATGACCAGGTACTTCGCCCCATCCTTTGTTTCTTTCACGTCAAAATAGTACGTCCTCCTGTTGGTCACGACCTTCTCTGAGAAAATCTCGTTCATTCCAACCTCCAGATACGCGTACTTGAGCGCCGGTATAATACTGGAACAGGACGCAGGCGCTTCTGATGCCCATGCAATCCACTGCCGGACTATATTGCTTTTCGTGACAGGCGATACTTGGCTCAGGATCCTATATACCCGCGCCAAGAAACTTCATCAGCGCGGCATTGAATTCCGGCGCCTTTTCCAACTGCGGGACGTGGCCGCATTTTTCAAGCACCAATAATTCGGAGCCGCCAATCTCTTGTTTAAACCGCTCGCCCAACGCCAAAGGAGTCAGCTTATCCTCGCGGCCCCAGATTATAAGCGTGGGTTTCTTGAGCGCTGAAAGCTTCGAATCCAGGACGTCTTCCCGGCGCACGATCGAATCGATAATGCGCTGAGTTGTGTAGGAATCCCCTGCGTTTATCTTTCGCGCGAAGAACGCGTCGACCGCGGAGTCGCTAGCGAACATAGCCGTGTTGTAAAAGACGAGCGGCAGAAGAAGCTTTACCTGATCTCGAGTCGACGGGTTCAACGCGCCGAGCACGGCGGGATCCGAATCCTTAGGCAGCGAGAACCCCGCGGAATCTACGAGCACGAGATGATCCACCATCTGAGGGTTTGCAAGCGTAAATGCGGCGGCGATCCAACCGCCAAGTGAGTTGCCGACCAGCGATGACCGCTCAATCTTCAGCTCCTTCATGAAGCCTTTGAGAAAATCGACATACGTGCCGACCCTATAGTTGATCAGCAGCTTGTCTGATTTTCCAAAGCCGATCTGATCCGGAACGACTACTCTGTATTTCTGCGACAGCGGGCCGATTGTCGAAGCCCAATTCGATGAGTCTCCCCCGAGCCCATGGAGCAGAATCACCGCCGGGCCCGTCCCGGCTTCAACGTACCGGAGCTTAGCGCCGTAAACGGTTGCCCACTTCTCAGGGGGTGCGGCTTGTTGCGGTTGAACCGTCGACGCTCTGTAGCGGGGGATTGCCGCTGCCGTTGGATTGACTGCCGCAAAATAGACGCCCAACACAAGAGCCGTCGCGAGAAACAGGCTGCATGGCGACTGTCGCAAAATCGTTCTCATAGGTTTCTTCTCCGGATCATCGCGAATGATGTTTCAGACCCTGACGCTTTCGATCGGTTCACCGGCTTTGCACTGGTCGCAATCGTTGCGCGTGGCAAAGTAAGCATCGACATTTACCAGAGACTTATAAGGAATGTCGCCGATGTCGAGTTTCGCGCAGCTGAAATGTACGAGGCTTCCTATGGCGATTACTTCGGCTCCAACCTCGCGCACAAGGTCTATCATCAACGTTATTACCTTGCCGGAGCGGACTATGTCGTCGACGACAATGCAGCGAAGCCCATGCGCGTCCAGATATTGCCTGAGCCTGTACTGCCCATTTTCCTTCTCGGCCCAGAAGATTTGATCGGCATTAAGAGCTTCTCGAACACCGAAAGCGACGGGGATTCCGCCCGCGGCCGGCGCTATTATCGCGCAATTGGGAAGCGCGGCAAGTACCTCGTGTTCCATTCGCAGCAGGCGGGAGAGGGCTACGTTGAGCACACGGGCATTTCCGTGATACCGCATTGCCAGCGGCATTTGAAAGTACTGCCGCGAGTGGACTCCATTGGGAAATTCGAAATGGCCTTCGCGAAGCGCGCCGGTATCTTTAAGCAAGTCGAGGACGGCTTCTTTGGATGGGATTAACTGCGCACTCGAGATCATTGTGCCTCCAGGATGATAGTAAGTAAAAAAGGGGTAGACGGCGATTATAGGTGGGCAGGGCACTCGTTTCAACGGATTTGCTCGAAACGAGTGCTTTACCTTTATAGGCGGCCTTTCAGTCCTCACATAAACGGTCAAGCATCATCCAGGCGTTCGCTTGCAAAAGTAGGCTGGGACTATTCTCTCGGTACTCATAAGCCCGCTTAGTGCATTCTGCTCTGATCACTTCAGGACCTGAGCGAATAGCTCTTTGGTCAGCGTGCCGGTCATCTTTACATCTTGCCCATTGCTCGTGACCGAAAACGTTTTCAGGGCGTCGGCCAGAGAAGCGTACTTGCCTTTTTTTGTGACCTTCAAGATGCCGGCCGCTGTTTTCAGCAGCGCGCTAAGATTCGTCGCCATCGATGCGCCCTGTTCGGCGGTTTCATTGCGAAAGGTCAGATTCAGATCGACGATAGATCCGATCTCGATGACGCCGAAGATGAGATCAACGGTTTTCAGATCGGGAAGCGGAAGTACCGCGTCTTTTGGAAAGTGTCCGAGAAACGCTTGAGGTGAGAGCACGAGTCCGACGGCCCCGGAGGGCAACTGGGTAATTACGTCTGCATATTTTTGATTTTGGGCAATACCGCGCTGATCGCCTGCCTTGACGTCGATTGAGGATTTCACTCCGTTCGTCGAGCCCATGGCAATCGTGGATGAGTCGTAGAAAGCAAAAGCCACTGGAGTTGTTGTCGTCTGGCTCGTCGAATCCGACGGCGTAAGCGTGTAAACGTCGACCGCTTTATATGGCGCGTTCGTAATGGTGACTCGCTTGTCTTGTTGAAGCCTTGAAATCAGCTCACGCTCCTTGAAGCTGCCGGTTACGATGCTGACGGCTTGCGCAGGGCCGCCTCCAGGTATTGCGATGACAGCGGTCTTTACATCCGTCATCTTTATTCCCAAGGAGGCCATCTCGCCTTGAGCGCTGGTAATCAGGTTCTTGAACCTGCCCTGAGCCGACGCGGTCGTCCACAGATCGCTCGCGACCACTCGCTGGACGTCTACTGTTACGATGCCGTTCCCGTCAGGAAGGAACTGAATCAAGTCAGCCGTCCCGCTTGTTCTCGCCGAGCGGGGCCGAAGCGCGAACGCCGCGGCAAGCACTGCGATTGCGAGTAAGAAAACCGATGCTCTAATAAATAATCTTCTGTCTTTCATATGAATCTCCTGCTCGAAGGCGGACCCTGCGTTCGCCTTTAACTTTACAAAATCTCGCGCTCGTTTCCCACGCGCCGCGTTATACGCTGTCGATCGAGATACTCCAACAGCGGTATCGCGTGTTTGCGCGAAAGGCCTCCTGTGATCTCTTTGAATACCGCTACGTCTATGCGGTTGCTGACCGATTTACGCGCTTGCACGAGTGACTTCAGCCGGCCGAGGGCCTCGACATCGAATACCATATCGCCGATTTTCGTGACGAGCCCTTCGGAGGCTGCCAACGTAAACAGTTTTCGGGCCAGTTCCAGAGGCACTTCGGTCTGCGCTGCAATCTCTTCTAGAGTGCAGGCCTGAAGCGCTGATCTTTTGATTGCACCCTCCAATTTGTTTCGCGCATCCATTTCTTTGTTCGATAGCGCAGGGCTGTGAGATGAGAGGCGCAGAGCATCGCGTTCGGCTTTGACCGCACCGGCGTCCGCCAGCCGCGCTATTACAGCGCGAAAAATCTCCGGTCTGGCGCCGCCGAACACTCGCTCGCGAACCTCTTCGCGACTGAGCCCGAGCGACAGCGGCTGTTTTTTATGATGCTGTTCCAGGATTTTGACGACGTCTCCGGCAAGAGTCTCATAGACGCCGACAGCGAGCAAAATCAATGGTGAATCCGAAACCTCAATCGCTTGTCGGTCTGAAATCAACCTCTTCGAAATTATCTGAATTTGTTCGTCCGAAGCGCCAATGCGCGAAGCCAGCTCGGCGCTTTGCATTCCACCTGGACCGGCCATCTCGAGGAATATCGCCCCTTGGTCGACTGGATCCGCCAGCTTGAGCTTTGTGAGCGTCTCGAGCACAGCCGAATCGCGAATGCGATGCTTGGCGGGTTGCGCGTCGATGATTACTCCGCCGCCGATCGTTAGCTGAGGCGAGTAGCTCCGAATGATGAAGCGATCACCCGGAAGCGCTGAAATCGGCTCCTCGAGCCGGAGCTGCACGATTCGGCTCTGGCCGGGCTCTACTATTCCGGCGCGAGCCTGCGAATTGTCTTTGCCGTTATCTTTTTCCTCCAGCACCGAGTCATTCTGGCCGGCGAATATCAGAACTCGCGCCATGACCTCGGCGGTTCCGTGATGAAGCCTGATTCGCGCTCGCTGCACGAGTGGCCGGGGCGCGCCGGGCAGCAGGTCGAGTGAGGCATCCAACAAGCTGCTCGGCTTCAGTTTTCCCGGCGCGGCCAATTGCATCCCGCGCGAAACCTGCTCGATGTTGACGCCTTGGAGATTTATGGCTGTCCGCTGGCCTGCGACCGCCTCATCGGTGTTACCGCCGTGAACTTGAAGATTTCTGACGCGCGCGCGAAGGCCGGATGGAAGGATTTCTACTTCATTGCCGGTATGTATTGAACCGGAAGTCAGAGTACCGGTTACGACGGTTCCAAATCCTTTTATCGAAAAAGCCCGATCGATCGGCAGCCGAGCGATGCTGTCGCCCGCACGGGCTTTTACCGATTCGGACAATAGAGCAAGTGCGATCTTGAGCTGCTCGATGCCGTCGCCGGTTCGCGAGCTTACGGGAATAATGGGGGCGTTCTCGAGAAAAGAGCCGGCTACAAAGTCTTCTACTTCTGCTCGCGCCAGCTCGAGCAGCTCCGCGTCGACGAGATCAGATTTCGTAAGTGCTATTAAACCGGACTTAATATTGAGGAGGCGGCAAATGTCGAAATGCTCGCGAGTCTGCGGCATTATGGATTCGTCCGCGGCAATGACCAGCATTACGAGATCGAGTCCGTGAGCGCCCGCCAGCATATTCTTTACGAAGCGCTCGTGGCCGGGCACATCTACAAAGCCGATTTGAAGATCGCCGATGGATAAATCGGCGAAGCCGATGTCGATCGTTATCCCACGCTGTTTTTCTTCTTTGAGCCGATCAGCGTCGATTCCGGTGAGCGCTTTTACCAGCGCCGTCTTGCCGTGATCGATGTGGCCCGCGGTGCCGACGATTACGTGTTTCATTGAGAATGTGCTCTTGCTCTGAAGATACAAGAGCCGACTAACACCGTCAAACAAGAGCCAATTCGAGAGATTGCGCTTCCGCGCCCCTCACGGATCGCGTGATGTCCCGATAAAAGAACGGCAATAGAAAAGGGCGGGTCAAAGCCCGCCCCGGAAGAATCGTCAGTTGTGTATATGCTACTGACCAGCACCGGATGGGTGGGTGGACGCAGCCGCGCCTCTGGCAATCGGCTCATACCCGTAGCGCACTATAGCGAACCCGTTATTGCTGTTCGCGCGGCTCATCGCATTTCCGGCTGCGACGATTTTGCCGTCGGGTTGAATGACGACTGAGCTAGCCCAGGCTGTAGCTCCCTGAATTACGGTGTTCACTTTTCCGCGACTGCCGAAGGTAGAATCGAGTGTTCCATTGGGGCGATAACGGGCTAGACCAAAATCGCAGCCGCTTCCCATGCCGGCCATGCCGGCCGCGACAATCAGGCCATCAGATTCGAGGGCCAGCGCGCTCACACCGTCATAGCCGTCGAAGAAATCTGTAGTCACACGTCCATCGGAACCGAATGTCGGATCCAATGCGCCGTTGCTCTTATAGCGGGCAAGCGCGAAATCCGTGCTCGGCCGGTTCGAAAGTCCGGCGTATCCCGCGGCGATTATCGATCCGTCGGGCTGAATCGCAAGCGCTCGCGCCTGCCTCGCTGAGCTGATTAGGAATGAAAGAGGTGATGAGTTTGCCGCCCGCGCCAAAAGTCGAATCCAGCTTTCCGTCCGTATTATAACGGGCCAGCGCAAACCCGAAGATGTTCTTAACCGACGTAGCGCCTCCGGCGACGACGATCTTCCGGTCAGCTTGAATTGCTACCGCGTATACCTGATCGTGTTTGCCGAAAAAGTCCGTCGTTACTTTGCCGCTGTCGCCGAAAGCAGCGTCCAGACTACCGTCGGGATTGTAACGAGCAATCGCAAAATCGACGCTCGACGATTCAGGTTTGTTTTTACCGAAGCCGGCGGCAACGATCTTTCCATCGCCTTGAAGCGCGATGCCATATGCTTTGGCGTTTCCGCCGAATACGGTGGTCACTTTGCCGCGCGACCCAAACGAGGAGTCTAGTTGTCCATCTTTGTTGTAGCGCGCCAGCGCAAAGTCAGAAGCGCCTTTCGCGTTATCGCTCCAGCCAGCCGCGATAATACATCCGTCCGGCTGAATAACGCTTGCGGAGGCCTCTGCTACGCCGCCCGCGAAATCGGTTGTTACCATGCCTGCTCGTCCAAATGTAGGATCGAGATCGCCTGCCGCTGCCTGTACGGTTTTGGACGAAAGAGCTAGAGAGGAAATAAGCGCGACGACGGCCGCGAGAGCGATGAGCCTTCGCGGGTTGATAATGTTGGAAGTGATTAGGTGAGAGTGAGGTTCTGTCCGGTATGCGAGCCTGAGTTCCGTGGATGTTTGGTATGAATTGAACACCATCTCGTCCTCCTTTCGTATACGCGGGCTTATAAAAGGTAGCTTGCCCGCCGATACGCTTCGACTCGAACGCAAAACAAAGACCGTTAGCGGCCTGTGCTTTTATTTATCAAAGACGTTACAAGGCCGAACGCCACGTGGATCATTAATCGATCGACTTTACGCGCATTGCAGCTCCGGCCTTGCTTTCAAGCTATTAACGTGTCCTCTGGGAATAAGTTCTACAGTGATCTCTCTGATTGACTGACCGAGCGGTCAAAACGCCACGAAGCATGGGGGAAAAAGCCACGATAATGGCCAGTCAGATTGATGTGGGCATATTATTGATGTGGGCATATTAAGGAAGTGCGAATAAGCTGTATCGCTCGATATCGTCCGAATGTTGTTCGGAGGTCATTCGCTCAATAATCCGGCCAATCCTCTCACCCAAGGCTCGTCCCATATCACAATTTGAGCAGCAGCGTCGATCTTCGAGGCTGAGATATTCGGTGGAATGATTCACCACTCCTGTTCCGCCGCAAACTGTACAATGCTTCTTACCGCTAATCCCCAAAACCTTACTCCCCGCAGGACTGAGTTTATCCAAATGGATATTTTGGTACTAATATTACTATTGGTTCTCGCAATGTCAAGAGGAATAATAGTGGTGTTTCCGAATAAAGTCGTTGAGCCGGTTTGCACTCTGTGCTATAAAAAGCAGGTAGTGGAAGGAGGGTTATGATCAAGAATAGGGAGAGAATCGAAAAGGCTCCGGAACCAAAGGGATCGAAAAAGGTGGGTATACTGCTGCCGAGCGAGGTCTATGTCCAGTACGAGCAGATCGCCAAGAGCGAATACATCACGGTTGCGCAGGTAATTGCAAGGGTCGCCATCCAGTTTCTCGAGATCGAAACGACTGCCAATCGTTCGAGGCGGAAGACTCTGGACAGCTTCAAGGAAGCTTTGCAAGAGAAGTACAGGCCAGTTCGCCGGAAAGTAGTAGGAAACGACTAGATTCCCGTAAATTGTGTCCGCATTACAAGATCCCTCACCATATTATTCCCCACGCAGGTCGGGTAGCGGAGCTTTTGCTAATTGCACAACTAGATTTCCGGTGAAGCAAAGTTCACCGGATTTATCCTAATTGTTCTAAACGCTGTCCCTTCTTTAATAGTCCCTGACGACCTCGAAACTCGACGGAAGCTCCATCCTTTTTTTAGCTCTCCGAAACACTTAATTTCCACTCGCTCGCCTCAGACGATAAATCAAATGTCGAAAATTCTACCACGTGGTTGAATCACCGCGGTCCGCGCTGTATGATTCCGCTGCTCTCAATTCCATTTACTGCTGAAGGAGATACGAGAATGGCCCAACAAGACTACAGTTCCATCGGTCCGCTGGATGCCACAGCTACGAAGGAGGCCTGGCCTTTGATCGGGCTGGTTATCCTGGTAATGGTTGTAACGGTAATCGCCCTCTTTATTGTCGGAAACGTCGCAAACGCCTTATAGACATCTCGTGATCGTAGCCCTGGGACATCAATACCAAAAATCGGGAATGAGTTCATCCGGTTAAACTACTTCAATTATTTCACCGAAGTGGAAGATGAGTTCGTACGCCGGCGCGGTTCTCATCTGATGATCTCGCCTATTGACTGGGCTCTAGTTGAAGCCTGGAGAGCCGCCGGTATTCCGCTTCATATCGTCCTCAGAGGCATCAACAAAGCGTTTGATTCGTACGAGAGCGGATCACCTAAATTTCGCAAGGTAAATTCTGTTTTATACTGCCAGCAGGCTGTCGAAGAGGCCTTCAGTGAATGGACTCTTACACAAGTCGGATCGGCGGCGGACGACACCAAGTCGTTAGACCAACCGGAAGATGCCTCCTCATCGCCTGGATTTACTCTTATTGAAACCCTTCAATTTCTTCAGCGAGTCGATCGAGATCTTCAAGCTCTTGAAACGGACAGCGAATCGGTCCTAAAGCGCGCGAAAGCCGAGCTATCCTCCGCCGACACGGCTGCGAGTAATCATACTCTCTTAGCAGAAGCTATTCGGCGCACACGTGATCGGCTCTCAGAGCTGACGAAGGACCTCCAAAAGACGGAGCGGCTCAACCCCGAGGCGCTTGAGCGAGATCTCGACTCGCTGGACAGGCTCTTGCTGAATGAAATCAAGGCGGCATGCGGCGACGAGCTGCTTTCACGCTATCGTAAAGAGGCGAAATCGGAATTGCGGACGTATCGCAGTAAGATGGAAAAGGACATCTACAATCAGACCGTCGAGAATTTTGTAGCGCGCAGATTGCGCGAAAGCTTCGGAATCCCACGATTGAGCCTGCTTTATTTTTAAAGCGCGGCGTATTTCGAACTATCCCTTCCAACATACACCGCTCGCCTGTTATCTTCGAAGAATGTCTGATGAAACGCTAAAGGTGGGCGATACGATTGAGGTAACCACCGAGGGAATCGCCTACGGCGGCGATGCAGTGGCCCGGCATGAGGGCGCGGTTATATTCATTCCATATGCCGCGGCTGACGAGCGTCTGGTCATCCAAATCACCGAACAAAAGAAAAATTTCTTTCGCGGTTCGATAATCCGCGTGCTTGAACCCTCAGATGCCCGCCGTGATCCGCCTTGTGAATACTTTGGCAGATGCGGCGGCTGCCAGCTACAGCACCTCGACTACGCTGCTCAGCTAAGCGCGAAGGAGGGCTTCATTCGAGACGCGCTCGAACGTATCGGACGAATCGAATGGCAGCCGCAAATAAAGGTGCAGCCATCGCCTGAGTTGGGTTACCGCACTCGGGCTCGTTTGACACTCGAAAAGGTGGCGCAGGTCGGGGACGCTTCGAATCAGGCGAGCATTTCCATCGGCTTTAATGAGGCTAGGTCCAAATCAATATGCGATGTCTCATTCTGTCCAGTCCTGTCCGACGGCCTCAACAAGGCCCTGTCGGATCTTCGTGAGAAGCTCGGGGGGACTTGGCCGTTCACGGGTCGAGCCCACGAAATCGAGGCGGCAGCGGGTGACTCGGGATATGCGATACAGCCGCCGATTCCAGGCCTTTCATCCGGCAAACTCAATTGCAATGTAGGCGACGCCACTTACGTATTCGAGCCTTCGATCTTTTTCCAATCGAACCGAGAACTGCTGCGTGATCTCGTGGAGGCGGTCATAGCTGATCAGAAAGGCGGGCTCGCCATTGATCTATATTCCGGCGTGGGTTTGTTCTCCATAGCGCTTGCCCGGAGATTCGAGAGAGTAGTTGCTGTTGAATCCGAAAGCTCGGCCGTCAAGGCTGCCATCGAGAACATTGCGATAAATCGAATTGAAAATGTCAGAGTGATCAAGGCAAGTGTCGAGGAATGGGTCAAGAACTTTGTGCGAAGACTGAAAGAGCGAACAGCCGAAGCGCCCGGGCTCATCGTGCTGGACCCCCCGCGAAAGGGCGCATCAGCAGCTATAAAAGATGTCGCGCGAATGAAATCGGCTAAAATCGTTTATGTATCGTGCGACCCCACAACTCTTGCCAGGGATCTGCGAACGCTCGTTGACTGCGGTTACGTTCTGGACGATATAGGCGCCTTCGATCTCTTTCCCCAAACATATCACGTCGAAACGGTCGTCAAGCTGAGCCGGGCCGCTGAGCAAGGGTCCCACTCGCCAAGCAGAAGGGAAAAAGTCAATGGAACAAAGACTGGCCGAACTGGCGCTTGATTCTCTCAGAAGCCGAATAACGGAAATTCTTCCCGCGCAGATTCGCGCATGTGTTGAACAGCTCGATGAAGAGCAGCTATGGTGGCGGCCTAATGAAGGCAGCAACTCGGTGGGAAATCTTGTGCTTCACGTTTCCGGATCGCTTCGACACTATCTATGCCGGAGTCTCGGGGGATTCGAATACGACAGGGATCGCTCTGGAGAGTTTGCCGAACGCGGACCTTTGTCTAAGAACGAACTCATCGCGACTTTCGATGAGATGGTGAGCCAGGCGAAAGCTACGCTCGACGTGTTCGATACATCCAGATTCACTGCTTCGACGGAGGAGCCGTCATACTACCCGTTCATTTTTGACCAGCTCATCGGCGTCCTGACTCACCTATCCGCGCATACAGGTCAGATTATCTTCGTGGCTAAACTCATGAAGGAAGGAGCGGTCGATGAAATCTGGATCCGCGCGCACAAGCTCAATCGTTGATTCGAAATCGATCCTCAAAAACTCTATATTCGCCGCGCATTAGGAATTCACTTTATCGGGAATTCACTTAATCGCTCCGTATGTGCGTAAGATTTTGAGAGTATTCTCGATCGGCAAGGCTTCGACGGTTCTTCCTCTGCCGCTCGTCGTCGATGCTTTGAACAGGGAGTTATAAACGGCCTCTTCTGTCGCTTCGATCGCCGCAAGAAACAACGGCGACATAGCATCATTAGATAGGACTCTGCTTTCCATGAGACCTTGCGAATTTCTCTGAAGCGGCTTGATCCTGAGTTCCGTTGCCGTCGAGAACGCAATTGCATAATCGCCGCTGCCGTTCGAAGCCGCCGAGCCCGTCCTACCGAGTCCCATCATCGATCGGGCTGCAAGCCGCTTGAGATTTCTGGAATCCACCGGAGCATCCGTAGCGATCACCACTATCACCGATCCATCAGCCTTGTCTTCTAGACTTGTTTCGCTTGCGGATGAAGCCGCAACAGAGGCTGCTCCCTTCGCTCCGCCCTGCTGGGACGTTTCTTTTTTGGGAGTAGAACCGCCCGAGCGCTCAAGTTCTTCCTTCAAGAAATAGCGGCCAAGCTCGCGGCCGACCGGAGCGCCATTTATCGTGAGTACCCCTCCATAGTTGGTTTGAACCAGGACCCCGACGGTATATCCACCGAGCGACACGGGCAGCTTTCTGGAAGAGGTGCCGATGCCGCCCTTGAAGCCGAACGCGACCGTGCCCGTTCCGGCTCCGACGGCGCCTTCCGGCACTACTCCCGCGCCGGCGGTCTTGATAGCGGAGATTACGTCATCCGCTTTTATATGTCGTCCTCTGATGTCATTCAAATAGCCGTCGTTTGTTTCGGCAATAAGCGGATTGACGGACTGAACCTGTTCGTTTCCAGGTGTCGAAAGAACGAAATCAAGTACGGCATCGGCGACTCGGGGAACGCTAAGCGTCGAGGTAAGGACTATCGGAGTTTCAATCTCGCCAAGCTCATTGACCTGAGTAGAGCCCGCCAGCTTTCCGAATGCGTTGCCGATGAATACGGCTCCGGGCACTTTTTCCTGGAAGATATTTCCCGCGTGCGGCAGGACGGCGGTAACTCCGGTGCGAATGTCGTCGCCCTGAACAATCGTCGTATGCCCAACCCTCACTCCCGCGACGTCGGTAATTGCATTGAGCCGTCCGGTCGGCAGAACGCCGACAATTACGCCGGCTTCGCGCGAGCGAGGCCTGTCTTTGTTCTGCATACCATACCCGCTGTAGGAGGCGACGAGAGCGCCGGCGATTAGACAGATTATCCGAAAGCTGTTCGCGGTCCTGATCAATTTATGTCCCATGCGATTTATGTCCCATGCGATCGTTATAGCGCCGTTGAGATTACTGGTGCTTTTTTCGGACTAATCAATTATCATCTTCCCGCTGTCATTTCAACGCCGACGGCCCCTTCAGTTCGTTCATCCGCGACTATTACATCTGTCTTAAGCTCTATTCTGTCTTTACGCCCCATATTGACGCACCCGCCCCCGGTTGGAATCCCACGCGTAATTTACTGAAGGAGGCTCGATGCTCCACGCCAGTTTCGACGACCGCTTTGCCGCGGCGCTTCTCACGGAAGGACTCATAACCGAGGATCAACTCGTAAAAGCTCGCCAACTGACCAACTCGATGGACGGTCAGCGCAGTCTCAACGAAGTCCTGTTGGAAATGCACTGGATCAGCGACGCCAGGCTTGATGAATTCCTGAAGCGGCAGCGCAGCGAGCTCCGGACCGGTGAGATTCTCATCTCGAGGAGACTTGTTACTTCACAGCAAGTGTCGACCGCCCTGGACAAGCAGCGCAAGAACGGATCGAAGGCAAAGCGAATTGGAGAGATTCTTGTGGAAATGGGTGTCATCGAGGAACGGCATGTCCTGGAAGCTCTCGCCGAAAAATTCAGCCTGCCGCTCATCGATCCGGACATCAGTCAGATCGATCAGGAACTTGCGCGCCGCACTTCGTTGAAATATCTCAGGCATCAGATCGCGCTTCCAACTCACATCGAGAACGGCCGGATGCACCTTATAGTCGCGGATCCGACAAGGACCGCATTTGTCGAAGAAATCTCGAGGCTATTCAAATGCAAGGTGAAGCTCGGCCTCGCTACAACACAGGTGATTCTTCAAACGCTGGACTTGATGGACGGCCTGCTTCAGGGCAAGGATGCCGGGCTGGCTGATTACCAGAAGGTCAAGTATCACACGCTCGAAACGGCTCAGCCTCAGACCGGCGAGGATCGCGTCGTTCAAATGGTTGACACCCTGATCAAGTCGGCCATTGAAGAGGGCGCGTCGGACGTTCATCTCGAGCCGTTGGCAAGCAAATTGAGGATAAGGTTTCGGATCGACGGGGTGTTGATTCACAAAATGGATTTTCCCCGGGAATACACTCCGCGAATCGTGTCGCGAATAAAAATTCTTGCCGAGGCCGATGTGGCCGAACGCCGCCGTCATCAGGACGGCAGAATCTTTATCAAAACTGAAACGCATGAAATCGATATCCGCGCGTCATTTTACGCGACCGTTTTTGGCGAGAACGTCGTGCTTCGAATACTGAATAAGGCTTCGTTGATCAGCCTTCAGGAGCTCGGTTTTGCTCCGAATATTCTGAGGATGTACAGCGAGGATGTTCTCGATTCGCCTTCGGGAATCACTTTGATCACCGGGCCCACGGGCTCCGGAAAAACGACGACCCTCTACAGCTCCATAGATCATTGCAACGATCCGACGGTCAAGATCATAACCTGCGAGGACCCGGTCGAGTATGTAATTGACGGGATCTCGCAGTGCTCGATCAACGAAAAGATCGGCCTCACCTTTAATGAGACATTGAGATCCATCGTCAGACAAGATCCCGACATCATCGTAATCGGCGAGATTCGCGACAAGTTCTCCGCGGACGTGGCGGTTCAGTCGGCGCTGACCGGGCACAAGGTATTCGCCACGTTCCATACGGAAGACTCCGTAGGCGCGCTTGTGCGAATGATAAACATGGACATTGAAACCTCGCTGATCGCTTCGACTATCGGGGCAGTGCTTGCACAGCGGCTCGTGCGAAAGGTCTGCGCGCATTGCCAGGTCGAATATTCCCCCGAAGATCGCGTGTTACGTAGATTCGATATGACGCGAGATCAGGTGAAGCAGTATACGTTATGGAGGGGGCAGGGCTGTTCGTCGTGTAATTTTACCGGCTACCGCGGCCGCATAGGGCTTTATGAGTTGTTGGTTCCGAACGTAGATGTAAGAGACGCGATACTGCAGAAGCTCACGATGCAGGAGATTCGTCAGATCAGTCTGGACTCCTGCAACTTGTGCTCGATGCAGGAAGACGGGATGGTCAAAGCGCTGCGCGGCCTTACAACTCTCGAAGAAGTGCTCGAGAATGCGCCGCGCGTGTTTCACCGGAGATCGCTCGAAAGTCTGATGAAGATCGTCGGATAGTCAACTCTGCAGTACCTTGCTGGCCCATTCCGCGCTTTGATAGATTCTCGCTCGCCGGCAGTTCAGAAGGAGCTCATTTAGTGAAATTATTCAGACGCAGCCTCTCAGTCATTCTCTTCCTGTCTTTTATTGCCGCGGCGACGGAAGCCCAAACCGACCGGCTTCGCGTCGACCATACCGTTAAAATAGCGAGTATTGAAGAACATCTTTTTCATGTGACCACGCGGGTCAAGAATATCGATCAGCCCGTGTTGGAGCTGTCGTTGCCAACCTGGACTCCTGGCTGGTACACGATTGAGAACTACGCAAAGAACATCTTGAGATTCACTATTCAAGATGAGCGCGGCGTGAAGCTCGCACACGTGTTGACCGGCAAGCAGAGATGGCGTGTTCCGACAGCCGGCTTGAAAGAGATCAAAATCGAGTTCGACTATAACGCGGAAGTGCTGGCGCTCAATCAGGCGAAGATATCGAACGATTTCGCCTTCTTTACGGGCACGGAGCTGTTTCTCATGGCCGAAGGACATCGCAATGCTCCAAGCGAGGTCAAGTTCGAGACGCCTCAGGGTTGGAATATCGTTTCTTCTTTAAAGGAGACCTCCAATCCGTTGGTATTCTCCGCGCCTGACTACGACGGTCTCGTTGACTCGACAACCGAGATCGGCCATTTCGACGTTACTCGATTCGAAGTTTTAGCAAAGCCGCATTACTTTGTGTCGACGCCCGCTGGAGCGTTCTCAAAGAGCAAAGCGGAAGCGTTTACCAAGATGCTCGCGATGGTTGCGAAAACCGAAAGCGCCATATTCGGCTCTCTTCCTTATGAAAAATATCTCTATCTTTATTTCTTCGCGAAGCCCGAGTCGAACGCCGGCGGCGCGCTGGAGCATGCCAACTCGCACGTAGCCTTCGCGGGGAATGGTCAGACGGCAGAAGCCGGAGACATGGCCGGATTCGCGGCCCATGAATTCTTCCATCTCTGGAACGTCAAACGGATCAGGCCCACCGAGATGTGGCCGTACGACTACTCGCGCGAAAACGAAACGCCTTCGCTCTGGGTGTCGGAAGGATTCACCAACTATTACGCGGATGTCGCAATGTACAGATGCGGCTTCAGGAGCGCGGCGGAATTCTTGAAAGGTGTCGCGGACGCCGTCGCCGGCGTCGAAGGCAACCCCGCGCGAGCCTACATTTCACCGGCCGATTCCTCCACATCAACCTGGCTTGGCTACGACACGCCGACAGCTTTCGGAATCTCCTACTATATTCAAGGGCAAAACCTGGGAGCGCTGTTGGATCTTTCGATTCGAAACGATTCTATGGGCTCATCGGGGGGCTCATCGGGCGGCTCATCGAGCCTCGACGATGTTATGAGGACGCTCTACAGGGACTACTATGAGCGGGGCAAGGGCTTCACGACTGAAGACTTGATCGGAATCATCAACAAGCTCACCAGTCGCGACTATCACGAGTTCTTTCGACGCTATGTTTTCGGTGTGGAGCGGCCGGACTATGACCGAATCCTGGGTTACGCCGGCTACAAGGTCGAGAAGAACACGAATCGGGTTCCTGTATTTGGATTCGATTGGAGCCCCGCTCAGGAGGGACTCGAGATAACCGGGATCGAGCCCGGGGGATCGGCGGCCCAGGCGGGACTTGTCCCAGGTGATATTGTGATCGGTATCGAGGGCTTGGAGCTACGACGCGGGCTTCAAGGCATGCGTGAGCGCCTGACGGAGAAGATAGGTCAAACCGTCCAGGTCACAATCCGAAGAAGCGGCGCGTCGAAGACCTTGAGTATGAAAGTTGGAAGCCGCGAGGAAGAAGCTTATCGGCTCGTCGAGGCGCCCGACGCTACGGCCGCGCAATTGAAGATACGAGCCGGTTGGCTGAAGCGTGATTGAGAAGCTAATAACCGAATGAACGAGATCGATCAACTGAAAAGAATGATCGAGTCCAGCACTCGGGCGGTTGTATTCACGGGCGCCGGCATCAGTACGGAGTCGGGAATTCCTGACTTCAGAAGCCCGGGCGGCATCTGGTCGAAGTATCAGCCGATCGACTTCAGCGATTTCCTCTCGAGCGAAGAGATGCGGCGCGAGACCTGGAGGCGAAAGCTTGCAACGGATGAAGCGCTAACCAAGGCTGTGCCGAATCGCGGGCATCGCGCGGTTGCAGAGTTGGTTCAACGCGGCAAGGTTACGAGCGTTATCACACAAAATATCGACGGCCTGCACCAGATGTCCGGAATCCCGGCCGAGCAGGTGATCGAGCTTCACGGCAACGCGACATATGCGACTTGTCTCAAATGCGCGGTGCGCTACGAGCTCGAACCGATTTTTTCTGAGTTTAAGCAAACGGAAACGCCGCCAATCTGCGGCTGCGGCGGCTTCATCAAAAGCGCAACGATTTCGTTCGGACAACCAATGCCGGTCGAGCCGATGAGGCGAGCGCAGGCGGAAACCCAATTCTGTGATCTCTTCCTGGCGGTTGGCTCGTCTCTTGTCGTTTTTCCCGCGGCAGGATTTCCGGTCATGGCCAAACAGCTCGGGGCGCGGCTCGTGATAATAAATCGTGATCCGACCGATATGGACGATCTCGCCGATCTGGTAATCAATTTGGAGATTGGGCCCACGTTGGGTGAGGCCGCCGGGACAGAGTAAGCATCTCGAGATGAATACCGATCAATTCACGCGAAGGAAATATCTCAACTTTGAAAGCTATAAGAGAGACGGCGCCCCTGTCGCGACGCCGATGTGGTTCGCCGAGAAAGACGGCCTGTTCTTTGTCTACTCGGTCGCGAACGTTGGAAAGGTAAAGCGGATTCGAAACAATCCGCGTGTGCGGATCGCGCCTTGCGATATCCGAGGAAAGCTCGAGGGCGACTGGATCACGGGACAGGCCCGCATTGAGGAGGGTGAGACGGCGGAGATCGCTAACAAGCTGCTGACACGGAAGTATGGCCTGTTGAAGAGAATCGGCAGTCTGTACAGTAATCTCATTGGAAGAAAGCGCATGGTCATTTCAATCAGGCCGGATTAGTCGCGTCGGTTCCGCGCTTGTTCGGACGTTCCTTTCCGACTATTACCGCGCGCCGCATGCGATCAGCTTTCATAACAGGCGTACAAGCCAGAGGTATTGATGAGATCAAACAATTCAAGATTGAAGACATTTGCGCTGCTGCTGTTTTTCCTGATCTTGCCTGTTCATTCGACTGCGAGCTCTTCGGCAAAAAAGGCGCTGAAGTTCGGCAAACTGGTGGATGGAACCGGCAAAGTGACTACCAATGCCATCATCATTATCGAAGGCGATAAGATACTGAGCGTATCCTCGAACCAGGCATCGATACCCGCCGGTATCGAGACTATCGATCTCAGCCGATTTACGGCGATTCCCGGGCTGATCGATGCCCACACGCATATGACGTTCTACTGGGATGGCGCTCCGGGAACACGGCCGTGGTCGCAACTCGAAACACGTTCGGCCGTGATGACTGTGTTTCTCGCTCAGGAGAACGCGAAGAAGACGCTCGAGTGCGGAGTGACTACCGTTCGCGATCTCGGCTCTTCGGAATACGCGGATATCGCGATGCGTGACTTGATCAACCGCGGCGCCATGATAGGTCCTCGGATGTTCGTGTGCGGGTACGGACTATCGGTGACTTCACGACCGTGGCGTCCTGGGTTGGTTATACCGGACGGAGGTCAGGCCGACGGCGTCACCGAAGTTATGCGAGCGGTTCGGCAGCAAGTCGCCGCGGGCACCGATGTGATTAAGATGTACGGATCGACCGGAAGCGATCAGGATGTGACGGGCTTTCAGACTTTCACCTTTGAGGAAATGAAAGCAGCGGTCGACATAGCTCACAAATACGGCAAGCGGATCGCAATTCACTCTTACGGGCCGGACGGCGCGCGCGACGCCGCGCGAGCAGGCGCTGACTCGATTGAACATGCCACCGATATGGATGATGCTACGATCGCGATGATGGCAAAGCAGAAGACCTTCTATGTGCCGACCATCGACCACAATCGCTATTACATAGAATTCCGCGATCAATATGGATACGGGCCGGAGGTAGCGGAGCGATTGAATGACTACATCGCCCGCAACTTAGAAACGGCGCGACGCGCGCACAAAGCTGGAGTCAGATTCGCGATGGGTTCCGACGCCGTTTTCACGGGATTCGGTCAGAACACGCGCGAGCTAAGCTGGTTTGTTAAAGCCGGGATGACACCCGCGCAAGCGCTGGCGGCAGCCACGTCTAACGGAGCGGCCTTACTTGGATCGGAAAAGAGTCTCGGCGCGATCGCGCCAGGTTTTTACGCTGATATTGTAGCCGTGGAAGGCGATCCCCTCGCGGACATCAACGTCGTGATCAATAATGTGCGATGGGTTATGAAAGGCGGCGCAGTCGTAGTTGATAAGACCACAACCGCCCATTGATTATTGTCGGTCCCCCTGCCTATCGAGTTGAGCTCTGCGCGGCCCGATGGTTCGAAGTCGATTTAATTATCTCCGCGAGCAGGTCGGGCCGTGAGGCGTCACGCTCGAGGTGCGGATACTTTTCGCCGCCGTGATAATCCAGCCGCGCCGTCTTGAAGAACTCCGCGTTTTCCACCAGCGCCTCAATCGGCTGAGAGCCTCCTTTCGCACTGCGAATTGCTTCGCGAAGGCCTGCAAGCGAATAGCGCCTGCCGTTGACGGCGATAATCTTCATGCCGGGGCCGAGTCCCGCGTTTGCGCTCACCGAACCCGGAACACAGTCGATGATCACGCCGTCCTCTTTCAACTTCAATCCGAGTGAAAAGCTCAGATCGGCAACCTTGCTCGCCTGTTCCAACGCCTTCAGATAGGCGCCCTGTTCATTGGTGTAGACGAGGCGCCAGCCGCTGCCGGTGATGCCTCCGAGCGGCGCATGCGGTTGTGTAGAGGTGAGCCGAGCAGTAAAGAACCCTCGCCAGTCAAACGGCGCTACAGTGTTCATGGCATTCACGACATCGTCAAACGTATAAGGTTTCACTGTCGGCGGGCCGCTTTGACCGCCATGAAACAGGCGGCAGAAGTCGTCGAGAGAACGGGCGCCTTTCGTTTGCTGTCTTATGACGACATCGGCTTCCAGCCAGATCAGCTCGCCCTCGTCGTAGTAATCCACGCCTCTTCGTTCCGATGCCCACGCCAGCGAGGCATTGTATAAAAGCTGCGCAGCGACGGCGGTATCTTCGAGCGGTCTCCAGGTTCGTCCCGGATATCGGTCAAGGTAAGCCGCGATCGCCGCAAGATGATCTCGCTGATCTTCGGCGCTGCGCAGACCGCTGCGCGGCGAGAGGATGCTGCCGAGGTACTCGGTCAATCCTTCATAGACCCACAGCAATTCGCCTTTCATCGGATGATCATAGTCGCCGGTGGCCAAGCCCGCGGGCCGCCTGTACTTGCCGTTCCAGGAGTGAACGAATTCGTGCGGCAGTAGATCGGCGCTCGATCTTCGTAAGGAATCGTCTATGAGAGTGCGTTCGGCGACGCGGTCGTCGCTCGATTCATGATGTTCGAGACCGAAGTGCGCGACAAAATCACTAAGCGTATACAGGAAGTGATAATGCTCGTAATGATGGGCTCCAAACAGTGCGAGCGCTTCCGCGACCAGTTGTTTGTAGTGCGTGATTTGATCCGCGCTCATTTCCAAAGCCGCCTCGCTGTCGCTCACCATATCGATCTGGAACGACGGCGAGCCCTCCGCCAGCTTGACGCTGCGGAAGTGACTTCCGGCGATTACCGGCGAATCGATCAACGTCGTCAGGCTGACCGGTTTAAAGGATACTGCATCGGCCTGCTTATCCACGGGCAGGGCCGTTCCAAATTTCCAACCGGATGGCAGCCGCAGGCTTGCGTGGTAGCTCAGGTCATCCGACTTCCAACCTTGAGGGTAGAGCAGGAGCTGATTCCAGCTTATTACCGTGAGCTGCGCGGTCGAGGAGGCTGCCGAGGAAAATCCGTCGGTTCCCGCGGGCAGTAGAAAATCCAGTGAGACATCGAGGACCTTTGAGCCGGCCGGAACATCGCAGTGAAACGCATACATATCCACGTCATCACGCTGCCAGGTGACAGGCTTTCCGGACACGCTGAACTTCACTCCCGCAAGATCGGTAATAGGTCCTGTCGGGCCGTGTTCGCCCGGAATCCATTTCGGGTAGAGCAGTGTAAGCGGCCCGGCCTCTACTGGTATAGATAAACGAGCGTGAAGGATTTTTCTTGGCGCTTCAGAGGCGTCCACATTCAAGCTGATCGTTCCGGGAGCTCGCTGCCCGGCCCGCGGCTCACTCTTTTCGCGCGGCATTCCTACGGAAGCGGCGACTAATGAATATAAGACATTAACCGTTATAAACAGGAATACGCCTGACGCTCGTAGCCATCGTTTCATATTTTCCTCATATCGAGAGTCTTGTGAGTTGATCGATTTGACATGATACTACAGGCCAGCGATGGTTTAGATGCCTTTGTGCGTTCGAGACGTGATCTGATTTCCTAATGGAACTTTGGGGTGATTGCGGCGTTTGCCAGAACTGGGCGCACGAGAGCCGAAGTTTTTACCCCTGATTGCGATTGTTATCCTGAGTCGGTTATTCTAAACGTTTCATGCGAACAAGCCTGAATCTTTCAAGCAGACCATTTATCAATCATCGACTGTATTGGGTGGCGGTCGTTCTGGTGCTGGCTGTGTGCGGTTGGAGCTGGGTCTGGCTAAACGGCCAGAAGCTCACCGCCCAGGCAAAGGCGGATTCGATCGAAGCCCAGATTCGCGCACGCGAGGCCGACGAAGAGCGGGCGAAGAAGGAAGAAGAGAAGCGCCGAATCGAGAAGATGAAGATGCTGCTGTCCGAGCAGGAAATGTATCAGTTGGCGGCCGCCCGTCAGATGATCTCCAATAAATCGTTCTCGTGGGACCAGATGATAAAAGACGTAGATCAGTATGTACCGGATAACGCACGAGTCACCAATCTCAAAATGACCGACTTCGCCGCCGCGGGCGAAGGATCCGTAGCGCAGGTGGAGCTGAAGGCGCTCGGCAAGACGACCGGTGAAATGACCGAGATGATGAAGAGGTTGGAAGATTCAAACGGACGGTTCCGAATCGCCGAGGCGATGCAGGAACAGGCAAACGAAGCGGGCGAGATACCATTCACTCTTCAGCTCCAATATAAGATCACACGAGGCGTCTCCGATTGAGCACTCAAGTTCGCGAACATCCGGTTCTTGATGTCCGGCGCGCACGTCGTGCGCGAAGGGTTACCGTCAGTCCGACGGAAGTGCTGGCCGCGCTTGCGGCCGCCGCCGCCATCGTCGTCGTCTTGGTCTATTACTTCTCTTCACTCAAGCCGGAGCAGGCGCGGGCCGCCGAAGCGGAGAACCGGCTTCAACAACAGGAAAAGACGCTTATCGAGCACCGGATGAGCGACAAAGCCAATGCTGAAGGCGCGGGCGAAACATCGGGCCTCGCAAAGGACAGCCTGGCGCAGTTCAAAGAGAAGTGGCTGAAACCGCTCGGACAGGGCCGTATCGCTTTGATAGACGATATAAACGCCCTCACAAAGAAGACGGGAGTTCAGCTCATCAGCGGAATCGATATGCAGAGCGGAGCCGAATCGGAATCGTCCAGCGAGAAGCGTGAACGACAGAAAAAGATTGAAGACGTGCTGAACGTATATCCCAAGCTCGAGATTCAGTTCTCGGTATTCGGTCCGTATCAGAGTCTTAGAAACTTTGTAAGGGAGCTGGAGGAGAACAAACAGTTTCTCGTGATTCAGCAGATCAGCCTGACCAGCATCGAAGAGGCTAAAGGCGGGCCGCGCGTGGGCCGCGGCGGGGTCGGAGGATCAGGCGTTGCGCTGAGCATCAATGCGACGTGCTATTTCAGACCCTGATTCAATACGCTGACTCGCCTGTGGTGGAGTAAAGCATGGCAAGTGGTACTAAGACATCTTCGGACAAGATCAAGAAGACAGCGCTCGCGGTGCTCGGTCTTGGGCTGGCGATAGTCCTTATCAAGCAACTGTTCTTTTCGAGCCCGCCCGCCAGACCGCGTATTCAATCGCGCCAGACGCAGGCCGCGCAAACAACCGCTGCTTCCACAAGCGGCGGCTCCACTCAGTCTACCGACACAACATCCAACAAGCCGACTCGCGCCGGCGATCGCGAGGCCCAGCTCCAACAAATGTTGGCCGACAGCTCTCCGCTTAATTTCGCGTTATTGACAAGCGCTCCCAAAGCAAGCGAGATCAGCAGGAACATATTCGATTTCAAGCCGCCGCCTCCGCCGCCTCCAATCAAGCAGCCCGATCCTCCGCCTATTACGATTCAGTATCTTCAACCTCAAAGCGCGATCGCGGGAACTCCGCGCGAATTCACGGTCATCGTGTTCGGCAAGTCGTTTCCTCCGGACGCGCAGATATTCATGGGGGGATCGGCCAAAGCTACGAAGCGCGTCAACGATTCGCAGCTCTCGACCGTCATCACCCCGGCTGAATACGCCAGCCCTCGAACGATTCCGGTGGAGGTGAAGTCTCAGAGCGATCAGACGAAGCTCTATTCGAATCAGATCCCGTTAATGATACAGCAATCGCCTCTGCCTCCGTTCAAGTTTGTCGGCCGTATAGGCGACATCGGCGTGTTCGAGCTCTTGGGGGCGGGAGGTCAGAAGGAATATCTCAGGCTGCGGCGCGGGGACACGATTCAAAACGCGTGGAAAATAGACAACATCACCGATTCCGGCGTCGATGTGACCGATACTCGCTATGACATCAAGAAGCGGATCACGCTGGAGGAAAGGAGAATGCCGCAATGATACATCGCTCGTCCGCCCCACTCTCCAGCGAATCCGCGGTTGTTCGCCGTGATGAACAGGGTTGGGCTCTTCTTGGCCTCATTCTGGCGCTCGCCATTATGGCGATTATGATGGCTTCATTTGCGCCCAATATTCAAACACAGGTTAAACGCGACAAAGAAGAAGAGATGATTTATCGCGGGCAACAAATGGCCGAAGCCATTGCCCGTTATTATAACCAGGGAGCGCCCGGTTTTATACGATTGGAGGCGCCGCCTCCATATGGATATCTCACCGATCTCAGCAAACTGAGAAGCGGAATAATGCGCGGAGTCACGCAAGTGAAACTCGTCAGGGCGTCAGCCATGATTGACCCGATGGTCAATGACGAATGGGAGCCGGTCCGAATGCGGGATCCAAGGCTTGCAAACGCGCTCCAGGCCTACTCCGCGTACAACCAGGTGATGATACCTCAATCCTGGATGATTATTGCCGGCGTGTTTACGACTCAAGCCGCGAATCCGCTTGGCACGCCAATCGGCCAACCTGGAGGACTGAGTCCGCAGACAGGCATTCAGCCCGTTGGTCCGAACGGAAACATTTCTACGGGGCGTCCTCTTGGTACTCCGGCGAATCCTCAATCGCCGAACGGCAACGCGAACGCCAATCGCCGTCCCGGCGGAAATCGGCCGAGTCAGGATGGCGACGATGATGACGACGATACCGGCGGCGATCCGCTCGCGCATTTATTGCCGCCCGGTTTCACGCCGAGTCTGCCGGGCGCCGGATCGAAAAAGGGATCAGATAAAAAGCTCGGTCAGAGCAATCTTCCAATCGTAGGAGTCGCTCCGAGATTGAAAGGTAAGGCAATCAGAAATCTCTGGGGAATGACTTCTTATGACGATTGGGTTTTCATCTTCATTCCGCGGCAAGGCGTTCCGATAAACGGCGGCCAGACAAACGGACCGCTTCGAGTCTCGCAGTAGAAAAATCAGGGTCGGCGCTCACTGCTTAATCCTATCCGTTGTTTCGAAGCCCGCGTTAGATAGTGCTCCTTAGATTCACGAGTCGGTCGCGAAGCGTCCGAATTAGAAAAAGATGGGCGGCCCTTTGTGGCCGCCCCTTTTAGCGAGTCACACAAACTCGGAATTGCACGTAGCCCGCGGAGGGGCTGGCAGGGACGCCAGCCCGTATAGTGTTTTTCTGGTTCTCGAGTTTCATCAGCGCACTCGTAACCCCACTCATACAACTTGCTATCGCAGCTTGCTCCGACTAGATTGACCGAGGCACCAATCCTGAATGCACCCGGAAGGTGAGTGTGGAGATCAGAACAATCGGACCCTTCCTCGACTATTACGAGAGAATTCGAGAGAGAACTCTGCGCGTTATTGCCTCGATTCCACCGGACAAAATGGATTGGAGATATTCGGAGGCGAAATTCAGTTTCGCGGATTTAATCAGGCACATAGCAGCAATTGAGCGATTTATGTACGCCGAGAATGCGCAGTTCAAGCCGAGCCGATATCCAGGCCACTCCGAAGAGATTGCAGCAGGTTATGACGGCCCGGTCGATTTCATGAACAAGATTCACCGGGAGTCGACGGAAATATTCCGATCGTTGACTGATGAAGATCTACAGAAGAAGTGTGTGACTCCGGGAGGCGCTCCGATCGCGCTGTGGAAATGGCTGCGAGCAATGGTTGAGCATGAGGTTCATCATCGCGGGGAGATTTACATTTATCTGGGATTGCTCGGCGTCTCGACTCCGCCTCTCTATGGCCTCACCTCGGAAGAGGTTCTTGAGCGGAGCAACAAATAGGAGCATATGAGTGAATTTGTTGCGCGAGACAAAGAGTTTGAATCCCGAGTGCGCAAGAGCTTTGAGCTGCAAACGCTGATGAGCACGATCGGCGCGCGTATGACAAAGGTATTTCCGGGCGAGGTTGAAATCGAGCTTCCGTACAGGCGAGATCTTTGCCAGCAGAACGGATATCTTCACGCCGGAATCGCGACCGCGATCGTGGATACCGCCTGCGGTTATGCGGCGCTCAGTCTTATGCCGGCGGGTTTCGGCGTGTTGACGGTTGAATACAAAGCCAATTTCGTGGCGCCCGCAATCGGCGATCTGTTTATCGCTCGAGCCGTGGTCAAGAAAGCGGGCCGAACACTGAGTGTGTGTAGCGGGGATGTAGTGGCTGTGAAAAAGGACGAGGAGAAACTCGTTGCGACCATGCTGACGACGATGATGGCCCTGCGGAATTCCTAATGCGCTGTCACCAGGAGAGAACCTATGGAGGCCCTTAACAATTCGAAGCCGCTTGTTCTTCTTGTGCATGGCTTCCTGAGTTCCGAGCGGGCTTGGGATCCCTTGCTCAAGCTGCTGCGCGAAGACGATCAGATTATGCGCGAATTTGATTTCGCGTGTTTTAATTACACGACTGAGATGGTTGATCTGCAACCGCACCATCGAATTCCGCGTGTCAAAGAGTGCGCGAAGGCTCTGCGCGAATTCATGGACGCGCCCGGCTGCTATAACCGGGAGATTCATCTTGTCGGTCACAGTCAGGGAGGGCTCATAATCCAGGGCTATCTTGCGCTTATGCTCGAAGCAGGGCAGGGAGAGGCGCTCAGGCCGCTCCGGCAGGTAATGATGATGGCGACTCCGAATCTTGGATCTGAGTTCCTATCACCTTTGCGAAAGATAGTAACGGCCGTGTTTTCGAATCCTCAGGAGCGCGCCTTACGCGTGCTCGATCCCGACATGGCGGACATACGATCCGTTATTACGGAGAGAGTACTGGGCGCAAAGACCGGCGGCAGCAATGCCTGGCCTGTGCCCATACACATCTTTTACGGAAGCCAAGATCGAATTGTCGTCGAGGCTTCCGCGCGCGGCCAGTTCGCCGATGCCAACGTGACGCCTCTCGAGGCGGATCATTTCACAATCATTACTCCAAAGGATCGACAGGATCAGCGCTATACCAAGTTCTCTGATGCATTATTGGACCCGTCGGGTCATCCGAGCGTCTACGAAATCGATCTGTATGAAACTCGAGTCACGGTTCAGCCGTCCGACAAGCCGGAATACGAATGCAAGCACGGTCAGACTACAAAAATGGTGGCGACGGACAACATTGGATTCATCGAGCGCGCGGTGACATTCTCGCACCGGAATCGCTGCTCTGATTCATTCTGCATTCGATATTCAACGCGCCACGGAGGCTATGTCAGCTCGGTTACCAGCCATCGAAATGAGGCTACGCCGGAAGAGAAAGGACTTTACGACGACGGCGGCATACAGACCGTCTTTCGATTTATGCCTAAAGCGGGCGAGCAATATCGCATTAAGACAGATGTATACGGCGGGTTCGGCCAGGGGGAACGGGATGTTCATTTCCACATGAGTAGCTCCGGGAATTCGTATTCCAAGCGACGGCCCTATATCCTCGACCTTTCGGGCTATCTTTCGAAGGGATATAAGATCACGCAGGGGCCGAGACTCTATTTTCACGATAACGATCCCGCGGACCACGATATGTGCAGCGTCCGAGGACTGGGCGATCTGGTCAAGCCGCTGCGAGTTGATGATTCCGGTGTGTGGACCTGGGAATTCACTAGAATCAGCCGAGGAGTAGTCGACATCACCTGGGATTTTTGAGTAGCGCAAGCCGGAGGGTGAACGATGATGGAAGAACGCTGATGGAAATACCTGTCATCCAGTTGCGAGAAGGAGAATCCGCAATAGTCGGCTACGGCTCATTGCTGTCGATTGCAAGCCTGGAGCGCACGCTGCAGCGACGATACGACGGGCCGTTTATAGCCTGCGAACTGGATGGATGGAAGAGAACGTGGGACGTGCGCCAGCCTAACAAGAGCTTCTACACCAATACTACTGAAGGGCGGTTGTATCCCGAAAACATCATATATTTGAACGTCGCGCCATTTGCCGCGTCTCGTCTGAACGGCATCGCGGTCGCGGTTACGGCCGCCGAGCTCAAGAGCCTGGACGAACGCGAATGGATGTACGATCGAATTCAGGTCACGCGCGCAATTGAAGGCGCGCGCGTGGAAGGCGGCGAAGCATATATCTATGTGTCCAAGCCTGAGTTCATTATAAACGAGGTCAAATCCATCAGAGTCGCCGCCATCCGATCGACCTACCTCGATATTGTCGAAACCGGATTGCGCGAGCTGGGGGTTGAGTTTCGCAGTCAGTATGAATTGTCTACTGAACCGGTTCCGGCTCATCTTGTCATACAGGATCTACGCGATGCATAGGGAGTACGAACTTCCGCGAGTTGGAACATCGCCTTCGAATCTCTCTCTCACGAGCATCACCGGGACGCGGGTGGATTTGAGCAGCTTCCCAAAACCGCTGGCCATTTCTTTCATGCGCCATCTCGCCTGAGTCTTCTGAGCCGAGCACCTGGTGCAGTTGCACCAGCCCGCAATACAGCAGAGATTTGAAGCGCTTGGAGCAAGCTTGCTGGTCGTGTCCTTCTCGGAGCAGCAAGTACTCGCGGATTGGGTTTCATTCTTTCGCGCTGCGTTTCTAGAGAGGAGCTATCGAGAAAGAAGCATCGACTTGCCGAAGTCTATCTTAGATAGAACGATCTTCCTATCGAATCCCGATTTGAGCGCCTATCACGCTTACGGACTTGGCACGATGCGAGTCTCCAGAGCGTTTCGCCTAAAGAACCTCTGGCAATATGCGCGATGGTCGACCCAGCGCAAGGTGATTACCAAATGGTATGGGAACCCTTTTCAACGCGGCGGAGATTTTGTGATCGGAGCGAACGGCTTGATAACGCTGGCTCATTCCGGCGCGGACCAATCCGATCGGCCTGCCGCTGAAGAAATAGTGAAGGCATTGGGGCACAATCGACTTCAGTGAGACTATGCGGCAAATCAGCTTAGAACACCGAATCGGCGGCTCGATACGGATCCATTCGCTATTCGCGAATGGCGAATATATAATCCCGGCGTGGTACTAAAGCCTCAAGACGTCGTCGTTGTGCTGAAGCTCCATGGGTACCAGGGACGGAGGCCGTCATTCGCTGCAATGGCGAAAGAGCTGGCTATTAGTCCTTCGGAGGTCCACGCCGCAATGAGGCGGGCTCAGGCGGCGGGGCTCTTACACGGCCCGGAATTATCTAATAGGCCAATCGCATTCGCATTAGAGGAATTTCTGATTCATGGCGTGAAGTACGCATTTCCCGCGGAACGAGGCGGCCTGAGCCGGGGTGTTCCAACCGCATATGCGGCGCAGCCGCTAAAGCGACTTATAGCGGCGGGCGATGAGCCGATTCCAGTATGGCCCTATGCGAAGGGTGAGAGCCGCGGAATAGCGTTCGCTCCATTTTATAGACTACAACCGATAGCGGCCCTTCAAGACCCTTTACTGTACAGTGAGCTGGCTCTGCTAGATGCCATACGCGGGGGGCGTGCTCGTGAGCGAAAATTGGCGGAGCAGGAATTGACAAGAATATTGCGTGGCACTTCTAATGGCTCATCCCAATCTACAACTGTTGGTGGAAGCCGCAAAACTGCTGATACCACTCTTAGATGACCTCGTGTTTGTCGGCGGTTGCGCTACAGTCCTGTTGATCGACGATCCGGCAGGCACTGGTGTTCGGCCCACGATTGACGTCGATGCCATTTGTAACATCACCTCCTACGCGGACTATCTTCGTTTGTCGAAACGATTGCGATCACTTGGCTTAGCAGAAGACATGAGGGAGGGTGCGCCAATGTGCCGCTGGCGGCATGGTCAGCTCACTATAGATGTTATGCCGGTGGATGAGACTATTCTCGGTTTTTCCAATCGTTGGTACAAGGGTGTTATAGCCACGGCTCAAATATATGTACTGGAGCCGGATCTCCGTATCCGCGCCGTATCTGCTCCCTATTTCTGTGCAACCAAGATCGAAGCATTTAAAGGAAGAGGCAATGGGGATTATCTCTGCAGCCAGGACCTTGAAGACCTGGTGACCGTAATTGATGGTAGACGCGAAATCCTGGCAGAGATACGAACTGCTCCAAAAGATGTTCGCGCAGCGATCGCCTCGGCGATCGCTCAGTTGCTGGAGAATCCAAGTTTCGTCGATGCAATACCCGGATACTTGCCGCCGGACCCTGTGAGCCAGGAACGTTTTGGAATTGTGTTCGAGAAGCTAAGGGAAATTGCAGTCGTCGTATGAAAGCATTGTCTCCAAGCTGACCGTCCCGCCCTTTTCTCCGACCGGCCACGATGCGTCGCGAAACGCGAGTCTTTCCCGTTCTGACTCCTCGCGTTCATTTCTCGTGCGGTGCGTCTTGGTTTAAACTCCTTCCTTAAGCAGCACCCATTTCACTCAACGAGGAATGCGCAATGATCTCGCCGTTTCCCAGGTTGTCCCTCAAGCAAGCGGTCTCCCTGCTTGCGTTGTTGCTCGTTTTCCCTCTTTGTCCTTCACGTCGCGTTATAGCGGAAGAACGCCGGCTTCCCGCCGATGAGGGCATAGCCGGTCTCGAACAGGCGCTTCGGAAACTTCGAACTACCGCGCGGATGACTTTTGTTACCGCGCATCCGGACGACGAAGACGCCGGAATGCTCACACTCGAGGCAAGAGGCCACGGGGCGAGCGTGACTCTTGTGACTCTCAATCGAGGCGAGGGCGGCCAGAACCGAACCGGCAGCGAGCTCTTCGACGCCCTCGGAGTACTGCGTACCCTGGAGTTGCTGGCGGCCGGCCAATACTACGGTGTTGAACAGAGGTTCACGAAGGTGGCCGACTTCGGTTTTTCAAAGAACGCGGAAGAAACCCTTAACAAATGGGGAGGGCACGACTCCTCGCTCGAGGACATCGTCAGAGTCATACGCGAGCAGAGGCCGGACGTCGTCGTATCGAGGTTTCAAGGCACGCGGCGAGACGGCCACGGCAATCATCAGGCTGCCGGAATGGTAGGCCGCGAAGCCTTCAAAGCGGCTGCTGATCCATCCCGATTCCCCCAGCAGCTCAAGGAAGGATTGCTGCCGTGGCAGGCGAAGAAGCTCTACATGGACAACGTCAGGTCCACGGAGGACTACACGCTCAGGCTCGATACCGGCGCATATGACCCGTCGCTCGGAGTCTCCTACGCGCAATTCGGACTCGAAGGGTATAGCCGTCAGGTATCGCAGGGCTCGGGAGGGGGCCGAATAGGACCCGGCCATCGCTACAGCTACTACAAACTGCTCCAATCGACGATCGGTTCAACCGAGACGAAGGAGCACAGTTTTTATGATGGCATAGACACGAGCCTGTCCGGCCTTGCGTCTGCACTGGGAGCCGAAGAATCGAAAGTCCCTTTTCTAAAACCGCAACTGATAGAGCTCGAGCATCGCGTGAACGACGCTACTGGCGCGGTGAGACCCGATGACCCTTCGCTTGCCGCGCCCGCCCTGCTCGCGGGTCTGGCGATCGTTAATGATCTCCTGCCGCGTATTGAGTCCTCTTCTTTGAGTCCGGCCGCGAAAGGCGAGCTGCTTGATCGGCTCCGCACAAAACACGAGCAATTTGAGGCGGCGGCGAATTTAGCATTGGGAATAGCTCTGGAGGTGATGGTTGATGCGGATGCGCCGGCTGCGGCTTCGGGCGAACCGGTCGAGATACCTGCTTCCCAGCGAACCTTTCTGATGGCGGCGCCGGGCCAGACCTTCTCGCTTACGGCGCGAATCTACAACAGGAGTAAGTACACGGTAACTCCTGACGAAATTCAGTTGGAGCTGCCGCAAGGCTGGCAGTACAGCGAGCTTCGAAAGGGGCTGAAACCGCTCAACTCAGGCGACGATTCGTTCGTTCGATTCAGGGTCAAAGTTCCGGACAACGCCGAGTATACGCGGCCCTACTGGCATCGGACTGATCCGCAAAAAGAGAGCATAGTCACCATAGATCAGCCTCGATATCAAACACTCGGGCTTCCGCCGTGGCCCGTTCACGCAATTGCTTCATATCACGTCGAAGGAGGCACGGGGCGGATCGGCGGCGTTGCTCAAGTCCGATACGCAGATCCTGTCTACGGTCAGGAACAGCGTCCGCTCGCGGTAGGTCCGCCTCTATCGGTCGAGCTCCAATCCTCGACACAAATAGTGAGCGAGTCACGCCTCGATGCAACAGAGGTGACGGTCGATATTCGAAGCAACACGCCGAAGCCTATTAACGCGCAGGCTAGACTTGATCTTCCCGAAGGATGGAAATGTGAACCTGCTTCACAGACGGTGTCTCTTCAAAAGGAGGGCGAGATAGGCTCGGCGAAATTCAAGATAACTCCCGCGAGAGTGAGCGAGCGCCAGTATGAGATCAAGGCCATTGTCGAGCTCGATGGAAAGCGGTACTCGGAAGGGTTCTCGGTAGTGGGCCGGCGAGATCTCGGAACCTTCTACTACTACAGACCGGCGGTGCAGGAGGTCAGCGTTCTTTCCGTCAAGACCCCTCCAGATCTGAAGGTAGGCTATTTGATGGGAGCGGGCGATGAGATTCCAGCAGAACCTTGGTGGTTCAATACAACATGGGCGTCGCGGCATTCAACGCGGGCAAGTACACTCCATATCCGGCGTGGGCAACCGCCGCGCGCGTTACCGTCGAAGAAGCGCCCGTGAAACTATTGGACCCGGGAGACAGAGTTTTTCATTATCCAAACGAGATTCAACCGCGAGATTTCGACGGATGGATTCAAGAGCGCGGCGTATACTTTTTCACGAAGGCTTACGGTCCCGGAATCGGCTCTCCCTCGATAATCTGGGACAAGCGCTACAAGCCGCTTCTGTCCTCTCACGATCCCGGCGAGCTTCCGTTGGAAGGCGGTTTAGTTAAGGCGAGCTACGGCAAGGGAACATACATTTTCACGGGTTATGCATTCTTCAGGCAGCTTCCGGCGGGAGTGCCGGGCGCCGTTCGGCTTTTTGTGAACATCATCAGCGCGGGTCACGAGAGGCAGTGATGACCGAGAAATCAGCCGAGCCGCACGGATTGATCCGAGGCGTCACGCTTTCGAGCGCTACTACGTTGAATGTGATCGATATGGTAGGCGTCGGTCCGTTCATAACAATACCTCTGATCATAGTAGCGATGGGCGGGCCGCAGGCGATGATCGGATGGATCATAGGGGCAGGCATCGCGATGTGCGATGGCCTGGTTTGGGCCGAGTTGGGCGCCGCGTTTCCAGGCTCGGGCGGCTCTTACAGATATCTGTCGGAGGCTTACGGCAAGAAGAAGCTGGGCCGCTTGATGTCGTTCCTCTTCATCTGGCAACTCACCTTCAGCGCCCCGCTCTCGATAGCCTCCGGATGCATAGGATTATCGCTTTACGCGACCTATGTCTGGCCCTCACTCGGCACGCAAATCGGAACAAAGGGGGCTCACCTTTCCCTGCCGTGGCTAGGCTCGTTGGACGCGAGTTTCGTCGTTACGGCCAGTACGTTTTTAGCCATCGGTGTTTGCGTCCTCGCTGTGTTCTTGCTCTACAGGCGAATAACAATAATCGGCCGGCTCTCGAAGGTTCTCGGCGTAGGAGTGCTGTTGACGGTGTTATGGGTGATTGTATCGGGCGTCACGCATTTCAACCCCGGGCTTGCGTTTGATTTTCCTCCGGATGCATTCACGTTGTCGCCGAAATTCTTCACGGGGCTCGGCGCGGCCCTGCTTGTCTCGTTGTATGACTACTGGGGCTATTACAACGTGTGTTTCTTTGGCGAGGAGGTGAAGGATCCCGGACGAAACATACCCCGGGCGATCATCTATTCTATTCTACTGGTAGCCGTCCTCTACGTGATCATGAACATAAGCATCCTGGGTGTGGTGCCGTGGAGGGATCTGGGCGAGACCGCGGCGTCGGACGCGCGGCGCTACGTCGTGGCCGATTTCATGGAGCGAATATATGGCAAGGGCTGCTGGGAGGCGGTGCTTGTCTCGCTGCTGATAATGTGGACGGCATTCGCGTCGGTATTCTCATTGATACTGGGCTATTCTCGCGTTCCCTATGCCGCGTCTTTGGACGGCAATTACTTCAAAGTCTTCTCACGCGTCCATCCTAAACATCGATTCCCCTATGTGTCTTTGCTTGTGATGGGAACGGTGGCGGCTTTGTTTTGTTTTCTCAAGCTCGAGGATGTGATCAAGGCGTTGGTGGTCATCAGGTTGCTGATTCAGTTCCTGTCGCAAACAGTCGGCCTGATCGTACTGCGAAACAAGCAGCCGGATTTACCGAGGCCGTTTCGAATGTGGCTTTATCCATTGCCGGCAATACTGGCGCTGATCGGGTTCATCTACGTCTTGCTTATGCGGGATGGGTTCCAGAAGCAGCTCAAGTACGCGCTGGTTTTGATCGTGCTCGGTCTGGGTATTTATTTGTGGCGCTCCTGGAAAAGAGGGGAATGGCCGTTCGAGAGCGAGCTTTCAGCGGCGAACAACTGAAGAGAGCGGAGGAGAATTCGAGGGAGATTTGCCGAGGGAAGTTTGCTTGCGTAAGATTGACACGCGGTAATAAAGTGGCTCGCGCCAGGAAGATTCCATTATTCAAATCTATAGAAGGCATCAGAAGAATTGGCTGGATTTGAAGTAAATTCATCAGAGCACTATTAATCAACCGAGAAAGGATTGACCATGCTTCCTGCATTTCAGAACGAGCCGCTTACCGATTTCTCCAACGAGCGAAATGCCGGCCTCATGCGTGAGGCCATTTCGAACATAGAGTCTCAATTCGGGCGCGAATATCCGTTGATAATCGGCGGCAAGCGCTACACGACCGGCGATCTGCTGGCTTCGCCCAACCCCTCGAACTTCGATGAGGTAGTTGGATTGGTCCATAAGGCGAGCATTGAATTGGCGGACAAAGCCATTGATGAAGCGACAAAGGCTTTCAAGGAATGGAAAAACGTCGAGCCCGAGGTGCGCGCCCGATATCTTCTCAAAGCCGCGGCGGCTATGAGAAGGCGCAAGACGGAATTCACGGCTCTGATGGTGCTCGAAACCGGTAAGTCATGGGTCGAAGCGGATGCGGACGTAGCCGAGGCGATAGACTTCAGCGATTTCTACGCTCGAGAAATGATCCGATACAGCCGCGAGCAGCCGTTGACGCCGCTGCCGGGCGAACAGAACGAGCTCTATTATATTCCGCTCGGAGTCGGCGTGGTCATTCCGCCCTGGAACTTCCCCCTGGCAATAATGGCGGGAATGACTCTCGCTTCGGTAGTCGCAGGCAACACGGTCGTGCTGAAGCCTTCAAGCGACAGCCCTATCACAGCAGCCAAGTTTGTAGAAGTACTCGAAGAAATCTCTCTGCCGCCGGGTGTCGTCAATTTTGTTCCCGGCAGCGGCAGCCGCATCGGCGATTATCTGGTCGGGAATGCTCGAACCCGCTTCATCGCTTTTACGGGATCGCGCGAGGTAGGCCTGCACATTAACGAGCTCGCCTCAAAGACCGCCGAAGGACAGCTCTGGATCAAGCGCGTCGTCGCCGAGATGGGGGGCAAGGATACGATAGTCATCGACGAGACCGCCGATCTCGACGCCGCCATTGACGGCGCCGTGATGGCGGCATTCGGCTACTCGGGACAGAAGTGCTCAGCTTGCTCGCGGCTGGTAGTTGTGAAGGACGTCTACGATCACGTGGTTGGCCGCGTCGCCGAACGCGCGGCCGCTCTCAAGATCGGCCCCGTTCGCGAGCAGGAGAACTGGATGGGACCGGTCTCGAGCAAAAGCGCCTATAACTCCATCCTTGATTACATCAAGATCGGCAAGGGCGAAGGAAAGCTGCTCGCGGGCGGAGGCCCTCAAAACGAGGACCAGCGCGGCTGGTTCATAAAGCCCACCGTCATTTCCGATGTCGAGCCGAAGGCCCGAATTTCTCAAGAAGAAATCTTCGGGCCCGTGCTTGCCGCGTTTCGAGCGAACGACTACGACGAGGCTCTCGAGATAGCCAACAACACGGAATTCGGCCTGACCGGTGCGGTGTTTTCGAGTGAGCGGCGGCGGCTCGAACAGGCCAGACGCGACTTCCACGTAGGCAATCTGTATCTCAATCGCAAGTGCACCGGAGCGCTTGTGGATGTGCATCCGTTTGGCGGCTTCAATATGTCCGGAACAGACTCCAAAGCCGGTGGAAGAGATTACCTGTTGCTGTTCAGTCAGGCTAAAAGCGTTTCTGAGAAGCTATAGGACGGGAATTTTTCGCGAGGGCCTGTGAGGGAAGTCTTCAGGAGATCGGTGGTGCGGTAGGCCGCCGCCCGGCGGAAGGCCGCCGCCTGCCGGTCTGCAGCTCAGCGCTCTAATGCACGTCACCCGGCTTGAGATCCGGCCGCATTCTAAGAAACACGGGTTCGCGCAATATAGCGTCTTTGGTCAACGATGAATATCTTACCTCGCAGACGAGCTCGGGAGTGATCCACGTAGTTTGTGCGTCGTCGAGCGGTTTCTCCTTGATATAGCGAGGAACGGGTTTGAATTTCTTCAGCGAGGTATGAACCTCCCGCAGCGTCCGCTGATCGAAGCCGCCACCGGCTTTGCCGATATAGCGGAGTGTTTCGCCGTCGTACTTTCCAAGCTGCACCGCGCCGAAGTATTGGGCTCGATCGCCTTCGCCTCGGGTATAACCGAGGATCACGCCTTCGGTAGTACGGTGGGACTTGATCTTTAACCAGGAGTCCGTTCGCCGCCCCGGCGTATATACGCTATTTCGCTCCTTGGCCACGATTCCTTCGAGACCCATTTCCGAAGCGGCTCCAAACAGGAGAACACCTTCGTTGACAACTTCGCTGACTCTATAGACGTCGTTCTTTCTAACTGAATCCGCGAGCCATTCCCGCCGCCTCCACAACGGCTCGCTTGTGATCGGGCGGCCATCGAGATAGAGACAGTCGAAGAGATAACAGACCGCCGGATGTTTCGCGGCCACTCTTGCAATGGCTCCTTCGCTCGATTGTTGAAGGCGTCGAACGGAGTTTTCGAAGATGGGCCTTCCGCCGTCGTCAAGACAGACTATCTCTCCGTCAAACAGAGCGGATGTCGCCCGAAATGCCTCGGCAGGCTTCAGGAGCTCCGGATAGTGCTTGGTGACGATTCGCTGGCTTCGGCTTCGTATGGTGATCTCGCCTTCGTCAAGCGCGATCATAGCGCGAATGCCGTCCCATTTGATCTCAAACAAATAATCATCCGAATCAAAGGGTTGCTCTCGTATTTGAGCAAGCATCGGCTCGATTGGATCCCTCAGCCAGTCGACCTGCGGCTGATCTACGCGCTCCATCAACCAGTCTTTTTCTTTGGTATGAATCATTCTATATTCGGCGTTCAGCTCGCGGCTGGTTGTTCGGAAATAAAAGCCCTCCTTCTTCTCTTTTGTGACCTCGTATCGGCCGCGCGCGAAGACCCACATGTTTCCGGCGCCGTACTGTCCCTTTGGAATGACGCCTTCGAACTCGAGATACCTCAATGGATGATCTTCCGTGTTGACGGCCATCCGTTTTATGCCCGGACGTGGCGGAACGCCTTTTGGCACGGCGAATGATTTCAGCGCTCCATTCTGTTCAAGCCTTACGTCGTAATGCAGCCGGGACGCGTGATGCCGATGAATGACGAACGAATCACCGGTTCCGGCATCAGGAGCAGGCGCGGGTTCCGGGGTCTTATCGAAGCTCCTCTTTCGGGCGTATTCGGAAAGCGACTCGGCGGGCTTGTCAGCGCCCTTGGGGCTCTTTCGCTTGCGTACCGCGACCTGCTTGCGCTCCGTATGAAGCGAAACGGCGTAGGCGCCTATTGTCTCCCATGCGTCGCCGTCGCGAATCACCTTGTCGACGGCCGTGTGAAGGTTGAATTGAGTCTGTTCGGTGAGCCCTTGCAGCTCTTCCCAGTGGAGCGGCATCGACACCGGCGCTCCATCCCGGCCGCGGACGCTGTAGGCGGACACGATGGTCTGATATGTCCGATTGCGATGAATGTCGATGAAGGTCTTGCCCTGCCTTAACTCCTTTTTGACGTGAAGAGTCGTAGTACTGCCGTGGCTTTCGATAAACGGCTTTGCTATCGATACCGCGGTTTCGTGAATCTGATCGAATCCCCATTTCGCTTCTATTGGAGTTACGATATGAACGCCCTTGCCGCCGGTTGTCTTCACGAAGGTGTGATAGCCGTAAGTTTCGATGTGAGCCTTCAAGTCGAATGCGATATCGACTATATGGGTAAACGGGGTGTTCGGCGGAGGGTCGATGTCGAACACGATGTAGTCGGGTTTGTCGAGATGCGGCTGCCGTGAATGCATCTGATGGCATTCGATGCAGGCCAGATTCGCAAGCCAGACGAGAGTCGCTTCTTCATTAGCTATGACATAGTCGACCTTGTCTTCGTCGCCGA
This sequence comes from Blastocatellia bacterium AA13, assembly GCA_003222245.1. Classification (GTDB taxonomy): domain Bacteria; phylum Acidobacteriota; class Blastocatellia; order UBA7656; family UBA7656; genus QHVH01. The sequence continues at coordinate 119,991 of QHVH01000003.1, read as the reverse complement.
GGGCCACGTGATCTATCCAGCTCGGCGCCCATTCGGGCCGATTTTTTTGAAAGAAGGATTCTCCGTCGACCCCGTCCGGAAACCGGACAAGCGACAGAGGCCTCCCTTTGACATGCTTGATCAGGGTTGGGGCGATGCGATGATAGTATTCGATCAACTCGGCTTTAATGATGTTGTCGGACGGAAAGAGAACCTTCTGAAGATTCGAGAGCTCGATCTTGTGCTTGCCGATATTGACGCGAGTGGCGGTTCGAGCCATTTTAGTTTCGCCGTGACGGCTATGGTAGTGCCGGGGTGAGTCTCAAGTCAATTTGCGCCACAGACTTGGGCGCTTAACCGATGTTTCCTGGAGGGGAACGCGTAAATGAGCCGAGGCCGGCGCAGCCGGGCATTCGCGGCCGTGATCAGGGGCGACGCGCTACGCTCTTGCCGCTGGCTATTTTATAGTCGGCCTTTCAGGCCTGCATAAGGCTGGGTATAATACAAAATCGAACCTCAGACGCCCCCTGGCGTTTCTAAGAACAATGACCGCACGTAATACCTTGATACAATTCATTTGGCTGGCTTGTTTCGGAATGCTCCAGGTTGCTCCCGGCGCCGCTTCGATCGCGTACGCCGGACAATCACTCAGCGTAGATACTAAGGAACTCATTAGAGTCGCCGAGCTGCATTATACAGCGGGTCAGCAAGCCTACGACGGAGGCGAGCTTGATCGGGCGCGGCGCGAGTTCGACGAAGCAGTCGATTCGCTTCTTGTTGCGGCCGTAGATGTCCGTTCCAACGATCAGTTGCGTATTTACTATCGCGAGCTTATTGAAAAGATCAACCGGCATCAGATCGCGGCGCAGGAACAACGAGGCAGCGGTTTCAGCGAACAGCGATACGAGCCCTCTCCGCTCGACAGGATCGCCAGTCTGTCCGACGCGGATCTGGCGGAAGCCGTGGAGAGCGCCGAAGAAATAACGAGAAGCGCATTCAACTTCGACTTCACGGCGGCGGCTCCGGTCAGGCAATTCATCGGATACTTCACGCGAGGACGCGGTCGTTCAACGATCGAAGCAGGCTTTCAGCGTTCCGTTCGCTATCGCGCCCTGGCTGAGAAAATCTTCAAAGAAGAAGGGGTGCCTACCGACCTCGTATGGCTGGCGCAGCTTGAATCGGGTTGGAATCCATATGCTCTCTCGTCGGCCGGCGCTAAAGGCATCTGGCAGTTCGTCCCCTCCACCGCGGCGCGATTCGGGCTCCAGCAGAATTACTGGCTGGATGAGCGCTCCAATCCGGAAAAATCGACGAGAGCGGCCGCTCGCTATCTAAAGTTTCTCGGCAATCGCTATCACGGCAACTGGGAATTGGCTCTGGCGGCCTATAACACGGGCGAGAGACACGTCGATAATACTATCGGCCGAACCGGAGGCCGGGACTTCTGGAGCGTACGACAGGCAGGCTTCCTTCCTCAGGAGACCAGGAACTACGTTCCCGCGATTCTGGCGGTGGTTGCAATCGCAAAAGACCCCAGGAAATACGGCCTCGAAGTGCCGCCGACCTATCAACCAAAATTCGCTACACACACCATCAACAAGCAGACCGATCTACGTTCGCTCGCCAAGAGCCTCAAACTCTCCTACTCTACTCTCATTGACTTGAATCCTGAGCTCCAGCGCGGGTCCACCCCGCCGGGCCGTCATATCATTCGAATACCCGCGGGCTCAATCGCGTTAGGTCCCGAAGCAGAGCAGCAGCCGCCGAAGGAAGATAAGTAGTTGAGTTGACAATAGTGTTGCTGGGTTATTGACCCTCTGATAAGATCATCTCCAGTTTTTCGAAGCAGCCGATTCGAAGCCAGACGTAATAGCAGCGCCTCCCGTTTTCATAAGTAGCCCCTTATAGTTCTTCGCCCCAGAGGATCGTTTAATGCTGGACCTCCTATTCCTCATTACGATAATCGTAGTCCTTATAATCAATGCCTGTTTCGTGCTTATCCCCATCGGGAATGAATACTCGACCGTTAGAAGGGTGCCCTGGATCACGTTTGGAATCATGGCCCTCAACGTGCTCGTCTATTATGTAAGCCTGCCTTCCACCGCGCCCGAGGATCGGGCTGTTGAACGAACCGCGAAGGAAGTCAGGTTCCTGCTCAACAACAATCGTCCCATTCTCGCTGACGACAAGCTGCGAGACGATCTCTTCAAGAGCGGTTTTATCCCGAAGGAAGAGAAGGATGACATCGAAGGCCAGCTCGAGCGCGACAGCACCAAGCGCGAGTACACGGCCTGGCTGAGGACATCGGACGCCATCCAGATTCGCGAGCAATTCGAAGTCAGGCTCAATGAATATCGAGAGGCGGTTGAAGCAAACACACATTTCAAATTCGGATTAGCGCCAAATGGGAACTGGCGTCTTTACCAGGTATTCACCTACGCATTTCTACACAGCAGCACATTACACCTATTCGGGAATATGGTTTTTTTCTTTGCCGTTGCCTTCAGTCTCGAAGATTTATATGGCAGGCCGTTGTTTTTGGGATTCTATCTTCTTGCCGGAGCCGCGGCGTGTTTGCCGTTCTTATTCAGTCCGGCGGCGGCCCCGTTAATCGGCGCTTCGGGCGCGATCTTCGGGACGATGGGGGCATTTCTGGTGCGCTTGTACACCACCAAAATAAAACTCGCGTGGGTCGCTATTGGACTCGCTGTTCCATTGATGATCTTTGGAAAGAAGCCGTTTGGCATTATCAAGGTTCCCGCCTATTTCTGTCTGCTTTACTTCTTTACCAACGAGATTCTCTTCTGGTGGTGGATTCAGAAATCCGGCCAAGTGTCGGGCATCGCGCACTCGGTGCACATCGCGGGATTTCTGTTCGGGGCAGGCTTCGCTTTCCTGATTAAGTATCTTAAGGTCGAAGAGCGATTCGTTAATCCGCGAATCGAAGCGAAGGTGTCATTCGCGGCCGCGCTCGCGGTCAACGAAGCTCTGGAAATTCTCGACAAGGGCGACATTGCGGTAGCGGAAAGCAAGATCAAGATTCACCTGGCGAAAAATCAGAACGACGCGAATGCGATAATGGCGCTGATCCAGGTTTATCAAAGAAAACTCGATTACGAAAAGTTGAACCAGACATATGGTCAGCTTATTAAGCTTCATCTGGCGAACAACGACACAGAAGCCGCGCTGTATGCCTACGATGGTCTGTTGTCTTCTTATCCGGATGGCGAAGAGACAAAGGTGCGGCTTCCGCTCAGGGATTGGATGATCCTCTGCGATTATCTTCACGAATCTGGCATGGACAAGGAAGCGGCGGTTGAATACGAAAGACTGGCCAACGCCTATGGCCGCGACCCGGCGGCGCTTCGCGCGTATCAACAAGGAGGCGAATGCGCAATGAGCGTTCTCGATGATGAACGCGCGCTGAAGCTCCTCGAGGGCGCGAAGGCTCTTAAACCGACCGGGCCGTTAGCATCGCGAATAGAAGGCAATCTTCAAAAGGTTCAATCCCGCCTCCGTCATCGACCCTCATGGAGCAGGGAGACCACCAAGCTCACGCCTCCCGAAATCGCCCGCCGCCAGGCGTAGAATGATCGCATCAGAACTGCAGCTTCAGGCTGAGATGGATGGTCCGAGGCCGCTGTGTTCTACGCGGCTTGAGAAAATCCTGATCGCTCTCTTCGATAAACTCCGCTCCGAAGTTGAATACCGTATTGTTAAACACGTTGAAGGCGTCCACTGCCGTTGTAAGCTTGAGTTTCTCGTTAATCGCAAAGACTCGAGAGGCTCGCAAGTCTATAGTCCTCGTGCCCGGACCAATCCCGAAATCTCGCTGAAGATCTCCGCTTGAACCTATCGGCGCGAAGGCAAGCGCCGAGCGAACGTCGGCGGCGGCGGGACTGCCGGGTCGACGCCACACAGGCCTGCCAATATCCGTTACTACAAGCGGGCGATCGTTCTCGATGTCGTTCAGGTTCCGATCGAATCCGGCCGAAAGGTTGAATGGCTTTGAGGAACCGAACGATATGATCGGCGAAAGGTCGAGCTTCAGGTATGGAAGCTGGAACAAGCCGCTAAAAGTGAATCGATGACGTTGATCCTGCAATGAGAGCCCGCGCTCTGCCCGTCTATCGAGTAGATCCTGCGGCGATGCGGTGTTGGTCGTACCTTCATCGATCAGCTTCGAATAGGTATAAACCGCGCGAAGGTGAACGCGGCTGCGCGAATAACGCACGGCGAAAATCCCGGCATGATAGAAGCTATTGCCGGTAGACTCGAGCTGCTCGACTTCGACAAGTGAAGGATCGGGCCGCAGAGGACGAATTGCCGCAAGCGCGGCGGTGATATTCGATGAGCGAGGCGCGTTCAAGCCCAGTGTCAGAATTCTGATTCCGTTTTCACTCGTAATTGCGCCCGCCGTAGTCGAAGTCGCTTCGCTCGCGTTGAATCGCACGATGTCGGCGTTCGCGGACGAGATGGGGCGCGAGCCGCCGGCTCCGCGTCTGTTGTCGAAGTCGCGGCTCAGCAGGAATGCGGTAAACGAATTAAATCCCGACGGAAGCACGGGAGCGTTTATGTTCGTTTCGCGCCATAAGTGAACCCCTCTGGTAAAAATGTAATCGCCGGTGACTACGATATTTCGTGATATCTGTCGCTCGATTCCGAGTCCCGTCTGCGAGGTGTACGGAATCTGTAGATCCTTATTTACTCTTCGCAGAAACTGACTCTCCGAGACGCCGAACCGATCGACAAGCGATCTGTCGGTGATCGGGGCTGGGAAGTTGACCGACGCGAGCACCTGCGAGCTGATATCTGAATCAACCGTCTTTGTAGACCGCCCAAGAGAAAAATCGTCGAGGGTTCGAAGCAGCGCCCGGTTGTAAAAAAGGCCGAAGCCTGCCCGCACGACAGTCTTGCCGGGTTGTGAAAGGTGCTTGAATGAGCGGAAAAGCCTGCCGCCGAACGGATCCCATGCAAGAGCAATTCGAGGCGAGAGGTTATCTCTGTCCTCGAGGGCCGATTCATTGTCCCATCGACCGCCGAACGACAGCGTAAGATTGGGCTTGAGCTTCCATTCATCCTGCGCGAACAGGCCGACGACTCGATTCGAGATCTTGCTTTGAGTATCGAACCGCTGCAGGAATCTGCTGGGCCGTCCCGCCAGGAAATCAGCTATCGAATCGAACGTGAATTCTCCGCCAGCGGCGAAGAGATCCGTGAAGGATGATCTTATGAGCTGCACGTCTCCGCCGGCTTTTATCAGGTGGCTTCCGCGCAGCCACATCAAGCTGTCCTGAAATTGTAATCGCCTCTCTTCTCGCGCGAATGCAGGCGAACCGCTGCTGCCCGTGAACAGGCCCGCGACGATGCGGGCCGGATCGTTGATTATTACTCCCACCGAATCGAAGTCTGCTGAAGTGCGCGGCAAGAGTCTCGAATACTGAAACCGCGCCTGATTTATAAGGCTGCCGGAGATAGTGAAGTTGCTCGTACCGCTGATCGAATCCGAATCTCGGCCATCGGAGAGTATCGTTTCCGCAAGCCGCGAGCCTCCCGGGAAACCGCGCTTATTCGAGCCGCGCGCGATGTCGAATCGCGCGAATGCGGTGTGCCTGTCGCTTACCTTCAGATCGACTCTCGCATTACCGATGTTTCGCACTTCAGGTGTTGAGATATCTTCAAGAAACCTCCCGGTCTCGCTTCCAGATGCGACCGGCTGATTTGGCGCAGGCAGAAGGAACCGCGGATTTTGCGCGACAGGGACAAGAGCATCGATCTCCGCGCTGTCGCTCACGTTCAATCGTTCGAACGATCCAAAGAAGAAAATGCGATCGGTTATGAGCGGCCCGCCGATTGTAGCCCCTTCGCGAAGCTGTTGCTGAGGTATGCGGCCCAGGCCCCGCGCGTTTCTGAAGAAGGTGTTGGCATTCAACGCTTCATCGCCGAAGTAGAAGTATGCCTGGCCGCGAAATTGATTCGTCCCGCCTCGAGTGCGAAGGTTGATCCGCCCGCCTGATGCTCGTCCATACTCAGCCGCGTATTGATTGGTAATAATCTGAATCTCTTCGAGTGATTCCGGACTGAGCGAAATTCGCTCCCTGGCCGCGCGGTCGTCATTATTATCAAGCCCGTCAATAGTGATGTTGTTTGATGTCGCAGGCGCGCCCGTGAGCGAGAAGGAGCCTGCTTCGATCGGCGCGCTTCGCAGAAATGTCCCGCCTCCTTCTTCGGCAAGATCCGAAGTGGCGAGCGGCCCTTCGGTAACTCCTCCGAGTAAGAAAACCAAGCGCAATGGATCCCGGTCGATCAAGGGCAGTGATTGAATTTCCTGTTGTGTGACGGTATCGCCGACTACCGTGCGATTGGTGTCGATCAACGGATTGGCTGATGCTGTTACGGATACCTGCTCACTTACTCCGGCGGGCGCAAGAGCGAAGTTGATTGCGATCGTTCTCCCGGCGACTGTAGCAAGACCGGCCCTCTCATGCCGGACGAAGCCCGCGGCTTCGACAGCTATTGAATAGTCTCCGGAATTTGGAACAACGATACGATATCGGCCGTCGGCGTTCGTAACAGCGCTCTTTGTGATTTGGGTTGATGAATGAATCGCCTTAACGAGGGCGTCCTTTATGGCCGCGCCGGTCGGATCGGATACCGTTCCTTCGAAGATGACGTTGTCGAGATCGTCTATTGCGGCATGGACAGTACAGGTGAGGAGAATAGTCGTCACCGCCAGCGCGGCGGCAAGGCGCTTGAGGGCTGTCATGGTTGAACCTCCAATAAGAGTGGGCGAGAAGCTTGTGGAGCACACCCGTACAATTAACTTCTAAGCGGGACAAATCTTATTTTGAGTGTGCTTTGTTCTCGCCGGGCCAAAAAAGCAAGCACGCATAATACTCAGTGAGTTCAGAACACGCAAACGGATTCGAGGCGCTTAACTGAATGGGGAAGAGGATTTTTGCTGGAGCAATGTGGATATGGTGAGGTGCTTAGAAATCTCGGGTCGATATTCAGATGCGGAGTTCTCCGCATTCCGTTTGAAACGCACCGTTCCCCTGGAGGGAACATACCCTCCCTCGCACCGGGGGCTGCGCTTCGCTGGTCCCCCGCTATTAACGCGTTCCCCTTCGGTGAATCACGCCAGGGGAGAAATTTCCCGAAACGGCCTTTTCCTTCGATCTTCTCCTGCTCCCTTTGACAGGTAAGGCAAGTGGGGTAATATGGGAATCCACAAGGGCATTTGTCTTCCCTCGGAACGGCGCAGCTAAACCCCGGGGCGCGCAGTTTCATAATATTTCTTTGATCTCATTTCGTCGTCGCGCAAGGGTACCGGAGGAGCTGTAATAAATGGCTCGAGCAAGAAAGTCGGTTAAGTCCGGAGGGGTCTCTAAAAAACAAAAGGTCACTAGACTATCAGGAAAGGCCGAGCCTTATTCAAACAAAGAAGACCGGGATTTTGTTAGTGGGAATAATAATATAGAGAAAGAAAGATCGGCTGAGGCCTTATTTCCTGTAGTAGGTTGCGGCGCATCCGCGGGCGGGCTCGAAGCGTTCCTACAGTTGCTCCGCCATCTTCCCGTCGATTCAGGCATGAGCTTTGTCCTGGTTCAGCACCTTGATCCTATTCGCGAGAGCGCTCTTCCAAAGCTCCTGTCCAAAGCCACGTCGATGGATGTGCGCGAGGCTGAGAACAACACTCGCATCGAACCGAATAAGGTCTATGTCATTCCTCCGAATACCAGCATTCATATTTCCGGGAAGTACTTAAAACTCCTGCCGCGCGAAAGAGCCGACGGCCCGCCCAGGCCCATCGATTCTTTCTTATACTCGCTGGCCGAAGACCGCCGCGAGAAGGCGATAGCGGTCATACTTTCGGGCACCGCATCGGACGGCACTCTGGGATGTGAGGCGATCAAGGCCGAAGGCGGAATCACCTTTGCTCAAGATGAATCCGCCGCGTATGAAAGCATGCCTCGGAGCGCGATCGCGGCTGGTTGCATCGACTTTGTCCTGTCTCCGGAAGGCATCGCTAAAGAGCTTTCCAGAATTGCGCGGCATCCGTATGTTCTGTCGGAACACTCGAGAGACGACGGCGAGAACATAGCGGCGCCATCGAGCAGTCTTATCGAGCCCGCAATATGGAAACAGCCCTCTCTGAAAGAAGCCCCGCTGAAAAAAATCCTCCTCTTGATCAAAAAGGGCCTGGGGGTCGATTTCTCTACCTATAAGCAGAATACGATTAAGAGGCGAATCGCTCGGCGAATGCTGCTGTGCAAGGTCAAGACGCTCGATGCGTATTTACGCCATTTGAGAAACGATCCAAGAGAGCTTCAGTCGCTTTACGAAGATATGTTGATCAACGTTACCGGCTTCTTCCGTAATCCGGAAGCGTTCGATGTATTGAAGAAAGAGGTATTCCCAAAGCTCCTGAAGAACCGCTCTCTCGATGATCCCATTCGCGTCTGGGTGCTGGGCTGTTCGACGGGACAGGAAGCATATTCGATTGCCATGAACTTCCTCGAGTTTGCATCGAAGATCAAGAACAATGTCGGTATTCAAGTATTCGCCACCGACTTAAATGACGGCCTTCTTGACAAGGCCAGAGCGGGGCTGTATGCAAAGCCGCTCGTAAACGACTTGTCTCCGGAACGTCTGCGACGCTTTTTTATAGAAGAAGACGGCAGCTATCGCATCAGCAAGGCGATTCGAGATATGTGCGTGTTCGCGCGCCAGAACGTCATGAGCGATCCGCCTTTCTCTAGAATTGATTTAATTAGCTGCCGAAATCTGCTGATCTATCTGGAGCCTTCCGAACACAAAAGAATAATTCCCACGTTACACTACGCACTCAAACCCAACGGGTTCCTGTTTCTCGGCGCTTCGGAATCCATCGGAACGAATGCGGATCTGTTTACTGTAGTTGACAAGAAAAATCGAATCTTCATGAAGAAGGCGACTGCCCGCCGCAGCATTGCTCTGAGTCCGACAGCGGGCTACCACTTGATCAAAAGACCAGATCCCGTGCGATTAATGGCGATGCCGCGCGACGTGCCCGAGTTGGATGCTCAAAGGGAGGCGGACCGGGTCACGCTCAACAGGTACGCGCCGGCCGGCGTGCTGGTTAACTCCGAACTGGAGATCCTTCAGTTTCGCGGCGCAACCAGCATCTTTCTCGCGCCGGCGCCCGGAAGGGCGAGTTTCAATTTGTTGAAGATGGCGCGTGAAGGCTTAATGATGCCGTTGCGCAGCGCTCTCAATAAAGCCAAGAAGGAGAGCCAGAGGGTCCGTAAGGAAGGAGTTACGCTCAAGTACGACGAGAAGACCGCCCGCGTAAACATCGAAGTAATCCCGCTCAAGAATCTTAAAGATCGCTGCTATCTGGTTCTCTTCGAGGCTCCCGAGCGCCGAACGGCATCCCGCCAAAATTCTAACGGCGGCGCGAAACCGGCCGGCGGCAGCCCGAAGAAGCCGGCTAAAAATGGCGACGACAGGCAGCAAGCTCAGGAACTCGCCCAGTTGAAACGTGAGATCGACGAGACACGCGAGTATCTGCAATCCGTTCTTGAAGAGCACGAAGCCGCAACCGAAGAGCTCCAGGCCTCCAACGAAGAAGTTCAATCGACTAACGAGGAACTTCAAAGCATTAACGAAGAACTCGAGACCTCAAAGGAAGAACTTGAATCCGCTAATGAAGAATTGATCACGGTCAACGAGGAGTTGCAGGGCCGAAACCAGGAACTGAACCGCCTGAATAGCGATCTGTCTAATCTTCACAGCAACATCAACATGTCGATCGTGCTTCTCTCTCGGGATCTGACCATTCGGAGATTCACGTCGACCGCCGAAAAGGAACTTAACCTTCTCGCAACCGACATAGGTCAACCAATCGGCCGCATCAAGACCGATCTGGAGCCGGTTGACCTCGAGACCCTGAGCGCCGAGGTTATTTCGACCGTGAGCCCAAGGCAAGCCGAAGTGAAAGATAGGGCCGGTCGCTGGTATTCACTGCGCATTCGGCCATATCTGACGCTTGATAATAAAGTCGACGGCGCCGTTTTAATGCTGGTCGATATAGATGCCCTCAAGCGTGGTGAAGAGCTGAGCTCGCATCTCGCCGCCATTGTCGAATCATCCGACGATGCCATCTTCAGTAAGTCGCTCGAAGGCATCATTCTGACCTGGAATGCGGGAGCCGAACGAATTTTTGGCTATTCGGCGAAAGAGATAATCGGCAAGCCGGTTCATATTCTGTCTCCTGCCGATAGAGCCGATGAAGAACCCGAGATCCTGGCAAAGCTGCGGCGCGGAGAACGGATCATCCACTTTGAGACGGTTCGCGTAACGAAGAGCGGCGTGCCCGTCGACGTTTCGCTGAGCATATCTCCGATGAAAGCTGCGAGCGGTCTTCTCCTCGCGGCCTCGACTATTGCCCGCGATATTACGCATCGCAAACGCATCGAGGATGAGTTAAAGGACTCACTAATGAGCGAGCAAGCGGCTAGAAGGGAGGCCGAGGCCGCGAATCGAGTCAAGGACGATTTTCTCGCGATGATGTCGCACGAGCTCCGTACTCCGCTCAACGCAATATCTGGCTGGGCGCGGCTCCTGCGGTCGGGAATGCTTGATAAAAATGACATTGAAAAGGCGATCGAAGTTATCGACCGCAACGCAATGGCACAGGCGACCATCATCAACGAGCTGCTGGATATATCCCGCCTGATGAGCGGTAAGCTCAGACTTGAATCCAAGCAGGTTAATCTCTCGGACATCATTATGTCGGCCGTGGAGACGATGCGACCCAATGCCGAGGCAAAGCTCATTGAGATAACGACAAAATTAGGCTCGGATTACTGTGAGGTCACGGGAGATCAAGTGCGCATGGAACAGGCCGTGCTCAATCTCTTATCAAACGCCCTGAAATTCAGCCATAAGGGCGGCCGAGTCGAAGTGAGCCTTCGCAGAACGGAAAACGAAGCAGTGATCTCGGTGCGCGATAACGGCCAGGGAATTACGCCGGACTTTCTGCCCCACGTATTCGAGCGATTTCGTCAGGCCGACGGCAGCGAAAAAAGAACGCATGGCGGGCTTGGACTCGGCCTCACAATCGCTCGCCGGCTCGTTGAAATGCACGGCGGAAACATCTCCGCCGAAAGTGAAGGAGACGGCAAGGGCGCGACCTTCATCGTTAGCTTACCGACAACTTCCCCGAAGGCGGCGGAGTCGCGTACTCGGCTTGCTCACAACAAAGCCGGGCCGCAAGATGCGGTGGGCGAAGCCTTGCCGGATGTACTTCAAGGATCCAAGGTACTGGTCGTCGACGACCATTCTGATTCGCGCGAGTTGATGAATGTCGCCCTGTCGCAATACGGCGCTGAGGTGCACGAGGCCGCGACAGCCAAAGAGGCGCTCAAGATAGTGCAACGCTGGAAACCCGACCTGATCATCTCCGACATAGGTATGCCGGGCGAAGATGGCTACGATCTGATACAAAAAATTCGGGCGCTCCGTCCCGAAGAGGGTGGAACAGTTCCTGCGCTTGCGTTTACCGGGTACGCAAGCCTCGCCGATGAATCGAAGGCGCTTGCGTCGGGATATCAGGGCCATATGTCGAAACCGGTCGATATCAGCGAGCTCCCGCTGGTCGTGGCCAGGCTTATAACCCAGGGCGACAATCGGTAATCGCGAGTTATTAGTCGAGAAGGCTCGCTAGTCGCTTCACGGAAAGAACTGCTCCGGGTAACCTTCCGATGTGAAGGGCGGTCTGTTCCGCCGTTTCGTTGTTTCCCGCAAATCATTTCCTGGCGAGCAGTTCCATCAATTCATCTTCGTTTAAGATATTGATTCCGAGTTCGCGGGCACGATCCAGTTTCGATCCGGGATCGTCACCCGCGGCGATATAGTCCGTCTTTTTCGTCACCGAGCTTGTAACTCGGCCGCCCCTGGCTTCGATCATTACTTTGGCATCTTCGCGGCTGAGCGTGGATAGCTTGCCCGTAAGGACGAATTGTTTGCCGTCAAGTGTCCTGCCCGTGGTTTCTCGATGTTGGAACTGCCTCCGAGTGTTTAACCCGGCGGCCTTCAATCGCTCGATTAACTCGCGGTTGCGAAGTTCGCCGAACCAATCGGCGATCGAAGCCGCGATCACTTCTCCAATCTCGAACACTCCCGCGAGTTGTTCCGCGCTTGCGTTCATCAATTCGTCGATTGATTCGAAGGCGCCCGCCAGTATCTGTGCAGTCCGTTCTCCCACGTGGCGGATTCCGAGCCCGTAGATCAGGTGCAAGAGATCGCGATTGCGGCTCTCTTCGATCTGAGCCAGGAGATTATCCGCGGATTTCGGCCCCATCCTTTCCAGATTGATCAGCTCGTCACGCCGATCTTTCAGACGATAGAGATCGGCAAAGTCCTGCACGAGCGGCGGAAGCAATAAAGGCCGGGTGTCCTGCAGCACTACCTCGCCCCTCTTGTCCTTTTTCGGCTGGGCTACTATCAACTGCTCGATCAGCGCTTCACCAAGCCCTTCGATCCGCATAGCGGTTCGCGACGCGAATAGCCTCAGGCCGCCTTCCAGTTTCGAGCGACAGGTTGCGTTGACGCATCGCCATGCGACCTCGCCGGGCAGCCGGCGAACCTCCTCGCCGCAGACGGGGCAGTGTGTAGGCATAACGAAGTCTCGAAGCTCGGACTCTCGTCCTTCGCGGCGCGACTCGATGACCCTCACCACCTGGGGAATAATCTCCCCGCTCTTTTCGATCAACACATAGTCGCCGATTCTGACTCCGAGGCGTTTGATCTGGTCTTCATTATGGAGCGACGCGCGGGATACGGTTGTGCCCGCCAACAGCACCGGCTCCAATTCGGCTACAGGCGTTAGCGTTCCGATGCGGCCTACCTGCACGGTGATATCGCGCAACAGCGTCGTAGCCTGTCGGGCCGGGTATTTGTAAGCGACCGCCCAGCGCGGAGCCTTTGAAGTAGCTCCAAGCTCGGCTTGCAGAGCGATGCTGTTCACCTTGATGACCACGCCGTCTGTTTCATAAGCAAGGCCATCGCGTTTTGACTCCCACTCGGCGCAAAACTCGATAACATCTTCAATGGAGCGGCACAGCCTGCGATGTGGATTAACTTTGAATCCGGCCGAGCCAAGCCAGTCGAGCGTTTCCCAGTGGGTGTTGGTTTTCTTCTTGCCGTCGAAGAAGAGCTCATAGCAAAAACAGTCGAGTTTCCGCCTGGCGACTACCTTCGAGTCGAGAGACTTCATCGTTCCACTCGCCGCGTTGCGCGGATTCGCAAAGAGCGGGAGTCCCTGCTCGGCTCGATCCTCATTGATGCGAACGAAGACATCGGAAGGCAGAAAGGCTTCGCCTCGGACTTCCACTTCGCCCCGTACTTCTATTTCATGCGCGGCCTTTGTTTCATTCTCTACTATTTCGTCGTTCCCTCTTACTGCCGCTGCCGGCTGGTCTTTGATTATGGAAAGGGGAAGCGAGCGAATCGTTCTGACATTTTGAGTGACGTCTTCGCCGAACACGCCGTCTCCTCGCGTGACCCCCTTCGTCAACAATCCGTTTTCGTAAATCGCCGATATACTCAGGCCGTCGATCTTCAGCTCGGCGACATAATCCACGTTGCCGACGCCGGCGCCCTTGAGCACTCGTTGATGCCACTCGCGGAGATCTTCGTACGAGTAAGTATTATCCAGCGAGAGCATCTGCCTGCGGTGCTGATATCGGAGAAATTCATCCGCGGGACGGCCCGCTACTCGTTGAGTAGGCGAATCCGGAGTGATCAAGTCGGGGTATTTTGCTTCGAGCTGAGAGAGGCTTTTCAGTAGCTGGTCGTACTCGTAATCGCTGATCTCGGGATCGCTGTAAACATAATAGCGTTCATCGTGGCGCCGAATCAGCTTTCGAAGCGAAGTGATCTCTTGTTGAGCTTCTTTCTTTGTCATACGCGGCGGAACTCGACCAATAGTGAGATACCATAGGTGCAAGCCCGCCGCGTTTTCAAGCGCGGAGAAAAGCCCGGCGGGTTCCTCTATTTCAACTGAACGGCGCCCGGCAAAGCCTTGCCGTTCACAAGGACTTTCACGAACCCGGTTCCCTGCCTGAAATCCGCGGGCAGTCTCAGGGTCCATGAAGCCGTTGATCTTGAAGTTGGAACCAGATCAGGCGAATTATCCGGATCCGCATCTTTGCTCTTTACCAATCGAAAGGTCAGCATGGGTTGGTTGTCGCAGGTCTTGGCGTCGATGAGATTGTCGCCCGTCACCGTCAAGCGCCTTTCGGTTTCCCGCCTCGCGGATGTGATTTTCGGTGAGGGCTCGATGGTGAAGGTGTTAACGTGAGGAGGCGGAGGCGGATCTTCGCGGGCCAGAACCTTCCCCACCTTGACCCCTACCGACCAGCAACCCGGTTGGGGATCACTAATTGGGACAACGAGCTGAGACGAGCTGCTTATCGTCAGCGCGGAGGCGCTTACGTCGGCCTGTTTACCGTCCGGCTTGTGCAGTGTTACCACGAGCGGGTTGTCCGGCGTGTCAACAAATTCAGTTCCCGTGATCGTCACTTTGCTCTGTGCAGAATCTATTTCCACCTTTGAAACGGTCGGGCCGGCGATGGGATACCCCACCACGTATTCCCACTGCGGGCTGTCCAGCGTCTTCGCCGTCTTTGAGCCTGTCGTGCCCGGCGACTGGGTCTTACCGACAATGAAATGAAGGCTCTTTCCAAAAGGAATGGCCTTGTTCAGCTTAAGCGAGAAGTGCAATAGCTGATCCGTCGAGCCTTCCGTTATGGTGTCGACTTTGATGCCGAGCGCCGTGGCTTCCGCTACTCTCAACTCGCCCCCGGTCAAGTAGGCGCCGTTGATTGAGCCCGTCCGAACTCCGTCGGCGATCGACGGGTCGCCCCAAAAGCAGAGATTATGATCATCGCCGCAGTTATCGAGCCTATCGAACTGCACTCCATCTATCTTTGCCGCTATTGATGTCGCATCAACGGTCATGACTCCATCGACGACAACCTTCACATTGTTCAAGCTCATCTCGCTTATGAAATCGAGAACCAGGAATCGCTTGAACTTTTCGATCGTGGCCGCCTCCTTATCCTTCAGGACGATTCCAAGCTTGTCGTCCTTCCTAAGCCCGAACTCCTCCAGACAAGCCTCCTCCGTCGGATGACTGAGTATGTCGACTGACGATCTAGTTTGAATGGGAGACGAATCGGAATCTGTGGCGACGGCTCCGCCATTGGGATCACTTTGCGTGGAGGCTTGCCTGACGGAATCACTTGGGTGCGCAGCGAACCTCAACGCGGAGATGGCTTTGTAACATGGCAGTAAGTTAGCGAGGGTATCGACGTCGTTCGCTTTGCCGAAGCCGAAATCCTTTCCAAGTACCGCGGCGACCGCGGGCTTCATCGTGTTATCGAATAGCATCTGAAATGGCGAGAAGAAGAGCGCGGGAGATTGCAAGAACAACTGGCGAAACCCCGGGCTCAGGAATCGATCGATAGGAAAGAAGCAAACTATGACTTCGGAGCCCTTTTGAGGGATCACTGTGTTCGCTTTATATCCGAAGTCGCTGACTCGGTTCAGTTGTTCAACGGTCCCGTCCGGCCACAGTGTCTGCACTCCCGGCACAATGGTCCCATTGAAACTGGCTATGCCTCGCACAAATCCTTGTTCCCTAAGGCTGAAGGCATATGCGCCGGCAATGCTCCCGGCGAGGGTTAACGCTCGTACAATCCAGTTTCGAGCGGATCGCGTCTGGGCGTCCAACAACTGGCCCCGCACAACGCGATACTCCTCGCTTGCAATCTGATGTGAATCCGTCGACGCCTGAAACTTATCCGCCTTGTCTCGATTGACCCCGTCAATCGAGACGGAAGGGCCCGGCTTGAATCCGCTCAAGGCCCATCGAGTGTAATCGATAAATATGCCGTGCACGATGAGCGCCGCGTCGGAGCTCTTATTGCCGACGATTAACTGAATTACGGCATAGTTGTTGGCTATTTCCTTGCCAAAAATCCGCGTTACATCGGTCCGAGGAATGAGGACCGCTTCGGCGGTCACATTGGCGCTCACGTTCATCTCCGTCTGCAACTGCGTCGAATTGTTAATCGCATTCTTCGGCAGGGCATTGCTCTTCGTATTGTTCTTGGAATTCTTTTGTCCCAAGCCCGCAATGGCGGAAGAGCAAAGACAGACCATCAGGGTGAGGGCGGTAAATACACGCAACATGGTGAGTCTCCTTTTTTTCGTAATGTTCCAGATGCGCCGTACAACATGTCAGCCGATTCGGGTTTCCTCGGAGGCCGTATGACAATCGGAACCCGTATGACAATTGGAACGCGCGCCGGTCCATAGATCTGATGGCATGGAACCCGCGCGAGTGGACGACGCAGCCGGCGCGGTTTCGAGCATTTATTGACTCAATTCACGAACAAGTATCGCTCGGGTAAGAGTCACAAAGCAGCCGCGGAAAGCCTTGAGAGAAATTCGAGCCATACTGAGGTCTCCAAAATATCCCCGGTTATTTCGAGCTGCTCCAGTGCTTCAATGATTCCGCGGTCAGTCTGAGGCCCGAATTGACCATCGATGTCGACCGGGATGTTGAGCACGTGAGTGACAGCAGCCTGCACGAACAGCACGCGCGAGCGCGAGGTTCTGACAAACCCTACATCGGTGCTGTCGTCGCAGTGTAAATGATCGTGGTGATCGGAGTTATAAAGAAAGTTCAAGACCGTTCCGAAGTGCTTTCTCAGGATTGCTTCAATGCCGAGATAAAACCTCGTATCCTCGAGGAACCTGAGCGTTACGAAATCCCGCTCAGACCAGAAGATGGCGTCCAGATCGAACGCGCGGCCGAGGCCGTGGAAGCCCGGCTTTTCGACAAAGGCTCCCGCGGACGTCACGACCTCCGCCCGGCCAAGGGGCGCGACCGACCAGAGCTCGGCAAAGCAGGTCTCGAGTTTGGTCAGGAATTCCGACGTGCAGCGGAAGGTATGTGGAAGGCCACGAGTGCCATAGGAAGCCACGGGTTCTCGTGCATAGTGAGTAGGCGCCTCGGCAAGGGAGGTAAAGGAAATCAATTGATCGGTCATTGTTGCCGCCTTTCTTCACGGAGATGACAGGTCTCACGTTTGATCAGAAGTGGGAGCCTCACCCTTCCAGAGATCAGGCATTGAATTGGCTGCCTGGCTCGAGGGTATGCGTTACCCCTTCACTCTGCTATGGCAAAAGAGAGCGAAACGTCACAGAACGAATAAAAATTTTCCCGAAACAGCAGTAGGCGCGGCCCACTGCACCGGTTTCTGTGTCTCCGACAATCGAAGGATTGATTAGTCACTTCAGGGCCTTTACCAATGATCTTGCCGCTCTTCTCGATCAGCACGTAATCGCCGATCCTGACTCCGAGCCGCTTGATCTGATCAGCGACGCGAGAGAGACGGTCGTGCCGGCCAGCAGCACGGGCTCGAGTTGACTCCCTTAATCAATCCGCCTTCGTAGATAGCGGATATGCTAATTAGGCCAAGGCCTTTCTTACATCAATGATTCCACTGCCAAATTCCGCCGGGCGGGCTTTCGGTTGAGCAGTTGATACGATGTGGTGACGCACCCGATCGGAGGAGAATGCGGGATGCTTAGCCCACACCAGCGCAGCGAGGCCCGAAACAAACGCGCAGGCCATGGAGGTGCCATCCCTTTCTCCGTATTTCAGGCTGCCGTCGTTCGATGCGACCGAATAGCCGGGCAAGGTTGAATAGACCCCATTTCCGGGCGCAGAAACAGTTAATTCCGGCCCGCGGGGAGAGAATGAATAGTGCCCGCCCACGGCATCGAGCGCCGCCACGGCAGCCACATTATTGAATCTGACCGAATAGGCTGCCGGCCATTCAACACCACTCGCCGCTCCGCCTGCTCCGGAATCAATCGCGACATCCGGCCCCCCGGCCGCGGCAACAATAAGCGCGCCCTTTTGATAGGCGCTTGCCGCCTGAATAGCTTCTTCCTTGACCTTCGAAGGGGGACCGCCGCCACTGTAGTTAATTACGAGCCTGGCCCCGCGCTCTTTGGCAAAGTCAATCGCGGCGAGCACCCCCTCTTTGAATGTGTGGTCCGTTCCAACGCCTGCTGCATCAAATGCCTTGACTACAAAAACCGCGCCTGGCCAAAGCCCTGCGATTCCGACTCCATTGTTGCTTGTAGCGGCTGCGATTCCTGTAACGTGCGTGCCGTGACCATTTTGGTCCACTGGAGGCGCGCCGTCACCTGTGAAGAACCTTAGCGGGTCATCAAGATCCTCATGCGAAAGCGCTCCGTGCACCATAGGTATTCCCGTGTCAAGTATCGCAAGCACGACGCCTTCATGTGGCGCGCTCGTGAGATCCAGGTCATCCGCATTTATTAACTCAAATTGGCGACTCTGGCGCGGCAGCTCCGGATCTTTGACGGCTTCGCTTATCCGATCGACCATGACAGGTTCAATCCAATGAAAAGGTGAAAGGACGCTGTCAACCGATCGGCTCATCCAGTCGAATGCCCATCCCGGATCGAGCTCAAGTATCTGTATTCCAAGCCTGTCAATGGTTTGGTATACCTTCCCGCCAATTCCGAGTGCCTCGCCCAGAAGCCATTCCGCAAAACCCGTCTCGTCCCGCACCTTAACCGAAAACAGACCTGTCACAGTTTCTACCTGTCTGCCTTGCCACTCGACGGGGACGATCGGGCGACCGCGGAAGCTGTCAGCGGCGGGCAATGATTGATTGTCCTGTTCAAACCTGAACTTGCTGTGTGAGTCGCCGGTGGTGTCTTTCGTCATCGTGATTCTCCTATTAAAATCAATTACTTTTGAAATTGCCGCCGCGCCAATCTCGACGATAGCACCGTAGCTCTAACCGACGGGTGTGCCGCCCACTCCCGGAGTAAGACATACTCCGTGCGTGTCGCCGGCGACGACATCCGTGCCTCTCGGAGGTATTGGCGTCGGAGGTTGAACGGGGTCCACCGGCTCGAGCCTTATTCTGTCTTTGGGCCCTCCACTGCCTCTGATCACCTGATCGTACAATACAGAGTGGTTCGGCAGTGCCTGTATCGCGGCCGCATCCTGGCGGCTTTGTGATATTGCTATTTCGTGAACGATGTCCTCTTCAGGCTTGAGCACTGACGTGTATTCCCCGTTTCTGAAAATTGCCTCACTCTCTGGTCGGTCAAAAAAGACATTGACGCCTATAGCCGTTGCCACGCGGCCCAGGGTCTGGGGTTTTGCAAGGCGCTCAGATCCGTTCCCATGCTGGTGCGTCTCCGGATTGTGCATATTATGCGCCTCATTTTGGGCTGAAGAGAGGATCCTTCTTTTCTCGAGTTTGTCGTCGCTCCTTCTGATAGTGAAGAATAGACCTTCGTTCAACTCAAATATCGATCGAAAGCCGCCTTTGTTAATGCTGACGCTCTCGCCGTAAACATCCCGCTCGAAGTCCAGCACCCATCGGAAATCCATTGGATGACCCTGATCTGAAGACCGCGAAAATTCGTCATCGCCGTTGAAGAGGCTTATGCCCTTACCGCCGTTATTGACTTTCAGGGAGAACCGATCCGTGAGATTGTCATCAGTGAAAGTCGCAACGATTTGCTTCTCGCCCGTGGCGCCGCTGACCTTGGAAATTTCAACCTTGAGTATGTGCCCAGGTGCGTCCTTGAGTATCCCAACCTGACAGAGTGAGGGCTTTTCACTCGCCGAAACCACCATTATCCCAGCAAAACCAATCCGTATTGCCGGAGTATCGCTTGGAAACTTCATCTTTGTTTCTCCTTTCGTTAGCTCTTCGAGATAGTTCTCACAGCGCATGCGGCGCACTGAAAACCAGCGCAGCCTTCGCATCCTGTGGGGCTTCCATTCTACTAATGGAGAATCCAGGCAAATCGTAACTACCGCTGACTTGTGGAATCTGAATTCAGTCGTAAAGAGCGGTCAGTTTCCGAGCCCAACACTCGCTCAGGAGACTCGTGAGATTGAGCCGATGCTTCGATGCTGGCCTATAAGTCGAGCAATGTCGGCGCTAGAAGGACGCGTAGCCTCCGCTCAGAATAAACGGCGCCCAATAATAGGGCGCGCGGAATCGCTCGTCAGGCCCAGTGAGCATTTCGAGTTGAGCCCGCCTGAACGCTTCTATTGTTCGCGGACCTTTCACGCTGCGTCCGGTACGCAGCTTATGAAAGCTCACCATCAGATCAGTCGTGGAGTTAGAGTTGACTGCCCAGAGGCTAGCAATAACGAGTGGAGTTCTGGCAGCGAGAAACGAGTGCGATAGGCTAACTATTCCATCTCTGCTGTAGTGTTCTCCTTCGGACAGTTCGCCCGCGGTACCGCAAGCGGACAGCGAAACCAGGCGGATTCGTCTCAGATTGAGACTGGAAACCTCGTAAGCATGCAGAGCGGTCGACTCGGCATCATCCCCGGCTTGTCCTGCTAGCAGCAATTTGGAGTCTGCTGAATCTTTGCCGTCAATCGCATGCGTCGCGAGATTCACCACTTCTACTTTACCGATCAAACTGGCCAATTTTGCCTTACTTGCCTCACCTTCACGGAGGCAGAGCCGCCTTTGATAGCATGCCGCCACCCTTTGTGCCTCGATTCCTGTTGACGCGAGATATTCAAAGGGCTTAAAGGCAGCTCGATTGAAAGCCGGGTTCCCGATGCTCAAAACCGTTTCACTCTTCGGGCCTTCCTTGAGTCTTGCCGCGTTTGTGCTTATAACGAACATATTGGCGCTCGGTGAATACATTAGCGCATGCTTTTGAATCAGGTACTCGCCAGATGGAGCGATCAGCGCCGCAAAGGGAACGTAATTGAGCGCCCGATCAGGCACGATACACAGAACGGAGTCGCGATCCAACGCCGGCTCGACTTTGCCTATGAGCGCCTGGTAGAGAAAACTTCCGATTTTTGCGGCTTGCTCCTGACCCGAAGTGGATTCATGGCTGATGAGGTTGATGTACTCGGTTGCAGTCTTGGATAGCTCCGCGGCTCCGAGATCGCTGCTATACGCCTGAAGGCTCTTGTCCCGGCTTACAACCCATGCTATTAGGCGGTTCTTAAGCGCCGCATACTCGATGATCTGAACTCCCCGCGGCAATTGCGGCTTTAGCAGAGCAAGTCTCAGCGGACGATAGGTCGCCGCGAACCTGGCGCCTTCGATACCGTATCGCTCAACCCCATTCCGGGCTGCGTCACACATAGAGCGGCTGCGACTTCGCTCGAAATAATCGAATGCTCTCTCCCAATTGCTTGCTGTTGAGAATTGAAAGTCGACGGCAATGTCGTATAGATCCTGCTCAAGGTCGAAGAAGCGATCTCGATTTCTTTCCTCAGTTATTCTCGCGCGATACCTTTCGGATAGAGCCATCGCTCGCTCGATGTCTTTCTCGATCGAAGGACAGCCGCCTATGGCAACGCATGAAGCGATCTTTCCCTTTAGCGCAGCATACTCGAAAGCACGGTAATCAGGACGGTCATACAATTTCGACGCCCGCCCGTAGCTGACCATCGCGTGTTGAAAGTCAGATGCCTGTCTGTAGAGATGTCCTGCTTGTAAGGACGCATAGGCCGAGTTCTGTAGTCGCTCGTCGCTGCCGGAAATTGACTGTGCTACGTCGACGGCCTTTGCAACATTTTCTAGCGCCTGTTCCTGTTCGCCATTTGCACCCATCATTAGGCCAAGGTTGACGTAGGTTCTGCAAATTGCGTCCTTTCTTTTTGTTTCCCACGCCAGATGCAGAGCCTCTTCTTCGTATTCAGCCGCAGCTCTATTGAATCCAAGCTCGTGTAGCGGAAGCGCAATATAGAAATAGGTGCGCCATTTCAGCATCGGCTCAGGTGCGCAGTCATCCAAGTTGGCCAGGCTCTGCTGATGAAGCGCCAGGGACATCTTGAAATTGTTCAGAATAAGATATTCTTGAGCAAATTGCTCCCAGGCTTTAACGCAACCCGTCTGATCCTGAATCTGCTGCGACAGATCGAGAAATTTACCGGTATCGACCAGGGCCTGCTGATGATTATTCAGGCTCAACTGCGCGATTGCCATGGCGTAGAATGCCTGCGCGCGCAGCCAGCGGTAACCAGCTCGGTCACAACTCCCCGCAAGCTGTTCAAAAATCAGGAGGCTGTCCTTCGGCTTCGATCGATTCAAATAACAATGACCTAGCCGATAACTCACATATTGGGCCTCACCGTCGTCGCCAGCCTTTACGAACAATTCTCTGGCTCGTATATATAGGCTGATAGCTTCGCCCCCTCGGGCCTGCCGATAGCTCGCGTTCGCCCGCTCTAGTAACTTATTCGCACGGCTCAGCAGAGCCAGAGCGTCTGCGGTTGCATTGCCATAAACTCGAACCAGCGATGCGGTGAACTGATCGCCGCCGCGGTCCTTCTCAAGCTGTCCCGCATATGACAGGCAGTCGATCCTGTGCTGTGATTCGGTTTCCTTTCCGGCTGTCTTCAAATCAAGATATGCGGCGGCCAAATTCTGAACGATTCTATTTCCGTCTCCGAAGCGGCTGTGATTCAGGGCCCACCACGAAGCCTCGGCATCGCCACGCTCATGCGAGGCAAGAAAATGATCAATAAGGTCCTGTTCAGTCGGGCGTTTTGAGCCGGAGTCCTGCAGAGCCTTCAGGTGCTCCCGCGCCTCGTCGGCCCAGCCGGACACGGAGTCTATATTCAGAAAGTCCTGCCAATCCTCCTTCGCCTTTACGGTCAGCTTCATTGACTCGTGAAGCAGCGCTCTATTGAAGCGAGCCGGAGGCGATGCGGGGTCCACCTTGAGGGCCCGATCGATGAATTCAAGGGCGCTCGACAGCTCTTCAGCTCCCTTGCTTGAACTTTCTTTCTGTAACTCATTGGCCTTCTCTAGATAGGCCGCACCAAGATCATTACACAATTGGGCATCATCGGGGGCGAGTTTTTGGGCCTCGTCAAGTTGCTTGATCGCATCATCAACTCTCCTCTCCATGAGATATAAGGAGCCCAACGCACGAAGGGACTTAACGTCCGGGCGATCAGCGGCCTCGGTTGCGAGAAGTCCGCGAGCCTGCTCCAGCCTGCGCTGATTCGGTATAGTTCGGTCATCACCGCGAGTATCCGGTCTTGGTAAGTAGCCCAGAGCAGTGATTCTTACGCTAATCGGTCGTTTTTCAAACGCGCTCGCCAGAGCCGCTAGCCCCTTATCTATGTTGGATTGACGGGGGAGCGCACGCCATAGTGCGATTCCGCAACCAATCAACAATAACGCCGCCGCAGTGAGCCACAATCGTGCTTGGGCGAAACCAGGAGAGGTCGAACGGCCGCCGCTCTCTATGTCACCGACTGCCGGGGGCGTCGATCGTCGAGCGTATTCTCGTAGCGCGCTTGTTAGCCGCAGATCCTCGCTTCCCTGCGGCGTCGAAAGTAACAGCACCTCTAATTTCCGACATTCTCTGCTTTCAAGCCGGCCATCGACGTAATCCTCCACAAGAGAATCTTCGACAAGAAGCACCTGCTCGGCAAAAGAGTTGTCGGACATTATGCGTTCTTCGATGTTTTGCACTTCGTCTTCGGAGAAATCGCCGAGCAAATACTTTCTTATCGACTCCTCTTCATTTTGTTCAAGCGCCATAAAACGGATCACACCTCGCCTATCTCTATTTCGATATGACAATTTTGCGGAAGTTATCACCAAGATCGGCCGATCGGGCAGCCCCTTCGATTCCATGCCTCATTGTCTCAGGTTGCGCCAGACAGCCTTTGATACACTGATGAAGGGTCGCTTTTGTACGATGTGCCCTCATTCTTATTGCATTAAGAGCGACTCCGAACCTATCGGCCAACGCCTTTCGGCAGTCGATCTTAGCCCGCTTGTCCGCGCGATAGTATTCGATTATGAACTCGCGGCTGTCAGGATCTAGTTTCTCCAAGCAGCCGTCCAAACAGAGTAAGCGTAGTTCATTGACTTCCGGTGTATCAGGAGGAGGAGGGGACTGTGCTTTCCGCTGATCGTCAAGCCACTTCAACCATTCTCTGTAAACGTTCTGTGCGACTCCATAAAAGTACAGAGCAGGGTTGCCAATATATGTTGGCGCGATCTCGTGTACCTTGTTTGCGACCCGGGTCATTGTAATATCCGTCAATTCCTCTGCCATCCAACAGCCCTTCCGCGCGAACATTCTTATCAGCTTCGATCTGATGACCTCATACTTTTCGGCTGCCCGCTCGCAGTCGGGATCGAGCCACCGCAACATGGCGTCGAACGATTCCTTTTCGAACAATGGTTCTGCCTTCACTCGGTTCTTTCTAGTTCTCTATGATAAGTACAGCGCGGCGTTTCAGGCAGCGCCCTTGCCGTGTCGTGTGATTAACTACTCATTACCAGTGCGATCTGAGCTGCGCTTGGATGTGAATTCTACTATCAAATCACGGAGCGTCAAGTCGATTGCGCAAGCTTTGCTGATGATGAAGAGAATCAGGGCGAGCACCAATTAAAAGCGCATCTCTTGTGTTGAGCTCGAGAGAATAGGCGCGGTTTTTCTGCTGTATCCCAACCCGGAATGAGACGCTTTTTTGAACTCAATCGGTTTATGGCAAGCTGTAAGGACTGCGCGTCAGAGAATAATTTTCTCAGTAATCTTTAAACGTGTTTCGATGATTGGTCTTGAATGATTGGTCTTACCTCCTGTTCTAGTCAGCAGGCCTCATTTCCGATATTGTCTTTACCAATATGCTGGAGACATCTTTGATCATGAAAAGTTGGGACAGAATCGGCTAGAGGAGTACTGTGATGTATCAATACATTGGACCGCCGCCCTCGAAATCCGACGAGATGTCATCTCAAGAATTAAAAGCTCTGGCGCAGGTTTGGCGTGAATGTAAGAGCAGTCTCGAGGACGATGGAGCCTATCGAGACTTCCTTAGAAAATTGCAACGTGAGTGGGCGATCGAGACTGGAATAATCGAACGACTCTACGGTTGGGATCGTGGTGTAACGGAGGTGCTCATTGAGCAGGGCATAGATTCAGCGCTTATAGCTCATCGAGGCGGTTTGCAACGCGATCAAGCAGAGCATGTGAAAGATCTCATCGAAGACCAGTTGGCGACTATCGAACATGTTTTTGCGTTTGTCAAAAACCAACAACCCCTGACCGAGCATTTCATACGATCTCTTCACAGCCAATTTACTGCTCATCAGGACTATACAGAAGCGAGAACTCCTGAGGGAGCCATAATTCGCGTTCCCCTGATAAAGGGAGCCTACAAAACACAACTAAACAATCCCCGGCGCAACGACGGCGCCATTCATGAGTATTGTCCGCCGGAGTTCGTCAACGACGAGATGCAGCGATTGATTGAATGGTACAGCGAGTACAAAGAATGCATGGCGCCGGAAGTAATGTCTGCATGGCTGCACCATCGGTTCACCCAAATTCATCCATTTCAGGATGGAAACGGCCGAGTCGCCAGAGCGCTCCCTTCGCTAGTGTTTTTAAGAGACGAGCTATTTCCGCTGGTCATTCGTGACACCGATCGAAATACTTACATCGATGCTCTTGAAAAGGCGGATCAGGGCGAGCTTCATGAACTAGTTGCGCTCTTCACCCTTCGGCAAAGAGATTCAATTCTGAGGGCCCTCGGTATCGAGCAACAGGCAAGACAGGATCGCTATGCAGATCAGATCATTCATTCTGCCATTCAAGTGCTTAAGGACCGCTTCAAGGCGAAGGCGTCCGAGAAAGAGCGAGTCTATGCCGTTGCCGATGAACTCAGGCTCCTGGCTCACGAACGCCTCAAAGCGATTGCCGCGCAAATCGACGAGCAACTAAACGAGGTGGAGCCCGCGAACTTGCAGCTCGATTATCATGCCTGGGCGAGATCGGCCGATCATATTTCTTCGCAGAGTCACTATTTTTGGTATCAAGTTGTCGAAATCGCTAAGCACCTTGGCTACTTCGCAAGTTTCGAACGATATAGGTCATGGGTGCAACTCGGAATTAAGACAGAAGATGTATTCGAATTTATCATTAGCTTTCACTGCTACGGGCACGGAGCAAATGGTGTGATGGTTGCGTCCGCGCTTACTTCGTTACGCGCGGAGCAAGAGGATGGCGCTTCCAGACCTGTAGATATTCGTCCCGCATCAACTGATCTATTTCAATTTAATTACGCCGAAGAAGAAGCCAGTATCAACAGCCGATTCGTTAATTGGCTTGAACACGCCATCGCGATCGCTCTCGGAGAATGGCGCCGTAATCTGGACGCCTGACACAGCTTTGTTAACCTTCATTACTCCTCCTCGAATGGCACAATGCTTGTAGAAGCCTTTGTGTCATAAGAAGTTCCCCAGTGAAGTCGATCACCCCGGACTACATAGATCACGCTGAGTTTTTCAGGTTGCTCAACGTTCTTTAGTAGGCCATCCCCAGATCATAGCGCGACAGCATACGCAGGAATGCTTCAAGAGGTCAGCCCCTCTCGAAGTCGTGTTCTTCTTTGAACCGATCGCTCGTAGTCGCGTGACCGACGACCAGTATTGAGACTCACGGTGTGCAAATAAACCATGTCTGTGACCGAATACATAAATAGCCACTTAATTACTCATCCCGACGGCGGCCGAGTTATTCCCGAAACTCTCAGCCGCAATGAACTCATAATGAACAATCTTTCAATCGTATCTCAGGTGATGAAACGCACCGTCGCAAGGCTGCCGCAGTCCGTAGACTCCGACGACGTTTGGAGCGCCGGAGTGCTCGGCCTGATCGATGCCGCACAGAAGTTCGACGGATCGCGAGAAGTTCGATTCAAGACGTACGCTGAATCGCGTATACGAGGCGCGATGCTCGATTACCTTCGATCGCTGAGCTGGGCGCCTCGCGGCCTTCATAAGGCGGAGAAGGACATCGATCAAGCGCGGCAAGCCGTCGAGCAGAGAACCTGCCGCGAAGCGACTGTCCCGGAACTTGCCCACGAAATGGGAATAGGTGTCGACGATTGTCACAGCCTGCTTGATAAGTTGAACCGCTTGGATTGGTGTGATTCGGCGGAGCTCGCGGGCTCGCTGATCGAGCGGGGCGGTAATGATGCCGCAGCCGTTTATCTGGAGAGAAAGGAAATCCTCGATCTCATTTGGAAGGCCGTAGACCGGCTGCCGGAGCGACAGCGGCTCGTTTTGTGGCTCTATTACGGTGAAGAGATGACGATGAAGGAGGTCGGCGCGGTTCTTGATGTGAACGAAGCTCGCGCGTCGCAGCTTCACTCAAAGGCTATTCAGGCTTTGAGGTTGGAGATGAAATCCCGTTTGGGCCCTCCGGCTGGATCGGCTTCCGCAGTGCAGCCGGGCTGCGTAAGGGCCTGAGCCGCGAAAGCAGGGCGTGAGCCAGGATCACCGAGTCGATCCGGTAATCGCCGCAAGCGAGCAGACGCCTGATCCTGTTGACCAATTCTTGTCTGATGTCATCCACCCCGCACCGATTCCGTGACCTCTCCGCGAGGCGGGCTGGCTCGCCGCGATCGTTCAAGACCGCGCGCATGGTTGAGCCGCGATGGCTCAACCCGAAAGATGTGCTGTACGCGGACGGCCCGGCTATTGACGCTTGATTGCTCTCCCTAAATCGGCATTGGTTTGCTTGAGCTGATTGATGGCCTGCTTGTTGCCGACGAGCACTTCGTATTTCTCCAGCGCGTTCCGAACAAGATCGAGCACCTTATCTGGATCCCAGGGCTTATTGATGACTCTTATCGCCCCGGAGTTCTTTATTGCATCGATAAAGGTGTCGGCGTCGGTATTGGCGGTGACAACCATTCGAACCATATCGGGATCCAGAGTGCGGCTCTTTCTCAGAAGCTCGGTTCCGGTCATTCCCGGCATTCGTTGATCGGTGATGATGAGCGAGACTTTCTCACGCCTTAGAACGGCCAGGGCCTCGTCTCCATTCGTGGCTGTTACCACTCGATAATCGTGTCTCAGTAGTCTTTCGAGCAGCCTGAGATTGGCGGGTTCGTCGTCTACCGCAAGGATTGTGTGTTGTTGTTGTAGCATTTATTTCTCGATCAAAGGATCGGCTAAGAGTTCATCCGAAATGACGGCTTCTTCGATGAATATCCCGGGGTGAGATTGTATCAGCGAAATTAGTCCGTCCAAGAGTTTCTTTTGCTCGAGCTGGCGCTCGTGATCCTCGATGGCGTCCTGAACCAGTTTCTTCAGGCTCATCGGGTCCCACGGCTTGCTCACGAATTTATGAACGCGGGTGACGTTGATTGCTTCAATCAACGCTTCGATATCGGTGTATCCGGTGAGAATGATCTTTATTGTTTCGGGGCGCGACCGCAGGCTCTCGCGAAGCAGGTCGGTTCCGCTCATACCCGGCATTCGCTGATCGGTGATAATAAGCGTGACCGTCTCGCGATTCAATATCTCTAATGCTTCTTCGCCGCTGGCCGCGGTAAGTACTCTGAAGTCCTTATGGAAGAGCCTCTCCAGCATCCTTACATTAGCGGGCTCGTCGTCCACGGCCAGAATCGTATGTTTCATTGATGTTTCTCCCCCAGCAAATGCTTATCGGCGGAGAAGGGAAAAACTTTATAGCTATAAAGTTTTTCGACGGCGCGCCGATAAGTAAAGACATAAGCGAATGGGCTGGAGTTTAGCCCTGAGTTGGATGGCCCGTCATTATGAAGAAGAGTTCGCTGAGGCTTCGCAGTAAATTTTATCTCTCGTTCGGCGCCGTGCTCATGCTCGGCACCCTTGTCGCGGCATTGATGCTGGTGATGATGCTGCGCTCGTCGGCCTCTTATAAACACGTTCTGGATACCGATCGCCGGGTAGCCGAGATGGCTCTGACAATTCAAGGGGCCAATCTTCGCATCAGCGATTCACTGCGTGGAAGATTGCTTCATCCCTATGGTGATTTCGGTTCCCAGGAGCTCAGCAATATAGCCAACGCCCGCGCCGAGCTGGATCGCGCCTTCGCCACGACGCGATCTCTGGCGACGGACCCGCAACTGCTCGCAACGCTTGAACAAATAGAAAACGTCGATGCGCAGCAGCTTGGCCGACTGGAACAGAGCATTTTGGGTGCGATCGACAGACAAGAATCCGCTGAAGCGGAGAGAGTCTATTTCGACGAGTACGTTCCGGCTCGTGGAGAGCAGCAGGCGCTGCTGGATACCTTGAATCATCTGGCGGCGAACCGTATTACCACGGCGGTGGATCGAACCGCCGATACATCCCGGCTGGTCATAATCATCGCTATCGCGCTGACGATCATGCTGATCAGCGTCGGATGCGTTCTGAGCTATTACCTGACGCGCTCGTTTGAAAAACCGATAAACGAATTGATGAAGACCGCTCGCGCGATCGCTTCGGGAGATTTGGGGCGAACCCTCTCTTTAGATCGCAATGACGAGCTGGGCGAAATGGCGGAGGTTCTCAACCAGATGGTGACGACACTTCGGCACCTGAATGAGAATCTGGCCAATCAGGTTCGATGGCTGCGAGAAACCAAGGACGAGCTCTCCAGGACTCAGGGGCAGCTTGTCACTCAGGAAAAAATGGCCGCGCTTGGCCGCCTTGTTGCGGGCGTCGCTCACGAGCTCAACAATCCGATCAGCTTTGTGTACAGCAACAGCATTCTTCTGCGCGACTCTGTTGCGCAGCTCCAGCGAGTGCTTGATCTATATGAATCGGCCCAGGGGCTGACCAATGAATCGCGCAGGCTGATCGACAAGCTAAAGGATGAGGTCGACTACGACTATTTGGTAAAAGATATTTCCCAGGCAATCGACGACTGCCACGAAGGCTCGCGACGGGTGCGAGACATAGTTCTGAATCTCAGGACATTTTCGAGGCTCGAAGACTCCGACCTTCAGCAGGTCGACGTCGCCGAGGGAATAGAATCGACGATAAGAATTCTCGGCCAGTATTTCAGGCCGGATCGCGTTGTGATACATCGCGAATACGGAGAGATCCCCAGGCTGGAGTGTTATTCGGGCCAGCTCTCTCAGGTGTGGATGAATCTAATGGTGAACGCGGCTCAGGCGATGAAGAGCCGAGGTGATCTCTGGATCACCACTCGAATCGAAGGGGGGTGCGCGGTCGTCGAGTTTCGCGACAGCGGTCCGGGAATGCCGGACGACGTAAAGAACAAAATCTTCGATCCGTTCTTTACGACGAAAGCCGTCGGCGAAGGAACCGGGCTCGGCCTCTCGATCGTTCACAGCATAATCGAACGCCACGCGGGCGAAATTACCGTTGAAAGCGAAATCGGGCAGGGAACTACTTTCCGGGTATCGCTGCCGCTCGAGGCCGCTCGCTCCGCGCGTGAGCCATACAATCAAAATGAAATGGCGAACGCGACGACTTAGGCACTTTCACTGGAACCGGCAGGCGCCGAGTCCAGGCATTGCAGCATAGATAAGAACTCCGGCTCACCGATCCCCCATCGAACGCCCCAAAGCTCGACTTTTTTAACCAGGCACTTACTGAGCCGGACGTATCGCGTCAGGCCTACTACTCGACGCTGGAGGTCAGCAGTGAAAAAAACCGTCAGTTTGTTTCTCTTAGTCGCATGTGTAATCTCATTCGGTGGAAATGTAACTTTGCGAGCGCAGATAACAGGCGCGGCGGTAGCCGGAAGCGTCAGCAATCAGAACGGCGAGCCAATCGCCGGCGCCAGGATCTTCGCGCTAAATCCGAGCACGAATCAATCGCGCACGGCCGTCACCGACGATAAGGGTGCGTATCGGCTGCCCACTCTTATGATCGGCGCATATAAGATCAAGGTTGAGGCGGATCAATATACATCCGTGAATCGCGAGCTGATCTTGCGAGTGAACGAAGATGCCCGAGTAGACTTCGAGCTTACGCCCGCTGGCGCCAGCGAACAGATCAACGTCGTTGGGAGCAGCGCTCCGATAACCGAGACGACGAGCTCGGTGCTTGGAATCGTAATAGAAAATAAGCAGATCACCGAACTGCCGATCAACGGCAGGAATTTTCTTCAGCTTGGAGGCCTGGTCGCGAACGTCAACTCGACTCCGTCGCTCAGGAGCGGGGCCGAAGGCGGCGCCAGGAATGGACCGTTTGCGATATCCGGTCAGCGGGACCGTTCGCTTACGTTTCTGGTAGACGGCGTTGACAACACTAACTCGGTATCGGACGGTTTGTCGGCCCACGTTTCGATAGACGCGATTCAGGAATTCAAGATGATCACCAGCCTGGGTTCGGCCGAGCTCGGCTATCACTCGGGTGGAATGATCAACATCGTGACGAAATCCGGCTCGAATGATTTTCACTTCACGCTATTTGAATTTCTTCGCAACAACAAGCTGGATGCACCCAATCATTTCGAGGATCTCGCCGGACGGGCGGCGTCGCATTTCGTAAACAATCAGTTCGGCGCAACGGTGAGCGGGCCCATTCTTAAAGACAAGACGTTTTTCCTCGGCAACTATGAAGGCCAGCGTCTGAGGGCTGGCAGCCCGCAGTTCTCTAATGTACCTACGGTCGCGCAGCGAAACGGGATCTTCTTCAATCCGGCGACGGGGCAAGCCGTTCAGTTGCCGGTCGATCCGGTATCAGCGGCGATTTTGAAGAAGTATGTGCCGGTTCCAAATATTCAGAGCGGTTTCGGCAACTTTCTTTCGACGCCGACGCTGACCGGAAGAAACGATTTTGCGATCGGTCGAGTCGACCATTTGCTTACGGGAGACGACGTCATCAACGCGCGATATTACGTTTCGGACAGTGACACGTTTTATCCGATCAATCTGGAAGGCGTGAGGTTCTCCACAAGCCGGCCTCCGAGCTTTCCGGGATTCGGTCTCATAGAGAGAACGCGCACGCAGAATCTCGCGGCGGCGTATACCCACAGCTTTGGAATTAGAACAGTCAACGATTTCAGGTTCGGCTACAACCACCACTTCCTGGATCAACTTCCGCAAAACCAGGACAGTCCTTCGGATGTCGGTTTCACCGGCGTCCAGTCGAGCAAGGGTCTTTTCATAATGTCGGCGCCCGGCGTGTCGACCTTTGGGGCCATCGCCTATCCGGTTATATCGCGTTTCGGCAACTACTATTTCTCGGACTCGTTGTCGTTTATTTATGGACGCCACGCATTGAAGACGGGCGGAGAGATAAGACTGCTGAGGCAGTTCATGTCGACCTTCGTGCCCGGAGAAGGTTCGCTCGCGTTCACGGGCGCGGCTTCGCATATCAGCCCGCTGGCGGACTTCATTTTAGGTATCCCGGGCTCGGTCGTTCAGTTTCAACGCCCGTTCGCGAGCCCGTGGAACCAGACGGTAGCCGGATTCTTCATTCAAGATGATTATCAAATTTCGCGGAGGCTTGTCCTGAACCTCGGGCTGCGTTACGAGCTCGATACGGTCATAGATAGTCCCACGCATGAACTGACGAACTTTACATTCGAGCGCGGTCTTTTCACTCCTGGTGTGGATACAAAGGACGGCTTATACAAAGGCGACCACAACAACTTCGCGCCGCGGCTGGGTTTTGCCTGGAGTATGACGGGCGACGGTCGAACGGTTCTTCGCGGAGGCTATGGAATTTTCTACGACACGATCGTTCATACGCTTTCGAGCAACCTTAGCCAGAACAACCCGAGTAGTCCTTATCTGAAGCTGAGCGTAGCGCCGCGAGGACCGGGTAAGCTTGGAGGAATATTCAACCCCGCAACCTTGATTCCATTGCCGGCGCCTTTCAACGCTTACGATGTGAACCTGCGGACGCCGTATGCACAGCACTTCAACTTAACCGTACAGCGCGAGCTCGGCTCGACGATGATCGTCTCGGTAGGCTATGTAGGCTCGCTCGGGACAAAACTGGTTGATGCTCGAAACATCAACCAGGCAGTTTACATTCCCGGCGTAGATGCGAGCGGCAAGCCTCTTTCGACTGCCGACCCCAATAACATCAACAGCCGCCGCCCGAGTCAGTTGCTTCATCTCACGCCATTTGTCGCGGGCGCCATCGATTACTTCGAGACGGGCTCCGATTCCAACTATCACTCGCTGCAGGCCACGTTCAACAAGCGCATGGGCCGCGGTCTCTCGCTTCTGGGCACATACACCTGGGGCAAGTCGATCGATAACTCGGCCGATCCGTTTGGCTTTACCGGCGATTCCGGAACGCAGCAAGACAGCCGCGATCTTCGTCAGGAACGAGCACGATCCGTCTTCGATATAGCGCATCAATTCACAGCCGGATGTACTTACGATCTTCCGTTCAAGCGAAACCAGTGGGTACGAGGCTGGCAGGTGAATGGAATCGCGACCTTCCGAACGGGCCAGCCCTTCACGGCGCTTCTGGGAGCCGACCCCTCGCTCACGGGCAGCGCATTCGTCCGTCCGAATGACGCGCCGGGCGTCTTTATAAATAAGGACGGCCAGGTTTTTCTGAATAGATCATTGCCGCTCGATCCGGCCACTCGGCTGCCGGCCGCGATCGTGCCGGGCGTCGGTCAGTTCGGCGGTCTCGGCCGCAATACATTCACCGGTCCAGGTTACAAGAACGTAGATCTTTCGATTTTGAAAGACACGCGCATCGGCGAACGACTTCGAGTTCAGAGCCGCTTCGAACTGTTCAATTTGTTCAACACGACGAATCTCGCGCTGCCTGAACGCAGGTTAAGCGAGCCTTTATTCGGCCTCTCGCCTCGAACCCAGGACGTTGCCGGCGGAGTGCCCGGAATAGGCGGCGGCGGCCCGCGAGTCATTCAGCTCGCACTCAAGCTCGTCTTTTGACGAGCTAAAATACCAGCGCATCACGGAGTCGATATGAAGCGAGCCTTAATTTTCCTGGCAATCATTTCAACCCTGGCCGTCGGCCTGCCGAGCAGGGGTGTATTGTCGCGGATTACGGGCGGCGCCTTGTCAGGCTATGTTCGGAATTAAACGAGCGAGCCGGTAGCCGGCGCAAAGATCACCGCGATCAATTCCGCCGCGAATCTGGATCGACTGAAGTTCACTTATTAAGGTGGCAATCATGATTATCAAGGGATTAAAGCGAAAATTTGGTTGGCTTGCGGTGATTTTGGCGGCGCTGACTCTACAGCCGGCGCAGCCGAACACCGCGAAAGGCGATTCGGTTCACAACATGTGGCTGAACGGCGTTCGATTCGTAGAGGATCGGAACATCGAAAAATATGCCGTGAATCAAGTGCAGCCGCCCTACCCGGTACTGGCTCAAAAGTATCGGATCGAAGGCATCGTAACCGTGGAAGTGCGTGTCGATCACGAGGGGCGGGTTGCGAAGGCGGATTTCGTTCGCGGTCATTCG
This sequence comes from Blastocatellia bacterium AA13, assembly GCA_003222245.1. GTDB lineage: Bacteria > Acidobacteriota > Blastocatellia > UBA7656 > UBA7656 > QHVH01. Next base: position 85,693 of record QHVH01000003.1, on the reverse strand, counting down.
ATCTTCAGATCAGTCTCGCTTGAGGCAGCCCGCCAATGGCAGTTCCATGCGCCTCCGAACAACTCACTCGAAGGCACGATAAACTTTTCGTTTAGGTTGAGAGATTGATGCGGACTCGCTTATGAGCCGCGCAATATTCGAGGGATGTGATCGTATTCTCGGTATAAGGGGACCGATGGCTGTTCGATACAAAAAGAAATTAATTAGGGTGTTTGTGCTGTTGTTTCTGGGGTCGCTCTCATTGAGCTGCCTTTCGCACGCAATGTCGGCGGGGCTGGGTGATGAAGAAGTGAACATCGAGAAGCACGCCGTCAAGCGAGTGCTGCCGGTGTATCCGACGCTTGCTCAGCGATACAGAATCGAGGGGGTCGTTATAGTTCAGGTGGCGGTTGGCAAAGACGGCAAAGTTACAAAGGCCGAGTTTGTTCGAGGCCAGAACATCTTCAGATCAGTCTCGCTTGATGCGGCGAAGCGATGGGAGTTCAAGTCCGATGGGGCTCTGGAAGGAACAATTCACTTCACGTTTAAGCTAACCGGCTAGCTAGGCTATTGCAAAAACGGGAAGTTAGATCATCGGTTTTGCATTCTGCATAGATGCCCGAATAACAGCCTCCCGGTCAGCGGTGGGCTTGGACACTTTTTAAATTGTTCCCTGAAGGGGAACGCGTCAATAGACGGGGGTCAGCGCAGCGCAGCCCCCGGTGCGAAGGAGAGATAGCTATATTCCCTGAAGGGGAACGCGTCAATAGACGGGGGTCAGCGCAGCGCAGCCCCCGGTGCGAAGGAGATGTAGCGCGAAATGAATGTTTGCTTATTCTGACGGTTCCGCTAGCGCTGATCGAAGCTGATCCAGTGTGATGTTCCCGCCCGTGAGCACCAGCGCGACGTTCCTCCCGACAAGCCTCGCGCGAATTTTCAATGCCGCCGCGAGCGATGCCGCGCCCGCGCCTTCCGCGAGCGTATGCGCTTTTTCTATCAGGAGCCTAATTGCGAGTCTGATTTCTTCTTCACTCACCTGAATGAAGTCGTCGAGATGCTGCCACATAATGCTCTGAGGCAGAGCGAACGCCGTTCTTGTCGCAAGTCCCTCCGCGCCGGTATCAGTCTTGTCCTCGACCAGTCTGCGAGCTCGCCACGAATTGCATGCCGCTGGAGCTCGCTCGGCCCCGACTGCTATGACCTTGATGTTGGGGTTGATGGCGCTCGCGACCACGCACGCCGCCGCTGCCCCGCTGCCGCCGCCTACTGGAACGATAATCGTATCGATCTGGGGCGCGTCTTCGAGGATTTCAAGCGTGATCGTTCCAACTCCCGCTATGAGAAGCGGCTCGTCGCCCGAATGGACGTATCTGAGGCCTTGCTCGCGCGAGATCAGCTCGCATTGCACGCGAGCTTCGTCGAAATCGGCTCCCCGAGCTATGACCTCCGCTCCAAGGTTTCGCATCGAAGCAACCTTCAACGGGTTCGCATTCTCGGGCACAACGATCACCGCTCTCACGCCGAATAGATTAGCCGCGTAGGCTACGGACTGGCCCTGATTTCCGGTCGAAGCGGCGATGACGCCGGCCGCGCGCTCCTGCTCGGACAACTGAGATATCAGGTTGATACCGCCGCGCACCTTGAACGCTCCGACGGGTTGAACGTTCTCGTGTTTGATGAAAGTTCTTGTTCCAGTCACCTGATCGATGGCGGGATAGTTGATTAGCGGAGTGCGCGGCAGATATCCAGCAATCCGCTGTTTGGCGGCAAGGACGTCTGTAAGGCCCGGCGCCGGCATTGTCTCAATCATGTTCATCCCTCTGAATCGGAGTCGCCTGAAATTGAATTACGCTTCGAATCCTCTCCGAAGATCGTCGTATACCGCTCGGACGGTTTTCCATGTCGAATGGCTTCAAGCATTTCTTCCGAGGGCTTGAACAGTTTGCTTTTCCATACAAACAGCGTCAAGCAAACGAGAGCGATTGTGGCCGCCGCGCCGCCTTCAGGTCCGTAATCTCCACCGGAGACCCATGTCGGAATCAGGCTATGACCGGTGAGCCAGGACATATTTTGAAAACTGGTGATTCCGCTGACCGGCAATCCGAACACAAAAACCATGGTGAAGTTCCAAGAGGCGTGCAGCGCGGTTGCAAGCCATAAGCTTCTCGTCTTCAGGTAGGCGACTCCGAGCCACAACCCCGCCAGAACCGTGTTGAAGGTCGAGAAGAGCGAAGCATGCTCGTTGTTTATATGAAGCAGCCCGAACGCTATCGAGGTCAACGCCAGCGCGGGCAACGGCCCAACGTTATGAAGCAGCGCTTGAAACCCGAAGCCTCGCGCAAGCATCTCTTCGAACGCCGCCGCGATGATGAAGAGCGCAAACAACGCCGCGCCCTCGAGAACCAACAGAGATGACGCGTTGATGCGTTGCTCGAAAAGAATCGCGCGGCATAGTCTTTCGATTGCGACCGCCAGCCCAATTCCGGCGGCTCCGATGCCGATTCCGACGGCGAAATCACGGGCCCAACCCGAATGGAATTTATAGCCAACCGAAGCGAGACCGCGCCGCTCGAGCAGCCGCGCGCATAGCAGACTGGAAACCAGGATGGCTCCCAGATTTATGGTTGAGCCAAGCACGTAAAAGATCAATATGCGGCCGACGCCGGCGTCCGGCGACAACTGAAGATAGAAACGCAGCGCCGGCGACAAGACGGCCAGCGTTCCCACGATGCCTGAGAAGAGAAGTTGAAGGGCGAATGAAACAAAGATAAAGATGAGCAGCCGCCAGCCCGATCTCAGCTCGTGCTCGTCATTCATGAAAAGGTAACGCACGGAGCGCACTGGCTCGGTCATTTCGGCCGACGATATTAGGCGGCGCAGCCTGGTGTCAAGCAGTAGTTAACGGTGGTGTCCTAATCTGAAGCTGAAAACTAATCCCACGGGCCTCCCAAGTTAATCACGAAATTAACCTAAATGGGGAATTGTGTCAAAAACGAAGGAAGTGTAGGATGGCTGTCGTCGATGCGAGTAAGATTATTATGAACCGGGATGAGGCTATTCAGCACAGACCTTGGGTAGAAGACCAACTGAGGGCAAAAGAGTCTGAAGAAGCCGAAATCAAAAAGGAAATCGCAGATCGAATGATCCAATTGGGCCGTATCCAACTAGAAGCGAGCAGCTGGCGGGGAGCCTTGAATCAGATACTAAGGGCTCTTGGGCAGACCGCAGAGGAGGAACCCAGAGAAGCAAATACGGCAGATTTTGGGGACGTTGATCAGAGCGACGTGAACAAATCCAAAGCGATAGTCGAGGTTATTAGGCAATCTGGCGCTGTTGGTATTGAGCCAAGAGATATAAGAGCAGAACTTAAGACACGGGGCCTTGTTGTGAATGACAACTACGTCTATAGGGTATTGAATAAAAAAGTTGGAGATGGGGATACAGTAGTTAGGGAAGGCCGCAGATATTGGACTAAGGAAAATAGGAACGGCCAGTGACAAACTCTTGGTCGAGGTTCACCGGCCGTTTCTAACCACGGGGCGGTAGCTGGTTGCTACAGGTTCTCCAAAACATGAAGAACCTTTGAGAGTTCGAGTCTCTTACGCCCCTACAGCTTTTTCACATTCACTCCACCGATAGCTCTCAATAGCGTTTTCACAAGGCCAAAGCCTTATTACAGGGTTGCTTAGACCGCTGTCATTATGGCATGGAGTCCCAAGCAAGGCAATAAAAATGACATGAACATGACAAACATGACAAGTCATAACATGCCATAGGCTCAAGGCAAAGAAGTACGATAAGTACGATAAGAAAAAAAGGGATTCAACGCTAGCACACCAACTCAACCAACGTCGCGCGGTTAGCTGTGGAGCACCGACGCTTCCGGGCCGATCACTAGAACTAGACGAATAGCTTAATCCACCGTACTTGACCGGACCGGGATAGTGGTAATCTTTGTCACCCGATCGAAGCCTCTTCCATATATTCAGACTTGCCGGCGATGCCATTGTTATTGCAGAGGTTCGACGCAGATTCTTCTTTACAAGTACCCTTGAAAATGGTTAAGTTCGCGCTTCGAATATAGGCGCTGGTACTCGCTCGATCAGTTTCCATCAGCCTGCTCGCGAGGAAACAGATCCGATTCAGGCGCCAATCGGATTGTTCAGCCGCTTTCTTTCAAGAACTCAATAGACGATTTAGCGGCCATCTTTGCACGATGTGACCGCGTCCGGCTGGCTGGAATTCCTGAATATGAGGACAACAAAAAACCCGTTTAGCTCGCCAAACTCGAATGAACCGGATCGTCTCGGTGAAATCTACCGCGCTGCCGCGGAAATCATTTGCGATAAGGGTTACGACGCCACTTCGATGAACGACATCGCTGAAGCGGTCGGGATTACCAAAGCGGGGCTCTATCACCACATCTCGGGGAAGAGAAATCTCCTCTTCCGCATCATGAATTTCGGACTCGACTCGCTCGAAGAGCAGGTCATAGTTCCAGCCGGCGCTATAGCCGACGCCGAGCAGCGATTGCGCGCAATCATAACCAATCACGTTCAGTTGATCACCAGCCGGAGCACGCCAAGAGGAAACAACCCCATCACAATTGTAGTCGACGAAGTAGCAGGGTTGGCTCCGGCTCACCGGAGAAAAGTAGATCAACGCAAACGGGTTTATGTGAATCTGATCCGCGACACGTTGAAGGAACTCAAAGCCCAGGGCCGGCTGCGAGATATCGACATAACCGCCGCCTCGTTCAGCCTGTTGGGGATGATTCTCTGGCTCTCGCGCTGGTACAACCCCAAGGGGAGACTCACGCCCGAGCAGATCTCTAAAGAGGTGACTTCCATGGCTCTCTCGGGGATATTACGGCCTCGAACCCGCCGCGCTCGACGCTGATATTCTTTAAGCAGTCTCGCGCTCAGGTAACATCTTTCAGCAGTCTCATGCCTCCAGCAGCTTTCGAAGCTGTACTATCTGGCCGAGATGATAGGCGCTGTGATCGGCCGCCAGAAGAACTTCACGAAGGTACGTGCGCCATTCTCCGTGCGGAATAGCGGCCGTCAGATCGAACGAGCGGTCCTCGACCAGTTCGATCAGGCGCTTAACACCGCCGATTAGTCCTTCCACCGAATGATTCCATTCTTCATTTGTCGGCGCCTTGTCCTTGGGCGGCCAGTAATCGTCGGGGAAATTCATTTCCTCATAAGCCGAATCAAACATGTATTTCAAAATGTCGTCCTGCGCGATTCGAAGATGCTCAACGAGATCCCAGATAGAATGATCGGATCCTTTGGGGCGTGCGACGCGAATCGACTCACCAACTCCTTTGAGCGCTTTTTCAATCTTCAGATGAGCCTGTCCTCCCTTCAGCAATTCAACAATATTTTCTCTGAACGCGGATTCGTTCATGCGACTCCTCCTTCTAAAAAAATATTCGACTTCAAATTTCACGACCGCATCAATTGTCGTCTCCTCGATAGCGACAATCAACACGTGGTAGCATCGGAGGCCTCAAACCCATGACCGATCTCAGCGGCAACATATTTTTCGACGGACCGGCCGGCCGAATAGAAGGCTTGATCAAGGAAGGGCCGGGCAAGGTTACTCGCGCTGCCGTCGTTTGCCATCCTCATCCGCTGTTCGGCGGAACCATGCACAACAAAGTGGTTTTTCGATTGGCTCGCGTACTCAACGAAAGCGGTTTCGCGGTTCTGAGATTCAATTTTCGCGGTGTGGGTCGGAGCCAGGGCGAACACGATCAGGGGGTCGGTGAAAAGGAGGATCTGCTTGCGGCGATTGATTTCGTGACCAACCGCTATCCCGGCGCTGAATTGCTGCTCGCTGGATTTTCATTCGGCGCGATGGTGATGTGGCCGATGGCCTGCGAAGAGGAGCGCGCAAAGGCTTTGATCGCGGCCGGCTTCCCGGTGTCGCGATATGTGTTCGATCCTGCTATCGCCTGCGTCAAGCCGAAGCTCTTCGTTCAGGGCGAACTGGATCAATTCGGCGAGCCGGAAGATCTGCGGCGCTTTGTCGAAGCCCTTAGCGGGCCTAAGCAATTGGAGATTGTCGAGGGCGCGGATCACTTCTTCGAAGGCCGTTTGAGCCGGCTGACGGAAATTGTAGCTGCGTTCGTTAGCGAACACTTTCCGTTGGTTGAGCAACGGTGACAAAGAAACGAGAGGCTGCTTTCGGGCCTCAAAAAAAGAGTCGCATAGACCGATCAAACTCTCCCCCACGTGATGCCTGATCAAATGATCCGAATTTTCCTAACCGCCGATATTGGTGAAGCAGCGACGGCAAGGCTGCGCGAGCACGGTTATGAAATCGAGGTCTACCCCGGTTCGGAAGCGCCGCCAAAGAGTGTCATAGTCGATAAGGTCGGCAGCGGCATTGATGTGATCATAACCACGCTTCGAGATCCCATTGATGAGGACGTATTGCGAGCAGGGGAAGGTACTCTGAAGCTCGTCGCGCAATTCGCGGTCGGATTCGACAACATCGATCGCGATGCAGCCAATCGCTATAGGATTCCTTTTGCGAACACTCCTGATGTTCTTACGGAAGCTACCGCCGAGTTCGCGCTCTTTATGCTCGGAGCGCTGTCGCGGCGGCTTTACAGCTCTGAAAAGCTGGTTGAAGAAAATAGATGGCGCTCCTGGCATCCCTATTATCCGATTCTTGGAGACGAAGTAACCTGCAAGACCGTGGGTATCGTCGGCGCCGGGAGCATCGGCAAGGCATTCGCAAAGAAGTGCATAGGCTTCGATATGAGCGTGCTTTTGTTCAGCCCGCGAGGTCAGCACGACAACTTCGTGGAATATGCCCAACGCGAGATGGATTTAAGATTCGAAGCCGGGTTCAGCCGTGAACGGCAAGCTATCGCATATGTCTCTTTTGAGGGGCTACTCGAGCGCTCCGACTACGTCAGCCTGCACGTACCGTTGCTTTTGGAAGGAGCGTCGAATTTTCCAACCCGCCGCTTGATGAGCCATAAGAACCTTGCTCGAATGAAACGCTCGGCTTATCTGATCAACACGTCTCGCGGCCAGGTCGTGGACGAAGATGCTCTATACGATGCATTGATCAACGAGGTCATAGCCGGAGCCGCGCTGGATGTATTCGAGACCGAGCCCTTACCCGCCGACAGTCCGCTTCGCGATCCGGTTTTGAGAGACCGCTTGCGCCTGTTTCATCACTTCGCATCCGGAACAAACGAGACCCGCCTCTCAATCGATCCCGAGCGAGGGATGGCGGGCCGATGTGTTCAAACGATTATCGATCTGCTCGAAGGAAGCTCAAAGGGCGACCCGGCGCGACTGCCATTCGTCGTAAATAAGGAAGCCTTCGCGAAGGCTTAGCATGGCTTAGCGTCGGCTTAGCGTTGATCTTCAGTCTTAAATTAGGAGTTCTGGTGTAAGATAAATTCTTTTGCGAGCGAGGATTTGAGTACGATGGCCATAGAGAACTCCACGAGCATCCTGGTCGCCGACGATCAACCGGATGTGATCGAAGCATTACGTCTCCTGCTAAAAACAGAGGGCTTTCAGGTAAGCGCCGCATCGTCGCCGGCCGCGGTGATGGAGGCTTTGAAGAAAAAGGATTACGCCCTTCTTCTGATGGATCTCAATTATGCGCGCGATACGACTTCGGGGCAGGAGGGGCTCGACCTCCTCCACCGCATCAGAGCATTTGACGATTCGCTTCCGGTGGTAGTGATGACCGCCTGGGGAACCGTTCCCATCGCCGTTGAGGCAATGCGAAACGGAGCTCGCGATTTCGTTCAAAAACCCTGGGACAACGCCCGCGTGATTTCGATTCTCAAGACTCAGATGGAGTTGGGCCAGGCATTGCGCCGCGGAAAACTGCTCGAGGCCGAAAACCGCATACTGCGCGACGAGGGCGCGCTTCCTTTGATCGCGCAATCACGCGCGATGCAACCGGTTCTTCAAATAATCGAACGGGTCGGTCCTTCCGATGCAAACGTCCTCATAACGGGAGAGAACGGCGCCGGCAAAGGTGTCGTAGCTCAAGCTCTGCATACGGTTTCTAATCGCGCCTCGAGGCCGATGGTTACGGTCAATGTCGGAGGTCTTTCCGAAGGAGTTTTTGAGAGCGAGCTGTTCGGCCATGTGAAAGGCGCGTTCACCGACGCAAAAGTGGATCGAGTGGGCAGATTCGAGTTCGCGGCCGGAGGCACTCTCTTTCTGGATGAAATTGCAAATATTCTGCCGACTCAACAGGCCAAGCTTCTTCGAGTGCTCGAAACCGGCGAGTTTGAGCGCGTGGGATCTTCAAGGACTAATCGGGTAGACGTGCGAATCATCTCGGCTACCAATGCCGATCTCAATGAGGAAGCGGCGGCGGGCCGCTTCAGACAAGATCTCTTGTTCAGGCTCAACACCATCGAGATACGGGTTCCTCCGCTGCGCGAGCGGCGCGAGGACGTACCGCTGCTCGCGGGCGATTTTTTGAGCAAGCGATCGAGGCATTATAGAAAAGATCTTACAGGCTTCGAACCGGCCGCCATGCAGGCGCTGCTTGACTATCACTGGCCCGGCAACGTTCGCGAGCTTGCACACACGGTCGAACGCGCGGTGCTGATGGCCAGGGACAAAGCGATTTCCGCAAGCGATCTTGGATTGCGCCAGTCCCGCGAGGCCGGCCAGCGCCTCGAAGACATGAGCCTTGAAGAAGTCGAGAGCCTTCTAATTCAAAAGGCTCTCGCGCGCTTCGAAGGAAACGTGAGCAAGGCGGCCGAAGCGCTCGGCCTCAGCCGCAGCGCTCTCTATCGCAGACTCCAGCGTTACGGTTTGTAGGCGCCGGCCCCGCCGTCTTTGGAGCCAGAGCCGCCTACCGGCGATCCAAAATGAACGCAGCCTTATCACAAGCAGACGAGAGAAAAGCGCGCAAAAGGGCTCGTGATCTTGCGGGCGGCGATCGAGTCAGCTTCGAATCGAAGATAATGCTGATGGTCCTGTCCGCGGGGCTGCCCGGCTCCGCCTTAGCGCTCTATATGCTCTGGCAGGCGGCTCACAGCACGCGAGTTCAATGGACCTTTACGATATTAGTCCTCGCCTTCTGGCTTGGATTTTCGCTGGCGGTACGGCAACGCGTGATCCGGCCGCTTCAAACGCTCTCTAATCTCCTGGCCGCGCTTCACGAAGAAGATTATTCGATTCGCGCAAGAGGGGCCCGCAGGGATGACGCTCTCGGAGAAGTACTCCTCGAGGTGAACGCTCTTGGCGAAATAATGCGCGAACAGCGACTGGACTCGCTCGAAGCGACCGCGTTGCTTCGGACGGTGATGTCGGAGGTCGACGTAGCCGTGTTCACCTTCGATGGGCACGGTCAGTTGCGACTGGTTAATCGAGCCGGTGAGAGCCTGCTTGGACAGACCGCTGAACGAGCGCTGGGACTGAGCGCGGAAGAACTCGGCGTATCCGATTGGCTGCAGGGAGATTCCGTTCGAACCATTCAGTTAGGGCCGTCGGATCGGCGCTGGGGGCTTCGGCGGAGCCACTTCAGAAAAGGAGGCCTTCCGCACAACGTCATCGTTCTCTCCGACCTCAGCCAGGAACTGCGCGAGGAAGAACGAGAGGCATGGAAGAGGCTGGTTCGAGTCATCGGCCATGAGCTGAACAACTCACTGGCTCCTATCAAATCCATCGCGGGCAGCCTGGAAGCGTTGATCGAACGCGAACCGCTTCCAGACGATTGGCGCGAGGACACGCGACGAGGACTCACGGTAATCGCGGGTAGAACCGAATCGCTAAACCGGTTCATGACTGCTTACGCACGTCTGGCGAGGCTGCCGAAACCCAGTCTCCATTCGATTCGAATATCCGATTTGATCAGCCGGGTCTCGGGCCTCGAAAGGCGCTTGCCCGTGTCCGTCAAGACAGGTCCGGACGTGACCGTTCGCGCCGACCCGGATCAACTCGAACAACTCTTGATCAATGTGGTCGGAAACGCCGTCGACGCCGCGCTCGAAACCGGCGGCGGAGTCGAGATGGGATGGGAGACAAGCGCCCGTTTCCTGGAAGTCTGGATCGACGACGACGGGCCGGGATTGCCTAACACCTCGAATCTGTTTGTCCCGTTCTTCACGACCAAGCTGGGCGGCTCCGGCATCGGTCTCGTCCTGAGCCGGCAGATCGCGGAGGGCCACGGAGGCACGCTCACTCTCGAGAATAGAAACGGCGCGCGAGGCTGTCAGGCGCGGCTCCGGCTTCCAAGGTGAAGACCAAAAGCTCAGCGGTAAGACGACAGGTCTCGCGACGGCAGCGCTCTTCGCCGCTTACCTTCCTACAGTTCGCCGTTGAGCACGATGTTATCGATCAATCGAGTATCGCCTATATATATTGCGGCTGAGATGAGCGTGGCTCTGTCGGAACGGATGAGCGCGGGTTCTCGAAGATCGTTAACCTCGTTGACGGATACATAATCAACTCGAGTGCGCGGCTCACTTTCGATTAACGACTGAATAGCTGAGACCAGACGGCCTGCGTCCCGTTCGCCTGAGTTGTACAGAGCGCGTCCTCGCTCGAGGGCGCGGCGCAGAACGATCGCGGCCTTTCGATCTTCGGAGGACAGGTATGCGTTGCGTGATGAGAGCGCAAGGCCGTCTTCCTCGCGCACGGTTGGACCTACGACAATCTCGATTCCCATCGCCAGATCGTGGACCATTCGCTTGATTACGATTACCTGTTGCGCGTCCTTTCGGCCAAAAAACGCGAATTGCGGTTGGACGATGTTGAAGAGCTTATTTACCACGGTGGTGACGCCGCGAAAATGGCCGGGACGACTGGCCCCTTCGAGCCTGTCAGTAAGACCCTCCACGTTGACGTATGTCGTAAAGCCTTCGGGGTACACTTCGCTCGCCGGCGGCGCGAAGATCAGGTCGACTCCGCGTGTAAAAGCCAGCTCGGCGTCGCGAGCAAGGTCGCGGGGATAGCGTTCATAATCTTCGCCGGGTCCAAACTGCATCGGATTCACGAATACGGAAGTAATGACGGTGTCGCTCATCTCACGCGCTCGCGACATAAGCGAAAGGTGTCCTTCGTGAAACGCCCCCATTGTGGGTACAAGCCCGATACGTTTTCCACGAGCCTTGAGCTCTCGCGCGACGGACATCATCCGAGGTATTCGATTGATTATCTCCATCGCGAATTCAGTTGACCGGTCCGAGCGGAGGCATCTCCAGACTGTGTTCCTCGACCAGATCAAGCTCGATTCCCTGGGGGAGATGATAGCTCTCGGCGTCGGCGGGGAACCTTCTTGTGCTCACGTCGTCGGAGAACTTTTTGAGCGCCCCCGCTATCTCCTGTTTGAGGTCGAGGTATTGCCGGACGAACTTGGCCGTATGTCCGAAAGTAAGTCCGACCAGATCGTTAAAGACCAGTATCTGGCCGTCGCAATCAAGGCCCGCGCCGATGCCGATCGTAGGCACGGATACGCGTTCCGTGATAATTCGCGAGATCTCAGCGGGAATGCCTTCCAGTACGATCGAGAAAACACCGGCTCGTTCGAGCGCGACGGAGTCTTCGATCAATTCACGAGCCGCATCGATCGTCTTGCCCTGTACGCGGTATCCGCCCATTCGAAGCACCGATTGCGGAGTCAGGCCGATATGGCCCATCACGGGAACCTCAGCTTCGACAATTGCCCGAACGGCCGGAACTCGAAGCGAGCCGCCTTCCAATTTCACCGCGTCCGCGCCCCCCTCTTTGATAAAACGAATCGCGGATTCGACGGCCTGAAGCGAACTCTCGTGATATGAGCCAAAAGGCATGTCGCCGACTACCAGAGCGCGGCGGACAGCTCTTCGGACGGCTCGTGTGTGCGCGATCATCTCGTCGAGCGTAACCGGTAAAGTGGACTCATAGCCGAGGACGGTTTGAGCCAGGCTGTCTCCGACCAGGATCAAGTCCAACCCTGCTTCGTCGACCAGGCGAGCCGTCGGGTAATCGTGAGCGGTTACGGCTACAATCGGCTGGCCGCCTTTTCGGGAGCGGATATGCGGCGCGGTAACCCGCGGAGTACTGCCTTCTGTAATATGACTCAAGTGAATTCCCTCCGATCTGAACGCATGAAGAAGTGGCAGGGATTATATTGAATTGGGCACTTATTTCAAACGGGACTTACCGAAATGGTGAACCCAACGGCGCCAACTTCGGCCTCTCACGACTCATCGCACGAATTGAAAATCATGTTGCCGTTTCCTATCAAAACAACCCGCTCACCTGCCCGAAACCTGAGCCCTTTGCCGCTGACACCTTGCCCCAGACACCCCATACTATCCCGTCACCATAGTTCCGGCGCCCTGGTCAGTGAATACTTCGTTCAATAGCGCGTTCCGTTTTGAACCGTTGATGATGTGCGCGCTTCGAACACCGCGGCGAATGAGGTGGGCTATGGCAGCCAGTTTGGGGAGCATGCCGGAAGAGACGACCTTATCCCCTACAAGCCGATCCGCATCGGCTGCCGTGAGCCGTGAAATCCTGGAAGATGGATCGGCGCGGTCGAGCAGAATTCCATCGACATCGGTGAGAATGATCAACTTCTCAGCGTTCAAGTGAACCGCTATCTCCGCGGCGATTGTGTCGGCGTTTATGTTATAGACGTTTCCCTGCTCGTCCGCTCCGAGCGACGAGACGACCGGTATATAGGAATTATCAAGCAGCAATCTCAGCAGCCGAACATTCAGCTCTACGATGTCGCCGACATGGCCGAAATCAACGGCTTCAACCAGACCGGTGTCCTGGTTCAAAACATTCTGAATCTCACGGCGCCTTGCATGGATAATGTTCCCGTCGACGCCCGAAAGCCCGACCGTTTCCGCTCCCGCTCGCCGGAGAGCCGCAAGAATATCCAGATTGATTTGGCCGGCGAATACCATCTTCGCCACTTCCAGCGTATCTGCGTCTGTCACGCGGCGGCCGTTCACGAGTCGCTGTTCTATGCCGAGCCGCTCGGCGATGGCCGTTAATTGCTTGCCGCCTCCGTGAATAATCGCGAGGTGTATCCCGACCTGCTGGCACAGCGTGATCTCCTCGGCCAGTGAATTCAATTGATCTTGATCTTCGGTGACCTTGCCCGAAAGCTTGACGACGAAGGTCTTGTTCTTGAATCGCTGAATGTAAGGCAGCGCTTCACGCAGCAGATCCAATCGTTCCTGACTCATCGAGTCCTCCAGACTACAGGAGTGAAGCGAGCACCGCCTTTTGAACGTGTAGTCGATTCTCGGCTTGATCGATTGCCGCGTTCGACGGACCGTCGAGAACTCCGTCGGTCACGACAACGTTGCGGCGAACGGGAAGACAGTGCATGAACCAGCCGCGGTCCGTCGTTCTCATCAAGTCCTCGTCCACAATCCAGTCACGATGTTTTTGCCTGCAAGCAAGGTCGTCTTCGGCTTGTCCATAAAAGAGCTTGCTTCCCCAGCTCTTGGCGTAGACGATTCGGGCCCCCGCGCACGCATCCCGATAATCGCGCGAAGCACCTATTCTTCCGCCGCTGTTAGATGCGGCGCGGCCGATCTCTTCCATCGCTTCATCGCCCAGGTCGTATTCGGGCGGGCACGCGATCGTTAGATCAAGTCCCATCTGCGCGGCAATCAGCGCGAACGAATTGGGTACCGCCATCGGCAGCGGCTTGGGATGATATGCCCACGTCAGCACGACGCGCTCGCCGCGAAACCCGCTGAGCTTTTCACGAATCGTCATCGCGTCCGCCAGCGCCTGAAACGGATGGTGATTTGCGGACTCGAGATTGAACACCGGCGCGTCGCTGTATTTTGCGAAGCCTCGCACAATCGGTTCGGCAATCTCTTCCAAATAGTTCTGCATTTCGGGAAACGCGCGGACGCCGATGCCGGCGGCATATCGCGACAGCACTCGCGCAGCTTCTTTTATGTGTTCGGTTTTATCCGAGTCCATTATCATGCCTTCGCTATGCTCGAGGCTCCATGTGCTCTTTCCCACGTCCAGCGTCACGGCGTGGCCGCCGAGCTGATGGATCGCTATCTCCATCGACGTGCGCGTTCTAAGCGAGGGGTTCAGGAACACGAGCGCCACGCTCTTTCCAAGCAGCGAGCGTTCGTCGTGGCCGCTCGATTTGAAGTCTTCCGCGAGATCGAGCAGCTCGATCAACTCGTCTCGGACAAAATCGCCCGTGCTCAAAAAGTCTCTGCCTTTTAGGTCCATCATCAAATACTTACGCAATATCGGAAAGTGCATTGATAAACAGGTCGATCTCCGGCTTCTTCAAAGTCAAAGGCGGCAAGAGCCGCAGCACTCGCGTGTCATCCGCCACACCGGTAATGATATTTCGATCCAGTAAGCCGGCTTGATAGGGCTTGGCGTCTCCCGATTTAAAAGTTAGGCCCAACAGATACCCAAGGCCTCGCACTTCCTCAACCGCGGGCAGCTCCTTTAGCTCGGCTTTCAAGTACAACGAGTTCTCTCGAACATTGTCGAGCAGTCCTTCGTCGCATATCACGTCAACGGTAGCTTCCAGCGCGGCGGATGCGATCATTCCTCCGCCGAATGTTGTTCCAAGATCGCCCGTCTTAATTTCGCCTGCAATCGCTTCGGTCATCAGCACGGCGCCCATCGGCACGCCGCTGGCAATCCCTTTCGCGAGCGTGATCATGTCGGGGACCACGCCGTCGCGTCCCGCGAAAAAAAACTCTCCTGTTCGGCCCATGCCGGTCTGAACCTCGTCGTAGATGAGCATCGCTCCGGCGGCGTCGCAGATATCGCGAAGATCGTGATAAAAATCCCGCCCCGCCATTATGACTCCGGCCATGGATTGAATCGGCTCGAGAATAACGGCGGCCGTGTCATCGTCTATTAACTTCTCTACGGCGCTCGAATCGCCGAACGGCGCGCGAATATGCCCGTCGAGCATCGGGGCGACCCCCTGCGAGTATTTCGGCAGCCCGCAGGCGGCAAGCGATCCCGGAGTTCGCCCGTGAAACGCGCCTTCAAAGGATATGATCTTCTTTCGTTCGGTGAGCATTCTCGCGGTCTTCATAGCGCTTTCATTCGCTTCGGTTCCCGAGTTGACAAAGAACACCTTCGACAGCAGCTCCGGCGCGATTTGAATCAGCTTTGTTGCGGCGCGAGCACGCACGTCGCTGTACACGAGGTTCGAGTAGAAGATAAGCCGATTTGCCTGCGAGTGAATCGCTTCGACGATGCGCGGATGCGAGTGTCCCGTCGAGACGACGGCATGACCTCCGTACAGGTCGAGAAAGCGCCGGCCGTCTGTTGTGTAGACCCAGACGTCCTCGCCCCTCTCAAGCGCAAACGGGAACTTTTTGTATGTGGCGACCTGATACGCGTCTTCTAATTCGATCGTTTCCGTCATCGTTTCCATCATTATTTCCATCATTGTTTCATCAGGGATTAGTGTTTCATCAGCGATGAGTGTTTCATCAGGGATTTGTTCCGGGTATTACGAGGCCGGTTCGCTCCTCCATCCCGAACATCAGATTCATATTTTGTACTGCCTGGCCCGCCGCCCCTTTGACGAGATTATCCAACGCGACAAACACGATGACGCTGTCTCCGTCCGCGGCCCAACCGATGTCCGCAAAATTAGTGCTCTTCACCCAGTTGATGTCGGGGGAGCCTTCGACAAGCCTGATAAAAAACTCCGTGCCATAGAATTCGTGAAGCAATTCCGCGACGCGCTCGTTTGACAGAGGTTCGCTCGGAGTAAGATAGATTGAAGCAAAGATTCCGCGCACAACCGGGATTGAGTGGGCTTGAAACACAAGGCTGGATTCTTCAGCCCATCGCGGATTTACCGAATCAAGGAACTGCTCCACTTCGGGCTGGTGCTGATGCGCGAACATCTTGTACGCATAGAAGCTGTTCGCGCGCTTGGGATGGTGCGTGTTAGCCGCGGCCTTCGCGCCCGAGCCGGACGAGCCGGTCTTCACATCGGCGATTATTTTTCCTTTGACCAGACCGGACGCTACAAAGGGATAAAGCGCGAGCTCGATCGCGGTCGCGAAACAGCCGGGATTTGCGATGCGAGACGCTTCACGGATGCGGCTTCGATTCGCTTCGGTTAAACCATAAACGAACTCGCGCTGCTGCTCGATAGCGCTATGCTCTCGGTTATAGTACGTCTTGAAGGCATCGGCGTCGCTCAATCGGAAATCACCCGAGAGATCGATCACCTTCATCTCGCGCGGCAGCCTCGGCGCGATTTCCATCGCCTGTCCGTGCGGAAGCGCAAGGAACAGGCAGTCGAGTCCCTCAATCGCATTTGGGTCGGGCATCGGCTCGAACTTCAAATCCGTAAGCTTCGCGAGATTCGGATGCACTTTGTCGACTCGTTTGCCCGCGTGCTCGCCCGCGGTGACGAGCTTTACCTCAACCGCCGGATGAAACAGCAGTATTCGAAGCAGCTCGCTGCCGCCATAGCCCGATCCGCCGAAGATTCCTACCTTGACCACTGCTCCAGTTTCTCCTTGACGATTAACGATAGACGCTCGCCCTGATTTGTCGCGTTCGCGGCTAACAATCCGAACTCCGATCCAACGTAGTCTCGCCCCATCCGTGAATCGGTCACGGGTCCGGAAATTACATCGATTCTGATCCCCAGTTTCGCCAGCAGCTCACGCCCTCCCCACGCTCCGACAAAATCGCCGGCGCAAAAGACCAGCGCGCCGGTTGCGTCCATCAACTCGCGATCCTCGAAGATGCTCGATACGCCATAGCCGCCTATTATGCCGTCGCCAAGCTCCACGACGATGCAGTCGGGTTGAGAGGCCGCGAGCGCGGCGATGATCCCTTTTGCATACGGCGCGATGTCGGCTACTCCGACCGTGGATGGCAACCCGCAATCCAGGAAGCTCAAGGTTCGAGCCGCGCCATGATCCTGCATGTTCAACGTGTCCCGCAAACAGGCTACTCCGGCCAGTTTCGCGCCGGCGACTTTGAGCCCCGCTCGCGTCAGGTGCTTTATCACCTCCGTAGCCGCGAAGGTCTTGCCCGAATTCATGCACGTGCCCGCGACGACGACCAGCGGCGCCGGTGATATGAAATGGTCCAGCGGCGGAATCGCGTTCTCGCGAATGTTGAGAGGCGCGCCGTTGCGAATCGGCATCCCGATCACTTCGACCTTGATAGCGTCGTTGAGCCCATGATGATGGCCAAGGCAGCGGCCGATGAGGCCTCCAAGATTCAGGATGTGAAGATGATCTCCGGCGGCTATATGCTCCGGAACATCCCCCACGAATCCTTTCAGGGCCCTTCTGTATCCGAGCACTCCCGCGATCAAGTCTCCGGGATTCATCTTGGCCATTCGCCCCGAAACCAATTCAATCGTGTTGTAAGTAGCGTTGTCGGTCAGAGTGCGCACCACGACGGCGTCACCCGCTCGCGGCGGATGTCCAGTCCCGAGCGTTGGGATTATCTCGAGATCGTTGGCGAGGTTCAGGTTGGTTGTGGACGAAGCTATCTTGTCGACGCGCACCAACCTGATCTCATCGCGCGACTCGCTCCATTGCAGCGGATTCTGATCTAACTCGGCTGTAACGCGGCTCATTGTTTAAGTCCTCCTTCCGCGAGGTTCCTCAATCTCAACCTCAGCGCATTGAGCTTGATGAATCCCTCGGCATCGCGCTGGTTATATACCGTGTCTTTTTCAAAGGTCGCGAATTCTTCAGAGTAGAGCGAGAGCGGGGATCGACGTCCAACAACGGTGCATGCCCCTTTGTATAGCTTCAACCTCGCCGTGCCGGTTACTCGCTTCTGCGTCTCGTCAATCAGCGCGCGAATGGCTTCGAATTCAGGGGTAAACCAGAACCCGTAATAGATCATCTCGGCGATTCGGGGTCCGAGCGAGTCCTTAAGATGAGCGACTTCTCGATCGAGCGTCAGCGATTCGACGGCTCGATGAGCGGAGCGGAGAATCGTCATCCCAGGCGTTTCATACACTCCGCGGGATTTCATTCCCACAAAGCGATTCTCTACAAGATCGACGCGCCCGACGCC
Organism: Blastocatellia bacterium AA13; assembly: GCA_003222245.1. Taxonomy (GTDB): domain Bacteria; phylum Acidobacteriota; class Blastocatellia; order UBA7656; family UBA7656; genus QHVH01. Next base: position 67,694 of record QHVH01000003.1, on the reverse strand, counting down.
GTGTTCACCGCCGATGCGATTCAGGCGATCGAGCAATGCGGCGGGTGACAGCGGCTCGCCGTCGACGGCGATCGGGATTCCGGCTTGAAAATCGATCTCTATGTAGGCGGGTTTCGAAGGCGCGTCCTCGGCGGATCTCGTAAGAATGAAAATGTTCTCCGGCGGTTCGGCCCACGGATCTTCGAGGATTCCACCTTCATAGCTGATATGCATGAGGTTGCGATCCATCGAATAGGGCTTCTCTTTGCTTGCCTTGATCGGAATTTGATGGGCGTCGGCGTATGCGATCAGATCCGTTCTGGACCTGAACTCCCATTCGCGCCAGGGAGCTATCACTCGAATATGAGGCTCGAGTGCGTAGTAAGTGAGCTCAAACCTGACTTGATCGTTTCCTTTTCCAGTGGCTCCGTGCGCAACCGCGTTTGCGCCTTCTTTCCTGGCGATCTCAATCTGGGATTTAGCGATCAGCGGCCGAGCGAGGGAAGTGCCCATCAAATAGACGCCTTCATAGACCGCGTTGGCCTTCAGCGCCGTGAACACGTAATCTCGCACGAACTCTTCGCGAAGATCTTCGATATAAAGCTTAGAAGCTCCGGTTGCGAGCGCTTTTTCTTCAAGGCCGCCCAACTCCTCGGCCTGGCCTACGTCGGCGGCAAAGCAAATCACTTCACATCCGTATGTTTCCTTAAGCCACCTGAGAATTACGGACGTATCCAGTCCTCCCGAGTAAGCCAGCACGACTTTGTCAATTTTTTCCGCCAACTCGTCGCCTCCTCGTTTCTAATTCGACTCCTTTATTCGACCCGCGCGGTCGAGTCATTCGGATCGACTCCGGCCCTCTACTGTTGAGAACGATATCGGACCTTGCCTCGCCTGGGTTTTCGGCCGTTCGATCCGGCGGCGGGTCGGCTCGCCGGTTTTGTCCTGGGGCGCGGTGCAAGGGCTTTGGTGATTTTGTTGATTGCGAGCCGTTGTGCGGCCTGATTTCTTACGGCGACAAAGATAGTGTCATCGCCGGCAATAGTGCCGATCACCTCGTCGATCTTGGTGCGATCGATGGTCAAGGCGGTAGGCTGAGCCAATCCGATTTCGGTCTTTATTACTATGAGGAAATCGCCCGCCGTTTCGATTTCGACGAGCGGTGGTGAAATGGAGATGTCCTCCCGCGGCTGGGAGTAGAAACCGTCTACTTTAACGAGTCCCAGGTCTACGATATCGCGAGAGACGCTCGACTGAGTGGCGCCGATGCCGCGCTTGAGAAGCTCTTGCGCCAGCTCTTGCTGACTTTCTATACGCCTTGAGCTGATAATTTCGAGAATTTTTTGTTGTCTGACCCGCTTCGTCATGTGCTTTTGTCGCCAGGGTGCGATTTGCATAGTTGCATAAACAATGCATAAAGGCAAGAAGGATCCTCGGAGTTCTTTGAGGTCGTCCGGCCGAGTGCTTAACGAAATTTCGGGGACAATGCAGTTGCCGGGTAGTCATAAGAGTCGAGTGCGTTTTTTCACCAGAGTTCGATACCTCACTTGAGCCCACGTACTTTTCTCCCTGATCCTTCTATGCTCTTGTCCCCCTAACTAACTAAGCTGTTAAGCACCCAATCCGGCCCGCGGCCTTGACCGATGGTTTCCCTGTTCGTACTGTCTTTCTGTACAAATCATACGATCATGGCGATCCAGACGACATATACCAAGGCGAGAGCCAACTTAGCCCAACTCTGTGACCGGGTTACCGGGAACCGGGAGATAATCATCATCAATCGCAGGGGAAATGAAGATGTTGCGTTAGTCTCTGCCGACGAACTGTCGAGCCTGATCGAAACTGCTCACCTGTTAAGGTCTCCAAATAACGCGCGGCGTCTTTTGTCGGCGCTGAATAGAGCGAGGTCAAGGAAGGTCAAACCTCGGACAATAGCTGCTCTCCGACGGGAGACCCACCTTGACGAAGAAGAATAAGCGGACGGGTCGCAAGTTAGAGCGCAAAGCTGTCTTCCATCAAGAATTTCGAGACGATTTGAAGTACTGGGTGACAACGGACCGTAAGGTTGCCTTGAGAGCATTCGATATCATCGAGGCCGTGATGCGTGATCCGTTTTCGGGAATAGGCAAGCCGGAGCCGTTGAAGTACCTTGCGTCGGGGGTATGGTCGAGACGTCTGACACAGGAGCATCGAATCGTTTATTTAGTGTCGGAAGACAGAGTTGATTTTCTCCAGTGCCGTTATCACTACTGAGCATGATGAAGTTTGGCGACTCCTTCCCTCTGAGTGCGCACTAAATAGGGAGATCCTCAGTCGATACTACTCCGATCAGAGTAGCGATCTCGCCGCCAGCCGTGCGGAGCGAAGTTGTTAAGGCAACAATAACTAACGCCCTTCAATATGCCTGTAGCAAGACACGTCGGCCGGTAATACCCGCGGCCAGAGCTAAAAATCTCAACTGATTTCATCGCCGATGAAATACCGGCAAGGGACACCTGACACCCAGCACTTCTCGTCCACACCACCTAACATAGACACGCTGGCCGGGCTACGATAGACTTTATGAACTCGTGTTGAGCGCGGAATCCCCCTTGGCGCGATTTTGTCGGAGTCTCCTGAGTTGGTAGTGGAGGTTGCACCTTGGCTAATGCGTTGTTCTTTCTCGTTATGGCGGCCGTCGTCCTCGGCCCTCTCGTAGTGCTTCACGAATTCGGCCACTTCATCGTCGCCAAATTCTTCGGCGTTAAAGTTCTGACATTCAGCGTCGGATTCGGCAAGAGATTATGGGGTTTCAAGCGCGGTGATACCGATTACCGGTTGAGCCTGATCCCCCTCGGCGGCTACGTGAAGATGGCCGGCGAGAATCTGGATGAGCAAATCACCGGCGCCCCCGACGAATTCATGTCCAAGCCTAAATGGCAGCGCCTCTGTGTAGCCTTCGCCGGCCCCGCTATGAACATCCTGATCGCCCTTGTCATTCCCGCCGTGATCACGATGATCCACTTTGAAGACTATGCATACAGAACGCACACGCCGATCGTGAACGCCGTCGAGCCGAGCTCGGGCGCCGAAACCGCCGGCGTTCTCCCGGGCGACCAGGTGCTCAGCATAGACGGTAAAGAGACGCCGACGTGGCGAGATGTAGAAGATGTAGTAAGTCTCAATCCCGATCAGAACCTTCCCATAACCATCCGTCGCGGAAACGAAACAAAGAATCTCATTCTGCATACGACGTCGTCGATGTTCGACCAGGACAAGATCGGTGAATCCGGTCTTGAGCCGGATTGGGGTCCGAACACCGTCATAGTTGCGAAGGACATCACACCGGGATCGCCCGCCGACGAAGCAGGGCTCAAAGTCGGCGACAAACTCCTTGCGGTAAATGGATCGAATTTGCGCTCCGGCGCTGCCGGACGTCGCGAAGTGTTTCGGGCGATACGCGGAAGCGAAGGCAGGCCGGTTGTTTTGACGGTGGATCGCGACGGCCAAACAATGACGATTACGGCTACGCCGAAGCCAACGGACGACGGATTGAAGATAGGAATGGCCCCGGTAGTTATTAATCCGGAAATAATCTCCACCAAGCTGAGTTTAATTCCCGCGGTTCGTCACTCCTTTGATCAAAATGAGCGGATCATCAGGCTGACCAAAGACGCTATAGGCCAGATTTTCGTCGGAAGGCGTTCGGCTCGAGACACGCTCGCGGGTCCAATCCAGATCGCCAAATACTCGGGAGAGGCTGCGAGACAAGGGGCGACGACGGTCTTTAATCTGATGGGAGTCCTGTCGTTGAACCTGGGCGTATTCAACCTGCTGCCCATACCGGTGCTCGACGGCGGCCTGATCTTCATGATCTTCGTCGATGCCGCGCTCGGTCTTTTTGGCCTGTCGCTGACGCTCCGGATTAAAGAGAAGATGATGCAAGTGGGATTCGTGCTGCTGATGCTGCTGATGGCGTTCGTTATCTTCAACGATGTGAGCAAGCAATTCCCGAGCAAGCCGACTCAGACTCAAACTCAGAACAAGTGATTGTAGACCCCTGTTTGTCTGCAAGTTTTTTGGGAGCTACAAAGATGAAAAAAGTTGTTTCATTCGCGCTATTAGGTTCGACGTTCGCCTTCATGCTCTTTCTGGCGCCGCGGGCCCACGCTACTAAGAAATCAAAACTACGCTGGGATTATGTCAAAGGGCAGATCCTCGTCAAGATGAGAGAGGGCGCGGTTCAGGGGATCGAACGCGAATACCTGAGCGATCAACTGTTGCCGATCCATACCCGTCCGGAGCTTGTGTCTTCAGAGGAGCAAAGCGGACCGTATCTGGTTCAAATTGACAGCTCGCTCTCCGTCGAGGAAGCGGTCGCGATAGCAGAGAGCGATCCTCGCGTCGAATATGCCGAGCCAAACTACATTTGCCATCCGCTGGAGATGGTTCCCAACGACGCGCTGTTCAGCCTTGAATGGGGATTGCTGAACACGGGAACCGATGGTCTCGGCGGTAAGGCAGGAGCGGACATCTCAGCCACAAGAGCGTGGGACATAACGACCGGCAGCGATGACGTAGTAGCAGCGGTCGTTGACACCGGCACGGATCTTGGTCACGAGGATCTAAGCGCCAATCGCTGGATCAACCCGCGAGAAATTCCCAACAACGGCGTCGACGATGACGGCGACGGCCTTGTCGACGACGTTAGCGGATGGAATTTCTTTGCGAACAACAACGTTCTGGTTGAAAGCGCATCCGTCGACAATCACGGGACTCACGTGGCGGGCACAATCGGAGCCGCGGGCAATAACGGCGCCGGAATAACGGGCGTCGCGTGGCACGTCAAGTTGATGTCCGTGAAATTCATCGCGAGGCAGTCCGACGGCCAGGTCAATGGGTCTACTTCGGACGCGATTCGAGCAATCAACTTTGTAAGCGATCAGCGGCGACGCGGCGTAAACGTTCGTGCGATCAACGCTAGCTGGTCCGGCGGCAAGTCGAAGGCATTGCACCAAGCCATAGTAGACGCGGGCGCAGCCGGAATCGTGTTTGTGTGCGCGGCCGGCAACGGCGGCGATGACGGCATAGGCGACAATATCGACGACCCCGAAGCGGCCGAATATCCGGCGGCGTGGGCCGACATACCTTCGCTGATCTCCGTAGCCGCGTTGGATCGCTCGGATGGGCTGGCGGGTTTCTCGAATTTCGGCCGCGCGACGGTTGGCGTTGGCGCTCCCGGCGTGTCGATCATAAGCACGTTTCCGGGTACGGCGTCCCTGCCGAACGGGACATATGCTCAGTTGAGCGGGACATCGATGGCGACTCCGCACGTAACCGGAATCGTAGCGCTCCTGGCCGCGGTGAATTCGTCTTTGACGGCCGAGCAGATCGTGGCGCGAATAGTGCGAACGGCCGAGCCAATCTTGTCGCTTTCATCCAAGGTAGCGAGCTCGGGGAGGGCCAATGCCTACAACGCGGTCACAAATACGACGGCCCAGCGGGGCAGTCCGGCAATCTCAGCTATATCGGCTACGAAGAAATTGCTGACGGTGGATGGACTCGGGTTCATCAATGGTTCCGCGGTCATAGAGGCTAATGGCTCGTCGCTTCCGGCGGATGTCAAGTATGATGCTTCGTTTGCGCTGGCAAACGGGAGCACTTCGGAATTGAGCGTCAAACTGGGCAAGCCGCTCATGAATTCTTTGTTTCCGATCGGTACTCCCGTGAACGTCACCGTGTTCAATCCCACTACGGGCGAGCGATCTTCCGCGATAACGTTCGTCCGACGCTGAAAATTCCGCGGCTGCGAATTGCGATGGCGGCCCGAGGAGCAAGCTTGACCTTTGAAACGACGATTGACTCAACCGATGCGCTGCTGTCTTTGATCAAAGCGGCGCTCGCCCCGGACGGTACCCCGGGCTTCGGCGAGATGGTGCTGTATACGTCCTTCGGTGTGGTTCGAGGAAAGCTCGGGCTGCTCTTCGCGCAGCAGCTTTTAGGCGAGAGTCTCGAGCACGCTGCTTCGAACCATCACGTGATAGAGCTCAATGAAGTATCGGTCGAGCACTATTCGAATCATCTTCCGACGGCGACATTCGACCGGCTTTACGTGCGATTGGATGATGTGCGGGGCTACGCGTTGATTGGAAGTCACGGGCAAAGCTAAGACCTCGCGTTTTGCCAATATCTCAATTCTCCGCCAAGGTCTCAATATCGCATCGCGGTCGCGACCCAGCCTTCCTGTCTGAGTCTGGTTGTCGACCTAACTTACATCCACCGTTCACGTTTACTTGAGAACTATGGTATACAGTGGCTGATTATATGCCGCCAAGAGTTGAGTATTCCGAGCCTAGTGGTGAGTTGGCAAAAGCATATGGCGCCTTCTACACCGACACCCAAATTGCGGAGTTTCTTGTAGCGTGGGCCGTTCGCTCCGGCACTGAAACAATTCTTGATCCCAGCTTCGGCGGCGGAGTGTTTCTTCGGGCAGCGTGTCAACGACTGAAGAGGTTAGGCGGATGTGTATCGAGTCAAGTATGCGGAGTCGAAATTGACGAGGGCGTGCACGCGGAAATCGCTAGTCGGTTAATGGAAGAGTTTGGAATTGCTCAGCAGAATCTACAGCAGGCAGATTTCTTTACTCTAGCGGTCAGTCCAGGATGCCAAGTAGATGCCGTCGTCGGAAATCCTCCTTTCATCAGATACCAGCGTTTCATGGGCAACTCTAGAGCCATCGCCCTTGATCAAGCAGCGCGCGACGGGGTTCGTCTAAGCGGACTATGCAGTTCCTGGGCTCCATTTTTGGTACATAGTATCGCAATGGTTAAACCTGGAGGACGACTGGCGATGGTCGCACCAATGGAGCTGACGCACGCCGCGTATGCCCGCCCTGTGCTCAAACACCTATTTAATTCGTTTCGTCGCGTTAATTTCCTGACCTTTAAAAAGAAGCTGTTTCCAGGCTTGAGCGAAGATACGCTCTTGGTGCTGGCAGAGGTGAAGGGTACACATCAAGCTACCTTCCACAACAGAGACTTTGTTCATTCAGGGCAACTCTCGGAAATTCTCGATGGCGGATTTTCTCGTACCCTCCGTACATCGCGAATGGATGCGAAAGCGATTGGCGAGGGAAGCGAGCGCTTAGTCGAATACTTCATACCGAGGAAGGCCCGGGAGCTTTATCGGGAACTAATGAAGGCTCGTCTTGTAGAGCCGTTGGGTGAGTTGGCGGATGTAGGTATTGGTTACGTTACCGGTGCGAACGAGTTCTTTCATCTGAGCCCGCTCGATGTGACCCGCTTCGCAATACCACGCTCATATCTGAGGCCCGCGGTCAAGCGGGGGAGAGCCCTGAAAGGGTTGCGATTTTCTGAGAGTGACTGGGAAAAGACAACCAAAACCGGCGAAGCTGGATTTCTTTTGTATGTAGAGGCTGATAGTGATCTGCCGTTGAGCGTGAAGAAGTATCTGAATCGCGGCTACGAGATGGGAATACCCAAAGCATACAAATGCCGTGTTAGATCACCCTGGTATAAGGTCCCCCATGTATATCAGCCTGACGGCTTTTTATCTTATATGAGCGGGCGTTCACCATCCTTGGTCACTAATGACGCTTTCGCCGTTGCGCCGAATAGCCTCCATGTCTTGCGACTTCATTCAGGCGCCAGAGTAAGTTGCGATGCGATAGCAGCATCGTGGCAGACATCGTTGACACGCCTCAGCGTTGAAATTGAAGGACACTCGCTTGGAGGGGGGATGCTGAAGATCGAACCTACGGAAGCTGAACGCGTGCTCTTGGCTGTTCCACGGTTGTCCACTCGTCGAACCTCTGCTCTCGCAACAGAGCTGGACGCGATTGTAAGGAGCGGCGATCAGCAATTGGCGAATTCAAGGGCTGATCAAGTGATTTTGAAAGATCTTCTTGGACTGACGAAATACGATTGCCGCTTGCTCCATACGGCGGCCGAAGAGTTGCGCGATCGACGATATTCCAGGAGCACAGTTGCGTGAGTCTTCTAGATGCCGTAATGGCAACCGGACTAATTCCTTTAGACTCCGAGCCGCAAGCAATTAAAAAGCGGTACTCCGAGAGGCTGTCCGCGAACTTGGCCCAGGAGGTTGCCGAAGGATTTCGGTCAGTTGGTTTTCCCGGGGTGAGACCATATCGAGGCGGCCCTGGAGAAAAAGCCTTCCAAGGCGGGCTTGGTCCCAAAAAAGTCGATGTTAGTTATTCCGACGAGCAGAATGGACTGCTCCTCGCCGTATCAATTAAGAGCATTAACTTTGAGCCATTTGGAAAGAACCTGATGAATCGATTCGCGGACTTATGTACTGAATCGATTAATCTACACATGCGCTTTCCCTATTCTGTTATCTACGGCTTCTTTGCGTTGCCGGCTGCTGCCGATCAGGATCGGACGCGTCTGAGGGTCACGTCGAGTTTTGAGCGGACTGTAAGGCTGTTGGGATCCATTAGCGGTCGTCAAGAGTATACCGATCCGCCTGAGAAGTTTGAGCACTTTGTATTGATGCTCTTCCAGCCCGTCAGTCTCCAAGGGCCGCCGCCCGCAATCAAGCTCGTTGATGCGATCTCAAAACGTGAGATAAACGAAGACGATTATTACTTGAGGGGTCGTGAGATCTATAATGCGCGCAATCCTCACGCTACGCTCAAACTTGAAGAAGAGAGAGAAGGCGGGGGCCAAGACTAGCTGAGCCAGCGACTCGATCCTGCTTTTCACGACCAAAGAGTTTAGCAAGGCTGCATAGCGGCTCACGCCGTTACTTCACCTTCATTATTACCAGGGTCAGATCATCTTGTTGAGGCAGGTCGCCGCTCCAGGCGCGGACGCTCTTCACCACTTCTTCGGTCATCACCTGCGCGGATCGGTGTTCGGAGTCCAGCACTACCTTTCGAAGCCGGGCTTCTCCGAACTCTTCACCCGACAGATTGATGGCTTCGGTAATGCCGTCTGTAAAAGCGATCAGGACATCGCCGCTCTGCATCTGGATAGATTCCTGCTCATACTCGCCGCCGTCAAAGAGCCCGATAACTCGCCCGCCTTTGGACAAACGCCTGATCGAATCTTTGCCGGCGTCAACGTCTATTAACAAGGGTGCGGCTTCGCCGCCCACGCCGACGCTCATGGCTCTGACCAGCGAATCGACGGCTTCCTCATTCGTCTCGATGACGAGATTATCTTGAGCCGCCGCGCGAGCCGGAACCGCCGAGCCTGCTCGCACCAGCATCGGAGCGTTGTGGCCCGCGTTCACATAGGTCAATCGGCCCGTCTGTTCATCGAACTCCGCGTAGAAAAACGTCGCATAGCTGCTGGGCCCCGTCGATTTGTGCAGCAGCCGGTTCATCGATGAAACCAGATCGGTCAGTGAGACGCCGACTGCGTCGGCCTTACTCCGAAGCGAGGCTTGAATCGTCGACATCAAGAGCGCGGCCGAAATGCCCTTGCCCGCTACATCGGCCACAGCGATTCCCACCTTGCCATTCGCGAGCGAAAGAAAATCGTAGTAGTCGCCTCCGACCCCTCTTGCGGGGATGCACAGGCCGGCTAGTTCTATCGAATTAGTTTCCGGAGGGGCGGCGGGAAACAGCCTGCTTTGGACTTCCATGGCCATTTCCAGCTCGCGGTTCAAGCGCTCTTCTTCCGCCATTCGCTTGATCAATCGCGCGTTCTGAATCGCGAATGCCATCTGCCACGCGACCGCGGTCAGCATCTGTTTGTCCTCGCGGGAGAACGGCAGGTCGCCCAGCCTGGGCCCGAGCGATGCAAAACCCAGGAGCTCGTCTTTCACTACGATCGCCAGAAGAAGCGCGGAGCCTATTCTCTTCAGCACCTCGGCTTCTCCTTCCCGAGCTTGTTTCATCGAGGCGTCGCCGTAAGCCAGGGCGCGCGTCCACGATTTCGGATCGTCGAAGTCGACCGTCAGCAGCGGGGATCGATAAAGTCTCTCGATTACGAACGAGTCAGGCGGCAATGGATCTATGCCCTCGCAACCGTCGGCCCGGGTCACGCTTCCGGCTTCCGTGTGAGCGGACGAGACCGCGCACCTGAAGTCACCGGTAGCTTCGTCCTGCATAAAAACCGTGACATTTTCGGTATGCAGCGCGTCTTGTATCTTGGTTGCCGCGAGCTCGAGCAGCGGCCTGACACCTTTAACGTTGCGAATCGCGATTCCTAAATCAGAGAGAATCTGCTGAGTATTGTAAGCCTCGCGAAAGAAGCTCCGGTCAATCGCGGGAGCGATGACGCTGAGATGCAGCGATTGAGTCAGATTCCAGACAGCTATTGAAACAAGACCCGACACTATTCCAATGACCCAGGAGTTGTCGATTTTCAAATAGGTGAAGAACGATCCGAGAACCACGGTAAGAGCCAGGATAACGGCTATCAACTCGAGGACCACCGATCCGCTCGAAACGAATACATATCGAACGCTGCGCCGGAGGATAAGCCGCACCGGTATGACCTGGTATCGCACGATCGCGTAGGCGAACGATAATGGGAATAGCGGGAAGGCCATATAGGCGATGATCTCGAGATACTGGAGCGATTCACGTCGCATTCCCAGGCCTACTATCCCGAAGAGATTCAGTATCCCCGCAATCGTGATCAGCGTGAGAATCGGGCAAAAACCGGCGAGACTGCCGACTACCGCCACGCGCATTCGCCGCCGCATAGCGCGGCTGGCGCGGCGATAGTTGATCAACAGCGACGTGAGGCCGCCCACTATGTAGGCCGACACCGTGATGACATTGGCTATGACGAGTGCGCTTCTGATCGGTTTCCACTCGGGTCCCGAGTTCGACCACAATCCGGCGGCGAGCAGGATAGTCATTGGAAGTCCAACCAGTATATAAGGCAGGTAGAGATTTCTTTCGAGGCGCGGAAACCGCCGAAGAATGGGTGATAAAGATCCCTTCGAGTCTGGAAACAATAGGAAGAAATGAAAGAAAACAGGCCAGAATAGCGATGAAACGGCCTTCGCCGCTAAACTCGCTGCCGCTATCGCGACGGGCGCTCCGGCCATCGAACCGGTGAGCGTTTCTCCCGCGAACATTCCGAACATCAGCGCGAGCAGCAATGCCATCTTGTCGCCGGGCTTGAGCAGAAAAACAACCAAACCTGTTATGAGAAAGATCGCGGGAGTCAGCAGCAGCGCCACCCGAAGCATTGGCCCGACCGCATATGGAAGCGGCGCGGTCCGCAGGCCGTAGCGAATCAACAGGTTTCCGCGTCGAATCTCGACAGTGTACGAGGCTCCCGCCGGAGTATTGCTGAAGAACTCCATAATCTGATCGATGCGGGTAATCGGGCGGTCGTTCAAGGAAACTATGTCGTCTCCGCTTTGAAGCATCGAAGCGGGTCCATCGGGCGATACGGATCTGATTCTGACTCGATCGACTCGCGGATCGACCGACCAGCCGGGGTCGCTGAGCTGGGGCGGAGAGCTTATATCCCGGAATGTCGCGTAGGTGGCGTAGACGAACAGAATAATGAAAAACAGTCCGGTTAGAGCTATTTTTACTCGATTCAACATGGCTCCGATGTTCCGGTCACTATAGCACAGGGATGCAAGAACTCCTCGGTTCGCGTGGGTTGCAAATGTAAATCTCGATTCTGCCTCTCGGTGCGTTTTTCTTTTGCTCCACCGTCCGCGGCTTCCTTCGGAACGGAGCCGAGCAGCGCTCAAATCGTTCCCTCGCGCGCCGTCTTTCCCCCGGCGCGCTTATGCTGTAATTTAAACGTTGCGGCAATCGCCGCGAACCACAATAAAAGCCGAAACGACGACGAAAGGTTCACAATTATGACATTGTCCTTCGATCCCGCTGACCTTGTGTCCCGCATACAGAAGGCTCTTTCCGAGGCCGATCTCGACGGGTGGCTCTTCTACAGCTTTCGCGAAAGCGATCCCATCGCGGCCAACATACTGGGAACCGGTGGTGAAGGTCACATAGCAACGCGCCGCTGGTTTTATCTCATTCCGAAATCCGGAGAGCCGACGAAGATCAACCATTCAATTGAGCGAGGCGTGCTCGATCATCTGCCCGGCAAGAAGCTCATTTATTTGCCGTGGCAGCAACTCAATGGATACCTGCGGGATTCGTTGAAGGCGCTGACAAGCGGCCGCGCGCCTCGCGTAGCGATGCAGTACTCGAAGGACAATGCAATACCTTATATGTCGCGCGTAGACGCGGGAACGGTCGAGCTTATTCGCTCTTTCGGGATCGAGATCGTTTCGTCCGCCGATCTTGTTCAACGGTTCGAGTCAGCCTGGAATGACCAGCAGCTTGCGATGCACGACGAAGCCGCGCGAGGGCTATACGAGAGCGTTCATTCCGCCTTCGATGAAATCGGCCGCCGGCTGCGCGAGGGTACGCCCACAAACGAGTACGAGATTCAACAGTTCATCCTCGGGTGCTTCGCCGACCGTGGAATGATAACCGCGGACCCTCCGATCGTTGCCGTAAATGGAAACAGCGCCTCGCCGCATTATGGTCCGACCAGCGCGGAGAGTTCTCCAATCAAAAAAGGGGATTTTGTATTGATCGATCTCTGGGCGAAACTGAATCGCGCCGACTCGGTGTATGCCGATATTACCTGGACCGCTTTCGTCGGGGATAAACCGACCGATGAAATGACGCGGGTCTTCAATATAGTTCGCGATGCACGCGATGCGGCGACCAACTTCGTGAAAGATTCGTTTTCGTCCGGCAAATCGATATTTGGATGGCAAGTGGACGATGTCTGCCGCAACGTGATTCGCGAAGCCGGCTACGGAGATTATTTCATCCACAGAACGGGACACAACATCCACACCGAAGTGCACGGTAACGGCGCGAACATCGACAATCTCGAAACCAAGGATGCGCGATCACTGATCCCGAGAACCTGTTTCTCGATTGAGCCAGGCGTCTATCTGGAAGGAAAATTCGGAGTCCGGAGCGAGATCGACGTGTATGTGGACGAGAAGAGCGCCCGAGTTACGGGCGGAGAGGCTCAACACGAACTGGTGATGGTTCAGGTATAGGCGCTTCGGCCCATCGAACCACGTCGATCGAAATCGTCTAATTTCCGCTGAAATAGCATGGCGTTTTTGAACCCGTTATTTCTAATCGGCGCTGCCGCGGCGGCGATTCCCATATTGGTTCACCTCGTGCGCAGGACGAAGGCGCGGCGAATACAATTCGCGTCGTTGATGTTCCTGCGGCGAATCGAACAAAAGACCATTCGCAGACGGAAGCTTCGCAATATTCTTCTGCTCGCATTGCGCTGCCTGGCGTTCTTGCTGCTTGCACTCGCGTTTGCGCGGCCATATTTTCCCGGCAGGGCCGGACTTGCCGCCGCCGCGGAGCGCTCCAGCAGCGTGATACTGCTGGACGTGTCTTACAGCATGCGATATCCGGGCGTGTTCGAGCGGGCGCGCAAAGAAGCTCGGTCGATCATCAACGCCGCGAGCGAAAGCGATCCCATCGCGCTTGCGCTTTTCTCAACCGATTTCGAGTTAGTCCGTCCGATAAAGCCGGGCCGCGCCGAAGCGCTTGCCCTTCTCGATCAGTCCGAAGCGGGGTTGGGAGCGACCGACTATCTTCAAGCGATACAGGCCGCGGATTCGATACTCAAAGATGAAGCCGTCACTCGAAAGCGTATACATGTTATCTCGGACTTTCACGAAGCCGGTTGGAACCGCGCGCTCCCACAAGTTCGGCTCTCAAAAAATGTCGAGCTGTTCCCCGTCGACGTCGGAGATCGAAAGGCGGTTAATCTGGCGGTCACCGAAGTAAAATCCGAGCCAACCATCTACACTCAGAAGTACGCGGGAAAAGTAGTCGCGCGGCTCAGTTACTCGGGCGCGACTCCAAGCGAAGCAACGGACCCGGTTGATGCGGTCGCCGAGCTCAAGCTGAATGATCTTGTAGTCGAGAGGCGGCCGATTCGGCTGGACGGGGTATCACAGAAGACGCTCGAGTTCACCGGCTTCAACGTTCCGGAAGGATCGAATCGGGCTGCAATCGATGTTACGGGAGACGGTTTCACCTTCGACAACAGATTCTCATTCACGATCAACAGGCGTCCTCAAATCAAGGTGCTCGCTATCGAGACGGCGGCAAGAGGACGCAGCGAAAGCTTCTTTCTTCAGCAGGCGCTGCTCGCGGGAGAGACTAATCCGTATGGGCTCACGATCAAGACCGTAGGCTCGGTGAACCCTTCCGAGCTGGAATCTTATCGCGCCATAGTCATAAACGACGCGGCCGCACTGCCGCAGGGCTTGATTGCATCCATCAAACAATTTGTCGAGCGCGGCGGAGGGCTGATCATCGCCGCCGCGCGGCACACCGAAGCGGGTGAATTCAACAACGCTATGCAACAAATCGCGCCCGCGGCTTTGGGCGAGGTGGTTCAGGCGCGCGGCGGCTATGCCTTGACCAGCCAGATCAGAACCGAGCATCCGATTTTCAGTCCCTTTGCAAGCAGCGGACGGCTGGCGGCGATTCGAGTCTACTCTTATCATCGCGCGACACCCGGCGACCGGGCTTCGGTGATCGCGGCGTTGGATGACGGCACGCCGTTGTTGATCGAAGGCAAGGTCGGAATGGGAAAGGCGTTGATGTTGACCAGCACGCTCGATACGTCCTGGAACGATCTGCCGCTTTCTCCAATGTTCCTGCCGTTGATGAGACAGATGCTCGATTATCTTGGAGGCCGCCAAGATGCAGCCGCGCGTACCGTGGGCCAGTTGATAACCGCGCCGCTCGACCGCGATGCGACGATGCCGTCAGTAGAGAAGCCTTCGGGCGGCCGCTACGACGATGCGCAGAAGACGGGACAAGGGGAGATTTCGTTTCCGGCGCGCGAAACGGGGTTCTACAGGCTGAAATACCGGGACTCAATCGAATACATAGCGGTCAATCTCGACATGCGAGAAGCCGATCTATCCAGATTGAATATTGACGATCTCGTCGCGAGTATCTCACCTGAAAATAAGGAGAGCGCGGAGCGCGCGGCCGCCGGCGGCCAGCTTACCTCACAGGAGATCGAGGCTCGCCAGCGGATCTGGCTGCCGCTGCTGATAAGCGCGTTAATAGTATTCGTCGCGGAGAGTCTGATTTCACGTCGGATAAAGATCGCTAAGATTCTAGGGTAATTACCTCACAATCGATGACGGACACCGAGCGGAACAGGGATCGCGATCGTAGAGTGATCGAGCTCTACGAGCGAGTGTTGGAAATCGAGCAGCGCTTGATCCCGACCGGCCTTCACGTCTTCGGCCGTGTTTCCAATTCCAATGAAATCGAATCGCTTCTGAAAATGGTCGCGTCTTTTGAGCGGAGCGATATCGTCATTGAGCCCGCCTCCGGCCAAACGGCGCCGGTAAAAGCGCTGACGGATCTAATTGCCGCCGGCCTCGGGTTGCCTGAATACGCGGCGCTTTTGAAGGAGAGCGAGTCGAGCGAAGAACGCCTCCGAGATCGCGAACGAGTAGAATCGATTCTCAGCGAGGCCGTAGCTATTTTTGTTTTGGATCGTTCATCGCAGCGAGCGGTTGACTGCCTTGCGGCAACCGCGTTTGTGCCGGCGCACGAATCGGTAAAAGTATTCGAGGTCCTTGCTCGAATTCGTTTCGAGCTTGAAAGGAGCGACGAGCTTCGTTCGTTGTCTCGAGCATTGCGGGGCGAATACATCGAGCCTGGTCCCGGGGCAGATATAATACAGAATCCGAATGTCCTGCCCACCGGAAGAAACACGCACGCGGTCAATCCCTACACGGTTCCTTCCTCGACCGCCGTCAGAAAGGCCGGACCTATCGTCGCATCCTTGTTAGAAAGACACACGGCCGAGACCGGTCGTTATCCGGAGACGATGGCGATGGTGCTTTGGGGAATCGACAACATCAAGACGCAAGGCGAAGCCGTCGCTCAGGCGCTCAATCTGATGGGGGTGCGGCCGCGCAGAGATTCGCTCAATCGAGCTACGGATGTCGATGTGATCCCGCTCGCGGAGCTTGGAAGGCCTCGCATCGACGTGGTTATGACCGTGTCCGGAATTTTCCGGGATTTGTTCGGAGCGACGATGGCCTTGCTTGATAAGGCCGTCCGCACAGCGGCCGCGCTTGACGAGCCCGACGATGCGAACTTCATCAGGAAGCATGTGCAGGCCCGGATGTCTGAGGATCGGTTGTCGATTGATGACGCCGCCGCGCGAGTCTTTTCCAACGCCGCCGGAAATTACGGCACGAACGTCAACTTCATGGTACTGGACAGTCAATGGGAAGACGCGGGTGAGTTGGGCGACCTCTTCGTGACGCGAAAATGTTTCGCATACGGCAGGGGAAGCGACGCGCGCGAAGCAAGAGCGCTGCTCGATCGCGCACTTGCCCAGGTCGAGCTCACCTATCAGAACATCGACAGCACCGAAGTCGGCATCACCGATGTTGATCACTACTTCGAATATCTCGGAGGGGTTTCAAAGGCGGTTGAGAAGCGATCCGGATCGCGGCCTCGCGTGTATCTTTCGGATTCGACGTCGCCCGGCTCCAAAGTGCGTACATTGGAAGAGACGATACGGCTGGAGACGCGCACAAAAACGCTCAATCCGAAATGGTATGAAGGAATGTTGAGTCACGGTTTCAGCGGTGTGGCCGAGATCGAGCACCACGTTACTAATACATTCGGATGGTCGGCCACGGCTGACGCGGTCGATAAGTGGGTTTACGACGAGGTCGCGCGAACCTTCGTGCTGGACGAAGAGATGCTGGAGCGGCTCCGCGGAATGAACGCTCATTCGACCCGGTCGATGATAGGCAGGCTGCTCGAAGCAAGCGGACGCGGTCTCTGGGCCGCCGACGAATCGATGTTGAACAAACTCCGCGAAGCATTCGCAAGCCTCGAAGACCAACTGGAAGGGGTGACGGTTTGAAGATCACCGTCTTCTACGTAGGCAGCAGCCTGCCCGCGCCGCTGACCCGCGCCGAACGCGACCTAAACGAGAAGCATAAGCTCGGGCTCGAGCTGGCTCTGCATAACTGCGGCTCCTCGCTCTCCGAGAAGGCCTGGAGCGAGGCCGCCCGCGACGTCCCTTCATCGGAAATCGTCTTCATTATCCATGTTACCGACCAGGACAACGCCTCGCGTTTAGTCGATGCCATCGCGTCGCATCCTTCAATCACCGTAATCGCGATCAACTGCATGCCGGAGCTGATGCGCCGGACTCGAATGGGCAAGCTCGACTTCTCGGCGCTTATGAAATCACGCGGCGATGATGAGTCAACCCCGGCCGGAGTCATGCGGCGGCTCGGAACGTGGATGGCCGAGACTATGCGTGCAAGGAAAGGCTCCAGCTCTTCGAAGAAAAAAGCGCCGGGCGGCGTTGCAAAATACTCGAAGCTGATTCAGCGGCTGCCGGCGATTCTCAAGCTGGTTCCTCGCGCAGGGAAACTCGGCGACATCAAGAACTACATTCTGCTTTATTCCTATTTTCTTCAGCCGACTCCGAACAACATCCGCTCGATGATCCTGTTTGCGATCAAGCACTATGTACCAGGTCAGGATCGGCTGAGGGTCCGGCCTCCCGAAACAAAGCCGTCGGAAGGTATCTACCATCCCGACGCGGACGATCTGTTTGAATCGCTTCCGCTATACCGAAAGTGGTATGAGGGCCGCGGCCGTAAGTTAAGACCCACAAACACCGTCGGACTTCTCTTGATGCGGCCTCAGATAATCAGCAACTCGCGCCGGCACTACGACCGGCTGATTCGAGCGATTGAAGACGAAGGACTCAGCGTCATACCGGCCCTGTCGACGTTCATGGACAACCGCGACGCGTGCCGGTCGTATTTTGTTTCAGCCGACAAGCCGCTGGTGAGTCAGGTTGTATCGCTTACCGGCTTCAGCTTTGTCGGCGGGCCGGCGAGCAACGACAGTGATGCCGCCGTTGAGTTTCTTAAGGAGATGAACGCGCCGCTGCGGTCGATGGTGTCGCTGGACACCCAGACGATCGAAAGCTGGGAGGCCGGCAGGCTCGGCTTGAATCCTGTGCAATCGGCGATGCAGGTTGCTATTCCGGAGATCGATGGAGCTACGGAGCCGTTTGTCTACGGCGGAATGACGAGCGCGGCATCCGAGCCGATTCCACTCGAAGACCGCTGCACGAGGATCGCGCGCCGCCTCTCGCGCTGGAACAGGCTCCAGACCGAGTCTCGCGAATCGCTTAGAATCGCGTTAGTGATTTTCTGTTTTCCGCCCGGCAAAGGAAACATCGGCACGGCCGCGGATCTTGACGTTTTTCCGAGTCTCATAGAGATCCTTGGACAGCTTCAGCGCGACGGTTACAGGGTGGATGTTCCATCGAGCGCGGACGCTCTACGTGAAATGGTGCTCGAGGGCTTCGACGACGGAGCAAACAGCGTGGCTCATATCGCCTACAGGATGAATGTCGACGAGTATCGTTCGCTGTGTCCGTACGTCGAAAACATCGAAGCGGAGTGGGGGCCCGCGCCGGGCAGAATCAATTCGAATGGCAGAGAGATTCTCATCCAGGGGATCGAGCTTGGCAATGTGTTCATCGCCGTGCAGCCGACGTTCGGATATGAAGGAGATCCAATGCGGCTGCTAAACGCGGAGAGCGGCGCGCCTCATCACGGCTTCATGGGTCTATACACTTATCTTGAGAAAGGGTGGAAGGCCGACGCGGTGATTCACGTAGGCACTCACGGATCTTTAGAGTTCATGCCGGGCAAGCAAGTGGGACTCTCGTCCGGATGCTGGCCCGATCGACTTATAGGCGAGCTGCCGAACATTTACATTTACAGCGTAAACAACCCTTCAGAAGGCACGATTGCAAGGCGGCGATCTTATGCCGAGTTGATTTCTTACCTGACGCCGCCGGTCGAGAACGCGGGTTTGTACAGGGGTCTCGCCGAGCTAAAGGAGATGCTCAACGCCTATCGCCAGAGCGTGAACGAGCACGATCGCATTCAGTTGTTCGACGCGATCCAGGAGCAAGCCGCGGTGTTGAACTTATGAAGTCGAGTGCGGCGGGCTAAACGCGGCATCGCGTCACAGGCTCTTTTCGATGCGATGTCACGGCCTCGCGCTATAGAAATCTCCGAGATGAAAGATAACTAAATGATCATTCTTCACGCCGCGTTTTTTGGAGATAAATTCCATTTGTGGGGTGAAAGCCCGGCTTCGGGGCCGGAGCCGAGCGGCCGCCGAAAGAATCGCGTCTCCGCTGAATCAGATACTCCACTCTCGCCTTATGACTCGGGCCGTAGCGCCATTGTTTCCAGACTGGCGGAGGCCGGCGTTGATATATCAGCCGGCGGCAAGAAGCAGACGACGCTCTCTATCCTCCTCCCATCGACGGATTCGGGACCCCTGGCCTCGAGCCCTTTGATCGCGCCCGCTCCCGATGCAGCACAAGAGGCTGCGCTTAAGGAGTGGAAGGTCAACTCGATCTCGCTCAAGCCCGTGGATGCGATCGATCTGCTGTCTCGCTGCGCGGGGAAGGAGATGTTGGCGCCGGGTCTGGCTGTTGGGAAGGATTTGCGGTACTGGGTCGCCGCAATGCAATTCGGCGCGGGCCTGGTCGTTCGCCAGCAGTTCTTGCCGGATCTTGTTCAGAACGAGACAAAGCTTAAAGTAGGCTTTCGGGCGGTGTGGGAACCGGTGCTCTCCGGAGCCGACTACGACCGCGTTCTGAAGTTTTCCTCGGCGATGCCTCATCTCTGCCGCGCCTCATTGTTCGAAGCCGATTCGGATCACCCGCTTGATGCCGCGCGTCTGCTAAAGGACTTTATCGCTTTCATCGTTGACTATCTCGTGAGGTCCGCGCACAGCACGCAGCCGCTCATCGCTTCACCGCCAATCCCAGCGAATAGCGGGAGTATTCACGATCGATGGCTTAAGGCCCTGGTTTCTGATGACGGAATGTTGACCGGGTCGCGCGAAGAGTGCGAGCGGTTCGCGCATCAAATAGTCGAGTGGCGGCGGCCTGTCTTCATCACGAGCTCAGCTCCGTTTCGATTGTGCTTTCGATTGGAAGAGCCGAACGGCGCCGAGAGTCAATCGGGCGATCTTTCTAATTCAACCGATGACGCTATCGCGTCGAATGGGCGTGATTGGACGCTGCGATACCTGCTTCAGGATGTGAACGATCCGAGCCTGCTCATACCAGCGGAGTCAGCGTGGAAAAGCCGCGGGCCAAGGGCCTCGCTGTTCAAGAAGCGCGGCTTCAACGCGCCCGAGTATTTGTTATCGGCGCTTGGAGCGGCTTCGAACCTATGTCCTCCGATCGAAGAGAGTCTTCGCATGCCGGCGCCGGACGGCTGCGATCTGGACTTGTCGCGGGCGCACCGGTTCTTAACCGAGGAAGCGTGGCTGCTGGAACAAGCTGGGTTCACGCTTCTCTTGCCCGCGTGGTGGACTCGAAAAGGAACCAAGGGGCGGCTGTCCGCGCGCGCCTCGGTTAAGAGCCCGAAGCTGCACGGGGCCGCCCAGCTTTCGCTTACTGAAATTATCCGGTTTGATTGGCAGGTGTCGCTCGGCGGCGAAACGCTTTCGCTCGCTGAGCTGAAGATGTTGGCGAAGCTCAAGACGCCGCTCGTAAAGTTTCGAGGGCAATGGGTCCAGTTGAACGCGGACGAGATCGAAGCCGCCTTGAGTTTCTGGAAGGGCCGCTCCGAGGGCAAGGCCTCGATTCGCGATCTGGTGCGAATGTCGCTCGGCGCGGGCGATGCAAAAGGCGGAATTCCGGTCGAATCCGTGAGCGCCGATGGCTGGATCGGCGATCTACTTGCCGGAATTCAGGGCCGCGCGAGCTACGAAGAGAAGGCTCCGCCCAAAGACTTGAAGGCCGTGCTTCGCCCTTATCAATTGCGAGGCTACTCGTGGCTGAAATTTCTTCGCACCTGGGGACTGGGCGCGTGTCTGGCCGACGATATGGGACTCGGAAAGACGGTTCAGGTGCTGGCCCTGATCCAACGAGACCGTGAAGAGGGCGCCAATCGGCCCGTGCTCGTGATATGCCCAACGTCGGTGGTGAGCAACTGGGAAAAAGAAGCGGCCCGGTTCACTCCGCGCCTTTCAGTGATGGTCCATCACGGAATCGGAAGGCGTAAAGGCGACACATTCAGTAAGGAGGCACAGCGCCATGCCATTGTTATATCCAGCTACGCGCTTCTGCATCGCGACATCGAGGCGTTGAACGCGGTCGAATGGGAGGGCGTCGTGCTCGACGAAGCCCAGAACATCAAGAACGCGGAAACCAAGCAGTCGAAAGCGGCGCGCTCGCTGAACTCGGGCTACAGGCTCGCTCTCACAGGCACTCCCGTCGAGAACAATGTTGGAGACTTGTGGTCGTTGATGGAATTCCTGAACGCGGGCTTTCTAGGCTCGCAGGGTGAATTCAAACGCACATTCTTTCTTCCGATCCAGACCGCGAGCGATCCGAGCGCGGCTAATCGGCTTCGAAAGCTGACCGAGCCGTTTATTTTGCGCAGATTGAAAACCGATAAGACCATCATCTCCGATCTTCCCGACAAAATGGAGATGAAGGTCTTTTGCAATCTCACCAAAGAGCAGGCCTCGCTTTATGCCGCGGTTGTCGAGGAAACCGCGCGCGCTCTGGAGAAGAGTGAAGGGATTCAGCGAAAGGGGCTCGTCCTGGCGACTCTGTCAAAGCTCAAGCAGGTGTGCAACCATCCAGCGCAATTTCTGGGAGACAATTCGAGCATTCCGAATCGATCGGGCAAGCTGGCGCGATTGACGGAAATGCTCGAAGAGGTGCTCGAGAATGACGATCGCGCGCTCGTCTTTAGCCAGTTCAGTGAGATGGGAGAGATCATTCGCAAGCACCTGGAAGAGAATTTCGGAAGAGAGGTTCTGTTCCTGCACGGAGCCGTCGCGAAAAAGAATCGAGATCGAATGGTTGAACGTTTTCAAGACGAAAAGCACGGCCCGCCGATTTTTATCCTTTCGCTGAAAGCCGGCGGCACTGGGCTCAATCTGACGAGAGCAAATCATGTGTTCCACTTCGATCGCTGGTGGAACCCGGCGGTTGAGAATCAAGCGACCGATCGGGCCTTTCGAATAGGCCAGGTGAAGAACGTCCAGGTACACAAGTATCTTTGCGCGGGGACGCTCGAAGAGAAGATTGACGAGATGATCGAACGCAAAAGGGGAATCGCTTCATCGGTTGTCGGTACGGGCGAGCAATGGCTGACTGAGTTGTCTACTGACGAGCTCAAGGAGCTGTTTGCGTTGAGCAAAAACGCCGTTGCCGACTAGCGCGACTCTTTTAGATTGATAGCGGAGGTGAATTTCGATGCCGCGAAGACAACGATACAACCCGCGACGATATCATGACGACGATGATGAAGATGGCTACTACTCGTATTCCCATTTTCCGCCCAAGTCGGTTCCGCGTAAGGTCTCCGGCGGAATAAGGGCGCAGTCGCAGCGGGGAACCTTCGGAAAGAGCTGGTGGGCCCAGCGCTGGATCAAGGTGTTGGAGAGCTTCAATATCGGCTCGCGTCTTTCGCGGGGCCGGTCATACGCGCGCAACGGTCAGGTTCTGTCTGTTGAACTAAACCGCGGCATGGTCACCGCCGGCGTTCAAGGTTCGCGACGCGACCCTTACAAAGTAACGATCGAAGTGGCGACGCTGTCGCGGGCCGATGGTGAGAAGCTCGGGAAGGAACTCAGCGCACAGCCGATATTCGCGGCGAAACTGCTGGCTAGTGAAATGCCGCAGGATGTCGAAACGGCTTTTACGGCTTGCGGTCTGTCGCTCTTTCCCGAGTCTCTCGGAGATCTGAAGACTAAATGTTCGTGCCCCGATTGGTCCAACCCGTGCAAACATGTTGCGGCGGTTTACTACCTGATCGGTGAGGAATTTGATCGAGACCCGTTTCTGATCTTCAGGCTAAGAGGCTTGGATCGTGATCGGCTGATCAAGATCATCTCTGAATCGGCGGGAGCTCAGGGCGAATCCGAATTCGATCACGAAGAACTATTCGCGAGCGACGAGACTCGTTCAGAGCCGATCACCACGGATGCGGCGCGGTTTTGGGATGGCGGCGATATTCCGGCCGGCTCGTCTGAGATGGAATTGCCGCCCGTCGTCGCTCCGCTGCTCAAGCGCCTTGGGAGCTTCCCTTTTTGGAGATCGGAGCGCCGGTTGGTTGAGACGCTCGAGCCTTTTTATGACCGGGCCTCGCGCCAGGCATTGAGGGTTATCGCCGGAGATTGGCGCCGGAAATAAGCGGCCTTACTTTTAGAATCCTTCTAGTGACGGTTGCGGCGTAGGCTGGAGAGTCTTGCGCGATGTAAGTTGTATCAGAAGCGACAATCGGCCGCGCGGTCTCACTTAACAAAATAAAAGAACACATCTTCGAATGGAGCGGTCGAGAGCTTCGACAGAGTCCTCAAGTCGGCAGGAGCGCCCTCGGCGACGATCTTGCCCGACCTCATTATTCCGACGCGATCGCTGACTCGCTCGACAAAACTCATCACGTGAGACGAGATGACAAAGGCGCGGCCCGCGCTGCGTTCGCTTTCGATTCGCTCGCGAAGCCTTCGCATCATCTCGACGTCGAGCCCGTTGAGCGGTTCATCCAACACCAGCAGCTCGGCTCGTCCTATCATTGCGGCGGCCAGTCCGAGTTTCTTCCGCATTCCGAGGGAATACTCGCCCACAAGCTTGTTCTGAACGACTGCCAGTTCGAAATAGGCAAGCTCATTTGAAATCTCAGTCGGGTCGGCCTCCTTTAAACCGGCGACGAGCTCCAGGTATTCGCGGCCGGTTAATCGCTCGTACAGCACCAATTCTTCGGGAAGATATCCAAGATGACGTTTTGTCGAAGGCAGGCGATGAGTCAGATCCTCATCCTTTATGAATACAGAACCGGAGTCGGGCTCGCTGATTCCGGTGATCATTCTTATCAGCGTCGACTTGCCCGCGCCGTTGGCTCCTGCCAGCGAAAAGACTTCACCCGCTGAAACGGCAAGGCTGACATTGTCGACGGCCGTCAATGGTCCGAATCGCTTGATGACCCCCTCGACCCTGAGCAATGTATCCGTCAATCGGCCCCCTTCAAGAGAAAGTAGCGCGCTCGCATTCGGCCTCGTTCCGTAAATGTATGACCGGCCATGCCCAGGACGACTAGGCCAATGGGCCACATGAATGCCGTTAGAAAACCTACAGCGAGACCGGTCAGCGACATCATCAGGAGCGCGAGTCCGGTGCGTTCCGGTATCTCGAACGACATCGCGCCGATAAAAGAGCTGACCAGGAGCCATAGCAAAAGACACTCTCCTAACAGAGGCGCCGCGTATGACGAAGGAACCTGGCCCGTGATAATCGCGACGATCCACGCGATGAAGGGCGCCGGAATGGCGATCAAGCGCGCATACCGTAGCTTTGCTTGAAAGATATCCAGCCCGGTTGTTCCGGCGGCGCGTTCGAGCCACATGTGAGGCAATTCGTGCCCGACCAGGATCGGCAGGATCGAGGTAAGCGAGACACACGCCGTCACGCATCCAAATTTGGCGGCCATTGACGCCGGCAGCCAGGCGAGATCGAGCCATCCTTCTATTTTGAAGAACAAAGGAAAACGTCCCGAGTTGATCAGTAAGAACTCGCTTGCCAGCAGCAGGAACGCTATTCCGAGGGCCGCATATACAGCGGACGAGAAGCCTCGCAACGTGAGCCGGAGATCGCGCGTGAGCTGAGCGCCCGCGGACGCATTCAGCCTCCATCGAAGCAGGGGCGAAGAGAGCGAGGCCCTTCGGCGGGATGTGAGCAGCCGTCTCGCGTAATCGATGTCGCCCGCCCGCCATCTTCGATTGCAGCTCTTCAATACCGCGTAGATGAGCAAAGCCCAGATGAACCCCGCGGCAGTCAGAGCCGGTCTCCATCGACCGGCGGAAGTTGAGAGCAGCTCGGTGAAGATGCTGCTTGAAACTGCGATTGCGGGAATCAGAGCGGCGAGCGTTGAAAGCGCGGCCAGCCCATCCCTCTTATGCTTCAGATGAATCCAGTTGATGGCGGCTAGCAATTCGGAGATCGAGATTAGCGCGACGAAGCAGAGGGTGGGAATTAAGACTCCGGCAACTTCAACGCCGAGGCGCCAGCGAATCAGCAGTAGTACAGCAGTCACGATCAACGACCTTGCGATGCGTATGAGTACCGCCGCTCGCAGTTGCGCGTCAATGCTTAACGGAAGCGCGTCGAAGTGGGCTCGCGGATGTCCGATCGCGAATATTTCGGAGGCGGCGCGCGAAAGTGATGCGCTCAGTAGAAGGACAACTGCGCCGAAAGCGACGGGCGCTGCTGGGATACTCGGAAACTCCCACTCACGCGCGTTCTCGATGATTCGCGTCGAAATGAGATAGGTCATCCCTAAAACTACGGGCGAGAGCACTAACCACGCATAGATATGTCGTCTCGCCCACCTGAGACCTGAGCGAACTTCAGCCTTGAATAGCAATTGGAGTTTGGACAAGGCTGTGCGTCGAGGAAAGACCGCCTCAGTTTACTCCGAGTAGCTCGACTTCAAAATTCAACGTTGAGTGGACCGTCACCGTTTGTCCCGCTTGAGGACTGGGCCCGTTACCGACCACTTCGTCGACATATTTCAGGCCGGATGCCGTAGTGACGGTTTGACCGTCTATGACGGGAGTTCCCCCCACCGAGGCAGGCGTCGACCTGGTCGTGCGGCCAAGCCAGAAATACAGGCCGATCACGATGACGAAAGACGCGATTATCAGGATGACAATTACTTGCTTGCTGATACCGCGCGAATTCTTCGATGACCGACCTTTAGATTTGTCTTTGCCGCCGCGATGTCGAACCTTGCGCTTTCTACTTTCAGGCACTGATCCTTCTCCTTGCACTTTGAGTTGAGAGACGCAAAGTTATATCGAAATTGACCACAGCTATCAAACAGGCGCTGACCTTTCAGGCCACGAGCTGGTCTCCGCATAATCGGCAATGAGAGCGGCGCCTCGCATTCAACGCGCCGCACCCGGAACACTTGTAGTACATCCTGCGAGTAAACCAGTCGGTGAATACAGCGCTGAGGACGAGTATCCCTCCAAGCACGACAACTGTTATTAGGACGTCGAACAGTTGTTTCAATGCGGTCCCTCACTCGACGATGATTTCATTCGATTGACTCGGTTAATATGCGCCTGTCCGGTCCCTCTGATCCGCGTCGACTGAAACACCGCGGCAGTTGAAGCTACCGCGTTTCTCAACGCCCGGCAACCGCGAGCAACGCTCGGGTCTGGAGTTCGGATACTTCAGATGACCAGGTTTAAGAGAATTGCTTTACCGTTATTCTGATATGAATAGCTTTTGCGTATGAATCGCGCTATGGTTGGAGCGTTGTTCAGGCCTGACGGCTATGATCACCCGTCCGTGGTGATCTAAAAGATCAGGCGCCAGAGGCCGAAGAGTACGTTCTGACCTCCGACTACGCGACCCTGTCCAATACACACATTCCAATCTGAGGAGAAGACACTATGTCTGAGAATAATCAATTTGCGTTAGCTCGTTACAACGAGGACGGCAGCCTGGATACGACTTTCTCGAGCGATGGCAAAGTGAAGAGCAACTTTAGCAGCAGTACAGACGAGGTGGTCAACGCCATGGCTATCGATTCCAAGGGCCGCATCGTGGCGGCGGGCTACGCCACCGTCGGAGGCAAACAGCGGTTTGCTCTGGCGCGATATAAGAAGGATGGCAGCCTGGATACGAGCTTTTCCACAAGCGGCAAGCTCACGACCGATTTCACAAGCAGCGCCAACGAGGCGGCTACGGCGCTGGCTATTGACTCCAACCACCGAATAGTTGTCGGTGGATTCGCCAATATTATTGGAACCGGCGCGACACCCCAGTTTGCGTTGGCGCGATACAACGAAGACGGCTCTCTGGATACGAGCTTCTCGACTGATGGGATGCTCGTCACGGACTTCACCAGTTATACATCTGAATCCATTAGCGCTCTCGCCATTGACTCCCAGGGAAGGATCGTCGTGGCAGGGTACGCGGGTCTTCCCGAAGGCGCGGGTTCTTCCTATAAGTTTGCTCTTGCAAGGTACAAGGACAACGGCGACCTCGACAACACGTTTGCCGGGAACGGCAAGCTCACTACCGACTTCCCCGCCGACCCGGTCGACGGCAAGAAGTTTGCTCAAGCGAACGCCATTGCCATCGATTCCAAGGGCCGGATTGTGGTAGCGGGGCGTTCCGGCAGCTTCGGCGAGTCGTTTGCGCTCGCGCGGTACAAAGAGAATGGTGATTTGGATTCTGCCTTCGCGGGCAATGGAAAGCTGGTAACCGACTTTGCCGGCGCGAACATTACGCAGTCATCGGTCAGGTCCGTCACCATAGACAGCAAGGGCAGGATTGTGGCTGCGGGATATGCCGTCGTGAACAGCGGCGGTTTTTCCGGGCAGTTCGCCCTGGCGCGATACCACAGCGACGGCAGTCTGGACAATACATTCGCCAGCAATGGCAAGCTCATTACCGACTTCACCAGCACCACCAGTGAAAGCGTCAACGCTATGAGCATTGATAAGAAAGACAGAATCGTAGTTGCTGGAAGCGGTTACTCCGGGGCGGCCGGAGGCTATGAATTTGTACTGGCGCGATACAAAGAAAACGGCGATTTGGATTCGTCCTTCTCGCACGATGGGAAACTGGGGACCGATTTCACGAGCAGCCTCAACGAAGAAGCGAATGCTATCGCAATCGATTCCAATAGCAAGATCCTGGTCGCAGGGCGCGCTGCCGCCTGAAATCGGCGGCGCGTTTCGTTCGAAGTCACATCCGGCCGGCGCCCGCCAAACGCAATATGCGCTTGGCGGGCGCCGGCCCTCAGTTTGACAATCGATACCTACTATCTCTTCTCAAATCACCTCCAATTCACTTTCAAATGAAGCGGCTCGATTTTTTGTCGGCACACTCCTGACTAATTGGGCAATTAGCGCTATGATATCTTATCGCCGTGATAACTTGATGAGAGCCCCCGAGAGAAGCCTGCGATCCTCATTATCGAACAGCGCTTTGCTCATCATAGGCGTATAGTACGACAGTCGATAGCGCTGAATAATGTATCGACAGAACGGACTGATATCATGATGA
Source organism: Blastocatellia bacterium AA13 (assembly GCA_003222245.1). Taxonomy (GTDB): domain Bacteria; phylum Acidobacteriota; class Blastocatellia; order UBA7656; family UBA7656; genus QHVH01. The sequence goes on along the minus strand of QHVH01000003.1, from coordinate 39,567 downwards.
TTCAGCCGACCCCTGAGTCGGATCGATTTAAAGAGCACGAGAGTCTGATCAACGCCGCCAAACTCTCGACCGGCATCAAAGTAGACGGGAACATTTACTTTTATACGGCTCGAGATGAACGCGAAACTGTATCGTTCATTGAGAGTCGACAATTGAAGCTCGTTATGATCCTATCTGGCCTCGATCGCGTAGCCAGACCCTGGAATCATTGCGGTGAAGACAGCTTGGCGTACTTCGGAAGGATCTTATGACAGAGAGCGGTGAACTTCAGTCGCAGGGCGCGGTACTGCCTTTCCATGCTTCGGAGTCTGACGAGAGACTAAAATTCAGCGGTAATAATGATTTTCACATCGAGCTTCGGCGACGGATCGACGAATTTTTCGAGAGAACCGGCAGGCGTCGACGTGACTGCCCGCAAATGTACTTGAAAACGGCGATTCTGCTCGTCTGCTCCGCGGCTTCTTATATAGCGCTGGTATTCCTGGCGACCGCATGGTGGCAGGCCGCCCCGCTCACGGTTTTGCTCGGGCTCGCCACGGCCTCAATCGGTTTCAATATTCAGCACGACGGCGGACATCACGCCTATTCGGATTACGCGCCGGTCAACAAGCTCGCGGCTATGACTCTCGATCTGGTGGGCGGTAGTTGCTATCTCTGGCGTTGGAAACACGGGATCTTCCATCACACCTATGTGAACATCGATGGAGAAGACTCCGATATCACGCTGCGCTTGATCGCGCGGCTGACGCCGCATCAGAGACGCTTGTGGTTTCATCGATGGCAGCAATTCTATCTGTGGCCGCTTTATGGCTTGCTGGCGATGAAGTGGCATATGGTCGGCGATTTTCGCGATGTCATCACCGGCCGAATCGGCAAACATCGCGTGCCCCGTCCAAAAGGCTTGAACCTTGTCATATTCCTTGCGGGTAAAGCGCTCTTCTTCACGCTGGTATTCGTAATACCGTTGCTGCTACATCCGGTATGGGTCGTGGCGTCGTTCTACGCGGTGGGGGTGCTTGTTCTCGGAATTACCCTGAGCGTGGTTTTTCAACTTGCGCACTGCGTCGAGCAGGCGGAATTTCCGCTGCCCCAGCCTGAGACCGGCAGGATAGACAATTCGTGGGCCATACATCAGATAGAGACGACGGTGAACTTCGCGCGGGGCAGCCGCATAGCGACCTGGCTGTTGGGTGGCTTGAACTTTCAAATCGAACACCATCTGTTCCCGAAAATCTGCCACGTCAATTATCCGGCCATCTCGAAAGTCGTCGAAAGCACGTGTAGAGATTTCACGGTGAACTACATCGAACACAAGTCCTTCTGGGGGGGCGTCGGGGCGCACTTTCGCTGGCTGCGGCAAATGGGAATGCCGGAGGCGAGCGGACGGAAATGACATAACCTCCAAACGAAAATCGACGCAGCGAGCCTAAACCGACAGGACTTTGCGGCAATTCAAAGGAAATCAACGTAGAGATATCTCAGCATCGGAGACCATTAAGGCTGACCCGCCCTGACGCGAGACGAACAGCTTTGAAGCTCCGGTCCACAAAGGAGCCCTTCTGTGAGCATGCCTGAACTGAATAAGAGCCTGGCGCCTGCCGGCTTGAATAGAAATGCACTGAGTCTGAAAGTCGGTGAAAAAGCGGTCTATCCCGGTCTTGGCCCGTGCCGTCTCGGAAGCATTGAACAGAGAGTCGTCAATGAGAGGACGGTTATGTTTTACCATTTGATCGTCCTCGACGATGATCGCGCGGGCGAGTTATTCATACCGGTGGAAAAAGCCGAGGCCATCGGCGTCCGTTCGATGATGGAGACATCCGAGATTCCAAGACTCCTGGCGCATCTGAAAAAGACGGTCAAATCAGCCGGAACCTGGAAGCAGCGCGCGCTGGAGAATTTGAAGCTCTTTAACTCCGGTTCTCCCTTTGATCTCGCCGACATCGTTGCATCGCTAACCGACCTGAGGTGCGCAAGGTCGCTGACACAGGGTGAATTGCGGACGCTCGAGAAAGCGAGGCGAATGCTGGTCTGCGAGATCTCGGAGGTGACCGGCGAGGAAAGGGCGGCAGCCGACGAACATATCGGACAAGCTTTGGCTCAGAGAAAAGATCGGGAGGAGCCCGACGAGCCCGCGGTTCTGGGCTCCTGAGCGATTCAATACCAGGGCGCCGACCGTCATATTATAAGCTGAGAGTGTTATTAGGTGTGTCGGCTCAATCGGAGCAGCTTGCGCCTGAATTCCGACACCTCCACTTTGTGTTTGAACACCTTTGTCCTGTTAATCAACACGACCGGAATATCATAGCCGTAGCGCTCCTGAAGATCGGGATGGTCGTCGATGTTGATCTCTTCAAGCGTGAAGAGATGTTCCAGTCCTGATGTCTCGATACTGGCCTTTGCTTCTTCGCAAAGGCGGCAACCCGGCCGGCTGTAGATGATAACCGGGGAGGGCTATGTTCCTTGAAGGGGAACGCGTCAATAGCCGGGGCCAGCGTAGCGCAGCCCCCGGATGCGAGGGAGGATATGTTCACGCCTTATATAAAGCAGGAACTCTCGATCGGGTAGGAGAACAATGTCCAGAGCCGTGCGGATTCCCGCTCAGAATCCCATTTCCGCATGCTTGACAAAGATCAAAAGAAGATGTTAATTGATGGTTCTTCACAACAAGCAGATCAGTACCGAATAATCAGTTCCGGGGTACGGGTAGAGTTCTCAGAGCAGATTCGGCAATGACCAGCAGTCGCCTCCAATCATACCGTATAAATCGCAGGAGCGCTCCAAGCGCTTCATCATTCATTATTCATAAGGGCCGTTCCAACGGACGCATTCATGGAGACTGCCAGCATGGAGACTGTAGACGACGCAAGCAACGACGTGGGAAACGAGGGAAAATCTGAGGCAACAGCACCAGTAGAGAAAGCAAAACCAGAAAAACCAGCACCAGCCAAGCCGTCCAAGCCCGCTATTGGAACCTCGGCAGGAGCGCGAACCAAAGTCGTCCAGAGCGCGTCTTTAGCCGGTGAAGTTAGGATACTCCGCCGCACTATTATCTGGACCTCCGTCGCGGGCTTCCTCGTCGCCTGCCTCCTCATGTTCCTGCGGTTCTTCCTGCCTCGTGCTATCTTCGAGCCAAATACCGTATTTAGAATCGGTCTCCCCGGTGATTTTGGCATCGGCGTCGACACGAAGTTCCAACAGCAGTACCGCATCTGGGTAGTTCGCAACGCCGAACGGCTGTTTGTGATTTATGCCCGATGCACCCACCTCGGATGCACTCCCGACTGGAAGGCCGGCGAAAACAAGTTCAAATGCCCGTGTCACGGAAGCGGTTATGACAGCGAAGGCGTAAACTTCGAAGGGCCCGCTCCTCGCCCGATGGATCGCGCCCACATCGAACTCGACGCCGAAGGCCAACTGGTCGTCAACACGGCTCGCTTGTATAGCTGGGAACGCGATAAGGGCAAGGACAGCCAGTTCAACGATCATGACTCCGGAGGAACCGGCGGCGCCTACATTTCAGTCTAGAAGCACAACAAGCTAGAAACACAATAAGCAGAACAAGAGCATAAAGAGCCTGGGGGGGCATAATGGAATCCGATAAGCCGGCAAAGACCGAGTCGAAAGCCACCGGCAGCGAGCTGGAGGTTGTGGGATCCGGGTTCAAGGCCAACATAAAAGATGAATTGGATCTCTTGAAGAAGAAGAGCTCCAAGGAGAACATTCGCGAAGAGCTCGAGAACCTTAAGGACCCGACCCGGACTCAGATATACAAATCGATCTTTCGCGTAAAGCACGAGCCTACGCCGCGAAGCCGATCGCTCGGAGTGCTGACGAACGTGTTTCTGCACCTCCACCCGGCCAAGATCAATCGCGACGCGACCCGGTTCAGCTATACGTGGGGAATGGGCGGTATAACTTTTTACCTGTTCATTGTACTGACCTTCACTGGAATCCTATTGATGTTCTACTACCATCCGACGAAGGGACAGGCTTACCGCGACATTCTCTACCTTGAAAGCGACGTGCCGTTCGGCAAACTCCTCCGGAACATGCATCGATGGGCCGCGCACCTGATGGTGATCACGACCTGGCTGCATATGTTCCGCGTGGTGTTAACGGGCAGCTACAAGACGCCTCGCGAGTTCAACTGGTGCGTCGGCGTGCTTCTTCTCGTGCTGACGTTGTTGTTGAGCTTCACGGGATATCTGCTGCCCGACGATCAACTCGGCTTCTGGGCCGTCACCGTGGGCACGAACATGGCCCGTGGAACGCCGGGGCTCGGCCACGAAGGACCGTTCGGACCGCAGCTCGGAATGACCCCATATAACGACGTCAGATTCGCGTTGCTGGGCGGCTCGATCGTCGACGCGAACGCGTTGCTTAGAAGTTACATCTGGCACTGCATAGCGATTCCGGTTATCGCGAGCGTTCTGATGGCGATTCATTTCTGGCGCGTTCGAAAGGACGGCGGTATCTCGGGGCCCGCGCCGATCACTCTGACTTCGGAAATGAAGAGTCCGGGCGCGCGCGCCGTCAAGCAGTCAGTGAAATAGGGAAGGGAACACGCGGCAGGGTCGAATCGCCTGCCCGGACCCGGAGTATTGCAAGAGAATCCTTGATCACGAAGAGGGGCCGACTATGGATTGGGGACAGTTGTGGACGATAGCCTCGGCGCCGGATAACGTGCCAATCGTGGCGCTGTTATTCCTGGTTCCGTTCTTTACCTGGCTGGGATTCAGGCAAGCGCGGGCCAACGACCGGCTCGCTGAAACGCTTGAAGGCGATACCGCGCTCGCCAAGACGCATCATCGCAAGACCTGGCCGTGGAAGCCTCATTGGACCAAGGAAGTTCACGTGTGGCCCTTTCTCCTTCGGGTCGAATTCCTTGCGACGATCATAGTGACGGTGCTGCTGTTCGTCTGGTCCATCACTCTTAATGCGCCGCTGGAAGAGCCTTCCAATCCGAACCTGACGATGAACCCATCGAAGGCGCCGTGGTACTTCCTCGGGCTGCAGGAGATGCTGGTCTACTTCGATCCGTGGATCGCCGGCGTGGTAATGCCCACGCTCATAATCATCGGCTTGATGGCGTTCCCGTACGTTGATTCGAACCCGCTCGGAGTCGGCTACTATACGTGGAAACAGCGAAAGGTGGCGGTAAGCGCGTTCTGCTGGGGTTTCCTGATGTGGATCGCGCTGATTTTTATCGGCACGTTTATAAGAGGACCGGGATGGGTCTGGTTCTGGCCTGGTACGACGTGGGACCACAACGCCGCGGTCTACGAAGTAAACCGAGACTTGCCGGTTCTATTCGGGATCAAGACGCAGCCCTGGCAGGCGGTCTTTGGGCTGGTAGTGGTCGGCGCCTTTTATGTCATCGCCGGGCTTGTTATCCATCTGGTGATAACCTGGAGCAAGTTCGAAAAGAAAATATTCGAGCGCACCACGATGCTGCAGTACCTGGTCTTCCAATTCTTTGCTATCTCGATTCTGCTGAGCATGCCGGTCAAGCTGCTCATCAGGCAGGTATTCCGAATCAAGTATGTACTATTGACTCCGTGGTTCAACATATGAGTTGAGCGTGAAATATGAGTTGAGCGTGAAATATGAGTTGAGCGTGAAATATGAGTTGAGCGTGAAATATGGGTTGACCGCGAAGCGCTGGAATGGAGCGCTGGAATAATGATGTCCGGGAGATGAAGATGGCAGATAACACCGAAAGCGAGCAGCTTGAAAAGAGAGTAGAGACACCCGAGCCCGATCCGATCACCGAGAGCTCGATGAGCGGGCTTCTGCTCATATTCTCGTTGCTTATGGTGATTTCGCTGATCTGGTCGCTCTACGATGAGTTGCTCGGCCAGCGTCCGTGGAAGGGGTATCAGAAGGATTTCGTCGCCGCCTACACCGACTATCTGGATACGATAGCTCCAAGGGCTGAAAAGACAGAAAAGGAGCTCAAGGAAAGCGACGAGTACAAGTCCCTCGAGCAAGAGGCCGCCGATGCCCACGCTGAATCCGCCGACCGGGTAAAAGAGATCGACTCCGATATCAACTTCACCGGCGTTCAGCTCAACGACGTCACGCCTCCATTCCAGGACAAGCGCGCCCAGATCGGCGCGATCACCTATCAGCTCGAAATCTCGGACAGCGAAAGCGCAAAGCGATCTCTTCGTGAGAAGATTGAGGATGTGAAGGCTGAGCCGAAAAAGTTCGATCTGCATACGGTCAAAGGATCGGACGCCACCGAAACAAAGAGCTATAACTTCGGTCAGCTCGAAGACCTCTACAACAATTTGAGAGAGCAGAAAGCGAAGCTCTCCGCCGAGCGCGTCGAAGCGACCAAGAAAGAGACCGACATTCGAAAGAAGCTCGAATCCTATGTTCAGGAGAACATGGTCGGCCTGAGCCTGCAGCAGATAAATGGACTCAAGAAGAAGTACACGGATGATTTCAAATTCGACATCAAGCAGATCAATCTCGCGGAAGCCAACGTCGTCGACCGTTGCGAGTCTTGCCACCTTGGAATACGCGAGCCTCTCGTTCTCACGAAGAGAGCGATGGGAGGCGAAGCGGCATTTGTCTCGCACCCGGACAAGGATCTGTTGAAGACTCACGATCCGGAGCGATTCGGGTGCTCGACCTGCCATGGCGGCAACGGCCGCGCTACGACTTCGGTTGAAAGAGGGCACGGTCGCTACGAACACTGGCTGTGGCCGATGTATTACAAAGAGAACGTGCAAGCCGGATGCAATCAGTGTCACGACCGCGATCGAGTGGTTCCTGGAGCTGATGTTCTGAACGCGGGCAAGGATCTCTTCGCCAACCGGGGCTGCATGGGATGCCATCGCTACGAGGGCTTTGATCGCGAGACCGATGCGCTTGCCAGCGCGCGACAAAACATCAAGCAGCTCGAGATGGAAGCTGACGCAAGGCGGCGCGAGATCAAACTCGTGACGAAAGGCGCCGAAGACGCGAGCGACGACGAGCAGGCCAAATCACTCCTACACAAGGCCGATTCGCTCAGGCAGACGATCAGCCAGGTTGAAGCCAAGATAGATCAACTCGATATCCAGTCGAAGTACCTGATGCAGGATCAGAAAAAAGTCGGCCCGAACCTCAAAGAGGTCAAGCTGAAGTTGAAACGCGATTGGGTTCCGATGTGGCTTCGCGATCCGCAGGCGTTTCGGCCGGGAACCAAGATGCCGGCTTTCAGACTGGATGACGACGAAATCCAGGCAATCTCCGCCTTCTTGTGGCAGTCGGCGATCGACGGACCCGCGCTTCCAAAACAGGCGTTGGGCGACGCTAACCATGGACGCGAGCTGTTCAAGTCTCTGGGTTGCCTTGCCTGTCACTCAATTGACGGCAAGCTGGTAGGCGAGGCGGATGGCCGTGTAGGCGGAACTTTTGCCGCCGATCTTTCTCGCGTTGGTGAAAAGGCCAACTACGACTACATAGTTCGCTGGATTCACAATCCGCGGCAGCGAACCGCGCCCTACTCCCCGAGTCTTAAGCGTGATCTCACCCCCGACGATTACAAGAAGAAGAACTTGCCGTTCGTCTTCGACGCGGATCACTCGAGAAGCCCGATAGACGGTCGCGAGCTGCAGATCCAAAACATGACCGTGATGCCGAATTTCAGGCTGTCGGAGGCCGATGCGCGAGACATCGCTACATTCCTGATGACTCAAAAAGGCCGCGATTATCAGTTGGCTCCCGCACCGTATATGGAAGATGTCTCGCTCAAGGCAAGAGGCGAGAAGCTGGTTCGAACATACGGCTGCGCGGGCTGTCACGAGATTCGCGGGCTCGAAGAAGAGCAGAGGATTGGAACCGAGCTGACCAAGGAAGGGAGCAAGCCCATAGAGCGGCTCGATTTCGCGGCTCTCACGCACGATGCCAAGGCGAGTCACGATCCGCTATCGCAGACGGAAACGCCGGAACCCTGGTACAACCACAAGGGTTTCTTTGAACGGAAGCTGGCCAGCCCGTCTATCTACGATCTCGGTAAAGAGAAAACGCACGAAGATCGGCTCAAGATGCCTAACATCTTTCTCGAGAAAAAGGACATCACCGCGTTGACTACGTTTCTGCTTGGAAGCGTGGAGTCGACATTGCCGACGTCGATTCGCTACGAGCCGGAAGGCGGGCAGAAGGATGTGCAAAACGGCTGGTGGGTGGTGAAGAAGTACAACTGCATGGGCTGCCACAATGTGCTCATCGGTCAGGACTCGATCTTGATGGGTCTGAGCATGTATGCCGGAGACGCCAAGGAACAATTGCCTCCTCGAATCACGAGCGAAGGCGCGCGAGTCAATCCTGAATGGCTGTTGCGATTCCTGAAAGACCCATCGTTGTCCGGCGGTGAGACCGGCGGCGGCGCCGCGGCTGCAAAGAGCACGGCGGCCAAGGGCGCGGGAGCCGCCGGCGGGGAGGCGAGCGAAGCTCTTCCAGGTCAACCGGGCGCGAATCGAAACGGGGTGCGGCAGTATCTACGGGTGCGAATGCCGACCTTCAACTTCTCGCCTAACGAGCTGCAGGCTCTCGTGAATTTCTTTATGGGGGCCTCGTCGCAAACACAGCCGTACATTCCGGAGAAGCTCGATCCGTTGACTACAGAAGAGCAGACGCTGGGGCGAGCGCTATTCACCTCGCCGGCCGCGCCCTGTCTCAAGTGTCATATGACGGGCGATGCCGCTCATGATGCTCGCGCCACGGCGCCCAACTTCCTGCTCGCCCGAGAGAGGTTGAAACCTGAGTGGACTCGGCGATGGTTGCTCGATCCAGCCTTGATCAGTCCGGGAACCTCAATGCCGTCGGGTCTGTTCAAGCACGACGCGCAGACGGATCGCTGGGTGTTGAACGGAGCGCTGCCGCCGGACTTTCAAGCTTATGACAAAGACCACCCGCGGCTGCTGGTCCGGTATATGTTCCAAATTACTCCGGACGAGCAGAGGCGTCTGAGCAGCAGCGCAAGCGCGGCGACATCCGGAACGCCGACCCCGGCGCCGAAGTCCACGGCATGGATTCGCCGTCCCGCTGCCGATCACGCAATGACTAAGGCCGGAGGTTGATGTTCGTCGCCGAGTCGAACGTATCACCGGCGTTTCAGCGGGTCTTCGTAGCGGTCTTTATAGAAGGAGAGAACAATGTTAAAGCGCATTATGATATTGTGGATGGCCATATTCATGGCGGCATTTTTGATAGTCGCGTGCGGTCCCAAGAAGAAAAAAGCAGCGGATGAGAGCGATAAGACCGAAGAGACGAAGAAGCCCGCTTACAAATCGAACGGCGACGAGGGCACGGTTACCGGAAAGATCATGCTGACCGGCGCTGCGCCCGCTCCGAAGCGAATCGACATGGGCCAGGACGCCAAATGCGGAGAGGCCAATTCGAATCCGCAGACGGAGACTTACATGGTCAGCGATGGAAAGGTGCAAAATGTGTTCGTGTATTTGAAGGGCGGTCCGGCGGACAAGTACGAATACCCGGTCCCTTCGGAATCCGCGGAGCTCGATCAGAGGGGCTGCCGCTATAACCCGCATGTTCTCGGCGTGCAGGCAAAGCAGGACATCAAGATTACGAACAGCGACGCTACCACTCACAATATTCATCCCACGCCGACAAAGAATCAGGAGTGGAATGAATCCCAGGCGCCGGGAAGCGGGGCCAAAGACAAGAGCTTTTCGAGGCCGGAGACCCTGATCAAAGTGAAGTGCAATGTCCATCCCTGGATGACCGCCTACATAGGCGTGCTTGGACATTCCTTTTATGCGGTGAGCGGAAAGGACGGCTCCTTTACGATCAAGAATGTTCCTCCGGGCGACTACACGTTGGTGACGTGGCACGAAGATCTCGGCGAGCAGACTCAAAAGATCAAGGTGACTGCAAAAGGATCGGTGACGCAGGACGTTACTTATAACGCTAAGACGGCGTATCTGCCTACGTCGATGAACATGGCCACAGTGGTTCTTCCGTAAGAAACGGACTTTCCTGAGTCTATAAACGAGCAGCGCAAGCGCGATAAAAGCGAGCAGCTAAAAGGCAGCTATAAGAATGACAGCGGCAAGAGTAAACAAGGGGTTGCATAGGGCGGCGGCGGCGCTGGCCTGCGCGACGGTCGTGCTGCTGGTCGCGGGAGCGCTTGTAACCAGCAACGAAGCAGGCGACTCGGTTCCGGACTGGCCGTTATCATTCGGACGCTGGCTGATCGGCTCCGATCAATTCAAGGCGAATGTACGCTTCGAGTTCTCGCACAGGGTCATAGCCGGCGCTGTGGGCTTTCTCACCGCCGGTTTTACCGCGGCCGTGTGGCTCAGCAAGTCGGCTTCGAAGCGGCTCCGAATGCTATCGTCAATTGCGTTATGCGGCGTGATTCTTCAAGCAATGATTGGAGGCCTGCGGGTCCTGTTTCCAGCCCATAAGGCTGAGATCGCCGTGCCGCACGCTTTGATAGCGCAAAGCTTCTTTGTTCTGGTCGTAGCAATCGCGATCGTTACTTCGCGAAGTTGGAACACCGCGGCTCAATCGAGAACGGATGCAGAAGGCATTGGACTCGCCAAGCTGTCCGCGACTACGGTCGGAGCCGTCCTCGTTCAGCTTGTATTAGGAGCGGGCTTCCGACACGGCGCTTTCGGAATTACTCCACACGTCGCCGGCGCAGTCGTTGTAACGATATTGATTGCCGTGACTACGGCGCGCACGCTTCGGGATCATGGCGATTACGCATATCTTCGGAAGCCGGCTCTGTTGGCGTTCGGTCTTTTGATTGCGCAGATAATGCTTGGAATTTCCGCGTATGTAGCTCGAGTCAGATCGACCGCCGAAGCCCAGCCGCTGGAACCGATGGTTTCGCTTACGGTTGCCCACGTCGTAGTGGGCGCGCTCACGCTCGCGGCTGTATTGACGCTCGCGATGCGAAGCAATCAGATTCTGGCCTCGCGATCCGAGCAATTCGAGCTCCGTTCGCGCGCCCTGGCCGAGTGACGCACGGTTTTTGGTTAAGTCATGAATTCAACTTCAGTCAGCTCCGGAATCGATGCTCCCGCGTCAGTCGCTGCCGCGAGTGGACGCGATTTGGCGACGGCATATCTCGAGTTGACCAAGCCTCGCATTACGATGCTGGTCGTGCTTACGGCCGCCGCGGGCTTTTGCCTGGGCTCGAAAGGCGCGATGAAGTATGGTGATCTTGGGAATCTCTCGGTTGCGATTGCGCTCTTATGCTCGGGTATCAGCGCGCTGAACCAGTACATCGAACGTGAGCTCGACGGGTTGATGCATAGAACGGAATCCAGACCATTGCCCTCCGGCAAGCTCTCGCCCGCACGGGCGCTTCTATTTGGAACCGCGCTATGCGTGATCGCAACTGTCTATCTGGCGCTGGCTATCAATCCGCTGACGGCCGCGCTCGGCGTGTTCACTCTGGCCAGCTACCTCTTTCTATATACTCCGCTGAAGACTCGGACATCGCTCTCGACGGTTGTTGGAGCGATACCGGGCGCGATGCCGCCATTCATAGGATGGGTTGCCGCCCGAGGCGAGATGGGCATTGAGGCCTGGGTTCTCTTCGCGATTTTGTTTCTCTGGCAATTCCCGCACTTTCTCGCGATCGCCTGGATGTACAGAGATGACTACTCGCGGGCCGGAATAAAGATGCTGCCGGTTATCGAACCGGATTGCAGGGTTACCGGCCAGCAGATCGTGATCTACGCGTTGGCTCTGCTCCCGATTAGCCTGCTGCCCGCGCTGGTTCACGTCGCGGGAAGCGTTTATCTGTACGGGGCCATCGTGCTTGGGAGCATGCTCCTGTACTACAGCGTTCGGGCGGCGGTGGTGAGAACAAAATGGCAGGCACGCCGGCTGTTGCTCGCGTCGGTCTTATATCTGCCTGCCCTCTTTGGATTGATGGTGCTGAATCGATTGTGAGTTGAGGAGACTATATGGGCAAAGCTCTCGGTCTGCTGCTTTGGATCATTACGATCGCGGCAGTGGCGATGTTTGCGGTTCACAAATGGTGGTTTCCGCCTTCGATCACCGAGCACGGACAACTGGTGGACAACCAGTTCATGCTCACGCTTGTCGTTGTGGCGATCGTGTTCGTGCTGGCGCAGGTCGCATTGGGCTTTGTGGTCTTTCAGTTCGGCAGCAGCAGGAAGGGCGACGCTACTTACTCCCACGGTAGCAACAAGCTCGAAGTGACGTGGACGACCATAACCGCCGCGGTCTTTGTGACTCTTGGAATACTCGGCCAGCAGGTTTGGGCGAGCTTGCACTTTCACGAAGCTCCGCCGAATGCGCTCACGATTGAGGTGACCGCCCAACAGTTCGCCTGGAACTTCCGCTACGCCGGCGCGGACGACACGTTCGGCAAGCTCGATCCTCTTCAAATGAGCGACTCGAATGGAAATCCGCTCGGTCTCGATTCTAAGGATCCGGCGGCCAAGGACGACATAGTCACGTCGACCATCACCGTTCCTGCGAACAGACCCGTTCAATTGATTTTGAAATCCAAAGACGTGATACATAGCTTCTTCGTGCCCAACCTCAGGTTCAAGCAGGATCTCGTGCCGGGTATGTCGATCAGGGTTCACTTCACGCCGCAGGTTGTTGGGCATTATGAACTGGCGTGCGCGGAGCTATGCGGAGCCGGTCACTACAAAATGAAGAGCTATATGGACGTGCTGTCCGCGGACGATTTTGAAAAGTGGCTGAAGGATAAGGGCGTTGGAAAATAATGGGAGAGCGAACGCGCCGTCGGCCACGATCGAGAGAAGAGAGTCGGATAAGATTCACGGGAGATAAATAGTTATGGCAGAGCATGAGGTTGCGGTTCACGCGCATCATCCGCCTACCGGCTTCATAAAGAAATACATTTTCAGCGTCGATCACAAGGTGATAGGAATTCAGTACTATTTCCTGGCGATATTTTCGGTGATCATCGGACTGGTGATGTCGGTGCTGATGCGTCTCCAGCTTGGCTGGCCGGGTCATCAGTTCGGTTTCCTGAAGAGCATCTTTCCGATTGGCGCGGCCGATGGAACCATCTCACCCGAGCTCTATCTCTCGCTGGTCACGATGCACGGCACCATTATGGTGTTCTTCGTGCTCACCACTGCTCCGCAGGGAGGATTTGGAAACTATTTCCTGCCGATTCAGATCGGGGCCGCCGACATGGCTTTCCCCGTACTGAACATGCTTTCGTTCTGGACAACTTTCGTAGCGCTTCTCGTAATGATCGGCGCGATCTTTGTTGAATCGGGAGTGGTCGGCCCTATTGGCGGATGGACGGGTTACGCGCCGCTCAGCGCATTGGGCGAAGCATCCGGACAGAAAGGGCAGACCTACGGAGTGGTTCTATGGATCATCAGCATCGCGATCTTCTGCATAGCATCGCTTCTGGGCGCGCTCAATTTCATTACGACGATGCTGAACATGCGGGCCAAGGGCATGTCGCTTATGCGGTTGCCGCTGTCGTGCTGGGGCTGGTTCACAACCGCCGTGCTGGCGTTGCTATCGTTTCCGGTGCTGCTCGCGGGCGGTGTGTTGCTGCTCCTTGACCACCTAGCCGGTACGAGCTTCTTCATTCCGGCCAACCTCTTTGTCAACGACAAGCTAATAACTGAACACGCGGGCGGCTCGCCTATCATGTGGCAGCACCTGTTCTGGTTCTTTGGACATCCGGAAGTCTATATCGCGATCCTGCCCGGCATGGGCGCAACGTCGCACATCCTTGCGACGTTCGCGCGAAAGCCGATTTTCGGATATCGCGCGATGGTGTACGCGATATTCGCGATCGGGCTCCTTGGCTTCTTCGTGTGGGGCCATCATATGTTTATCAGCGGAATGGACCCGCGGACCGGTATGATGTTCTCGCTGGTCACCCTCACTATCGGAGTTCCATCCGCGATCAAGACCTTCAACTGGCTTGGAACGCTGTGGGGCGCGCGAATTCGCTTCACTACCGCGATGCTGTTCTCGATAGGCTTCGTATCGCTGTTCGTCTCCGGCGGCGTTACCGGAATGTTCCTCGGCCAGACTTCGCTCGATCTTCAACTGCACGATACGTACTTCGTAGTCGGCCACTTTCACATGATTATGGGAGTGGCGGCGATCTTCGGTATGTTCGCCGGAACCTACTACTGGTTCCCGAAGATGTTCGGCAGGATGATGGGCGAAGGGATCGGCAAGGTGCATTTCTGGCTTACATTCATCGGCGTAAACGCGATCTTCATTCCGATGCACATCATGGGAATCGCCGGAGCGCCTCGAAGATACGCGTTCCATTGGAATGAAGTTACCGGCGAAGGCTTTGAATTTCTTAAAGGGATAGTGCCCGTTACGAAGTTCGTCTCGTATGCGGCATTCTTCACCGCCGCGGTTCAGATACTGTTCTTCGCGAACCTCGTTTGGAGTATGTATAAGGGCAAGAAGGCGAGCGTAAATCCGTGGGAAGCGACTTCGCTCGAGTGGACTGTTCCTTCGCCGCCGCCCCATGACAACTTCGGAGGGCACGAGCCGGTGGTGCATCACGGACCTTATGAGTACAGCGTGCCGGGCGCTAAGACGGATTTCATAATGCAGACCGATCCCGCAATCGCGGAGACGGGCGGCTAAAGAATTTCGAATTGGGAGCAGTAATGGGAACGACAGTAACTACCGTTGAGCCGGTAAAAACAGGCTCGGGCATTGGTGCGCTCGGCGGTAATGGGTTCAAGGGAGACGGCGGGCCGGGCGGCCGAGACCGCGACGACTACCAGCCCGAGAAGTACCGGATCGGTATGTGGGCGGGGCTGGTGAGCATCTTGATGCTGTTCGTAGCGCTGACCAGCGCATACATTTTTCGGCTCAAGTGGCGAAGCCAGGACGGTCTTAGCGATTGGGTTCCGCTCGTGATGCCGCGCATCCTCTGGCTGAACACCGCTGTGATACTCGTCAGTAGTCTGACGATAGACGCGGCGCGGCGGGCCTTCAAACGAGGCGCCGATGACCTCTTCAGGCGAATGATGACCTTCTCGACGGTTCTTGGTCTCGTGTTCCTGGCCGGGCAGGTTATCGCCTTCAGGAATCTTGCGGCGCAGGGGATCTTCATCAAAAGCAATCCGCATAGCTCGTTCTTTTATCTCCTAAGCGGACTGCACGGGCTGCACTTGATTGGTGGAATCCTCGGAATATGCTTCGTCACGCTTAAAGGGATTCGCCGCCAGTATGAAGAACGTCGAGGCGCCGCCGTGGATGTGACAGCGATCTACTGGCATTTCATGGACGGGCTGTGGATTTATCTATTTCTGTTGTTGTTCTTTTGGAATTGAAGACGAGTTTGAATCTATGAGAGCGGTGGATTGGACCGCTTCACGGAGGTGACGGATGGTCGAGGTTGGGGCGCACGCGACTGCTGAACCCCTGGTCGGGGCTTCGGATTGGGACGGAGGCGCGCTGCCGTATAGAGTCGGTCATAAGAAACTCGGCATGTGGCTCTTCATAATGTCGGACTCTTTGACCTTCGGCGCGTTGTTGATTGCTTACAGCTACGCGCGAATATCCAGCGTGGCGTGGCCCAGGCCGTTTCCCTTCTTCCCGAGCATCGTCTTCTCATCCGTGATGACGTTGTGCCTTCTATCGAGCAGCTTGACGATGGTGATGGCCGTATCGGCGGCAAAGAAACGCGATAAAAAGCGGGCCCGAAAATGGATCTTCGCAACGATGTTTTTTGGCGCGGCATTCGTAATCCTTCACATGATCGAGTGGGGACATCTCATAGGCGACGGGCTGATGGCGTTCGAGCTCCCCGAAGAGTGGTTGAAAATCTGGCCGGGCGCGTCGCCGCTGTTCGGAGCTACGTTTTTCGGAATTACGGGGCTGCACATGTTCCACGTGTTTTCGGGATTGTGCTATCTCGGCATAATTGCGCTCTTCATCAAGCGGTTTGACGACGAGGACGTAGAGATAAGCGGTCTCTACTGGCACTTCGTCGATCTCGTTTGGATGTTCGTCTTTCCGTTGATCTATTTGCTGTCGATCAAGCCGTCCTGAGTCGCCGACAGGTTGGAGGTTCCGGTTCGAGGAGGAATGGTGTGATGGAGCATCAGTCGAAAGAGACAAAGTTTTTCAATATGACGTTGTTGCTTCTGGCCGGCGGCGCGGTGCTTGTTGCGGCCTGGGACGTCGCCGTCTCGCGGTTCAGGGGTGGAACGGACGACCTGTTCTTTGTGCTCGTGGCGCTTCTGGTAGCCTTGCTGTTTGCGACTCCGCCAATTCTTTTCGGCATCAGAACCGGCTGGTTCCATGAAAAATTCGTCATCGACGATGAGCCGCCCGCGACCGAAGCCGCTGCAGAAGCTCATGCCGAAGCTCATGGCGTTGAAGGCGAGAGCCACGGCGTCAGCAATCGCCTCTTCATTCTCGTATGGATTGCGTTGCTCGGGTTGACGGGACTGGAGGTGTTGCTTGGATACGTCCAGTTGAGAAACGATCTGATGCTTACGATTCTGATGGGCGCCTCGATCATAAAGGCGGCTCTGATTATGGCGTACTTTATGCATTTGCGCTTCGAGCGAATGAGCCTGGTGCTTACGGTTGTTCCGGCCATTGTAGTATGTTTGTGTTTGATGTTGATCCTGTTTCCCGACAGCTTTCGCTTGTTCCATTTAAGATAGTTTGGGGGAAAGAGCTGCGAGCCTTCTATTATGACGGAAATGAAACGACGTTTTAGGAAAATCACTCTTGCCTTGTTTGCGGTTGCCGTTGTTGCCGTAAACGCGGCATCAACCCCGGCGCAGTGTGCGATGTGCAAGGCAGTGGTGGAGGGCTCGCCTGATTCAGCGGTAAACGGCATCAACCTGGCGGTAGTAGTCCTGTTACTTCCGCCCGTAGCTATTTTCGCCGGCGTTTTTGTTTTCATATTCAAACATAGAAATGCCCCGAATTAATAAATGAGCGGGCATTATTCTCTCCTGACCTGGCCGCAAATGTCTGTGAGCCTCCTGCCGTCGCTTAACGCGATTCTCAACGCAACCAGCGGAATATTGATTGTCATAGGCTTTATCCTGATCCGCCAAAGAAAATTAGCTGCTCATCGAGCGTGTATGATCGGGGCGGTCATAAGCTCGTCGCTTTTCCTGATTTCTTATCTTGTGTATCACGTAGGCTTCGGCCGCGGAGTCACCCGGTTTGCCGGAACCGGCTGGGTCAAGCCTTTCTACCTTTCGATTTTGATTTCACACACTATTCTGGCGGTCACGATAGTTCCCTTCGTGATTGTTACGTTGAGGCGGGCGGGCCGAGGCCAGTTTGATCTTCATCGGGGAATTGCAAGATGGACATTTCCAATGTGGCTATACGTCTCGGTTACCGGGGTGATCGTCTATTTCATGTTATATCACCTCTACCCATCCGGATGATCAATAGGCAACCTGCAAAAAGAACAACGGGTGAGTTTCTTTTGAATGAATTCTAAAAAGGAATCCGTCTATAGCTCATGAGAAGGTTTTAATACCCCGGGCCTAACCTGCTTATGAGGCTCCTGTATCCGGGTTAAAGCACTTGGCAGCTCTACCTGCAGGCTAGGCCCCTCATTCCAATTTGTAATTCAGTAAATTCCCATCTGCTGCTCCAACAACAATCCTCTTCCTAAGTCAGTTAGGCGCCCCGGCACGGTTTCTCGCCATGAGAGCGAGACGTTATAATCAATGCGACCGATTAAAACCGTGAGAGGCGAAAACATCTACAACGAATCAATACGATGGGTTCGAATCGAAGACATCCCTGCCTTCCCGGTCGATTCATTCGAAGAGCTTCAAGCGGCCATTTCGGACAAGAAGTACCTTCTCGGGGTTGATTCTCTTGCAGCCGCGCGTTGGATAGAACAATTCGGATCGGGTTCGAGAAAGCTCTCGATCAAGGTTCTTTCCGTCCTGCTGATTCTGGTCGCGGCATCATCGTTAATAACCGCGCTTTGGACGCGCGATTACTGGTTGTTCGGGGCGCTCCCGATTATGGCCGCGGTCTTTTATTTTTCCGATCCGGCCTCGCGCATTGCTAAGTGGGTCACCATCGGCGGAGCAGTGTCGGTGGTCGTGTTTTTCAATCTGCTCTTGAACGGGTTGGTTGAGGCATCCACGCTCGTCGCTTATGCCGGGCTTACATTTGCGGCAGTGAGGGCCGCTGCATTCATAAACAATTCGGCGTTCAGAAAAGCATTGATATCCGACGAAGCTCTCTTCCTGGCCGCTTATCAAAACGGCGCCTGTTCCTTGCGAAAAGGAAAGTCCGGGATGGTATATGCACACGGAGTGACCGTAAAGGAGTAGCAGCGTTCCGGTGAACGAAACAGAAACAATCGAGCAAGCCGCCGCCGAGCAGGAGGCTATTCGGCCTCCTCGGCGAAAGTTTCCCTGGGCCATACTGATCGTGGTCGCGGTATTCATAATAGTTCCGTTTATATCGTGGTATGGGACCTGGTTTGGCCGGCCTCTCTCCGATCAACAACTCGACGAGTATCTCCACGATGCCGCGAAGCCTCGTCACATGCAGCACGCATTATGGCAGTTGGGTGAGCGCATCGGCAGCGGAGATCAGTCGCTGCACAAATGGTATCCGGCGATCATCGAAACAAGCCGCGGTTCGGTCCCTGAAGTTCGAAGCTTCGCGGCGGTCACAATGGGACAGGACAATTCGAGCGCGGAGTTTCACCAGGCGCTTCTCAGCCTGCTGAGCGATTCAGTTCCAGTAGTCAGGCACAACGCCGCCTTGCAACTGGTCAGGTTTAACGATTCAGCCGGACGCGAAGAACTGGTTGCTATGTTGAAGCCGTGGTCGCTCAAATCCGAAGCCGCGGGTAAGGTGAGCGTGATTGTAAAGGAGGGCGCCGCCTTTGCAGCCGGAGCCCCTGTGCTGAGGATCAAGCGGGACGACGGCAGCTTTGTTGAGGAGCGAGCCCCGGAAGCCGGACGCGTAGAACGGGTGCTTGTCGGAGACGGGGCGGCAGTTAATGAAGGTGACGAAATAGCGGTGCTTTATCCGGAGATTGAACAGGTGGAGAGCGCGCTTCGAGCTTTGAGTTATGTTGGTATGCCGTCCGATATTCCGGTAATTGCGGTTTACTCACGCGGTGTCGCTGGAATGCCGGAGCGAATTCAGAAGCAAGCAGCCTTGACCGCGGCTGATATAAGAGAACGAGCCGAATCGAAAAAGTGATCGGCGGATTTTCCGCATCTCCACGAACACAGTACGTCTACAGAAATACTCCACTAAGTTCTAAGTCTATGGGTTGAGCTGAAACCCGGTTCTTGTTTCCCACTCCTTAACGTCCATCATTTCGATGGCGTCCCAGGGGCAGCCTTCGAGAAAGGTGCCGTCCGGTCCTTTGCTGGTGCAGAGCTTGCAGCCTATGCACAGGTTTGGATCGACTTCTATTCTTCCGTTTGGCGGGTAGTCGAGATCGGGAACCCAGAACATGCACGCATCGACCGGGCAGTATTCCACGCACGCGGGCGAGCCCGCGCAACCGGTGCAGTTGTCCAGTATGACCGCGAGAATCTTTGGTTTCTTCTTTCGAAGATCGGCGCGGCCGTGCGACATCGGCTCCATTTTGACGAGTGTTTCCAGTACCGCGGCTTCAGCCATTATTGCTTGTTCTCCCCGATGGGTTAGTAAGGTTTTATAAGTCGACTCGCGTACTCAATATAAGGTCGACGCCTCGAAATCTATCACAGTCGATTAATGGCCCGCAATCATCGCTAATCCAATCCCTCCGATTCATTTTTGCGCAAGATTCTTTCGTTGAGTGCCGGACGATTCTATAATGCCGGAATGAGGACATCTCTCATTCACTCGCCCGAGTATCTCAAGCACGATACGCGGCGGCATCCCGAAAACGCTCGACGTCTGGAAGTCATCAGCGCGGCTTTACAAGCGGACGAAACGCTTTGGAACGCTTTGCGCAAGCTGCCTCCCCGCAGCGCCGACGACGAAGACATCACGCGTTGTCACTCCGCGGAATTGATCGATCATATGCAGACGCTTTGCGCGCGAGGAATTCCGTTCGTGGATATTGATACCGCGATCTGTCCCGAATCACTTGAAGTAGCGCGGCTTGGCGCCGGAGCAGCCCTGGAAGCCGTCGATGAAGTGATGGAAGGAGAAGCGAGAAAGGCCTTCGCATTGGTCAGGCCTCCCGGCCACCACGCTACGGTTGGACGCGCGATGGGATTTTGCCTGCTCAACAACGCTGCGATCGCCGCGCGATACGCTCAGGAGCGATACGGTCTCGAGGGGGTGTTGATCATCGATTGGGACGTGCATCACGGCAACGGAACCCAGGATATCTTTTATGATGATCCTTCGGTCTTCTACTTTTCCACGCACCAGTATCCCTACTATCCCGGAACCGGATCAGCGACCGAGCGCGGCGACTCTAATGGCGAGGGGTTCACTCTGAACATTCCGCTTTCGGAGGGCACATCCGCCAGGTCGCATCGCCAGGCGTTCGCCGACGCGCTCAAGCACATAGAATCCGGATTCTCCGCTGATCTAATAATAATATCCGCGGGCTTCGACGCCTCGCTGGGAGATCCGCTCGGAGGGCTGATGCTGCGAGATCAGGACTTCTCGGAGATGACCAAAGAGGTGCTCGATCTGGCTGACAGGCAGGCAGGCGGCCGAGTGATATCGCTGCTTGAAGGCGGTTACAACCTTCAAACATTAGGCGAGACGGTTCGCACTCACGTCGCGGCGCTCTCATCCTGAGCTCGCCGAATACGCTCGATTATTTTGCTTGTCGATGAGCCTTCCATGTAAGGCAATGAAAGAACCGTACCACCCGAGGCTTCTACTTCTTCGCGCCCAACGATGCGATCAACCGGCCAGTCGCCGCCCTTCACCAGGACATCCGGCAGGATACTCGCGATCAATTCGCGAGGCGTTTCTTCATCGAAGATCGTCACGTAGTCTACCGCTTCCAGGGCCGCCAATACTTCGGCTCGTTCGAATTCGCTTAAGATCGGCCGGCCCGCTCCTTTCAGAACCCTCACGGCGCGATCGCTGTTCAACCCGACGATGAGTACATCGCCGAGCTCGCGAGCTTCGGCTAGATAGCGGACGTGACCAGGGTGCAGCAGGTCGAAACACCCATTGGTGAAAACGACAACCCTGGCTTGTTCTTTCAACCGGCGGCGTTCTTCGACAAGTTCGGACCGCGAGAACAGCTTGCTCATATCACGGCTTTATACCACAAGACGGATGGCGTTACATCAGGACGCGATCCCGTCTGGAATCGTATTCCTACAACGAATCCTGTTCCTGTCTCGAATTCCCGATCGCACATCCTGGCGGGCTCTCTGATAGCTCCTTGATAGCTCCTTGATAGGGTCAGCTTGAATCTGATACCGTGCCGCGTTCTGCGTGCAATCAAACTGCAAAGGACAACTATGAACGAGGGTGAGTATAGTCTCGTCCGCTACGACTGGAGTGAGGACGAAATCGAACGGATATACACGCTTCCGCTGAATGATCTCGTGTTTTTCAGCCAATCGGTGCATCGAGCAAACCACGCGGCGGGCGCCGTTCAAAGCTGCGCGCTATTGAGCATCAAAACCGGCGGCTGCCCCGAAGATTGCGCTTATTGTCCGCAATCCGCGCACTACTCGACCGGAGTCTCTCGCGACGGATTGATGCAGCTCGACGAAGTCATGGAGGCCGCGCGAAACGCAAAGTCGCAAGGCGCGACCCGTTTCTGCATGGGCGCCGCCTGGCGAAGCGCTCCGCAGGGCGAGGAGTTCGATCGGGTGCTCGAGATGGTTCGGAACGTCGGCGCGCTCGGAATGGAGGTGTGCTGCACCCTGGGAATGTTGACCGAAGATCAGGCAATCGCGCTCGCGGATGCAGGCTTGACCGCTTATAACCACAATCTGGATACGTCGCCCGAATTCTATGGAGAGATCATAACCACTCGGACATACCAGGATCGGTTGGAGACTCTCTCACATGTCAGGCGCGCGGGCGTTACCGTCTGCTGCGGCGGCATTATCGGAATGGGCGAGACTAGACGAGACCGCATCAATTTGCTCCGACAACTGGCGACTCAGAATCCTCACCCGGAGAGCGTTCCCATAAACACCCTGGTTCGAGTAAGCGGAACTCCGCTTGCGAATCAAACCCCCGTTGAATCATTGGAGCTTGTCCGCATGATCGCGACCGCTCGGATGCTTATGCCGAAATCGATGGTGAGGCTCGCCGCCGGCCGATTGTCGCTGTCGGACGAAGCGCAGGCGCTCTGTTTTCTTGCCGGCGCGAATTCGATTTTTCTGGGCGACAGGCTCTTGACCACGCCGAACCCCGACTCGAATTCGGATCAATCACTATTGTCGAAGCTCGGCCTCAGCTTGATGAGCGAGGCCCCCTCTGCGGTGAGTTGAGCCCGACGTTATGGGGGTATTCATAACAGGGACTGATACAGGCATCGGAAAGACGGTTGTATCCGCGGCGGTGATTCAAAGGTATCGGAGCGAATCGAAGCTCTGCTACTGGAAGCCTATTCAAACCGGAATCGAATTCGACGACGATACCGCCGCGGTCCGAGCGCTTGGAGAATGCAGAGACGAAGAAATATTTGATGAAGGCGTAAGACTAACTCGTCCCTTATCGCCGCACCTTTCCGCTGAGTTGTCGAATACCGAAATAGATCTCGAATCGCTTCTCAGCCTTTTCTTGCCGCGAGCAGACAGCGCCTCCTGGATCGTCGAAGGCGCGGGCGGTCTTCTCGTGCCGATCAATAAGAACAGTCTCATGATTGACCTTATCAAGAAGCTCCGATCACCGGCGGTCATCGTGGCTCGCTCATCGCTCGGGACGATCAATCACACGCTGCTTTCAATTGAGGCATTGCGAAACCGCTCGATACCAACCGCCGGCGTCGTAATGGTCGGTGAGCCGAACCGTGAGAATAGAAACGCGATCGAACGCTACGGCGAGATCGCCGTGCTGGCGGAGATGCCCCTCTTCAGCAGCTTGACCCCGTCCATTCTGGCGACGTGGGCTCGAGATCAACTCGACCGAGACGGCTTATTAAGGGAGTTCTTCTGTGTCTGATCTTATCTCTCGCGATCGAGCCTGCGTCTGGCACCCATACACGCAGATGCAAACCGCGCCTGAGCCGCTTCCGATTGCGCGAGCCAAGGGCGTCTATCTGTACACCGACGATGGGAAGCGAATCCTCGACGGTATTTCTTCCTGGTGGGTGAACATCCACGGCCACAGTCACCCAAAGCTCAACGAAGCAATCGCCAAACAAGCTGGTGAGATGGAGCACGTGCTATTCGCGAATTGCACCCATCGGCCCGCGGTCGAGTTCGCGGAGCGGCTTGTGGGGCTGGCGCCGCGCGGACTGACCAGGGTCTTCTATTCCGATAACGGATCGACCGCGGTGGAAGTAGCTCTCAAGATGGCTTATCAATACTGGCAAAACAGAGGCCAGTCGAGCCGCCGAACATTTATTACTCTTCATCATGCCTATCACGGCGACACGGTCGGCGCGATGTCGGCAAGCGAAGATTCGTCTTTTACTCGGCCGTTCGAGCCGCTCTTGTTCAGGGTTCGACGCGCGTTCGCTCCTTATTGTTATCGCTGTCCCGTGGGGCTCAATAGAGAGACTTGCGGAATTGAATGTCTTGACGATCTGGAGCGCCTGTTGAAAGAAGAGAGCGATCGAGTAGCTGCGGTATTGATAGAACCGATGCTGCAAGGAGCGGGCGGCATGATCGTCTGGCCCGAGGGGTTTCTGGCTGGAGTGAGACGGCTCTGCGACCGCTATGAAACGCTGATGATTGCGGACGAGGTGCTGACCGGTTTCGGCAGAACGGGAAAGATGTTTGCCTGCGAGCATGCTCAGATAAGCCCGGACATCATTTGCCTGTCAAAGGCTCTGACAGCCGGTTATATGCCGATGGGCGTGACGATTGCGCGAGAAGCGATCTACGACGCGTTTCTTAGCGACGACCGAACCAGGACTTTTTTTCACGGGCATTCATATACCGCGAATCCACTTGGGTGTGCGGTGGGCCTTGCAAGCCTTGATCTGTTTCGAAGCGAAGGTGTTTTAGAACGAGTTCATAGATTGGAGCGACAACTGCGCGAAGGCTTCGAGTCGATGCGAAGACTCGAGCATGTAGGCGACGTGCGTGTTATCGGGGGGGTCGGCATTATTGAACTGGTAACCGACAAGACGACCCGCTCGGCAGGCGGATATCTTGACGGCATCGGGCCCCGGCTTGCGGCGATGTTCCTCGAGCGAGGGTTGCTGCTTCGGCCGCTCGGCAATGTTCTCTATTTCATGCCGCCCTACGTAATCGAGGATGCTGAGGTCGACTGGGTGATCGAGCAGATCGCGGCAGTTCTCGAAACGTGCGACGTCTTTGTTCAAGCAAGGTGAAGAGCGCAAGGTAATCCCAGGTAAACGGAAGATCGCTCACATCGTGTATTGGCCGGTAAATTCGTGGTCGTCTATTGTCGAAGCCTCGAGCAATGGCTTGAACGCTTCCCACGTTCCCATCAGCTTTACCATTTCAGCGGCCTTCTCCGCCGTGAGCGGCCTCGCGAACAGAAAGCCCTGGCCGTCGTGGCAGCTCAATTGACGTAGCTGCTGGAGCTGTTCCGAGGTTTCAATCCCTTCGGCGACGACCGACAGCCCGAGCGTCTTCGCAAGGGCAATGATCGCGCGGACGATCTCGCCGTTCTCCATGTCTTCTACCATTCCCGCCACAAACGATCGATCTATTTTTAGGGTGTCTAAGGGCAGCCGCCGCAGATAACTCAGCGACGAGTAGCCGGTGCCGAAATCGTCGATGCTCAGCCGTATCCCGCAGTCTCGAAGCTGGCGAAGCGTGGTAATCGCCGCATCTATGTTGTCCATAAGCACGCTCTCGGTTATCTCGAGTCTGAGCTGGCTGGCGGCGAGATTGTTGGCGTCCAACGTGAGCAGTATTTGCTCGATGATGTCAGCTTGCGCGAACTGTTTTCCTGAAAGGTTAACGCTCATAGTCAGTGGAAACGGCGATGCGCTTTCGTTACGCCACTCGTTCATCTGGCGGCACGCCTCCGAGAGAATCCACTGGCCGATCGGTATTATGTGGCCGGTTTCCTCGGCGACGGGGATGAAATCATCCGGACTGATTAATCCACGCCGCGGATGCTGCCATCGCGCTAGAGCTTCGAAGCCGGCGAGCTTTCCTGTTTGAAGCGAGACAATCGGCTGATAAACGAGGAACAACTCGCGCCGGTCGAGCGCGTGCCGCAGATCGGTTTCGAGTTGAAGCAGCTTTCTCGCCCGCGCGTGCATTCCTCGATTGAATAATGCATAACGAGCGGTTCCCTGCGATTTAGCGTGATACATCGCGGTGTCGGCGTCGCGAAGCATCTCATCCGGCTTTTGATAGCCTTCGCTGCTGAGCGTGATCCCAATGCTCGCGCTGATAAAGATCTCGTCGTCGCCGAGCTTGAACGGAACCGTCAGATCGCTTTGCACCTGTTGAGCGAGCGCAACCGCCTCGTTCCAATCCTCGATCTCCTCAAGAAGAATTGTGAACTCGTCGCCGCCCAGTCGCGCCACGGTGTCACCCGGCCTCGCGCGGGATTCGAGCCGTCGCGAAATCGCAACCAGCAACTGATCTCCCGTCAGATGGCCGAGGCTGTCGTTGATCAGCTTGAAGCGGTCAAAGTCCAGGAAGAGAACGGCAAATACCTGGCCGCGCCGGCGCTGGCCTCGCGCAAGAGCGAGCTTCAAGTGATCGATGAACAGGACGCGATTTGGCAGCCCGGTCAGCGCATCGTGAAAAGCGTTGTGAGTCAACTGCTCCTGCGCGCGCTTTCGGTCGGTGATGTCTTGAATCTGGAAGATTAATCTCGGCAGCCGAGTCCTCGGATCGGCGACCAGCGACGTGCTCAGCAATGCCCACACCGGATTTCCGAATTTGTGAACATAACGAAGCTCGACCGGACCTGACGGTAAATTCCCCGCCAGGAGCTGTGCTACGGGTCTTGCAGCCAGCTCCACGTCGTCAGGATGAGTGAGGCTTTGAAAGTCCGTCGAGAGCAGCTCAGTCTCTGAATATCCAACCAGAGCACAGAGCGCGCGATTCACCTGAAGCCAATTCCCCTCCGGGCTCACCAGCGCCATGCCGATCGCGGCGTGATTGAAAGCGCTTCGAAACCGTTCTTCGCTTTCTTCCATTTCGCGAAGATGAATTTCGGCCTGCAGATTCTGGGTTTCGGCAGCCTTGGCGCGCTCGTTCGCTTGCTTGAAGTAGAGGCGGCAGGTCATGAAGATAATTGCCAGGAGTGGTCCGGCCGCCAACAGCGAGCTTACACCGTAATGATCTATCGATATGTATATGAGTCCGGCCGCGGATGCGCTGGCGGCGAATGGCAGGCTTGCCCACGCGTAGTTCTCCCACCAGAGCTTGAATAGATTCGCGCCCCTCTTTACGGCCAGCTGTCCGGCCATCAATATCGAGCTGAAGGCGAAGTGCACGAGTGAAAACAATAGGAGCGTGCCGAGCAGAGATGCCGTCCCATTCCAGCCGCGTCGCTGCTGCCAGGTAAGCGCGAATTCAAATAAACCGCCCGATGCGAGGATTGCTACCGCGAGCATAGCCGGACTGCCCAGCCGGCTGGTCCATCGACGCGAGGTACGGAATGAACCCGCTACTCCATCAACGATTGCAACGAGAATCGCCGCGGGAACGCCCCAGAACAGGAGCGCAAGAAATACGAACAAGTCGCCCGGAGTGATAGAGCTCTTTGTTCCGGGAATGCCTATGGCGCCCAGTCCAGCGGGAACTACCGCTATCGTCAACGCAAGAACACCGAGCTGCGAACCGCTGTCGAGCTTGAGGGCGCCGGCGATGCCGTATGCAGCAGCGCCTGCTCCCAGAACTACAATGGTCCACCAGTAGGCGCGGGCCTTTGTGTTGTAGTCGAACATATTGATCGCGGGCATTCGCGGATTTCCTTAGTTTGATTCGCCCAGGCTGCAAGACTCGCTGAGCACGATACCCGAGGAAAGATTGAGGCCTTCGCTGAGGACGATGCCTTCACTGAGAACGATTCCCTCACTGAGCACTATGCTTTCGCTCAGAACTATGCCTTCACTGAGAATGATGCCCTCGCTCAGGACGATCCCCTCACTCAAGACAATTCCCTCACTGAGAACGATCCCTTGACCCGAAGTTACTCCGCCGCCGATCGCCGCTCCATTTACGAAGATACCGTTTGATCCGGCTATGACTTCGGCGTTGATGACTCCGGAGCTTATAAGTTTCATGCTGCTTGCCGGCCGTTCATCAACCGTCACTCGATCGCGCACCCACACGACCGAGGGATCATAGATGCCCTGATAACGGGTCATCAGATCAGAACCGGCAAGCAGATGAGATCCACCCGCAAAAATGTAACCGCCCCATTTGAAGCTCTGTCCGGCGGCAATCGTTACGGGAGCAGGAAGGGAGGTGTTTCCGCGCAGGAGCGAGTCTCCGACCTTAATGGTATTCAGTCTGATGGCCGTAGCAAGATCGGTGCGGAGCGCGGCTGCGACGCGTACGGCGCCTTCTATATTAAGCAGTCCCGCGCCCTGCTGTACGATATTGGCGCCCGCCGCTTGTTGCGCGGTGTATTGCAGAATCGATTTGATAATCGGAGGGGTGAGGCCGGGATTCATCTGCAAGAGCAGCGCCGCGGCTCCCGCGACCGCCGGGGCCGCAACCGAAGTTCCGCTCAACTGCATGAAGCCGCGCGCTCCGGCGCCGCTGACGTGTAATTGAGGATATTGATCGACAAGCCAGTCTCCGCTCGATTCCGCGGAGACTATTCTATTTCCGGGCGCCGTCAGATCCGGCTTCAGCAGATTATCGTGTCTTCTTGTTCCAGCGGAGTCGACCGCATAACCCCGCGTCGGTCCTCTCGAACTGAAATAAGTAATCGTTTCATCGGCTCGCGAATCGGTTTGGTGGGTGTTGGCCGCGCCGACGGTTATCACGGTCGGATCGTTGCCAGGCGCCGCTATGCTGCCATACTGTTCAAGCCCGGCCGAGGTCGCTCCGAAATTACCGGCAGCCGCTACGACGGTGATTCCGGCTGCGACGGCGTGTCTGACGGCGCGGCACAGCGGATCGGTAGCGTAGGACTCCGAAGACGCCGCGCCCAGACTGAGATTCATCACGCGAATGTTGTATCGCTGCCTGTTCGCGATGACCCAGTCTATTCCGGCGATGACATCGCTGGTCTGTCCGAGCCCTCGTTGATCCAATACGCGCACGTCGATTAAGGCAGCGCCTGGAGCGATGCCCATATAGCCCCGCGAACTTCCCGAAGCGGGAGACTGACCGCCTACCACGCCCGCCACATGGGAGCCATGGCCGTAGCCGTCTCGATTGCCGGCGAGAATCGGAAGGATCGCGCCGGTCAGCCCCAGCAGCGCTTCAAAGCGGATGAGATTTCCGTTCTGCGATACCGTGTCCGTCCCGGCAGCCGCTCTTGAGAATAGAAGATCCGCGAAGTCGCTGTGCGCGGTCATTATTCCGGAGTCGACTATCGCCACGCCGACGCCCGAGCCGTCCAGCTTTGAGCCGCTGTTCGCCGGACGGTAATTGCGCACAAGATCGGCCGTGGTAGCCGTCTCCAGGTGACTGGAAGACTGCTGAGCTAGATGATCCGGCGTGATTCGCTCCACCTCGTCGCGCGCGGCGATAGTCAGCAGGCTGCTCCGTGGTATCTGGGCGAGAACACCGTTAATCGAGCTGAACTGACGAACGATAGATCCGCGCTGTAGCGCGATCGCGGTTTGAAGCGAGGCTTGGACCGGCCCGCGTGTTTGAATCAAAACCCGGAGACTCTGACCTGACTGGTTCAACCAGACTAGATTAGCGCTGCTGTTGAGCGACTGTTGAAGAGCGGGAGAGAGCTTATCGAGCGCGGCTGGCGCCTGCGCACGCGAACTCCTCAATGGAATCGTCGATGCGATAAGCAGACTTATGATTAGGAATACGGAAAGCGTGAGAGGCTTACACGCGCTCCGTGTGGAACTCGTATGAAACGATTGCATAGAGTAGCTTCCCTGGTTCCGGTTCGTTTCGAGCCTACAAGCTGGCACGCCACTGTGACCGGACTGGCCGATCGGTAAATCTACAGCAATGATCGTGCCCTCTACGGGATTCATCGGAGCCGATGATTACGCTCACTAATCACGGCTCGACTTCGCTCAAATTCAAATCGACGGAATCCGGTTTTGCTGACGGTGACAGTGACGGTCACAGTGACGGAAACGGGGATGACGATACCCTGATGGGTGATATTGCGGATTGAAAGACGGTGAGATTGATATCCTTCGTCCGAGGGTGCATGACTCCTCAGGAAAGTACGTCCGCCGATATTGAGATCGGCGGACGCATCACAGGAAGATCTGCAGGATGCTCCGTGACGCATCAACGTTTTTACAGGTGAGTGCTCTTCCAGCGAGGGCCCGCCCGACGAAGCGAGATTAGGTGTAATCGTGAACCGAAATCGGCGGGCTTTCATAATGCGGGCTAAAGGTTAGCGGCGTTTCCTCTGCCATTGAGGTGTTGTCGCCGGCCGACACCGCCCGAGCGGTGATTACATTTCGCGCAGCAATCTTCCAACCTGCCTCTGCAGATCTTTGTAGATCGAGTCGATGGGCTTGGTCGCGTCGATGACGCTGAAGCCGTATTGATCAATCATCGAGTCAAATACGGCGAGCATTCGGCTCTGATATTCGACGAAGCTGTCGAAGCGGTCTTCGCCAAGATGCAGATCCATTCCGGATTCCCAATAATCGAACCCCATCGGGCTGCTGAGCGCCCTCAGGATCAAATGGTTTACCTCCGCGCGCATGTAGAAGATCGCATCGGGTTTTAGCGCAAGTCCATAAACCGATTTGATCCACTCCGGATCGGCCCCGCGCACGATCGCACGCGCGATCAGGGAATAGATATATCGGTCGGTGAGAACAATGAAACCGGCCCTGAGCGCCGGTATCATCTCGTTTTCAAGACGGTCGGCAAGATCGGTGGCGTAGAAGAGAGTCAATGCTATGGGGCCGAGAGTGTGGCCCTCTTTCGCCTGATCGATGCCCTTTCCCGCCAGCTCCGATCTGGTCAAGCCTGTGTCCAGCACCGCGTGTCCGTTCGACTCCAGCCAGGGCTTCAACATTGCGATCTGGGTTGACCGTCCAACTCCGTCAGGCCCCTCAATGACTATGAGTCTTCCCTGCAGCTCGTGCAGATCGATGGCGGGTAGGCCCTCCCCATAGAATTCGAATTTGTGTTTGGCGCGGTTCTGCATCGCTTCTTTACTCGATCACCAGGCTGCGGACAGGATGTTTGGGAACGTCGATCAGATCGCGCTCAATGATGGCCCGCACTTCGTTCTGCTGATGCTCGATCGAGCGCGTCGCATCGATAACGGTCAGTCCGAACTCGTCGACCATTTCTTCGTACCGGTCGCGTATCATTCCTTGAAAAAGCCTGAAACTCTCCTCGATGTCTTCGGTCATCTCGAGATCCATTCCGGCCTCGTAATACTTGAGGGCTGCCCGAGCTCCGAGGATTCGCTTCAGCGATACATCCAGCGGCACGCGAAAATAGAACGCCCGTGTGGGCTTCACCGCGAATTTGTAGAGGTCGCGCACGAGCGTGGGGCTGACGCCGCGAGCTACATCTCTCGCGAATGCAGTGAAGATGTAGCGATCCGCCAGCACGATCGCGCCCGCTTTGAGCGCAGGCACGATATGTCGCTCGATTCTATCGGCAAGATCGGTCGCGTGAATCAGTGAGAACGTCGTCGGCGTCAGCATGTGCTTGTTCTTGCCGCGCCTGGTGGTCGCCTTCACCAGCGGAGAGGAATTCCATTCGCTGAAGAATACCATGTAGCCTTCGCGGCGCAGCCACTGCCCGAGCAGGCTCAATTGGGTCGATTTGCCGGAGCCGTCGATTCCCTCGACTATGAAGAGCTTTCCGGGTAATTTGTGTGCGCCATAGAGCTGCATAGGATAAAACTGAGTCTACCGTGTCGAGTATCGCCTTTCCAGTGCGCTGATTCGAACAGCACAGGAGCCAAATCCAACGGCCAAATCCCGGCTGCATCACTAGAACTGGAACTAGAGCGGATGCGTCCACTTTCTACAGGCCATCACGTAGTTCATCACTTCAATACTCTCAAGGCGAGCTCCGATAATTTCCTGCCTGATTCTATCGACCTCTTTTAACTCAAAAGACTGAATTGAGATCGATTGAACTGTTCGCATCGGAAAAGCTGCTTCGGCTATCTCGACCCATCCGTTGCCAAAATCGAATTGAGATCGCGTTTTTAGCACGGGCGTGAGATCTACCGGAGGCGAAGAGTGCGCGATCAACCTGACTAACTGATCGCGATCCAGGCTTCCAGCAATCGCGGAGGCGCTCGGGACTTTCGTCTCGAGGAGTTCAATGACCTCATACGCGATCGACGGCTCGATCGGAAACTTATGAATCATCGACTGCGTCTCTCTATAAAGCTCGGCGCCTTCTCTTGTCTTGAGCAGCAGCTTCACCTTCAGCAGCCACCCATCGCGGGCCCGCCGCAGCTTTATGTTTTGATCGCTAGTGGGCGAAACAAAGTAGAGGTCTTCTTCTTCCGTTTCCCTGATACCCATTCTGATGGGATGGGATTGAATCGCGTCGACAATTTCGCGGCCGGGCGCGCCAAACGCGCGCCATTCCCATATATCGCCTTGTTCCGCGGATTTTGCCATCTTGAGGACTCCGTCATTGTAGATGAATCCTGATCAGCAGAAAACATGGTAAACTAGTCGGCCGTGAGGTAGCGCATGGGCGAGCGAGCGATTGCAAGCAACTCCGGGAGCCAGGAAGAACGCGATTTCGAGCTGAGCCTTCGGCCGAGATGGCTGCGCGAATACATAGGCCAGCAGAAGGCCAAAGAAAATCTGGACATCTTCATCAGAGCGGCTCGAAAGCGGCAGCAAGCGCTGGACCACGTCCTTTTATATGGCCCGCCCGGTCTCGGCAAAACCACCCTCGCCCATATAATCGCCAACGAAATGGGAAGTGATATCAAGACCACGGCCGGACCGGTTGTAGAAAAGGCCGGTGATCTTGCGGCGCTGTTGACCAATCTTTCTGAAGGCGACGTGCTCTTCATCGACGAGATTCATCGCCTGAATCCCGCAATAGAAGAAGTCTTATATCCGGCGATGGAAGATTATCAACTCGATATAATTATCGGACAGGGGCCGTCCGCTAGATCCATCAAGCTCGACCTGCCTAAGTTCACTCTTGTGGGCGCCACCACGAGGGCCGGTCTAATTTCCGCGCCGCTGAGGGGCCGGTTTGGAATACCGCTTCATCTTGATTTCTATCCGGTATCCGACGTCGAGATAATCGTTCACCGGTCGGCCGAGATACTGGGCGTCGAGATCGACGAAAGCGGCGCACGCGAGCTGGCTCGCCGTTCCCGCGGAACACCCAGAATCGCGAACCGCCTGTTGCGGCGCGTAAGGGACATCGCGGAGGTGATCTATGAAGGAAAGATTACTGACGCGGTGGCCGCGGATGCGCTCAATCGTATGGAGGTGGATACCTACGGGCTCGACGAAATCGACCGCAAAATTCTACTGACCATTATTGATAAGTTCTCAGGGGGGCCGGTCGGGCTGGGCACGCTTTCGGCGGCGATAAGTGAGGAAAAGGACGCGCTCGAAGAAATCTACGAGCCTTATCTTATCCAGATAGGGTTCCTTAATCGAACACCTCGTGGAAGGATGGTTACACCCGCTGCTTATGATCATTTTGGACTCGACGCGATCTCGCGGGGAGAGCAGCCGGCCCTTTTCTGAGCGAAACAAAGTTCAGGAACAGGCGCAACCTTTCTGGAGCCGGTTACACTAACGTCCCGAATATCTTTGAATCCTGGCGGTAATTTGCACATCGAGAGAAACTGAACTTTCCCAGGGTTCGGCCGTTTTAGTGTTCAAGCTTTAGCTCCCGCTGGCTGTTTCACATTTCGCAGACGTTCGAGCATCAGGTTCGGAGAGGCTTATGCTGAAGGTAAAGACCAGAATTGCAGCACCTCTTGGAATGGCGCTCCTGTTTGTAAGCTTGACCGCCATCCCACTCTCATTTGCATTTCATTCGTCCGGAAGAGACTCATACGGGAGCGATCCCGCAATAGCCGCCGTTCAGCCTGGCGTCAACGACATAATAGGCCCGTGGTGGCCCTTCGCTTATGTGCTCGACAGAGGCGCATCTCTCGATGACAGGGCCGAACCGTTGCCGGCTCCGGGATGTGAAACTCATATCGCTCACAATGAATTCCCCAAGCACAACCTATTAGCCGACTCATGCGATTGGCCCTCATTCCGCTCCTCGCTCGATGACTATGAAACCCCGAATCAAATGGACGATTGCGCTAAGCCGATGGATCCTGCACGGGGCGCAACCGATATTCCCGTTGCGATGAATCATCCCTCGAGGAAAGTGCGTCCGGCCAAGTTCATCGCGAAACGACATATTTCGAATTCCGAAAACCTCTCGGCGGCAGTCATTTTTGCGAGAGCCTCAGCCAGGGAAGCAGATTGTGGAGCTGCCTCGTTAGCCGCGGCGCGTGAATTGAGAGAATGCCTGCTCAAGCTTGCCATTCTCGTCAATGATCTCAAGTTTTCCAATGACGCCGGCATCGCTCTGAGGATGACATCCTCGGCCTGCGACGATGCCGATAAGACGAATACGACTTCCGAGACCGTTGAGACAGATGACGATAGACAAGAACAGCCGCGGAAGCTCGTCCGCGTACCTCCTCCAGCCGAAGAGGTCTGCTATCCGGAACTTTTGGGCGACCCTGATTTCAATCCTTAAACTCTTTGAGAGGCGCGGCGCCTGAGTCTGACAATCCGGAGCTAGAGACGCGCTTTGGCCGCTGATTACGCTGCCGCCATTAGTCCTCCTTCAACCGTTCTTTTCGTGTATTATCGTGCCCGATGAAGGCAAAGCCATTCGGCTCAATAATGGGCGCTCTTATCGTTTTTTTCCTGGCGACGTTCGCAACGGCGCAATCCAATGATCAAAGCCAGTCCACAGCCCAGGGCCCGTCGGCGGATCTCATTAAATCAATTCGGGCGGTTCTATATTCAATCTATTCGAGAGACGGCGCCGAACTGCGCAAGTGGATTATTGCGGACCCGGAGAGTGACGCGGTATTGCCGAAGAAGCCTTTGAGCCCGCTGGAATTGAGCGAACTCAAACATGAAGTCGAAGAATTGGAGCCGCATCGCGTCATGCCGTTTTTAGTCGACGGAGAATTGATTAACGTCAGCGCCGGCTCCCAATATCCTGTAGGAGCAAAGACGATTTATGTGACGTCGTTTCACGGCGCGCTGTGGGCAATCCCGGTCATCTTTACCAAATCCGGCTGGAAGGTAGACATCCGATTCTGGATCGCAGCCGCGAAAAAAAATTCGGAGAAGGAGAAGCCTTCCGATCCTGAAATGATCGCCAGACAGTTCCTGCTTTATATGATGGCAAAGAGGCCGGATAAACTCTCCGGCCTGACTGCGTCCAAAATCGAGCCGGAAAAGTACACGGCTGCAAACAATCTTCCGCCTGGAGATCTCGATCAGCTCATCGAGCTCTGTTTCGAGATGCCCCTGCTGCGGGCGCGGTCGGGTGAGAGCTACCGCATGCCGTCAGGTGAAATAGTTCGCGCGGGCAATGAGAAAGACACCGTTATTGTTGTAGGCCTCTACGGCGTGATCGAACTCGCATTCCAACTCAAATACATCGGCGGCAAATGGAAAATTGTCCCTCAACACTACTTTGAAATGCTGCGCGCCTTGGGAGCGATTTAACCGAACTACAGCAGAGCAGCGGCTTTAATACCCGGCTTGGGTTTGGAGATTTGACGCACCTGGAAGCCCGAGGCATCCTGCCTGCGTGTGGCAGAGCGGGCGCTTTCAATACCCTGGGTTTGGAGATTTGCGCACTTGGGGGCGCAGGCATCCTGCCTGCTGTTCCAACCCCGAATGGGGTTGCATATTACAGCCCAAGGTTGCTGTACTCAGCTACCTTGGGACCCAGCACATTTGGCGCACAATCTACTCGTCATTGTGGTATCCGCATCACGAGCTGCAACCCCTTCAGGGTTGGGTCATCACGTCTATGCATATCCAGACATCTGAGGCTTCGCCAACCCTGGGATCACCGTTGAAACCCCGTTTGGGGTTTTCGAGTCGTAGGAGTCCGATAGCAATGCCAAACACGGCGAGCGGCAGTATTGCTATAAACAGACTGTTCGTACGGAAAAAAATTCTCCGAGCCAGAGTCGGATAGAAACAGTTGATCAAGTTCAATTTCAAATACTCGGCCAGGCGCCGCTGCTCGATTTGTGAGAATCCGGGCTAACCGGCGCATGAGTCGATCTTGCCCGTGCATAGCTCGACTCTGCTGGGCGTTGACTTGATCTTACTGACAGCGCGTTGCATTCCTGGCATCCTGACTGAGGCAGGTCGGTAAGGGAGCTTGCTTCCGCTCTTTTTATGTAAGGCCGTCTTCGTTGAAATCTCTCACATCTTCGTAAGCACGACTGAACCGTGAAGATCAACAGAACAACGCCGCGTGATCTTCCGCCATTTATATCTCAAAGGGATGTTTTGATTAATATGCCCTCGATTTTATCGGCGGGTCAGAGCGCGATGCGACATAGTCCGTAAGCAAGGCTGAACACCTCGCGTTGCTGTCTTCTCTGATTAGATAGCGTAGCGTATTGAGCGCTTGTCGCAAATTGAGCTTGTAATCTATACTCGTCCGCGTTCAAAAGAAGACGGCGCGGATAAAGAGGAAATGGCGCCGCCTTCCGCAGGTCAGGACAATCCGAACGAGGAGACCAATGTCGGGTCCGAGACTTCTAGACC
Organism: Blastocatellia bacterium AA13; assembly: GCA_003222245.1. Classification (GTDB taxonomy): domain Bacteria; phylum Acidobacteriota; class Blastocatellia; order UBA7656; family UBA7656; genus QHVH01. Next base: position 3,608 of record QHVH01000003.1, on the reverse strand, counting down.
AGGTGCGGAGCGATATTCGAGCAAGACTTGACATAAGCGGAATGCTCGATGACCGGGGCCGCATCCTTGAGGAGTCGGGCTCGATCCCTTGCCAGCAACTGCGGATCAACGTTGATCATAGGAGATCTCCGAAGCGGTATACCTCGCCCGCCAGAGATGATATAAAGAAAAAGCAACATACGTGCCGTCTATTGGCTTGTTAAGCCGTTTCGATTTGGAGTAGATTTCGCACTCAGGCCGCGCGATGCGAATCAGGAGGGCTCGTGCGAGGGGCGTCCATCTGATGTACAAAGGATGAGTTATCGCGTGAAGGTAGAAGGAACGACTTTTAGCTTCAACCGCGACAGGCGCGGTGATGGGAAAGATTAACAGAAACCGCTCAATTACTTGTTAGGTGCTAGCAGAGGAGATAAATATGCAAATCCGACTTAACAGAAAATTATGTTTAGCACTTGGAGTTTGTCTTGCATTGAATGCTTTCTCAACAACTGCAAGTGCAGGTCCTGAATGTCACATTTACAGAGCCAATATCATATTGCAGAATGGATCAACAATTCATGGGTTCTTCTGGAGGCTTTCATTTGATGACGTATCTACTACAGGAACAGATATACAAGATTATTTTAAAAGCAATCAGTGGACTGCGCTAACCCTCTATCGCAAACTTCAGACGATCCGTTACCCCAAAGAACAAGTTTTCGCCGCTGCCCGCGAAGATATTGTTGAAGTGCCTACTGGCACCATAAGAACAATAGAGTACTTGAGTAAGATGGATTGCCAGACAAATAACGTGACAAATGAAATACTTGAATTACCACAAGAGGCTATAAATCTTCTTCAGAAAGTGCCTTTTGCTTTGGTCGAGACTCAAGTATATGACCTCAACTATGAGACATGCTTAAGCTACAATAAGCAGGTTAGCAAGTCTGAGCTGCGCAGAGTGTGTGGCAAAGTTCAAGAGATAGAGAGCAACCCAAAGCTGATCGCCAACGAACGAGAAAGCAGACTAAAGCGACGGTTTGATAGTCTGTTCAAAAGGAGAATTATAGTTATTCGGTCTCAAGGGATGCCATAACTGAAACAGACTGAGAGAGCAGTTTAATGACACGAATAGAAGAACTATGCAAAGGCAAGCGCACCTAACAAGCGCATGCAGCGGAGGCCGCGAAGCGAGTTTCACATGATTCCCGAAGTGCCTCGCGCGGCCCCGCTGATGCGAGGCGTTAGGGTGCGACACGAAGTCGCGTGAGTGGCTGTTGTGACTTTGTTCTTTGAAGTACACAACTCGATATTCTGCTATCGGTATCCTACCAAGACGTGCGCTGTTGGCAACGGCGGCGTGCGAAGCTCTTGGGACAATGTAGCCTCATCCTATAAGGATGGCAGCTTAATCGTGAGAAGCGGCTGCGACTGCTAGCATCGAGGCGGTCGGGAACTAGGATCGAGTGATACAGGACAACAGATTGTGAATCGCTGATAAACGTCGTAACCGCGACAAGCCAAAGATGCTGACGCCTATGAAGGTCAATAGGCATAGGCTTGAACCAAAATGGTGCGTGGCCAAGATCAGATGTTCCTAACTCATCTGACGCAGACGATGAGCCACCGGCGGAGAGGCGAGTCCTAACCCACTCTGGCACTCACCCGGAACGTGGTAAGCCCGTAGTCCTCCTTAACCATGATCGGTTAAGGACAGCGAGCCGCAAGGCAAGCCCACCGGGCTGCGGGTATGGGAAGATGGAGAAAGCGAAGGCCGCTCTGTAGTCGAGCGGATAGAGGTTGACCTTCTGGAACATCACCTCACGCGAAAGCGAGCAGACTTCCATCTGGTGTCTCGTCACGAGAGAGTCTGACAAACCGATTTAGAGAGCAATGCAGATGACAGCCGATGTTTAAGCTGGTGCAGCTCTCCGCGAAAGCGCGTTGGCATCAGACGAGTATCGTGAAGTCGATGTGACAACATCGGCGGGTCTCGCGAGGGACCTTTGAGAGGCTTGAGCCGTGTGCGGTGAAAGTCGCACGCACGGTTCTTAGGGGGCTGGGCGGGAGCAATCCCGCCCAGCTACCCGACCGGCGCTATCACCCTGACAGCGTCGAAGAGGGTTGACTCAATGTTGATATTCCAGCGCGGCTTGCGCTTCAAGAGGGCTTTTCGAACTTCTATGGTTACCGTCCTCGTGCTCAGCCTAACGCAGGTTGTGTCGGCTGATTGCACTAGTTGCTTCGCACTGCGAGGGGTCCGAATTCGCTTAAAGAATGGTCGCAGCCTAGTGGGTTATGTGCCGTGGAATTCCGGCCTCTTCAAGGTGCCGGATATTGACGCGGAGTCCAGATTTCCTACTATCCTGCTCGATCCCGATGCCTGGGCGGATTTTATCTTGAAAGACCAACGTCACTCCTTTTACTTATACACCGAGGTATTCCCCGTCTCGAGATATGTCTCGAGGGTCTTATCAACGAAGAGGTTCTTGGTGCGGATGGAGTCCGGTGTGTTGACACTGAAAACCGACCAAATCTCGACGATCTCTGCTGTAAGAATGCAGTATGATGGTTATGACGCAGATTTTGAGGTCCCTGTTCAATCGAGAGCCGCGATAAGATGGCTGATGCAAAAGCGACCGCATGCCGTCCTGGAAGACGACCTTTTAGTGAGCGGATTTATGATCAGCCATAACTCGCGAATTGGCAGAAAGAAGTTAGAGAGAATTCGTGATTCGATCCTCCGAGACACGTTGGAGCGAAAGCGACCAGCGATGATGAGACAACATGAACGCCGTGGTGTCGTCTTTCTGAACGTTCCTGAAGATTGATTCAGTTCGGTACGAAACGCCGAAACCGAGGATAGCGTTACCACGGCCGCCTAACAAAGGTGTGCTTGCGACAAGTAAAGTCCGAGACGTTGGGATTGAGAGGAATCTCATGAAATTCCTCATTGTTACCCAGTGGGTGAGAACCTATAAGGGTCAAGTCCGACCTGACCAAAGCCTAGCCAGCAGGTCAGAAACGAACCCGCGTACTAAACCAGCAATGGAGGTGCGGAGCCGGGAAGTAGTGAGGATGCAGGCCGCGTTATTGAGCCCCGAAATGAGTATAGTCGTTGATCTAGGATAACCTCTTGAGCAGACTGGCAAGGGGCCAAAGCCGACGCTTTGCATGCGGCGGAAGGCAGCAATCCTGGCTGCGCTAAGGCAAGTGGCCAGGACTCCACCGGGTTCTGATGAGAGCGGGGCATGCGTCCAAAGGGGTAACTGGGGAACTTGTGAAAGCCAGAAGTCTCCTTGCGAAAATCCCGGAAGAGAAGGGGTACCGGGTTAACAAGAGAGCTGGCGCTGGCGTGGCAGCTTTCGCCATCCAGCGAGCCGGCAACGGGACACAAAAGGAAGAGAGCAAGCAAGGTATCGGGAAGCCAACGACAAGTGAAGCGACCCGAGAAGGACGATGGCGGTCGTAGCTGAGCATAGTACCGAACTTGAGCGAGGAAGGAGCTGCTCAAGGAGAAGGTGGGGAACCGAGGCCCAAGGGAGAAGGATGGAAAGACTCTATCGGGCAGTCGAGCAGGCATGGCGTTACTGGTTGAGTCGCCGGAGCAACGAGAGCTACCTCTCAGT
>QHVH01000026.1 GCA_003222245.1 Blastocatellia bacterium AA13 | reverse complement strand
GGGACCGCGCGGACCAAGAGGCCCGCAGGAACCGCCGGACCCGACGAAGCTGACTCCGCAGCAGATCGGCGAGCAGACTGATAAGTTTCTGCTCGAAAACGGAGCCGCGATTCGCGTCAACGATGCCGGCCGCGATCACGGACAGATTCGAGCGTTCAATAACCGCACCTTCGACGTGAACAAGGTGGTTCCAACCGTAGTGATGCGAAACGAAGACTACGGGCGAATAACCCGGCTGCTTGCGGACGGCCTGACTGTCGAGCTGGAATTCAACATCGTCAATCACATCTATCCCGAAGGCAAGACCTCTTACAACGCAGTCGCCGAGATTCCCGGAACCGACAAAAAGGACGAAGTCATAATGCTCGGCGGCCACCTGGATTCCTGGCATGCGGCTACGGGAGCGACCGACAACGCAGTAGGCTGCGCCGCTATGATGGAGGCCGCGCGCATATTGAAAGCGATCGGAGTAAAGCCGCGCCGCACAATTCGCGTGGCATTGTGGGGCGGAGAAGAAGAGGGGCTGCTCGGGTCGCAGGCATACGTTAAGGAGCACTTCGGTTCGGTTGAAGAGCCAAAGCCCGACTTCGCAAAGCTCGGCGCCTACTTCAACATCGATTCAGGCACCGGCCGCGCCAGAGGAGCGAATGTGTTTGGACCTCCGGAAGCGGCTTCGGTTCTCAGACAGTCGCTTGCGTCATTTGAAGATCTCGGTGTGATGGGCGCATTGGCATCGCAGAGCCGGGCCCTTGGGGGATCGGACAACACTTCGTTCAGCCAGGCCGGCCTTCCCGGAATCGGAATGCAGCAGGATCCCATCGAATACGGAACCTACACCTGGCACACAAGCCTCGATACCTATGAACGCATCATCGAGGACGACGTAAAAAAATCGGCGATAGTCATTGCAGCCGCGGTGTATCAACTGGCAATGCGCGACGAACTCCTTCCGCGATTCACTAAAGAACAGATGCCGGCTCGACCGCAACCCGAACCGCGGCCGCAGCGAGTCGATAGACCGGCGACTCCGGCGCCGCCGGGAACAAAGAATTGAGAACTGAGAACTCTCTCGGGGCTATTCGGGATCCAGGCGCATCCGCACGGAGTAATTTATGCGTGAAGTCGAACGTATTTGCGATCAACTCGAACGGGCTCTACATGGAAATGCATGGCACGGCCCGTCGGTGATGGAAGTGTTGGCCGGTGTCAGTCCAACCGCGGCGGCAGCGAAGCCGCTGGCGAGCGCGCATAGCATCTGGGAAATCGTTAATCATATCGCTGCCTGGGAGCGAATCGCGCGGGAGCGAATTCTTGAGTGGAATATAAGGAAGGTCTCCGACGAAGAAGACTGGCCGCCGGTTGTAGAGGCGAGCGAATCTGCATGGTCTAGCGCGCTTGAGGCGCTCAAACAAACCAACTCTGAACTTCGCGAGACGATAAAGAGTCTCGACGATTCAAGACTGGAAGAAACGATCGGAGATCAATCACAAACCGCATACTATTTATTGCATGGGGTGGTCCAGCACGATCTCTATCACGCCGGTCAAATCGCGCTTCTGAAGAAGGCGTTCGCGGCGGCTTGATTCGTACTATGGGCATTGAAATGCGCCTTAATTCGCGGCCAACGCACGCAGGATGAGCGCGCTCTCAGGCCCGCGCTCACACACCCAACGCACTAACCTCGCGGCGCTTTGAAAATAGATCGTATCCTTGAAAATAGACCATAAACGAAAAACAGGGGCGGGCGCCGAGGCCCACCCCTTGGGTTTTTGAAATATACGTCCTTCCTTATCTCTGCTCTCAACCGATCACTTCGGATAGACCATAGTCAATGGATCGGGCAGCGGGATGCGGTGAATCTGCCCGTCTTTCGCCAGCTTTGTCAGCGAGTATTGAGGCTTGTCCGTATTCCCCTTGGCTATATCGTCGATATTGCCCACTACCAGGATCACAAGTTGATCCGGGTGCAGATATTGCTTTGCTACTCGCGATACATCTTCGATCGTGACTGCTTTGGTTCGCTGACGGTAAGTGTCCCAGTAGTCGGGAGCGCGATGTGTGTATTCATCTCGCGCAAAGGTTCCCGCAATCTGCCCCGCCGTGGCGAAGGAGCGAGAAAAGACTTCCACCGCTTGGTTGACGGCGGTGTCGAACTCTTCCTTAGAGACCGGGCTCGTTCTGATCTTGTCGATCTCCTCCAGAATTATCGCGGCTGCCTGCGCACAGGTCGAGCTCTTTGATTGAAAAGACGCGCGAAACGTTCCCGGATAGTAGATTCCGAAATCGAAGTTCGCGTTCACGCTGTAAGCCAGTCCTTCATCCGACCTGACTCGGGAAACTATTCGAGAAGTGAATCCGCCTGCGCCGAGAATATCGTCCATTATGTTGATCGCGTAGTTGTCGGGATTGTCCCGCACTATGCCGACGTGTCCTATCGAAACGCGCCCCTGGTTAACATCCGCCTTATGCACCGCATAGAGGCCTGGCGTCGGCGTGTGATCGGGTTTGGGAACCGGAGGAACGGCTTCCTTACTGACTTCCCATCCCCCCATCGCGGTATTGAGCTTGCCGATCATCTCGTCGGTCTTGAAATCTCCCGAAACGGCGAAAATGAACCCACCGGGTTGAAAGTATTTCTTATGAAAAGCAATGAGGTCCTCTCGCGTAATCGAATCGATCGATGCCTTTGTTGAATCTCTGGTTGTGAAAAAATCGTCTCCGTGCATCAATCTATCCCATTCACGGCTTTCGATTGCGTCGGTGCGGTCGTTGCGCCGCTCCATGCCCTGGAGTATCTGACTCTTCGCGAGCGCGAGCCGTTCCTGCTGAAAGCCGGGCGTTTTCAGCATCTCGAAAAAGAGCGCCAGACCTTTGTCTATCTCTTTAGAGAGGCAGTTCAGAGCCGCGCTTCCCTGTGTCTCGCCGACACTGCTCGATATTGTCGCCGCCAAAAAGTCGGCAGCCTCATCGAATTGCTCGGCGGTCTTTGTCGTAGTGCCGCCCGCCCTCATCTGCGCGCCGGTTAGCGAAGCAAGACCCTCTTTGCCTTTGGGCTCGAGGTACTTGCCCGTTCGAACCACCAGCGAGACGTTGATGAGAGGAAAGTCATGATCTTCGACCAGATACGCGACGGTTCCGTTGGCGAGCACATGCCTGTAGGCATTCCGTTTCGGCGGTGTGTAGTTGAGAGTCGGATACTTCAACTCCTCGGGGCGCGCAACGATTCCGCCCTGCGCGTTGCTCTTTTGAGCCGATTTTGTCGCCTGTCCATTCGAAAGAGGCGTCCACGCCGCCGACAAGAGAACAACAACAAGAATTGAAATCGTGTGGGTGTTTCTCTTTGTCATTTCTTACCTCCTTCGAGCTCTTTCAACTTGTCTTCCAGAATCTTCTTGATCGCCACGAACACTTTCTGCTGATCGGCGGGAACCGAGGCGCTGCGCTGTTCGATCTGCGCGAGCACTTGCTTCACCTGTTCGACGGTCGCGCGCGCCAGGAAGCCTTTCACCTGCTTGACCTGTTGTTTTTCCTGATCGCTCAACCCGGCAAGCTGCGGATCGTCATCGGTCGCTGCGCCCTTTTTCGTGTAGTAGATTCCGACCGTGCGGTTCTCCGGGGCGAAGTAAGTGTTGGCCACTCGCATTATGTCCTTGGCCGTGACCGCCTGGACGCGCGGCGGATCGGTGTTAATCGTCTGCCAGCCGCGGCCGGAGTCGAACAGCAGCAACTGAAACATCAGCAGGAAGCTGGATTGCAGCCTGCGAAACGCGCCCGCGGCATTCCGGTTCTTGACCTTCTGGAGTTCGTCGTCGGACACCGGTTCCTTCTGAAGCCGCTCGAGCTCTTTATAGAGCGCGGCCTCGACCTCTTCGGGAGTGTGGCCCGGCTTCGCGGTTCCGCGGAATTCAAAAAAGCCGTCGTACTTGCGCCCCTGCTGGCCGCCGGCCGCGTTATTTGCAACACCCTGCTTGAGCACGAGCGATTTATACAGCCTGCCGGTTGTTCCATTCAGGAGATCGGCCATGAGGCTGAGCGCGAAGGCATCGGCGTGGCCGTCGGCTACGGTGTGATAGCGGACTAATACCTGCGGCGAGGTGTCCGCGTAAGCAATCATGCGTTTTTCGGCAAGCTGTCTGACCTCCTGCGTCCGAACCGCCTCAGGGTCGTGCTTGCCGCGAGGTATTCTCTCGAGATACTTCTTTGCGAGCGCCTCCGCGTTGGCGGGATCAAAGTCTCCGACCAGACACATAATAAGGTTATTGGGCGCGTAATTGAGCGCAAAGTAGTCGAGCGCTTCCCGCCGGGTTATTCCTTCAAGGTCGCTCGGCCAGCCTACGACAGGCCAGGAATAAGGAGACGACTCCCAGAACATCGCGTCGAACTCCTCATCGAACTTGCCTGTGGGAGTGCTATCGGTGCGCAGCCGCCTTTCTTCGTGCACTACGTCGCGTTCGGCGTAGAACTCGCGGAACACCGGGTTAAGCAATCGATCCGACTCCATCCAGAACCAGAGCTCGAGCTTGTTGGCGGGCACATTCACAAAATAGAGGGTGAAATCATAGTTGGTCGTAGCGTTCATTCCCGAGGCGCCCGCGTTGGTATAAATGCGGTCGAACTCGTCCTTGACCATGAGGTCCTTTTGTTTCTTCTGAAGCTCGTCCATTCGCTTCAGCAGATCCTGATGCTTCTGGGAGCGATACTTCGGGTCCTTGGCATCTGGAATGTCCCCGAGCCGCTCCTTCTTTATAAGCGCCTCCTGCTCGGCTTCTATCTGAGCGCGCACGCTGTCCATCTCATCCTGAATCTTTGTGTCCTCTACATAGTTCTTTGTTCCGATGGTATGCGTGCCCTTGAACATCATGTGCTCGAAGAGGTGCGAGAGACCGGTGATCCCGGGCCGCTCGTTGACTGAGCCTACGCGCGCGATCCAGCCCGCCGCGATATTAGGGTCGCCTTTGCGAGGCGCCATCAGGAGTCGCATGCCGTTGTTCAACACCACTTCCTGGACCTGAACCTGTTGGCCCATGCCGAACGAGGCACACATAAGCAGTAGAAGGGTCGCGAAGCAGAATCTCTTCATAATAGCCCTCATTTTGTTTGTTCAAATCTTGAAATGCGTGATGGCGAAATCTTCAACGAGTAAACATACTGGCGGTCAATGGGACTGTCAACGCCGCATTCGGGCCGCATTCATTGCTTGCCGAATAATAATCCACGAGCATTAATCAAGGCGGCGCTCAACTCTCTTATCACTTCCGCCGGCGAGCAATCTGACGGCATCGGCCAACGCCCGCGGGTCGTCTCCGAAGCAACTGATCCAACTGACGCCGGGCCGCGAACGCCACCAACTCAACTGTCGCTTTGCATAGCGGCGAGTATCCAGTTTCATCTGATTCAACGCATCTTCTCGGCTTCGCTTGCCCATAAGGTGCTCCACCACTCGCCGGTAGCCGTGCGCTTGAAACGCTTTTGCATCGGCTGGAACGCCTGCCGCAAGGAGTGATTCCACCTCTTCGATCAAACCGGCCTCAAACATTCGGTCGGCGCGCGCGTTGATCTTTTCGTACAAGAGATCGCGCGGCGGATCGAGCGCGATTACTCGGATTCGATCGGCGAAATCAGGCGGCTCCGGGGTTCGCGGCTGAAGATCCGAGATGAGATTTCCGGTCTGAAGTCGTACTTCGATCGCCCGCATGTTGCGAGACCAGTCGCGAGGACTGAGCCGCGCCGCCGCGGTCGGATCGAGGCGACGCAGGATTCGGTGGAGATGTTCGGCTCCGCGTTTTTCATTTATCTCCTTGAGGCGGCGCCGCAACGCGGGATCAGTCGGGGAGCTGTCAAATAGCGGCTGCATCAGAGCTCGCAAATAAAAGCCCGTCCCGCCCACCAATATCGCCGTCGTTCCGCGCGACTCAATATCGCGTATCGAAGACGATGCTCTTCGTGCGTATTCTCCGGCGGTAAAGTTCTCGGTGGGTTCCACGATATCGATGAGATGATGAGTAATGCCCTGTTGTTCCGACGGCGGGACCTTGGCGGTGGCGATCCGAATCTTGCGATAGACCTGAACGGAATCCAGGTTGATTATTTCGCCGCCGAACTCAATCGCAATTGCAATTCCCAGTTCGCTCTTTCCGGAAGCAGTAGGGCCTACAATCGCTGGAATCGGCTGACCCGCGGCGTATTTCGTGCTCACGCTGCGATGCTAACGACGAAACATGAAGCGGTCAATCGAGGACAGCAAGAAGCTTTTGCTGAGACGCACTGAGAACCCGGCCGGGTTGTGGAGCGAAGCAAGGGTTGGCGAAACCTACCCTCGGAAATATCCATCAATCTATCTTTGTATCCGCCAACGCTTCGGAGGTCAGCGTAGTTTCGTAGGTCTCTTCTTTGTAGGGCCGGAATCCGCGCTTCAAGTAATTCGGCATCGCCGCGGGATCATCCAACGTGCAGGTGTGAAGCCACACTCGATCTGCGCCGGTCGCCCACGCTTCGTCTACTGCGCGAGTAAGCAAGTGCTTTCCCAGCCCCCTACCGATGAATTCCGGTAGCAAGCCGAAGTAGGCAATTTCCGTGGCGCCGTCGTCGGCATGGTTCAACTCAAAATAACCGGCCGGAGAACCCTCCTTGTACATAACCCAAATCGAAAAGCCGGGCCGCGACATATGGGAGATCACCTCATCGTCGCTCCAACCCAGCCGGTCTACCCAATGATAATTCCTGCCGACTTCACGATAGAGATACCTGAAAAACGAGCGAGGGCAGTTGCGAACCCGCTCAATTCGCACGGTGGGATCACCGGAATCGCAGCGCTCAAGCTGCTCGGAATCGGTCATCTCGAGATATGTTCGTCTGACCTCGACAGTAAACTCGTTGGCTTTCATGATTCACGCGGATTTTTTATAGAACTCAACCCAATTCGTCCTGAGAATATATTGTCCCGGTTGCCGCCGAGTCGTAGTCGAAGAGTTCGGAATCGTCGAAGAAACGTTTCACTTCAGCCGCGGCCGTCTCGATCGAATCGGAAGCGTGTACGAGATTAGCCTGAACGCTCATTGCGAGATCGCCGCGGATCGTGCCGGGCGCCGCCTCGCGCGCCTTTGTGATCCCGCACAGCCTCCGCACGGTTTCGACCGAATCGAGACCTTCCCAGCAGATGGCTATCACGGGCGTCGACTGCATGAAGGATCGAGTTCCCGGAAAGAATGGCTTATCCAACAGATGGCTGTAATGTTCGTTCAAGAGCTGATCGCCGAGCTTCATGAACTTCAAGCCGACTATCTTGAGCCCTTTTTCCTCGAAGCGGCCGATTATACGGCCTATGAGTCCCCTCTGAATGGCGTCGGGCTTTATTAAAACGAGTGTCCTCTCCACCTTATTACCTCCTGAGCTGTAAATGGAACGTGGGATGATAGCGGAAGATATGGGGCTGAAACAAATATCATTTCGAGTAGATTGGCGGGCTCAGGCAATAATCCTCTTCCACATTCATTAAACACCGACAAAGGCGGCCGCGTTGAATCAGCGGCGCGCCAATGCTACGCTTTTTTCGGACCGACTTTGTTCATTATTGAAAGAGGTACGCGGTGCGCAAAATCCGAGGCTTATGGTCTATTCTGCTGCTGGGTATTGTGGTGGTTTCCGCCAGCGCTCCGGCTCCTCAGATCGTTCTAGGACAGCAAGGCGAAAAGCCTTTAAAGCTCGAAGCCGATCTGGTCACGATCGACGCCACCGTCACTGATAAGGACGGCAATTATATTCGCAACCTGAAAGCGGATGACTTCGCGGTTCTCACGGATGGCGAGCCGCAAAAGCTCGACTTCTTCGAAGCCAACGAAGAGGCTTCCCTGACACGGCCGCTCGCGGTGGTATTCGCTCTCGATCTTTCCGGAAGTATTAAGCCCGAGGAGGTGACTCGCCAGCGCGAGGCCGCGGAAGCCTTCACCAGGCTCGTGCGGCCCGAGTCGGTCTTCGCCGTGATGTCGTTCAACTATCAGATTCGCATCGTGCAGGATTTCACCAGCGATCCGGCAAAGATCGGACACGCTTTTCAGAAAATCGGGCAGGCCGAAGGATCGACAAAGCTGTTTGCGTCCATCGATCAGGCGGTCGCGATGCTGAAGCGAGGGCCAAGATTCATCAAGGGACGGCGGCTGCGCAGAGTGGTCGTAGTCATAACCGATGGGTACGACTCGGTAGACGGTGTGGATCAGACCGATCTCATTCGGCGCGCGAATGACGCTGAAGTCACCGTATATTCGATAACATTGCCTTCTTACATGCCGGGGGTAAACAGCGCCCAGCGATCGCTGACTTTGCTTGATGTTTCACGCATAGTTCCTATGACCGGCGGCCTCGACTTCTCCGCGGATGCAAGCGATTTCACGCCTTTTTTTAAAGCCATCGCCGAAGAAACCAGATCAAGCTACACGCTTGCTTATTATCCTCCCGATAAGAATCGCCACGACGGCCGCATTCACCAGATTAAAGTGGAAGTAAAAAAATCTGGAGCCCTAATTCGAACGAGCAGGCAATCGTATCAAGCAAGCAAGTGACGACATGGGAGCGATCTTGCGGAGCCTCCCGTTGCAAGATACGACGGCTGCAAGATACGACGGCGAAGTGATGGTATTGCGCTGCCTGCATACTCCAAAACGGGCGGCGGGCAAATGGGGGATCTCCCACTTGTCCGCCGCCGCGGTTATTTACGTGCCAGGACAACCGGAGCCTGCTCCGCTGCTCGAATCTTCTCGAAGAACGATCTCACGGCTGCGTATTGATCTACTGGAACTGTAGCGCTCTTGATGGTCATCTCTCTCTTAAAGATCAGGAACCCCTCTTTCACTTCACACGCGGCCGAATATGCGCCGAAGGCCGCGGTCAACTTTGTCGCATCCGGAAGTTCGTCGACATCAAAACCCGGCGGCAGCTTGATCCGAACCGTTTCCGAGTACGCCTGTGAATCCAGGATCACAGGGTGTTTTCGAGTCTTTTCTGTAAGGAAGAGAGCGTCTCTGCGAGCAACGACAGCGGGCTTAAAGATCATCAGCCGGTCGCGCATGAGCTGTGCATATGCCGCCCCCGAAAACTCTACGTTCAGGTCAAAGGTGCCGTCAGAGTTGTCGGTGGGTTCTACCTTTGTCACCGATGCCCCGTTTACCCCGCGTGTGATCCAACGTTCAACGATTTTGACATAGTCCGCGCGCGGACGATGTTTCAGCTCGCGGCGAGCAGTCACGGCAGCTTGTCCCAGGGTGTGTTCGTGAATCTTTCCTGTGATAGCGCCGGTTGACGCCAGCGACACTTCTGATTGCCGTTCCAGCCGGTTTGATTCTGGAGGAGTAACCGGCATTCGCATCAACGCGCCGTTATCACCGGCTACGATCAAGGCAAGACTGCCCTGTTCGTGATCCGGCAGGTCGCCCACGGGTGTATCTTCATCTGTCGGATCGAAGATCAACAAGCGGCCCAGTTTCGGGTGGTTCACTATCGTAGCCGCGCGAGTGTCGTCGCTTACCTTGACCGCGATTATGCAGTGATTGAACTGCTGCGGTGAAGGCCACTCTTCGCGCACGGACGTAGGATCTCCTGAATAAATCGTCACCAGGTATGAAGGGATCTTTAGCGCCTTGAGCATCGCTTTCATCAGGTTGGCCTTGTCCTTGCAATCGCCATAGGACTTCGAAAAGACCTCACTCGATAGGTGCGGCCTGTATCCACCGCCTCGCCCGATGCCGGTCTGAATAGCGATGTAGTGGACCCCCTGCACGTAGCGACCGATCGCCGTTATGCGGTCAAGCTCGGGCGCGTCGCGAGGGGAAAGGCTTTGCGCCTTCGTAGCGAGCGCATCATCCAGCACCGCCTGCGGCTCCGAAAGCTCGGTGAGCCAGCGCGACACATCTCCCCAATTTTCAAAGCTTCTGCCCGCCGCGGAGCGTGCGTTTGGCGCCGGGAAATAACTCACCGCGATTGAAGCCGCAAGGCTTCCCGCGCGCGGTCCCGAAGGCTCCTCCTCAACTGGAGGAAGATCCTTCAGCTCCCAGGTGTATGTAGATCCGGATACGACCGGTTCGATTTTTGGATGATTGAACGTGACGGCTTCCGCGCGCCATCCCACCGGCAGCGTCACGACGAATCTGGATTGCACGACCGGATTGTCGCTCTGGAAGTACCAGGGATATTGAGTAAAGACCGATCGATCCTCGGTGGTCCATTCGACGCCGAACACCGCGCCCGGCTCTGCATCATTGTCGGCAATGATCACGCTGACCCTGGATTCGTTGTAGACGTCATCATCGGCAAGCGAAATGTCGGCTATTTGCTCTTTGCCGTATTTCTTTACTTCACCCGAGGGCCTGATCAACCACGCCTTGAGATCGCGCACTTTCTCAGTGTCGGTTTGATAGATGACACGCGTCCGCGCTTCCGCTCTGCCTTCTCGCGTCAAAATCCGAACAGCGCCGCGATGTCCCTTCGTTACTCTTCCATCTTCCTCGACCTTTAGCGTGCCGTCGTCGACAAGCACGACCGCGTTGACTTTCTTGTCGTAGCCCTGGATCGGAATCGAAGCAGCCTGACGAAGCCAGGCGGGCGCGTCATCTGACGCCGCGTCAACCGTGCGATTGCAAGACCCGCCCGAAAGCAAACAGAGAAAAATAATAATCGGAGCGGATTGAAAAATGACCTTCCACTGTTTCATCGCGTCCTCCTCATTGTTGCGCCGAAGCAGCTTGCTTCAATGTAATCGTGTGGTTGTCGCGCTCGTGAAGCGTGTCGAAGAGATTCTTCAAGGGTGTGTAGCTCGTATTCGGAAACAAGAGTGTGCCGTTCCCCCCGAAGAAGAACGAACGATTGATCATTAACCGCCGCCCCTCCGCGACACTGATCTTCATTTCGTACTTGCTGATCTCACCCGCCATAAACGGCTGCGGAGCGTCCGCGTTGTCGAGCGCATAACCAGCGGGCAAATCAATCGTCACTGAGTCTTCTTCAGACCACGGATACTTGAAGTATATAGGATGTACGCGATTGCTGGTCGGGAACTGCGCGGCGTTTCCATACTGAAAGAATCCCGGTTGAAGGAAGAGTCGCTTCCCCGTTCGTTGAGCGTATCCCGGCGTCTTGAGGTGGTATGAGTAGGCGAACGGCTTGAACGGATCGGTCACGTTCTCGAACTTGATCTGAGACACTTCAGCGGTGCTCATATGCTGCTTTATCTCTTCCGTCAGGTTCTTCTCCCGCTCGGTCGCGGAGTCGTCATCATTGTCGTTCTTTTTTTCTATAGCGAAATGACCCGTGAATTCGACGCGCACCTCGCCTTCGATAGTCCCGTCTTCGCTGAGTTTCAGATGGGCTGTTCGCTTTTGCATAGACGTTTTCGCGCTCGAAACCGGCGTCGGCACGAATGCGGATTCTTTTGAATCCGGAACGAGCGCCAGGACACCCTCTTCCTGCCATCGAAGCAGCCCGAACGGAAGATAGAGGCTTCCGGGATCGAAGAAGCGCCACTGGTTTCCTACCTTAACCGCCGCGTCGGTAGTATTGAGAAAGTACGGATTCGCAATGTTGCGGTCGAAGAAGATATCGCTTCGGTCAGCCATCAGGCATATCCGGGTTTCGAATCCAGCGGCGGCAGCCAGCGCGGCAAACAGCATAGTTATATCGTCTCCGGTTCCGATGCCGCGCTTCAGCGTATCGGCCGGAGACTCGTTCTTCTTTAGCTTCGCGCGGTCCGCTGCAGTCAGACCGGCCTCCGGGCTATTCGAGTTCTTGACCTTGGTCTTGCAGAACTCATAGAGCCGCTCGAGTTTTGCTTCGGCAGTCGAGGCATCGCCTATAGCGGCGGCGGCAGCCTTTTTTATGTCGTCGTTGACCTTCGTTAATTGCTTGGAGGATTCAAAAATTCGCTTTCCGAAGTCCGACCAGAATTTATTCGGATCGCTGTATTTCTCAACCGAGTAATAGACCAGGGCCCACGTTCGTTCATTGTCTTCGGGCGGCATACGCGGCTCCAGATGAAACGCCGGCATATTCGTCATGCTCGTGCTGTAGAAACCATCCTTGTCTTTTACGAATCTCGGTACATCGCCATGAAAAGTCTGGACGTTCATCCCTGCTGGACTGCCGGACATGGGCTTCAACCAGTACTTCACGAGCTGAACAGGTATGTCACGTTGGAACTGCAGCCTGACGTTATTCGCTGACACGCCGCCGCGCACTTCTTTCCATCTATATTCAATAAGGCCGCCCGGCTCGACGGCCGGCATGGCAAATGACTTAACCTTCACCTTGATGCCGCTAATCTTCACAAGAGTGCGGTCGAAGACGGCATCCTTCTTCAGCTCGACTATTGAGCCGTCCGGCTTAATAGTTCGACCAGCGATATCTTTTATCCTGTGCGAGCCAAAGTACTCCAGATCGACTTTGCTCTGAGTCTCGACTCCACGCGCGGTAAATATCTTGATACGAACGTAATTCGTGAAGATCAGGTCTTCGCTGGCATCGTCGATTTTGACGTCCCAGAAGATCACCTCGGCGTCGGCGTCCTTCTCTACTACCGGCGTTTTCATTGCCAGATGAGCAGGATCCACAGGCCGCCAGTCGTCGGCTGCACGCACAGCGAGGCATAACGGAGCACACAGCAGTAGCACGAGCAACAGCGATCGTACGGGTTTGGGAGACATATGGGGTCCTTTCGAGTGGAGGTTTTCTAAGCGGACCGGGTATTCCGCAAGAACGACGTAATAACGAACTCAGCAGCGCAAACCGCGTTGATTGGAACTAACGAACGGCGATTATAGGTCATCGTCTGCAAATTGCAAGATGTTTTTAGAGCTAATGATCGCCCGTCCAGGGAGTCTACGAGGCAGCTTGTGGGGCAGGTCGCACGCATTCAGTAGTTCGAATCCGCGCCGTTGTTAAGAACGCAATAAAGGCTGATTTGAGCCGAAAAAAAAAGAGGGGAATTTATGCCGAGGTGCGCAAATTTTTCGAGGTGAACTGTATATGTACATGACCGCGAGGTAATAGCCGTTGGAAACAGTTCAGGAATGCGAGCCTGGCGGCAGCTTGATCGCTAGCATCGTCTGCTGTACTTTCTTGGTCGTCAATCACCCTGTTGGTGCTGTTATTTTTTTTGCAAGACTCTTATAACAAGTTTACCAACAGGGTTTTTCTCTTTCTTTCAATCGTGATTCTCGGGCCAACAGAGATTTGGCCCTGAAAGCCACCCGAGAGTCAGCAATGATACGGCAAACAGAAAAATTTTTGCCGAAGAGGACGACCGAGAGAACCGAATACGACAGCTCAGGCCGGCTCGCGGGTGTCAAGAAGGGTGCCAGCAACTCGTACTATGCCGGAGCATCGCCCAGCGAGGTGCTTGATGGAAAGGTAAACGGACGGGATCGTTCATCAATCATCGAGACGGCTGGTGCAGGCCTGATAGTTGCGGCGTTGCCGATACTCCGAGCGAAGCCGCAAAGTTAGCCGAAGATAGTATTAAAGTAAATAGATCTCGCAAAGTTTGACGAATTGAGGCAGGCAAATTGGTGATCGTAGTGTTGACTCATGCGTGGTGTTGACTCATGCGTGGTGTTGACTCATGCGTGGTGTTGACTCGTGTAGGGTGCTGACTCGCGCGTGATCGCTTATGGGCAGCAGTCTCCACGAGGGATGGGCTTGTTGTGCGGACACGCGTTCGGATGTCCCAGGAAGGCGCAGACCGAATCGGTTACCTCGTTGCTCAAGATATGCTCGAGCTGACACGCATTTTGATCCGCTTGCTGTTCGTTCATATCGAACTTCTCGAAGAATAGTTTCTCAGCGAGGCGATGCCTTCGAATAATTGCTCGTGCGCGAGCCTCGCCTTTGGGCGTGTATGAAATTGAACCCGCGAGCCCCGCGTCCGACGGCGCCGTGATCATGCCAAGCTCGAGCATTGAGACAAGCGCACTGTTGCTGTCGACTACGTCGGGAACAATCAGAGTCTCGGCGGATGCTTCGACTTGACGCTCGGCCAATAGCCACATCTGTTCGAGAATTTCGTCGAATACCTCGGCTGCCTCGTGAGTGGTAAGGCTGAGGTCTACAAAAACGCCGTGGTGCAATTCGACGCGGCGGTCAGCCATTCGACCGATCGCGTGATCGTGGGTCACCATTATGATCGTATGGCCTTCGCGATGGAGATCTCGAAACAACTGCATCACGATGTGCTCGTTTTCTTCATCAAGATTGCCCGTCGGTTCGTCCGCGAGAATTATTCCCGGATGATTGATCAACGCGCGTGCAATGCATACCCTCTGCTGCTCGCCGCCGGATAACTCCGAAGGTAGATGAGAGAGACGAGCGCCGAGGCCGACGCGCTTCAAAGCTTCGCGCGCTTCGTTCTCGTCAGTCATCGAATGGTAGTACTGCGCGAGCATCACGTTCTCAAGCGCGCTCAGATATGGGATCAAGTGAAACTGCTGAAAGACCAGCCCGATCTGCTCGCGGCGGAAAGAGGTCTGTTCGTGTTCCGAGAGCGAGCCGAGATCCACTCCATTGACGAACGCCTGTCCCGAAGTGGGACTGTCCATGCAGCCGAGGATATTTATCAAGGTGGTCTTGCCTGAGCCCGAAGGACCCATCACTGCTATCCACTCGCCGCGCTCGACGGTGAAATTTACGTCTTTGAGCGCAAACAAACCCGCGCCGTACTGCTTAGTGAGCTTCACTGTTTCGATCAGCTTCATAGATCGATTTCGATTGATACGATTAATCTCCCTTGAGTATCACGGCCGGTTTGATCTCTCTCATACGTCGAATCGGAATTAAGCCCGACAGAAGCGCGGTGGAAATCGAAAGCAATATGACTAAAAGTAGAACAGTTATTCTGGGGCTCACCGGCTGGTTGAAGAGGCTATGGCCGATGAACTGGGCCAGCACGAGCCCGATTCCATAACCAAGAATCCCGCCTAATAGGCCGAGCCCGGCCAACTCCGTCAAGAAGAGGCTAAAGAGCCTGGAGTCGTGTGCGCCGAGCGCCTTCATTGTTCCAATCTCAAGTCGCCGCTCAATTACCAGCTCGGCAAGCGTAGTTGCCACCGAGAGAACGGCTCCCGCAAGCACGAGGACCGTTACAAGTATCATCATCAACTTTAGCTTGGCAAGAATCGCTCCTTCGTTTTGCGCAATCTGTCTGATGGGCTTTGCTTCGACGCCTTCGTATTGATTTGCTATTGCCAAGGCCAGGGCTTCAACCTGATCGACCGTTCCAACAACGCTAACGGCAACAGCGCTGATCTTGTCAGGCGTGGCTGCGAGGTTCTGGACCGCGTTTAGCGGGGCGAAGATCTGATCATCTTCTTCTGAGCCGGTCGTCACAATGCCTCGAACTCGGAAAATGTTCGCCGCGGAGAGCGTGTCCGCAGCCTCGATGTCGCGATTCTCGATTCGGATCTGCTGATCTAGAGCAACGCCAAGCTCGTGTGCCGCGTTCACTCCTATCATGCAGCCTCGGTCGTCGGACGCGTCGACCCAGCTTCCCTCAACCTGCCACCACGGACTCACCTTTTTGATCTGTTCGAAATCGGCCCCCGCCAAAACAAGCGTGGCCGGACGAGCCTTAGGAGAAGCGACGCGGGCATTGGCTACGAGGTAGAGATAAGGAGCGGCCGCGACGATTTCGGAAGACGAGTGCGATGTTCTGATGCCCGCCAGGACTGCTTGATCGATCTGATCCCCCTGCTCCTTAGCGGTGACCATGATGTTGGCCCCATAGGCGCGAAGCTCGCGAGTCATCTTCTGGTTAGCGTCGTAATAGACCGAGAGCATCGCCGAAGCCATTCCGGCTCCGACAAGCAACGCAAGCACGGCTACTCCGGCGCGGCCGCGCCTGTAGATGATTGACTTCACGACGAGCCTGAGGAACATCGTACTATCTTTCTCGCAACACGCTATCTTTCTCGCAACACGATCGAAGGCTCGAAGGAGAGCGCCTTTCGAAGCGGAAAGGCGCTGCCCGTAAGCGCTACGACGACGGACATCAACAGCATCAGCGGAACAAGCAATCCGCTGAATTCGATCGAAGAAGCGAATACAGTTCTGGCTACGAACTGGGCCAGCAGCGCGCCGATGGCAATTCCCGCGAGTCCTCCCGCAAGACCGATAATTCCCGCCTCAAGCAAAAAAATACTGCTCACGGATGCCCTGCCGGCGCCGATTGCTCTCAATAGACCGACCTCGGCCCTCCTCTGTATGACTGTAGTCATCATGGTGCTGGAGACACCGAGTATCGCCGCTATTACGGATGCTATGAGCACCAGAAACAGAAGCAGATTGACCTTGTTCAGAATCGTGCCTTCTGATTGAGCTATTTTGAGAACCGGATGCGCTTCGGATCCTTGAACCGCCTTTTCAATGTCGCGCGCGATGGAGCGCGCATAAGGAGTGCAACTCCAGCGCTCGAGATCTTCCGACGACAATGTTTCCGGATCACGTTTGCCGAACTCGTCATCGGGCCGAGTCAACGCGCTTACTTCAAGCCGGTCGAAACGACCTTCAAGACGCGCGAGTCGCTGAGCCTCTTCGAGTGGTGCGATTATGCTGTCGTCCTCAGCCGACCCGGTCGTCGTAATGCCCGAAATTGTCAATGATTCGACGCCTGCGAGCGTTCCAGCACTCCGATAGCGCATGGTTATTTTCTCGCCAATGGAGGCCTTCAATCGAGCGGCCAGGTCGGAGCCCACGAGGCATTCGCCGGAGCTTGGCCACTTACCGTCGATTTTCCAAAATGGACTCAATTGCCTCATGCCCGTGACAAAACTCTCACCCGAATCGTTTTTCAGCTCGTGTTCAATCCAACCTCCGATAAGATTGCGCGTAATCGGCGGCGCGGAGCGGTCTGCCTCACGCGTCACGGTGACTTTGAGATTTAGAAACGGGGAAAAGGCGAGCAGGTTGTGGGCCCAAAAAATCGATCGAAGAGTCGGGAGATCTTTTTCATTGAGGAAGCTCGGAACCGATGCGGCTTGAAGTTGAACCCCGCCTGCAATCACCGGAAGGCTCCGTTGGCGCGGAAGGACCTCGATATTAGCGCCGAAGGACCGAAGCTCTCTGTTTACTTTATCGCCGATGCCAAGCGCCACAGCCAGCATCGCCGTGGCTACCGATGCTCCGAGTGCCACGGCGGCGACCGCTATCAAACTCCTTCCCCGCCCACGGGTCAAAGAGTTCTTGATCAGAGTGAGGATCATTGTGAATTAACTTAATCGATTCGTCTCAACGGCGGGTAAAATATGAGGAGGCGGCTTCCAGGTCAGACGCGGCAATTGCCACCGCCTGATCGTCCGCTTTCGTCGGTAGTGGAACGGGATTGCATCCGCCTGCGAGCCCAATTGAGCTCCGATTTATTGGAGCCGTGCAGTTGCGGCAGATGATTTCTTCTCCTTGTTGATAATAGCCCTTATCACCGCATATCTGGCATGCATCGAGCGCTGCCGCGATCGAAGAAGATCCCTTGCTGACTAGAATGAATCGAACGGATGTTCCCGCGGCTGTGTAAGCAAAGAGATGGAGTTTCCCGTCGTTCACGCGAGAGATAGGTATTTTGATATCTTGACCTTGATCGAATATCTGCTCCGGATTCGCCGCGGCGCCGGAATTGGAAGAATAGACAAACTCCGCGCTTATTATCAGGATTGAGACAAGCGCGACGCCTGCCAGAGCCCGCTTCCAGAGCCGCTCACGCGTCTCTTGATGAAGAATCTTTCTGCGCTCCGCGGGATTGGCATCGGGTGAAATCTGCTGAGAGCCGGTGCTCCTGTTTAAGACGATCATTATTGAGCTGAGCGCGAGTATCAGAATGTAGAAGAAGGGCTGATTCTTCACGATGGGACCGATTATTGCCATTTCACGCGCACTGGAAGGCAACACCAGCGCCTCGGATAGCTCATGAAGGCCTGAGATTAATAGTTGGGCCGCAACGACGATGAGAATGAGAGACGTAATTGAAAAGAACTTGCGAATGTTGACTCGAATCGAACCTTTTACGAACAGCACTCCAAACAAAATGGCGAGCGCCAGTCCTGTGCCGCCGCCTACAACGTTCATAAGGGAGGTCGTGGTAAGCTGAACCGCGCCGAGGAAAAGCACGGTCTCTATTCCCTCACGGAAGATCATTATAAAGACAAATGTAAATACACCCAGCGAGAATCGCCCCTTGGCGCTCGATGTCAACTCATTGAGTTTTGTCTCGATCTGAGATTTGAGATGTTTGGCCGTGCGCCACATCCATATAACCATGGTTGCAACAAAGACCGAGCCCGCCAGCATAGCCCATCCTTCGAACTTGTCTTCGTCTACTCCCAGGCGCTTGAAAAGAATGCCGGCTACGATGCTCAAAGCTACCGCTGTTCCCAGTCCAAGATATACTGAGCGCGACAACTCGCGTTTTCCAATTTTTGCCAGGTAGCCAAGTACGATTGCAACGATCAACGCCGCCTCGACCCCTTCACGTAATGTTACTACCATCGACTCGAACATAACTCCGACCTTCTCTCCGTCTGCCGGCTGACCCAGGGATAAAGCGATCCCGCGTAAACGGCCTCATGCTACTCGAATTGAAAATGATTTTCAATATTAAGTAGAAAAGGGCCACTGCCCCGAAAGGGGAGCAGGTTGATCAGGAAGTGGAGTCTTGCTTAATCAGCGTCAAGCCGGCTGTGAGAGCTTCTTCACCCGTATTTACCTCCTCGTCGAGTTGAAGCTCGTACACGCGGCGCAGGACTTCGCCGATTTTTGGGCCGGGATTCACACCAGCTTCCAGCAAATGACGTCCGAGCAGAAGCGGCGGGAGCGGGCCGTTATCCACGCCGAGATCACGAGCACGACTGATGAACCAGTCCGGTGCTTCCGATGAAGCGGCTGGGCCGCGGCCAAGGGCATCCGCCTTCGCTACGCGATAAAGCAAGTCGATGTCGACTCGACAGGCCAGCCTACGAATCGCGCCGTCCGTAGAACTGCCGCGCCGGTCGAAATATTGAGAAGGTCTCAGATGCTCACGAACCAAACTCAAGACCTGCGATCTTACGTCGTAGCCTGAGAGCGTGTGCAGGCCAAGGCGATTCAGGACGGACCTCGATGGCTCGCCCCCCGCTTCGTCATGTCCTGCAGAAGTGACCTTGCCCTCGCATATCTTCGTGGTGGAAGGCTTGCCAAAATCGTGGCAGAGGACGGCCAACATTACCGCCAGGCGTTTCTCCGTTGGCAATTCGGACGCCGCTTCCACGGCTTGGTCCAGAGACAGGGCTACGTGAGTGAACACGTCTCCTTCGGGATGTAAATCGGAGTCTTGCGGGCAATCGACCAGAGCACGAATCTCTGGAAAGAGTCTGTCCAATATTCCAAGTTCCAGGGCGGCCCTTAGTCCGATTGATGGCCGGTCGGCTTTCGTGAATAGCTTTTCAAACTCACCCCAAATTCGCTCTTTCGGCAGATCATTCAATTCGATCGAGCGGCAAAGCGTCAGAGTAGACGGCTCGATAGTCATTTCGAAACGAGCGGCGAACTGCATCGCGCGCAAGACTCGCAGGCTGTCTTCGACGAACGTCTCCGCCGAAACCGCGCGCAATATGCGATTTTGCAGGTCGGCTAGTCCGTTGAAGGGATCCAGCGTTTGACCGGTCAGCGGATCGAATAAGACCGCATTAATGGTAAAGTCGCGCCTTCGTGCCGCGTCTTGTATGAACATTGCGGGATCGCCCTCGACTAGAAATCCCTTATGCCCCCGTCCTGTCTTGGTTTCACGGCGGGGCAATGAAACATCTACTTCGTAACGGTCGCGTGAGGAGTGGCGCTGATTATCCGGCTTGCTCAAGACAAGCTTGTAAACTGTGAACCGTTCGCCAACGGCATTGACCGGGCCAATATCTTGCAGGATCGCCCGAAGGCGATCCGGCTGAACGCCATACACTTCGATATCACAGTCCTTGGAAGCTATCCCAAGCATCTGATCGCGCACGTAACCGCCGACCAGCAGGGCGCGCCCGCCTTCGGATTCTATAATCCGACAGAGTTGTATAACTTCGTCCGGTAGAGCGATCGGCATGGGGAAAGGATAACCCACGAATTGTATTCGGAAGAAGAGGTCGGACAGACTCGGGTCACATCGGATTCAGCGGCATCCGACAGAAAGCGAATGACAGATCCGTCTATTGCGTAGCTATCTGTTATTTCTTTGCGAACGATCTCACGTATGCAACTACCGCTCTGATCTCGTCGTCTTTGAGCTTTGCGCCAAAGGCGGGCATCTTCGGGCTTTTTCCCATCTTTATGGCTTCAATAAGCTCGGGATCCTTCTGCCTGCGCTGCCAGGATTGATCGGTAAAATCGGGTGCGCCTTTCAATTTCCCCTTGCCGTCTTCGCCGTGGCACATAGCGCATTTCTGCTCTGAGAAGATGCGCGCGGCGCTGATCTCTGATTGAGACTTTGTCTCCGGGGCGGAAGTTGATGCGTCCTTTTTCTCTTCGACCGGCTTCTGCCCAAGCGACGAGTTTCCACCGCGCATCATCTCGTTAGAATTCGATATGGGTGTGACGGCGCCAGGTGGAGGATTCGGGGTCTTGGCAGGCTTCGAAGAGTCCCCGCTGCAGGCGGCGCTCAGAAACAGCAGTCCGGATATCAGTATGCCTATCGAATGGCGCATCAAGATTCTCCTCTGATTACAACGAGAGATTCGCGCGTAATCGCCGGTCCCTTCATTCGTTTAGATCTAGACGTGTAGATCTAGATTGGAAGCACGAGCCGATTTCGCACGGTATTATGAATCTCGGAGATTGGAACACGTTCCTGGAGCATCGTATCGCGGTCGCGAATCGTAACTTGATTGTCCTCCAGCGACTGATGATCCACGGTAAGGCAGATCGGAGTGCCGACCTCATCCTGGCGGCGATAGAGCTTACCTATGCCGGCGGTGTCATCATAGACCGCGCGCAGCGCTCCGGTCCGCTGTAGACTGTTTTTGATATCCCTGGCCAGATTGACGATCCCTTCCTTGTTCTTGGCAAGCGGAAGAACCGCGACTTTAATTGGAGCAAGCTCGGGATGAAGCCTGAGCACAACGCGTTTTTCGCCTCGCACTTCTTCTTCATGGTAGGCATTGAGGAGAAAGGCGAGCACGGACCGATCGACTCCGGCCGAGGGCTCTATAACATAAGGGAAGAGGTGCTTGTTTGTAGCCGGATCGAAATAAGTCAGATCCGCAGTAGAGTCGGGGTTAATTTTCTTCCCTTCCGCGTCAAGCGGCTTTTTAGAATGCGCCTTTAGATCAAAGTCCGTTCTATTTGCGATCCCTTCAAGCTCGTCCCATTGCTTTTCCTCTTCCTCTCGCTCGGGAAAGAAACGGTATTGAAGGTCAACCGTGCGTTTGGAATAGTGTGCCAACTCCTCTCGTGGCTGGTCGAACTTGCGCAAATCCGACTCTCGAATTCCCAGAGAGATGTACCAATTGTAGCGCGATTCTATCCACTGCTCGTGATGCTGGTCGTCGTCGGCCTCGCCGGCCGCAAGGACGTCAGGCGGCTTCACAAAGTACTCGATTTCCATCTGCTCGAACTCACGCGTCCTGAAAATGAAATTGCCTGTTGTAATCTCGTTTCGAAACGACTTTCCTATCTGCGCTATTCCAAAAGGCAGCTTACGATTCGTGGAATCGAGCACGTTCTTGAAGTTCACGAAAATACCCTGTGCCGTCTCGGGTCGCAAATAAGCCACGCCCGAATCATCTTCGACCGGACCGACCTGGGTGCGAAACATCAGATTGAACGGACGAGGATCGGTCAGGTCGGCCGATCCGCAAACGGCGCACTTGCCGTTTTCTATCTTGTCCGCCCGGAGTCGTGACTTGCACCTTTTGCAGTCAACCATCGGGTCGGAGAATGTGTCTTCGTGTCCTGAGTATTTCCAGACGAGCCGATTCATCAGGATGCTCGAGTCCAGTCCGACCACGTCGTCGCGTTCATACACGACTGATCGCCACCAGGCCCGTTTCACGTTATTTTTGAGTTCTACCCCAAGCGGGCCATAGTCCCAGAAAGAACCGAATCCGCCATATACTTCGCTTGATTGAAAGACAAATCCCCGGCGTTTAGCCAAAGATACGATGGTCTCTATGTCAGCCATATTGATTTATGTCCCGGAGAAATAAAGGAAGGAGGGAATATACAATGGGCGGTCTGAAGATAAAAGCTGCCTGGAGACAGTGAGAGTTGACGCGGCCTGCCAAAGGGAAAAAGATAAGCGGAGCGTGAGCCCGCTAAATGCTTACAGCGTTTGCAAAACGAGCGAGTGAGAGAGAAATGACCTCTGCCTTAAATGAAGAGAGAAAGAATGTTAGCCTCCATTCAAGACAGATACCCTGAGAAAGTTGAAGTTTTACTTTAACTTTTCTCTTGCATCCCCTAGATGGCTATGGTATAACGTGCGCCTGTAAATGGTATCGCTATATGTTCCTGCCATAAGAGCCATACCATTTCAAAGCGGTGCGCCGGGAAGGGAACGTTCAGAAGGGGGCTACTGAATGTTCAAGGGGGCTACTAAATTAGGCGACCTGGCGCACCGCGACATAATACGT
Organism: Blastocatellia bacterium AA13; assembly: GCA_003222245.1. Taxonomy (GTDB): domain Bacteria; phylum Acidobacteriota; class Blastocatellia; order UBA7656; family UBA7656; genus QHVH01. Next base: position 71,790 of record QHVH01000026.1, on the reverse strand, counting down.
TTCCTACCTTTGCAAGTCAATTAGTATCTACTCTCCATCATCAGTATCTGAAAATAGCGCCAGATAACTCTAAATCTTCTTATGAAAGCCGTTGATCTTGCAACATAGCTCGCCCTTCGAATCCGATTGGCGACAAATGAATATGACCTAACGAAGGCCATCCTCGATGGCTCATACCCATCCAGAGCGTAAACGAGATTGACGGCTTCGGCTCCCCTTCCTATCACTTTCTTTTCTTGACTTGCCCCTTCTTTACTGTTATAACATCAAACCTAAAGTGGTGTATGTGCAGGATTTAGAGCACTATTAGTTCTCGGTTCTGAGGATCGGAGATGGCCAGCCTAATCGCTAAGATCAACAGAGGTCGCGCATCAGCAGCAAGCGCCAAGCGCTCCGGTCAACACAGTAAGGTCACGTCGAAAAATAAATCCAGCGACAAGCGCGTTAATCAACCCAAGAAACCGAAGAAAGCCATCGCCGCCAAGCCTTCGTCCAAGAAGGCAGCTATCTCAAAAGCGAAATCTGTAAAGAAGTCATCGGCCGTCAGGACCGCTCCTTCAAGAACAGCGTCTTCTTCATCGAATTCTTCATCGAAAAATTCTTCAAGGAATACTGCACAGTCGAAGAAGGCACAACGGATATCGGCTAAGAGCAAGGTATCGCCGTCGCGTGCAGGCAAGACCGCTGGAAAAGCAAAAACACTTCAAAAATCTAAAGCTCGAGTAGCGCCGCCAATACTTGATCACCCGAAGCCGCCTCCGTCGGCCAGCACTCTGGCTGCCGTGCGCGCATTTGAACATGCATTGAAGCTATTCAATCGTCATGATTTCTCAAGCGCTAAGGCTTCTTTCGAAGCCCTCCTTGAAAAACACTCGGATCAGGCGGAGGTAATTGCTCGCAGTCGCACTTATCTCGCTATATGCGAGCAACGATCCTCTCGCGTGCCCGCCGCTCCTAAGAGTCCCGATGCACTGTATGATCAGGGTGTCTATGAATTCAACCGAGGCAATACACGCGAAGCGATCAGTTGCTTCGAGCGGGCTTTAAAGTCAGCGCCGCGCGCCGACCATATCTGGTACTCATTGGCGGCCGCGCAGGCCCGGCTCGGAAATTCAACTGCCGCGGTTGATGCTCTGCGTAGAGCCATCATCTTCAAACCAGTCCATCGCTCCCACGCAAGAAGAGATCCCGATTTCCATAGCCTTCGAGATAACGAGGGCTTCCAACTTCTGATCGGCATCGGCGCCGACTTCATCTAAGTTTGTGCGACCGCAAGTTACCGGGGGATCAAGGCAGGTGTCCTTAGACGAGAAGGGGTTAAGTATCGTTTCGATCGGCGGGGGCACCGGGCTTTCCACACTTCTTTCGGGATTGAAGCACTTTGTTTCAAGCGAAGCGCGGCGAATCAAAAGCGCCGAGAATCCACGGGTCGAATCTCTGACGGCGGTCGTTACGGTTACGGACGACGGCGGAAGCTCGGGGCGGTTGCGAAAGGAATTTCAGATCCTGCCCCCCGGTGATATTCGCAATTGCATGGTGGCGCTCGCCGAAGACGAAAGGCTCCTGACCCGCTTATTTCAATACAGATTCGCGTCCGACGGGGAGCTCTCGGGCCACAGTTTCGGGAACATATTTCTGGCGGCGCTCGCCGGGGTTACCGGAGACTTCGTCGAAGCGATAAAGGTCACGAGCGAGGTGCTCGCCATCAAGGGGCGAATATATCCCTCGACTACTGAAGACGTGACCTTGGTGGCCGAGCTCGAGGACGGCCGGGTCGTCAAAGGCGAGACGCGGATTTCTGAATCGCGATCAAGAGTGAAGAAACTATGGCTGTCACACGAAGACTGTAGACCGGTGCAGGCCACCTTAGAGGCCATTGCCAAGGCCGATATGATCACGATCGGGCCCGGCTCGCTCTACACCTCAATCGTTCCCAACTTGCTGGTTCATGGAGTCGCGGACGCTATTCGCGATTCGCGGGCCTTAAAAGTCTATATCGCAAACATCATGACTCAACCCGGAGAAACTGACGGGTTCGATCTGGACGATCATGTGCGAGTGCTGCGTGAGCACAGCCCAGATCTGAAACTGGATTATGTAGTGGTCAACACGGCCAAGATAAGCGCGGCGCTTCGTGAAAAGTATCTGGCTGAAGGCGCGGTTCAGGTCGCCTTAAAGCGGAGCAAGCGAGCGAAGAACTATGCGGACGACTATCGTTTGATAATAGGAGACCTGCTCAACCAAAACGCCGTCGTGCGACATGACCCCATCAAGCTGGCCGAATTGCTGTTAAGCATCTACAACACCAAGCTCGCCGACCTGGATGAGTCGGCCGCACGTACGACGGCGCCGGCCCAATCCTGATGTGCGGTGACCGCTCGAGTGATTACAGCGTTTGAATGTGAATCGCCGCGACTATTCTTCTCACCTATTTTCCATTTCCCTGTTTTCCGCATCCCGTACATACTATAAGCCTGATAAAACGGAGCATCTATTATGGCTGACGTAATGATTCTTGCCGCCGGACTCGGAACGAGAATGAAGTCGCGCCGTGCCAAAGTTCTTCACCTGCTCGCCGGCAAACCGCTTATCGCCTACGCGATCCGGACCGCCCTTTCAATCTTGCCCGAATCCTTGATCACGGTGGTGGGCCACGATGCCGACAACGTCGAGAAAGCCGTCAGGGATGAAGTGACGCGATCGAGGGAGCCCGAAACCCCATTGTCTTTCGCGCTTCAGACTGAAAGACACGGCACCGGGCATGCGGTCATGGCCGCAACTGAATTTCTCAAAAAGATAAAAGGTCCGCTGGTTATAATCGCGGGTGACGGACCTCTTCTGAAGGGAGAAACACTGAAAGCCCTCATAGAAGATCACCAGCTTGGTAAGAACGCCGCCACGATGCTTACGACGATTATGGAAGACCCCACAGGCTACGGACGAATCGTTCGAGACGATGCCGGTCAGTTCCTGAAATCCGTCGAGCAGCGAGATGCAGATCCTGACGAGCTTGCGATCAAAGAGGCGGCCGTGAGCATCTACTGTTTCGAAGTTGGTCCGCTGATGGATGCGCTGAACGAGCTCAAAGATGATAATGCCCAGCGCGAATACTACCTCACGGATGTGCCGGGCATTCTGCGAACGCGCGGTCTACGAGTCGGACTGCATCCGCACTCCGATTCCTCTGAGCTTGCCGGAGTAAATAGCAGAATAGAACTGGCCGCTCTCGAGAAGCTGCTGCGCGAGCGCAAGTTGAAGGAAGCGATGCTTGGCGGCGTGACCATAATCGACCCGGCGTCAACTTATATCGATCAAGAAGTCGTTATCGGTCAGGACACCCTGCTCCATCCGCAAGTCATTATAGAGGGCGACAGTTCTATAGGGCGGGGCTGCGTTATAAGCTCCTGGACCCGTCTGAAGAACGTAGTTATCGAGGACGAGGTGCAGATCAGGAATTCGTGCGTCATAGAGGACTCGATCATACGAAAGGGCGCGTCGATAGGCCCATTCTCGCGTCTGCGCGCCAACGCGGAGATAGGCGAGGGCGCGGCTATCGGTAACTTCGTCGAAGTCAAGAAGTCGAAGATAGGCCGCAAGACTAAAGCATCTCACCTCTCGTATCTCGGAGATGCAACTCTGGGCGAGCGCGTCAATATCGGGGCGGGAACGGTCACGTGCAACTACGACGGAGTTAGGAAGAACGAAACGATCATCGAAGACGAAGTGAAGATCGGAAGCGATACCATGCTGGTCGCCCCGGTACGGGTGGGGAGGGGCTCCGTCACTGGGGCCGGCGCCGTCGTGACAAAGGATGTGCCCCCCGACTCGCTAGCCGTAGGCGTGCCGGCCGTAATCAAGAAGAAGGTCAGGTGATCAGAAAATCGCTGCTATAATGCTTCTCAATCAATTTTAACAGCGGGAGTAAAGACGATGTGCGGCATAGTTGGATATGTAGGCGATAAACAGGTCGTTAATGTCATTCTGGAAGGGCTGAGAAAGCTGGAGTATCGCGGCTACGATTCCGCCGGTATTGCGGTGGTGGATGAAGGGCACAATCTCTCGGTGCGTCGGGCGGAAGGAAAACTACGCAACCTCGAAGAGGTGATCAGGCTCAAACCGCTCGACGGCGACTATGGAATCGGCCATACGCGGTGGGCGACACACGGCAGACCTACGGAGGAAAATGCACACCCTCATCGCGACTGCAGCGGCCGCATCGTCGTGGTTCACAATGGAATCATCGAGAACTACCTTTCGCTAAAGCACAAGCTTCAGGACGACGATCATCGATTCATCACGGAGACCGACACCGAAGTAATAGCGCATCTCATAGAAAGGCATTTGAAAGCCGGAGCCGGAAGCCTTGAAGCCGCGGTCACTCGCGCCGTCGGAGAGCTGAGAGGGATTTTTGCGCTGGCGATACTCTCGGCCGATGAACCGGAAAAAATCGTCGCCGTGAGACAGGGCCCGCCTATTGTCATCGGTTTAGGCGCCAACGAGTATTTCGTAGCCTCGGACATCCCTCCCGTTCTTGTTCACACCAGAGACGTCTTCTTTCTGGGAGACGGTGAGATCGCTGTTCTTACCAGGGACGGCGTGACCGTAACCGACTTCGAGGGTGCGACAATAACTCCAAAAATCGAACATATAACCTGGGATCCGATCATGGCTGAAAAGGGCGGATTCAAGCATTACATGCTCAAGGAAATCTACGAGCAGCCGCGCGCGGTCAGGGATACGATAGTTGGAAGGGTCTCTCAGGCAAGCGGTCAGATTTATCTCGAGGAAATGGACATAACCGAGGCTGAGTTTCGTCAGTTCACATCGGTTAAAGCCATCGCCTGCGGAACCAGCCTTCACGCTGCGTTAGCAGGCAAGTACATGATCGAGCAGCTTGCGCGCATACCTGTAGAAGTCGACTATGCTTCGGAATTCCGATATCGCGATCCGATTCTCGACGACAAAACGTTGATCGTAGCCATTTCTCAGTCCGGCGAAACCGCGGATACGATCGCGGCCGTCAGGGAATCAAAGGAAAAAGGCGCCAAGATTTTATCGATCTGCAACGTTCACGGATCGATGCTCACGCGCGAGTCACACGGAACTATTCTGACCCACGCCGGCCCCGAGATCGGCGTCGCATCGACGAAGGCGTTCACGAGTCAGATGACCGTGTTCTATCTTCTCGCGCTTTATCTCGCGCAACAGCGGAAAGTGATCTCGGAGCAAGAGTCGCTTCAACACGTCCAGGCGCTTAACAGCCTGCCGGTGAAGCTCGAATCGCTCCTCGGCTGTGATGATCAGATCGAGAAACTCAGCCGGGAATTTTATCGGGCGCAGGATTTTCTTTACCTGGGCCGTGGAATCAATTTTCCAATCGCTCTTGAGGGCGCCCTGAAGTTAAAGGAGATCTCATACATTCACGCCGAAGGATATCCCGCGGGCGAAATGAAACATGGTCCAAATGCTTTGATCGATGAGGACCTTCCGGTCGTTATCATTGCCACCCGAGATCTTACAAGCGAAGCTTCCCGTCTTCGCTATGAAAAAACTCTTTCGAACATGCTGGAAGTAAAAGCTCGCGATGGGGTCGTAATCGCTGTCGTTTCCGAAGGTGATACTGAAGCACGTGAAACCGCCGACAGAATCATCGAAATTCCCGACTCGACGGATCTGGTCTCGCCGATTCTTTCCGTCGTGCCGCTGCAATTGCTTGCGTATCACATCGGCGTGCGCCGTGGTTGCGATGTCGATCAACCTCGGAACCTCGCGAAGTCCGTCACCGTCGAGTGATACGTGACTATCAGCCTGAGTAGCAGCTTGATGCGGACGCCATTCAAATACTCGACCGGAATTCTTCTTGCCGCCGTCGTGCTTGCGGTAATGGCATCCGCTCAGGATCCTTTCGTCGTCGCGCCGCGGGCGTACAAGATAGCTTTTGAAAACGAGTGGGTGAGAGTCATACGCGTTCACTATGCAGCGCTCGAGAACATTGCGGCGCACGACCATCCTAAACGGCAAGTCATTTTTGTTTATCTGAACGATGGCGGGCCTGTGCGCTTCAAGCACGTGGAAGGATATTCTGGCAGCTTTCCAAGTACAAGACCTGCCACGATGGCGGGAGCGTTTCGACTGGCGGCAATGCAAGGCGAAAATCACGAAGTGGAAAACCTGAGCAGTGTTCCGAGCGATTTTCTCCAGATCGAACTCAAAACCGAGGTGATGGATTTAAAGTCTTTTCAAGGAAAGTATCTGCCGGAGCCCAGTTCGTCGCAGCAGCTCGCGGATTCCAGAAAAATCGAATTTGAGAACGGACAGATTAGAGTGACGCGCTTGATCTGCAAATCGACCGAGGGCTGCAGCCCGCTTGAAATAACACAGCCGGCTCTGCTGATAGCTCTCTCATCAGTCGAGATGAGGCGCGATGGAAAGGGCGGCAAGCCCGAGCTGAAGTTGGCGGCTGGACAGACTAAGTGGCTCGCGACAAATGATCGTTTCCGCGCCGCGGGTTCGCCGTCGACCGGATCTCAACAGCTCGTAATAGAGTTCAAGACAAAGCCTGCTCCACAAAGATCCTAAGCATCCTCGACTGCGCGGAGTGCTGTCGGGCGAGCTAAAGATTACGGCTCTCTTTGGTGCAATGTTATGCGGCATACAACTATGTGAACCCAATCTCGCGATTCTGGTCCAGCGCCATTCCTGACAACACTACTTCAAGCAAAAGTCGTGCGAGCCAAGCCCCGACCGACGTTCATCAATCGGATACAGAACGAGCAAGAGGTTTCACAATGCGTTATGCGATCGGTCTTCTCCATCTCCTAATTATGGTCTCGCTGCTGGCCGGCTCACCCATTTCGGCCATGGCGGAATCCCGCTCAGACTCGCTGAAACACGCTGAGCGTGAGATTGTAAAAGGCAACTTCTCGGGGGCTGAAAAAATCTATCGAGCGCTGCTCGATCATAATCGAAAAGACAAGACCGCTCTTCTTGGCCTCAGCCTATCGCTGATGAAGCAAAACCGTCTTCAGCAGGCCTACTCAGAGGCAAACCGTGTGATCGAGCTCGACCAGGGCAACGGGCGCGCTTACGCGTTGGCGGGTATGGCTCTCGTTCGACTTGGCGAGATCGGCGAGGCCGCCCCGGTCTTGAGACGGGCGCTTCAGCTTGACGATCGTGATCCTATCAGCATCGCCGCGCTTGCCGAATTGAATTACTTTGAGCGGCATGGGCGACTCGCCTACGATTTACTGAAGCGCGCTATAAGGCTCGATCCTAACGAACCCGATTACTACGTCTCGCTGGCAAGAACCTGCTCCAGTCTCGAACTCTATTCGGAAGCGGCCGACGCATACGAACGATTTCTCGAGACGGCTCCAAAGACCGATGTCGAGCGCCGTGAATGTATACAGGGCATCATCGATTTCTATCGTCGTCTGGGCAATACAACTCTTCACCTGACTCTGGGGAGCGAGATCGCAACCGTGCCGTTCGAATTGAAGCGAAATCGACCGTACATTTCGGTGAAGATCAATGGCAAAGGGCCCTTTCGCTTCGTCGTGGATTCCGGAGCAAGCATTTCGATTATTTCCGACAGTGCCGCCGATAAACTTATCTCGGGTTGTCCGTTTTGAATAACTACATCGTGACCCTGGACTATCAATCAAGCGCGATGACACTGGATCGTTCATTAAAGCCCGAAGCCTCCCAGCAGAAAATAGAACCCGCTTCAGCCGCGGCCGCCCGCATCGATGAGTTGTATACCCCCATACCTATGCGCACCACGACCGGCGGATTCGCCAGCGTTGAAGCCAGTCTCTCAGAAGTAAGCCATCCACTTAACTTCATAGTCGACACTGCGGCTTCAATCTCGGTGATATCCGATGCCGCGGTAAAGCGCTTCAACCTGGATACTTTGAAAATACCAGGTCAGCATTTCCGGGTTTCCGGAGCCGCCGGGGGAGCCGAAGAAGTAGAGGCGCTGGGACTAAAAACCCTCGAGGTCAGCGGCGTCAAACGCATAAACGGACGCGCGCTAATACTGGACATGTCCGCCATAAACGAGACTGCCGGGTTTGAGCAGCATGGAATTCTCGGCGGCGACTTCTTACGGAACTTTTGCGTTCAGTTGGATCTGAGACAATTTCAACTGAGGTTATTGCCGCCTTCAAAGGCCCCGACCGTAGCAGGTATTTCGCCCGAATAATAGGTACTCTGGTTACGCTAAGGAGCCCATATGAGAGTTGTGCGCGCGACCGAAGAGCATCTCGAGCCCGTCGCTCGGCTCTTCGATGAATACAGGCAGTTTTACAAACAGCCGTCGGATCCGACCGCTGCTATCGATTTCATATCGGCGAGGATTCAGAACAATGAATCGATTATCTTTTTCGCGATGGACGAGCAATTGGATGATCCAGCTCTGGGATTTGTTCAGCTTTATCCGTCATTCTCGTCGGTCTCGATGAAACGACTCTGGATTCTAAACGACCTCTACGTAGCAAACACAGCGCGCCGGCACGGAGTCGCGAGGTCGCTTATGGATCACGCGCGGAGCCTTGCGGTTGAAACCGCGGCAAAGGGCATTGTTCTAGAGACTGCCGCCGACAATCGCGCAGCGCAAGCGCTGTATGAAGATCTGGGCTACAAACGCGAAGACGACTTTTATACCTATCTTCTTCTTCTCTGAAGTGAAAAAGGACAGGTGATAATGAAGCCTGCGCAAATCAAACCGCCTATACCATTCGATGTCCTGGAGAAGATCGACATTCGGGTCGGCACAATAGAGCTTGTGGAGGACATTGCGGCATCCGAAAAACTGGTGCGACTCACCGTTGATTTCGGCGATCATAAGCGAAAAGTACTGGCTGGCATGAAACAGGAGCGAAGCAGACCAAACGAGATCGAAGGAAAACAGGCGTTGTTTGTACTCAATCTGGAACCGAAGCGAATGTTCGGCGAGGTCTCCGAAGGCATGCTCTTCGACATCGGTTACGCGGACGGCATCGCTCCGGTTCTGGCCGTGCCGGAAAGCGATGTTCCTAACGGGACACGCGTGGGCTAGCAAAATCCGCTCGATCAGCCCTCATCTCGCGCCCAGGAACGCTTCAACCTCCTCAAGCGCGGGCAGCCCGGTCCGAGCTCCAATCGCCCTGCATTTCAAGGCGGCCACGGCATTCGAAAAGCGCAGTGTTTCCTCCACTGAAAACCCGGCGAGCAATCCGTAAATAAATCCGCTATGAAACGCATCGCCCGCGCCGGTGGTGTCCTTGCACTCGATGTTGAACGCGGGAGAGCGAATAAACCTGTCTTGAAAATATGCGAGCACGCCTTCACTTCCCAGAGTGGCTCCGATGAGGGTCGCTCCGGTAGTCGCCGCCAGACTCTTCAGCGCCGACTCGAGATCTTTGATACCCGTCATCCTGAACGGAAATGTGCCCGATGAGATGAGAAAATCTATGAGCGGCAACAACCTGTCCGCGCCCGGATAGATGTTGTCGATATCGAGCAGGACCGGAATACCGGCCTCCCTTGCATATGCGGCGGCGCGAATCGCAGCCGATGTATCGTGTCCGTCCAGCAAAAGAACCCGGCCTGAAGTAACAGCCGCGCGATCTATACTATCCGGATCGAGCGCCAGCTTTTGGTCGCGCTTCCACAATATCGTTCGTTCCCCGCTTGGCTGGTCGACCAGGATGAACGCCGATTGAGTCCGGGCGCCTTCAATAATTTTCAAGCAGGAAATATCGACTCGTTCTTGCTCGAGCGACTCGATTTGAAACTGTCCATCCTGATCGGACCCTACATTTCCTATGTATCGCGTGCGCATTCCGAGGCGTGAGAGTGCGACCATAGCCGTCGCAGCCTGTCCGCCCGCGGCGAGAGTATGTGAAATGAACTCGTGTTTGCTATTGAACTCGGGGAATGAAGGCACGACTATGAGGTGATCTACTGCGTTGAGGCCGAGAGCGACGGCATCGAATTCTTTATCGGTGGGTATGTCAATCCCGAACTCCATGCCGTCGCAAGGTCCGCGTAATCAAACAGCTTCACAGGCGGCTTCAGCGGGATGGAGAAGCGATCGCGTTATTGGATAACAATCGGACTTCAACTCGCCGGTTCTGTATACGGCCCTCTTTCGTGGAATTGTCGGCAACGGGCCTGCTCGTGCCAAATCCGAGAATGTACATTCTGAAGAGCGGGATATTGAGCGCATCGGCAAGGTATTTTTTTACGGCTTCCGATCGCGCCTGGCTTAGTCGCTCGTTCTTTTCAGGATCGCCTTCGGCGGAGGCGAACCCCTGAATTTCAAGCAGGAATCCGTTGCGATCCTTTATCTGGGATGCAAGTTGAGTCAAGGTTGAGGTCGCTTCAGGAGTAAGGTCCGACTTGTTGACGTCAAAGAGAATGGTGACGGTTTTCTGGAGGGTGTATTTGTCGAGGTTGCCTCTGAGATCGCTGACGGATTGTTCGACGCCGGTAACGCGGGTGTTCGCCTGCTCTGCCGCGGATGCTGCTCGATCCGCCGCTTGCTGTGCGCGATCGGCCCGGCCTCGGACCTCTTCAACGTCGCGGGAGATTCGACTGATCTCTTGAGTATTCCTTCTCGAAGTTTCTTCCAGCTCGCCTGTTCTATTTTCGAGCGGGGTCACTCGCTCATTGACGCGGTTTCGAACATATTTCTTCGTAGCGCAGGAGCTCCCCGACACGACAACGAATACGATGCCGAGCAGAGCCATCGTCCTTAGTTTCATTACAGCCTCCATGGTTATTGGGTTTCTATTCGAGGCAAGCGTCACAGAGATCAATTTTATCTTTTCGATTTGTAAGCAGTCCGCGAACTCGATACGGCTCTGGAAGTATCCGCCTAAGGCGCCGACATTGCTGTCGCGTCATCCATTAACCTATACTTTTCGTTTCAGTGACATAATTCTTATTACACGAAAACATTTAGGGGAGTCAAGAAATTGAAGTATTTGCTCAATGCGGCTCTTGTTTTAGCCTTCGTCATCGCTGCCCGCCTGCCGCTTCAAACCGCGCGAGCTTCCGACGATTGCACCGCGCCCGAGCTTATTTGCAAAGCCGCCGCGAATCAGGATCGATCGCTCTACCTCCGCGATCATAGCCGCTACGAGCAGAAGATTCGCGTGGAGCGGTTCAAGAGCAAAGGCGGCGAAGAGAAACCCGAAGAAGTTCGCGAAACGGTTGCAACCATCGAGCCTGCCGCCAGCCCTGATAAGACGGGACGAACACCGGTTCGCGTTCGCGTTACCTCCGATACCGATAAGAACGGCAACCCCAGGCACAAAGTAGATGAAGATGCGACTACTCTACTGTCGTTCGGAGCCGTGTTCGATCTTGCGTTCTTTCCGCTCCTGCCCGAAAAGATCGGCTTCTATGAATTTCAGGAAGTCGTGGCCGATCGAAAGAACGAGAAATGGTACCGATTCATCCCAAAGCACGGCGCCCTCGATCAGCCGCTTGCTTCCGGCATCGTCGAGCTTGATTCATTAACCGGAGAGGTGCTTACGATCAAGATTGAAGGCCTCCACAACCTGGAGACCCTCGACAAAGAGGCGCGCAAGCTCAAATCATTTTTCGCAACCATAGATTATTCACAATTCGAGGGAGCGCTCAGAATGCCCACTCTTGCATCGGGCGGTGGTGTGTCCGAGATAACCCGATTCGGCGGATCGTTCAAGTTCAAATTCAGCGAGGGAAAGTACGTTGTCGTCGCCAAGGTTGATTGATGTCGGACGATAAGGGGAAGCGGTTCACTATAGAAGAACACGTCCGATGGTCGGATATCGATCGAGCGGGAATCATCTATTATGGCCAGTTCCTTCGCTTTTTCGAGATCGCCGAAACGGAACTGTTCCGCGAAGTAGGCCTTCCCTATTCTGAGGTCTTCGACCGATTCGATATCTGGCTTCCCCGCGTTCAGATTCACTACGACTTTCACAAGACACTCATCCTGGATGATTTGATCGAGGTGTCGGCTTACGTAGGCCGGTTCGGCAACAAATCACTTACTCTTCGCTTCGAAGTCGCCAGAAAGGGCGAAGATGGACTCGCGGCCGATGGTCACGTCGTGCTTGCGTGCGTCAATCGCTCGAGCTTCAAGTCAGCGCCGGTTCCTGCCGAGATTGTCCGCGTTCTCACTCCCTATTTGAAGAATTAATTGCTGAATCGAATAACGCTATTGCGCCCCATCGCATCAGCCTTTAACCTAAGAGCTTTGATTCGGGCCGCATAGTTCTCGATAAATCCTATCTCCGCGAGGTGACAATGCCGGGTAGACACAACTTCCTGAGCGGAACGCCTATAGATCCAAAGCCCATCACCGGATCGATGACTGTAGCCGATCTCGTCGAATCCGCTTTCCTGGCCTACAACGCTGCTCGGCTTCGCGAAGCGTGCCAGCTCCTTGTCGAAAAGATGCTCGAAGAAGATGTCACGATCGGGATGAGCCTGACTGGCGCGCTCACTCCGGCCGGGTTGGGAATGTCGGCCATTATCCCGCTCATCGAAAACGGTTTTGTCGATTGGATCGTATCGACCGGAGCGAATCTCTACCACGACACACACTTCGGAATTGGTCTGCGAATGCATCGAGGCAATCCGCGGACATCGGACATCGTTCTGCGCGAAGAGGGGGTCGTGCGAATCTATGACATCTTCTTCGAGTATGACGTGCTTCTATCAACCGACGAGTTCTACAGGCGAATCATCGACGGTCCGGAATTCCAAAAGGAAATGAGCACAGCCGAGTTTCATCATCTCTGCGGTAAATATGTCGCCGAGCGCGAGCGCATTCTCCGCGTCGGCCGCAAGAGCCTGCTTGCAGCGGCGTATGAAGCTGCCGTGCCGATCTACACCTCGTCTCCCGGAGACAGCTCGATAGGGATGAACGTCGCCGCCAAAGCGCTCACCGGGAACAAGCTCCGCTTCGACGTTACGGCCGATGTGAACGAGACCGCCGCCATCGTGCTGGGCGCAAAACGATCGGGCGGTAAATCAGCCGTGTTCATCTTGGGCGGAGGCAGCCCTAAGAATTTCATGCTGCAGACCGAGCCTCAGATCCAGGAAGTTCTGAAAATTGAAGAAAAGGGCCACGATTATTTCTTGCAGGTGACCGACGCGCGGCCCGACACCGGCGGATTGTCGGGGGCCACTCCGAGCGAGGCCGTTAGCTGGGGCAAGATCGATCCCGACAAGCTTCCCGACACCGTGGTCTGCTATCTGGACTCAACCGTTGCGCTGCCGATCTTGACCGCTTATGCTCTGGCGCGTCACAAGCCGCGGAAACAGAAACGGCTTTACGACCACCGCACGGCATTGATGACCATGCTCGTTGAAGAACACGCGCGAGCAGCACAGCAGGAAGGATAATCGTCTTATGTCGCACATTGACCGGGCAATTCTTGAACCTAACGACGTCGAACAGCTAATCGCCGACCGGCGAGATTTTCATCGTCACCCGGAGTTGAAGTACGCCGAGGAGCGCACTGCGGGTATTGTAGCTCAGCGAGTAGAATCACTCGGATACGAAGTCCGTACCGGCGTAGGTCGCTCCGGCGTGAGCGCGCTTCTGAAGCCGGCAAGCGCCGCGGGACCAACGCTGCTTTATCGCGCCGATATGGATGGGTTGCCGATTCAGGAAGAGAACAATGTTGAGTATCGCTCGGTAATCGACGGTGTGATGCACGCGTGTGGACACGATGCACACACGGCGATCGGGTTGGCCGTCGCAAAACAGATGGCATCGAGGCGTGAGTCGCTTCGCGGAAACCTGAAGTTCGCGTTTCAACCGGCCGAAGAAGGCGGCAATGGCGCGGAGGCAATGATCAACGACGGAGTTCTCGATAATCCAACCGTAGCAGCCGCGATCGGCCTTCACATCTGGAATAACCTCAATGTCGGCGTCGTGGGAGTTTATGCCGGTCCGTTGATGGCGGCGGCCGACGAGTTCGAAGTAGTGATTCACGGACGGGGCGGGCACGGCGCGATGCCCCAACAGACGGTCGATCCCATCGTGACTGCTGCGTATGTAATAACGGCGCTGCAAACAATCGTCAGTCGCAACATAGCACCGCTTGATGCGGCGGTAGTCACTGTTGGAAAGATCACGGCGGGCGAGGCATTCAACATCATTCCGGATACGGCCAGACTTTCCGGTACGGTTCGCACGTTCAACGACGAGATTTATCGCGAGATCCCCGTGATGGTGGAGAGAGTAATCAAAGGAACTACTGAAGCGTTTGGAGCAACGTATTCGCTCGACTACCGCAGGTTCACGCCTCCGGTTGTGAATAATTCGGCAATGTGCGATCTGGTCGCGGCCGCTGCCGCGGAAGTTGTCGGCGTCCAGAACGTGATACGAGACGAATCGGTTCGCACGATGAGCAGCGAAGACATGAGCTATTTCCTCAATCGCGTGCCTGGATGTTTTTTCTTTCTCGGCTCGCGAAATATCGAGCGAGGCCTCGACCATGCGCACCATTCACCTCTCTTCGACATTGATGAATCAGCAATGGAAATAGGCGTCAACATCATGACGAGGGTCATTGAGTCCTACTTCGACAATCAGTAAATGAGGCGACTCGAATGCCCGTTCAACGACTATGAATCTGTTGCATGCCGCGATAATCCTGCTCGCCGGATTCGTCGCAGGTATGATCAACTCGGTTGCAGGCGGCGGGACCTTGCTCACCTTTCCGATTCTCGTGTGGCTTGGCCGGGCTCCGATTCCGGCGAATGCCACAAACGCGGTAGCCATATGCCCGGGATCGTTCGCGAGTATGATCGGCTTCCGGCGCGAGATACGTGACAGCCGGAGATGGCTTCTACTATTAGGCTTGCCTTCAGCGGCAGGAGCCGTGGTCGGAGCGATTCTATTGCTTCGAACGCCGCCGGCGACATTCGAAACGCTCGTTCCTCTTCTTATCCTCGGCGCCACCATCCTCTTCGCCGCGCAAGAGCCCCTTATTCGACTGCTGAGACTCGATCCTGAGAGTCCGCGATCAAACGCGTGGTGGGCCGGCGCCATAGTGTTTCAGTTCTTCGTCGCGCTTTACGGCGGCTACTTCGGCGCGGGCATGGGCATCCTGATGCTTGCGGCCCTCGCTCTATTGGGATTGACCGACATACATCGAATGAACGGGCTGAAGAATTTCTTCGCCGCATGCATCAATGGCGTCGCCGCGATTTATTTCATCTGGCGCGGCAGCATCATCTGGCCCGACGCAATCGTGATGATCGTCGGCACGATTGCGGGCGGATATGGCGGAGCCGGCATCGCCCGAAGACTTGGCCGCGGATTCGTCCGCCGCGCCGTGGTGTTCATCGGACTTGCTATGACTCTGTCGCTTTTCTTCAAACGGCTTTGACTGTCTTGGCTTTCTGAAGCACGTGGTTGCAAGCAAACTATTCAGACCAACTCTGTGCGTCTCATGTCTTAATTTCCGATTGGCGGACCTCGAAGGGGCATGAACGACGGAGGAACATTATGAACAGAGTGACAGGATTCGTCTTGAGCGCCGCGGTCGTAGTGGGGTTGGGAATTTCGGCAAGCGCGAATACACCGCATATCAATCGTCGCGAGCATAGCGAACAGCAACGAATTAGACAGGGGATTCAGAGCGGCTCCTTGACTCGGCGCGAGGCCGGCCGATTGGAAGCAGAGCAGGGACGTATAAGAGTCGACGAGGCGAGAGCGAAAGCGGATGGGCACGTCTCATACCGCGAGCGTGAACGGCTCAATCACGAATTGGACAGGGCCAGCCGCGGTATCTATCGCCAGAAACACGATTCGCAGCATCGAGGTCAGTAGAGCTGAATGTCCGTGATCAGTTGATGTGATCACACATTACTGCATCTTACTGCTGAAGCGGAAATGCAGGGGCGGGCCTCCATGCCCGCCCTTCTTCTCATTACAACCCAAATTCTGAAATGATAGGACTCTTCAATAGCGGTGAGAACGGCGGCCCGCACATACGTCGATTTTGAGCCGGCTTGATTCCTAATTGTCGCGGGTTTTATTTTTCTCCGATGGGTTCATAGCAACCGTGCTATGGAGGCCCTTCGCATTACAACGTCTTGGCGCAGCGGAAACCGGCGATTACCCATCGCTCCTGAGGATAGAAAAAATTTCTATACGTCGGACGTATATGAGAGCGAGGGGTCGCGTAGCTTCCGCCTCGGAGCACTCGTTGCCCTACGAAGAACTTGTCGTTGTACTCGTCGAACTCGCACTTGAAACCCGGATACGGCGCATAGTCCGACATCGTCCACTCCCAGACATCGCCAAGCATCTGATAACAGCCGTACTTGCTCTTTCCTCTCGGAAAGGAACCGACTGGACTCACGCCCCATAAGCCATTCTCATAAAAGTTGGCTTCTTCCGGAGAAGCAAGAGCCGATGCTTTTTCCCATTCAGCCTCGGTCGGCAATCGCTTTCCCGCCCACTTTGCATACGCCGACGCCTCGTAATAACTGACATGGCAAACCGGTTCTTCCGCGCGATCCCGGGCGAATGAGAGTCCGTGAAAATCTCTGATGAGCCACTGACCGCCTTCGAGTTCCCAGTACATCGGGGCCTGCCATTCCTCCTGATGAAGAAGACTCCAGGCGTCCGAAAACCATAATCGATGATCCTGATATCCACCATCGTTTATAAAGGCAAGATAGTCTCCGTTTGTGACGGGCGCATCATCAACGGCGTAGTCTTGCAGGTAGACGGAGTGGCGAGGCTTTTCGTTATCATAAGCAAAATCATCTCCGGCATAGCCCATTTCGAAGATCCCGCCGTCAATCTCAACCATCGCCGATTTGAAGCCCGTCGGCCTGAAGATCGGTCTCGGCGGCGCAGCATACTGGTCGCATAATAGGTGCTTTATGTCGTAGACAAGAAGCTCCTGATGCTGCATCTCGTGCTCGAGTCCAAGCCGGGTGAGCGAATTTATTTCAGAGCCCTGCGAATGGTCGTCGGCGTCCATGAGCAGCTTCATCATTGCATCGTCGACCTGTTCCCGGTATGCCCTTGTCTCGCGAACGGTAGGGCGTGATCTGGTGCCGCGCCTGTCTCGCTCTATTCGAGTGCCGAACCGTTCATAGTAAGAATTGAAATAATAAAGGTACTCTTCGGAATAGAGTTCGTAACCGGGCACGAATTGCTTCAGCAGCATTTCGAAGAACCAAGTCGTATGGCCCATGTGCCATCTCGGCGGGCTCATGAACGGCGCGGTCTGCACCACGTAATCTTCTATTTCCAGCGGCGCGACGATCTGAAGAGTTCTGGCGCGCACCTGCCGAAATTGTTCCAGCAACGATTGAGCGCTTGATTGTATGCCGATTTCTCGAGCGACCATTATTCCTCTCGTCTTTCGATGATTTGATTTTTGTTTTCTTGAAGGTCTCTGCGGCGCGATTTGCGGCCTATTCCGAGTGCCGCATAAATAGTAAAACTCGAGGCTGGATTCTGCCAACCCGACGCCGCGTTCGGCATACTTTAAAATAGAAATGGGGCGAGACTCTCCCTGTTTGAGTCTCGCCCCATTTTGCCTTTGAGCGTCCCCGCTGGCGGCGCCCGCGGACAAACCCTACAAGCTCTAAAGCTCGGTCGGTTTCTTCTTCATCTGAAATCGAACCCCAGGACCGGGTTCTTCCTTAACCGTGTAATCGGCCGGCGCTTCGAACAATGATCGAGCCGGTTCTTCTCTGCTTATATTGGAGAGGTGGAACGTGGTTTCACCCATTCTAGGGTCGGTATGCTTGCTCATAATCACTGTCTGGAGCTCCGGTGAATACCAGCGCTCAGAAACGATCAGAATCGGCTGTTCGTTTCCGATTTCGCCCGCCGGAATCGTGATCGTAGAACGAGTGCCTTCAGCTTCCAGGCCGTCGAACATCTTCTTGCCAAGCGATTCTTCCTTCGCTTCGTGTTTGTTCATCGGCCCGCCGCCGCGCACGCTAAACCCCGGGCCGCCGCGAGCCGCATTAACCATCACTTCCCCGGGAGCGGGAAGTCCTTGACGCCTGCGCGGCATATCTACGGTGGCGGCGCCGTCGGAAGAGCGCACGGTCACGACATTCATTTTTCGTGCCGTCTTGCTGCCTGGCTCGATCACGTAGTTGACGCCCGAAACAGGATCCTGAATGAAAATTGATTTCTGCGGCTCGTTTGCCGATGTCCATGGACCGATCGCTCGCAATACCTGTTCGCGGCGGGTACGGCCTTCGCCATCGCGTGCGACCGAGCCCTCGTTGCGGTGGACGATTCGATTTCCGTCGGAGAGCGTTTGCACGCTCTCGCTGATCGTCTGCGCCGAGTATGGAGCGCCCTTAACGACTCGGCCTCCGAAGCTCATCTCGGATCTTATGAATGTAAACGTGTCGCCTTGTCCCTGGATCGAGATCATCTCGGGCGCTTCATGTTCCCAGGTCGGCCCTTCGATCTGTACCGTTATTTCCTGCTTGGCTTCCTGCTTGGCCTTCGTTTCAGCTTTCTCCTGGCGGGCGACTGCGTTTAGGCAGTTCATCAAAAGAGCCAGAATACTAAGCGACACAATGATCAGTTTCTTTCTTTTCATCAAAGACTCTCCTTCCTCGATAACAATAGAGCAATCATCAATAGACAAATCTAATCGCGCGGGCCACGCCGTCATTCCCCACGACGACGTCCGCCTTGATCGGCTGCCCTGCGCGCTCGGTGTTAATCGGCAATCCGAACGATGCCAATGCAGAGCGCGGAAGCGCGACTCGCACGAGTTGCAAGCTGTCGCCGGCTACGTTTTCGGTAAAGCTCAACGGCATGAAATCGGTCGTTACTTCCGAGTCTCCCTGCGCCGAATTTCCTTTATCCGCTATCAGGGATTCGCGCGTCGCCTCGCCGTTCGAGGCCGTGTGCACCAGCGACCGTTTGTGTGTTGGGTGGACTGCCGCCTGCTTGCCGGAAGCATCAATATTCTTCCGGCTCCGGGATGGTTCGTTCGACACAGGTTCTTTGAGCGCCTGTGCCTGAGCACTATTACCCGCGGCAGGTACCGGCCGATCAATCGGCCGAGACTGGAACCAGGCCAGTGCAGCGATCGCCATAATGACTATCGCAGCAGCGGCCGCCCAGGTGAGCGGCCGCCGAGACGCCGGGCGGGCACGATGAACCGGCGCCGCGTTCCAGTTGTTCTCACGAAAAGCCGCGATCAAATTCAATTCAACGCGCGCGGGCGCCGCGCAACCGGACTGGCTCTCGGCGAGCATCGTCAACGCCGCAACTACCGAGCGCTCGTATTCCAATCGCGAGCAACATCGCGAGCATGCGGACGCGTGAGCCAGCCCTTGATCGCGCGCGGCGGCTTCAATCAACCGGTCTCGCGCCAAATCAACTAGAATAATCTCGAAATCATTGCACTTCATGCAAAACACCTCGCGGTCGTAACCGGTCGCGGCTCTTCAACGGTTGCTCGCAGCTTTTCCGCAAGCAGCGCTCGAGCCCTGTGCAAGCGGGAACGAACCGTACCTACCGCGCAGCCCATTATAACGGCAGCATCGGCATAATTGACCTCTTGCAGATCGCACAGCACGACCACCTCCCTGTAGCGAGGCGGCAGCGATAATACCGCGGCCCGCACCAGCTCCACGGTTTCGCTCTTCGTTAAATCGGCCAACAGGTCGGCGCGAGCCGTGAAGCGGTCGCCGTCCGCATGAAGGTCGATCTTCTCATCGTCGATCGCCGCGAATCTCTGATCCTGTTGGAGCCGCCTCAGAACAAAGTTTCGCGCGATACCATACAGATATGCTGACAAAGATCCGCGTTCGGGGTCGTAGCCGGCAGCTTCGCGCATGAGGAGGAGGAACACCTCCTGCGTAACATCCTCGGCGATGGATTCAGAACCTGACATCTGTATCGCGAATCTGTAGATTCCTCCCTGACGCCTGCGATACAGGATCGTGAAAGCCTCTTCGTTCCCGGCCATCATAAGCCGCAACAGATCGTAATCGCTTAAGAAGCTGCTTAACGCCATCGTCCTCGTGCTTAATGCCCGTTTTCTATGCTGGGCTGCCGGCTACCTTCATTATTCAGATATGGGCTGCCGGAAGTTCCCTTTTCTGCCCTTTCTTGACTACCGGACCGGTTTTCTGTAATCAAGAAGCCTGTCACAGTATAATCCGCCAAAACAAAAACGAAAGTGAGTGTAATGCATAAAAGCCCGATTAGCTCGATTCTTGCAATCTCGCTTCTTCTCTCCGTCTTCTGTCTCAAAGCACCGGCGCAAAACGCGTCACTTACGGCCATACGCTGCGGACGCCTTATCAATCCAATGGACGGCTCGGTAATCCAGAACGCCGTGATTATCGTAAACGGCGAGCGGATCGAGCAGGTGGGCGCCGGACTTGCAATCCCTGCCGGCGCAAGAGTCATAGATCTCTCGGGCTACACGGTCCTTCCCGGACTCATCGATTGCCATACTCACGTGATGTTGCAGCCCGAGGATGAGCGCGGGGCGCCGCCGGTCATCACGAAATCACAGGCTTTTCGAACCGTTCAAGGCGTAGCCGCCGCCAAACGCGATCTGGAAGCCGGATTCACGACTATGCGGGATCTGGATAGCGAAGGCGCCGGCTTCGCCGACGTCGCTCTTCGCGACGGCATTAATCAAGGCATCGTGCCCGGACCTCGACTCCTGGTTTCCACCTACGCGCTCACGATCACGGGCGGCCATATGAACAACGCCGGGCTCAACCCGGACATTCAAGTTCCGGAGCCGGCCGCTCTCACCGATTCTCGGGATGCAATGATCGCCGAGATACGCCGCCAGGTGAAGTACGGAGCCGATTGGATCAAGCTCTATGCGACTGGCACGCTCCGTCACGTGGACCCGGTTACGCTCGAGCCGCTCGGTCAAGTATCAGTCGATGAGGTGCGCGCGGTCGTCGAAGAAGCAAAGAGATGGAGACGCGATGTCGCGGCTCATGCCTATGGAGGCGACGGCGCGAAGAATGCGATACGCGGCGGCGCCAGGTCGATAGAGCACGGAATGTTGATGGACGACGAGGCTATCAAACTGCTGGTCGAACGCGGCGTATTCTGGTGTCCGACGCTCTCCGTCTATATTCCAGAGACCCGCGAAGACGATACCGATATGCGAAGGCGAATAGTCGTTCGTCACAGAGAAGTCTTTCAGAAAGCCATGAAGGCGGGAGTGAAGATAGTATTCGGCACCGACGTGGGCGCGTTCGAACACGGCACATCCGCGCGGGAGTTCTATAAAATGGTCGAATACGGAATGAAGCCTCTCGATGCGCTGCGGGCCGCGACAACGACAACATCTCAACTCCTGAGAATGGAAAAGCAGATCGGGACTATTGAACGAGGAAAGCTCGCGGACATAATCGCGGTCGAAGGCAACCCCCTCGAGGACATCCACGCGCTCGGAAAAGTCGCCTTCGTTATGAAAGCAGGTCAGGTGTACAAGGCTTCGAAGTGAAGCCTGTAGAGCCGAAATGAATTATCCGAGCGCGCTGTCGGTAAGCTTAAACGGCACGTGATACTTCGCGGCTCGCAACCCGAGCAGGGCGGGGGATACCGAATTCATCTTCCGATTAATCTCGACACGATCTCTTCAAGAACGGCGTCCGCCTTGGCCTCGATCTCTTCACGAGTTTGGTCCTGAATCGGATGTGGGACGTAGACCGCGTCATAGTCCGCGCGGCCCAACGCACTTGCCTGAGCACGAGCGGCGGTAATGAACTCAGTGGTAGCAACCGGAATAGACGCTATGCCTGATGTTTCGAGCCTTATTGAATCGTGCAAACTGCACGTCGTGCAGGACCCTCAGTCGGCCAGCGCTTCAATGACCGCGTCAACCTTGTGATCGCGCATTTTATCGAGCACGTCCGCCGGCGCGGGCTTGGTGAACGTCGGCTTCATCTCCCGTAAAACCGCCGCCACTCCGTACCGTTCGCGCAGCCGTCGCTCGATATGATCAAGAAATATGCTGCCTCCGGGCTTGCTGATGTCCAGCAGACCGATTGTCTTACCGACAAGCGTATCGAGCCGCTGCGCCGCAGCGACATGAGCGCGCGGCGTCTCATCAAGCGGATTGACCAGTGTGATTGGCATTTTCAGCTCTCCTCTCTCGAATCTTATCGGGTCCGCTTCCGCGGATATACAAAGCTGTAGTCGGATCATATGGGATAGGTCACCATCTGGCTGCCTCGCGGACCCGTGGCCCAGCTGCCGATTACCGCGGAGAACTTTCCCGCGGTTCCACCGCCAACGACGAGCTTGATCGATTCAGGCTCACGGAATTTTCTGTAGCAGAGCTCGCCGTCAATCCAGACTTCTTTGTACATTTTTACGAACTGAGTTCCTTCGCCATCGGGTTCGTTATAAGCCCGCACCGGAACGCCCGTATTTTCGAATAGAAATTCTCGCGCGGACTGCTTCGTGAACCCATCGCGAGCAAGTGTCTTTGCGTGCTCGGGGCAGATCACGACGATTGCCTCTGCGGCAGCGCACTGACGATAGCTCCAAACTGTAGCCAGCTTTGCGGCGATCGCTTTCAGAACCGCCTTGCCGGTTCTCGCGTTGTGCTCGCTGACTCCGCCGGGCGCCTCACCGGCGAAGAGGCTGATCGTGCTTTGATCCGGCCGGAACCCAAGCTCCACGTGCAAGGGCTGCCATGGGCTGTCTTCTTCGTTTTCAGCTATGCAGAAGGAGAACTTCCCCGGGTTGCCCAGCGTCGACATATCGATCTCGCCTGGCCGGGCGCCTCCAAGATTGATCAGGATCAACTGAAGCGCTCTTCCGACAGTGCTGTTGGCGCGCGCTACGTTGCTGAACACATTGCTTCGGCTTGCGAAGCCGAGCTCGCTTCGAATCGGGCCGTTTACGATCACCAGCGGAGCGGCGAAGTGAGTGGTCGCCTGAACACCGTGAATATTGAAACGCTCGTCGCAAACCGCTCTCAGCAGCGGAACCAGCACCCGCATCATCTCGGGAACGCACCCTGCCATCACGGCGTTCGCGGCGATCTTCTCGACTGTGGCGGCTCCGTAGTTTGGCGGTATTCGAGCTATCACTTCATCAGGAGCAAGCTGCGCGTGACTCAACATTCGCTCGACCCGTTCGAGCGTGGGCGGGACTACAGGCAGCGGATCATTGAACTTCTCAGCGCAATACTCATAAGGATCGATGGAATCTTCCAGAACGATTCGCGAGGCTCTTGCGGATCGGGTCGAGTACAAATCGAGCGAGTCCGCGGATTCGCCTTCCCCCATCCGCTCGAGATGGCGAGAGACGCAGCCCATCTTCCGTTCCGGCGCGCCATCGAAAGGTTCCGCAATGATAAATGGATCGACACCAGTCATCCGCGAGAGATCCGAGGCAATGGCGTTGAGGTCGCTTTTATCGAAGCCGCTTTGTGTTCGAGCGACCACGCCATCAGGTCTTAAAAGAAACAGCGTGGGCACTGCCTGCGGATCGAATTGACGGGTCACTACGAGGCCCTCGTCGAGCAATACCGGGAAGGTAATCGGCAGCCGCGCGGTCAATGAAGCGGTCCGCGGCTCGGCATCCTGAGATATGCCGATCACGTTTGCCTGGTCACGTAAAACCTCGAAGAGCCGATTTAGATATGGAATCGTAAGCTGGCACGTAGGACAATCCGTTTCGAAGAAGACCAGCAGCGCCGGCTTGCCTGCTGCATCCTCGGGAAACGACCAGCGCCTGCCCCGAAGCCCTGAGAGTGAAAAAGTAGCCGCGCTGTCGCCAATGTCCAACATCACTGAGCCTTTCTTAGTCTTTCTTTATCGACGAATGGACCAGCTTGAAGCGATCGCCTTCCCACTTGTAGAAGAAGAGTCTCTTTCCTTTTGTCTTAATTGAGCCAAAAGCAACAAGCAGGCGGCTGTTGAGGCGATATTGAGGATCGTACTTTTCCTGAAGCTCGCGTTGATCCTCCGCGCCATATACCAGATTGAATGGTTGAAAGAGCACATCGCCGGTTCTGGCATCAACCACGGCAAACTGCGCGCAGGCCGCTCCGCAGCCAATCTCGATTATTGTGTAGTGTCCGGCGAAGTTCGGTCCGTTCGCGGCTTGTTCCTTTATCGCGGTTCGATACAAACTCGCTTCTTTTGTGACGATGTGGGGCAGGGCGGGCTTTCCTTCGAATTGATTATCGACAGGATAGTCGTCGAACGCAGGCAGTTTTTCTTGCGCAACAGTCATTGTGTCCGCGACCGGCGCCTTCGCCGCGGGAGGGTCGACATCAATGTTAGAGCGGGCTTCAGGCGCCGCCCCTCCTAGAGCCATCATCAAGATTATTAGAAACGCTCCCACCACCGCCGCTCTCCTTCACACCCATTGGGTTAGCTTTCGGATGCATGTTCCCTGGGGTCGAATCCGAGTCATTGCTTCGCCCAGGCGCCTCCGAGAAAAGATAATGCCGTCTCAACGAATCGCGGCGCAATGTCGCCGAATATCGGCCCGTGTCCTCCGTTCGGAACGACCCAGAGAAATGAACTTGGAATCGCCGAGTACATCTCCATCGCTGCGTTCACGGGATATAAAGGATCTCGATCGCCATGAATTATCAGGGTCGGAGCAGCAATCGTGGACAAATATGGCGGCGTGAAGTTCACGTCGTCGTAGCTCTCGCTGAGCGCGTTCATATGCCGCCATAGCTGTCGAATCTGGTCATCGCCATGCACGTGCCATTGGCGCATCTGATTCCATTCCTGCTCGGTGCGATTATCCGGGTCCAGCGCTCTCATAGCAGCGCGGGCCGGAGCAGGAAAGTACGGTGTACCACTCACAAGAACCATAGCCGCGACGCGATTCGGCTGTTGAGTGGCAACGTGGAGAAGAGTCTTTGCGCCGAGGCTCATGCCTATTGCTTTGAAGCGATCGACCTTGAGCTTATCCAGTAGCTCGAATAGATCGAGCGCCAGTTGCCGGAACGAGAACTCATTCGAAGGGTTGGTCGATCGGCCGTGGCCTCGCATATCGGGAATGATCAACCTGTAGCCGTCGGGCGTCTCCTTGAATATAAGGTCCCAGGTCGCGCCGACTCCTCCGCCGCCGTGTATCAGCACAAGAGGCTCACCTTCCCCTCGCGTTTCGTAATACATCTCGATGCCGTTTATCGATTCGGTCGCGCCTTTTGAGTTGGTCATTTCTTGCTGCTTCAGCGGCTGAAATTCTCTTGTTTCATTTGGCGCAGGAGCGGCCTTTACTGATTGGCTTCGCCCGGAGCCGATTTCGCGCCGCTCTTCGAGAGAAGAAACTGCTCGATGAAATCATCGAGATCGCCATCCAGCACCCTATCGACATCGGATGTTTCGAATTTCGTCCTCACGTCTTTAACCAAGCGATACGGATGCAGGACGTAGTTTCTTATCTGTGAGCCGAACGATATGTCTCGTTTTGACTCTTCGAGCTGAGTGGTTTCGGCTCGCTTCTTCTCTATCTCGAGCTCATATAGTTTGGATTTGAGAATCTTCATCGCTACATAGCGATTCTGATGCTGGGAGCGCTGATTCTGGCAGGTCACGACGATGCCGGATGGCAGGTGAGTTATCCTGACCGCTGAATCCGTCACATTCACATGCTGGCCGCCGGCTCCGGACGACCGATAGGTATCGATTCTCAGATCCTTGTCCTGAATTTCTATTTCAATGTCGTCCGCAATCTCTGGATAGACGAACACCGATGCGAAGCTCGTTTCACGGCTCGATCCGGCGTTGAACGGACTGAGCCGAACGAGCCGGTGCACCCCGGCTTCGGGCACAAGCAGCCCGTAGGCGTACTCGCCGCTGGCGGTGAACGTGGCCGATTTGATTCCCGCTTCCTTGCCGGGTTGTTCGTCGACAATCTCGGTCTTGAATCCGCGCCGCTCACACCAACGGAGATACATGCGGAGCAGCATTCCGGCCCAATCCTGGGCATCGGTGCCGCCCGCTCCCGCATTTATAGTCACGATCGCATTGCGAGCATCATTGGGTCCGGACAGCAGTGCTTCTGTCTGTGTTTCTTCAACGTCTTTTTCGAGTTTATCGAGAGCGCTCTTCAATTCGCTGAGCGAGCCCTCGTCATCACTCGCGAATTCGAGGAGCACGCCGGCATCATCGATCTGCCGGCGAAACTGCTCGGCTTTCTGTATGGCGGTCTCGAGACGGCTGCGCGCTTTCAGGACTGTTTGCGCGCTTTCTTGATCGTTCCAGAAGTTTGGTTTTGTAAGCTCTTCTTCGAGTTTGGCGAGTTCTTGCCGCTTGGATTCGGGGTCAAAGAAACCTCCGCAATTCACCGGCGCGGGTTGAAAGCGTTTCGTACTTTTCTCTGAGTTCTTCAATCATCGAGTTGTTTGTTCCTTTTCACTCTATCTTTGATCAACGATGCAAAAACGAACAGTAGTCCGAGCGCGGTGCAGCTTACGGCGAAGAGATCTCCATGAGTGGTGTAGAACGTCGGTCCCGAATCAGTCGGATCGCCCGCGCCTTGTACGTTCCAGACTCGCGCTACGGCCTGAAACGAGGGGCAGACATCCGAAACTCGGCCGTACCGGTCGATTCTCGCCGAGTCCCCCGAGTTGGTTACCCTTATCAGCTCGGCGTTATTCTCGACCGCGCGAAACACCGAGTGAGCGAGCATCTGTCTTGCTATCGCGGTCGGTCCGAACCACGCTTCATTAGAGCTCTGCACGAGCGCCGATGCGCCTTCGAGTCTCAATCGGCGAGCAAGATTGGGCCTCGTGGTCTCGAAACATATGTTTAAGCCAAGGCGGGCTCCCGCTACTTCAAAAAGCGTCGAATTGGATCCTGCCGCGGTATCAGCCACCAGCGCGGGGATTCGATCCGCGAATGGGATAAAGTTCCGCGCCGGCACATACTCTCCAAACGGCATCAGCGCGATCTTATCATAGCGGTTAATCGGCGCTCCAGAAGCCCCTATTAACAGAGCGCTGTTGAATAGGCCCTCGTTTGGAGCGGGCCACCAGGTACTCATGAGCAACGAAACATTATTTCGTTTCACGAACTCAGCGAGCTTTGACTTGAGCGCGTTGTCGCGATCGTACGTGTAGTCGATCGGCGATTCCGGCCATATGACCAGATCGACTCCGCGTTGGCCCTTCGACTCCTCAGCGGCCGATTTGATGGCCCTTTCCGAGAGCGAGATTTGCCGGTCAGTCATCTCGTCCACGAACGCCGGGTTGTCCCATTCGGCTTGAATCGGAAAGTTTGGTTGCACCGCTGCAACCCTGACCATTCCCTTTGCAGGCTCACGGCGAATGGCCGCTCGACCGTATATCAAAGTCGTCAGCGCCAACAATCCCGCGGAGGTAAGAACGACGATGCCGCGTGTTCGCTCGAGATAGACCAACGCAAAAACAAGGGCCGCGCTTGCGTACACAACCAGGGCGCTCACTATATAAACGCCGCCCGCCCGAGCGATCTGTATAAGCAATGGCTGGAACGCCTGCGAATAACCGATTGAGTTCCAGCCTATGCCGGTCACCGCCAGCCTGCTCCACTCGCTCCCCACCCAGAGCAGCGGCGCCGCGATTATCGCGCCTCCGCCAAAGTTCTTGATGCAGATCGCGAGGCAGGCCGCAAATAATCCCGTGAACAGACCCAGAAGGATTCCGAAGAGCAGAATGATGAGCTCTGTCAACGGTATACTCACAGCGCCGTAATTGTGGATCGAGTAGCCAATCCAATGGGATGTGCCAATGTAGAACACTGTTCCGGTCACGGTTCCCAGCGCAAGGGATGTGAAGAACCTTTGATCCCGCGCAACTGCCATAATCAGCGGCGCCGCGCCCACCCACGCCAGCGACCAGAGACCCCAATCGGGAAACGCGAAGACCAACAAGAGTCCGGAACAGATTGCCAGCGCCAGATTGCTCGGGAACGCCGGAGACGATCTTTGATAGGGCAGGACTTTGGATAGACGAAGCCGGCTGGCGAGGATTTCCTCGCGGGTAAACGCGGGCTTAATGGCTTCTTCCGTATGGCGAACGCGAAACGCGCGCCGTAAGCCGGAACTTGATGGAGGTGAATTGATCAAGAGTGTATTGCGCGGGCCTGCCGGTTAATTCGACAAGTGTTTAGAAATCTCCGACCAGATTCTCCAGGTTCGATCCAGGCGCCTCACTGCGGCGGCCGACCGCCTGCGTCCTTTCATTCACCATTTCGGCCATGTATGAACTCCTGACGAGCGGCCCCGAAAAAACGGCGCGGAACCCAAGTCCTTCGCCATACTGCTGGTACTTCTCGAAGATCTCAGGATGTACATACTCAGACACGGGCAGATGAGCCCGCGTGGGTTGTAGATACTGGCCTATGGTAACAACATCAATCTCATTTTCTCGAAGATCTTCGAGCAGATCGAACACTTCGGATTCCGTTTCGCCGAGCCCCGCCATGAAGCCTGATTTCGTAACGACGCGAGGCGCGTAGCGACGAGCATTGTTAAGGACTCGCAGCGACTGAAGGTAGTCGGCTTGCGGACGGACGCGACCGTAGAGCCGCGGAACGGTTTCGACATTGTGATTGAATGTATCCGGCTCGGCGTCGAGAACGGTTCTGAGCGCGGTCGAATCTCCTTTAAAATCCGGCGTGAGCACTTCGATTTTTGAATCGGGGAGGCGATTGCGAACCGCTGCAATCGTCTTTGCGAAGTGTTCCGCTCCTCCATCCGGAAGCTCATCGCGATTGACCGAAGTAATGACCACATAGCGAAGGTCGAGCCGGGCAGCCGCATCCGCAACTTCCTCCGGCTCATTGACTAGTGATTGCATCGAAGCGCCGCGCCCGGTCTTTACCGAGCAAAAGCCGCAGCTTCGCGAACAAACGTCTCCGAGTATCATGAAAGTCGCGGCGCGCCGCTCAAAGCAATCGTTGCGATTCGGACAGCGAGCCTCCTCGCACACGGTGTGGAGCCCTTTCGAGCGAAGCATCTTCTTCAGCTCGTGATCCGCATCGGCGTTCCTGCGCGGTTTCCTGAGCCATTCCGGCAATCGAGAACCAGCGGGCTTTCGTTCAATCTGGACCAGCATAATCTTCAGCTCAACTCTGCGGTCTGATCATCACGCCTTTGCGGCCTTCCGTGGTAAGCTCGTTAGCCACGCGGTCGGCTTCGGCCTTTTCATAAGGGCCAATGAAAACACGGTAGAGAGTCTCGTCCGCGCGCACAGGCGCCTGAGTGTACGCGCTCTTGTAGGATTTCCGTCGCAGCTCGGCCGTTAGCTGATCCGCCTTCTCCGCGCTGCCGAATGTGCCAACGAGCACTACATAACCGGAGCCGCTTGTGACTGTTTCGGCGGACGCGCCGTCCGCGGCAGTCGGCGGCCCGATCGTCTTTGCGTCGACTTGAGTAACCGCGGCCGGTTCTCTGGTCACCTTCAAACCGGCCCAGAATGCGGCCAGAAGCAACGAGACTCCGATAATGAATATCGCTACTACGCTTTTGTTACTCATTCGTTTCTCCCCGCGAACTCATTACTCCTGCTCCTGCCGTTTCATTTTTCAAGGCCTCGACTTCAAGCGTCAGGCCGTGAAGGCCGGCGACCTGTACTTCGGCGCCCTTCAATATCAAGCTTCGCGAGCGCGCCTTCCATAACTCTCCGCGCACGAAAACAGTTCCTTCATCTTTAAAGTCGGTCTCCGCGCGACCGATTAACCCGATAATTGGCTGTTCTCCCACCGTAAGCTTTGCCCGCCGCGATTTGAACGCCAGCCGCAGCATTACTGTAACAAGAAAAGCAGTGGGAATAACGACGCCGAGGAAAAGGCCAAGGGGGAGCCTCAACTCGGGAGCGTCAACGTTTATCAGGATCAGCGATCCTATCACGGAGGCTATGACACCGCCCAGACCGAGGATTCCGAATCCACGGACGTTCGGCTCGATCGCAACCAAAGTGACCGCGAGCCCTAACAACGGCTGATTAATTTCCGGCCCTGCCATAGCAGTGTTGAGTGTCTCGATGCTCGCAGGTTTGACCTGATTTTTTTGCCTGAGTGTTTCTGCTCTCGATGTGAACGTTAGGAAACACACAACCACAACAGCGCCGATAAGAAGTGTGCGTTGTCTTAGCTGTGATCTCACCGTTGGCCGAGAGTTCGTGAACCGCGAAGAGTCTATCACAGCTTCACCTGAGAGCCGTTCTTAGAGCTTCAGTGAGGATTCCAATTCTCTCACGCCTGCGACGAGTTTCAGCATTTCGGAATCGCTGGCCGGCGCTCCCGATGCAACCTCCTCGCAGCGCGTCATCAAAGCCTTTAATCTTGCGGGATTCTTTTTGGCGCGCCTTGACGCTGCCTCAGCCAGCGCGGCGGATGAGCTTTTCGGTGGAAGGCCTGCGTACTGGCAGAGGCGTCTACGAAATTCAGTGTAGATGCTCTGCATGGCGATGTCGGTGGCGCGAGCCAGCCTTGTGATGACGGCCATTGAGGAAACGAATTCCAGGTTCGTGGTGCGCCTCTCCCGCTTCAACGGAAGCGGACGGGCGAATCTTCGGCCCTTTGAGAATACAAACAGCAGAATGATCAGACCCAATTGTCTCATCATCCAGGGGACCGGCGTGCCCGAAAAATAAGCCATCACGCCGGCCGTAGCTCCCCCGGCTCTTCCGCTGATACCGTAGCCGTGATGGTATTCGTCGAACGCAATGTCTCCCTCAGGGCGCTCGGCCAGTAGATTTAGCGCAAGCGTAAGGTTATCGGCCTTTGAGATCCCGTTGTTGGCGATGACATATGGATCGGTAAGAATGATGATGCGCCCTTTGCCGAGTTTGGTATCCGCTACAACGGTTCCGGCATCGCTTCCCACATGGGCGATAGCGGTACTGCTCTGCACTCGAACAGAGCTCGCAAAGTCGGAGAGCGATATCTTAGTGACGCCGCGGGTCAGATCCGTGGGCTGAAGCACTCTTGCTTCCTTGCCA
Source organism: Blastocatellia bacterium AA13 (assembly GCA_003222245.1). GTDB lineage: Bacteria > Acidobacteriota > Blastocatellia > UBA7656 > UBA7656 > QHVH01. The sequence continues at coordinate 40,849 of QHVH01000026.1, read as the reverse complement.
TAACCCGCCAGTTGAGTTGCTACATATGTGTGCTCGTCAAAAGGAACGCTTATCTTTCGACCGACCAAAACACACAGCTTCCCGGATGCGATCCATTTGGAAAGGCTTTCGAACTCGGCGGGCGCGGGATTGAACTCCTCTTCAGCATCGATCATTACCAGCGTACCAACGTTGTGAAGGCCCGGAAGATCGGTGAACGGATGCTCGAGTCGCTGGACGGGATACCGGCTTTCTTCCAGGAGCGAATAAAGCGCCTTAATGCCGTATGGCGTAGATCGATACGTTGACCTCTTTGACTTTTCCTCCGTTTCATCCTCGTCCTTATCGACCAGGAATGCGAGATTCAACGCTATCAAGGTGAGAAGGATGCCGAAGATCATCAAAACTGTGGCGGTATTACGTTTCATTCAAATTTCTTTTTCTTCGGCGTTCGGAAAGAATGCAGTTTAGGGCCCATCCGCTATAAGCGCAATTCGCCTCGATAAATGGAAATGCTTTGATTGTAGGCCGCCCGCCCAATATAATCGTCGCCAATTTCATCTCGCTCGATCTTTCGGCGCCGGAGGCAGAGCATGGATACAACGGCTTCAGTGGGCCAATCGTTACCTCATACAAAGTCAAAACGCAGGTTATGGCCGCTGATAATAACGGCGATCGTAGCTCTACCGCTCACGGGTATCCTGGTTCTCGGCCTCATGCCCGCGGAAGCGGATTTCGCGGGCGATGACGCTACAACCGGGGTCACTCCAGGCAGCAGCGGCCTCAAGCGAGAGTTTCCAGCGATGGTGATTCGGCCTGACAACCCGATCAACGATGCTCGATCAAAAGAAAGAATTGAACTGGGAAGGCTGCTTTTCTTCGATCCGATATTGTCAGGCGATAACGATATCTCATGCGCTACCTGCCATCATCCGGATCTCGGATTCACCGATGGGCGAGCTTTATCGATGGGGAGGGGCGGTCACGGAATCGGATCCGACCGCACGAGCGGTTCTCCTGTAAGAAGAGGAGCGCCGAGCTTGTGGAACGCCGCCTATAACAAGCTGCAGTTCTGGGACGGACGCGCGGCCGACCTGGAGCAACAGGTCGAAGGACCCATAACGAGCGACATCGAAATGGCTGAGAACGCGGATAACCTGGTTAAAGAACTAAAAGCTGTTCCCGAGTACACCAGGAGGTTCGATGAAGCATTCGGCGGAGAAGCCGGTTCGAGCATAACGCTGCGAACGGTCGAAAACGCCGTCGCGGCTTTCGAACGTACTCTTACCGCGAACAACTCACCTTTCGACCGATATGCCGCCGGCGACGCGGGCGCGCTTACCGCGGAGCAGCGGCGAGGCTTCAATCTATTTCGCTCCGGCAAGACGCGATGCTTCGAATGCCACGGCCTGCCTACGTTCGCTAATCGAGACTTCAAAATCATCGGCGTGCCGGACATCGATCCACAGAAGCCTGATCTCGGTCGCGCTGAAATCGAGGGCGGCGACGGCTATCGCTATGCTTTCAAAGTTCCGTCGCTTCGCAACGTCGTCTTGAGCGCGCCTTACATGCACAACGGCCGATTCAAAACACTTGAAGAGGTGCTCGATTTTTATGCCGCGGGTGGAGGGCCGGGGGTCGGTTTCAAAGAGGCGATTCCGGATGACAAGATTCACTCATATACCATCACTCCGCAGGAAAAAACGGATCTGATCGCGTTTCTTTACGCACTGACTGACGAGTCAAATCTGCCTGAGTTCCCTGAACGCGTGCCGTCGGGGCTGCCGATAGTAGGAAGGTTGAAGAATCCCGTTCACGATCTGATTGCTAAATACAATTCGGGGTCTGCTCGTCAGCAACAGGCGGCCCGCGCGCCGGAGACATTGACCGTTAAAGAGGGCGAGTCAATTCAGGCCGCCATCGATAAGGCACGTTCGGGAGATACGATCGAAGTCCATCCGGGAACCTATCACGAACAACTGATCATCGATCTCGATAACATCACACTTCGCGGCCTGAAGAAGCCAGCTACGGAGATCACGTCGAATACTTCCGCTTCCAGCGGAGACGGTGAAGGTGTTACTCAGCCTCAATTGGCTTCCGCGCGGCCCATTCTAGATGGAGAGAAGAAGCTTTCGGATGCAGTGATAGCAACGGGGAGTAATTTCCACATTGAGGGATTCGCGATTCGGCGCTATGTCGCCAATGGGGTCGTCGTGCAACACGCGCGAGGTCCGGTCTTCCACGACCTGGTTATCGACGACACCGGCCTCTATGGGATCTATCCGGTAAGCTGCACGGGCGTGACTCTGGAGAACTGCGTCGCAAGCGGAATTGCCGACGCGGCGCTCTACGTTGGACAATCCAGGGACATAGTCGTAAAGAATTGCGAAGCTCACGACAGCGTAACCGGAATCGAAATCGAGAACTCACTCGACGCTGTTGTCGAGAATAATTACGTGCATAACAACACGGGCGGAATTCTCGTGTTCATTCTTCCGAACAATGTCTCCAAGGCCGGCCGCGGCTGCAAAGTAATCGGTAATCGCGTCATCAACAACAACCACGAGAACTTCGGCAATCCAAACTCGATTGTGTCCCACGTGCCGCCCGGCACGGGAATACTGGTGATGGCGGCGGATGACAACGAAGTAGCAGGAAACGAAGTTCGAGGTAATGACTGTTATGGAGTAGCCGTATTCAGCCTCGAAGTAGCGTTTCCGGCAGGCACGGTGTTCGACGTAGGCGCGATACCCGAGCGAAACTGGATCCACGATAATGCGTTTTCCGACAACGGCAAACATCCGGCGGGTGCGATGGCTCGCGCGGGAATACGCGGCTCCGATCTCGTTTGGGATGCGAGCGGATGGTCCAACCGATGGGATGAGTCAAGCGCAACGCGCTCGACAACTCTTCCAAGCTCCAAATGGCCGAGCCTCGTCAGTCGGGCCTGGTGGCGTACTTTGAACTTCATGGGCAAGTACCTGTAGGTGAAACATTGGGACTGACAAATACTGAAATAGTCTTGCAGGTGAGCAAAGAGGCTTCGATAGAAACGAAGCCGGCAGTCCTGCCAAGCCTGGCAGGCCAATGCGTCGCTGAAGTTATCGGCACGTTCATCGTGATTCTGTTGGGAGACGGAGCTGTAGCGGCGGCCGTGTTGACGGGCGCGCTGGATGGATGGGCGGTCGCCGTTATGTGGGGCCTTGCGGTTACTTTTGGAATTTACGTGGCCGGCTCGATTTCAGGAGCGCACTTCAATCCCGCGGTCACCATTACTATGGCTATCCTCCGAGGGTTTCCTTTGAGGCGCGTAGTTCCGTTCATCCTGAGCCAGATTGCCGGCGCATATCTGGCATCGGCATGCATTTACGGTTTGTGGCGCGGATTCTGGTCCGGCGCTGCTGAAAGGCTCGGAGTTTCGATCGGTCAGCCGGGCAGTCAAAAGCTGATGATGATCTTCTCGTGCTTCTATCCCAATCCCGGAAGTATCGGCATCGATGCAGCCGCGATGGCCAAGGTTTCGACGACAGGCGCTCTGTTGACCGAAATCGTATTGACGATGTTTCTGCTGTTAATGATCTTCGCGTTAACCGAAGAAACGAGCACCGGCACTCCGCAGGCGGGCCTGGGTCCGATTTTCGTCGGGCTTACCGTGACCGCGATAGTGGGCATAGGCGCGCCTTTGACGATGGACGCCGTTAATCCGGTTAGGGATTTCGGGCCGCGACTATTCGCGTACACGGTCGGCTATGACAGAGTCGCCTTCCCGGGGCCTCGGGGCAACGAGTGGTGGCTCTATATAGTTGGGCCGATAATCGGCGGTGTGCTCGGCGGAATCGTATATCGATATTTTGTGAAAAGATTTCTTCCGGCCAGGAACTAAGACCTGGCGCTGTTCCGGTCCGGGACGCTAGACCTTGAACAACTTATCGAATGCTGACCTGGCATCTCTTGTCGGTTCTGTTGCCTGTGTAGTCTCGCGTTCCACTGTCTTGCGAGGTTCAAAGAATTCGCACTCGTTTCGCATGTCTTTCTTTGCAATTCGCTCCGTTACAGGTTTGCGGCACTGAAACCGGGCGCCCGGATCGAAATTGAGACAGTTTTTGCAGGTATGAAGATCCGATTTGCATTTTTGACATTGCGCTGAGAACTCTATTCCACCGACCTCGATCCTTGTTTGAGTGCCGCAAAGCGCGCATCTCGTTACTTCCCGAAATGCAGGCATCCGCGGCGCACGTACATCTGATTTTTGCGCTTTGGCGGGACGCGGTCGCCGGTCGCGATCGTCGTCCTGCTGGTATCCGCGCTGTTTATACTTCCTATCCATTTACTCTCCTGTTGGTGAGATAGATTTACAGCCCTAAATTTTTAAATAGACTCTGGTTGTCAGAAGCCTAGTGAACGTTTAGTGCTTGTGAGACTCTAAAACGAGTTCAGGGTTTTTGATCCGGGTCTTAGAGGTAGAAAAGTCAATACTCAACACCACAACATTGAGGCGTCTTTCCCCTTATACAACATTGCAGAACGGTAATCAACATTTATTTCTTCGGCCTTTACTGAATTCCTGCTCGATCGCCGGCAGGCCGAACACAAAAGCCTATGCAAGCTTGCTGCCGCGGCTTTCCGGCAACGTGAGTATCATTAATGCGCCCGCCAGAAAGAACGCTGAGGTAAGAGCCAGCGCCGATCCGAGGCCGCTACGAACGGCTAACGCGCCGATGAAATACGGTCCCAGCGCACTGAGAGCCCGCCCCGTGCTATACACAAACCCTTGTCCCGTGGCGCGGGCCCGCGTCGGAAAGATCTCCGCCAGCATCACTCCAAATAAACTAAAGTAGCCGTGTCCGAAAAATCCGAGGAGGGGGCCAAGCACCATTAACGCAATCGGGCTGCGCGCCATCTGTCCATATATCGGTACGAGAATGGCGGCGCCGATAAGATAGATTATGAAAGCAGGACGGCGGCCTATTCGATCGGCAACAAATCCGAATGAGAGGTAACCAAAGAAGGCTCCGGCCTGCATCGGGATTACCCAGGCCATTGATTTTACGATTCCGAGACCCGCTCCGCCGCGTTCGACCGGGCTCTCCAGAAAAGCCGGCAGCCATGTGAACAGCCCCCAGTAACCAAACATTACCAGGCCGGTCAGTAAAGTGGCCTTGATAGTCTTGCCTATCAACTCGCGGCCGAAAATCGCGGCAAGCGGATGCTGTTCTTTCACCCCTTGCTGAACGCGGCTCGCCCATACTTGCGGTTCCTTGACCCCTTTCCTGATCCAGAAAACTATCAGCGCGGGGAAAACTCCGACCACGAACAACCAACGCCATCCGATAGTCGGAAGGATCGCGGCTGTGAGCAAAGCTGCAACCATATAGCCTAGTGCCCAGCCCGATTGCATGATGCCGATCGCCTTAGCACGATGCTCCGCCGGCCAGGTCTCACTCACAAGAGCCGCGCCCGAGGACCACTCGCCGCCCAATCCAAGGCCAAGCGCAGCCCTCCATATCATCAGTTGTACGAAATTCTGCGAAGTCGCCGTACCGAGCGAGCACAGCGAATACGTAATTATGGTGGCCATCAATGCACGGGTTCGGCCTATGCGGTCAGCCAACACGCCAAAGAGCATTGCACCAAAAGCCGAAGTGACAAGGGCCGCAGAGCTGAGGAGACCTGCGATGTCGGCTCCGTACTTGAACTCATTCTGCAGCGTGGTGAGCGCCATGACGTAAAGGACAAAGTCCATTGCGTCGAGCATCCACCCCAGCATCGCCGCAATCAACGTGTTCCACTGGTCTTTGGAAATATCCGAATACCAGGGCATCGCCGGAGCAGTGGTATCCTTTGATTTGATCAGTTCGGGTTGTGACATTGTTGATCAGCGTCGATTAGCGCCGCACGCGCGAGTGATTCGAACGAAGCTCAAGACGAGCGGCGTCTCGCGCGGCGAAGCAGGAAGAGCATAAGCATACCCACGAGCAGGGTTGATCCTCCTCGCACCGCAAACTTCACCCAGAACGACAGCAAGACTCCGCCGGCCAGATACAGCCTGGCGAGCACGAATGCCGGAACGTACGCCCAGATTTTACCGAATATCAGAGTCGCGCCTGTCAAAAATGACGCGAGGCCCGCAGTCACTAGGATCACCAATGGTACGGTTCCGTCCGGAATCGCCAGATATTGACGAGCGACGACTATGCCGACGCCTGCCAGGATCAACAGTATCCCCGCTATTTTTACCGTTACCAGTGTGATGTCGATAAACTCTCGACGGCTGGGTCCTCCGACTGCGTCCGATCTCCTGAAGTAGTCGCTTGCGTTGCGCTGAATAGATAATGGATCGGAGCCGAGAATCAAGAGCGCGACGGACGCGGCGAACAAGCTCAATGGATACTCAAAGCCTCCTGGCCCCACGAGTCCGTTTTTCCAATGAACCTGGACGATGGCGACAGCCATGACGCAAAGATGGCCGAAGGCTCCGAGCCGAACCAGTACTCCGGTCAACAGCAGTATCGCCCCTCCAAACTCGGCGGCGGTGACCAGATACGCGATCCATGCGGGAATGCCCAGGGGGGCCATGACGTTTGCTCCAAACGCAGGTATGTCGGCGAGCTTTTGCAGTCCGTGGGCAAAGAAAATGACGCCAACGATAAGCTCGAGCGGTAGTGCGGCCCAGGAGGATTTGATTTGAAATTGCGTCTCAGCCATCGCAGGATCGTCTCGATCCAGGTTTGAAGAACAAGCCGGCCAGTCGAATCTTTCGCGGCCTGCCAACACATACAGCGCAACCCGGAGTCTCAGCCGGAGACTCTAACTACCGCACAGCTAAACCAAAGTAACATTAGGCGAGAGGGGGTATTCTATTATCGCGGCGCGACCTGTACAAGCCGCAGGCGCAAAAGGTTGGAAAGGCCGGCGCACCTTGACAGTCCAGCCGCATCATAATAGGTTACTTGTTTCCGTTTTTTCCGCCGGAGTGCACCATCATAATGTTTGAAGCGCTTTCAGACAAACTGAAAAAAGTGCTCAAGGATCTGCGGGGCCAGGGCAGATTAACCGAGGCGCACATCGACAGCGCTATGCGTGAGATTCGCATCGCCCTGCTCGAGGCGGACGTCAATTACAAAGTCGTAAAGAGCCTTGTAGACAGGCTTAAAGCGAAAGCGGTGGGAGAAGAGGTCGTAGGCTCGCTCTCACCCGCGCAGCAAGTAATCAAACTCGTATACGACGAGCTTGTCGATGTACTCGGCGGCACATCCACCCAACTCTTATTCACCAAGCGAATTCCCAATGTAGTAATGATCGTCGGCCTTCAGGGCTCGGGGAAAACGACGACGACCGGCAAGCTGGCCAAAATGCTTGCGGAGCAGCAGAAGCGGTGCCCGCTTCTTGTATCGGTCGACGTTTATCGTCCCGCTGCCCGCCAGCAACTCGCCCTGATTGGACAATCGATCGGTATGCCTGTCTTTGATGTACCGGGCGTCGATTCACCGCTCGAGCTTGCCAGACAGGCCGTTCGCGAGTGCCAGCTCGTGGGATACGACACGCTGCTGCTGGACACGGCAGGCCGCCTGCACGTCGACGAAGAATTGATGATCGAGCTCCAGCAGCTCAAGCAGGAGACGCTGCCTTCGGAAATCCTGTTCATCGCCGACGCGATGACCGGACAAGACGCCGTTCGCTCCGCTCAGGAGTTTCACGAGAAAGTCGGCATCACCGGCGTAATCCTCACGAAAATGGAAGGCGACGCGCGAGGCGGAGCGGCGCTGTCGGTCAAAGAAGTAACCGGCCAACCGATAAAATTCATCGGCGTAGGCGAACGCTACGACGCGATCGAACCCTTTTATCCGGACCGTATTGCACAGCGGATACTGGGAATGGGCGACGTGCTTTCTCTGATTGAGAAAGTTCAATCCGAAGTGGATGAGGAGAAGGCCGAAGAGCTTCGCCAAAAGATCGCCCGCGACCGATTCTCTCTGGAAGATTTTCGCGATCAGCTTCGCCAGGTCAAGCGAATGGGCTCCTTCGATAAGCTGATGGACATGCTGCCGTCAGGATTGTTCGGAGGCATGCGAGTGACTCCCGAACAGATGGGTGAGATGGAGCGGAAGCTTAAGTTCACGGAAGCCATCATCAACTCGATGACACTCAAAGAGCGCGAAGATCATTCGATACTAAATGCATCGCGCCGCAAGCGAATCGCGAATGGAAGCGGTACCACGGTTCAGGACGTAAACGCTATGGTTCGCGAATATGTCGAGATGCGAAAAATGATGCGTATGATGACCGCGGGCGGACTCGGAAGCTTAATGGGGGGACTCGGCGGAAAGTTAGGCGCGGGACTGGCCGGCGGAATGGGTTTCGGCGGCCGGCGTAAGGCTACCAAGCGCAGAAAGAAGAAAAAGAAAAAATGAAATCAGCGCGGGGGCATCTCGATTCCGCTTTGCGGCGAGGATTGGGCGGCCCGATTACTCGTATGATAAAAGAAATCCAGTTCTGGGCTGGAAATTGCTCTGGGTTGGAAATTGCAAGGACGGAGGTGCGGATTGCTTTCAATTAGATTGACGAGAATGGGTGCAAAGAAAAGGCCATTCTACCGGATTGTAGTTGCTGAAAAGCGCTCGAAACGCGACGGCCGTTTTGTCGAGTCGGTTGGGTACTACGATCCGTGCAGACGGCCGGTTGAGGTCAAACTGAACCACGACCGGCTTACTTACTGGATAGAACGCGGGGCTCAGCCGTCCGACACGGTGCGGAGTTTGATTAAACTCAAACCGTCGCCTGTAAGCGCCGACACTGCATAAACGCTAGGACGACACGGTGAGCATGGCTCAGCCGTGAACGGCTATTGCATCTGCGTTCTTCCTTCCCGACCAGCCAATAAATACGGAGGTGGCTAATGAAGAACGGGTCGATAAAGGAGCTGATAGAAGAAGTAGCGAAAGCTCTGGTGGACAACCCGGATCAGGTCGCGATCAATGAAGTAGAGGGGGAGGCAACTACGGTGCTCGAGTTGAGAGTCGCTCAACCGGATTTGGGCAAGGTGATCGGCAAACAGGGCCGTACCGCCCGAGCCATTCGAACGATCCTCAGTGCGGCCGGCATGAAGCTCAGAAAGCGTTTCGTGCTCGAGATTCTGGAGTAGTGAGCGCGTCTTCCAAAAATGCAGCCCACGGCGACGTGGTGATTGCGCGGATAGTCAAACCACATGGGGTCCACGGGGAAGTCGCATGCGACATAGAGACCGATTTCCTCGAGCGGTTCGACGTTAACAACGAGGTCAGGCTGCGAGCGCGAGACGGCTCCAGTCTGAACCTCCTGATAGAGAAGAAGAGGTTCGTAAAGGACCGCGTTCTTTTGAAATTTCAGGGCTATGACACGATGGATGCGGCCCGGGGTCTCGTGGGCGCCGGACTGGTCATCGACGAATCCGATCGAAAGCAGCTCGAGCCGGATCAGTTCTACGAGCACGAACTCGTAGGAATCGAAGCGGTCACACTCGACGGAAGGCCCCTTGGAATCGTGAAGAGCTTGCTGTCAACCGGATCGGCCCCGCTTCTGATTATTGAATCCGCCGGAGGAGATGAAATTCTAATTCCGTTTACCTCCGAAATATGCGTTGATGTAGATCCGGGAGCGCGGCGCGTTACTGTCAATCCGCCCGAGGGATTGTTGGAGTTGAATATCAAACCGATTAAGAACGCGCGCTGATCCGCTCGAAGATGAGTCTCCTGTTGAAAGGCTCGGGCGCGCTTCGAACTTCACAGATGCGGTTCGATATCATAACGATTTTTCCGGAGATGTTCCGGGGGATCTTTGAGTTTGGAATAATTCGTCGGGCCGTCGAAGCGGGCCTCGTCGAAATCGGCATAAGCGATCTTCGCGACTACGCGGAAGGACGGCATCGTCAGGTGGACGATAGGCCATTCGGAGGCGGCGCGGGTATGGTGATGAAGCCCGAGCCGCTGTTTCGCGCGGCCGAAGCCCTCGCCGCCGAAGATGTCGCACGCTCGATTGTATTGCTCTCGCCGCAAGGCAGGCTCTTCGATCAGAGCGCTGCCCGCGACTATGCGTCGAGAGCACACGTGATTTTGATTTGTGGCCGTTACGAAGGGGTGGATGAGCGAGTGGTTGAGGGGCTTGCGACGGACGAAGTTTCCATTGGTGATTATGTTCTCTCCGGTGGAGAGATACCGGCGATGGTTTTTGTCGATGCCGTGACGCGGCTGCTGCCGGGAGCGCTTGGATGCGATCAGTCGGCTGCGGAAGAATCATTCAGCGACGGCTTGCTTGATTTTCCCCAGTATACAAGGCCCCCTGAGTTCCGCGGTATGCGCGTGCCGGATGTTCTGATTGGAGGCAATCATGCTGAGATCGGACGATGGCGTAAACGCAAGGCGATTGAAAAGACATTGAAGCGACGGCCTGATTTGATCCGGCCTGATCTGATCGACGCTGTCTCAGGTTTTGAACGCGAGCAGGGCGAAATTGAACTACCCGCCGACGAGCGTGAATACGAAGATTGAAAAGCGAGGTGCTATATGAGCCATTTATTGGATTCGGTCGACAAGAAACAACTCCGCAGCGATATTCCGCAGTTTCAGCCCGGCGACACCGTTCGCGTTCAGGTGAAGATCAAGGAAGGCGATAAGGAACGCCTTCAGGCATTTGAGGGTATAGTCATCGCCCGGAAACATGCAGGCGTACGCGAGACAATCACCGTCAGAAAGACCAGTTTCGGCGTTGGAGTCGAGCGCATCTTTCCGCTGCACGCAAGCATAATTGAAAAAATCGATGTAGTAAGGCGCGGGCGCGTCCGCCGAGCGAAGCTCTACTACCTGCGGCAACTGCGCGGAAAGGCCGCGAGAATACGCGAGCGAGATACACGCGGCGAGCGAGCCGCGGCAGCAGCGGCAGCCAAATCAGCCAAATCAGCGGCGGCGGCCCAGGCTGCGGCTCCCGTCGAAACCGGCTCATCCACCGAAGGGACCGAGTAAGCCGCGAGATCGCCGCTGCCCAGGTCATCGCTGATTCGACCGACCATAGACCTGGACTTCTTTTTTGACGATATGAGTCCTCGGCCTGAACGGTATGAATCCGTAAGGCCGAGGAGTCGTCTCCTCGGTTTATCTTTTATTCTATGAAGACGCGGCGCGAAATGTTGGAAGAATTCCTCGCCGAGGATCCTAACGATTCTTTTTCGAGATACGCGCTTGCACTCGAGATGGAGAAAGCGGGAGAAGAGCCGGCGGCCATCGCCGGGCTCGAAAAGGTAATCGCTCTAGATCCAAAATATGTCGCCGCCTACTATCATCTCGGGAGACTCCTGGTAAAGAACGGACGCGCCGAGCAAGCTCGTTCGGTTTACACGCAAGGACTGACGGTATCCGCTGAAGCAGGCGATCAGCGAACTCACAGCGAGATTCAGGACGCAATTGATTCTCTCTGAGAATCTCATTTTCCGGCAGGCTCCCGCTCCGCTGTCAGCCGCAGCTTCTCGCCGATGGGCTGAATCAACCGCTTCTTAATGGGACCGAATAAGCTGAGTAATCTCCAACCGAGTGTTCCCCTAATCCGCTTGAGCTCAGCTTCGCTATTCCTGAGCTGAGAACATACCGCTTCGTAAGCGGCCGCCGGAATGTACATATCGACGGCCATATTGTCTTGAGCCTTCGCAAGCGACCCCAGATACCGCACGTACTCCGACGCCGCCGCCGCTTCATCAGCGCCGGGGAGCGCGCTCCGCTCGCTGTGTTCTTTCAGCACCTCGTTGTAAAGCGCTTCGATCTGATCGAGAGCGCTATCAAGGCCGGCATTAGAACGCATGAAGGTGCAGACCTCGGCCGCCTCAAGCGGATCGTACCGAGCAATTTCCTGGTAAATCGCATCCGCATCGACGGGCCGCGGCAATGCGCGTAAGCCGAAGTTCAAGGCTCGCAGCCGCGGAAGCTCCAGGGTCGTCACCATACCTCCCAACCCGATCGTATCGCATAGAATGACCGCCGCTCCGACCGCAAGAGCTTCGATCGCGGCGCGGGCCTTCGCGAAAACAACATCATAGTTCCCCAGAATCGATTCCGGACTCACGCTCGTGTTATTTGCGCTCATACCTATGATGTCGAGCTGGAGACCCGCTCGTTCGCACGCGCTTCGAATCGCCATTGCAGCGGCCGAAGCCGGGCTGACATTGTTGCTGAAGATCAGGGCTCGCTCGGGTTTTTGCGGAAGGCTTGCTCGCCTCTGGAATCGATTGAGATCGGCGAAATTGTGGATCGTCTGAACCAGCTCTTCGGGTATCGCATTTTTACTCACTATTCTGTCGTAGCACGCTTCATCCACGGCTACATAGCGCAGGATTCTGGGATGAGCCGGCGGCTCCTCCTGCCAGGGCGTCGATCCGTGGCAAAAATACACCCCGGGAGTCGAATGAAAGCGGAGCAGTGCAGTCATTGTCTCGATGTGATGGTGTCCGTGAATCAAATCCGGCGGGCGCTCGACCTGCTCGAGTGAAGAGACAATCTGTACGCCCGCATCTTCCAACTCGCGGGCCACCGGGCCAAGCATACTACTGTAGGCGACCGGGTTGTGACCTCGCGCAAGAAGCCCCGTCGCCAGGTCGCGCACGTAGAGTTCGGTGCCCGAGCGATGCGCAAGAGTGTTGTTGGTAATGAGTATTCTTGCCATCAGGTTTCGTGATCTCGCTTCCGCTTGAGTCGCGGCCGCGCCAGACGATTCTTCGTGAACCGGCCGGATGGGTCAAGGACATCGCGGAGCCGCGCAATTTCCTTGCAAGTCGTGGCAACGATTACGATCTTCCTCCGGCTGTTGATGGTAGTCACGGATTGAAATGTCTATGCCTGAAATTTTATGCAGAACGAATCGATATGCGGATATTCATAGAGCGGATTGAAGCCCGGCTACAGATACGATTAGAATATTACGGCAGCGAGAAGTTGGCCTGGAGCTGATGATGTTAAATACGCTTTTAATCATTGTGTTTTTTTTCTTCGCGAGCCTGGACAGCCTTAGCATACGCCAGAATCCGAATCCCCGCCCCAGTTCGAACAAATCGTCAGCAAATTCAGAGCAGGGTAAAATCGACGACCCGGAGCAGGGCGCGCTTCCGGAAGAAGTGCGCCTTCGTATGAAAAGAGAGCGCGAAGAGTCCGATTATCGAAAGACGGTAGAAACCGCGGCCCAGCTCCTCGATACGTCTGTAGACATCGCTAAGAGCTATAAAGAAACAAGTGTGCTCAACGACGAGAGCTTCAAAAAAATCTCCGCGATGGAAAAACTGGCGCGAAAGATCCTGGCGCATCTCGGCGGCGATGTGGTGGAGCCAAAGGATGAAAAAGAAACCGTGTCGGTTCCCGATGCGATCGATCAAATGATCATCGCCGCGGAAAACATCAAAAAGCATCTGACCACCGACACGCGCTACGTTGTTTCGACCGAGATGATAACGGAATCGAATCAGATTATTCATCTGGCCCAGCACCTCCGCCGAGGTTCAAAACACGGTAATTGATGCCTATTTTGAAGCAAGAGAAAGGACCCGGGTTCCCCTCAAAGGGTGTCATCGCGCTAAGCATCTGGCTGGTTGCCCTTTTAGCGACCGCTTCGGTACCAGGCAAATCCGCGCCGTTACATCTTCTTCAAAAGAACGACGATAAAAAGCAGGCGGAAAAGGACCAGGCGGTCCGGCTTCATTCAGATCTCGTAGTGGTAAACGCGACCGTCACTGACCAACAGGGCCGCTTCATTCACTCTCTTAAAGCCGGCGACTTCGTGTTGCGGGAAGACAACGCCAGACAGTCTATTGAATCGATCGAAGCCGCCGAAGCATCCTTCGCGGCCGCGATACTGGTCGATATGAGCGGCAGCATGGAATATAAGTTCGGAATGGTGCGTGGCTCCGCGGCCGCCTTCATCGAGCATATAGGAGAGGATGACCAGGTCGCGGTTTACGGATTCAATGACAAGATCAGACAATTCCAGGATTTTTCCAACAATCACTACATAACCGACTACATCTGGGATGCCGAAGCGAAGGATGACACTCGTTTGTACGACTGCATAGATACCGGTATCGAAGCTCTGTCGAAGCGGCCCGAGAAACGTCGAGCGATCTTGCTGATTTCGGATGGATGGGACAACACGAGTCACAAGGCCTCCATGGACTCGGTGATGAAGAAGGCGTTAAGCGCGGGTGTTGTGATCTACAGCGTGGATTTGATCGAAGATGAATTCCTGCTCGGGGGCGGCTCCGCCGGCCCAATGTTAAGACGAGGGCGCGCGGAAATGCAGGAGTTTGCGCGGCAGACCGGCGGCCGCTACATACATTCGCCGCAGGGCGACAAAATCGAGGAAGCATTCACCGGGATAGTCGACGAGCTGCGCAATCAATATACGCTCACCTACTACACTACCAACGAGAAACGCGATGGGCGCTGGAGGACATTGAGCGTCAGCCTGGCGCGTTCGGGGGCCGCGATTCGGACTCGCCGAGGCTACTACGCGCCGAAAGGCTAGCTGGTACTCACGAGCTTTCGCCGCAGACGCCACATTGTGAGCGGCATCGCTACCCACGCGGAGCGAGGAAGCCTCAAAAGATATTCCTTCAACTCGGTTTTCTCCGAGGAATCAAGAGCAATCTCGCAGGACCATCGGTCGAGTTGCTGATTGATCCGCTGAAGCTCCGCCGCCCCGGTCGATGCCTCTCCCGAAATCGCAAGATGCTCGAACATTCCAGACTCGATCAGTCCTTCTCGTAGATGATTGTTCAAATGTCGAATCAATCGGTCTTTAGCCGACAAGATACGGCCGTCGAGAAGATGATCCATTTCATCGATAATCGGGCACGCGGATTCGCAGGATGCTCCGGCATCGACGGTCTTGTCGTTTGCCGCGCCGCCGGTTAACGCAAACAAGAGCAGGTTGAGTTCTTTATAAGAAAAGGTCGAGGCCAATACGTCCATTACCTCTGATTGAACTCGGTCCCGGTCATGCCTACAAGCTCCCGTATTCGGAACTCGGCGCCCGTAGCTTCGGCAATTCGGCGGCATTCTTCGAGGTCGATGTTAGGCAGGCGAACCACGGACATTGTTACCCTGATCCCCCTGCTTGCCGCGGCTCGGGCAAACTCGAGCGCGCCGTCGTACGCGAGATCCGGCCAATCAGAGCGAACTATTCTCTCGTACTGTTCGCGATTCGGTGCATTCAGGCTCATTGAAATCTCGTCAATGACTCCCGCGAGCTCCGGAGTTATATCGCGGCCGTGCAAAAGCGAGCCGTGACCGATCGAATCCAATCTGGTTCTTCCGCCGCGCGTCTTGACCGCGGCCGCGACCTCCTTCAGCACATCGAGCTTGATCGTCGGTTCGCCGTAGCCGCAAAACACTATTTCGCGATACTGAGTAGGATCGCCGATCGCTTCGATTACTTCGGCAGCCGACGGCTCCTGGTCTTCAGTCAGGCCGAGGTAGTAGCCCGAAGCAACCGGATCGTCCACTCTTGTGCAAAAAGCGCACAGGCTTGTGCAACGATTCGTCAGATTCACGTAGAGGCCGTCGCGGATTTGATAGACGATTGTGCGCTGTTTGGCCGCCTCGGTCTGTTTCCAATCGCCGAGCCGGAAGAGACGTTTGAAATTGACGGAGGTTATTCGGCCGACGTCTTCAACCGTCAGGTTGCGCAGCTCGGCAATCCTGCGCGCCGCTTCAACGACAAAGGCGGGCTCATTCCTCTTGCCCCGGTGAGGCTCCGGAGTAAGGAATGGACTATCGGTCTCTATGAGAAGTTTTTCTATAGGCAGGTGTTTGACGGTTTCACGCAAACCGGACGCGCTCTTGAACGTGATCACGCCCGATAGCGAAATGTAGAAGCCGAGCTTGATCGCTTCCTCGGCGAGGTTTCGGCTTCCAGCGAAGCAATGAATGATGCCCGGCAGTTTGGAGCCCTTCCATTCCTCTTTCAGAATCGCGATCGTATCGTCTTCGGCTTCGCGAGTGTGAATGACGGCCGGCAGCCCGCGATCTCGCGCCATTTGCAACTGTCGCCGAAACGCGGCCCTCTGAATTTCGCGCGGAGAGTTGTCGTAGTGATAGTCGAGCCCAATCTCCCCCCATGCAATCACCTTTGGATGCGACGCAAGATCGGCGAGCCTGGAATAAAGGTTCTCGTCCAGGAGCTTTGCTTCATGCGGATGTACGCCAACCGTCGTGTAGATGAAGTCGTGTTGCTCGGCCACGCCGAAGGCAGCCGCATGCGAGTCGCGGCTCACGTCTCCGTCGCCGACGTCTACAATAATCTCGACGCCGCTATCGACCGCGCGTTGTATCGCGAGGTCGCGGTCGGCATCGAAATCTTTCATCTCGATGTGTGAATGGGAATCGATATACATCTCGAATCGAGATGTATCATAACAAACGCAGCCGCAATTGTAAGCTCAGTCCTCCGCCAGACCGGTCATCCTTTCCAGCCGAATGCGAAAGACGATTGGAGGCGCAAACAAACCGCTGTTCGCCGAGATTGATTCCGCCGGTGTTAGCTGTGGAAAGCGCTCCAATAGCTTGGTCAACAGGCGCTCTCGTTCTTCGGGATCTTTTATCTCTTCGTACCCGCCGAACCCGATTGCGCTCCTCCAGTGATATCCATCCCGTATCTCATCGACCTGCACGCAGGCTCTAGGATTCGCTCGCAATGCGTCTACCTTCAGGCCGGGCATCGTGTGGCCGTAGACACTGTCATCTTCAAACAGGTAGCTAATCGGTACGACGTAGGGTTCGTTTCCTGTTATGCAGCCTAGCCGGCCGATCCGGCATCTCTCCAGCAAGCTGCGGGCGTCTTCGGGGGAAAGCGTCTTAATCATGGCTCCTCTCTCTACTCGCGCACTCGAACTATTTCAACAGAGCACTTTGCATGAGACATCACAGCCTGGGATACCGAGCCGAGCCACAGCTTCTTCATTCCGGAGTATCCGTGTGATCCGACGACTATCAGATCGGCCTGCCATCTCTCCGCTTCGTTGAGGATCGCATCTCTGGGATTGCCTCTCACGGTCTCGCTGGTAATCGTCAGGCCCGGCCGCCTTGCGGTCGTGAGTCTTGAAAGAGCCTTATCCATCACCGCGCCTGCGTGATCCTTTGCCGCCTTGTCGGCCTCTTCCCAGTAATTGTCGGGAAGCGCCCATGCCTCGGCCATTGGCGTCACCATGGGCTCGATCACCGAAAGCACGCGTATCTCGCTTCCCTCGGGCCACGGCCTTCTCGCCGCCTCTTTGACTGCTGCCTCGCTGCAGTCCGAACCGTCTACCGCCAAGAGAATTTTCATAGTTAGTCTCCTGTCCTTGATAATGTCTGCAACTACACCTTCCTGAAAGCAATAGGCGTGCCTTGTGGATAGACCCTACAGGAGCGCGATGAGCGCCTGTGTACCTTTATGCAACGTTCCATCGTGTGAGTAATACCGCACGAATCAGGGAGAAATTCCCCAGTTGTTTATTTATACCCGGTCGTTACCTGGAGCGAGAAAGGCAGTTGAGCGCTACGGCTCTGGTGTGTCTGGAAGCTTCTTCATTCGATATCGAAGCTGGTCTCTGGAGATCCGCAGCAAGTCCGCGGCGCGGGTCTGGTTGCCTCCGCTTCGAGCAAGCGCCTGCTTTACGAGTGAGAACTCAACTTCGTCGAGCGCGACTCCATCCGGAGGCAGAGGGAAGAGGCTCGCGAGATCGTCCGATGTCGCTTCGGCAGTTCCGGTTTTTCTCGCCAGATCGGAGGGCAGGTATCGTGTTGTAATCACGTCTCCATCTTCGAGGATGCTGACGCGCTCGATCACATTTCTCAGCTCGCGGACGTTGCCGGGCCAGCTATATCTCCGAAACAGGGAGGCGACTTCGCTCGTCAAACCGCTGATGCGCTTACCGAGCTTTTCGTTGAAGCGCGCTATGAACTGGTGGGCCAGAACGATCACATCGTCTCCGCGATCGCGAAGCGGAGGCACGTCCAACTGAATTACCGAGAGTCGATAAAAGAGATCGACCCTGAATCTGTTCGCTTCGCTCTCGCTCCTTAGATTGCGGTTGGACGCGGCGATGACTCGAACATCCAGCGGAAGATCCTTGAGCCCGCCCACGCGCCTGAAGCTTCCCTCTTCAAGTACTCTGAGCAGTTTCGCCTGAAGACTGAGTTCAAGCTCGCCTATCTCGTCCAGGAAGAGCGTCCCGCTTTCGGCCTGCTCCAGGAGCCCTTCCTTTTTCGCGCGCGCGTCGGTGAAGGCGCCCTTTTCATAACCAAACAACTCGCTTTCAATTAATGTTCCGGGTATCGCCGCGCAGTTGATCGCCACGAAAGGAGAGGTCGCTCGGCGAGACGTGTAATGAATCGCCTTGGCGAGAAGATCTTTTCCGGTTCCGGACTCGCCCTGCAGCAGAACCGCGGAAGCCTCGCTGGCGGCCACCTTCCTGCCAAGCGCCAGCAATTCGGTCATCGCGGGCGATGAACCTACCATCTTGTCGAAGCTGAATCGGCTCGCGCGCTCGCGGCGAACGGTGGTCACTTCCTTTCGAAGCTCTCCGGCTTCCAACCCATTGCGAATCGTCACCCGTAGTTCTTCCGGATTAAAAGGCTTGCCGATAAAGTCGTATGCTCCGCCGCGCAACGCGCTGATCGTATCTTCGACCATGACGTTCGCGGTTATCATTATCACAACTGCTTGCGGGTTGCGGCTCTTGATCTCCCTTAGCGCGTCGAGACCCGAGCCATCCGGAAGATTTATGTCCAGCAGAACAGCGGCCGGTTGCTCCGCGTCAAAGGCGGCCAGCGCTGCTTCGATAGTCGACGCCTCAACGAAGCTATAATCCCAAATACGCAGCGCCTCTGTGAGAGACCACCGAATACCTTGCTCGTCATCTACAACCAGTATCTTCTCTTTAGCCATTGGAGAATCACGATTCAGTTTGGATTCCGTGCTTGCCGCGAGGGTTGAATACTATCATCGGCGCTGAGCACCAACAACAACCGTTAAGTCAATCAGCCCGCGTCTTGACATCGGAACTCGCCTATCATAGCTTGTTGCTCACCGAATGCAGTGGAGAGAGCCTGAGCGGCGCCGGCGGGCATGGTTTCGCCGGAACAGCCGCGGGTATCTATTTTGCAAAATCGACAATAAAGCTTAAGAGGGAGGCAACATGCCAAGCCGCTACGCGAAAGTGATTGCGTTGATCGCCGCGTTGCTCGCTTCGTCAGTGGGCGTAAGCGCGCAGGGCCCGCGAGGGGAGAAGATCGACCTCGATGCTATTAACAAGATAAAAGAAGAGGGGATGAAGCATTCTCAGGTGATGGACACCCTGAGCTACCTGACCGACGTTTATGGACCGCGGCTGACCGGTTCTTCAAACATAAGAGCCGCAAACGAGTGGACCAAGAAGAAGCTGGCGGAATGGGGGCTTCAAAACGCCCATCTCGAAGCGTGGCCGTTTGGACGGGGTTGGTCTCTCGAAGGCTTTGCCGCAAACGTAGTATCGCCTCAGTTCATTCCGCTGATCGCGTACCCAAAGGCCTGGACACCCAGTACGAATGGAAGGGTTCGCGGTGAGGCCATCTACCTGGATGCTAAGACGCCGGCCGACGTCGACAAGTATAAAGGTAAACTGAAGGGCGCGATCGTGCTCATCTCGCCGGTTCGCGAAGTGAAGGCGCATTTTGAATCCCTTGGCCATAGAACAACCGACGAAGAGTTGTTGAAGCTCGCGGACGCCGATCTTCCCGGAGCGGGACAAGCCGGCGGGCGCAGATTCGAGATGTCGCCGGAGCAGAGGGCCGAAGCCGAGCTCAACAACAAGAAGTGGCAATTGGCGGCGGCCGAAGGCGCAGCCGTTGTTCTCGAGCCAGGACGCGGCGACGGCGGAACGATCTTCGTTCAATCGGTCAACATACCTGCTCCCCCGGACACTCCATTCGATCGGAGACCCCGGGCTTACGCGAAAGACGCGCCTGCCATCGTGCCGCAAGCCGTCGTAGCGGTGGAGCACTACAATAGAATGATTCGCATGATCGAGAGGGGCGCGAAGGTACAACTGGAAGTCGAAATCAAAGCGCGCTTCCAGGATGAGGATCAATCAAGCTACAACATAATAGCCGAGATTCCGGGCGCCGATCTGAAGGACGAGGTTGTAATGCTCGGCGCGCATTTTGATTCCTGGCATTCGGGAACGGGAGCGACCGATAACGGCGCGGGCTCGGCTGTTTGTCTCGAGGCGGTGCGAATTATTCAGGCCTTGGGCCTGAAGCCTCGGCGAACAATTCGAATAGGCCTCTGGAGCGGCGAAGAAGAGGGGCTCCTCGGCTCGCGCGCGTATGTGAGCGAGCATTTCGGCAAGCGAACCGATTCGCCTCAACAGGGACAGCGAGGCGCCGGCGGGGGGACCCCAACGTTCGCTCTTACTCCGGAACAGGCAAAGGTCGCCGGATACTTTAATCTCGACAATGGAACCGGCAAGATTCGCGGCGTCTACATGCAAGGAAACGATGCCGTGAGACCGATCTTTCGCGCGTGGCTGGCTCCATTCAAGGACATGGGGGCTACTACATTGTCGCTCTCGAACACCGGTGGAACGGACCATCTTTCGTTTGATGCGGTAGGCATACCGGGCTTTCAGTTCATTCAGGACCATATTGAATACGAGACAAGGACGCATCATTCGAACCAGGACGTCTACGATCGGATTCAAGAAGATGACATGAAGCAGGCTGCCACGATCATGGCGGCGTTTGTTTATAACACGGCGATGCGTGATGAAAAGCTTCCTCGGAAGCCTTTGCCCGGCGCCGCTTCCGCGCAAGCAGCACGGTAGCGTAAGCATTCGGTGTTTCACCGCGGTCTGTAGAACTAATGTAGGGGCGGCCAGAGACGGCCGCCCCTACTTTTTTAGACGTTCCGCAATTTTCTTATTTCGTGTCGATGTTTTACGCGGTTTCGATGATCCTGATGTGGTAGCCCGAGGCGCCGCTCGGTATAGGAGGAGCAAGGCTGCTGGTCTGCACGATCCCGCGTCCGTCGGTTGCCCTGACCACTATCGAGTGTTTTCCGCGAACGCTCGGAGTCCAATCTTTTTTCCACAGCACCCAACTAAACGGGGACAATCCAGGTTTGACATCCGCTAGCTCCCAGTTCTTTCCACCGTCGGTTGAGATCTCCACTTTACTGATCTCGCGATCGCCCGCGAACGCGATCCCGCAGATTGTAGCTGCGCCGCTTGCGGCCGAGTTCGGCGCGTCGATCCTCGACATCGTCTTGTATTCCGCCCGATCGTCCCATCCGCGCTTTTGCCAATAACCTTTGAAGTCGTAGTTAACCAGTTCGATTCGCGTGATCCACTTGACGTTCTTCATTCCGAATATTCCGGGCACAATCAAGCGGAGCGGAAACCCGTGCGTAGTGTTCAGGAGCGCGCCGTTCATCTCGTAAGCGAGCATTACTCCATCTCTCATCGCCCGTTCGAGCGGAATCGAATCCGAGTATTTATCAGCCGCATGAAGGACCAAATCAAGGGCGCCTTCTTTTACCTGAGCCTGATTCAACAGTTCTTTGAGCGGCGCTCCTCTCCACAGCGCATTACCTATCAGATCGCCTCCGACTTCGTTGCTTATGCACTCGAGGGTCGCATATTGCTCGACGGCCGGAAGCGCTCTCAACTGATCGAGCGTGAGACTGAGAGGGTTCTCAACCTGTCCGCCGATCTCCAGCTTCCATCTCCTGATATCGACATCGGGATCATAGGGATTTTTGGATACCTGATAGAAGTCCGGATTAGGAGTCACTTCAATCGCAAGCCCATCGATATTCGGGAATACACCCGTGCCTTTCCTGATCCTTCCCGAACCTCCTTCAAACCAACTTGAAAAAAGGGCGCCGCAAATATCATAGACCCCGACTGCTAACACAGAAGCGCCTATCCATTTCACAATACGACGGCGGCTAACGTTGTCAGGCGCTAGCCGCATCGCTATCGATCCGGGAGGGGCGGAACTGGAAAACCATCTCGAAAGGACCGACAGCGTGACTGCGTAAGCAGCACACACGATCGTTACCGCGACCGTAGATATAATCGATCCCTGTCGCAACTCCCTTCCAAGCAGTCCTCCGCCGAGCAGCGGAATCAGGAAAAACAGATTCAGTAGGCTAAGACCCGCGGCGAGAGTCAGGAGCCTTGTGCGATTCGACAGGATGCGCAGGCGCAGCGACAGAACGCCCACGGCTACTAGGAAAAGGCCGTATAAAATCACGCATCCGATAAACCCAAGTTGTTTAGCGAATGCTCCGAAGAAGCTTACCGCAAATTCGACGAGCTCGATTGGCAGGACTTCGAATAGATAGTCGGCGAGGATTTCCGGTACGAGCGGCGCTCCAAGAGCGAATCGAAGGATTAAGCTGATGATAGTAGCGGCTACAGCGGCGAGGATCGCGGCTTGAAGTTCCGCTTCCGCCTTTGTCACCGGCTGAGCCTCGCGACCCTCGATGTTCAGTTGAAGATAATCCATGAGCCTCAACAGCGGGGGCCGTAGCATCGGGCTTAACTAAGCGGCGTCCGTCAGCAAGCGTGCATTAGCAGCACGGGGCTTCATCAGCGCATCGCGAGCCCTAACCCTGTCCCCCGCTTCCCTACAACGCTGCTGTTTCATCTTCGAGTTGCTCGCGAACCAGCCGAGTCATCACTTCTCGCAGAGGCTCGCCGGTCCCGGCCAGGACGAAACCTTCATCCGTGGGGTCGAACTTGAAACTCGAAACGCGCGCGGAGACCCAGATCTGTTTCGCGGATGAATTTGGGCTGACGATGAATTTACCGGGCTCCCCTTCTTCAAAGGTAACGGTCAGGACGCCTCCCTGAACCTCGACGTCGATGTCGCGCTCTTCAGCCAATCGTTCAAAGGCGTCTTCCAAGTCGCTGATCGCCTCTTCTACTCTGCTCTGAAACACGTTTTCGTCCATCTTCTCTCCGCTGGGCTGAATTGAAGGAATTATGAGTCACCGTCAGGCCGGGTTCAACTCGCGTCGGCGAAGCGGGATCTACGGCAAGACCAGCTATGTTGTTTTGCGGCGAATTAAGCGTGTAGAGACTTCTCATTACTGAGTGAGCTTCTTGATCATATTAATGGCATTTTCGTTATGCGGGTCGAGATCGAGCGACTTCTTGTAGTTGGCGACCGCAAGCTCCTTGTCGCCCTTGATCATGTAGGCTTCGCCCAGGCTGTCATACACGTTTGAAGAACTCGGATACAGCTCGGCGTTCAACTTCAGAATCGCTATTGCTTCTTCAAACTTCTTCTCCTCGAGGAATGAGTATCCGATGCTGTTGAAGCGCTCTTCCTCGACCGCTGCATTGGCCGGTTTCTGTTTCTTGATCGTCCGATACGCCTCGATCGCCTCGCTGATTTGTCCGGCGGCCAGTTTTTCGTATGGTATCTTCGCATCAGGAGCCATTCGGCTGGCGATGCTTGCCCTGCCTTCGAATCGAATCTGTATCGACTCGAACTTTCCACCGGCTCCTCTCAGGAAAATGTATGAGACATCTTGATCCCTGCGAATGAATCCTGTTTCGGAGATCGGCAACAGCTCAAACCGTGGCGAGAGAGTTGGCTCGCCGAACACCTTTCCGCCTTCCCTTGTGACTGTAAGCACGCGGTCCGGGCTTACCAGGAATCTTCCCGTGTACTCATCAAGCTTCGCGGTATCAACCGACACCACGGCGTTCGGTTTCGGCAGATACTCATCCCACTGATACTCGTTTGCGACCGACCGCAGGATTTCAGCCATGATCTGGTCGTTGTCGGAGTTGACCATAATCACGGCGCCGTAGCCTTTTTCCTTATGAACGAGCAGCGTCGCTCGAAATCCTTCATCGGCGCCGTTATGCCCGAAGTAAGTTGTGCTGCCATGTTTCTCGACAAAAAAGCCGAGACCGGCAGCCGAATCGGGTATGAAGGGCGTGACCATCTTGGCGATCATCTCTTTCGAGAGCACCTTGTTCGATCTGCCCGCCAGTGAGAGTTGTACTTCTATCGCAAACTTCGCCAGATCACTTGGCGTTGTCCAGAGCCCCGCCGCGGCCATCTCAGGATAGATGTGAATCTTCCCATTCACCGGCTTGCCGTTGGGGCGATGACCCGAAGCGGCCTTGGGCCTGATCTCATCGGGCAGCGGCTGCGCATAAGTGCTGTTGGTCATCTTGAGCGGACCCAGCACTGTTTCGCTCCCGATTTGAGGATAGGGCTTCTTTTCGATGTCCATTATCGCGAGCTGCGCGATTGTTACTCCGCCTCCCGAGTACCTGAACTTCGTGCCGGGTTCAAAGTCAACGCGCACCGGCGCCGTATTGGTCGGGGGAGCGCCGTCGAGGACCTGAGGCAGGGTTGGAATTCGCTCGCCCGGTGCATAACCCGGAAATCCGTGAACGGTCAGTCCTCCCGTGTGACTCAAGAGGTGCGCAAGCGTCACCTTTTTCCTCGCGGTGAATTCGTTGTCCGGGAGTTTCCACGAAACCAGCTTGTCATTGATATTCTCTTCGAGCGAGATCTTGCCCTCGGCAACCTTCTTGAGCGCGACCATGGCCGCAACAGGCTTGCTTATCGAACCGGCTTGAAACAACGTGTCCGTAGCGGCGGGCTCATTAGTTTCGATGTCCTTAACTCCGTATGCCTTCGCCCATTCGACCTTGAAATTGTTGATCACCGCTATGCTGACGGCCGGCGCCTTGTAGTGCTTCATCCGGTCCTGAATGGACCAACCGGAATCGCCTTTGACCAGCACCGCGGGCAGGAGTCCGTTCTCGACGTTCCTTATGCGAGTTTCAAGGGGGACGGTCGCGGTTTGTTGGACAGGTTTGTTTCGAGCCTTCGAAGGCGACTGGCAGGGTGTGATTTGCGCGAGCAGAAGAACCGCGAGAAGCGAGTTGAGGAGCCTTGATTTCATGAAACCTCCGTTCTTAGCCGGAGGCCAAGTCTACTCCACGAAGCGGGAATCAGGGAATAGCAGCGCCAGAGTGGACATTTTTTCGATCCGCAACAGCGGAGCCGATCCCCCGGTATTCGGCTCCTCACGAAAGTAAACCCAGGACCTGTGCCCTGGGTTTACTTATTTAGGTACGACCCGCACGGCCGCCGAGTGTCATCCAAAGCCGCGGCTTGCCCCTTACTTCTTTTCGCGCTTCTCGATCTTCGACCACGTATCACGAAGTCCGATTGTTCGATTGAAGACCAGGCTTTCGCTGCCCGAATCAGGATCGGCGCAAAAGTAGCCGAGTCGTTCAAACTGGTACAGCGCACCCGGAGCCGCGCTCTGCAGGCTTGGTTCGATCTTGCATCCGGATAATATCTCCAACGAGTTCGAATTTAGATTCGCGGTGAAATCCTGCCCTTCCTCAACCTCACTCGGGTTCTCCTTAACAAAGAGATTGTCATAGAGCCGAACCTCACAGTCCAACGCATGCGTTGCTGAGACCCAGTGAATGGTCGACTTGACCTTGCGCCCATCCGGAGTCGTTCCGCCTCGTGTTGCCGGATCGTAGGTGCAATGCAATTCGACAATGTCTCCCCGAGAGTTCTTCACCACATTGGTGCAGGTAATCAAATAACCGTATCTGAGGCGTACCTCACGGCCCGGCGAAAGCCGGAAATAGCCCTTCGGCGGGTCTTCTTTGAAATCGTCCTGTTCTATATAGAGCACCTTTGAAAACGGAACCGTGCGAGTCCCCATTCCGGCATCTTCGGGATTGTTCACCGCTTCCATTTCCTCGACCAGATCGTCCGAGTAGTTGTCGATTATCACTTTGAGCGGGCGCAAAACCGCCATGACGCGCGCGGCCCGCTTATTCAGATCTTCCCTGACGAAATGTTCGAGCGCCGAAAGCTGAACCGTGCTGTTTGTCTTTGACACGCTGAGACTCTCGCCAAAATTTCGAATGGCCTCGGGCGTATAACCGCGTCTACGCAATCCCGAGAGGGTAGGCATTCGCGGATCGTTCCAACCGCTCACGTGTCCCTGTTCGACCAGCGTCAGCAGCTTGCGCTTGCTTAGAAGAGTATAGGTAAGGTTCAGCCTGTCGAATTCGAACTGGCGCGATGGAAATATTCCGAGGTTCTCGATGAACCAGTTGTATAACGGGCGATTATTTTCGAATTCCAGGGTGCAAATCGAATGAGTGACGTTTTCGATCGAATCCGACTGTCCGTGGGCGTAGTCATACATCGGATAGATGCACCACTCGTTGCCCGTTCGGTGATGTTCGGTGTGGAGAATTCGATACATAACCGGGTCGCGCAGATTCAGATTCGGCGACGCCATATCTATCTTTGCGCGCAAGGTTCGAGCGCCGTCGGGAAACTCACCCTTCTTCATTAGCTCAAATAGATCGAGATTCTCATCCAACGTACGGTTTCTATAGGGGCTTTCTTTTCCAGGTTCGGTCAAGGTGCCGCGATACCGGCGAACTTCGTCCGCGCTCAGATCACACACATAGGCTTTTCCTGCTTTGATCAACTGGACGGCCCACTCGTAGAGCTGCGCGAAGTAGTCGGAGGCATAGAAGAGGCCGTCCCACTTGAACCCAAGCCAACGGACATCTTCCATTATCGAATCGACGTATTCGGTTTCTTCTTTTGAAGGATTGGTGTCATCGAAACGTAAATTGCACTTGCCGCCGAACTCTTCAGCCAACCCGAAGCCCAGGCATATTGCCTTTGCGTGTCCTATGTGCAGATACCCGTTTGGCTCGGGAGGAAAGCGGGTCTGCACTCGGCCATTGTTCCTGCCGGCCTTGATGTCTTCAATGATAATGTCGCGAATAAAATTCGATCTACCCGGCGATTCAGGCGATGCGGCGCCGGAACTAGATTCCGCTGTCATTTTCTATCTCCTATGAGAGCATTTGAATGGCGGGATGAAGAATCGAGTTGCTTTAGTCACGGCTGCTTCTATTCGTTTGTAGAGACCGTCGTTTGTAGAGACCGCCTTGCAGCCGGTTCACTATAGTGGCTGGGAGGCAGGGATTCGAACCCCGATAAGCAGAGTCAGAGTCTGCTGTCCTACCGTTGAACGACCTCCCAGCAGCGCTGACAATATATTTGCTGCCGGGATTTATTGTCAAGATTTCACGCCTGACGGCAGCCGATTATGAACCGTCCGTCGGCCGCTGCTGAAGCGTGTGCAGCTTGAAGATATCATCATCAAGCGCAGGATAGTCGCTTCGATAGTGTGCGCCTCGCGACTCCCGCCGCGATAATGCCGCCTCCGCAACCAATCTCGCGAGCGTCACAAAGTTCCATGAACGCGTATTCAGAGGCCGCTCCGCAATCTCCTTGAGCGCGCTCAGCGCCCGATTGAGGCCGCTATCCTCTCTGACAATGCCGACGTCGCTCCACATAACCCTCTTGACCGCCGCGCGGGTGCCGTCATCGATACGCCAATCGGCCAATTGACCGATGTCCCAGTCGCGAGCGACCGCGCGCTCTACATCCGACGATGCTTCGCTAGCGGCCGTTTCTCCGGCGCGAGCGCCGAATACGAGGCCTTCGAGCAGCGAATTCGATGCGAGTCTGTTCGCGCCATGAACTCCGGTGCAGGCGACCTCACCCGCCGCATATAAGCCCGCCAGGCTCGTGCGGCCAAAGGTGTCTGTCCGAACTCCTCCCATAATGTAATGAGCCGCGGGACTCACCGGGATCAGATCCCGAGTAATGTCGATGTTGTAGAGCAAGCAGGTCCGAAATATTTGAGGAAATCGGCTCCGGACAAATCTACGATCGAGGTGACGCAAATCAAGATAGACATTTGGCGAGGAGGTCCTCTGCATCTCGAAATAAATCGCTCGGCTCACTACATCGCGAGGCGCGAGCTCGGCGCGTTCATCGTATCGAGACATAAATCGCTTGCCCTCGCTGTTCAACAGAATTCCCCCTTCGCCTCGCATTGCTTCACTCAACAGAAATCGCGGCGCATCGGCGAGCCCAAGCGCCGTCGGATGAAACTGAACAAATTCCATGTCGGCCGCGACCGCTCCCGCCCTATACGCCATCGCCTGACCGTCGCCTGTCGCAACATCAGGGTTGGTCGTATGCAAATAGAGCTGCCCCGCGCCTCCGGTTGCGAGAACCACGGCCCGCGCATACAACGCCCTGATTCTGTACGTGTCCGGCTCGACATACGTCACTCCAAGGCACCGCCCATGTTTCACGATCAACGACTGAGTACAGGCATGGGCGCGGAATTCGATGCCGGATGTCTGTTTCGTCCATGCAACAAGCGCCCGTACGATCTCGCGTCCGGTCGCATCTCCGTGCGCGTGCAGAATTCGGCGTCGCGAGTGAGCCGCCTCGCGCGTAAAGGCGAGTTCCCCCGCGTCGCGGTCGAACTCGGCGCCGTGATCTATCATTTCGAGAATGTAGTGCGGCCCCTCTTCCACAAGTACCGCCACTGCCTCCTCGTCGCACAAGCCGGCTCCAGCGTCTATCGTGTCTTGATAATGGAGCCCGATCTCGTCATCGTCGTTCAGCACAACCGCTATTCCGCCCTGCGCATATTCGGTGTTGGACTCAGTGATTCGATCCTTGGTGAGAATGGTGACTCGGCCGGCCGCAGCCAGTTCCACCGCCGCTCGAAGCCCTGCGACTCCGCTGCCTACTACTATGAAATCGGTTTGATCCGTCATTGACAAAATGTTCCTCGCAGCCGCATTCGATTATGTGATGGCCGGAGCGCGGTAAACAATCGCCCGGCCGATCAAGACTTGGGGAGCGCAAAAGAGTAACTTCCCGTTTTGAACCTCCATCAACCCTGCTGTCGGTCAACTCGGTCTCCGTCAACCGGAGTCCATCAACCGGAATCCGTCAACCGAAGTTCATCAACCGAAGTTCATCAACCGGAATCCGTCAACCCCAAAGGGGTTGCAGCCTTCAGCCCAGCGGTTGCCGTACTCGGCTACCCTGGGTTAGATCGCCGCGTCGTTTCCAACCCCACCGGGGTTGTGGCCAGCATTGCCTAACTCGTCCGCATCGATAAACGACAGTCCTCTCATCTCTCCCGCTCATTACCACAAGCAACGTTCAAAACGGGAAGTAAATTCTTTACGCCCTCTTAGTCTTGGGCATGCCCTTGATGTTTTGAGGTTTTCGTGAGATTGAGCAAGGAACCGAAGATCGAGTAGCATTGGCGCAAAATGAACGAGCTTCTTATAACAAACGCGCAACTCGCAACGCTTGCCAGTCTCTCTCGTCCCCGCGTCGGAGAAGAAATGAGAGACCTCGCCGTTCAGAAGAACGCAGCACTCTTAATCCGCGACGGCATCATCGTTGAAACAGGGTCCCCAGCAGCCGTTCAGGCCAAGACATCAAGAGAGGCCGCGGTAATCGATGCAAACGGTCGCGTCGTAATGCCGGGGTTTGTAGATGCGCACACGCATCCGGTCTTCGCGGGCAGTCGGGAAGATGAGTACGAAATGCGTGCGACCGGCCTGACCTACCAGGACATCGCAGCGCGAGGAGGCGGAATACTCTCGACGGTGCGCAAGACGCGCGCCGCCTCCGAAGAGGAACTCTTCGAAATGGCTCTGCCAAGAGTACGATGGTTCCTCGAACACGGCACAACCACGATTGAGGCAAAGAGCGGATACGGGTTGACTCTCGACGACGAGCTAAAAATTCTCCGTGTAATCAAGCGGCTGAACGACGAAACGCCATTGGATTTGATCCCGACTTTTTTAGGAGCGCATGAGATACCGCCGGAGTATCGCGGTTCTCCTGACGACTATGTAAAGTTGGTAGTAGAGGAAATGCTGCCGCAAGTAGCAATAGAAGGGCTCGCCCGCTACTGCGACGTATTCTGCGAATCTCATGTTTTTTCTGCCGCGCAGACGCGGCGAGTACTCAAGCGAGCTAGTGAACTCGGCTTCGGAATTCGAATTCACGCTGAGCAATTGAGCTTGAGCGGCGGAGCGGAGGCGGCCGCCGAATTCGGCGCCGCAACCGCGGATCATCTTGAATGGATCGACGGAGCCGGCATCGAGGCCTTGCGATCGAGTGGAGTTGCGGCCGTTTTGCTTCCAGGCGCTGTATTCAACCTGGGGCTCAGTCGATATCCTCCGGCGCGCGAAATGATCGATGCGGGACTTGCTCTGGCAATCGCAACCGATTTCAATCCGGGCAGCTCTCCCACGCCCTCGATGCAAATGGTGTTGTCGATCGCGTGTTCGCAGATGCGCCTTACTCCAGCCGAGGCAATCACCGCCGCTACTATCAATGCCGCGCACTCCCTTGGCATTGGCTCGCGAGTGGGCTCCATCGAATCAGGCAAGCAGGCCGATCTTGTACTCTTCGACTGTACAGACTTCAGGCAGATACCCTATTTCTTCGGAGTCAATCACGCACGGCTCGTAATTAAATCAGGCGAGATCGTCGTTGACCGCGCGGAGCACCGATGACTTATCCCCTGATAACCGACTGCCGACCGATGATCGCCGACTCGTGTTTTGCATGCACCCAATCGATCGGGTAGAGTTCCCCACTGAAGTCATCCCTCAGCTTGCTATCAAACCCCGCGGATGGCGTTGAATCAACATGCGAAAAATTGTCGAATGTGTTCCGAATTTCAGTGAAGGCCGCCGGACCGAAGTAGTCGGCGAAATCGTCGCCGCCATTAAGGCGACTCAAGGCGCGGTTCTCCTGGATCGAGAGTCCGACGCCGATCACAACCGTTCCGTCATCACCTTTGTAGCTCCGCCGGAACGCGTTGTGGACGCCGCATTGGCTGGCGCAAGGAAGGCGGCGGAGCTAATCGACCTCAATCACCACAGCGGCGAACATCCCAGGATGGGGGCCGTCGACGTTGTCCCATTCATTCCGATATCGGGGGTCACGATGGAAGAGTGCATCGCGCTGGCACGCCAATGTGGTGAGCGGATGTGGCGCGAGCTCGGTATTCCCATTTATCTGTACGAGAAGGCGGCTACACGGCTCGAACGAGAAAACCTTGCGACGGTGCGTAAAGGCCAGTTCGAAGGCATTCGCGACGACATCGCCCGCAACCCCTCGCGGCTTCCCGATTATGGAGAGGCGCGCGTTCATCCCACCGCGGGCATCACGGCCGTCGGCGCTCGGCCGCCATTAATCGCCTACAACATAAATCTCGGAACTTCCGACATCACGATCGCCACAAAGATCGCCCGCGCGGTCAGGCATCAAAACGGGGGGCTCAGGTTTGTAAAGGCCCTTGGGTTCGAGTTGAAAGATCGAGGCATCGTTCAGGTCTCGATGAACATGGTCAACTTCGAAGGCACGCCGCTCTTTCGGGTCTTCGAGATGGTGAGGAGCGAGGCCGAGCGATATGGAGTGCCTGTTATCGGATCCGAAATTGTAGGGCTTGTACCTCAGCAAGCGTTAAACGCCGTCGCCGATTTTTATTTGCGGCTCGAAGGGTTTGGAGAAGAACAAATATTGGAGCGCAGACTTGAAGCAGCGCTGGAAACGAGCACTGAGTAAATGGCGGAAGGAGGTCACAACGCAGTTATGTCGCCAGGTAAGACTCTCGGCGCTTTCGCAAATCTCGTAGCCGAAGGCACGCCGACTCCCGGTGGAGGCAGCGTCGCCGCTTACGCAGGCGTGCTCGCCGTGTCCCTCGGCCGAATGATGTGCAATCTGACAATCGGGAAAAAGAAGTACGCGGAAAATGAAGGCCAGGTGAAAGAGATCAACGGCGAGCTCGAACTCCTTGGAGCACGGCTTCAAGAACTCATAGACGAAGATGCACGGGCGTTCGACCAAGTGCTTGCGGCTTACAAACTCCCGCGCAACTCTGACGAAGAGCAGCAAACCCGCAATGGCGAGATTACCGCTGCTACCGTGAAGTCCATAGAAATTCCCGCCGAGGTGTCCGAGCGCGCGTTTGCCGTGCTGCGCCTCCTGAACAAGTTAGCCGAGCTGGGAAATCCAAACGTATTCCCGGATATCACGACCGGCGCCCAACTCGCGGTCGTAGCGATAAAAGGGTCATACTACAACATTGCCGTGAATCTAAAATCGCTCACTGGCAATGAAGCAGTCGGCGAGATCGGCGAACGAACGGTCAAGCTTATAGCCGAAGCTTCGGAGCTGGCGTCGGACATAGAAACCAGGACATTGAAGCATATCGCGGATTAAGAGCTGTACGGGATGGCAACGGCTTACAAGGACATTCAGTTTTCAGTCAGCGGACGAGTGGCGCGAATAACGCTCGCGCGTCCGCCCCTGAACGTCCTCACGATCTCGATGATGAAGGAGATGACGGGCGCCATTCAGCGAATCGGAGCGGGGCGCGACATCTGCGCGATTGTGTTTTCCGCCGCGGCCAACTCGCCGGTTTTTTCCGCTGGTGTCTCAGTCGAAGAGCACAGGCCTGAAACCGTCTATCAAATGCTCGAGGCCTTCCACTCGATATTCCGCTCGCTGATCGTGTTGTCGAAGCCGGTCATCGCAATAGTAAACGGAGCAGCGCTTGGAGGCGGCTGCGAACTCGTCGCGTTTGCGGATATAGTCATCGCGGCTCAAACCGCACGCTTCGGCCAACCGGAGATAAAGCTCGGCGTCTTTCCACCCGTAAGCTCGGTGA
Source organism: Blastocatellia bacterium AA13 (assembly GCA_003222245.1). Classification (GTDB taxonomy): domain Bacteria; phylum Acidobacteriota; class Blastocatellia; order UBA7656; family UBA7656; genus QHVH01. The sequence continues at coordinate 8,242 of QHVH01000026.1, read as the reverse complement.
TTCTCCCGCGAATCATAGGGCAAAAGAAGGCGCTGGAGATGATTCTCACGGGTGAATTGATTACGGCCGATGAGGCGCGATCTCTGGGGCTCGTGAACTATGTAGTAGGTCAGGGAGATCTGGAGGCGAAGGCCGAAGAAGTTCTCAATATGCTTCGTCACATGAGCGCTCCTGCGCTCGAAATGGCTCGGCAAGCCATATACAGGACCGAAAGCCTGCCTTTTGAAGACGCATTGAAGAAAGCCGAAGAGGTTTATTTGAACGACCTGATGTCGCTTAAGGATCCGATCGAAGGTATAGAGGCGTTCATCGAAAAGCGTCAGGCCAACTGGAAACATAAATGAATTCAAGAATGGCCATAAGCATACCCACGGAAATAACGAAGACAAGCCCGGAAGAACTGACTGTCGTATGGGACGACGGCCACAGGAGCGTATTCTCGATCAAATACCTTCGAGCCGAATGCACCTGCGCAAACTGCGTGAGCGAGATAACCGGGAAACGGATGCTCAATCCCGCGAACATACGCGAAGATATAACAATAACCGCGGCCGAACACGTTGGGCGCTACGGCGTCAAGTTTACCTTCAGCGATCGCCACGACGATGGAATTTACACGTGGGCTCGCCTACGAGAGATATGTCCGTGCCCGGCGTGCGGCGAGAAGTTCTATGTGTGAGAAAGGCAGCGAGATTGGAGCTATATTCGATCCGCCGCGATTTTTCATACGACATTCAGCTACGAATTCGCTCATGGCAAAAAGTCTTGATATGCCATGAATCCCTGTGATATAAGAAACGTCACCCCACAAAATTGCCCCTGTGAGAAAACCCCTATAAGAGCGGCCGTAAGGCTAAAGTTAGAGCTAAGCAGGCATAGGTAGTTCCCGACAGAAGGCGTTTTTACTCGGCAACAGCACCCCTCGATTCGACAAACTGAGGAGAAGCGATGACGGCTCCGGTCGTAATGTATGAGGAGGAGTACGAGCAGATCAAATCTGTGATCGGGCGGCTGTGTCAGGACGCAAACGCCAAGTTTGTATTCCTCGGCGATAAAAACGGACAGCAAATCGGCGCGCATGGCGAGATGGTCAACCTTGACATCACCAGTCTTGCCAGTCTTACGGCAGGCAATGTGGCCGCGACGGATGGACTTGCGCATTTGATCGGAGAACGTGGATTCCCGGTGCTCTCCCACGAGGGTGAGCACGACAATATGCACATATCGATCGTCGCCTCTCGCGTAATTCTGGTCGTCATCTTTGACGAGCGCTCCAGCCTTGGCCTGGTTCGCCTTCGCGTCAAGCGAGCCACTTCGGAACTGAATTCGATCTTTGACGATATCGAGGCCAAGATAGAACGCGAACGGGATATGGGCGTCTCGCTGGATTCGCCGTTCGCCGAGATAACGGAGGCGGATATAGACGCGCTGTTCAGTTAATTTGGCCCCTGTAAGCCCACGGCAGAATGTAGTGCGCCGCCCCGCCCGATAAGAGGATAGAGCCTTGACGTTTATTAATTACGCATCACGTGAAATCAATTGCAAAATTGTCTATTACGGGCCAGGCCTGGGCGGAAAAACAACAAACCTTCAGTATATTTATGACTCGACCGCGCCTCAGGCAAAAGGGAAGCTCATCAGCCTGGCGACCGAAACCGACAGAACGCTCTTCTTCGATTTCCTGCCGTTGGATTTGGGGACCGTGCGCGGGTTCAAGACTCGATTCCATCTCTACACCGTTCCTGGCCAGGTATTCTACGACGCCAGCCGCAAGCTTATCCTCAAAGGCGTTGACGGAGTCGTGTTCGTAGCCGACTCTCAGCAAGAACGAATGGACGCCAACATCGAGTCGCTTTATAACCTCGAGATCAATCTCCACCAGCAAGGTTACGAGCTGAAAAAGGTCCCGTATGTGCTCCAGCTCAACAAGCGCGATCTTCCCAACGTGGTTGCCACCGAGGATCTGAAGAAAGAGCTTAATAAGAACGGCGAGCCGACATTCGAAGCAGTAGCCAACAAAGGCGTCGGCGTATTTGATACTCTCAGAGCCGTGGCAAAGCAGGTACTGCTAGAGCTCCGCAAGAACAGCGGCGGATAATTCTTTCCACTCCACGTCAATTCTCTATATTCGACAATAGCGAGGCGTCGTCTGGCGATGCACCATTGAAAAACGCTGGGCCGAGTTCAATCGTTGCTTAACGCGAACCAAACGAAAATGCCGGGCTGCCGATTAAGGATCACGAGAAATTGTCAGCGGTCTTCAGCCCCAACTTCTCGGTGAGACGAGCGAACGCGCGGCGCTCGTCTTTGCTGATGCAGAGATAGAATGCCAGGGCGGCATAGGTGAGAAACGCCGCGGATACCTCGAGAAAGAACAGCACTAACGTAGGCGGTTGCCCGACATATTTGATCACCAGCACAAGGCCGATAAACGGCGCCTGCACCAGCAAGGGCAACGCCAGTGAGCTGCGCGCGAACTCCCCAAGCGGAATGCCGAGATAGCGAAAATAGACCGGAATAGCGATGGCGGTGAAAACGATCATCGGAATCGATGTTCCAAGCGCTACACCATTCAACCCGAGCGGCTTCACCAGCCAGAGGCTCAAGCCGAGGTTGACAATCGCCTGAGCAAACGTGAGCTTGGCTACGATTCGATGTTTTCCGCGCCCGAGCAACATCGTGTGCGAGGGCATTTCAACAAGATGCGCAAGAACGCCCGCCGTCAGGATGATCATTATCGACCAACTGCTCTTGTAGGCCGGCCCCATCCATAGCTCGATAAAGTTACCGCCGAGAACAAAAAAGATCGTCGCCGCGGGAAGCGAAAGAAGCAGCGTGTATTTGGTGCTGATGAGCACCAGATCCTTTATCGTTCCGTGTTGATTGCGAGCGTCCAGATCCGACGCCGCCGGCGTCAGCACTCCAACCATCTCCGAGACCAGCGAGTGCAGATAAAGCACAAGCCGATTCCCCACGAAATACGCAGTCACCGCAGCCGTCGACAGAAAGGCCCCGACTACAATCGAATCGGTGAAGAAGATCATTCGCTTCGCGATGACAATAACGAATACAAGGGCGCTGTAGCCGAGCAGGCGGCGGAGCTGCTTAAGCTCCAGATATTCTCGCGCGATCTTTATTTCAGGGTTCAGGCGATAACACCACCACGCAAGATAAATCATCCTGACCACATCGAACGTAAAGGTCACGACCGAAAGGGCGAGGATCCCATATCCCATCCTGACCAGCACAACCACCAGAACGCTTCTTACCGCGATTGTAACCGTAGTAATTCCGGCGTCGAGGTCATAGCGCTGATATCCCCGAATTACACCTACAAAGACCGCGGATGGAAAACTCACTGCCTGGTTAATGGTCGCCAGAATCACGACCGCAGCCGCTACATTTCGGCTCAATGGCGATTCGAAAATATTGTTGAAGTAAATGCTGGCCGCGGCGCCGATGCAAAGCGTCAATAGGCCGACTGCAGAGTAGACCGCCAAACTGCCGGTGACCACCTTGTTGATTGCGCTCTGGTCGCCTTTTGCGCGGTATTCGGCTACATACTTGACTGTTGAAACGGTGAGTCCGAAATCGAGCAGGCCCATATAGCCGACAAGCGATCCCATCAGCACCCATACGCCGTAAACCGAATCGCCGAGGTTTCGCACCAGGAAGGGCGACATCAGGAATCCGGTGACGATGGTCGCGGCAAACGCCACCCAGTTCATCAATACGTTCTTGATAATCCGCGACGATCTTTGTGAACTGCTAGCGTGCACTGATACCGTCCTGCGGATTCGAGTGGTCGAGTGGTGGGGCGAGTTTACCCATTTCAGTGTCGTTGGTTAAATAGAGCTGACAGTACTAGATGTCCAATCCTCTCGGGGTTCCAGCAGTGCGCGAGGGGTTATGAAAGCGATCCAAGGACGATTGAGGTTGGTTTTCCGAGCTTTTTTCTACTTCGGCGAGCCGCGAGAAGGGTTTCGCGAACACGTCGCGGAAACATTAGAAAGAGCAGAACAAGCCAGTCGCGACGAGAAAGCGACACACGGCGCGCGGCCTGCAAGAGACAACGTCGGGCGGCCGAATGATCTCCATTCGCAAAGTGATACCTGCCGAATCGAAGACGCATCTCGGCTATGAGCCGCTCTTCCGGAATCTTTCGATCCGCGAAGAGAGCCGAGATTTTTCTAATGTTGGTGATTTCGTCCTCCAGCATCTGCTGAAGGTTATTAGAGAAGTTCCCTGGGTGAATTCGTTTGTGAACCAGCACCTCATCGACAAGCCCGAACTTGAATCGGCCTGCGAGCCGCAGAAACAAATTGTAATCCTCACAGCCCTTTAGAACAGCATCGAAGCCTCCTACCTCCTCGAGGCAGTCCGCACGTACGATCACTGAAGACATCGCAATGAAGCGCTTCATCAACAGCTCACCGAAGAGATCTCCGGACGGAATCGTGCCGTAGACCTCTTTTGCGCTTCGGGCAAGCAAGCCGTGCTCATCAAAGGTGGCAATGTCCGAGAATACAACCGCGTCTTCAGGGTGTTTTTCGAGGTATTCTAATTGACGCTCCAGTTTCTTCGGGAGCCATCGATCGTCCGCATCTTGAAACGCGATAAGCCGCCCTTGCGCCGCGGCGATTCCGAGATTTCGTGCGTGCGCCGGGCCCCCGTTTTTGGTTCGCAGGTATCGCACGGAACTGCCAAAGGATCTGATTTCATCGGGAGTGTTATCGGTGGAGCCGTCATCGACTACAATCACTTCAAGATCGCGGAAGGTCTGGCCTAATACGCTTTCAATCGATTCGCGAATGAAACTGGACGCATTGAATACGGGAATGATTACGGACACCGCGGGATTACGGGAGGTCTTTTCGATCTTCTGGCGCATAACTCCAGCGGGCCACAAGGCGCCCGGGCAATTTACCTAAGAATGTCAACCGTGGATTCGAGGAGCCGTTTCGGTAGCCGTGTAATCAACCGCGTATTTCGCGGACGAACATTCCTGGTCAGCTATCCGCCGTTTTCTTAAATGAGCAATCAGCTCGCGGTTCCAAGTTGCGTAGAGAGAAGCCAAGGCGATCAGGTCCGGAGTTCTTGAGCTCCGTCAGGATCGGCGCGCCTTAGGAGGTAGAGTATCTTGTAGCCCTTTGTTTGACGGTGATTTGTCAGATGTTTCGTTGACCGGCCAAAGTATGTTAGACGAGGGTCTTAATCATCAGGTAGCCGTCATCGCCGCTCGTGTAGTAGCGCTGCATCCTGCGAATGATCTTATAGCCGAGATCGAAATAGAGCTTCTGCGCGTGTTCATTTGATGTTCGCACTTCGAGCCTTATCGTACGAACGCCGCGATCGTAGAACCCACGCTCAATAGCCCACATCAGCGTGCGGCCGTGTCCACGCCTTCGGTCTTCCGGTTTGACCCCCAGGGCAACCACGTGTCCGTTACCGTCACCCTCTATCATTCCAACCACGAAGGCAATCATCTCGCCGGACGTCGTGACGACTTTGTAGCATACGGAATTATTGTGTGAGAGCAGATATCGAAAGGTTTCTTTGTCGTAAGCCTCGCCGTCCGAAAAGCAGCGTTGATCCAGACGCCAGCATTCGTTTATATCGCTATAACCCATCGCCTTAATCGTTGGGCCGGCTGGAGGCGGGATTTCTGCCGCGATGTTCGTATTATCTTTACGACGCTTCGGCCACATTGATGTATGCCTCGAACGGGCTCTCACGACGTTCACGGAGCCACTGGACTCGCCATGGGCAACGATTATACGCTATGCGGGTGCGTTGCGCACGACACATCGCGAACACGCGCTTCTATTAACGTCCGCGCAGCAGTCCGACGCAGGTGGTATCTGAACGGGACTCTCTCCAAAACAAAACAGTTCATCGAAGACCATTCGATGTTGTCAGGCCTGACCGGCATAGTAGCGGCCGTCTCCGGCGGACCTGATTCAATCGCGCTGCTGGATATACTGCGGAACATCCTGAGTATTGAATCGTCGCCTGACGGGCGATCTCCAAAGAAGTCCGCTCTGGAGAATTCGCCTGCGCGCGCGAACACCAGGATAATTGTCGCGCATTTGGACCATCAGCTTCGGGGCGAAGAGTCGCGAGAGGATTCAGAGTTCGTGCGCGCGACCGCCGAAAGACTTGGACTGCCGTATCTAGGCGGCTCGTGCGACGTTGCGCAAGCTGCCCGCGGAGAAAATCGGAGTATTGAGGATGCAGCGAGACGGTTGAGATACGCGTTCCTGCTTAGAACCGCGCGCGAAACGGGCTGTAATCGAATCGCTACGGGTCACACGATGAACGATCAAGCAGAGACCGTGCTGCTCAGGCTTGCGAGAGGTTCGGGAGGAACCGGTTTGACCGGTATTCGGCCGGTATTGCCTGCGCATCTCTTCGGCGAACCGGCGCGTGAAGAATCGGAGCCGCTCGTTTCGGAATTACCTCTATTAATTCGGCCGTTGCTTTGTCTAACACGAAATGAGATTGAAGAGTACTGCCGGATCCGAAATCTTCCATTCCGGCGAGATCAGAGCAACGAAAGCCTTGCATACACCAGAAATCGAATCAGAAAGACCGTGCTGCCGCCGCTGGCTGAAATCAATCCGCGCGTCATTCAATCCATTAGCCGAGCGGCAGACAACCTCGCGGACGATCAGGCCGCGCTCGCGGAGATCGCAAAGGCGGTCGTCGACCGGGCGGTGATGCCTTCAGGTAACACCGACCTAGGCGGCACTCGGTATTCGGCGGCTGAACTGCTCGCAACCGGAACCGCGATTCGCAGACGTGCGCTGCTGGAAATAATCAAGCGTGCGGGCGGAGATATGAGCACGATAAGCTCGCCGCACGTGATCTCTATCGAAGCCATACTGGAATCAGACAAGTCGGGAAAGCGAATCGAGCTTCCGGGAGGTCTTATCGCGTGGCGCGAATTCGATGTGTTGACTCTCAACTCGATGCGCGGAGAAGACCGCCGCATTGTGGAAATCGAGACCGCCGGGGGCTCCGCGCTCGCCGCGGGATTCCTGATCCAGTCGAGTTGCGAACCCCAGAGTCAAACGTTCGACGTACTAATGAATCGGATTGGCGAGCACAACAAACGCCAGGGCAGCGACTGGATGTGCTGTTTCCTTGACGGTAATGCTCTACCCGAACGGCTGATAGTGAGGCCGCGAATTAGAGGTGAACGGGCTCTGGTTGTTGGTCAGCGGAGTATAAAGAAGTTGAAAAACATAATGATTGACCATAGAATCCCCGTCAGCCTCCGCGCCTCATGGCCGGTGGTGGCAACCCCCGACGATTTCTACGTATGGTCACCCGGGCTGCCGCCGGCGATTAGATTTCTAGCATCCGAATCCGGCGGTAGATTCGTCGTATTGACGGCTTTGCGGCGCTGATTGAAGATGCGGCGCAATCCGCAACTGGTCTGAGGAGCGTTATGGATCAAAAACTTCAGGTAATCTGGTCGGCCGAGGAGATTCAAAGTCGCATCGAAACTCTCGCTGAAGAGATTCGCTCGGCTGCGCCGGTAGGGGAACTGACGGTGGTTGGCATTCTCGACGACGCATTCGTTTTTCTTGCGGATCTCATTCGAGCGTTGAGGGTGCCGCTTAATTGCTGTTTCATGAAAGTCACTCATCACCGGTATGGCGGCCAGACCGAGGTGATGTTCACCAGTGAATTCGACCCGAGAGGCCGGGATATTCTCCTGGTTGGCGGAGTGCTGGCGAGCGGCATCACCCTTGAATACGTTACAAGGCAGTTGAGCGAGCGGGGACTGAAGTCACTCCGTACCTGCGTTCTTGTAGACAAGCCTTCGGCGCGACACGTCGAGATTAAGCCTGACTTTGCTGCTTTTGTGAGCAACCACGATTATATGTTCGGCTATGGCCTTGGCGTCCAGAATCAATACAGGCAGCTTCCCTATCTCGCCGTGATGGACGGAAAATAACCGCACCAGGGCAGGCGCTTACCCTAACCCTGCTTGAATCCGAACTTTGGTCCGGTATATCCGTTCATCGAGTAAGGCTCTCTGATGCCGACATGACGCCAGGGCAAACGCATCTTAAAAGTAATAGAATGTAGAAGCTGAGTAGCCCCAGAAGCAGGAGAACTATCGATGAAGGGAATATCCTGCAAATGGAAGAGCGGCCACACAGCTTAGCAGAGTACCTGAGCACAATCAGAGATCCACGGATAGATCGAACCAAACGGCATAAGCTAATAG
>QHVH01000059.1 GCA_003222245.1 Blastocatellia bacterium AA13 | reverse complement strand
CGAACTGCACTCAGACCTACTGTAGTTGTAGTTTTGATGGGGTCTCTTCTGAAGTTCTAAACACCTGGTGGGTCATTCCTCGATAGCACAGGCGGGTCACTTCTCGCGAGCGCCGAAGATCGGGGAGGTCTCTTCAACTAATCGCCCCCTCGAATCAGAGGCAGGCCCTCATGATGTCTCAATCCCCTCTTCATCGGGGAGGTCTCTTCAACACCGAGAGGATGTCGTACTCCTCGATCAGTTGTTTCGTCTCAATCCCCTCTTCATCGGGGAGGTCTCTTCAACAATGAACATAGGAATCGATAAAAGCGGCGATGTCGTGTCTCAATCCCCTCTTCATCGGGGAGGTCTCTTCAACGAAAAAGAACAAAGCACATAGCAATCTGGGGGTTAAGTCTCAATCCCCTCTTCATCGGGGAGGTCTCTTCAACAACAGGAGCTGATCCGTGCGCAGATCGCCGCCGAGGTCTCAATCCCCTCTTCATCGGGGAGGTCTCTTCAACCGCATAGACGATTATCTGCTCCCGGCGTCCCTGAAAGTCTCAATCCCCTCTTCATCGGGGAGGTCTCTTCAACTCATATTGGATGAAGTACTTGCGCTAGATCAAACCACTGTCTCAATCCCCTCGTCATCGGGGAGGTCTCTTCAACTGCGTATGGAAACAGTTAGATGACGGCCGCCAGTACGTGTCTCAATCCCCTCTTCATCGGGGAGGTCTCTTCAACCGGCGGCCTGGTTCGTAGATACGCACTGTCCAGAGATGTCTCAATCCCCTCTTCATCGGGGAGGTCTCTTCAACCTCGCGGTTTTAATCGCGACGACGATGGCGGCTTTCAGTCTCAATCCCCTCTTCATCGGGGAGGTCTCTTCAACACTGCGCTGCCGTGTCCTCATTCAGGCGCTTCTTTATGTCTCAATCCCCTCTTCATCGGGGAGGTCTCTTCAACTCACCTGATCGACCGCGACTGTGTACGGAATCTTGAAGTCTCAATCCCCTCTTCATCGGGGAGGTCTCTTCAACAAGAACGGGCCAAATGTTCTTAAGACTGTAATTCGAGCGTCTCAATCCCCTCTTCATCGGGGAGGTCTCTTCAACCGGCTGCGCACATCGAAAAAGGGGCGCAACTATACGAGTCTCAATCCCCTCTTCATCGGGGAGGTCTCTTCAACCGCGGCTCTCTGGATGGCGGGAGATTACGTACTCCGCGTCTCAATCCCCTCTTCATCGGGGAGGTCTCTTCAACAACAGAACAGAACGGCGATGCTCGACGCCATTCAGTGTCTCAATCCCCTCTTCATCGGGGAGGTCTCTTCAACGCGCTCTCGCGGGCAGAGTCTATATCGGTAGCACGAGTCTCAATCCCCTCTTCATCGGGGAGGTCTCTTCAACTGAGAATTCGCAGTTTCTGACTCCTCAAACCCTGGAGTCTCAATCCCCTCTTCATCGGGGAGGTCTCTTCAACTGAGAATTCGCAGTTTCTGACTCCTCAAACCCTGGAGTCTCAATCCCCTCTTCATCGGGGAGGTCTCTTCAACAGATACGCGAGGTCGTGTACTTATCGAAGATGATGGGTCTCAATCCCCTCTTCATCGGGGAGGTCTCTTCAACGTCGATTTGGTGATACGTGGAGTTTAGTAGCGGCTTGTCTCAATCCCCTCTTCATCGGGGAGGTCTCTTCAACAGTTGTCGGTGTCGAGTAAACGTATTTTCCGTCTGAGGTCTCAATCCCCTCTTCATTGGGGAGGTCTCTTCAACAACGTAGGCCCGTCGCGGCGGTCGCGACGGTTCCATGTCTCAATCCCCTCTTCATCGGGGAGGTCTCTTCAACGTCGAATATTTCCGATAGCGGAAATACCGTGCTGATAGTCTCAATCCCCTCTTCATCGGGGAGGTCTTCAATCCCCTCTTCATCGGGGAGGTCTCTTCAACGAGTATCCTACCGCGAGCAGGTAGAGTGCGAGCGACAGTCTCAATCCCCTCTTCATCGGGGAGGTCTCTTCAACCAGATATCGGATACTCAGGAGCAAGTACTAACCTGTCTCAATCCCCTCTTCATCGGGGAGGTCTCTTCAACATGAGATCAGGGGTTTAGGTGCTAGGACATCAAGGGTTTAGTCTCAATCCCCTCTTCATCGGGGAGGTCTCTTCAACCGACGGTCTCGATGATGGTGTCGAGAGATCGATAGCTGTCTCAATCCCCTCTTCATCGGGGAGGTCTCTTCAACGCCGGGAACAGCTCGGCGAGCTGTTCCCTAGCTTCGGCCCGTCTCAATCCCCTCTTCATCGGGGAGGTCTCTTCAACTCTTGGCGCTCTCGGAACATCCGATCTAATCAGTATTGCGTCTCAATCCCCTCTTCATCGGGGAGGTCTCTTCAACTCGCGACCCAGGCCATCTCAGGTTCTTTGGGTTCACGTCTCAATCCCCTCTTCATCGGGGAGGTCTCTTCAACACAGATCGACGCGAACCTGGCTGTGCTTGATTCGGAGTCTCAATCCCCTCTTCATCGGGGAGGTCTCTTCAACGAGAAAAAAGCGACCGGGTATCGGCACAATAAAAAAGTCTCAATCCCCTCTTCATCGGGGAGGTCTCTTCAACATAAAAAAAAAGGAGCGGTGAATTTTTTTCCAAGGGCCGTCTCAATCCCCTCTTCATCGGGGAGGTCTCTTCAACCGGTTATACTACCCAAAGAAGCGCGAAAAGGCGGAAGTAGTCTCAATCCCCTCTTCATCGGGGAGGTCTCTTCAACGAAGATAACGAAGCGGCGGATTTAGCAGAGGCGATAAAGTCTCAATCCCCTCTTCATCGGGGAGGTCTCTTCAACGAGAAAAAAGCGACCGGGTATCGGCACAATAAAAAAGTCTCAATCCCCTCTTCATCGGGGAGGTCTCTTCAACTGCCGACCTGCGCGGTGCCGACCTGCGCGGTGCCGTCCGTCTCAATCCCCTCTTCATCGGGGAGGTCTCTTCAACAAGAATGAGTGAATCGATCAGCGAGTTAACGCCTGAAGTCTCAATCCCCTCTTCATCGGGGAGGTCTCTTCAACGCAACAGCGATAAGGCGGACCCTATACGCTACTGGGTCTCAATCCCCTCTTCATCGGGGAGGTCTCTTCAACAAGAAGTGTCAAATCGAAGGTCTGACGTCTGACGAGTCTCAATCCCCTCTTCATCGGGGAGGTCTCTTCAACGCATCTACTTCGAATTCGGAGGCTGCGGGGTCTGGCGTCTCAATCCCCTCTTCATCGGGGAGGTCTCTTCAACTAGAAAGGAGCAGGCGAATGAAAATGACAGGACTCAGTCTCAATCCCCTCTTCATCGGGGAGGTCTCTTCAACGCGGTCTGAAGGTAGGCTCAACAGGGAATATCGCCGTCTCAATCCCCTCTTCATCGGGGAGGTCTCTTCAACTGATCTTCAGCCGTTGATCGCTGCGGCGAATCATCCGTCTCAATCCCCTCTTCATCGGGGAGGTCTCTTCAACCACTACGATCACTGAAGCGGACGCTGAGGATCTATTGGTCTCAATCCCCTCTTCATCGGGGAGGTCTCTTCAACCTTAACCCATCGCTCACTGAATCATCTGGTCTATGTTGTCTCAATCCCCTCTTCATCGGGGAGGTCTCTTCAACATGCGAACGCCATCGCCTCTCTGAAGGCACTGGACATTGTCTCAATCCCCTCTTCATCGGGGAGGTCTCTTCAACGCGACGCTCCGCCAGCGCCTGGTTATGAAAACTTCGCGTCTCAATCCCCTCTTCATCGGGGAGGTCTCTTCAACCTTTACTCGAGCTCGATCTGATCGGCGACACATCAAAGTCTCAATCCCCTCTTCATCGGGGAGGTCTCTTCAACAAGGGAGACGCTCTCTGTAGTAGAGATGAAGTAGCAAGTCTCAATCCCCTCTTCATCGGGGAGGTCTCTTCAACCGCGGCTGGAGCAGCTGAAGCTGGACCCGGAGTCGTAGTCTCAATCCCCTCTTCATCGGGGAGGTCTCTTCAACAGCGAGCCAGAATCGGTACAATGAAACTGCAATTAGTGTCTCAATCCCCTCTTCATCGGGGAGGTCTCTTCAACACAATTCAGATTGAATCCAACGGCCGGCCAGAGAGCGTCTCAATCCCCTCTTCATCGGGGAGGTCTCTTCAACCAAGAACCATAATCCCAGTTCACACCTGGGATGACGGTCTCAATCCCCTCTTCATCGGGGAGGTCTCTTCAACGCAACACCTGCGCATTGACCTGAGCCACGTCATCGCGTCTCAATCCCCTCTTCATCGGGGAGGTCTCTTCAACAGTGTTGTCTGGAATCGCATCGTCAGGGCCAACGGATGTCTCAATCCCCTCTTCATCGGGGAGGTCTCTTCAACGTTGCCGGCAGCGGTAATGTACAGCCCGAAGTATCAGTCTCAATCCCCTCTTCATCGGGGAGGTCTCTTCAACTTATCGAATTATCAACATTGGCTGATCTTCACTACGATTGTCTCAATCCCCTCTTCATCGGGGAGGTCTCTTCAACCTATATAGGACTGGCACGTAACGTAGCCAGCGACCTGTCTCAATCCCCTCTTCATCGGGGAGGTCTCTTCAACTTGCGCGGGAGAAACGAATGGAAAACAGATTTAACGGTCTCAATCCCCTCTTCATCGGGGAGGTCTCTTCAACCTTGGTTCTCCATCGCCCTCAATAACACGATAATGGCGTCTCAATCCCCTCTTCATCGGGGAGGTCTCTTCAACTTGCGGTCCCGCCGATGCTCCAAACACCGGGGTTCTCGGTCTCAATCCCCTCTTCATCGGGGAGGTCTCTTCAACCTCATTTTTCTCCCTCCCTCCGCGCCAGATAGTCACATGTCTCAATCCCCTCTTCATCGGGGAGGTCTCTTCAACACAATAGGTGTCTGGCGATGCGAAAAGAGGGAGAACGTCTCAATCCCCTCTTCATCGGGGAGGTCTCTTCAACATTCTAACCGCCGCGATGTTCGCGAGGGTCTTGTCGGTCTCAATCCCCTCTTCATCGGGGAGGTCTCTTCAACCGCTCGCGATCTAATGATAACGAAAGCGGTTTACAACGGCGACGCGCTCTATTTTTACGCAAACCTCCAAATGGGTCAAATCCCCGGTAGGTTTGCGTAATTTGGTCTGTAGCACCGATGATCGGAATACAGGCATCCCAAACAGGCGCCATGCATCATGAATGCGCGCGTATTCCAAGACATAGAAGGTCTTCTCCATCCTGAGAGTGGGTCAAACAGGCGCCATCCGTCATTAATGCTAGCGTATTCCAGTCAGAACACGTCGCCGCAATAGTTTCTGAACTCGCAATCTTCACATCGGTTCCGGAACGGTGTCGGCGGAGGCAGAATCCCATCCTTTATCATGTCTCTGATCGCAGCAAGCCGCTCTACAGCTTCTTCCTTCAATCGTGGAGTCACTTCGACGGCGACTACTTCCTGAGCGGGCAATAAATAGATGAAGCCTGTTTCCACTTTGGCGCCAAACGCCTCTTCCACCAACAGCGCATATCCCGCGAGCTGAAAGGCATAATTCCGATGCGGCCGGCTTTGGCTGTATTTGAAATCTACGGGGAAGTAACCTCGCGGCGAACTTATCAACAGGTCGAGCTTGCCGGTAAGCCCAAGCCTCTTTGACTCCAGCCAAACGTGAAAGCTCCTCTTTCCCGATGCGAGCTCATATCGTTTGAGGCTTCGGCGTTTTTCTAAAGCATCGAGCCTGAACTCTTCATCCTTTCCCCTCTCCATCTTCAGGGTCGTCTTTCGCTCGACTGGCATCACGGTATTGTAGAAGACGACACGTGGACAGTACTCATATTCCTTCAGATCAGTGACGCGGAGTGGAATCAAGTTGTCGAGCGCTGTTGTTTCATCCGTATCAAGCATAGGAAGCCTCAAGCAAACGCCGTCACTCGTCCTCGCGCTTACGCGTCAACCCGATCACGTCGACGAACAAGTAAGGATAGGAAGCCGAGCGAATGTCTTTTTCGCATAGAGGCTGAATCAGTATTTTGAACGCAGGATGCCACTTCGCAACCGCTCGCTGATCGGGGATATCAGGCGAGTCGCTCATTTGAATTCGCGATTCGGGAAAATCCTTTCTCCATCGCGACTCCCAGGACCGTTGGATTTTGCGAAAGCGCTCATACAACTCTCCGCGTTTATTCCGCGAGAGTTGTCCGCGAAAGCAACTGTATTGAATACGTTCCAATCCGAAATCCTTGCAGGCCTCGGACACTCGGGTACGCGCCCAATCGTCCTCGATGTCATATATGACCAGAGTCGTGAGTTCCATAGTTAGCGGTCGGTAATCAGTGATCGGCGATCAGCGGTCATCAATAAGTCAATCTGCCTATACTCGATCCGTGCTCACCATCTGAACGCGAATGGCTTGTACTTGCTCTTGCCTCGCAGAAAACTCACCAGCGCGCGAGCCTGCATCTGGATTATCGAACGCACCTGATAGCGCTGTCCGCGAAAATACTGGTAGCTCGCGAGGCGATCAAGTACTGCCTGCCCTAACTCCTTGCGCGTCTCGTGATCAAGCATGCCCTCACTCATTCCAAACTGCTGCCCGAGGTTGAGAAACGCGATCACCGTTCTGTCTACGACAGGCTGACGGAATTCTTCCACCAGATCCAAAACAAGAGACGGCTTTCCGGGCCTATCGACGTGCAAAAAACCGGCGAACGGTTCAAGACCCGCATTCACAACCGCACCCCACACCTGAGCGTAAAGAATGCCGTAGCCATAATTGAGCAATGAGTTGACCGCGTCAGTAGCGCCTCTATGAACGCGGCCCATGAACTCGACCCGGCTTTCGATAATCGAGCGCACCGCTTGCCAGTAGAGGCGACCGGCGACGCCTTCGAGTCCCATCAACTCGTTTCGCTTTTCCTCGACGGATTTGCCCTCGATGGCTCGGGCGCTCGTCTCCAGCTTCCGCAGCTTGTTAGCGATCTCTGAAATAGTTTCGTAGCGTTCCGGGTCCGACTGCTTGATGTACTTGCCGAAGTAGAGCAGCAGGTGTCGTTGATTCCGAATCTTGCCCCGCACGACAAGTCTACCGAACTCGAGTCCGCGCGAGTCGTTGTAAGCCATCAATTGTTGCCGCCTCGATTCCACCGTTGCGGTGAGAATCGGCGATGAGAGCATCGCATATGGCCTTCCCGAGCTTTCGACAAACGTGAGTCGAATCCCGCGCTCGCAGAATTCCTTGAGCAGGTCTGAAGAAAGCGACACGCCTTTTGACGCCACGATTACTTCGCTGATTCGAAAGAGCGGAAACTCATATACTGCTTTTTTCCCTGTCTTGACCTGCATCCGTTCACTTTTCTTCCCGAGAAAGATGCCGAAGCCTGAGAGTATTACCTGAGCAGAATCGGCGGTCTTTGCTACGGCCGGCGGATCGAGTACTCGATCGAGCAACTGTCCATCAAACCGCGGTTCTTTGAACAGGTGGGTCTGCGAATCGGGGAAGGCGAGTGAGACCCCCTGATCGACAAGTATCTCGCGGCCCGCGACATCGTCAGGCAGCACAAGATTCCAATCGGGATCGAAGAGCCAGCCTTGTACTGCGAGATATTGATCGGCCGACTCGCCGTCGAGTTGGCCGGTGAAGAGATTGAGTTGACCGGCGAGAGCGCTCCCGTGTAGTGCGATGAGTTCTATGGCTTTGTCACTGTCCATGTGGATGCCAGGCTCCTGGAGTTGAGCTTGAAGGGGCATTCGAAATGGAGGGCATCTTTGAACCGATTTTTCTGTTTTAGTATACCTTCTACGATGAGTCGTGCTTTGACTGACGCTGAAGATAGAGATCTAACACACCACGATTCGCCGAGTTCATATTGCCGTCGCAAGAGGTTTCTTTCTTTCGTCTGCTTTTCAGCACACTACGATCCACAGGTTTCAGCCACATTGGGAAGCCGGACTCCGGCGGCTTGGTTTTGAGTGGGCGCGGCCGGCTTTCAGCTTTCAGCTTTCAGCTTTCAGCATTCAGCATTCAGCATTCAGCATTCAGCATTCAGCATTCAGCATTCAGCATTCAGCATTCAGCATTCAGTCGCTGACTGTCAGCCGGCAATTCTTTTCTCGAACCCTTATCCTTTCTTTTCAGTTCGCTGAACTTCCATCCATCCGTTTCCCCACGCGGTATGTCTGCCGACGTGGACCATCTCGCCCAGCGCGAGCCATGGGAGGAACTCTTCGAACTCGCCTTCATAAACAGCTTCTCCGACGAAACCGGATAACTCGTGCCGCTGGCCGGTCTTCGTTGATGTTCTTGCTCGGTCGATCCATTCAAAGCGGCCGCCGGTTTTTCTGACTTTCTCAGCTCGCAGGCCCAGGCCCTGGAAGTCCGCATCAAGCGGCCCGTCGCCGTAGAATGTGCTCAAGGCATTGATTCTGTCTCGAAGCCGTTTGAAGATCTGATGGAATTCCGGTTCGCGTATAATCCGCCCGTCCGCACGAATAAACGTCGGCGTGAGAAACCGAATAGTCAATGATTGGGTTTGAGCATCGTTCGTGTTCGTTTCCTCAGCCCAACCATTCAGTTCGTGCATCCTGGCTGCAATCCAGTCGTCTGAGGTCATTCCTTTCGCCGCACGAACGAGCTCATCATCCTGGCTGTAGATATGGTTCGTCTGAGGCAGTCCTGAATCGGGGCTTGTGACGGTGATTTCTTCGGCGTTCTTCAACGAGCAACGCGCGCGGTTTAAACCGAGTCCGCCTTCAGCGAGCTCGCGGAATACAAACACGAAATAGGGAAGCGCATCGAAGGATCGGGCTATCAGAACCATCTCGAATTCGAAGGGCTGACCTGCTTCGTATTTCGTCTGAGCGCTAAGCGGCGGACGGAACACGAAAGGGCGGGGGATGTCCTGATTCTTAGTGAGCCGATCAGCGTCGGGGGGAGGCGATGGTTCGAATATCAATTTGTAAGGACAGGTCGCGGCGACCGGACATGCTCTGGCATCTCGGCACTCGGATATGCAGCAAAACCGGCGAAATGCATGGCCGAATCCTCCGCGGAGCATATTGCCTTTATTAACCGCTGGCACTATTAGGAGGCTCTTTGGGATGATGGTGAACCTCAGTAGTCCAATCTTAAGATGGTTCCCGAGCAAAGGCGCGCTTTGGACTGATGGGTTCATGATTTCCGCTTTTTCCGATGCCATAAAATAAATCGCGGATCGCGAGCATTCATATTCGAGTGTTGATATTCGAGCTACAGCAGCGTCGGCTATTTTCAGAAGAATATTCCGAAAAACAAATTCGTCAATTCCATGGGAGCGGAATCAGAAGCCGAGTGTTTTGTCTGCTGATATTAATTACTCTAATAGACGAGCACCGCGACTATATTTTGTTTTGCCTTCCGAGTCAACGCTCTTTGCCGGTTTTCGCTATCGGATTGGAAAGCGAAATCAAACCTCCTCGGACACGACGCAGTCCAGACAACAATGCAGTATGTTCATGCCATAAACGTCTAATCTCCGTTGCTGCATTTTCGAACGCGGGATGGGCAGAGACGCATTACAAGCTCAGCCCCCGCGCTTCTGTTTCACTGTTAGGACGATTCCTGCAATAGTGAGCTTGGCCTTACGCTTATTGCTTGAAGGGTTCGAAGCGACTAAATAGGATACCGTGCCGTTACCGCTTCCGGTCGCACCCGAAGTGATCGTTATCCATTCTACGTTGCTGGTTGCTTGCCACTGACATCCCGAGGCCGATGTGACACTCGCCGTCTTTATTCCACCTTCCGCTGATATGACTTCGGCAGTTGGATCGAGAAGATATGAGCAGCTTCCCTGACTTCCTTCCTGACTAATCGACACCGTGCGGCCCGCGATAATCAATGTTCCACTTCGCGCCGCGCTCGAAGAGTTAGCCTGAACTACGAGGCTGACTGAGCCATTGCCCGTGCCGTTTAGTCCGCTTGTGATCATGATCCACGAGGCGCCGCTCGAAGCAGTCCAGTTGCACGCAGCCGGAGCGGCCACATCCACCTTGCCGATTCCACCATTCGCACCGAAGCTCAAGTCGGCAGGTGAGATCGCTCCGCACGCCGCAGTGCTTCGTTTACCATACGTTCGAATTATCCGAGTAAGATGGCCGGCGTTGTCTTTGATCTGCAGAGTTGCAGTCACACTTCCGGAGCTGAGATCAATAGGGTTCGCAAGATCGATAGCGGCTGTCCCGCCGCTGCTTAAGGCGATCCCGCTTGCAAGATTGGCCCCGGCCGGTATCGAACCGACTGATCTGTCCAATACTAATGACAACGTTGAAGCATCCAATCCGCTTTCAAGGTCATATGCGCCGACGACGAAGCGGGATATGACACCTCCCGACGCAGCCTGCGTCGTTGAAGGGAAGAGCGCGAGCGTGGGCCGCAGGTCATCTTCCAAAAATCCTGCGAAGTCTCCACGGCCCGATACGCCTTTGAGCTCAATGGGCGCGCCGATATCCACCCAGCGAGCGATCTTCATTCTTTCTTCCCACGTGAGTGTAATACCCGAATCCGGCGGCGGCATCGCTTCGCCGGTATAGTCGAGATCACAGTCGGACCAATCCGCGCCTGTCGGAATCGTGGATGGATCACCACCGATCCTTTCCGTAGGCCGGTCTGAATTCGATCTACCATCGAGTCGGCGGCCAAAGATTTTCCATATCAGAAGGCTTTGCCGCGATTGGCCGGCTCGAATATAGCGAGTGATCTGCGGCCAGTACCAATCACCTTCGGGAGTTACCGAGCGAGGAGTCGGGTTTGCCGCGCTGCGTGCCTTGGCGAGCCAGGCATATGTTGCGGGTGTGCCATCAATCAATCGATTGTCCGCATCCAGATCGAGTCCAGCCGCGGGAAGCTTCCCGTTTTTCGATGTATGACAAGAAACACACTTCGCCTGAAAGATCGGCCTGATATCGCGCAGATACTCGACTGTAGTCGCGCGAGCATTCGAAGTGATGACGTCCGGCGTAGATGACCCATCCACATTGAGCAATGGCGTCGTCGACGCAAGATCCTTTACGAAATAACCGCTCTGGTATGCAGCGGTCGTTCGAAAATCAAGAGCAGGTTTGCTGTGAGCATGGCAGCCCCCACAGTCATACCGCACCTCGCCCGGTCTAACCTGATGCCATGTTTGAGCTGTATTCAACACCAGGCCGTTGCGATCCAGAGTCTGAAATGTGAATGGAATATCGGCGGGAATCTTGGCCAGAAAAGAAGTGTCGACGTTACCCTGCGCATCAATCACTCCTTCCTTGCGCACTGGTATCTCGCCAAGGATTCGAACGCGCTCGGAAAAGAGCGATGCGAAGGCACGTCCGTTGTCGGGATAGGATCGATCGGTGATCGGCTGTAGAGCAAGAATACGGACGGCATATATATCGGAGTCGGTGTATATGCCGGCATCGGCGCCTTGCCTTGTCCAGTTACGATCGCCCATGTTTTCGTGTTGATAGAAGCGGTCACCTTTGAACGGCCTCGTGTCTCTCGATATCAAGGAAGAAGTTCCTATGAGTCCAAATGGCGTTCCCTCCGGAAGCCTTGAATCGAGCCGGCCATCATTTGCTATCTCAGGCAGTGTAGCCGGCGCGGCGATGCCATAGATGCGATCGTACGGAACAACCGCGCGGGGCCACATCTCGTTATATCGCGGATCGTTCTTGATCAGCACCAGGTCTTCAGGACGGTCCAGTACTCGATCACCTTGCATCAGATAGATGCCGCCGTCATAAAACGGTTGAGTGAGTCCCGCTTCAACATAGATGCCGTTGTGATTCGCGGAGCCGCGAGTGTAGACGACAAGCAAGTTATTTCGCGGAGCGGCCGAAGGCATAGTGAACTTGCCGACTCGCGTGCTGTTTCCGCCGGGACAAGGCACGGGCGGATAAATTGGATCGCCGACCATGCACGGAGCTGGGAAGTCATCACCCGATGTGAACGGAGTCAGTCTCGTGTAACCCACTCGTTTAAGCGGTATCTCATCCGAAGACGATGTATCAGAGGGGATCGGCTGAAATAAAGGATCACCCGCGTGACCTGATCCATCGATTGGAAATCTGTACAGCTCACCGAATCCATTGTTGTTCAGGTTGTAATATCTGCACACGACGATCGAGCCGTCCGATATCTGAGTCATGAAGTGATGTGCGAACGGGCCGTCTCCAAAACCGGAGAAGGGTTCAAAGTGACTTCCATCCGGATAAATCGCCCACAATGGAAAGACTCTATCGTCTCGCGCTCCCATGTTCTCCCACGATGTGAACACGACACGGCCGTCTTTTAAGATAAACGGATGCATACCCGATGAAACGTTCAGGAATCCTATTGCGCGGACGTTCTTACCATCGCCATCCATAACATAAAGCTGCATGGATCTCTGGGCCGCGCTAGTCATTTTATTGGGGATGAAATTATCGCGAGTAGACGTGAATACAATTCGCCCATCGGGGAGCCACGCCGGCCCCGTGTTGAAGACGCCAGTCTTGGGGCAGTTCGATTCGCTGCGCGAGCAATCGAAATCCGCCTTGTTGCCCGTATTGGGAGTGAACTCTTGAAAGGTCAGCCGGGTCGCTACACGTGACTCAATATCGATTCGGTAAATGTCGGCTCCCGCATACGAGAGCGCCTTTTCATTGTTAAGTCCTCTTTGCGGATTGACGTCTCGAACGTTCGGATAGAACGCGAACACTATCGATTTCGCGTCATAAGAAACATAAGGGTCCATTACGGCGCCGTTATTGCCCGCGGAGAACAGCACCTCTTCGCTTCCGTCGGGATGAAGCAGAATCAAATCCGCGCCGGGGTCCGGTGTCAGCGGCGTTATCGCATCCGGCCAGAAACTGTTTTGATTGTCGGGCGGCCTGGGCGATCGCACATACACAATGTCGTAATCAACCGGCCCCGCCGCCGTTGTCTTAGGTCCTCCGCTAAAAACTCCAATGCACATGAATCCGATGAATAGCAACGTAACCAATCCGCTAAGCGAGCGTGAGCATAAAGCGCGGCGTCGAGCGGCAGTGGAATACGAGCATGTCCGGCATACAGGTGACGGCAAAGATACAGATGAGACAAATCTTCTCAAGATAGATACTCCGATACTGAGTTGTTTGGCCCCAACCGCAATGCTCTCATTCCGCAATCTCAAATAGTGGTCAAGAATGCGAACTATTGAGGGAGCTCAGTCAGCGCGTTCGCAATTTGGAAGCCAAATGAAGCGGGGACCAGTGGTCAGTGGCTCAGAGCCAGCGGCGAGTGGTCAGCATCGGGTCCTCTTCATGCTCCTGGGTGTACAATGGCGGCAGCTGCGCCTGCAGCTCATCCGTCAGCAGTTCCATGCGGGATTTAGTTCGGACATAGATGTCCTTTCGCAGCGCGTTGTGCTTGGCGGTTGACAGCGCTGTTTTGCTCACCGCAAGACCATGAGAAGCGGCCAGGTATCGCCGGGTCATAGGTTTCGCAGCCTGCGTACGCGCCAAGCGTGGCGCTGCCTTTGCGAAGCCTTGAGCGGCAGGGTGGCTGCTACACTGGAGAGAGGTGAGCAAGCGACGGTCTTGGTGTTCCTGGTGTTTGGGTGTGGGGACGTTGGCGGTTAGTAGGCCAAGAGGAAAACTCGATCGGGGATCGGGTTCGATGGCAATATTGCGCAGCCGGTGTCCGCTCAATCGATAGGCCTAGATCACGTCCGGGCCGAGCAATTCAAGGAACTCGCGCGCGTTTACTATTCGGGTAGTTTTCCAGCGTCTTGGGAAGTGGCGCTTGTTGCCGGTCACGAGATAGTCTGTATGGCTTTCCTCGGAGCACTCTAATAATCGGTTGTCCGGCTCGTGCGAAGAGACAGTAAGTGTGTGGGTGGGCTCTACAACCGTCGCGGCCTTAAGCAGCAGATCGAGCAACCGTCTCACTCGGTCTGGATCAAAGGAAAACTTCTTGCGATGTAGTACATCGTCCCGCCGCCTCTTGCTCCAATATCTCCTCCCCAAAACGGCCAAACTCCAGGCGATGTAGTACATCGTTATACTCAGTGAGGATGGATGGCGATATGTAGAGTCGAAGTGTTCTTTGGAGCGCTAACAGAAGCACTGCGGCCTCGTTGCCTTCGTCGTTGAGCAGTGCTGAAACAATAATGTTGGTATCGAGCACGACCCGGATCATTTGGCAGACCGTGCTATTGCCCGATTCTTGCGCTTCTCGCGCCGGTATGCAGCGATTTCAGCATTGATCTGGCGCATGGTGAGCTTGTTAGCGCCTTTGCGTTTGGAGTCTGCCCAGATTTCTTGTAAGACCTTTGGCGGGGGCGCGATGGTTTTGATGTAATCATTCACGCTCATGATGATGACCTGGGGCTGGCCGCGCCTATCTACCATGAAGCGCTCATCGTTCTCGGTGGCGCGCTTCATAATCTGTCCGAATTGTGTTCGGGCGGTGAGGGCAGATATGACGTTGGGCATAGATGTTTTGGCTGTTCGTTTAATATCAAATCCCTCCGAACCAATTAATCAGTTAAATCACAGTCTAGCAAACGCGTAGAGAGTGTCAAATCTGGACACTACCCAAATCTGTGCGTTGAGGGGACTGAGCGCAAGATCGGCTTGGCCAGCCGCTCGCCAAGAACTTACTCGTTTCTTGATTGGATGCTCTGCCGACCATGGCGGTAGGGATCGGTTCTAGGCTCCCCGGCTAGCCCCTGATGAGCTTAGCTGCACGTAATATTGAGCACCTGACTATGGGAACGGAAGAGCAGCGATTCGATTGATACACTCTTCACACAGCGAAACGACCCGCTCGGCTTCAGCATGCATGATCGTCGAAATAAATTGCCACAAATCTGCACAATCGATAGTTGACGATGAAGCGGCAAGGTTGTAAGTAGTTGATTCCGTGGTGGCCCCTGGAGGATTCGAACCTCCAACCAAAGGATTATGAGTCCGGCCATTGAGATCGGAATCCATCCATATTCCCGACTATGTTCAACCATTTAACACGCATCGCAGCCAGCGTTGAGGAATGAATATACACCGATTTACACCGATGTTGGTAGATTCGGCGTCAAATTGGCGTCAAGTCGGAAACGAACGAACTGAGAGTCTGTGCGGTCGGTATGCACCCATTCTGGAAGCAATCCCGCATCGTCCATCAGAGTTGGATGGCGCCTCTACCTGCGCGCGCGTCAGGCCCGGCTCATTTTTGCCCGCGCAAGGGGCCTGATCGTTTTTCGATCTACAGGCTTGAGCAATTCCCTCTTTCGGATTCCGAAACAAATCGTCTGAGAGTATGAGCGCGGTTGGCTTGCGATAAACCTCATAACACCCCATGATTCCGCTGTGGTGAACGACCACGCCGGGGTCTAGCGAAAAAAGATACTACGCTCAGTGCGAACACGCTCGCGTTCCGTAAAAACATCTTTGCGATTTGTTACCCAAGAAATGGCCATCTGCCCACAGTTCAGAAAGTGCGGGAAAGAGCGATGCCGGTGCAACGATGGCCACCTGCACGGGCCTTATTACTTCGAATTCTATCGCAAGGATGGCCGGCTCAAGAAGCGGTACGTGCGTTCCGCAGATGCCGAACGGGTCTGGACGATTTACTCTCTCTATCGCGCGCGTCAGAAGAAGCGAGCGGCCGACCGAAAGGAATTCACCGAGATGAGCCGCGAGTTGAGGAACATCAAAAGGATGTTCGCACAATTAGAGTCGCGGATGCCGTGACGGAGGTGGACGTGAGCAGCTCACTAACAAAACCGAACGAGATCGAAGCGATCACCGCGTTGGCCGCAAAATCATTTGCGCGCGTGTTGAGCACCGAGCAGCGAGAACGTCCGCGCGGTAGTCTCAGGCGCTACCGTTTCGAGTCTCGCAGTGAGGCGCTCAGTGCGGCTCCAGAGGATTTGAGCTGGAGTATCATGGGCGAACTCGAGGATTCCGAACCCGGAAGCTTCGCGATCCTCTGGGAGCGAATGAAGGAGGTTGCGCGAGACGAGCTAGAGAGCGGCCAACGCGCAGCAGCCGTTGCCTGTGGGCAAGACAGCCCTCTTAACAGAGCCCGGTTCCTCGTCTTGCGCGAGAAGTACATCGATGAGTGGCAACCGCGGAACGTGCTGGAGAGTCAGTTGATCGACGCCATCTGCCAGGCACAAACGATTCGAGAATACTGGATGAAGCTGGCGACCGAGCGCGTGGCGACCGAATGCATGGTTGAACGATTCACAATCGAGCTGCACGGGAAACGGCGCGAGCACATAATCGATGGCACCGAGTCAGCGCGTGAGGCCCGCGAAGAGGCCGAAAGATGGGATCGGGTCTTCTTACGATCGATTCGGGCGCTGCGTGATCTTCGCCGGTACGCTGCTGCCGTGATCGTGAACAACCAAGGTGGACAAGTTAACGTCGCAACCGATCAGAGTCAGCAAACAAACGCGGTAAAGAGAATAGAAAAGAAGAAGAGATAAACGGGCTCGATCAGCGAGCGGCGCTCCGTTTATGGCAGGTTGTTTGTCCGAGTGAGATGGGCGCACGACGTGCGGGCCGAACGAGTTTAGCTTGAGGAAGGAAAAGTACCCGGATGGGGGAGCCAATTGACGCTCAGGATGCAACTGCATCGGCTGCAGCTATTTTTCGTTCCCTGCTCACGGATCGTTGGAGCTCGAGGCACAACGCCGCCGGCCACTTGAACGAAAGGATGCATTCAATCGATCTTCCCACGCTAAGGACCCTCCTGGTAAAGGCTATCAGCAGCGACTACTACGTCGGTAAAAGGGTTGAACAGGACGACCAGAAGATCGCCCGCACCAGGTCATGGCTGCTCGGAACGCTGGCGAAAATATCCGCCGGTGATAGCGAGGCGACAGAACTAGTCATTAGGCATGTCGATGAGAAGTACGAGACTTATGGGTGGGCTCGGTACTGGTCACTCGAAGGCCTCATCAAGAGCGAGAATGGTCAGACCGAAGCCGTTGCCAAGACCGTGGCTTACTTGGATAGCGATAAATGGCTCGCGATGCTGGCTACCGCGTTTCTCAGTTCCCGAAACGATCCTAAGGCCACGGAGAGGATTCTGGCGTGGTTGGATGGCCCTGATACTCAGCGGTATGCGCTCAAGGCGCTGCGCTACGTTCCCCTCCGTGCCGCTGTCGAACGAGTCTGCACAACTGTTGAGGAGGCCGACTATACTAAGGAGGAGACATATGACGCAATTATGGCGCTGGGCGGCATACCCACCAATTGGGATCACGCAATAAAGGCAGCACGAGCGCTATCCAAAGCTATCGACGAGATGCGCGAAAAGCGATGGAAAGACGGTATGCGAACAAGTGCAATTGCGGGCCTAGGCAATCTGAGAGTTGAGAGTACTGGCACCTCCATCCTCGAGGAACTCCTCGACGACAACCCCGCAGTAGTGCGGGAAGCGGCGCGATCTGTAGAAAAGATCCTCGGACTGAGCGTCACTGTTATTCGGATCGTGGAGGCAGCATCAAAGAGGGGGGCAGTTGGGACTGATGCATATGCTCGCGCGTTGCGTTGGTTGAATCGCGACGCTGTTGCAGAGGAGCTGGGAAATCTAATGACCACCGGGTCCGCGAGCCAACAGGACGTGGCTCGAACGCTACTGAGAGAGCTCGGGGGTGCCGTCGCCTTTGAAAAGCTGCGGGCGCGAACGAACTCGATGAAGCAGTACACCGAAATTCTTGAGAAGACCGAGCGGAAGGTTACGGAGTTGTTCGAAGGGTCAGTTCGCGAAGCCGAAAGCGGCTTTCGTCTCGCGGTGATCATGGACGTCGTCGTGTTCGCGATAGGCGTCGTGCTGCTCGTTGGAAGCGCGGCTTACGCTTTGTTCGCCACCGGCGGTCTTGGAAAGTGGGCTGGGGTTGGTGTTTCAAGCGGCACGGGTGTTCTCAGCACGTTGTACGGATTGTTCATTGCGAATCCGCGTCGCCGAGTAAAGGAATCTGTTGAACATCTCCTGCGGGTGAAGATCGTGTTCCTGGCCTATCTTCGGCAGTTACATCAAACGGATCAGACGTACACTAGGCGGTTGCTAGATGACGAACCCATCTCTTTTGACGATCTCAAACACTTCGCCGAGCTCATTGGGGACATCATGGGGAAAGCGGTCCAACAGCAATTCGATCGCAACATCTCCCATACCCAAGTGAGCACAGGGGGAAAGGCGCCCGAATAGTATGCGTTCGGACCGGTTGCAATGAGATGAGCGGTCGAATGTTGGAAGCAAACGAGATTGAAACGATTG
This sequence comes from Blastocatellia bacterium AA13, assembly GCA_003222245.1. Taxonomy (GTDB): domain Bacteria; phylum Acidobacteriota; class Blastocatellia; order UBA7656; family UBA7656; genus QHVH01. The sequence goes on along the minus strand of QHVH01000059.1, from coordinate 5,895 downwards.
CGGCCCCGATGGTATATGCCCACATATCGAAAACAGACAACCTCCATAATCGGGAGAGCGGAGATTCCTTTCTGCCTCGCGTGGCGAAGTGATCATGACGGTGACTTCGAATCGAAAAGCTCAATCCTATCTAATTCTCGTCGTCTGGCTCGGAATTCCTGTCAGAACCCTCGCTAGACGGTTAATCGCCGAATAACTGCTCGACGGTCATCCCCAGCGCTCGCGCAAGTTTTTCTCGAAGTTCTGGCGACCGTCGTTTTTTCCAGATGCAATAGGAGAGAGCAGATCGGCTGGTCTCGAGAGCCTTGGCGCCTGCCATTATTGTCCCCCATTTCTTGATTACCTCGAATTTGATTTCTAATGATGTCATTCTGCCTTCCGTGTTACGGATCAAGGACAGCTTGTGTTGAGCCTCGCGCGCCGTCAGAACTTCGCTTCTACGACAATGATGGTCTCAGCCTTTAGGATGATCGCTACTCCCACTCGAAGACACAAAATGGCCGCGAGCCGGTGACGCCTTGAGCGGGCCGTCTGCGGGAGAGCTTCTAGTGGAAGGAAGCTATTACCGCAGTCACCGGCTCGCGACCAACCCCATACCTCTGCATTTGTTCGTTCCCGACTCCCAGCCTGCAAGCACAGGCCTGGCTCGTCTCGCTTACATCACCGGCCGCTTCAATCATCGGCTCGGTGCGGAGCACTTGATACTCATCGTATGACCCTCTCAAGTCTGAATAACCGATTACTCAGGGGATGTAACGGCACCCAGTGTAATCGGAGGTCAAAGGCACGTCTATAACAAAGCGTTGGTAAAAAGAATGATCTGTTGGCAAGAATTCCGATTCGTTGGTAAATCCCCCGATCACCTGAACAGACGTGGATTTATTAGCCAAAAGAGTCTCTCTTGCCACGACGCGTCGCGTGTTGATTGTCAGACTTGGACGAACCATACAGCCATCATTGGTCCTCCTTGATCCCCGCTCGATACTCGCGCGGCGACACGCCAAAGACCGCCTTAAAGCTTCTCGTGAAATTGCTCTTATCCGTAATTCCGACACTCATCATGGCTTCCTTGATGCTCACCGGCTCATTGCTCCGTAGAAGCTCGGCGGCCTTCTGAATGCGGCTTCGCTTCAGGTACTTCGCCGGCGAGAGCTTCATCTCGAGTTTGAACAAGTAAAGGAAGTGCGACTCTGAGAGATTCGCGCACTTGGTCAGGTCATGCAGCGAAATGTTCTTCGAATAGTTCGCCTCAATGAACTGGACCGCGCGTTGTATCCTGTGATCCATCGAACATACCTCGGCTTCAAGTCGGTTTAGCTTCGGACTGCAACAATCCGGCACTGACAACGATAGTGACCGGCGAGATCAGGGTCTGAGTCGAGAGGGTCGCCGCGGTTTTTATCCCACGCCTCGCCGAGCACCCCTGGGTTGTCGGTCGAGGTCGCTTATCGCTTGAAGTGCGACTGGATCGAGTACTGTGATCTTCCTGAGCCCGGTCGCGATGGCGCCGCAGCTTCGAAGGTCTCTGACTGCCGTGGCTACGACCTCGCGATGGAGTCCAAGCATCTCGCCGAGTCGCTTCTGCGTGAGTCCTTCGATCACACTCGTGTGGCCGGCCAGCTTGAGCAGCAGCGCCGCGACGCGCGACTCATTGTTGTGACACTGGATTCGATGGAGGTCGGCTTCAATCTCGTATAGCCGTGCGCCGATGATCTTGAGGACCCAGCGCGGATCAGGCGCGATCCACTGCCACGCCTGGACGGGATTCATTGTCGTGACGGTGACCCCGGACGAGCCCGCCACAGCTTCGGTGACGAGCATGGTCTGGCCCATCTCCCGCATCTCTCCGAACACCCCACCGATGGTGAGAGACTTAACCAGATACTTGTCGCGCGAGTGCCTGATCTGCACCCACCCACGCTCGATGACACACAAGACGCCGCGGCAAGGTATGACCTCGTTTGGTCCGAACTCTTGCTTTGGGAATCGGTCGAAAACGTGGCGGTGGGAGAAGGGCTCGACTCGAATCAAGCCAACGGTCTGGGCGAGCCTTTCGGTTCGAAGTCTCTCCGGAGTCCCCGTGACAGATCGCCTTCTTTGGAGTCGAGTTGATTTGAAAGTTCCTGCCTGGGCCGGATCGTCGGTCGCTCCGGCAACAGCGGGACCTCGGGTCAGAGCGTCTTTGGAATCGTCGCGACCGGCAGCCTTTTCCGGGTTGTACAGTGCATAGCCGTCTACTATCATACACACCTCTTCTTTAGCAGCTGCGGCGTGTTTAGGGCATAGAAATCCTGTCACGCCAACGCGCTTGATTTGGTGAGCGGGTGGCCGCCACTCACGATGGCGTCCACCCGCTCATCGACTACTTGCTGACTGGATACACGCCCTCTTTCTTGGCGAGCACCGGCCCATCAAGCAGTCATTGTTCTTTGAAGATTTAGTCCTGATCGAGGATTAAAGGAGGGGGTGGGCGAGGAGCTAAGCAGCTCTGGCTGAGTTCAGAAGCGATTCGCGACGGCGGTTCAAACCGCAACCTCGTCTTCTTGAGCAAGAACGTTCGTAGCGCCGCTCGCGCGAGTGTACGGGTGCTCAATACGAGCAGGAGCCTAAGGATGTTGATGCGGAGTGGTTTCCGGCGAATGAGCCTTTCGCGCAGCAAGGGAGCACCGGCTGGAATTGAAATCGCCACAACTGATGGCGATGCTACTCGGCTCTTGGCTGCGAGTTCGGCCTGAGTCCTGGTCCAGTTTGGGTAGGCGGATGCAAACGGCGTTGCAAGAGCGACGTTCAATGCCGCGTTCGCTTCGTCGAGCCGACCGACCTCACCAAGTTCTACCGCGTAACTATTCAGATAATCGTAGAACGCTCCAGAACATCCTGCGAACGCCCGCACCAGTGGAAACAGGTTCTCGAGATCGGCCACCGCGCGCTTGTGATCGCCGTGAATGCTGCGATCGATGGCAAGAAACCAGTGAGTGCTGATCTCCGTCAGCGGGTCGTATCCTTTGGCGGCCTTCAATGCCTCAAAGAAGAATGGCACTGCTGCATCGATTTCACCGCGGTCATGATGGATGAGCCCGAGATGGTGCAGCGCTCGCCCCTGATACTCAGGCGCTACTTCATCGAACGTGCGCTCGAATACTTGCTGAGCGCCGTCGAATTCACGCTGGAGATACAGACATACGCCCTGGTAATAGCGAGCGAGCGCTTTCATCTGTTCGGGGATCGGTAAGCCGAGCATCAGCTCGCTTATTTGCGCTACGGCGTCCATCTGCCGTGCCGCATTAGCACGAAAGATAATCGAGATGAGATGGCTGCCCAGTACATTGAGACCTTCGCGCGTGTACGAAGTACGTGCAAGCGCTCGGTAGAGAACCTGTTGATATGCGTTATTCCGAATTTGACAAATCGCAGACGCGGCGGCATCGCGACCGCCGCCAAAGGAGGAAGGTATGAGGAGATCGTTTGCCTTGTTTGCTTGTCTGGTCATGATTGCGATGCCAATGATGACCTCATCAACCCAGCGCCCATCGGACAAGTCAGCCCCATTCGCATCAGTCGCATTCGCCGATCACGGTAGGCCAACACCTTGCGTAGACTGCCCCCGTGATCCGGCCACGAGTGACTGCTCTCCAACGACAGCTAAACGCGCTGGGTCCTCATCAAATCAGGTTGCTGCACCGGCCAGCGCCCAAGGCTCGTTGAGCCTGATAGCGCGCACGATGCTGTTTGTACTCGAGATGCTCGCGCGGAGCGGAGCTTAGATCTCCGCAACGAGGGCTTGAACGAATATTCTTGCTTGCGTGAGGCTTGGGGGTGAGCACCACGCCGGTTAAATCTATGTACGACAAAACTCGTGCGGACTGAGTTATTGTCATTCGTGTCTGCTCAGTCCTGGGTCGGTAAGCTATCACTGAGACCACGCCTGTAACAAGCGGTTTGCGCCCTGTCGGTAAGAGAAATCGCTGTCACGAATGTGACCGCTGGAGTCCGCTTCACGGCCGCACGATTAGTCCGTTTGCAAACGTGACAACGGATCGCGCCGCGTTCGCGCATCGCGACAACGGTGGGCACCGTTGATTTGACCTGTCGATTACCCTCTGCCCGGTTTCAAAGGGACGACGCTGTACAGATCAAAAGCTTCCCTCCGATGACTGCGTGTGATGTTCAATGGCGCGACAGGGGACGCGGGGGGTCTCAAAGAGTGGCAGGGCAAGCGGCGAGAAGAGTGTCACTCCGGCGTGTGCGACTCAGTGTCGATCCAGTTACGCAACGCCTCTAATGGTATTCCAACAGAGCCTCCGATCTGTATCTCGTGAATGTCACCGCTGGCAAGCAGCGCGTACATCTTGCTGCGGCTCACGCTCAAAGTGTCGCCGCCTCGTTCGGTCGTATCAGCAGCCGTTGCAAACGACTTGTGTTGCCAGGCGATGACTCGCCTCGCTCGTCTGATGGTGAGATGATGGCTCCCTCTCCCTTTGGCAATGCCGGATATGATGACACCGCGTTCGATAAGTGTAGATGAGCACCCAACACTCCAGGCTGAGACGCTTACAGCCGGCGCAGAAGGCCCTCGGCAACTAAGTGCGCTGCTTGATCGGGGAGTTGTCGCCGCTCAGCTTGCGCTACCTTGGTGAGCAACTCCCCTTCTTTTTCGGAAAGTGAGATCGTCAGTTTCATCGCGCCGAACATATGACCACAATCCGAGACGAGACTGAAGGGGAAGGCGACCAAACCCGCCGGACCGCTGTTCGTTGAATGCACGATTAGGACAATTATCGTGCATTCGACAGCCTGCGGTATTGCAGCGAATCCCGCTTGCGCTTGGGTCCCGAGACATAAACAATAATACAGTGGCACACCTGGAGGTTAAGTCTAGAGTTGTGTAGATGGCTGTCGTTTTCGATGAAGCTCGGAGACAACTACTCGGATTGAGACTCGGCTGCAAATTGAATGGAAACGCGCGCCTGGCCGGTCATGGGCACGCTTATAGCTCAGCAAATGGGAGGTGCCGTGCTATAGTTCGCTAACGGTCCTGCGAACCAGCAGAACCCTCTTAAGGAGAAACCCTGAATGCTCGGTTTGAACCTCCGCAAAGAATTCCAGGGCCAGCGCCTCAGAGGCACAGCCATCGAACTAGCGAACGAGAACAACACCGGCGCAACTCAGGTTCCGGCCGCCGAGTTCCTCGAAATAACTTACCCCTCGAACGATCTTTTGAAGGCTCTCGAAGCCATCGGCCCAGAGCAAAGCAGGCCTCTGGTTTTGATAGGAGAACGCGGCCAGGGTAAGTCTCACTTGATGGCCGCGCTCTATCACTCTTTGACCGATTCCACGAGCACACAGCAGTGGCTGAATCTCTGGGCTGATCGGTTGTCGGATTCCAAGGTTCGTCAGCTTCCCTTGCGTTCCGGAGTACGCGTTATCGGTGAAAGCCTTCACAGACAGCGATACAGATTTCTGTGGGATATTCTACTGGATCAACACCCTCATGGTGGTTACATTCGCGGCAAGTGGGAGGGTCTGGGCGAGAAGAAAACAGATGTACCACCAGACAATCTATTGCTTGAGCTTTTCCAAAAGCAGCCCGTCGCTCTGATACTTGACGAATTCCAGACATGGTATGACGGCCTAATCAACACCTCAGCACAACCCCAGAAGGCTTGGGCTTTCAACTTCATTCAGGTCCTGTCGGAGATCGCCAAGGAGCAGCCCGAGCTGCTAACTCTGGTCGTTTCTGTTCGCAACGGCTCGACTGATGCATACAAGCAAGTCCATCGCGTGAACCCGGTACTCGTAGACTTCAAAGGACCGCACGCTGCAAAAGATCGCCGGCGTCTGTTGCTTCACAGATTGTTTGAAAACCGCATTCAAATACATGCCGACGACGTCGCC
>QHVH01000079.1 GCA_003222245.1 Blastocatellia bacterium AA13 | reverse complement strand
ATCCTCACCCCTACGCACTCTTCCGCCCCCACCCCCTTTTGCCTCAAATATCTCGCCAACCGATTCGCTCTACGATTCAACTCTCCGTAGCTGATGCTCTCTTCTCCGCTTACTACCGCTTCTCTGTCCCGGCTCTCTGCTGCCTGTCTCTCGAACAGCTCCGTTATCGTCTCTCGCTCTTCGTATTTCTTCTCGGTTCGGTTCCACTCGACTACCAACTGAGCCCTCTCTTCTTCGCTCAGCATCTTCAACCGCCCGATTCTCTCTCCCGGATTCGCCGCAATGCTCTCCAACAGCACTCCGTAGTGCCCGAGCATTCGCTCCATCGTTCTCTTCTCATAGATGTCCGTGTTGTACTCGAGCCAGCCTGCAAGGCCCTGTTCGTTCTCTTCCATCAACAGCAACAGGTCAAATCTGGCGACGCCGCCGTCGATCTCGAGCGGCTCGAGAGTCAATCCCGACAGTTCAAATTTTGAGGTCGGCGCGTTCTGAAGAACGAACATTGCCTGGAACAGAGGGGTCCGGCTCAGATCGCGCTCGGGCTGTAACTCGTCGACGAGCTTTTCGAACGGCAGGGCCTGATGCGCATATGCGCCAAGCGCCGTCCGCCTCGTACCGGAAAGCAACTCGCTAAATTTCGGCGAGCCGGAAAGGTCTCCGCGCAGCACCAGCGTATTCGTGAAGTGCCCGATCAGGTCTTCCATTTCGGATCGGGTCCGGCCCGCGATGGGCGTTCCGATCGATATATCGGTTTGGCCCGAATACCGCCAGAGCAGCGTCTCGAACGCGGCCAGCAACGTCATGAACAATGTCGCGCTTTCTCTTCGACTCAGCGCGTTCAACGAGTCGGCGAGTGAACTCGGCAGCAGGAACTGCGCCTTTGCGCCCCGGTAGCTCTGAATCGGAGGCCGCATCTTGTCCGTAGGCAAATCGAGCATTGTGCGAGCGCCCGCCAACTGACCGCGCCAGTAATCGAGGTGCTCTTCAAGAACGGCCCCTTGCAGCCACCTGCGCTGCCACACCGCGTAGTCGGTGTACTGAATCGGGAGCGGGAGCAGCGGCGAGTCGCCGTCGTTCAAGAATGCTTCGTACAAAGCGACCGCCTCTTTGACGAATATTCCAAGAGACCAGGCGTCGGCGACCACGTGATGCAGAGTGAACAACAGCACGTGCTCATCGGGTTCCAGACAGAGCAGGCTGGCGCGAAGCAGAGGTCCTCGCTGCAGATCGAATCGCTGGGCGGTTTGTTCCAACGCAAGCTGCTCGGTTTCGTGCTCGCGCTCCGCTTTCGAGAACGACTTCAGGTCGACGAGCATTAGCGGTATCTCGAGATTGGCTCTGATAATTTGAACCGGAGCGCCATCGACTACAGAGAAGGTCGTTCTGAGCGATCCGTGGCGGCCGACTATTTCGTTTATCGTTCGCTCGAGTACCCGCGGATCGGCGGCGCCTCTCAGCCTGAATGCCGCGGACAGGTTGTACGCAGTCCCGCCTTCCAACTGGTCTATGAACCACAGGCGCTGTTGACCGAATGAAAGCGGCGCTTCGCCCTCGATTGATACCGGCTCCAACGAAAGCTCATTGTCCGACCTTTCTTCGCGGCCGGCTTCATTGATCCATTGGGCCATCGAAGCCACGGTTGGCGACTCGAACAGAGCCCGCAACTGGATTTCGACTCCGAAGATTTTCCTGACTCTAGATACAACTCGCGTGGCGAGCAGTGAATGGCCGCCGAGCTCGAAGAAGTTGTCGTATATGCCTACGGGGGCGCCGCCGAGCAGATCTGACCAAATCGAAGCGAGCACCTCTTCAATCGGGTTTCGCGGAGCAGTAAAGCCGTATTCAGCCGCGTTCAAGGCGGGTTCCGGCAGGGCTCGCGGATCGATCTTTCCGTTCGGCGTGAGCGGCAGTCTGTCGAGTTTTACAAACGCCGCGGGAATCATATAGTCGGCGAGTCTTTGACGCAGGAAGCGGCGCAACTCGGCTGCGTCGGGGGCGATCCCTTCCTTGGCAACAACGTATGCGACGATGCTTTTATCCTGGCCTTGCAACGAGCGGGCTACAACGGCTGCGCCTGTTATCGACGGGTGAGTTTCAAGAACTGCTTCGATCTCCGCGGGTTCGATCCTGTATCCCCTGATCTTGACCTGATTGTCGGCGCGGCCTATCAGCTCGATCGTACCGTCGGCCTGATATCTTCCCAGATCACCGGTTCTATAAACTCGATCGCCTTCAAGTTGAGTAAACGGATTCGTGATGAACCGCTCCGTCGTCAACATCCCATCATTTATATAGCCCTGCGTCAGGTACGACGTGCGCACGCAAATCTCGCCCTTCTCTCCAATCCCGGCAAGCCGTGAGTTGTTGAGAACCAGCAATTGAACCCCTTCGATACCAAATCCTATCGGGATGGTTTCCTTTTCGACGAGCGGCTTGTCGGAGGTCGAGGCGTCAGCCGAAATCTTGAAGAAGCCCATTGCCTGAGGCGTCTCAGTAGCGCCGTAGAAATTCACGCACTCCGCGGCCGGCGCAAGTTCCCGGAATCTATTTACGTCTTGCAGCGTCAGAATGTCGGCGCCAAAAAAGGCATGGCGCACCGAGTCGAGTTTTTTACCAGCGCTCTTACCGTCAGAAGCCGAGGCCATCAATTGGGCCATGGCGGGAGTTAGATGAATGGCGGTGATGCTCTCGCGGGTCATCCATTCAACCAGCCGCTCGCCGTCTCCCATTTTTGTATCATCGGGTATGCATAACGCGGCTCCCAGGCTCAAGGGCGTGAACATGTCCCGCTGCAACGGATCGTGCGACAACCCCGACAACATGCTGAAGCGGTCTTCACCGGTAAGAGCAAAGGTCTTTATGTGCCAGTCTACGAAATGCGCTACCGGGCCATGCGTGCCCAGGATTGCTTTGGGGGTTCCGGTTGAGCCCGACGTGAACGAGATGTACGCGATGTCTTCCGCCCCTATCTCTTCTTCCTTCCACTCTGTAGTCTCGTCTGTCGTCTCGTCTGATCTGGCTCCTTCAATAGATTCTCGCTCTTCATTAGCACTTACTGCCTTTATCCCTGCCTCTTGTATGTACCCCTCTAACTCTTCGGGCTTCTCTTTATCGCTCGCCTCTACCACCACTCTCGCTCCGCTTATCTCCAGCCTCTCTCTCAGGCTCTTCCCAGGGTACTTTCCTTCCAATATCAAGAACGCCGCCCCTGCTCTCATCACTCCCAACACGCTCACTACCAGCCGCCCTGTCCGCTCCCCCCAGATTCCTACCACTTCGCCTCTTCTTACCCCTGCCCGTTTCAGCTTCGCCGCTATCTTCCGGCTTGCTTCTTCTACCTCCGCATAGCTCCACTCTTTACCCGTCTCTCTTATCGATGCTCTTTGCCCTGCTTCTTTCGCCCTCTCTATTACTCGCTCCACCACCGTCCCTTCCCATCTCCCGCTTAACTCTTCTTCAGGATCAGGGAGCACCTCTTCGCTCTTCTCCGTCCTCAGGCTGATCTCGTCTATTCTTATCTCCGTGTCTTTGACCGCCTGCTTCAGCACCGTTTCGTACTGCCTCATCAACTCCTTTATCCGCTCTTCCTCATACAGGCTCGCGTCGTACGTACCGTTTATCGCTATCTCTTCTCCTTCTTCTCCTATGTACATCGTCAGGTCGAACTTCGACCCTACTTCCGCGCTCTTCTCCAACTCGATCTTGATCCCTTCTACTTCCTCCCGCCTGTGCGGAAAGTTCAGCATGTTGAACATCACCTGGAATACCGGCGTCGTGCTCAGGTCTCTCTTTATCTCAAGCTCTTCCAGCACCCGCTCGTAGGCTGTTTCCTGGTTCGCGTATGCCCCCAGCGTCGCCTCTCTCACTCGATCCAACAGCTCCCTGAATCGCTCTTCCCCTTTTACTTCCGTCCTTATTACTACCGTGTTCAGGAATAGCCCGATCAGCCCTTCCAACTCGCTCCTCATCCGTCCCGCCACAGGAGCCCCAATCCGGATGTCTTCTTCTCCGCTCAACCGGCTCATCAGCGCCTTGAACCCGGCCAATAGCGACATGTACATCGTCACCCCTTCGCGCCGGTTCACCTCTCTCAGCCCTTTTACTATTTCGCTGTTTAGGCGGTGCCTCACCGTCCGACCTTCGTACTTCCGCACCGCGCTCCGTCTTCGCTCTCCTCCCAGCTCGATCAGGTTGTGCTCGCCTCTTAACTGCTCTTTCCAGTAGCTCAACTGCTCTTGTTCAGCTTCTCCGCTCTTTCGCTCGCTCTCCCATTCCGCGTAGTCTCCGTATTGAACCTGCAACTCGCCGAGCTTTGCTTCTTCTCCTCTCTTTTTCGCCCGGTACAGCTCCGCCAGATCTTTCACCATCACCCCGATCGACCACCCGTCGCTGATTATGTGGTGCATCGTCAGGTAGAACATCCGCTCCGCCTCTCCCACTCGCACCAGCCGGTATCTCACCAGCGGCCCTCTTTGTAGATCGAATATCCCTCGCCCTTCTTCTTCCCCGATCTCTCTTAGCAGCCGCTCGAGGCCTTCGCCTGATTCCGCTCTCAGATCTTCTTTTCTTAGCTCGATCCGAATGTCGTCGTGGATTATCTGTACCGGTTCCGCTTCTTCCTCTTCTATCGTCGTCCGTAGGGATTCGTGCCGCTTCGTCAGTTCTCTCAGGCTCGCTTCGAGCGCTTCTTCGTCCAACTCGCCCTTTATTCGCACTACTACCGGGATGTTGTACGTGCTTGTCCCCGGCTCCATCTGCTCCAGGATCCAGATCCGCTGCTGACTCGTCGATAGTCTCGCTTTCCCTTTGTCCGCTCGTCGCCTGATTGCTCTTGTTTCGCTTCTGCCTCCTGTCAACCGTCTCTCTATCTCTCGGCTGACTCCTGCTACTGTTCCTTCTTCGAAGATCACTCGCAGCGGAAGCTCTACTTTCATCAGCTCCCTTATCCGGGATACCGCCTGCGTCGCCAGCAACGAGTGCCCTCCCATCTCGAAGAAGTTGTCTCGCGTCCTGATCCCTCTCACTCCTAATACTTCTTCCCAGATCCCCGCCGTCATCTCTTCGATCTCCGTTCGTACTCCTTCTCCCCTTTCGCTCTCTTCCGTCTCTCGCTCCGGGATCGCACCCAGCGCGCGCCTGTCTACCTTGCCGTTTCCCGTCAACGGCATCTCCTCGATCTTCACTATTACTCCGGGAACCATGTACTCCGGAGCACGCGCTCTCATCCTTTCCTTGATCTCCTCCTGACTGATTTCCCTTCCTTCTTCTAAAACCACGTATCCTACGAGCCGCTTCTCGCTCCCCTCTCCTTTTATTACTACTCCTGCCTCTCTTATCCCTTCCTGTCTCCTCAGCTCTTCTTCCACTTCTCCCAATTCGATTCGGTATCCTCGCACCTTTACTTGCCCGTCTCGCCTTCCTACGTATTGAACCTTTCCGTCCGACTGGTATCGGCAGATGTCTCCCGTCCGGTATAACCGCTCCCCAGATCGCCCGCTGATATTGTCAGGGACGAACTTTTCTCCTGTCCGATCGCCTCGTCTTATGTACCCTCTCGCCAGTCCATCGCCCCCGATTAACAGCTCTCCCATTACCCCTATCGCAGCTATCTCGCCTTCCTGGTCGACTACATACGCGCTCGTGTTGCTTATCGCTCTGCCGATTGGAATGCTTCGCCCTTCTTGCCCGCTCTGGATCGCTTCGCAGCACGCGAATGTCGTGCTTTCCGTCGGACCGTAGCCGTTGATCACCTTGCCTTCGAGCTCTCTCAGCGCCTTCGTCACTTGCTTCACCGGCAGTACGTCTCCTCCCGCAAGCAACTGCTTCACACCTTTCAATCCCTCTATCTCTTGCTCAACCATCAACTGGAACAACCCCGCCGTCAGCCACACCGTACTCACGCCTTCTACCTGAATCTCTTCTCCCAACTCCGACAGGCTCTTCTTCTCCTCGCCTACAACTACCAGCTTCCCCCCGTTGAGCAGGCTCCCCCAAATCTCGAATGTTGACGCGTCAAACGTCAGAGGCGCGTTGTGCAGCATTACTTCTTCAGCTCCAAATCTCGCATACGCCTCTTGCTTCACAAGCCTCAATACTGCTCTCTGAGTTATTCCTATCCCTTTCGGCTCTCCCGTCGTCCCCGACGTGAACATCACGTACGCAAGGTTCTCTCCTACCGCTAACCCCTCCAGCCCTTCCCCGCTCTCCTGGGCTATCTCTTCTCGCTCTTCATCAATGCTTATTACCCGGCTCATTACCTGGAGCGCGGCCGATGACGGTGCTTCCGGTAGATATTCTCGCTTGATTACTACGCTGCATCGGCTCTCGTCGAGCATCAGCCCTTGCCGCTCGACCGGATACCCAGGATCGATCGGCAGGTAGACTCCCCCGCTCTTCACCACCCCTAAAATCGCTTCGATTGCATCAAGTCCGCGCTCCAGAAAAACTCCAACTACAACCTCCGCTCCCACTCCCGCTTTCCTCAAATATCTCGCCAGCCGATTCGCTCTCGCGTTCAGCTCGCCGTAGCTCACGTGCCGGCCTGTTTGCACCACCGCCACTGCATCCCGACTCTTCTCCGCTTCCTCCTCGAATACTTCGCCGATGCCTTTCTCTCGCTGCTTCCACTCTTCCGCTCCCTCGCTTTCTCTTATCAACTCCTCACGCTCCCCATCCGTCAGCATCGACAGCTCCGAAATCCTCTGCCGGGGATCGCGGACAATACTCTCGAGAAGATGGGCGAAGTGCGAGGCCATTCGAACGATGGCGGCTTCGTCATAGAGATCGGTGTTGTATTCGATCTCTCCTTTCAGGGCCGCCTCTTTTTCTTCGATGGTTAATGTCAGATCGAACTTAGCCGTTCCCGTTTCAATCCGGAGAGGCGTCGCGGCGAGATCCGAGAATCCGATCCGCGCCAGCGGCGTGTTTTGAAGCACGAACATGACCTGGAACAACGGCGCGTAACTCACGGCGCGCGCCGGATCGAGCTCTTCCACCAGCCTCTCAAAAGGCAAATCCTGGTTCGCATACGCGCCGAGGGCGGCGTGCCGCACCTGTTTCAGGAAACGACGGAAACTGGGGCGCCCTTCCAGGCGCGCGCGCATCACCAGGGTGTTAACAAAAGGACCAATCAGCTCTTCCGATCTCAACTGATCACGTCCCGCGATCGGAGTTCCAACGCTTATGTCTTCCTGTCCGCTGTAGCGCTGAAGCATGACGTTGTATGCGGCCAGCAAGGTCATAAACAACGTTGCTCCCTCTCGGCGACTCAACGCTCTAAGGCTCTCGCTGAGATCTTCGGGAAGCTCGAATGGTAATGTAGCGCCGTGGAATGTTTGAGTCGCGGGCCGAGGCCGATCCGTCGGCAGCTCGAGCATCGGCGGAAGGCCCTCGAGCTGCTCTTTCCAATAAGCCAGTTGCTTCTCGGACACTTCGCCTTGAAGCCAGTCGCGCTGCCACATCGCGTAGTCGGCGAACTGCGTTCTTAGCGGTTGTAGCGGCGACTGATTCCCCGCCCGGAAGCTTTCATATAAGAGACTGGTTTCTTTTATCGCGAGCTCGATTGACCAGCGATCACCGATGATATGGTGCATCGTCAGCAACAGAATGTGATCCTGAGCGCTCAGCCGTAAGAGCCTGATCCGAAGAAGCGGCCCCGCCTGAAGGTCAAAGCCCTGCCTGAATTCGTCTCGACATATTCGGAAGGATTCTTCTTCGCGTTCAACGTCGTCGCTGCCCTGAACCTCCTCGGCATACAGCTTAATGCCGCTCTCCGAAGCGATGACCTGAACCGCTCGGCCGCCGGCTTCGACGAACCGGGTCCTCAACGACTCGTGCCTTCTCAGCAGTTCGTCGATGCTCTTATTTAGCGCGTCTATGTCGAGCCGGCCTTGCAGCCGTATGGCTCCGCCCATGTTGTACAACGGGCTGCCGGGCTCGAACTCATTCAAGAACCAATATCGCTGTTGGGCAAAGGACAATTCGAGGCCGAGTTCTCTTGACGCGCGCGCGATCGGCGACGCAGGCCTGATCTGCCCGGCTTCACGAGATCGCTCTATCTCAATCGCTAGTTCGGCGACGCTCGGGTGTTCAAATATAGCGCGAACCGGCAGCTCGACTTCGAGCAGCTCCCTGATTCGCGACATTACCTGCGTTGCGAGCAGCGAGTGCCCGCCGATCTCGAAAAAGTCGTCTCTTCTTCCGACGCGTTGAAGGCTGAGAACCTCCTGCCACATGCCGGCGACGATCTCTTCAATGGCGGTCCGTGGAGCTTCGTATTCAAGCTCGCAGGCGGTCGCGTTGTTCGAATCATCGGGCAGCGCTTTGCGGTCGACTTTGCCGTTTGGCGTCAGCGGGAGCTTTTCCAGCTTCACTATTACTCCCGGCA
>QHVH01000025.1 GCA_003222245.1 Blastocatellia bacterium AA13 | reverse complement strand
CCGTTCCGACGTCTCCGGTTCGGAGCCAGCCATCGTGAAACTTGTCAGGAGTATCGTCGCCGTAATATGAGGCGGTGATCCAGGGCCCGCTTACTTCGATCTCGCCGATCGATTTGCCGTCCCATGGCAGAATCCGCTCGCCGTCGACTATTCGCAGAGCTACTCCCGGCCTGATGCGTCCGGTCTTCGCGCGCCACTCGAATTCATCGGCCGCATCGATTCCGCGAGGCGTATGAGCCACTGCCGCGAGAGGACTCGTCTCAGTCATGCCCCAGGCTTGAACAATAGGCACGCCGAATCGCTCCTGAAATCGCTCCATCAAGCTTCTTGGCACCGCCGAGCCGCCGCAGATCACCATGCGAAGCGAAGAGAGATCTGTCGGACGGGTCTCAGTCAGTCGAAGTAGATCGTTCCAAATAGTCGGAACCGCCCCCGTGAAAGTAGGCCGTTCGGTTTCCATCAACCGGCACAGCGGCTCCGCCTGCAGGAAGCGGCCGGGCATGATGAAGTCTGACCCGGCCATCCATCCTGCATATGGAAGGCCCCACGCATTCGCATGGAACATTGGAACGATAGGCAGAATGCGGTCGTGCTCGGTGAAGCCAAAGGTGAACGCCGCGCATGCGGCCAGCGAGTGCAGAAACGTCGATCGGTGACTGTAGGCGACACCTTTCGGATTTCCCGTCGTACCGCTGGTGTAGCACATGGCCGCCGCCGATCGCTCGTCGATGTCGGGCCATGCGAAGTCATCGCTTTCGGCGGCAATGATATCGTCGTATCTCAGCACATCCCCGAGCGCCGCCGCGTCGCCGCTGCCGACTACGATATAACGCTCGACCGTCTTCAAGTCGCCTGCTACTCGAGCAAGCAAGGGAACGAGCGAATCGTCGACGATTATCAGTCGGTCCTCGGCATGATTCACAATGTAGGTGAGCTGTTCCGGAAAGAGCCGGAGGTTCAATGTATGCAGCACCGCGCCCATGCTCGGGATTGCGAAGTAGGCCTCGAGGTGTTCCTGTGAATTCCACATGAACGTGCCCACTCGATCCCCCTGGTTTACACCCAGGCGCTTAAGCGCGGAAGCAAGACGCGCCGCGCGGCCGGCGACCTCTTGATAGGTGGCTAGCCGGCAAGTCTCGCCCATAAAGGTCGAGACTACGCTGTCGGCGTGCACCCGCGCGCTGTGTTCAAAGATTGAATTAATGGTAAGCGGGCGATCCTGCATTGTGCTTAACATCGAGATCCTCCATCGGCGCTACCGCGGGCGAACCTGTTCCAGACTCTCAGCGAGAGACGGATTGTTCATTGGATTCGGTTGGATTAATCCAGGATTCCGGTCGACCGCCGCTGTATTTCGCAATATACAGGTACACGCGTCCCGGCTCGTTCACGCCAGGGCCATCCACGCTACAAGCGCAGCCATCTTCTCATCCGAGCGCCAGGGACCGCCCACCTGCCGGCCGAGTTCCGAGAGAACCTGTTTCACATCGTCGCTCGAGCGCCCGAGCAAACCCACGGCTTTCGAATAAGCCTCTCGCTCGACTACAACAGAGAAGGGAAGGCCTGAAGCGTGAAGCGCGCTTTCCAACGCGGTCCGAAACAGATGCCCCTCGAGAGCGTGCGCTCGTATGTGATCGTTTGGGATTGAGGACGGATCGACCGTGCTGCCTACAACCAGGCCCGCGGCCCGCACTTCGCTGCCGGTGTTGCGATAATCTTTCAACAGATCCGTCACGGATTTATTGGTCACGCGTTCGACTACTTTCTCGAGCCGCTTCAGAAGCTTTGGACCGTCGTTCTCGTTCAGCCCCATAACGGCGTGGTAAGGCTGCCGCGAATCGGGGTCTCCTTCATCGGAAAGATCTACTACACTGCGGCTGATCGC
This sequence comes from Blastocatellia bacterium AA13, assembly GCA_003222245.1. Classification (GTDB taxonomy): domain Bacteria; phylum Acidobacteriota; class Blastocatellia; order UBA7656; family UBA7656; genus QHVH01. The sequence continues at coordinate 164,296 of QHVH01000025.1, read as the reverse complement.
CCTCGGAGAGTTAACCGAGCCGACTACCAGCACGGCCGTCGCCCACCCGGACTTGACTCGAAGTCCCACCGCCGCCTGAATCGTTCTCTCTTTCTTCGCCACGTTTAGCTTCCCTTCGCCTGTGTCTCGCCGTCCTACCGGAAACTTGCAGCACAGCATTCTAGTACATTGAACCCGCTGTGTCATTAAAGACTTGCAGACACAAAGACTTCTTGTGCGGATGCTTAGCCGGATTACGGAGTGTGGGGTCAGTTTCGCGATGATCCTAACAATGAGTGCGGGTATTCGGGCTCTCTGACCAATTAAATGGAGATTCTCCGTTCATCAGCAGCGCAGCAAAGGTTAGCCGGTCGCTTCAAATCCTATTCAAATCGCGAACGGCCAGAGAGCCCTGGATCCTTATCGGCGGATATTCGTGCTCAATTACGCGTGCACCCTCACAACGCGATGATTCAAGACGCAGCGAATTGAGCCTGCCGGCTCGAGTAGTACTCGCCCATCGTCTCGTTTGCTTGCTGGGTCTCTTTCAATTTCTCGACAACTCCATCCCATTTATCGGCAGGGACGGCAAGGTACATCTCTTCATCAGGCAAGCCGGTGAACGTGCGATTGCCTTTGCACCCGAGTGAGACCGAAGCCTGGCCGCTATTCACCGTAAGAGGAAGTACGGCGCAGGCGGGCCGCCCCAGACTGTTTGTCAGCGCGCTGCCCGCGCCTGACTTGAGCGCGGCTTCATAAATTAACATCGCCTGCGCGGGTTTCACCGCGATCAATACGATATCCGCACTAAATGCGGCTTCCTCCAGAGGGCCGTAAGCAATAAAGGCCGGCGATTTCGCGAGCGCCGGTATGCCTGGAACCTCCGACATCGCTACATAATTGCTCTCGGCCATGAAGCCGATCGTGTCGTTCAACTCGTGTGCTCGATCCGGCGGAAGCTGGATTCCGTGCGTGTAGCTTCCTACAGCACAGTTGTAGTGATCGGCGGGAACCGTGTAGAAAGTGCGGCCCTTCATCGCTTCCTTCCAAAATGCGCAGCCGGCAGGAACCGGCGCGCCCTCCCATTGTGATACTCCCTCTGGAGGCGAATCGAGGAAGCCTATCGCAATAGGTGATTTGACAATATCGAGAATATCCTTCAAAGCCGTTGCTGTGGTCATCAAGTTCTCCCTGGCGTGTTTTGGTGAACCGGTATCTTAGCCCAGACGCGCTCGATCGTGGTAGCCGATCGGCTTTGCGGTCCTGAAAGAGGTCAGAGATTCGCGTCTTAGGAGCGTAGCCGGGAGTTTTGGACATCCGGTTGTTCTCCGAAGCGAACAGCGCAGGTATCTTGCCCGGGCTCCCAGTTCCGCGAATGTCCAGACTATAGTCCGCACCGGAAGCGTTCCGTTTCGACCGCGAGATTTCTTTGCGGGAGCCGCGCCTTTGCGAGAAACTGTCTTGCTCAAATCTCACATAGTAATCAGAACAGCAGCGGGGGAACCGATCCGCCGCTTTGAAATATTTCCCACAATGAACGGAGGAGGAGATGACTCAAATACGCCGTTGTATTCGCGCCGCCGTGTTTTCTCTATTGCTTGCCGCCCTGCTTATGTCAGCGTGGCTGCCGCCGTCGTTTGCTCAGGGCAAGACTACTTTGATCAAAGCGGCTCGCTTGATAGACGTGCGCGCCGGCCGCGCATTAACAAACCAGGGGATTCTGATCGACGGAGAACGCATCAAGGAAGTCGGCCCGTTTGCGGAGGTGCAATCGAAGGCAGCGGGCGCGCAGGTAATCGATCTCGGAAACGCAACGGTGCTTCCCGGAATGATCGATTGTCACACGCACATACTGCTTCAGGGAGATATCACCGCCGAAGACTACGACGTTCAGTTGTTGAAGGAATCGATTCCGTTCAGGGCCATTCGCGCCACCGTCGCGGTTCGCACTTCGCTGATGAACGGCTACACGGCCTTGCGTGATTTAGAGACCGAAGGCGCGATGTACGCCGATGTCGACGTCAAACGCGCTATCGATCTCGGTTATATCGAAGGGCCGCGAATGTTCGTTTCGACGCGCGCGTTCAGCGCCACGGGGATGTATCCGTTAAGCGGCTATTCGTGGGAGTTGAAAGTTCCCGAGGGCGTTCAGATCGTAGACGGCGCCGACAACATTCGCAAAGCCGTGCGCGAACAGGTCAAGTACGGCGCCGATTGGATCAAGTACTATTCCGATCGCCGATATTATTTGAGAGACGGCGCGCTGCACTCGTGGGTGAACTTCACCGACGAGGAGGTGCACGCCTTGATTGACGAAGCTCACAGGCTCGGACACAAAGTGGCCGCTCACTCCATGGGACGCGAAGGCATCGAGTCGGCGCTCAGAGGCGGCGTGGACACGATCGAGCACGGAGACGGCCTCGACGAAGAGATGATGGACCTGATGGTCAAGCGCGGAGTCTATTGGTGCCCTACGATATTTGTCGGGGCCTACGTAGCGGAAGGCCGGGCAGCCGCGGGCGCGCCGATATGGAAGACAATGGTAGACCTGGAACGGAACGCGTTCGGAAAGGCGTTAAAGAAGGGCGTCAAGATCGCCTATGGAACGGACGCAGGCGGCTATGCGTGGACGGAGAACCAGGCTAAAGAACTCGCTTATATGGTTCGTTACGGTATGACGCCGATGCAGGCAATCCAGTCGACTACATTTGTTTCCGCGGAGCTGCTCGGTTCGTTAAATGACTTTGGCGTCATAGAACGAGGCCGGTTCGCGGACATCATCGCGGTTCGCGAGAATCCTCTCGACGATATAACCAGGCTCGAACATGTCGGATTCGTGATGAAGGGAGGCAAGGTCATCAAGAACCAGTTCTGAGGATGATCCTCGGAAGGTCGTAACTAACCCCGAGCCCATCGATCTCGGTGGGCTCAGACCATGGTGATTCAATTCCGAGAGTTTACTTCATCGTGCTGAAGATTCTCTGATGACCGGACAGGATGCGTTCTTCCGCTTCGGGGTTCGGCGTGAGAGTCTCGACGCCGCGTTCAAAAGTTCCCCCGAGCATAATCCCATCTTTCCTTGGGAACATATACAAACCCTGGGTGACGATGGCGTAGTCGACTTCCGGTTGCGGCAACAATACCGTTAGCTGGCCTTTGACTGGAGTCAGTTCGCGGTCGCCGAATAACTCGCGAGCGCCCAGGCCCGTGCAGTTGACTACAATTCGCTCCGATAACCCGCCAAGCTGACCCGGTTCCATAAAGAAGGCGTTCCGAATGCGCCCGCCTGCGATATAGAAATCGCGGAGCAGCGTGTTCAGGTAGATAGACGGCTCGATGAACATCAAGTTCTCGACTACCGCATATCGAGTTGGAAACGGATGCTCGCGCTTATCAAGGCGCCGCCAATCGGGAAAAAGATCACGAATTTCACCGAATCCCACCGGATCATCATCTTCGTCGTCCGTCAGATAGTATTGCTCTCGCCAGCGAACTCCGTACTCGTCTCCAATGAGCAGTTGATATGCGCGGTGAGCGATGCGAGCGGCCCGTTCGAATTGCGCATCCCACGTCGACGTCCGATGCGCCGTTTCAACTATGCTTGTTGGAGACCAACTTGCTCCGGAGATGTTCGACGTAGTTTCAGGCGGGAGACTCTTCGCGTAGATAGTCACTGCAAAGCCTCGCCTCTGAAGCGTCCTTGCGGTCGACAACCCGATAACTCCGCACCCGATCACCGCCGCGGGTCCGGACTTGCCCGATTCGCTTATGAGATCCGCCGCAAGCTGAGCCGTGCCCCACGAGAGTGTCATCCCCGCGCCGCCGTGGCCATAATTATGAACCAGCAGCTTGTCCCCGAGCGATTCCGCCCTGACGACAAAACCCGATTGGCGAAAAGGCCTGAGCCCTACGACGGTCCGAATGACCCGCTCGCGCGCAACGTTAACGGGCGCAAAGCGGCGAGGCCGTTTTTTGGAACCGAGCACAGGATCGACTGTATAGGGAGGCGAATGCTGAGAACGCTTCCGCTGTCCAAGCGCCGCCGGTGCGATGACAGTTCCAGCAAGCGCAAGCCCTGCCGTGCGCAGCATGTTTCTCCTACTGACTCTGTGGTTGTCCAACGCGGTTCCTTGTCCCTCGATGCTATGTACCTCTATGAAGTCTGGGCAACCGGCTTCGCGCGGCAAGAACTCGCGAGCGAAGGTAGTCTTGCCGGCGCCATTGGGCCCCGCGATGATGATGATCTTTTTCTCTCCGGGCATCTCACAGCTTGTCCTCTTTCGCTATGATCTCTTTCATTATCTCGGAGGTGCCCGCGCCGATCGTGTGCAGGCGGCAATCGCGCCACATCCCGCTGATTGGATATTCAGTCGTATAGCCGAACCCGCCGAATATCTGCATACAGTCGTACATCACCTTCTGAGAGAGCTCGCTCGTGAACAGCTTTGCCATCGTAATCTCGCGAACCGCGCGCTCGCCTCGATTGATCAAGTCGAGAGCCCGATAGCTGAGCCATTTCCCGGCTTCAATCGAGGTCAGGTGCTCCGCGAATCGATGCTTCCAGACCTGGAATTCGCCGACGGCCTTGCCGAACGCCTCGCGCTCTTTGCCATATCCAATCCCGAGCTCGATTGCGCGCTCCATCACGGCTACATTCGAGAGCGCGGACGCCAGACGTTCGCCCTGAAAATTGTGCATAGTGTAATAGAAGCCTTTGCCAAGCTCGCCAAGTACATAGCGCTTTGGAATACGGCAATTGTCGAAGAACAATTCGGCGGTGTCCGACGAGAGCATGCCGACCTTCTTGAGTTTCTTGCCAACCGCGAACCCTTTCACGTCGGTAGGGAAGAGAACCATCGATACGCCTTTGTACCTGTCTTCTCCGGTGCGCACCGCAAGGATCATGAAATCAGCGCGCGTGCCGTTGGTGATCCAGAGCTTTTGACCGCTGATCACCAGATCGTCCCCGTCAATTCGGGCGCGGGTCTTGAGAGAGCCGACATCCGATCCTCCGCCGGGTTCGCTTATGCCAAGGGCGGCGATGCGGTCGCCTGCGATAGCCGGCCGTAGGAATTCTTCTTTCTGTTCCGCGGTTCCAAGCTCGTCGAGCACCGGAAGAGTAATATCCGATTGAACGAACATCGCCATCGCGACGCCGCCGTTATAGCACCACGAAAAGCCCTCCAGATAGGCCGCCGTCGCCCACCAATCGAGCCCGCTTCCTCCGTACCGTGGATCCAAACGGATGCCGAAAAGACCGAGCTCAGCGGCTTTCTTGAAGAGCTCTCTTGGAAAAATTCCGGCTTCGTCCCACTCTTCGCTGAAGGGAGCGATTTCCTTTTGAACGAACTGCTTCACCGTCTCGCGAAACATCCGATGCTCTTCGGTGAAGTATGGGTAATCGGCTCGTATTGTTGTGATCTCTTCGACGGCGTTAGACATTGGGTTCTCCTGAAAACGAACGGCGGCGATAACAAAATAGTAATCCTCATTCGCCTTCATCCGTGGAATTCGTTGCGCCGATATGAACCAGCACATCTCCCGGTGCGACTACATCGCCCTGCTTTACGAGAATTGCTTCGACGATTCCATCCGTAGCGGCAATGAGCGTCTGTTCCATCTTCATCGCTTCGAGAATGATCAGAGGCTCGCCCGCGTGAATCTCCTGGCCGACCGCAACCAGGATCTTTGAGACAACGCCGGGCATCGGCGCGCTCGCATCGGCCTGTTCCGCAAGCGCACTGTGGATCGGATAGCGCGGTAGTCGAACCACTTCACAGGCGCCCGAAGGCAAATCCATGAAGAGCCGATCATCTATTTGAGTTACTCGAAAGAACCGCTGCACCCCGTCGAAAGACACCCTGATTCCGGACGGCGCGAATTCTACAGGCTCGGCTTCAACCTGCCAATCGCCGATGGAAATGAGGAATCGCCGATCAGCAAGTCGCTTCCAGATGACTTCAATCGCCTCGCCGTCGACGCTGAGCCGGATCGATGGATCGCGATAGGGATTGTTCCTGTAATCAAGCGGTATATTCGGAAGCACTTGTGCGTCCCGTTCTAGGGTTTGATGAAGGAAGAGCGCGGCCGCGGCGGCTCCGAGCTTCACTTCATCAGGACTGATCCGGCGAATCAAATCCTCAAGATGCTCCGAGACGAATTCCGTATGGATCTCGCCGCTCCGAAAATCTTGATGCTCCAGCATCCGCACGAGAAAGTCTCTATTGGTTCGCAGTCCGTGAATCGTCGTACCGCGAAGCGCGTGTTCGAGCTTCCGCAGAGCCTGATTCCGATCCGGTCCGTGAGCAATAAGCTTTGCAAGCATCGGATCGTAATACACTCCTACCTCGGCGCCGCTTTCGATGCCGCTGTCGATTCTTATGCCTTCAATCGCGGGCGGAAATTGACAGGTATGGCAGGCGCCGGTAGCAGGCCGAAAATCATTCAAAGGATCTTCGGCGTAAAGCCTGGCTTCGACGGCATGGCCGGTCTGGTGAATCTCTCCCTGAGAGAAGGGTATCGGATGGCCCTCCGCGATCATGATCTGAAGCTCCACGAGATCGAGACCAGTGGTCATCTCTGTTATTGGATGTTCCACCTGGAGCCTTGTATTGACCTCTATGAAGAAGAACTCCCCAGGCGGCGTCAGGATAAACTCGACGGTTCCCGCGCTCGTGTATCCGATTGCCCGCCCAACTGAAAGCGCGGTTTCGCAGATGCGCTCGCGGAGCCCGGGGGGAAGCGCGGGCGACGGGCTTTCTTCTATGACCTTTTGATGCCGGCGTTGAATCGAGCACTCTCGTTCAAAGAGATGCAGGAGATTTCCTTGCGAGTCGCCGAGAATCTGGACTTCAATATGTCTTGCGCGTTCTATGTATTTCTCGAGCAGCAGTGTGTCGTTTCCGAATGCCTTCGCAGCCTCTCGCTTAGCCGATTCAATTGATGAATCCAGTTGAGCGGCGGCGGCGACGATGCGCATACCTTTGCCGCCGCCTCCCGCCGATGCCTTAATCAAAACCGGAAAGCCGATCTCTCGAGCTTGCTTGTGAAGCGTAGAAACGCTCTGATCTTCGCCATCGTAGCCCGGAACCAGCGGAACGCCGGTTTCGGCGAGGAGCCGCCTTGCCGTAGTCTTCAGCCCCATCTTTCGAATCACCTCTTCGCCGGGGCCGATAAAGAATATACCCGCGGCGCGGCATGCCTTGGCAAAGTCCGCGTTTTCGGAGAGAAAACCATAGCCCGGATGAATGGCGCTCGCGCGAGTTCGTCGAGCGGCTTCGATAATCGCGGAGATGTTCAGATACGATTCAGTGGACGGAGCGGGACCGATACGAACCGCTTCATCGGCGAAGCGGACGTGAGGCGAGCGAACATCGGCATCAGAGAAAACGGCTACGGTCGAGATGCCCATCTTTCGACAGGTTCTCATCACCCTGAGCGCAATCTCGCCTCGATTGGCAATGAGTATTTTTTCTATTCGCGGAGTATTCACCGGAAGAGATTGTTCCCCTTAGTCGCTATGAAACTTCGACCTTTCTAATGCCGAAACACGCCCCATTTCATCGTGCCTTCAACGGGGCGATTGCACGCGGCGGATAATGAAATGGCCAACACAGTTCGCGTATCGCGAGGATCGATTACTCCATCATCCCACAATCGCGCGGTAGCGAAATAAACATCGGACTCCTGTTCGATCTGTAATTCGAGCGCCTGTTTTGCTGCTCTCAGCTTGTCTTCATCAGGAGCGATGCCCGCTTTGGCGGCGGCCTCGCGTTTAATGATGTCCATCACTCCGGACAGTTGCTGCGGACCCATCACCGCGATCCGATGATTGGGCCACGAGAATAAGAACCGCGGTTCATAAGCCCGTCCGCACATCGCATAATTTCCCGCGCCGTACGATCCGCCGATCATAATCGTGACGGCGGGCACCGTCGAATTCGAGACCGCATTGATGAGCTTGGCTCCATTCCTGATAATGCCCTGTTCTTCGTAGCCGCGGCCGACCATGAACCCGGTGATGTTTTGCAAAAAGATCAAGGGGATGTCCTGTTGATTGCAGAGCTGGATGAACTGCGCTCCCTTGGCCGCGGACTCGGACATAAGCACTCCATTGTTCGCCAGAATGCCGACCTGCATACCATGAACGCAGGCGAATCCGGTCACCAGGGTAGTTCCGTATCTCGCCTTGAACTCGTCGAAGCGAGAACCGTCGACGATCCTCGCGATGACTTCGCGGACTTCGAAGGGAACTCGAATATCGGCCGATGCAATTCCGAGCAGCTCATCGGATGGATAAAGCGGAGGTTCGACGGGCCGCGGACGCCGTTTCCACGGAGTGTCCGCGAAATGACTTACGATATCGCGAGCAATGCGTAAACCGTCGAGCTCGTTTTCGGCAAGATAGTCCGAGAGTCCCGAGACGCGTGAGTGCATTTCAGCCCCGCCGAGGGATTCCTCATCGACCACCTCTCCGGTCGCCATCTTTACCAGCGGAGGGCCGCCCAGGAACACCTGCGCCTGATTCCTCACCATAACCACATAGTCGGACATACCGGGCAGGTATGCGCCGCCCGCGGTCGAGTTGCCGAATACGACCGAAATGCTGGGTATTCTCAGCTTCGAGCGCCTCGTTATCTCACGAAATCCCCGGCCGCCCGGTACGAATATCTTCGCCTGCACTGGAAGATCCGCGCCCGCGGATTCGACGAGCGTTATGCTCGGTAGATAATTCTGCGTCGCGACGTCCGAGAGCCGGCGGTTCTTGAGCTGTCCGATTTCGCTTACGGCTCCGCCCTTGACGGTTGCTTCATTAGCGATGATCACGCACTCGCGGCCGGAGACCAGGCCGACGCCGCCTACGACTCCCGCTCCAACAAATTCGTTCTGAATTCCCACGCCCGCAAGCGGCGCGATCTCGAGAAAGAACGAGCCTTCGTCGAGCAGCATCTCTATGCGCTCGCGAGGCAGGAGGCGGCCTCGGGCAAGATGGCGCTTGACGTATTGCTCGCCGCCGCCTTTGGTCGAATCAGCCAATTGACTCTTGAGCTTTTCAATGGAGGAGGAGTTCGCGGCGTAGTTGCTCTGAAACGGCTCGGACAGCGGATTGATGGTCGATTTTATCGGTCGCACGCATCTCCTGCCGTGATTGCGGGTCTCGCGGATAGTTGATAGCCTAGCGAGGTTTCAGACAGTAATGAAGGCAGTTTGCCTTGTCAAGAAAGGGGTAACGCTCTTAATCTGCGTTTCCGATTTTGCTTTACGCTTTGATGATGGACTATCTAAGGCGTGAAGCGGCGTCCGGACGCCGCGAAGATTTCGAGTATTATATGAATGCAGTACCGAGCGCTGCTCCCGCAGAGAACGACCGCCTCGACTGAATACTGAAAGGCCGATGTCTCGAACGTACGCTGATTCTGTGATCCTCTATATATGAAAGTAATTGACGAATCGCTTAACCTCCCGACTCTTGCCGGCATTCGCGAAGCGGCCCGTCTCATCTCGGGCTACGCGGGTAGGACTCCTCTTGTTCGGTCACACACGCTCTCGAAATTGATGTCAGCCGATGTATGGATCAAGAACGAAACAGTCTCTCCTATAGCATCGTTCAAGCTGCGCGGAGCGCTGGCCGAAGTCCTTCGAATAAACCAGGACAAGAACATAAAGGCCGTCGTGACCTCTTCGACCGGCAATCACGGACAAGGCGTAGCGTATGCCGCAAAGATCGCGGGACTGGCTTCGCACATCTTTCTTCCCGAAAATCCAAATCAGGTAAAGCGCGCCGCTATCGAAACGTTGGGGGCCGTCATTCATGAGGCCGGCGCCGATATCGACTATGCGAAAGTCGATGCGCTCCGATTCGCACGCGAACACGAGTACACCTTTGTCGACGACGGAGAGACCCTCGGGGTCATGCACGGAGCCGGAACCGTTGGGCTGGAGATCGCCGAATCTCTCAGCGAGATCGACGCCGTAGTCGTTCCGATGGGCAGCGGCACGCTTGCAAGCGGATCTGCGGCGGCAATCAAGGGTTTGCAACCCGGCGTCCGGGTCTTCGCGGTACAGGCCAAGGGATCTCCGGCCATGGTCGAAAGCTTCAAGGCTCGCCGAGCTATCGAGCGGCCCGTCGAGACTATTGCCGAGGGGCTTGCGTGTCGCGAGCCGGCAACTCTCGCTCTTAACGCGCTCTTAGCATTAATTGATGAAGCCGACCTGGTCAGCGACGATGAACTCCTGACCGGCATCCATGCGCTCGCATCGGCGGCTCACGTGCTGGTCGAGCCCGCAGGAGCCGCGGCTTTTGCCGGAGCTTGGAATCGACGATCTGAATTCAAGGGCAAACGGATCGTCCTCATACTAACAGGCGCCAACATATCGATGGACACGCTGCGCGAAGCGCTCCGCACCAACCTTCCTTTTTCATAACCCCAGCCATCATAGAGTTCAATAGCGACCCACCAGCGGTGAGAAGTAATAAAACGCAAAGGCGCGAGGACGCAGTGACGCAAGGCTAATTGCGGAAGCGCCGACTGCTGAACGCTGAATTCTGAGAGCAGGAGATCAAAAAGATGAGGGGCAGATAACCGAACGTTTAAGCTCAGGTAAAGTCTGAAGTCCGTAATAAAAAAGCCAGGGGCAGACGCGAAGCGCGTTCGCCCCCGCTCGATTCAAACAACCTGTGAGCGCTAAGGGCGCGAAATAAGAGCTTGTTAAAGTACCGCGATCTTCCTTGTAACTCGGTGCTCGCAAGCTTACGATGTTCGGGCAGCTATCTCATTCGGGAAGTGAATTTAATGCCCGCTCGAACCACTCGCAGGCAGTTCATTAAGGATCTCACAGCCGGCACAGCCGCGCTTTCGTTTCTACCCGGAGTCTCCGTCGCCGGATGGCGTACCCGAATTAAGCCTGCCGGCAGTCCCCAGAATATTGTTGTTCTCGGGGCGGGACTCGCCGGGCTGTCAGCGGCCTTCGAGCTCGAGAAGGCCGGTCATAACGTCACCATAATTGAAGCTCGAAAGAAGGCAGGCGGCCGCGTTTATACTGTTCGCGGCTTTGAAGACGGACAATATGCCGAAGGAGGCGCGCTCAGTTTTCCATCGGATCACGAGTTTACCTGGGGATACGTAAACGACTTTCACCTGCCGATAAGATCGTCGTTCAAGCTCGGCTTCGATGCGATGGCGAATCTGGAAGGGAAGTCGTTCAGGGTTCATTTCGACGGCACGGCCGACATACCCTTCGATCTGACTCCGGCCGAGAAATCCGCCGGGGTTTATCGCATGCCGTTCGTGTATATGAGCAGGTTCATGCGCGATGTGGGGAATCCGCGCAAAGGCGATTGGCCTCCGGACAGCCTTCGCGATCTCGACCAGGTGTCCTGCAAACAGTTTCTACAGGATCGCGGGGCTACGGACGGCGCTATCACGATCATAGAAGCATCCCAACTGGGCCTTCTTGGATTCGGTCTCGATTCGATCTCGGCTCTCGACTCGGTGCTGACCGAAGCGATTACCTCGAACGCGCCTTTTTATGAATTAGGCGGAGGAAACGATCAACTGCCTCAGGCGTTTCGCGACCGCCTGAATGGAGCCTTCAAGAAGAAATCGGTGGTTCAGCGAATCGACCAGAATGAGAGCGGCGTAACAGTTACGTTCACTCGAAAGGGCCAGATTCAAACCCTTACCGCGGACAGAGTCGTATGCGCTCTGCCGTTCGCGGTCTTAAAGGATATTCCGGTTTCGCCGTCGTTTTCGGCCGATAAGCAGCGGGCAATCAATGAGCTGAAATTGACCCCGGTTACCAGAACCTATTTACAGTTCAGCTCGCGTCCGTGGGAGCAATCGAATCTCGACGGCAGCGGTCTGACCGACCTGGAAATTCAGAGCACCTATTCGCCCACGTTGAATCAGCCGGGCAGCCGAGGCATCCTGACGTCGTACACAGGGGGCCAGCGAGCACTCGATCTCGGGGCGATGACCGATCGCGACCGCCAGAAACTGGTCCTGCGCCGAATGGGAAACCTGTTCAGCGGACTGGACAGCCGCTTCGAGAGCAGTACCACGGTTAACTGGCAAGACGATCCGTTCCAATTGGGTGCCTATACATATTTTCAACCCGGTCAGTTGACCGGCTTGCTGCCAGCGGCTCAAGCGATTGAAGGCCGGATACATTTCGCGGGCGAGCATACATCCGCCTGGCACGGTTGGATGAACGGCGCGCTGGAATCCGGAAATAGAGTGGCCGATGAAATAAATCAAGCTTCGGCCATCGAATCCATCGAGTTGCGATCGAGATAAGAGAAATCTGCGACAACCCCGCCATTCGACGCACATCCAGCCCTGAACCGCAATAAACCCCAAGCTCGTCATCGACTTAACCAGATTCATCGTGATAACCGCGTAGTCAGAGGCGCCATACCGGAAAGTGTCATAATATCTCTTATCAGACGCACCGGATGGCCTAACGGATTTACTTCCCGTTTTGATTCCGCGGTCTTCGGATAAGCACAATTCGAACTAAACCTTGTTTGTGGTAATGAGCCGGAGAGATGAGCGGGCTGTTGCTTTTTGATGGCGACACGTTAGGCGATGCCGGCCACAACCCCGTTGGGGTTGGAAACGACGCGGCAATCTCACCCCAGGGTAGGCTTCGCCAACCCTGGGCTGGAGGCTGCAACCCCGTTGGGGTTGACGGACACGGGTTGACGGATATCGAGGTTTGACGGACACGGGTTGACGGACACGGTTGACGGAACGAATACCGGGATTGACGGATATCGCGGGTTGACGGATACGGGAGGTTACGGACACGGGTTAGTGGACACGGATTGACGGACACCGGAGTTGAGGGACACGAGTTAGCTGCTTGAGGCTATCTGAAATAGCTTAAGCGTCCGAAGATGTTCGAAGCATCGTGCCGAAGGAATATTTCCCCTGATATCCCCCCCGCGTTGGCCTCGTTGGCCTTGCAGGCGCTGAGTATATGTGAAGTAATAAAGCCCTATGAAGTCACGTCTCTACGCACTCCGATTTAGCCCTTCCGCAATTTTTTTCACCGTAATTTTACTGACTCTAACCTGCTCTTCTACAGCGCAGAGCCGCGCTTCCTATCTTCCTGATCCAAAATTGACTCCGGGCGAAGCTGTAACGGTCAAGAAGGAAGATGTGTGCGAAGCAGATCGACGGAATCTCTCCAAAGGCGGAATCTCTATGGATATGAAGCGCCGCGTGTTTGACCGATACGGAATCCGCGGCGATTCACCCGTCGCCTATGACGTTGAGCACCTGATTCCTCCGGGCCTCGGCGGTTCGAATTCAATCAATAACCTCTGGCCTCAGCCCGTAATCGGCGATTGGAACCACGCGATGAAAGACAGACTCGAGCGCAGATTACACAAGATGGTCTGCCGGGGCGTCCTGGATCTCAAAACCGCACAGCAGGAACTTGTTTCGGACTGGACTAAAGCATACAAGAAGTATGTAGGCGATCCCGCGCAATAATCGAAGTAGTTCCAATGATTCGTCGTCCGGCTCAGCAGCAATCGCAGCTTCCGCAACAGTCGGCGCAATCACAGCAGTCGCCACAGTCACAGCAGCACACGCTGCATCCGCCGCCTCCCTTCCCTCCGGTTTCTTTTCCTGGCTGTTGTCCGGCGGGATGAACCGGACCGCCGGCGGATGGCTCAGGAGGTGTATAGCCGGGCGGAAATACCGAATCAGGTCCCAAGCCCGAGCCTGATCCGCCGCCCGACGAAGCGTGCGTGGTAAAGGAAAGCCTGAGCGCGGAGCCAATGAACATCAGGTTGAAAGCGACATCAATGCACTCGCGGTAAGACTTCGCGGTTCTCGCTTGCCGTGGAAATATCAGAGCTACAAATAAGGCCGACAAGAATACGAATGGAACCTGCAGCACGGCTCCTACTGTTGAACGCGCGGCCTGAACACGTGATCGTGTAATCCGTCGCGCCAGTGTTATCGCCGATCTCCATCGCTCCGGTATCGCTTCCCTTTGCGTGTGCGTACAGGCATGCGCGATAGGCAGTTCAACGCCAAGCCTCTGAGCCAGATTGGTCTTGAGTCGCGCGGCGAAGCGTTCGGCGACAGGCCGCGACAACGGCATGCTTATAAATATTGCTTCGACGTTATTCGCAAGCTTCCAAATCTCTTGTTTCACATTGGAGCGAACCTCGCCGGGTAGCCGGTCCGATGAGAGGTCGAATGCGGCTCGAATAGCATTGAAGCTCCCTTCCCTCGCATCTTTTTCGTAGTCTTCCACCGCGTCCAGAAGGTAGACGATCCTCCCGAAGTCACCGCCAAGCAGCCGCATCGATTCCTGCACGGATTCACAACCGATCACTCTTGCGCCGTGCTCAAAGAGAATGCCGGTGGCGCGGGCGGTCGGCTCCGAAAGCCGCTCCAAAAGCTCGAGCGACGATCCGGAACGATTGCTCGCAATCGCGGCTGCCTCTATCACCTGTTGCTCGTTGGAGCATTGCCACAATTGATCGAGCGGAACCTGCCATGACGCAAGCTGCGCCGAGGCCTTCTCAAAGTCACGAGAGAAGAATCCGCTCGCCGCCTTCCACCTGAGCTTCTTAGAGTCAACCAACGCATCGGCAATCTTAAACTCAGCGGAGATCAAGGCCGCCGCGGCGGCAAACTGAAGCGCGATAGGCATATCGTCGCCGCGCTTCGGCAGCGACATGCAGTTGTAGGATTGATATGAACGATTCCATCCGTCCAACTCCCGGTATTCTCCCGAGAGCGCAGACAACAGCTCTCCGAGAAATACCGCATCGTTGTTGAGAAGAAGGCGGCTCCGATGGCCGTAAAGCCGTCCCATCGTCTTGCAGGTTCCGCAATAGTGCAATCGTCGATTTTGCCGCAGCTCTTCCGGCTGCGAGCAGACACGCGCTTTCATCAGTCCGAACATTGGTCGCCTCGTGAAGATTTTTTATTCAAAGATCGGCTGAGCATACACTCTTTACGCCATCGATTGAAGTGTTTAGCTCCCGTGCAACGTAGTTAGAGGATATGCGTTTAAGCCCTGGTCAGATCAGGGCGCCGCCTTGCGACCGGCGCAAAACTGCTGGTATTGTCTCGCTCTCATTTAATCCATTCGTAGAGGCAGGCAGATGCCCAGATTGTCGATCTTCATACTATTATTTTCTGCAATATTCTTGAGTGCTTGTCACAGCGAAGCGCCGACAACCGATGTAGATAAGGCCGCGGGCCAGTTCTTTCAGAGGATGCAGGAGGCCAAGTTCGACCTGATCTACGATGACGCCGCCGCCAAGTTCAAGGAGCAGAACTCTCGCGCCGCGCTTCTCGAGAGCCTCCATACTCTGGGCGAAATGGGCCGCGTCGGTTTCTGGTCCAGAATCAGTATGACCGTCGAGCAAGAAGGAAAATTCCGCGTGATCAAACCGGTCTATAGTATAAGGACCGAGCATCAACTCGGCGAAGTAACACTCAAGTTCCTGGATGAAGACGGCGAATGGAAGTTCATGGGCATACTTCTCAGGCAGCGCGGCTGACATCCGCCGAATGCCCTGAAATCAGGCTTGTTTTTCGTATCGAGGACCAAACATGAGACGTTCTGCTCTTGTACTCATTGCGCTGGCGATCTCGTTGCTTGGAGTGTTTGCGCTCGGTCGGTTCAGTCAGGCGACTCCGGCTCTGCGAGAAGTATCGCCGACCGACCTCTTGTCGTCGCTGCGCGACGGCAGCATAAAGATCGTCGATTGTTCATACACTTACTTCGAAGGCATGCCCGGAATAAAGCTGCCTCCGCCGTTCGCAAATACCAAGACTTTCGAGCTTACGAATATATCGCGCTACGACGAGCGGGGTCCGGCCTGGTACTGGAACTGGTTCTCGATCGGAGAGCACGCGGGCACGCACATCGATGCTCCCAATCACTGGGTTAGCGGTAAAGAAAACGTCGGCGTAGACCGCATTGATGTCTCTCAGTTGATTGCGCCCGCCGTGGTCGTCGATGTCACTCAAAAGGCAGCCGCGAATTCCGACTACGAAGTGACGCGCGAGGATCTATTAGCCTGGGAAAAGGCAAATGGACGAATTCCAAACGGGGCGGTCGTAGTCATGAATTCAGGTTGGGGAAAACGCTGGCCTGATCCTTCGAAGTTTCTTGGGCTCGATGCCAAAGGCGGTCCTCATGGACCGGGCTTCGGAGACGCGGCGGCGGGTTTTCTGCTGAAAGAACGCAATATCGCGGGACTTGCGGTAGATACGGTGAGCACCGAAGCGATGGCATTGGCAGGCGGAAAGAAGCCGACTCCCTTCCCCGTCCATTTCATGGTTCACGGCGCGAAGAAGTATCAGATAGAGATGCTGGCGAACGCCGGTCTCCTGCCCGCCAAAGGAGCCGTTCTCGTCATCTCGCCGGTGAAAATACAGAACGGCTCGGGCGCCCCGACGCGAATCTATGCGCTGGTTCCTTCGCGTTGATCATTCGACCCGGGCTCGAATCAAATTCGAATCTCAAACTGCTTGACATTGAATTTACACAGTGTAGACTGCCGCATGAACCCCCTAAACATCGTCACCAAAGTAACGTCGTGTGAATAGTATGAGCGGCGATAAACCGGACCGCTGCGCGAATAAGCCGCCGGAAGAGCGGCAAAGGTCAGCGCGTCGGATCTGATCATTTCATACGCGGCCCGCGGGGGCTTCCAGGCCGCGTTATCCAGTCACATCGTTTTAGCATCGAGTGGAGGCTTGATGTCGTCAACGTCCGAACGAGGCGTGGAATCCGGGACCGCCGGAGTCTCCGCGCCGGATATCGGCTCCGTGCGCGAGCAGTTCCCAGCACTCGAGACAAAATCATTTATGGATGCCGCCTGCGTTAGCCTCGCTCCAACCTCAGCCTCGAATGCGATAAAGCAGTTTCTGGACGCGGCGGTCTGGTGCCGAGCGCGTTCTTCCACTCTTCACCATATCGCGATCGACGAATTGAGATCGGCGGCCAGACCCGAAGCAGCAAAGCTGATCAATGCCGCCGAGAACGAGATCGCTCTTGTCGAAAGCACGACACAAGGATTGTCCATCGCGGCCGCTTCGATACCTTTAAAGCGGGGCGATCGCATCCTGATGTGCGATCTCGAATTCATGCAAGTCGCTCTGCCATGGATACAAAAAGCTAAAGAGATCGGCCTTGAGCTGGACCTCGTGCCGAACGTAGACGGGGCCATTCCCATCAGTCATTTCGCCGACCGAATCAGTCCGGCCACCAGCGTAATAGTCATCAGCTCGGTTCAGTGGAGCAACGGATTCCGCTGCGACATGAGCGCGCTGAGCCGTCTGTGCCGAGAGCGCGGCCTCTGGCTCGTGGTGGACGCAATTCAGCAGCTCGGCGCGATCCCGTTCGATGTGCAGGAGACGCCCGTCGACTTCCTCGCGTGCGGAGGACACAAGTGGTTGAACTCGCCCTTCGGCTGCGGCTTTTTGTATATCAGCCGCGAAGCCCTGCCGAAACTGCGGGCGCCTCTCGCGGGATACTTGAGTATAGAAACTCCTGAAGGCGGTTGGGGAAACTACTTTCAGACCCCTTCAATTACGCCGATTCGGGACTATAGCTTCGTACAGGAAGCGCGATGTTATGAGACAGGCGGAACATCGAACTATCCCGGAGCTGTAGGCTTGGCAGCGTCGTTGAAGCTGATCAACTCGCTTGGAAAAGAGAATATCGCACGGCGCATTTTCGAACTGACCGATCGCCTTGTTAGCGGTCTCGAAGCCTTGAATATCAGAATAGTCACGCCGCTCGAAAAGAATAACCGATCCGGCATCGTGACCTTTGATACCGGCTCGCCGGAAACGAACATCGCTCTGATGGAAGCTCTGATAGAAAGACAGATCCTGGTGTCCGTGCGCTACACGTCGAATGTTGGAGGCGTGCGGGTCTCCTGCCACTTCTATAATTCGTTTGGTGATATAGACGGACTGTTGAACGGCATCGAGGACCACCGCCGCCCGAGGCCGACAATCTTATGATGGAGTGAACTTAAAAAATAAATGCACGGGCGGCGGTCCGCGGCTGCCCTCTTCGCGCGATGCGACATTTCGTCGAATAGAGGATCTCGGTCTTTTAGAATTAGAAATGGCAGCCATAAAACCACAAAATTCCGCTGAGACCATCTCCATAATGGAGAAGGAAAAAGGCCTCGCGCGACAGCTCAGCACGCGTCAGATAACGATGATCGCCATCGGCGGCGCGATCGGGACAGGTCTCTTCCTGGGAAGCTCACTCGCGGTTCGAGTCGCGGGCCCGGCCGTTATACTCACCTATCTCCTAGGCGCATTCATAGCGCTCCTGTTGATGGGCGCGTTAGCTGAAATGGCGGTTGCACATCCGACGGCCGGTTCGTTCGGAGTCTACGCGGAAGTCTACGTCTCCAAATGGGCAGGCTTTGTCGTGCGGTACACCTACTGGGCCGTGCAGTCGATCGCAATCGGAGGAGAGGCGGTGGCGGCGGCGGTCTATTGCCAGTTCTGGTTTCCGCATGTTCCGCCGTGGCTGTGGGTGATCGGGTTCTCGCTCGGACTCATTTATGTCAACGCGCGCAGCGTCGGGAACTTCGGCGAATTCGAATACTGGTTCGCGATGATCAAAGTCGTCGCGATCATCCTGTTTATCGTATTCGGCATCGCGGCCATTATGGGCCTGGGCAGCGCTCCGGCAATCGGTCTGAAAAATTTCACGGAACACGGCGGATTCTTTCCCACCGGTGTGAAGGGTGCGTGGGCGGCGCTTGTCTTTGTCATATTCAGCTACATAGGGGCCGAAGTAGTCGCGGTAACGGCGGGCGAAGCCAAGGAACCTCAGAAAGCGGTCCCGCGAGCGATGCGCTCGATGATTGGACGTTTGATCATCTTTTACGTAGGCGCAATCGTCATTCTGATCGGAGTCGTTCCCTGGAATCAGATTCAAACGAGCACCGAAATAACCGCCAGTCCGTTCGTGACCGTATTCGCGATGATGGGCATAAAAGGCGCAACCCACATCATGAATTTCGTCGTGCTGACCGCCGCGCTTTCAAGCATGAATTGCAATCTCTATCTCGGCACGAGAATGATGTTCTCGCTTTCGCGCGGCGGCTATGCGCCCGCGATGTTCGGCGAAGTCAGCAAGCGAGGCGTTCCGCTGAAAGCGCTGCTTGTATCGGCGTTCGGCCTGATGATCGCGACTATGATGGCGTATTTATTCAACAACAGCGCCTACGTATATATGTTCGCCGTAGCCCTGTTTGGCGGGCTTCTTGGCTGGCTCCTGATCTTTCTCACGCACCTGTTCTTTCGCCGTAAATGGATCACATCGGGGGCCAGGCTTCCGGTGACTATGATCCGCTATCCTTACACGAGCGCAATCGGGCTCGTTCTCATACTGGCCATTCTCATAACTACGTGGTGGGTCGAAGGGATGGCGATAACCTTGATAGCAGGCTTGCCGTGGCTCGCATTCATATCTCTTATGTACTTGCTGTGGGCAAGAAGACAGCCGGCCGCCGCGTCGGTTAAAACCGAACAGACGGAGTCGGCTTAAAAGTGTCAGAGGACGTCCGAGTCTCGTACGCGAGACGAATGGTGAGGCTAATCCGCGATTCAGCGACGAATCCGGATTTGAAGGAGGCGACGGCCATTGCGGCGGATCGCAAAGAGTCACTGACTATCATCGGAGGGTAAAGTATGAAGGGCTCACGCTTGCTTGGTATTTTGGCAAGTCTCGTCTTGATCCTAGTCTGCCTCCCGGTCCAGGGGCAGACGGTTACGGCGACTATAGAAGGCCGGGTGCTCGACAGCTCCGGCGCCGCGATTGCCGGGGCGATTATTACGGCGGCCAGCGCCGCAACCGGAATCTCGCGCTCAACGAAGGCGTCCGACACAGGTGAATACCGAATCGCCCTTCTACCCGTAGGCGAATACTCGGTCTCGGTGGAACATCAGGGATTCAAAAAAGAGATACGAAAAATCACGCTCACCATAGGCCAGACCGGCGCCGTCGACTTCTCGCTGCAGGTCGGGGGCGCATCGGAACAGATTACCGTGACCGGAGGCGAAAGCGTCGCTGAGCCCACGCGCACCGAAATCAGCTCCGTGGTGAGCCAGCGGCAAATCGCCAACCTGCCCGTCAACGGACGCCAGTTCATTGATTTCGCTTTGTTGGCGCCGGGTGTTCAGATCGGCGACACCACTTCCGGAAGCACCGATGTCATCGTCGAGCCGGTCACCAAGCTTTCATTCGCGGGCCAGAACATTCACTACAACATGGTCGCGATCGACGGAGCCGACAACATATCGACGGCGTCGGGTATTCAGAAGACGACTCCGTCGCAGGACGCCGTACAGGAATTCCGCGTGATTAACACGACCTACAGCGCCGAATTCGGAAGAGCGGTCGGAGGCATAGTCAACATTATCACCAAGGGCGGCACCAATGAATTTCACGGCTCCGCATATGACTTTTTCAGGAACGACGCGCTGGACGCTACAAGCATTCTCGCGTCGCCAGGCCTGAGCAACCTCAACCAGAATCAGTTCGGAGGCGTCCTGGGCGGGCCGCTCAAGAAAGATCGAACCTTTTTTTTCGCGAACTACGAGGGCCAGCGCAGAAATGAATCGCCGGTCTACAACACGGCGGTGCTGCAGAACATTTCCGCAATCAACAATGCAAAGGCGAATCTCTTTCACCTGCCGATAGAAAACCTGAATGTAGATCGGCAATCGAACTACGACACCTTGCTGGGGCGGCTCGACCACAACTTAAATCAAAAGCACTTTCTGTCCGGGCGCTACTTTTTCTACGATGCTCGATACCGGAACGTGTCGCCGTTGAACGATGGCTTCGATCTGCCGTCCGGATTCAAGAACAACTTCTTCCGAGATCAATCGGCCGTCGTAAATTTGACCTCGACGCTTTCCTCGAACGTCGTGAACGAGCTGCGAGGCCAGTTCGCGCATCGCTCATTCGATTTTCCAACCGTAACCACCCAGCCGCATCTCGAGGTCTCTAATACATTCGCAATCGGAGTGAATCGCGGCAATCCCGACTTCTACAAAGAGTCTCGCTTTGAGCTGGTCGATAACGTATCGCTCACGCACGGCAATCACACGCTGAGTTTCGGAGCGGATTTCAATTATGTGCGAACCACGGAATCCTTCCCGCTCTTCTTTCCGTTCGAAGCGACGTTCGCGACGATTCCGGATCTCCTTGCCGGAAATCCGTTCGTGATTTTCTTTCAGAAATTCGACTTCGCGGCGACGAGCCTCGATCCCTCGATATATTTGGGAACGCGGTTCTCCGACACGGTGCGCAATCAAGCCAAAGGCCGGATCAATCACACCTACAACGGCTTCTATGCACAGGATCGCTGGAGACCGAACAACAGGCTGTCGCTAAATCTCGGCGTCCGGTATGACTTCGAAACGTTTCCTTCAAAGGCGCTCGACAGCGATCTCAACAACGTCGATCCGAGGTTCGGTTTCGCCTACAACGTCGGAACGAAGAAGAATCTTGTGATTCGAGGCGGCGCGGGGTTGTTTCACGGAATCATTCCAACTCCGCTGCTGATGTGCCAGGAAGCTGCTTGCGGCGGGAGCGGTCCTTTCCCGGGGCGGGAGCAAAAGGAAGACGATCTCAACGCTCGAACCAGGTTGTTCGCGTTCGCCAGCGCTCCGGTGGTGATGCAAGGGGCATTGGCCGATATACTCGCAACGGGCGCGTACCCGAATCCGGCGTTTGGATTTCTGGGAGAGAGCGTGATCGTACGCTTCGCGCGGAATCATCAGGCTCCTTACGGAGCGCAGATGAGTCTCGGCTTCGAGTTGGAGCCGTGGGCCGATACACAGTTCAGCGCCAGCTATCTTCACGTGAGAGGCGTTCACCTGAGCAGTTTCTTCAATGTCAACCAGCCCGATCCCAGCGGCGTGCTCGAGAGCGGCAAGGCTGATTTCGCCGCGCTGCGTCCGGTTCCCTGCTGCGGATTCCTGCACCGCTTGATCTCGGTTCCAAATTTCAGGAATCCAAACTTCGCGGTCTATTTCGAGGCTGACTCGCGATGGAACTCGACGTTCGATGGACTGCTGATCAATGTGAACAAGCGCGAAAGACACCACTTCGCGTACGGGATCAGCTATACGTTTTCGAAGACCATCGACGACGGGCCCAACCCGAGCTTCGTTCTTATTCCCGAGAACAGCCAGAGGATTGATCTGGAGCGCGCTCTATCTTCGGATCACGCGGCGCATCGATTTGTCGCCAACGCGACAATTAGCGGACCGACGAACAAGAATCCGCTGGTGAATGACTTCAGGTTCGGCTTGATCGTGACGCTCGAATCTCCGCACTATTTCACGAAGTTCGCGGGCTTCGATGCTAACGGCGACGTGTTCGGAGCAAACGACAGAGTCGGCCTTGACGCTCGAAACACGTTCAAAGGCGATTCGTTCAGGAGCGTTGATCTGCGATTGTCCAGAACGATTCGACTCTCTGAAAAAGTTAAAGCGGAGTTGATTGCCGAATCGTTCAACACGCTCAACACGTTGAATATTCGATTCTTCAACACGGCTTACGGCGACTCGATCTTTAATTCGACGGGAACGCCGGGAACGTTTTTCGATGGCGCTCGCAACCCGTTCTATGGAACGCCCCGCGCGGTATTCAATCCTCGGCAGATTCAACTGGCCGCGCGGATAACGTTCTAATGCGCGGAGCGGCAATTGATACGACGATGGTGATATAGCGGCATCAAGAACCATTTCACTGTTGAGTTGAAAAACTGTAGGGGTGGGCGTTCGCGTCCGCCCCTCTCGGCGCAAACGCGATTTCTATCGAACTGCCGAATAGTGAAGAAGCCGGCGCTCATGCCTTTCTTGAAAAGGCGCGCCGGCTCTCGGTAAGGAACATCCGATGAGGTTTGGTATCTACCGCGAAATGCAAAGCATCGCCTCCGGTATCCAATGACGATTTTATCCAACAAGGTGATGATGGGCGGAGCCGAAACTTCGAATCGCCGGGAGGCAGCCGGAGCCGAACGACTCTACATCATCGGCGGAATCCTGTTGATTGCCGGGGGCATGCTCTTCGGCGATTTGTTCGCGATCCTTGTGCTTCACCAGAATGCAAACCGTATCGGCGGAGAAATGATTGGAGCGGTACGCGCGGTCTCGGCCCAGGATACGGCGGCGGTGCTGAGCCATTTCACGGTGATCGGAAGTCTCATTGAAAACCGAGGCACAAAAGTGGACGCTCACGTCCACGCGATCGATTTCGGTTATCTGGCCCTGATCCTTGCGCTGGTTCAGCCATACGTGGCAATGACCGATAGCGCGAAGCGGCGGATTGCTCTTCTCTTCCTCTTCGGCGCGGTTATGCTGCCGGTATCAGTGTTTCTCATTCACTACATTGGAACCCAGTACGGACCAAGCGATGTCTTGGGATGGGCGAGCGTCAGCGCGGACTTCGGCGGCCTTCTGGTCATCATCGCATCGGCTTTGCTGGCGCTCGGGCTCTTCCGGGGTCTTAGAAAGCGAAAGCCGGCGGTGAGCCCTTCAACGGCGGATCACTCCGGCGGCAAGGCGTTGCTTGTCGGCGGCGCTCTGTTGATCCTGGCCGGCTTCGTTCACGGCGCTTATTATGCGGCATTCGATCTCAGCAGACACGAAGCAAGCGACACCGCGATTCTGACATCGATGATCGACAATGCGGTCTCCAACAACCTGCCCGCCGCTGAAGCGGACGTAGAAAGCTACGGCAAGCTCGCCGGCGAGAGAGCGGTCAATATCGCGGCGCATTCCCACATAATCGAGTTCGGCCTGCTCGCGATACTGCTCTCATTCCTCCAGCAGTACATCCGATTGAGCCCTGGCGTAAGGCGATTTTGGATTGGTCTTTTCTTCGCCGGCAGCGTCATTCTGCCGGTTTTTGTTTTCCTCGAGATAAGGCTTGGGCTGCTCGCCGGAGGCATCGCGGACTTCGGAGGCGCTCTGGTTCTGCTTGCGCTCATAGCGATGCTCGTCGGAGTTCTTCGCCAAAAGCGCACTTCAGAAGGAGGGCTCAGCGCATGAGAACCTCCAAAAAGGTGCTGGTTATCGGCGGGTTATTGCTGTCGCTCTGGGGCATGAGTTACGGCTTATATTATGCTGTATTCGTGGAGCATCAGACGCTGGATACGATAAGCAGCGCGCTTGCCGCGAGTTTTTCGAACGCCGCCGGAAGAAAAATGGAAGCGTCGAAGATCAATCTCGAAGGCTACGCGCTTGCAAGCTACGATTATACGAGACAGGTCGACGTTCATTCGCATTGGATCGGCCTCGGTATGCTATTGATCGGGCTCGGAATAATTTTTCATAAGGTTTCATTCGGCGAAGAGCTTCGAATAACGTTGGCGCTGGCCCTCTTGATCGGGTCCGCTCTATTTCCTGTAGGAGTTTTGTTGCAGACGGTGGATCGCGGTTTCTTGCCGCGTTTGATCGCATCGATCGGCGCCGCGCTGGTGACGGTGTCGCTCGCGATGGTAGCAGCGGGATTCGCAAGATCGAACGAATAATTGCCATAGCCATCATTATTCACGGGCCCGCTGATATCTCGCCGATTCGCATACTCGACCTTGAGCCGCTGTCATATGACGGAGGCGAACGCATTCATACACCGCCTGTCAGGAGCACATAATGCGGATCACAATAATCGGCGGAGGCCCCTCCGGTCTTTACTTTGCCCTCTTAATGAAGCAACTCGATCCCGCGAATGAGATCACTGTCTATGAGCGGGACGGGCCGGACGACACTTTTGGCTGGGGCATCGTGTTTTCGGATCAGACCTTCAGCTATCTCAGAGATAATGATGTAGAGACCTACCAGGAAATTCTCGCCAGTTGCGCTACGTGGGACAACGTAGACGTCGTGCTCCGTGATCAGCGAGTCACCATCCGCGGCAACAAGTTCTCGGGGATCGGCCGGCTGAAATTTCTGAACATCCTCCAAAGCAGATGCAAGAAACTCGGCGTCAACCTGTTGTTCAATCGCAACGTCACCGATCTTGACGATGTGGAGCCATATGATCTGCTGATCGGATCGGATGGAGTCAACAGCACGGTTCGCCGCATATATGCCGGAGGGTTCAAACCTTTGCTCGACACGCGGCTCAACAAGTACATCTGGCTGGGAACCCACAGGATTTTCGACGCTCTCACGCTCACTTTTCGCGAAACCGAAATAGGTCCGTTCGCGGCGCACTCTTACAAATTCAACGAAGACACCAGCACGTTCATCGTCGAATGCGGTGGAGAGACCTGGGAGCGCGCGGGCTTCGACTCACTCTCGGATGAAGAGACTTGCGAATACCTGGAGCGCGTATTCGCGGCGGATCTTAATGGAGAGCGCCTGCTGTCGAACAACTTTCTTCGCTGGTTTAATTTTATTCTGGTAAGGAATGATCCCTGGCGGCACAAGAACATCGTGCTGCTCGGAGACGCGCTTCACACGGCGCACTTCTCGATCGGATCAGGCACAAAGCTGGCCGTGGAGGATTCGATCGCGCTCGCGAACTGCTTTCGTCAAACCGCGGACGTGGAACGCGCACTCGAACAATTTGAGAGAATTCGCAAGCCGATCATCGAGGAGTATCAGGAGGCCGCTTATGCCAGCTTGCTTCTCTTCGAAGAAATGAGCGAGAACATGGCATTAGATCCAGTGCCGTTGGCCTACAGATTGATGACCAGAAGCAAGCGAATAGACTATGAGAAGCTCAAGAAACGAGATCCTGAATTCATCGCGGCTTATGACGGCTGGCGGGCTCATAATCGGGCGTAATCCAACAAGGCCGGTGCAAATCGCGATAATACCGAGGTGGATTTGGGAATTAGCGGATCGCCCTGGAACCGGCGGATCGCTTTAGAACCAATGTAATAAGGCGGCAACGCCGGAACGCGGCTGGAACAATAGAGAGTAGCTGAAAGAGGGGCGGGAACGGAGGCGCCGCCCCTTGTAACGTCAAACGCATCGTTTCTATTCCTACTATGTGGCGGATGAAGGACCCGATAAGGCACAAGCTGCCGGAGACGCGCTGGCCAACCGCGCGCGAGGCGGAAGACTCGCTCTTGTTCAGTCCGATTCGCATAGGCGAAACACTCCTCGAGCATCGAACATGGGTGCCTGCTATGGTGCCGTGGCGAGCAACCGAAGAGGGCTTCGTCACCAGGAATATTCTTGATTGGTACGGCCGCTTCGCCGCGGGAAGGCCGGCCGCCATCGTTGTCGAAGCCACCGGTATTCGCGACATCCCCAGCGGACCGCTTCTACGAATCGGCCACGATCGCTTCATTCCAGGCTTGAAGGAACTGGTTGAAACGGTACGCCGCGAGAGCGAGGGTCACACACGGCTGTTTATCCAGATCATTGATTTCCTGGCGGTCAAGCGGCGGCCTGAAAAGGAGAAGTTCTTCGATCGATTCCTCATCATCACGGAATCGCACAGGAGAGCACTCAGCGAAGCGACGAGCGATGAGAGATGGCTTGCGGCCGATGAATCGAGCATTCGAGCGTTTCTCAACAGCGCTCCCGATTCTATGATCGACCTGGTCCTCAACGAGCGCGAAATAGAATCGTTGCGCTACGGCTATCGCGAACGAGTGACGGATGTCGGCCTGCCGCATATTCAAGAACTGCCTTCCGTGTTGCCTGACTACTTCGCGAATGCGGCCGCGAGAGCGAGAACAGCCGGGTTCGACGGCGTCGAGCTGCATTACGCGCACGCTTACACGATGGCTGGCTTCCTCAGCGCAAGAAACGACCGATCCGACGGCTACGGAGGCGCGAGAGAGAACCGTGTGCGGCTTCCTCTTGAAGTCTATCGCGCGATCCGGAATAAGGTCGGAATCGATTTTGTCGTGGGCGTGAGGTTTCTTGGCGACGAAGTCATCAGCGGCGGAAGCCGCATCGACGATGCCGTGTTCTTTGGGATCGAGTTTGCACGCACGGGTTTCGATTACCTTTCGATTTCAAAGGGGGGCAAGTTCGAGGACGCGAGTCAACCCAAGGTGGGGCACGCCGTATACCCTTACACCGGTCAGAGCGGCTACGAGTGCATGCCGACCGTATGGTCAGACGAGCGAGGACCATTTGGTCGCAACGTCCCTCTCGCGGCGGCCATCAAGCACGCGGTCAATCTCGCGGGATTCTCACAGCCGGTCATCGCTTCCGGCGGCATCGCGACCTTCGAGCAGGCCGAAGGCATCCTTCGACGAGAGGAAGCGGACATCGTAGCATCGGCTCGCCAATCACTCGCGGATCCTGACTGGTTTCGAAGGGTCCTTGCGGGACGAGGCGCGGAGATAAGAAGGTGCGAGTTCACAAACTACTGCGAAGGCCTCGACCAGATGCATAAACAGGTTACCTGCAAACTGTGGGATCGGTTACGACTCGACGAGGCGAGCGTTTCAAAGTCACAGGACGGTCGCCGGAGATTGGTGGCTCCGAGTTGAAATGGCGGTGAGAGTTTCGCTGGAGAAACGCCGCTCGATTCCGCCCTGTGTGAATAGAGTTTCGAACGGCGCTCCGAATGGCCGCGACGTTCATTCCAAGGCAAGGTCAAATTTCGTTCCGCTGCGTTTCGCTTCTTCACATTGCAACTCGGGCGCGGATGAGGGCCTTGGCAGCCGCGAGGAATACAAAAAGAACTGGAAATCGCGCGACTACCCGTTAGATAATGCGCTCTCCCAACGCGATTCCAACCCGCCGAGTTGATCGTTCAGCGTCGCCGGTTCGTTTGGTATTTTGTTTAAAATTCATTTTGTGCGGTAATCGCCGGCGCAAGGAGAATTTCAATCGATGAGTCACCCTTCGCCAAAAATCACACTGCCTGACTATCCCGCGGAGCTTCAGGCGGATCCAAGAGACCTCCCATATGACAAGGCGCAACTCACTCGCTTTTATGTAGCGATGAAACTCGCCCGGACTTTTGAAGAGAAGCTAGGTGCGTTATATCGCCAGGGCAAGGTCAACGGCGCCGTTTATCTGGGAATGGGACAGGAGGCAACTTCGGTCGGCTCGGTGAGCGCGCTCAAAGATGGTGATTTTTTCACGACCGTCGCCCGCAATCTGTCGGCGTTTTTCTACAAGGGTATAGAGCCGAGAGATGTGATGGCGCGATGGATGGGCAAGGACATTCCGCCTTCGAATGGCCGGGAGCTGGGACTGTTTCTCGCCGACATCAAAAACTTCGGCATCCCTCCATATCACAATGGATCGATGGCATCGTGGATCCCCAGCGGCGCGGGCTACGCTCTCGCGTTCAAGCTCCGAAAGCAGCCGAACGTTATGGCGGCGTTTACCGGCGACGGCGCGACAAGCCCGGGAGATTTCTATGAGGGGCTCAATTTCGCGGCTATTCACAAGCTCCCGCTCGTGATCATCTGCGAGGTAAATCAATTCGCGTATTCCACGTCGATAGCGAAGCAGATGCCGGTCGTGAACGTTGCCGATCGCGCTCCGGCATTCAACATCTATGCAGAGACTCATTTCGGGAACGACCTGTTTCTCGTCATCGAAGCCGCGCAACGCGGGATTGAGCATGCCCGAAGCGGGAAAGGTCCTGCGCTGATTGAATTCAAGACCTTTCGCCAGCGGGGCCACGGCGAGCACGACGATATGGCCTACGTACCGGAAGAACTCAGGGATTTCTGGGCGGAGCGCGACCCAATCAAGATGTATCGCGAATGGCTGCTAAAGCGGGCTTCGTTCACAACCTCCGAGCTCGAATCGACAGAAACGCAGGTTGAGGCAGATGTTGAATCCGCGATCACATACGCCGAATCGCTGCCTATGCCAAAACCCGAATCGGTAACCGAGCGGCTGTTTGCGCCATCGCCTCACGATCCTGATCCCAATCAAGCCGCGCCTTACGAACCGATAGATCATCCTTCCATTCCGGGACTGACAGCGGCTCAGGACAAGAGCGAAGGGGGACACTTCTAAATGGCGCGAATGACCTATCTTCAGGCAATCAGCGACGCGCTTCGCACAGAGATGCGCCGAGATCCGAATGTGTTTCTCATAGGCGAAGACATTGCAGTGTTCGGAGGCGCCTTCAAAATCACGCAGGGGTTTCTGCAGGAGTTCGGCGAAGATCGCGTGATCGATACTCCGATTTCGGAGTCGGGCTTCGTTGGAGCAGCGTGCGCCGCCGCGACCGTAGGATTCCGTCCGGTGGTTGAATTTCAGTTCATCGATTTTATTTCATGTGCATTCGATCAGATCGTCAACTACGCGGCGAAGTGCTATTACCGCTGGGGCATTCAGATGCCCGTGGTCTTGCGCGGGCCGACCGGCGGCGGCGTCCACGCGGGACCTTTTCATTCGCAGAATCCCGAGGCATGGTTCGCGCACACGCCCGGACTCAAGGTAGTTCTGCCGTCGACCGCCCGCGATGCAAAGGGTTTGTTGACCGCGGCGATTCGAGACAACAACCCCGTGATCTACCTCGAAAATAAATTTCTGTACCGCCATTATCGCGAAGATGTTCCGGAAGGAGAACACGTCACGCCGATTGGCGTCGCGGCGCTAAGAACTGTTGGAGATGACCTGTCGATCATAAGCTACGGCGCGACTGTTCATCACTGCGTCGAAGCGGCCCGGATGCTGGAGAAGGAAGGCGCTTCGGTGGAGGTTTTGGATCTTAGATCGCTTGTTCCACTGGACCGGAAGGCGATT
Organism: Blastocatellia bacterium AA13; assembly: GCA_003222245.1. Lineage (GTDB taxonomy): Bacteria > Acidobacteriota > Blastocatellia > UBA7656 > UBA7656 > QHVH01. Next base: position 134,594 of record QHVH01000025.1, on the reverse strand, counting down.
TTGGAAAGCGTCAGGAAGACGAGCCGCGCACTTGTCGTGCATGAGGCGAATTTAACGGCCGGTTTTGGCGGTGAGGTGGCAGCGTTGATCGCTCAAGAGGCTTTCGAATACCTGGACGCGCCGGTGACTCGGGTAGCGTCGCTGGATGTTCCGGTACCTTTTAGTCCTCCGCTCGAAATGGCTATGCTGCCTTCGGTGGATAAGATCGCGAACGCCGCACGGAGCGTGCTTGCGTATTGAAATGGAAGATTCGCTATTAAGCAATGTTACAGGACCGCGGATTAGCTTCGGCCTCACTCATGTTCGCCGCCGAATTGTTCACGTGAGCTCAACTGACTCCTGATAGGCCGGAATCATCACATTCCAGCCGAGGTCGCGAACGATTCGCTCTTTCAATGCGCTAGCCGCCGGAGGCTCGCCGTGTACTATGAATGTCCGTTTCGGCGGCCGCTTGAATCCGGAAAGCCATCGCATGATTTCCGACCAGTCCGCGTGAGCCGACAGGCTGCCAATGGCCTCGATTGAAGCCCGTACAGGTATGATCTCGCCGTGGATCTTGATCTCGGTTTCGCCGTCCTGAAGCCGCCTGCCTCTCGTACCGGCCGCCTGATACCCGACCAGAACAACGCTCGAAGCCGGATCCGGGAGAAATTGCGCGAGGTGATGAAGGACTCGTCCGCCCGTAGCCATACCGGAAGCGGAGATGACGATAGCGGGGCCGCCATCCGAGTCCAGAGCCTTTGAACCGGCGCGGCCTTGCACAAGGCTGAAGTTCTTTGTGGCAAGAGGCTTCTTGTGTTCGTCCAAACGTTCCATCTCGCTATCGTGGTCCTCGTGGTGTTTGCCGTAGAGCCTCGTAGCGCTGGCGGCCATCGGAGAGTCCACCGCCACGGGCAAGACCGGAATTCTTCCTTCCTCTTCAAGCTCTCGAAGGTAGTAGACCAGCAACTGAGTCCTGCCGACGGCGAACGCCGGTATGATCACTTTGCCGCCACGCTTAACGGTTTCATTGATGATCAGCGCGAGCTGTTCCTTCGGATTCGCGTCCTCGTGAAGCCTGTCGCCGTAGGTCGATTCGATCAACAGGAAGTCGGCTTCGGGAACGGGCGACGGATCGTTCAGGATCGGCTCGTCGTAACGGCCGAGGTCGCCTGAGAACACTACCTTGATTGGAGCTTGTCCGTCCTGATCTACGTCGACCGACACAACGCTTGACCCGAGTATATGACCAGCCGTGGTGAACCGCAGGCTGAGGTGCTTGCCGAGCCTAACAGGCTCTCCATAGGCCGCGCCCTGCACGAGCTTGAGTGCTTCGAACGCGTCGGCCTCAGTATAGAGAGGGGCGGCAGGCTTGTGTTTAGAATATCCGCGCCGATTCGCGTAGGCGGCGTCTTCTTCTTGAAGCCGGGCCGAGTCCGGAAGCACGACTTGCAGCAAGTCGGCGGTTCCTTTAGTGCAGTAAACGGGACCGCTGAACCCGTCGCGCACAAGCCTGGGCAGATAGCCGGAATGATCTATATGGGCGTGCGTGAGCACTACCCAATTGATCGAGCGAGGCGCGATCGGCAGCGTATCCCAGTTTCTCAGCCTTAGCTCCTTGAAGCCTTGGAAGAGTCCTGTATCGACCAGGAGACGCGCGCCGTTGGATTCAAGAAGATGTTTTGAGCCTGTTACCGTGCCGGCCGCGCCGAGAAATGTAAGTGTCGTCATCGGCTCCAAGCTAACAAAGAGACAACGCACGCGGCAACCGGATTGCGGTGATTCCCTGGCTGGGTCGCAAGTGTGAGTCGACGGGCTGCATTGACACCAAACGGTTGGAGTGTAAACTCATGATCTGACGCGCGCTCTCGTTTATAAACCGCGTTCGGAATGCAGGAGCCGGTCCGGTGGATATTTATGAAACGCGCGTCGGCGAAGTGTCGTACTAGCCTGTTGTTAATGAGATTAGACCCTATCCAAGCAGCCGCGGAATGAAGATTAAGGCGGCCGCAAGAATAAACGATACGAGAGGTCAACAATGATCGTTGGTAATAGACCGTCCAAACTTCTTCGCGCTGCCGCAGCCGCAATGCTACTTGCTACCTATTTCCCTTCCCTATCAACGGCTCCCGTAGCACTGGCAGCGCCCGTTCAGCAAGAGACCGCACCGTCCGCTCAATCCCAGACTTCGAGCCAGCAACCGACATCGCAAGATCCGCAGCAGAGCCAAGACTCAAGCAAGATTACACAACAAATAAAACTCTCACCGGACGTGCCCAGGACTCGGGTGGGCGTCGATCCTAATGAGCAACAGTTGATGACGCTCCAGGATGTTATACGGCTGGCGCTCGGAAAGAACCTCGATATTGAATCGTTCCGTCAGAGCGTTCGCATCGCTCAGTTCAATTTGTTTGCATCACGCGGCGTATATGACATCACGACTACCGCGGATATCAACTTCAGGGACGCCACAAGCCCGGTAACGCAACTGTTCGCAGGCGGCGGCACAGCGGCATCGATTACTAACAAAGTAATTACGTACAACCTAATCAACACGCGACCAATTGAGGTCGGCGGCGGCTTTGCCGAAGTAGATTTTCTGAATACCCGTGTTACGACGAGCAGTCCGGATGCGAGACTGAACAATCAATACAATCCAAGCCTTACGCTGGCGTACACTCAACCGCTGATGCGCAATCTGCACTACGACGCGAATCGACGATCCATAGAACTGGCAAAGAAGAGTTTAGATATCTCCGATAGCCAGTTCCGGCAACGCGTCATCGAGATCATCAACTCAACTCAGCGCGCTTATTGGGATCTGGTCTTTGCAATTGAGAACGAAAAAATCGCAAGAGACACCGTCGAAGTAACAAGGGTTCAGCTCGAGAATAACCGCAAGCAGGTTGAAGCTGGAACGGTCGCGCCAATCGACTTAAGATCGACGGAAGCTGCTCTGGAAGCTCGTAAGGGAGATGTCATCACGGCGCTGCAGGGTGTAACCACTGCCGAGAATGCTCTGAAGAATCTCATAATTAACGATCAAACGGATAAGCTCTGGACCGCCCAGGTTATTCCGACCGACCAGCCGCAGACCGGAAAGTCGACCGTAAATCTCGATGAGGCGTTCCGGCTCGCGTTGAAGAATAGACCAGAGCTTGAACAGATGCAGTTCCAGACTCAACAAAAGGACATCGACCTGAAGTATTTCAAGAACCAGCTAAAGCCGCAGGTCGACCTTGTGGGAATATACGGCAACACTGGTACGGCAGGTGTTGCAACGGGCGCAGGCGGTCTTGGCACATTTATCCCTGATAGATTTGTGGGAGGCTATTTCGGTGCTCTCTCGAACCTCTTCAGCCAGGACTTCCGGACATTTCAAATCGGCGTTCGCCTCAGCATTCCCTGGAGGAACCGCATCGCGGAAGCCAACTACGGTCGCACGCTTGCTGAATCCAGACAGCTTGACGCCCGGCAGAGACAACTCGTTCAGCAAGTACTCGTGGACGTGAGAAACGCCCTTCAAGCAGTGGAAGCCGCACAACAGCGAGTCCAGGCAGCCGAAGCCGGAGAGGTGGCTTCAGACGCGCAGCTTGCAGGCGAAGTGGAACGGTTCCGCGCGGGTCTTTCGACCAATTTCTTCGTACTACAGAGACAGTCCGAGTTGGCTGTGGCAAAGGGCAATACAGTCAGGGCCCGAACCGACTACAATAAAGCGCTCGCCGATCTTCAGCGAATCACTGGAATTACTCTGGTGAGCAACAACGTTCAATTGGCGCCTTCGATCCCTGATCTGGATGCGAATAAGCCGGCTGCCGCCGGACAATCGTTAAAGAAGAAATAGCTTTACGGAGACGGGATTACTCGTCCGTCGAAACTAGAACCTGAAAAGAGCGGGGCGGGCATCAATCAATGCCCGCCCCGCTCTTTTTCTTTTGAGATTGCCTTATAGGATCTTGTCGCGGCCTTTTCTCTATCTCTCAGCGGAGATACCGCATCAGCAACTCGTAAATCCAACAAGAGCCTTCTGATCGCCGCTCGATACTTCCGTAAACGCCACGTCGAACCCGACAGCGAACTTGTGGCTCGTCACGACGCCTGCCGCCATCACGTCTCCAGTCGGAAGATGGAGCAGCAGATTTACCTTGGCTCCAGTAAAGAGGGGTACGAAGCTTTCTATAGAAGCGCGATCCGATTTTAGATCGAGGACTCTGCAATGACGCGCGCCTTCCATACTTTCACACCGCACATGAATCAACTTTTCGTAGACTCTCGAACGACCAACAGACGCACCCGCACTCATAACCCGCTCCCTTCTTTGAAGGGCCGTTACCGACCCATCCATTTATGAATGATCCAATTGGTATTACGAGGAAAAATTATGGTACTACAGCAATCCGCATCCTTCAAGTCATCGCTGCACTACGCTATCTTACCAATAATTATTGTCATATGACCGTAGAAGCTGGAGCGACTAATTCAGTCGGCAGCGAGATTTAACCACTAGCTGGAGAATTCTATGGCGGACTTCACGTATGACGACGCAGCCCATCTCTTACGCCGCGCAGGATTTGGAGGCTCTCCCCAAGAGATCGAAGAGACCACTGCTCTCGGGCGAGATGGGGCGGTCGATCGCCTGATCAACTTCGCGCAAATTGACAATGGCGCACTAGAGGCCGTTATCCGCGCGAGCTTCGACCTATCAAACCCGGACGACATAACCCGCTTCAACCGCGAAGAAATTCAGCGCTGGTGGCTGACTCGGATGGTGCTTACGAAGAGGCAATTCGAAGAGAAGCTAACGCTCTTCTGGCATAACCACTTTGCCACCGCGGCCTCCAAAGTCGATGAACGATTCATGTTCGTCCAGAACCAGACGCTGAGGATCCACGCCCTCGACCGCTTCGATGCGCTTCTGCTGAAGATCGCTCGAGATCCGGCGATGTTGATCTGGCTGGACGGTATCACGAACGTGCGGAGCAATCCGAATGAGAACTGGGCCCGCGAGCTTCAGGAGCTGTTCTCAATGGGGATCACCGACGTTGTAACCGGCGAGCAAAACTATACGGAGGGCGACGTAAAAGAAATTGCCCGCGCATTTACCGGCTGGACCATCTCTCCCCCGGCTCGCACCGATCCAAACAGATTCAACTTTCAGTTCGTGGTAGATCCGAACCAACACGATAGCGCGCTGAAGACGGTTTATGGTCAAACCGCCAATTTTTCGGGTGAAGACATAGTTGCGCTGATATCGGCGAGGCGCTCTACCGCCAGATTCATCGCCAGGAAATTCTTCGAGTTTTTCGCCTATCCATTGTCGGCATCATCGACGGACAGAGCTACGATAGAAAAGTTCGCTGATGTGTACGTAGCCAGCGATCATTCGATCAAGGCGCTCGCGCGGGCGATTTTTACCTCAGATGAGTTCTTCAGCGCGCGCGCCAGGTTCGCGCTCGTGAAATCGCCAATCGAAGTGGTTGTAGGTTCCATCCGAATGCTCGGCGCGAGTTACAACCCCGGATCAATCCAACGTGACGCTTCCAGCATTCTTCCCGCGGTCTGCGCGTTTCTAAACCAGGAGCCGTTTAATCCGCCGGATGTCGCGGGATGGAGGCCGAATCTGGCATGGATCAACACGGCGACAATGCTGAATAGATTCACCTTCGCCGATCTGCTCGCCTCCAGCCGATCCCCAGACCCGACCGCGCCGGGACTGTCGCTTACTCACGAGCAGTTGAAGCGGCTGACAAAAGGAAATGCAAAGAAGACGGTGAACAGCTTCCTGTCGGTGCTCGGGCCGCTGGAGGTTGATTCGTCAACGGTCAAAAAGCTCCGCGAATATCTTCAGAAAGACGCGACCGGCCGGATAGTCGGCTTCTCTCCTGATGATCCGACGATCGACAAAAAGGTCCGGGGACTCGTGCACCTGATCATGTGCTTAACCGAATTTCAAGTGTGTTAGTAAGGAGCGGCAAGAAATGGCAATCACCCGTAGACAATTCATCAAACAAAGCGCGGGCGTCGCGTCTGTAGGCATGTTCCTGCCGCGCGTTTGGCTTGGCGAATCGCAAGCGCAAACTCCGATGGGCGCGGCCAATCGGAAGATGGTAGTCATACAGCTCATAGGCGGAAACGACGGATTGAACACAGTCATCCCATACACGAATTCTCGATACTACAGCCTCAGGCCGAGTCTCGCTTTCAAGCAATCGGAATTGAAAGACGATATGGATCGCTCGATGCTGATCTCTTCCGATCTCGCGCTCAACCCGGCGATGAAGGAGATAAAAGAACTCTACGACGAGGGAAAAGTAGCCATCATCAACGGCGTCGGCTATTCACAGCCCAGCCTCTCTCACTTCCTTTCAATGGATGTATGGCACACAGCAAATCTCGCCGGAGCGGGCGGCATCGGATGGCTCGGCAAGTATGCCGACGCGGCTCTCATTGAAAAGGACGGGATATCGGCGGCCTCGATTGGAGGATCGCTTCCCAAGAGCCTATTCGCGAGTAAGTCGGTCATACCGAGCATCCAGGACTTTTCCCTCTACAACTTCATCACGGATCCGGGCCATCCGGAAGACTATCAAAACCAACTCGATGCATTCACAGCCGCTTCATCGCGCTCTTTCGAGCCAGGCGCGTTTCGAAGCGCGATCAACATGACCGCTATGGATGCCGTGCAGGGCGCTCAACAGCTCCAGGCTGCCGTAGCGTCGTACTCATCAAGAGTTGCTTATCCCGAGAACAATCCTCTTGCCGCCGCCTTGAAGATGGCTGCGCAAATCCTGATCACGATGCCTGAAGCCGCGCTCCTGTATGTGATGCTCGGAAGCTTCGATACACATTCCGATCAGATCGATCACCGGAGCGGCCAACCTAACAGACTGGCAGGGCAGCACTCGTCGCTCATCAAGTGGCTCTCACAGGCGGTGAAAGCATTCTATGAGGATCTCAATCAACACGGACTGGCGGACGACGTACTGATAATGGAGTGGTCCGAATTCGGCAGGAGGCCCGAGGAGAATGCATCTCTTGGAACGGATCACGGAACGGCCAATTCAATGTTCGTCATCGGCAATCCGGTTCGTGGAGGCCTCTACGGTGAGGCGCCTTCATTGAACGCACTTGATTTGGACTCCGCGGGTAATGTCAAGTTCACTGTTGACTTCAGGTCTGTTTATGCGACTATTCTCGATCGCTGGCTCCAAGGCGATTCGCAATCGATTCTGGGTGAGAAATTCGAAAACATTGGATTCCTCGGCTGATGGCGCCGCGCGGATAACAGATAAGATGCGAGCGCGTGTGATTGAAATACGGGCGATCCCCTCCACCTAAAAAAGGACTCGTGCTCATCCTGAACTAATGGCTTGATCAGACACGGACGGCGCCTTCTAGATCTAGAAGGAATCAAGCGCCGATACTCTTCCTTATTCAAAATTGGGTTGTTTGAAGCGTTTTGTACGGTATAATCACGGGCAATAACGAGCCAGGGATAGCACCCGCCCCGTGGGACCGGTGCATTGACTGTCAGGACGTTATGCCGTCGAAAGAGATTCTCCAACTTGGCAATCCACTTCTCTGGGAGGCATCCCTCCCGGTCGATGACGTTCTTGCTTCCGAAAATCACGCACTCATACAGGACCTGAGCGAAACGCTGGCGGCATTTCGCGAAAAGAGCGGGTTTGGGCGCGGTATCGCGGCGCCCCAGATCGGATGCCTTCAAAGAGTGATCTTCATTCGAGTGCAGCCAACCGGTTTCGCGGGTCCTTTAATCAATCCTGAAATAACGTGGGCCAGCGAAGACCATTTCGAGCTTTGGGACGATTGTTTTAGCCTTCCCAATCTAATGGTCCGAGTCTCCCGCGCCGCCTCGATTCAGGTCTCCTACCAGGACGATCACGGCGCGACCCGAACAATCGCGGCCGAAGGAGATTTATCCGAGCTTCTCCAACATGAAATCGATCACCTGGATGGCATTCTCGCGGTCCAGCGGGCGGTGTCGCCAACGGCATTCTCGACCAGAGACGAGTGGGAGCGAACTTTGAGGCGCGGTTCCGCGAATCCGTGAGAACGAAGTAGGTCAGGGGTCCGCCACGCCGGATCGAAGAGTTTTCAGACTTTTTGCCGCGATCCAGGGTCTGATGATTCGAATTTTCAGAGTTGTTGAGATAAATCGAGGCGCGATATGCGCCTCCAGGTATTTCCAAGCGGGGCCGAGGAGCTGATAGTCATCGGGTGTTATCGGAACCTCGGGCCAGCCTCGACGCCCAAGCCGCGGAAGGAATAGGGGAGGAACCTATGGCAAGTATTTCATTCGATGATGCGGCCCATTTGCTGAGAAGAATGGGCTTCGGCGGTTCGCCGGACGAACTAGACCAACTGGCGGCATTCGGCTCTCGTGAAGCCGCCGTCGATCATCTGCTCAACTACGACAGAATCGATGACAGCGCCCTCGATAATCTTACCGCGCAGAAATTTCAAATTAATGACCCGCCGCTCGACAACACAAAGTTCAACCCGCAGGAGTTACGGCGCCTCTGGTTCACGCGGATGATTCTAACCAAGCGCCAGTTCCAGGAGAAGATCACACTCTTCTGGCATAACCACTTCGCAACCGCTATCTCGAAGGTCAATCAAGAAGTCCTGATGCAGGTCCAGAACAACACACTGCGAGCCAATGCGCTTGCGAGGTTCGACGACCTGCTGCTCAAGGTGGCTCAGGACCCGGCGATGCTGATCTGGCTCGATACGCTGCAGAACGTCCGAGGAAACACCAACGAGAACTGGGCGCGTGAGCTCCAGGAGCTCTTCACGATGGGAATCAAAGATGTGGTCACGGGCGAGACCAACTACAGCCAAACCGACATCACCGAAATCGCGCGGGCATTCACAGGCTGGAACTTTACGAGACCGCCCGCGAGCGATCCTTTCAACTACACTTTCAGATTCAACACCAACAGTCACGACAACGGCCTTAAGACAATCTACAGCGGTACCGCTTCTGCCGTGACCAGTAACCTGGATGGAAAAGACGTCATACCGATTATTTGCAATCGGCCCGCGACGGCTCGGTTCCTGGTTAAGAAGTTCTTCGACTTCTTTGTCTACCCGCTTGACTTCACGACCAAGCAAGATCGCAATACGGCTGATGCGCTGGCCGCTGTTTATCTCAGTCACGATCACTCCATAAAAGAATTTGCGCGGGCGATCTTTACCTCAGACGAGTTCTGGAGCGACCGCGCGCGATATGCGCTGATCAAGACTCCGCCGGAGTTTGTCGTGGGCCCGATCAGAATGTTCGGAGCGACCTACAATCCGGGCGGTCCAACGGCACAGCGCGATAACTCGATCTTCCAACGCTCAGCGCTTCTTGGAATGGATTGCTATGATCCTCCCGATGTTTCCGGGTGGGATTTGAACAGCGCATGGGTCAATACGGCGTCTATGCTGGACCGCTACAATGTCGCCAATACGCTGGCAACGACAAGAACGCAGAATCCTACAACGCAACAGGGTGCGTTCATAACGATAGACCAACTGAGAAAATACACGAAAGCCAGCACGAAAAAGACGGTCAAAGGATTCATTTCGGTCTTGAATGTCAGCACGGACAAGCCCACGATCAACTCGCTTCGGCAGTATCTTGACGCGGATACGCCTTTCGATCCGTCTACCGATACCGTTATCGATCAGAAAGTCAGAGGCCTGGTACACCTGATCATGTGCCTGCCGGAGTTTCAACTGAGCTAAGGGAGGACGTTATGCCAACGACCAGAAGACAATTCATCAAGCAAAGCGTAGGCGCGGTCACGGCCAGCATGTTGATACCGAAGTTCGGTTTTACTCAGGCGAACGGCCAATCGATCGATCCGGCGGCCAATCTTGCGCACAAGCTCGTCGTCATTCAATTCTCCGGTGGAAACGACGGATTGAGCAATATCATTCCATACTCGGATTCTCGGTACTATCAGCTCCGGCCGGATATTTCCCTGCAGCCATCCGAGTTGAAGGATGACACCGGCGCCACCACGATGATTAACAATGATCTGGCGCTTCATCCGCGGCTGAAAGAGATTAAGCAGCTCTACGACGCGGGTAAAGTAGCTTTGATTGTCGGCGTCGACGAGAGTGACAAACAAAGCCTTTCGCACTTCGAAGGAACGACGAACCTCGCGGCAGGCGGCCTGAGCGGAACGATACCAAACGGCGGCTGGCTTGGCAGATATGCTTCCCAGGCCTTCGCGGGCCAACCCGGGTTTTACGCGGCTGGAATCGGCTCTCTTCCACAGATGTTCTATACGCCCGACACTAGTTATGTGATTCCAAGCATCAGCAGCTTTGCGCAATATACCTTTCAAACCGATGCGAGAAATACCAGGGATCGCAATAATCAGATAACGGCGTTTACGGCGGGAAACTCGCGAAGCTTCGATTCCGGCGCTTTCATCGACACCGTTGCGCGCGCGGGCGCTAAAGGATTCACTGATTCGATCACTATTCAAACGGAGACCGCCAAGTACGCGCCGCAAGGTTATCCGAACACCGGCCTTGCTAACCTGCTGAAGATGGTCGCGCAGTTGATCGTAACTATTCCGACTTCGGCCCTCTTCCACGTTTCGATCGGCGGCTTCGATTTTCATCAAAACCTCGTCGCCAATGTCAACGGCCAGGTAAACAAGCTCGTGAACGGACAGGCCGGGTTGCTGATGCAGTTCTCACAAGCGGTGAAGGCATTTTATGACGATCTGGATGCCCACGGTTTCAGCCAGAATACCCTCATCATGACCTACTCTGAATTCGGCAGGCGTCCGCAGCAGAACGGAACGATGGGCTGCGATCACGGACGGGCTTCGGCATGGTACGTGATCGGCGGCTCGGTCAAGGGGGGCGTTTACGGTCAGCAGCCTTCGCTCTCCAGCCTGGATCGCAACGGAAATCTCGTGGGCAACGTCGATCTTCGTTCAATTTATGCCACGGTTTTGGATAAGTGGCTGAACCACGATTCGAGATCGGTTCTGGGCGCCTCTTTTGACAACGTGGGTTTCTTGAATTAATTCGCGAAGCGCATATCAAACAATAATGTCGGGGCGGGTACGGACTCGCCCCTCTCCACCCGCCAATGTGATCGAAAGTGATAGCCTCACCAATTTGATAAGGCGTTTCCGACGCGTTCCGGAAGGTTGTTGAGTCATGTTTCGTCTTTCATTGAAACACAAGATTTATGCGGTGCTGCTCATCGGACTTGTGACGGCAGTTGTGTACGCCAGTCAGTTTGGTCCTGAACGAGCACACACGGGAGCGCCCGGCGATCTCGGTGACTGCACCGTGTGTCACGATGACAGGGTTCCCGCGAACAGCGGCGGCGGCAGAATCCAGATTGGGAATTTTCCAGCTCTCTATAATCCGTCGCAGACTTACACTCTAACGGTGAACGTTCAGGACTCGAGCCCTGGCCGTAGACGATGGGGGTTTCAGCTCACCGCAATCGATTCCAACGGCAATCGCGCAGGCACTCTGGCGCCGCTCGGTTCCGACACACAAATCGCAACAACAGGAAGCGCGGTTGGCGATCGGCAATACATCGAGCACAGCGAGATCGGCACTTTCCCAGGCACAACCGGGGGACACACGTGGCAAATTCGATGGACCGCTCCGTCTACCGACGTTGGAACCGTCAACTTCTTTGCCGCGGGCAATGCCGCGGACAACTCGGGCAGCAACAGGAACGACAATATCTACACGACGAATGCGACATCCGAATCGCCTTCGACGATAGTGGGCGTGTCGCTTACAAGCGCCCTGGACAATCAGACGCTCGTGGTGGGCCAGCACTACACGATCACCTGGTCTTCGAGCAATCAGGGAAGCATCGACGGATATGAGCTTCGCTATTCCACCGACGACGGCGCGACCTTCCCGATTTCGAATTTAATCTTTTCCACTACCGACGCGAGCGTGCATACCTACGATTGGACGGTTCCGAACAAGCCGACTACCCAGGGACGCCTTCGAATTCAAGCTCTGCCGAAGTCCGGCGGCTCGCCCGCCGAGGTTCGCAGCGGGAGGTTTTCGATAAGCGGCAGCGGCAGCGGTCAGGCGCTTCCGGTTATCATCGCCGTCAGCGGCAAAGGGAATAAGATATTCGTCAATGGAGACAATTTTCAGGACGGAGCGGTCGTTATCCTCGGCAGCGACAATCAAAAGACTCGCAACGATGACACCGATCCCACGCATTGGTTGATTTGCAAGAAAGCCGGCAAGTTCATCAATCCGGGTACGACTGCAATATTGAAGGTACACAACCCCGACGGAACCGAGTCGGCGCCCTTTTCATACTTCCGTCCCGTTATTGATCCGCCTTAAGAGACATGTAGCATCCGATTTTTCACAGAGGATAGAACTACCAAGGTATGGGGCGGCGCTTCGTGGCCGCCTCTCTTTATGCTACGGTCCGCTCGGAGCAGTCCATCAGTAATCCACAATCAAATCAGAGAACTATTGCTTTTCGGGGGCGCGCCTGTATACTGAATCCCTATACGGTGCTGCTCTAGGAGCGCCCGACGTGCATTGCCCCTTTCAATAACCCGCCCCGCTAATCGGAAAACTCAGCTATGGCTTCCAAACAGATGCGCGTGTTCTTTAAGCGCTTGATGTGGGTGTTTATTCCGCCCGTGCTTGTTTTCGTGGTCGGGGTCGGGGCGCTCGAGGCATATTTAATTCACCGAATGACCCACCCGCAGCGAACAAAGCTGTACGGCTCGCCCCGAGATTTTCAAGTCATCATGCAACAGCCGATCTGGTCCGAAGAGAAATGGAAGGATTCGGACGGAACCTACTCCTACGGCTGGTTTCTGAGCCGCGGCCGTCCCGCTCCGGCGGTGATTCTCAGCCACGGTTATGGCTCGAATAGATCCGAAGTGCTCACCCTTGCGTTTGAGCTCTGGAAGGCGGGCTATCACGTTCTGCTCTACGACCTGAGGGGACACGGCGAGAGTCAGGTCAACTGGTCCGGCCTTGGCACATATGAAACGGATGATCTTCTCTCGGCGATAGGTTTCATCAAGGCTATGAAGAATGAAAGCGGACAGGAGCTGCTTGACGGCCGAGTCGGGTTATATGGAGTCGACGTAGGCGGATATATATCGTTGATCGCGGCTTCACAGAATACCCTGGTCAAAGCCGTCGCCGTTGACTCGGTGTATCCGGATGTGGCGCATTATATAAATTACAAGCTCAAAACCTACATCGGCGATTCCAGATGGGCCAACGACCTGGTTGATTCAGGACCCGCGAGCAGCGTGACCGGATATGCCATGCAGCTTTACCTTATGCGCAAAGGAGACGCCGCTCCGGCGTTTGATTCGGTTACGTTGCGTTCTTTCGCGATGCGCTGCCCACGACGATCGACAAGCCGCCGGCAGGAGGAATGCGGGCATCGGCGAAATGAGGCGTAACTATTTTTCTGAAGGGCTGAGTCTCAAGGCTACTTCCCTGCCCTGAGCGGCAATTGTCTCTGTCGCGAGTCTGGAATCGGTTTCCAGATCGCCCGCCTTGTTGGCATAGGTAATTACGATCATGCTCTTTTCGACTCTGAGAGCACGGACAATCTCGTCAGGGTTGTACGCGTTCAAAACGTCTCCGTCGCCGACTCCACAAACAACCCGTCCCTGCGCGTAAAAAACAGCGGCGTATTCCTTGTCCAGATAAAACGCTATTCTCTCTCCCGGCCTCAAGGCCGTCGCGGCCTGCTGAGAAAGATCGCGAAGGCTCACCTTGCCGCTGAGATACGGCGCGAACAAAGCGACAGTGACCAGCGCGAGGCTAATCATGAAAGCTCCAGTACCGGCTACGAAACCTTGCATTCGTTTCAATGCGAGAAACAGCAGCGCGCCGCATGCAATTGCAAGCGGAACGAATCTCAGAATTGCACCGCCAAGGTCCGCGGTTCCCAATGCTCTATTGAGATAAATGGGATAAGCGATGCCGAGAGCGATTAACAGCAATGCGGTAAGCCGGACCGCAATTTCGAGAACTCTCCCCGCCTTCAGGTCCAGCAGAGCCTCGATCTCGACTCCAACAATGATCGCCAGGGCCGGAAACGATGGCAGTATGTACCCTGGAAGCTTTGAAACAGACAGCGAGAAAAATAATATCGGGACCAGAAACCATATCCATGCAAGCACGAGCAAGAGATCAAGACGACTCGCGCCTCGAAAAGACACGCGCCGCAGCCGCGCGACCGCCGGAATCAGGTAGAAGATCCAGGGAATCGCCCCAATGGCGGCGATGATAAAGTAGAAATAAAACGCTTCAGGATGGTGATATTCGTTAGTCAGGTAGCGTTTGAAGTGATGGTTAATAACAAACTCGCGGATGAATTCCCATCCGTGTCGCAGCGTAACCGGAAGATACCAGCTTGCGCTCACAAGGAGAAACACCGCGGTGATCAAAACGATCTCGGTTAGCTTGAGGAATCTCTGTCTCGTGACAACAGCAACCAGGATGAATATTGTCGCGATCAAAGCAATTCCTACGAGCCCTTTTGCAATCAGCGAAAGTCCGGCGCCTACGGCAGCGATGACAAGATAGCCTTTTCTCGCGCGGCCAGCGGATGAGACGGCAAGATAGACCGAGCACAGCGCGATTACGATACAGGCAGTCAGAGGCATGTCCGGCGCCGCGGCCCTTCCGTAGCCGACAAAAATCGCCGAGGTGATGAGGATTATCGATACGATTGCGCCAAGTCGAATCGAAACCGTTTTGGCAATCGCGTGAAAGAGGAACAACGCCGCCACGGTTGCCGCGACAGCGGACGGAATGCGCGCCGCGAATTCGTTGACTCCGAAAATGTAATAGGCAGCCGCTTCCATCCAGTAGAGGAGAGGCGGCTTTTCAAACCATAAGCAGCCGCACAGACGCGGTGATATGTAGTCGCCGCTCGCGAACATTTCACGCGCAACTTCGGCGTAGCGAGGCTCGTCCGGGCCGGCCAGACCAAGCGAGCCGAGTCCGACAAAGAAGGCAAGACCTGCTACGGCGGTAAGAGCCAGCGCGTACTGCCATTGCTTGGCGCGTGCACCGGCTTCGACTATTATCTCTGTTTTCTTGGTTGGCAGGTTAGAATGATCCCGTTTCGAATCGTTCAGTGTATGAAGCACTTTCGGAGCGGTCAAGCTTAACGCAAATATCAATGAGAAATCTTCTTAGAGTAGCAGTGATCGGAGTTGGTCACTTCGGCAGAGAGCACGCGCGTGTGTATTCCGCCTCGCCAAACGCAACGCTCGTAGCTGTCTGCGACTTGAATCAAGCAGTCGCGGCCGCGGCCGCGGAGCAGCTCGGTGTCGCGGCGACGATTGACTATAGCGAGCTGATCGGCGAAGTTGACGCCGTGACCGTGGCGGTTCCCACGGTCGATCATCGCAAGGTCGCGCTCGCATTCCTCAATGCGGGGAAAGCGGTTCTCGTCGAAAAGCCGATCGCATTCACTGTTCAAGAAGCAGCCGATCTCGTTCAAGCGGCCCGGCTCAATAACGCAATCCTGCAGGTAGGCCACCTCGAGCGCTTCAATCCCGCGATTGTCTCGGCCGGAGAGATTGTAACGCAACCGAGATTCTTTGAAGCGCACAGACTAAGTCCGTTCACTCCCAGGAGCCTGGATATAGATGTTGTGATGGATCTGATGATCCATGATCTCGATATAGTGCTCTCTTTTGTTAAGAGTCCGGTCATCGAAGTGCGCGCCGCGGGAATTCCAGTGCTTACGCCGAGAACCGATATCGCCAATGCTAGAATCGAGTTTGAGAATGGCTGCATCGCCAACCTTACCGCAAGCCGCGTCTCGGGCGAGCGCGTGAGAAAGCTCCGATTCTTTCAGCCTCAGCAATATGTTTCGCTCGATTACACGGCGCAGGAAGCAACAGTCGTCTCGGTCATACCAGCGGCGGCGGGCTTGCCTGAAATCAGATCCGAGCTTCTGACCTCCGAACGCTCCGAACCGCTCAGCCTTGAAATAGAATCCTTCCTTGACGCAGCTTCGAAGCGGACGCCTGTGAAAGTAACCGGTGAAGATGGACTCAACGCACTACGCCTCGCTTTGACAATCAACGAGAGAGTCCGGGAACACGCTCTAAGACTATGACCCATACGCGCGGCGATTTTTCATATTGAATCATTGGAGCCTCGCCTGTATCATGCGCATACCCTACTAAGGCTCATGTCAGAGCCATGTACCTCATCGTATCTCTTATATGTTCGATTTCGGTGAGGAATGTTCTATGGCTAAGACGATCTTAATAGTCGAAGATGACTTCGACACCCTTCATCCATTGTCCGAACTATTGCGGCTCAAGGGCTACACAACCGTCACGGCATCGGAGGCTGATCTGGCATTACGACTTGCACGCGAACATAGGCCTACTCTCATTCTCACCGATATCGCCCTGCCCGGAGCCAGCGGCTTGAGCTTCATCTCAAACGTCAGACATGATCCCGGTATTGACCAGACACCCATAATCGCCATAAGCGGCTGCGGCCCCGTGGTCTTTCTCGAAGCGGAGGCAGCGGGCGCGGATTTTTGCATAGCCAAGCCGATAAACATCGATCGCTTTTGGCAAGCCGTTGAGTTCATGTGCGGTGAAGCAGTTTCGGAACCTGAAGTCGTGGAACAACCCGAGCGCACACGCGCACAGGAGATCGATCGATTAGTCGATGAGCTACGGCTGGCGTCGTCCCGCGATTTGCGCGATGACTGCCTCAGGCGATTGAAGATGCAAATTCTTCGGACTGATTGACTATAGGTCGAATTATTTTGAGAGCCGTTTGACGTGCTGTTTCGAGACCGCCGCGTAAGGGCCCGAGGTGCATTTCTGGTATTCCGCGAGAGCATCGGCGGGCCTCTTCAATTTCTCATACGAGAGTCCCAACAAATAATGTACATCGGCGTTGGATGGCTGGAGCCTCGCGGCCGCCGTGTACTCGGACACTGCCTGCGAATAGGCGCCGGAATCAAAGGCTTTTAATCCGGCCTTGATGTGATCGTCGGCGGTTATGGTCTTCGTTTGCGTAACCGTGCTCGAGACGCTCTGATTCTTGTTCGTCTCGGCGGGCTTGGAGGACGCTGACTCACTCTCCGACGGTTTCGCGGTTTCACCGATGGAGGCCGAGGGTACAGTCTGCGAGGCGTTCTTCTCTCTTTGCTCGCGACTGGCGTTTGGCGTCGTAGCCGAGTTGTTGTTGGCGGCGACGACGTTACCGGGAGCAGTTGCCGCGGATCCCGTCGCCTCGGGAGTCGAGCTGGAGCCGGCGGCTTGAGCGGCCTGTTGCGACATGGATTCTTGTGGAGCGGCATTGGGAGCACTGGAAGCACTCGCATTACGGGCCCGTGTATATAGCCAGTAGCCGACACCCAGTACGGCTGCCAATAGGATTACGACGATGCTCAAGAGGGCGACAATAGGAAAGCTCTTTTTAGCCGCAGCCGGCTCCGCTGGCGCGGGCTGCGATTGAGGCAGGACTCCGAACCCTGCTGTTGCAGTTGGCCCGCCTGATTCTAGAGTTTTTGATCCTTCCATTCGTTGCGTGCCGCCCGGCAGAGCCGAAGAAGGGAGGCCCGGAGAGCCGATCGTTCGTGTGCCGCCGTCTTCAACGCCGGCCATTTCACCTGTATTGGGATCGAGATTCCGAACTGTGTCGGCACGGGCGCCGACCTCAGTAGATCCCAATTGGCGCGATCTCGGATCGCGGCGCGCGGTAAGCTCGGCCGTCATCAGGCTGCTGCCGCACTTTCTACAATATTTCTGGTCGTCTACAAGACCAGCTCCACAGTTCGGACAGAACTTGGGCATAGAATCTCCTTCGCCTTAACGAGCCGCGGCTATTATAGATTATGACCTGACAACTTGGAATCCCGGAAGATAATGAAAGAATAATGAAAGGTGACGAAAGAGATCGCAGAAATGTGATCCAATCACAATTGCGGATGAAATGAAAGAGCGGTGGTTCACTCGCTGGCGAACGAGGGGCGAAATCCGCTGAATCTCAACGCGATTCCAACACTCGCAGGCGTTTGGTCGGCCTCAGGAGATTGATCAACTCTGATGACTTCACCGGTATACTGCATCCAGTTTTGACGTTTGAAGGGCACCTTGATCGAGACCTCGAGACGGGATCCGACAGGAAGCGGCTTCTCAAACGAGAAGTAAGCTCCGCCGGAGCTCAAATTGGCGAGCGAAACCTCCTGTTCGAAGCGCGTTCCGGACTCGTCAATTCCCGTGAGTCGAGTAGCCCAGCTCACAGAAAATCTCCTGCCCTGTCTCCGTTCTTGATTGCCGATGGACGTGCTTGTACCCGCGTGCTCGTTCATTCTTTACCTGCCCCTGGGATATGTAATCCCGCCTCCAGTACGCTGGAGATTACGAATCGTCAGATTTCTCCTTGATGTATGAATAAATCCTTGAATCGCTCCGAGCAGTCCTGTATGCTGAGCACTCTTTTGAGTAGAGAATAACCACGACTCCCCATTATAACGCCCGCGAGAGTCGGGCGAATAATCTAAGACCAGGAGTTTGACAATAATGGCAACTCGATTCCCCATCCCTGTTGCCGGGTTCTCCACTGCCGCGCTTATCGAGCAGGACGATCAGAGCGATCCGGCATTAGCGTGGCGAGAGGTTTTCACAGCGGAAGACGCTGGCAGTATTTGGCGACTTCTATCAACTCTAGTGGAAAATGAGCTCGGTGATGCGAGCTTCGATCTAGACAGAATCACTCAAGATCTCTTCCTTGAGCTGATTGCCACCAACCGGCCCCAATTTTACATCAAAGCCGGATTTACTCACGCCATGATCGAAGCCGAGCTGCGCGTGTTATGCACGCAACGATACTCAATTCTGGCGACTCAAGCCTGCCTGTGACTGTCGAACAGTTAATCGCGTAGAAATCGGCCGTAACCAGGTAAGAAAAACAAACCTATCAAGTAGTCTGATGGCAACAGCGCCGCCGGACTTAGCCGTATGCCTGCCCGTTCACAGCGCTACCGAGACAGGTGCTATCGAGACACTCGCTCTAATACATAAAAGACTTCGCCGCGCGTGTCGCTTGTTACAAACTTCCATTTGGCGCCGAGAAGGTCGCCAGGCTTGGCGGTCTTCAAGACCTTCTCGCCATCTTCGACAAGTTGATTAGCTTCAGACGACGCCACTACGTTGTAGTCCGGAACGATATCTTCGCCTTTTTCTTTTACGAACTTGAGCACCGCCGCGCGATGAACCGCGATTCTATTCTTCGACCTGGAAAATTCCTGCCTGGAGATCTCCTTGTGCGTGAGCTGGAATTGCAGCTCTGTCTCTTCCTGCCGCAAATAGCTTAGGAACGCCTTTACCTCCGGGCCATAGTCGCTGGACTGAGAGCGTACGTTCGCCGCCAAACAGATCAACGCGATCGATATGTGAAGCACCAGTAATACAGCAGAGCCGTGCATGTCATTCACTCGGAGACTCCAACCAAGCTGCTTAGATAGCGGAATCGATCAGCTCAATGGGATGCGCGACTCTGATCGACTCGCCGCGCATCAGGAGACTCGCTCCAATCTGCATTATGCATCCGGGATTGCCTGTTACAACCATATCCGCTCCGCTCGCGAGAATGTTGTCGACCTTGTCTGATGCTATTTTCGCGCTCAATTCGTACTGCTGCAGATTGTAGATGCCCGCTCCTCCGCAACAGGTCTCACTGCCGATCAGCGGCGTCAATTCAAGTCCTCTGATGCTCCGCAGCAAATCAACCGGCGCCGATGCAATCTTCTGAGCGTGGATCAGATGACAGGGCGCATCGTACGCGACACGCCGGGCGACTATAGCTTCGGATGGTTTCGCGCCGATTCCAATCAGAAATTCGGATATGTCCTTTACCTTTTTGCTCAGGTCGGCCGCACGAGCCGCGTATTCCGGATCATCGGCCAGCAGGTGCTTATACTCCTTCATTGCCGCTCCGCAGCCTGCCGAATTGATCACGATTGTATCGCAGGTGGTTGCGCGAAACGCATCAATGTTTTTACGGGCAAGCTCCTTTGCGGTTTCCAACTCTCCGGCGTGTGCGTGGAGCGCCCCACAGCATACTTGACCATTCGCCTCGACTAACTCGCATCCGCTCTTTCGAAGAACTCGCTCGGTGGCTCGATTGACGTGAGAGAAGAGACCCTCCATCACGCATCCGCGAAGTATCGCAACCTTGGGCGAGGTCGATACGCTGGGTCCAGCAGCGCGATTCTCCGCGTTCGAAGTCAGCGCCGGACGGCTCGACAACAAAAGAGCAAGCGCAAGCCTGCCTCTGTTACCGAGCAGCTTTGAGTCGAATGCGAGTTGAGCGAGGCCGCTCTCCCGAAATGTGCGGGCGATCCACATCAAGACTCCAAGCAGCGCCCGGCGTGTGAAGAACCGGTTCAACACAAATCGCAAGAGCTTCTGCTCGACGCCGCCTGAGCGCGTTGAGGCAAGCTCGGCGCGCGCGGCTTCAAGCAATTCGCCGTAGGGCACGCCGGACGGACATACGGTTTCGCAGGCGCGGCAGCCAAGACATGAGTCGATATGTTCGGCGAAGACGCTATCGATGGCGAGCCTGGATTCGGACACCGCGCGCATCAAGTAGACCCGTCCGCGCGGTGAATCATTTTCATCGCCAAGCTGGCGATAAGTGGGGCACGCCGGCAGGCAGAGCCCACAGTGGACGCACGTGTATATGCCTTCACGGTTGCGATCCAAGAGCGTTGCCAGATGCTCGATGTTAGCGGACTCGCCTATTGCCGACGCCATCGATCAGGACCTCATATTCCGCGAATAAATTTTCCGGGATTGAGCGCTCGCAATGGATCGAGCTTCTCCTTCACCGCGATCATCAACCGGCGTGCCGCACCCGGATCGCCAAACGCATCCGCGTCTCTTCTTACCGAAGCCGGGGCCTTCTCGATGAAGAGATGTCCACCCGCGGCTGCCGCGCGCTCTCGCAATAAAGCTATGGTGTTTGCCACGCCGGAATCGCACTGCAGGCAGCCTCTTATGATTCCGAGCGCCAGATCGGCGGTGCGCGAGCGGGCTTGATTAATGCTCTCAAAAACAGACCGAGTGTTTGACGGTGGAACGCTCCATCGTACTGCTACTTGCTCGGATCGATCGAAGTTTGCAACTGCGAGCCATGCCGCCGCCGCCCTCTCATCCGATAGCAGCTCGAACTCAAAGCGGCCATCCATCAACCCGATCACTCGATCGATCTGATAGTCGACTGCTTCTCGAGTCTCGATGAAGCGGACTAATAACGCCGAGCCGGGAGCTACGTCAGGGAAATCGCCTTCGATTATATATACCGAAGCCGGCCTCAACTCCGATTGAACGATTTGTGTTCCGAGCTCGAATAGTGAATCTCGCGCTCGCGATATGATCGCAAGCGTAGCCTGTCCGTCAGCCATCGGCCTCAGCTTTAAAGTCAATTCCGTGATGATCGCCAGCGTTCCGTAACTGCCAACGTACAGCTTGGTCATATCATAGCCGGCGACATTTTTGACTACGCGGCCTCCGGATTTGCTTTCTCCGCCATTCGCGTGCGCCAACTTCAGCCCAAGGGCGTAGTCGCGAATTGTTCCGAAACCATATCTGAGCGGCCCGCTGACGCCGCATGCGGCCAAGGCTCCAAGAGTGTCATCGCTGGTTCCCGGCGCGTCGACCGGAAGCCATTGCCTGCTTTCGCCTGCAAGTTGATTCAACCGGCAAATACTGACGCCTGCCTGCACGGTAGCGGTCAGATCAGCAGGGCTGTAGTCGATGATGCAATCCATTCTTCGTGAGCTGATTATGACGTCGGCTCGTTCAATCGGATTACCGCAATCGAGCCACGTCAGTCGTCCCGCCGGCGCTACCGAGGCGTCGTAATCAGCACAGATCTTAAGAGAGTCTTTGACCTCGTCGTGAGATGAAGGCATCACCAAAACCGCCGGACGGCAGCCGTCAATCTCAGGGAGATCTTCTACGGTCGTGTTCGCAGGACCGATCAGTTCAGTCAGCGCGGCAGCCAGATTGGCATGTTTTTTTGTAGCCGACATGTTATTCACAAGAGTCCGGCAGACGCCGGCCATTACTAATCTGGAGACCGCCTGATCCGCAACACTTTCTTCCCAGCTCCGGAGAACTATGTCTATCCTCGATCGCCCGTTCTATCTTGCTCGCACTATTGCGCGCCGCGGCCGCTGCTCAACGGCAGCAGCTTTATGTGCGGTCTTGGCGCTTGTTGCTGCTGAATAGTGATTGAGTCCGCGTCATCTTCACAGGCGGCCTTCAATGAATCGGTCAAATCCCGCGAAAAACGATCGAGATCGAGCGACATAAACTCGCGAGGGAGCTGCCTCAGCTTTTCAGCCGCCGCGTTGTACATTCCACGAGCGCCTCGCGCATTGCCTCTCTCGTAGTGATGCAGTCCCACCGCCGATTGAATCAGCATCTGGTAAAAGACCTTTTCATCGCCTGAAGCGTGCAGCCATATCTCTTCCCAAACTTCGTGGGCGTCATAATAATTTCGCTGGTTGAAGTAGCGTATGCCCTCGATGAACTGTCGCGGATAAGCCTCCTCATGCTCCCTGGTAAACGCCTCAACCCCTTCCTCCAGAAGATCCGCATTTTCAGGCGCCTCGTCTCGGGATAAACTCACGTCGGAAAGATCGGCCATCATTCGAAACGAGCCCACTTGAACGACGTCGCCGTCCTTTAAATCGACCCAGGTGACTCGATCACCATTCACAAACGTTCCGTTTCCACTGTCGTTGTCGACCAGAAAATACTTGGCTCCAATGCGTTCGATGTGAAAGTGATCGCGCGAGACCGCTTTGTGGTCAAGAACGCAATCACTCGACCGTCGCCTTCCAAAAGAGGTCTTTGCTTTCTCAAGCTCAACCGACTCCCCTGCCTTGGGCCCGTAAGTAAATCGCAGAAATGCCATAAAACCGACTTAACTGATTTCCTGATGCACGGCTCGCTTGTGCCGCAGGTCTTCGATGCCGAATCCACAGTATCGGCACGTCTTCATCGCCGGAATGACCTTGCTTGGATTGCAGAGTCCCTCCGGATTGAACGCATCGCGCACGGCGAGCATTCGCTCCATATCGGCGTCCGAGAAAATCATTCGCATGAAATCAATTTTGTCCATTCCGACGCCGTGCTCTCCTGTGATCGAGCCCCCGACGCTGACGCACAGACTCATGATGTCTTTGGATGCCGCATCTACTCTGGCTACCTGGTCGGGATCGCGTCCGTCGAAGCTGATGTTCGGGTGCAGGTTGCCATCACCCGCGTGAAAAACATTCGCGACCTTCAAGCCATATCGCTTCGCTATCGCATAGATTTCATCAAGGACTTCCGGCAGCCGTGATCGAGGAATCACCGCGTCCTGCACCATCAGATCGGTCTTGATTCGACCCATTGCGCCGAACGCCCGTTTCCGCGCACCCCAGAGCCGCTGTCGCTCCGCTTCATCAGCCGCAACCCTCACCGCACGTGCATTGTTTCGCAGGCAAATATCCACGGCCGCAGCCGCGGTACGTTCCAATCCCGCTCGAAGACCATCGACTTCGATGATAAGAAGCGCCGCGACATCGATCGGAAACCCTCCGGCAAAGATAGATTCTTCGACGGCCTTGATGGTCTCTTGATCCAACATCTCGAGCGCGGCCGGCAATATACCAGCGGCAATGATCTCAGACACGCTGCGGCTTGCGTCGGTGACGCTCATGAACTCGGCAAGGAGGGTCTTCACGGCTTCAGGCAATCGCGTGAGCCTGAGCGTAGCCTTGGTCGTTATTCCAAAGGTTCCTTCAGATCCCACGTACACGCCGAGAAGATCATAGCCCGGAACATCGACGCCGCCTCCGCCTATATTGATCAAGTCGCCGTTTGGCAAAACCACCTCGACTCCAAGAACGTGATTGGTGGTCATGCCGTACTTCAGGCAGTGAGGGCCGCCGGAATTTTCGGCAACATTGCCGCCGATCGTACACGCCATCTGACTCGAGGGATCCGGCGCGTAGTGGAACCCTCCTGGCGCGGTAGCTTCCGAAAGATGAACGTTGATTACGCCGGCTTCGACTACGGCAAGCCGGTTCTCATAATCAATCTTGAGAATGCGATTCAGACGAGCCAGCTCGATGATCACGGCTCCATGCAGAGACAATGAGCCTCCCGATAATCCCGTTCCGGCTCCACGCGGCGCGAAAGGGATTTTCGCCTCGGCAAGGACCTTTACCGCTGCCGCCGCTTCTTCCGCACTGCCGGGAATGATCACCGCGGGAGGCAGATGCTTATGAAGCGTAAGAGCGTCCGACTCGTAAACAAGCAGCTCGTCGGGATGAGTAAGAACAAACCTCTTTCCGAGAATCGAGACGAGGCGATCAGCAACCGCATCAGGTAAGGTGTAACTTTTCGCCATACCAGAAAAGCAGCCTAATGAACTCTATAAATGAACGAATCATCAACATACACGTGATCGATAGTATTGTGAGCAAATCGCATCCCGGTCGAGCTGCCCTTTACTCTTACTGTCTTTCGAAGAACCTTTACTCGTTCGTCTTTGGGACTAACTACGGAGATATTTTGAACGGTCAGCGTCAACGGCGGTTTGATCGCGCTCAAAATCGTTTGAATTTCAGCATATGTGCGAAGTGGGCCTATCTCGTCGACGAGCCTGGTGGCAATAACAAGGCGCCATTCAGAGGATTCTGTAAGATACCACCAGAATGCTGCCTCAACCTTAAAGCGAACTGCCGGCAGAACTGCGACGCGCTCCTTTCCCCATAGCGTCTCTGGAACGGCGGATGTTCCGGAAAGAATGTTAAGGAGCCTTCGGCCTTCTTCCACATCCTGATCTACCAGTATTGTCTTAACCATCGAAGTACACCATGCCGCCGGTCTGAGATGGCCTTCAAAGCACATTCTACAGCATAACCAGCCAAATAATATGCGCCGGAATAATGCCGTGCGTTGAGTAACGAAACAGCCTCCGCAAGCCTGATCCGCGATAATCCTTTCAGTTCAACTCTATCCATTTCGCTCCGAAACCGAGCTTGACCAGAATCACAGCCATCGAGTGAATCAATACTTCGGCACCGTTGAGTCCACCTCATCGGCCCACCGCAGGATTCCGCCCGAAAGGTTCTTGACCTTGCGATAGCCGGCCTGTTTAAGAAATTCGACGGCCTTGCCGCTTCGCACGCCGCTCTTGCAGTGAACTACGATGTCGTCGGCTGTTGAAAGCTCGTGAAGGCGCTCCGGCAAGGTTAGCCTTGGAATCAAGCGCGATCCTGGAATTCGGCAAATCGCGTATTCTTCCGGCTCGCGCACGTCGATGAGCACGAACCGCTCGCCCTGATCCATTTTGGACTTTAGCTCGCGCGGCGTGATCTCGAAATCGGCTCCGACGTTGACCTCGGGTTCATTAGTGACTCCGCAGAATTCCTGGTAGTCGATCAATTCCTTTATCGTGGGATTCTCACCGCAGATCGGGCACTCTGGATTCTTTCTTAATTTTAATTCGCGGAACTTCATCGCGAGCGCGTCGAACAGCATCAACCTTCCTATCAATGAATCTCCGCGGCCGAGAATAAGCTTCACAGTTTCAATAGCCTGTATGACTCCGATGATGCCCGGAAGCACGCCAAGCACTCCCCCTTCGGCGCAGCTCGGCACCAGGCCAGGCGGCGGCGGCTCTGGATAGAGGCATCGATAGCAGGGACCTTCCTTCGCGTAAAACACCGAAGCCTGTCCCTCGAACCGGAAGATGGAACCGTAGACATTAGGCTTTCCCAGCAGCACGCACGCATCGTTCACCAGGTATCGAGTTGGAAAATTATCCGTTCCGTCGACCACAATGTCGTAGTCCGATAGAAGATCCATAGCGTTCTCGGATGTCAACGCAACTTCGTGCGCGTCTACCTGGACATAGGGATTGATCTCGGCAATTCGCTCTTTTGCTGAATCGAGCTTGAGACGCCCGACGTTTGAAGTCGAATGAATTATCTGGCGCTGCAAATTGGTGAAGTCCACGACGTCAAAGTCGACGATTCCAAGCCTTCCAACACCCGCGGCGGCGAGATAAAGGGCCAGCGGTGAGCCCAGGCCGCCTGCCCCGATCGCGAGCACTTTCGCCGCTTTGAGCTTCTTCTGACCCTCCATCGCGACTTCCGGCATAATCAAATGGCGGCTGTAGCGCAGAATCTCATCCGAATCAAGTTCCACGGCTGGCGCTGCCTCATCCGTGGCCGCGGCGCCTCCGGCAATCGAGGGAACGATGCTGATAACATCCCCATCCGTAAGCCCGGTCGCGCCTTTTTTCGCGTACCTGATGTCTTCATCGTTGACATAAATATTCACGAAATTTCTGAGCGCTCCCTGATCGCTGTAGAGATGCTTCTTAAGATCCGGGTAATCCGCCACCAGCGCTGACAGCGCTTCATCAACCGTCGCGCCGCCAACCGAGACTGAATCATGGGAACCGGTATAAGTCCTGAGCGGCGTTGGAATCATGATCTTCACGGACATAATTCACTCCTCTTACTTGTCGATTTCACTGTGCTCGCGATTGATACCATTCTAGAGCCGAAGCCGGCTTCGGAGCTAATGTCTTGAATACGGAAATCAATCCACGACGACGATGTCTTCGGGCTCGAAATGGGCATAGTCGGGCTTCGTAAAGGAATTGAGCGTATCGGCTTTACCTCCGGCGATTGAAACGATCATATAGGACTCGCCGGGCCAGCAGGAATGGTCGAGGTCGTAGCCGGAAGGCCGCGCGGGATGATCGGGATGCGAGTGGTAGTAACCGATGATACCGGCGCCAAGACTCCTTGCGAACGCGTCCGCCTTTTGATATTGGGCCGGAGTAATAAGGTACCGATTGGACTGCGACTGTTCGCCGGCCGTTCGCTCCCGATCGTCAGTCGCATCCGAGCCCTTCCATTCATTCTCCGCCCGATAAAGGTCGAGTAGTACGTTCGCCTGATCTTCGACCTTGCCAATCAGAAATCCGCAGCACTCCCGCGGATATGTTTCCTCACCGTGTTTCCGAATCAATTCGAGATGTTTCGCTTTTGCTTTTATGGTCAAGGCAGCCTCAATAGCTAATTTTCATCTATCTATCGTGCAACGGCGCCGCGCCTCTGTGCGCGAGACTATTCAACATCCGCGGCTTCCCAGAACTGTTCGCTCAAATATTTGTCGGCGCTGTCCGGAAAGATCGTGACTATCAGGCCGGAGTCGAGGCGCTCGGCTACTCTCATCGCAGCCGCAAGCGCGGCGCCGGATGATATGCCGGCCAGCAATCCTTCGCGCCTCGCGAGATCGCGCACGATTCCGTGTGATTCCTCGGTTCCGATTTCGAGATTTTCCTCCGCAATACTGGAATCGTAGATCCCCGGAACGATCGCGGTCGCCATGTGCTTCAATCCCTCAAGCCCGTGAAAAGGCGAGTCAGGCTGAAATGATATGCACTTGATATCGGGATTGAGCTCTTTCAGTCGGCGGCTCGTACCAACGAATGTTCCGCTCGTGCCCAAGCCCGCGATGAAATGAGTGATGCGGCCGCCGGTCTGCTCCCATATCTCCAAGGCAGTGGTCTCATAGTGGGCGCGCCAGTTGGCCGGATTATTGTATTGATCTGGATAAAAGTAGGTGTGTGGGTTTTCGCTATACAGCCGGCGCGCCTCGCGTATCGCTCCATCCGAGCCTTCCAGTGGACTGGTCAGTGCGAGCTCGACTCCATAAGCGCTCAGGATTCGCTTTCGCTCTTCGCTCGCATTTCGCGGCAACGCGAGCTTGACTTTGTAGCCGCGGGCCGCGCCGAGCCATGCATATGCGATTCCGGTGTTGCCGGACGTCGCATCCAGAATCACCTTGCCCGGTTTGAGCAACCCGCTCTTCTCGCCGTCGAGAATCATATTCAACGCGGGCCGGTCCTTCACCGATCCGCCCGGGTTGAACCACTCCGCTTTGGCGCATATCTGCACTCGGCTGTTCCAGGAACTGCCGAGCTTGAGCAACGGCGTGTTGCCGACAAGCTCCCAGGCTTCGACCGGGGCTGAGTACCGTTTTATTGTCGTCTTCTGCTCCACGATGGAAAGAAGCAAGATTAGCAAAGAAGCTATGAGGCGGACAATTGAGTTACCGCTTAGATCGCTTAGAAAGAAATGATGAGAGCTTCTCTTTCAAGTCCGTGCTGCCGGCGCGACAGAGGCTTCCTCCAATGAAGAAGTGATCTTCGGTGACCTCCGCCGTTGCGTATTCAGGAAAGGTAATCGACATCAATTCTTCAAGCCCTTCAGCCTCCGTTTCACAAAGGATCAATCCATTCATCTCGCCTTCGAAAACGTCTATGGAGAACACCCGTCCATCATAGTTTTATTGGTCCCTTAGGGCAGCTCTCTCCGCTGGAACACGCCAGATTCCCGCGAAAAATAAGTTCGTCCACGGCGCGAATTAACTCCGGGCAGCGTCTGATTTGCGAATGTCTAATGGACGTATTCGTGTCTTATGAATATTATCCGTGCGATCGATGAATATTACGGCAGCGAGAGCGAGAAAACTTATGAAAACTCGAAAAATCTTTTACTGGATCTGTACCGTACTGATCGCCTTTTTCTTTCTGTCCGGCGGAGTAGTCGACCTGTTGCGTCCGCCCCAGGCACTGGAAGGCATGACACAACTTGGTTATCCGGCGTACTTCATGATCATACTCGGCGCGTGGAAGGTACTTGGCGGAGCCGTGATCCTGCTCCCGGGTCTGAGGCTGGTCAAGGAATGGGCCTACGCCGGTATTATATTTGACCTGACTGGAGCTTCGGCCTCTCATATAGCGGTTCACGATAACCTGCAACACATTCTCACGCCGCTTATACTGGCCGCGCTCGTGGCAGCGTCGTGGGCTCTTCGCCCGGACAGTCGCAGGCTCGATAGTGCGGCATCACGAGCCTGAACCTGAACCTGAACATGCACAAGCGGTCATAGGCGTGATCCATTTTGGCGTGCGAAACGGCAATTGGGGCGGCCGCGTTATGGGGCCGCCTTCTGATAAGATCCAGGCCTCTCACTCCAACGTCGCGATCACCGGCGCATGATCCGAAGGCTTCTCTCCTTTGCGTTCGTTTCGATCGATCTCGACATCGGCGCAGCGCCTGGCCAACGATTCGGTCACCAGGATATGGTCGATGCGCAGTCCCCATCCCCGATGAAATGCGCCGGCTCTATAATCCCAAAACGTGTAGAGGCCGCCTTCCGATTTATGAAGCCTCAGCGCATCCTGTAGTCCCCACGACACCAGATTCCGCAGCGCTTCTTTCTCAGGCTCGCTGAATAATATCTTGCCGCGCCACCTTTGAGGGTCCCAAACATCGCGGTCGTCGGGCGCTACGTTGAAGTCGCCGCAAATCAGCAAATTCTCCGACGGATCGAATGAGACATTGAGGAACTCGCGAAGCCGGCGATACCATTCGAGCTTGAACGCATACCGCGGCAATCCAACGTCACCGCCGTTCGGCGCATAGATGTTGACGATGCGAATGCCTTCAATGACCGCGATCAGCATCCGGTGCTCCGCATCGAGCTCGTCGCCGGGCAACAACCGCACGACATCCTGTGGCTCCGTACGAGAGAGTATGGCAACGCCGTTGTAGCTCTTCTGACCATTAAGCAAGCAGTGATAGCCAAGAGCTTCTATTTCAGCCAGCGGGAAGCTTTCATCCACAACCTTGGTCTCCTGGAGGCAAACGACGTCGGGCTGACGCCGCTCGAGCCAGGAAACTACTCGCGGAAGCCGCGTTCGAACCGAATTAACGTTCCATGTCGCTATCTTCATCCATGCTTCCTGTCATCATCAACAATTTGAGGCGCAAAAGAAGCAAGGACTCTAGCCGCTGATGCAGCGCCGCGCAACCGGCTAAGAACTCCATCCAGGATTACTGAATCAGTAATCGCGCTACTGATCCTCACCCACGGATTTTCGGGAATACCGGTGAACCGTACTTCCGAATTCAAGGCTCCGGCCTGAGATTTCACTGCCCTCGAATGGGTCAAAATCGATGACCGTTTTGACGTGGCCATCCTGGACATGGAAACACCGGAGATGATGGCTTGGGCGCGGCAGTGAATGGCCAAGCCGCGCCGGTTTGGTCTGTTTGCGCTCGGTACGATGCGGTTCTTGCCGCGCGGACGCAACCGGTCAACGAAGCGTGCGCGGCTGGATTTGCGGCATTTTAAGCGATATTCGCAGTGTGCTCTTACCCGCGCGAGTTATTAGCCGGTTTGTAAGCGCGCGGCCTCTCAAATAGCGAGCGCCGCCCAAACCGCCTCGCCTCGCAGCCAGTCTCATCGGAGGCGCCGGCTTGCGCATACCACTTGCAGAGGACGGTGGTGAGTCGGTCAGTCACCCCGGAATCTTGCTGAAATATAGCCAGGCTTGGAGCGGCTCGCTCGACTCCTGCCGACTAGGAGAAAGTAGAGATGTCTCAATCCACTGCACAGACCATCGAATCAATAAGGTCGATCGACCAATCAGTGCTGGCGAGTATTCGATCCCTGCAAACCGAAGAAGATCCCAACGTGGTAGTCGAGCTAATCGAGATATATCTCGCGGACTCGGTAGGCCGTCTCGCTGAAATCAGGCGCGCGGTGTCTCTCGAAAATCGACAAGTAATTCAGAGAGCCGCTCATGGATTGAGGGGCAGCAGCGGGAATCTTGGAGCTAGTGCGCTTGCTTCCCTCTGCATGGACCTTGAACACATTTCGGATCTCGCCGGCGCGCCGCAACTGCTCTTCCAAATAGAGACCGAATATGAATCTGTTCGGACCGAGCTCGAGCTTGAAATCACCAATGATAAGGCACGCGTTTAACCCAGGCGCCGTCTACAACCCTATGACTGTTAATACCGGCAAAAAAAATTATCTCCCGGATGAGTTTAATGCCAGGCGGCTCGTGATAGCAGATGATAATCCCGTAATCACACGTTTGGTGAGGGCCACAATACAGGGTTCACCGTGGGAGCTTCAGATATGCCGTGACGGACTCGAAGCCTTTTCCGCATTGGACCGCGTCGTAGTACCTACGTTGGCGATTGTAAACTGGATAATGCCCGGCCTCGACGGGGTCGAAGTAGTCCGTCGGGTTCGTACCGACCCGCTTACTGCTCCGCTCTACATAATTCTTTTGACTGCTAAAGGGCGCCAGGAAGACATAGTAGAAGGGCTCAGGGCAGGTGCGGATGACTACGTAATCAAGCCCTTCATCCATGAAGAACTCCGCGCGCGCATTCGCGTGGGCGAGCGAGTAATCGATCTCGAGAAAAAATCGCGCGAACGTCTAATGGATCTCGAGCGCGTACTGTCAAACGTATCTCAGCTCCAGGGCATGCTTCCGATCTGTTCCTACTGTAAGAAAATTCGAGACGACCACAACTACTGGGAACAGGTCGAGAGCTATATGACCAAACACTCCGATGTGAGATTCAGTCATAGCGTATGCCCTGATTGCGACGCTCTCTACGTCAGGCGGCCATTCAGACGCTCATAACTCTCCCAGAGCCCTCCAATACCATTCCCTGGGCGCTGCCGCGCGAATCTCAAAGCCTCTAGGTAAGCTAAGAAGCGAACTGATTTAATCATTGACTCAGCGTCCGCACGCAGTTCGGAGTTGTAGTCGGACAATGCGCCGACAACTACAACCGCGCGCCCACTCTTCAAACATCTCCCGCACCGTCGGTTTAGAGAAATCCGGACCCGCGTTTCCGGTTGCCAGGAGGATCTCATCATCGATCTTCGTTGAATACTACTCGAGCAAACGGCGGGAATCTTGAAGCCGTCTAGCCCCGGTGATATAGTGGTGAGCCTTAATTTACTTCTGAATACTTGAGAAAAGGAGTACTTCGATGTCAAAGGAAGAAAACGGGTCGGCGGCCGAGAAGCTGACATTCTTATTGATTGGGGCCGGTATCGGCGCTACTCTGGCTCTCCTGTTTGCCCCGAAGTCAGGTCGGGAGCTGCGAACTGATATAGCCGATCTATCGAGAAAAGGACTGGATGTCGCGGGTGAAGGCGCCAGACAGATAGGCGAGCGCGCCAGCGACCTGTACGACACGAGTCGCGGAAAAGTGTCGGATATCTATGGAACAGCCCGCGAGAGGGTCTCATCCGGAGCCGATCTTGTATCCGATCTGGCGGCGCGTCAAAAAGATCAACTGTCGGCGGCCATCGAAGCCGGCAAGCTGGCTTACAAGGAAGAAAAACGGAAGAGCACGGCGGCTACCGAAGGCCAGGAAGCTTGATCCTATTTTATTACAGGCATTCGTTGGGCCTAAATTGTTCGAGAGGGGCGCCGGCATCGTAACGGCGCCCTTACTCGCTCGCGGATAGAAGGTAGACGCCTGCATTAATTAGCCTGTATTCCTAGCCTCATTCCAGGACGGAGACCCGGACCCAATGGATCAACACCTCTTCAATATCATCGTAGCGGCGGCCGCCGTCATCATCGCGCTCAGCTTCGTAATCCAGGCATTTGTATTCCTTCGAATCAGCTCTTCACTGAGAAACCTGGTTAAGATCGGCAAAGACATTCAATCAAAGATCGAGCCAGTGTTGTCGCAGGTCAATGCCACTGTTTCAGTCGTCAAGACCACCGTGGAAAAGGTCGGCGCGCAAGCACGCGACTCCTTCGATAAGATATCCACCGAGACGCGCGCGGTCTCGGCGGCGATCTCCGCTTCTTCTCGCGAAATCGTCGAGCTCGCGAAACACCAGGCAGTCCAGTTTTCAAATACGCTCGATCACTCAAACGCGGTGCTTGAACGACAGGTGACGGATCTGGATCGCCTATTGACTCGAACCCAGACGCGAGTCGAGGATACGACCCTGGAATTTCAGTCGACTCTTGTGAGGCCGATCCGCGAGCTGTCGGCTCTAATCTCGGGCATTCGACGAATGATTGAAACGCTCTTTAATAGAGATCGAAAAGACATAGACAGCGCCTACCAGGATGAAGAGTTGTTTATTTGATACCTTCCTTTTGTCGTGAACCTTCCAGAGTGTAGTATTAAACCTTGGCGCCATGTAGTCGTTCACCGGATATCGAGCTGCATCCGATTTCATCGGGATCGCGATGGACTTTTTATTTCAGTCTCGCACGGAGCTGAATGAACCAGGGAGATGAGGGAGGTCCTCAAGCGTGAGTAGTTCAAGGACAATTTCACCGAATTCCTTCGATAGACTTTGGTATCTCATCATAACCGCGATCGTGATCATGGTGGATCAGATGACCAAGTATTGGGTTGCCGCGGCGCTTCAGGATGGCGGCGACATAGTACTGATCCGAGGCCTGCTCAATTTCAGCTATACCGAGAATCCAGGAATAGCATTCGGAATGCTGAACAACGGCAACGTGAAGTGGCTGCTGGTCAGCGTCTCTATAGTAGCGATTGCCGTAGTCGTCTTTTATCTTATGAAAACGGACGGCTATAACAAGCTGCTGTTGATTGCGCTTGCGCTTCTCGCGGGAGGAATAAGCGGAAATCTCATCGATCGAATTCGAATGGGACGGGTGATCGATTTCATAGAGATTTATTATCGGACAAATCACTTTCCCGTCTTCAATATCGCCGATACCGCCATAACCATTGGAGCCCTCCTTCTCGCTTACGATCTTTTCTTTCCGCGGCAATTGCAGGTTCAGGGGGACGATGACCGCGAGCCGATCAGGGACTCACATCTCGTGCCCAGCACGGTAACTCGGATCGAACATGAAAACGGCCTGGATTAATCGCTAACAAAAATGTTTCCAGAATTATTCAAGATTCCCGGGCTTGGCATCACGCTCTGGACTTATGGACTGTTGATTGCGCTGGCCTTCATTCTAGGGCTGTGGATGACCGCTAAGCTCGCCGCTTCGGACGGGCTTCCAAAAAACAGGATATACGATCTCGGCCTTTATATTTTCGCCTCAGCTCTTCTCGGGTCGAAGCTCCTGATGATTGTCACGGAATGGGACGACTACGCGGGAAACTGGCGCAGGATTTTCTCGCTCGATTTGCTAAGCTCCGCCGGAGTCTACTTCGGAGGCTTCCTTGCCGCGCTCATTACGAGCGTAGTCCTGATGAAGGTCTGGAAGCTGCCCTGGCGCAAAACCGCCGACGCATTCGCTCCGGGCGTAGCGCTGGGACACGCAATCGGACGTCTTGGATGTTTCGCGGCAGGCTGCTGCTGGGGCAAACCAACTACATCGGCGATCGGCGTCAGATTCACTGAAAAGGCCCACGAGCTGACCGGAGTTCCTATAGACTCCGCGCTTATACCGACTCAAGTGATAGAGATGGCCGCGAATCTCGCCATATTTGTGTTTCTTCTGTGGCTCCGCAAACGACGAGCTTTCGCGGGGCAAGTGGTCTTTGCATACATAATGATCTATTCGATGGCGAGATTCACGATTGAGTTTTGGCGCGACGATCCGCGAGGCTACGTTCTTGGGGTCTCGACATCTCAATTCATATCCGCTCTTCTCTTCCCGATTTCTCTGGTGCTGCTGATTTACTACTGGCGCCGACGCGAGCCCGGTAAATTTCCTTCCAAGACTACCGAAGCGGCCGCTCAAGCCTCTTGAATTTTTCTTGCCGGCAACGAGATGAGCACCGATGTAAAGGCGTTCGCGGTTGAAGCCGAATCGGCCGGGACAAGGCTCGACAGCTTTCTGGCTCATAAGCTGGGCGAGTTCAGCCGGACGAAGCTACAGCGGGCGATCGAGGACGAGGACATACTGGTTAATGAATCCGCGGCAAAGCCCAGCTATCGGCTCCGTGTAGGCGACAGGATCGAGATCGATCTGCCGGAACCGCCTCCAAGCTCGCTTGTTCCGGAGCCAATCCCGCTCAACATAGTCTACGAAGATGACGATCTTATCGTCATCGACAAGCCGTCCGGAATGATTGTCCATCCTGGAGCGGGAGTCGAGTCCGGCACGCTCGCAAACGCGCTTGCGTATCACTTCGCGCAATTGTCATCCGCCCCGGGAGCCATAAGGCCGGGCATAGTTCACAGAATCGACAAGGAGACGTCCGGGCTTCTCATCGTCGCAAAAACCGACTATGCCCATGAGCGCCTTTCGGATCAGTTTCAAGCGCGAACGGTATTCAAGCTC
Source organism: Blastocatellia bacterium AA13 (assembly GCA_003222245.1). GTDB lineage: Bacteria > Acidobacteriota > Blastocatellia > UBA7656 > UBA7656 > QHVH01. The sequence goes on along the minus strand of QHVH01000025.1, from coordinate 99,419 downwards.
TACATTGCACTGGTCTACGGCAGGCTTTCGCAGTCTTCCGGTGAAATAGAGGCCAACATAGGCAGGAGCTCGCATAATCGCACACGAATGGCGGTGCTCAGGGGAGGAAAAGGTCGTCACGCGCTGACTCTCTTTGAAGTCGCGGAGAGCTATCCCGATTTCACTCTAGTAAAGGTCCAAATAAAAACCGGGCGCACTCATCAAATCAGAGTTCATATGACGCATATCGGACATCCCGTTGTGGGGGACTCGACGTACGGGGGAGGCCGTGAAAATACTATCCGGAACGCGGCATTGCGAAAATTGATTCAATCATTCGGCCGTCAGTTCCTGCATTCCGCGCAAATTGCCTTCGCCCATCCTCGCAGCGGCGAGCGAATGGAGTTTGAGTCCAGCCTGCCGGCCGAGCTGGTTTCGTTTCTCTCAAAGCTGATTTAAAAAATCTCGTCAACTGCAATTGTGACTATCATTAATGGCATCTCTACGATACTCTAATACCGTGCGGAAGCACGCTAGAAATTAAATCTCGTCATTTTGTATAGTATAGCGGTTATCAACTCTCGGAAGGAGATACGCATGAGCGCAATCGCGACTATAAGAAAGAAGCTCCAGGAGGTTGAAGAGCTAAAGGCCCAAGCCATCAACGAGTTGTTGAACCAGAGGAGCGAGATAGACTCTCAGCTCAGGGCGCTAGGGTTTAAGCGCGGCCGGAAGGCGGGGGGGAAAAGGCGCGGCCGTCCAAAGGGCTCAAAGAACAAGAGAACGAGCTAGTACAAGCAGGCCAGCAATTGCTGGCCTCTTTCCTCTTTAAATCCGCTATTTCTCGACTGCAATCCTCGGCAATAGATTAAATGAGCTGCCTATGATCGGCCGGGCGTTCCTGCGCGTGATAGAATCCGGATTGTGGCAACGCGCGAGGAACTCCAATCGTATAACCGGTCGATGAGCGCCCAACCAGTAGAAAAGTCCGTCAGCCGCCAGTCCAATCAGCAACAATCCAATGTCATTGAGAAGCCGAGCCCTGGCGAAAAGCCGAGGCTTGGCCCGGCAGTCATAGAGCCTCCCAAATTACCCGCGAACCGGCGGATTGGAATGAGGGGATATCTGAGACTCGGGCGCATATTCCTGAGCTTTGCCGCCCTCGGGATAAGGATGCTCGTGGTCCATCGCCCATGGCCTAAGCCGGTTATCTCCAAATCAGAAATATACAAACGAGAAGGCGCGGCCCTCAGAGAGAGGCTGATCAAGCTAGGGCCGACCTTCATCAAGATAGGCCAGACCCTTGCCACGCGCGCCGATCTCCTCCCCATTGAATATATTGAAGAGCTTTCCCGGCTTCAGGACGAGGTGCCTCCCTTCCCGGCGGAAGAAGCAAAATCAATCATTGAACGAGAACTCGGCAATACGATTACGGAGGTATTTCGACAGTTCGAAGCCGAACCCATCGCCGCCGCAAGCCTGGGCCAGGTACATCGGGCATCGCTGCTTGATGGACGCGAGGTTGTTATCAAAGTACAGCGGCCTCATCTGGCGGAATACGTTGATTTGGATCTGCGGGTGCTTGCGCGCATAGCACATCACCTCAACCGCTTTCCCAACTTGATTCGAGGAGTTGATTGGAACGGCGCGCTCGGCGAGTTTCGCTCGACCATATTCGAGGAGATGGACTACGCACGGGAGGCGGCGAATGCGGAGGTATTCCGAATGAATTTCGCCTCCTGGCCTGAGGTGTACGTTCCGCAAATCCATCACGAGCTTTCGAGCAGCTACATGATCGTGATGGAATACATACCGGGCCTTAAGGTTACCGATACGATGGAGCTTAGAGCCGCGCACCGCGATCCGCGCGAGATAGTGAGGCTTCTGGTCCGCACTTATTTGAAACAGCTTCTCGAGGATGGCTTCTACCACGCCGATCCTCATCCCGGAAATCTACGGGTTATGAACGACGGCCGTCTCGCCTTTCTTGATTTCGGTATGGTCGGCCGAATTGAAGCTCATCTCCAGTCGAAGTTAATCAATGCCTTCTTTCATACCATCGAGCGCGACGTCAGCGGCCTGGTCGATGATATGGTGAAGCTCGGCTTCATAGTTCTTACTCCCGAAGAAGAAATCAGGTTCAAGCCTACAATCGAGAAACTGATGGATCGCTACTTGAACCTCAAGCTCCGCGAGGTTCAGTTCAAGGAGTTGATTTTCGACGTTGCGAATGTGGTTTACGAATACCCGTTTCACATTCCGGCCGAATTCACTTACATCATCCGCGCAATTATGACCTTGGAGGGGATAGGTTCCATCGTCGATCCCGATTTCAACTTCTTCGAAGTAGCGCGGCCCTATGCAAAGCGGTTCATGTTCAAACGTGAAGGACGGTATCTGCGCAGCCTGATTATGGATAGTCTGATTCGCGGCGATAGAGGCCGGATCGATTGGGGCAAGGTCTGGAAGCTCGCGCGAATGGCAATCAAGTACTACTGGCAAGGCGAGAACAAGCTGTGAGAAATCGCTAAGATGAACTTGGAACCGCGCTCATTCTCTCTACTACTTTTCGCGCAATTGCCCGGACGTGAATCGAGTCGTCCGAATCGACGACTCGTTTCAGATGAACCTGGGCTCTGCTGTCTCCAAGCTTCTCGAGCGCGGTAACCGCGGCGCCTCGGACGGCCGCCGAGTTGTCGTCCAGCGCCGCTACCAGCGGGGCGAAAAAGCGAGAATCCTTCTGGCCCTCGTCGCACATAAGCGCGACCTCTTCGGCCGCACGCTGTCTTGCATAAGGCGTCACATCGTCCAGTGAATCGATCAGGCTGCGCACTCTCGCATCGAGTGGAATCGGCCCTCGTATCTCAGGGCCGTCCGCGCTGTAGCCGCGGCCTCGAAGGTATGCCTTTTCATTGAGCGTGCTTGAATGTTCGCTCTTATACCACCAGACCAGAGCGGCGCCAATGACCGCTATGATGATAATCAACGGCATCGCGATTATCCGTTCTTGCCGCGCTTCTTCTTGTCCGCGTCCTCTCGATTGCGATTATCCGGCTTCGGCCCTGCCTGCCGGCGCGAGGGAGGGCGGTCGCTTTCGGTCGACTGGCGATCCTCGCGACGAGGGTTGGCTCCGCCTTCGGGCTCGACCAGCCGCGGCACGTGGGCGGGTTTGTCTTTTGGCTTGGATTCATCCTGAGAAGAGGTCTTGGGCTTCTCGGCGTTCTCATCATTGGATTGCGCTGCTGCTTGTCCGGCATCCGCGTTCTTCATTGCACGTTCGGCCTCGGCCCGTCTGGCAACGATCTCGCGATCCGGAGCGGGAGCCTTAGGAAATTGATCATTCGGCTTGCCCGTAAGGAATTTCTCCATGAACTGGATCCACATCGGCAGGGCCGCAACCGATCCTGCTTCTTTGTTACCAAGACTCTTCTTGAGACCCGGAAAACCGATCCATACCCCTGCCGTGTACGAAGGCGTATAGCCTATAAACCATGCATCCGTAAAATCATTCACGGTTCCGGTTTTTCCGCAGATCATGCGCTTGGCGAGTTCTTTGTTCGACATAATCGAGCCGGCAGTTCCGCCGGTGACCACGCCGCGCATCATGTCCTGCATCTGCGACGCCACGAACGGCGAAAGAACCTTGTACGATTCTTCTTTCCAGTCCTGTTTGATCTCGCCGTCAGCGTCGGTCACGCGTTTTATCAGGTGCGCCTTGATCCGCACGCCTCGATTCGAGAAGACCGAATAAGCGCTGGTCATATCGAGGAGCGGTTCTTCGGTTGCTCCGAGGGCCGACGGCAATACTCGCTTCATCGGATTGGGTAGTCCGAAGCGCTTGACCACCTCCGCGCCGCGATCGACTCCTACCATGGAAAGCAGGCGCACCGCCACGACGTTCAACGACTGCTGAAGCGCGCTCCTGAGCGGCAGCATGCCGCCGCCGGACGAGCCGTCATAATTATGTGGAGACCACCCGGTCGTCGGATCGACAAACGGGCCGGCGTTCACGATCGTATCCGGAGTGAACCCGTACTCGATGGCGGCGGTATAGATGAAAGGCTTGAATGCCGATCCGCATTGTCTCTCCGCTTGAGTAGCGTTGTTGAACTTTCTCGTCGCGAAGTCATACCCGCCGACCATCGCTTTCACTTCACCGGTCTTCGAATCCAGGCATATCAACGCGCCGTCTACCGAGGGAAGCTGGTCGAGATTGACCTCGATCATCTTCTTCGGGTTGTCGGCCTTGATTACTCTGAATACCGCAAGATCTCCTTTTCGGAGGAGCTTCGCCGGCGGCCCTCCAGCCCATTTCGTATTTGCTTCGCTGATCGTCGCCTTGTAGTCGCCGAACTTCACATCCGCCGCGGCGGCGGAGACATTGGTGACCAGTCCATAAATATATTCGCCGGGCACATATTCGCCCATCCAATCGGGATGGCTGTAGTGCGAAAGATCGTTTGCGATCTTGCTGTCGAGAACGTTGAGCAGCTTGCCGCGCCACTTTTTCCCGTGTCTGTCCTCGTAGGCATGAAGCCCTCTTCTTACCGCGCGCACAGCTTCTCGCTGGGCCTGAGCATCGAGCGTGGAATAGATGTTCATCCCCGCCGTATGAGTCACCTGGGTGCCGAACGTATCCTCGGATTCCTGGCGAACCTCTTCGACGAAATAGCCATATATTGAATTGTTGTTAGAGGTCTGCGGATTCAGGTTCAGGTTAATCCTGGTCTGTCTGGCGCGGTTGTACTCGTCTTCGCTTATGTAGCCTTCCTGGCGCATTCGCATCAGCACGATATTTCGGCGTTCGCTGGCGGCCTTTTCATCGCGAGTCGGAGAGTACTGGCTTGGCGCCTTTGGCAATCCGGCCAACAGCGCGCATTCTTCCAGTTTCAGCTCTTTCAGGGTCTTGGAGAAATAGTACTGGGAGCCGGCTTCAAAGCCGTATGCACCGCCCCCCAGAAATATCTGGTTGCAGTACATCTCCATGATCTGCTCTTTCGTATAGTACCGCTCGATCTGGAGCGTCAGCAGAATCTCCTTGATCTTTCTCGTGTAGGTCTTTTCCGGGCTCAGAAATAGCAAGCGCGCCAACTGCTGTGTAAGCGTCGAAGCGCCTTCGGCCTTGCGACCCGTCACTACATTTTTGTACGCGGCCATTCCAATCCGAATGGGGTCAATTCCAATGTGCTGGAAGAAGCGATCGTCTTCGATGGCCCAAATCGCCTTCTTCATCTGATCGGGTATGTCTTCGTAGCTGACCGGTATCCGGCGTTCTACGGAAAACTCTCCGATGACGCTCTTGCCGTCGTCCGCCAAAACGCGAGTGACGAGATTCGGGCGAAACGTCGCGAGACCGGCCACCTCTTGAGCCTCATTCGTCATGCTCGCCTGATAGGCTACGGTCGCGCCGAACATCATACCGGCGACGATTGACAGCACGGTTAAAGCGAGAAAGGTATAACGCCGGAAGAAGTCTTGAAACCAGTTAGGGGATTGCGTGAATCGGAGTGAATGCGTTCGCCGCTTGATGGAATCCATGAAAATACCTGATCTAGAAAAGTAACGTGTACACCAAATCCTGCTGCTTCGGAACCGAAAAAGCGTATCTTAGCTATCCAACCTTGTAAAGCAGCCCTTGTAAAGCAGCGCCAACCACTACCCAACCACGACGCGTGCCTAAACTGACTTGGAGAGAGGTAAGGCCTGCATTAGGTAATAGTCCAGCACTTCACTCTTGAGCAACCACCACCGACATTGCATTCGAGAGCAGTCCGTTTGAGTTTCGTACCTGAACCGAAAGCGTTCCCGGTTGAGCTATCATTGGCTTCGTGAATAACGCGACCAATTCCGTAGCGCTTGCGCTTTCAAGTTCCGCTGGCGTTCCGCCTATCAACACGGTTGCCCCTGCGTCAAAGCGAATCCCGTCAACTATGAGTCGAATTTTCTTTGGTTTTATTCCCGCAGGTATTTGATCCGCCGGCTTTCCCTTCTTGAGGATCGACAGATGTATTATCTGCGGCTCGTCGCAATTCGGCTTGCTCAGCTTGGCGCTCTGAGCATTCGATGTCGAGCCGTCCGGATTCCTCACTTGAAACAGAGTCGTGCGCGTACAACTGCTAAGCGGAGGCACTCCCGCCGTAAGCTCAAAGATCGACGACCCTTGCTGCGTTTGAATCGGACTTCCATCAGCGAAAATGACCGCGCCCGGTTTGAGGTGTCTTCCGATGATAGTGACGCTCGCGGTTCCATCCGCCGCAACCGTCGACCGAACCGGTCCTATCAGCGGCATTGAGTCGCTTCCAGATTTATGAATCCGATAAATAATGTTGTGGTGCTCGTTTAGATCGCTGTGGGTGACCGGGTCGATTCTTGCGACATAGATGTCGCCGCTGATCGGATCAACCGCAGTGTCGATCGGTCCATCAAACGGATCTATTAATCCGAAATCGGCGATGGGGGGATCGACTGACGTCATCTGAAATCCAACGCTCGTACTGCCGGTCAACGTGAACCGCTGTAGATTGCCTCCCTGCGCGTTCAATCGCTTATAGATCGTCACAAGCATCTGGTTTTCGTCCGCGCCCGCCTGAGGTCCAGTATAAAAGGCTATGGATGTGGGAGTGAGATGCGGCGCGAAGAACGTGATCGCCTGGCGGACGCCCGCGCAATCCAGATTGCTCGAAACAGGAGCGCCTTCGCATTTCGGGAATCCGTAGTTCCCTCCTTGGACAATCCAGTTTATCTCTTCGGGCGGCGCGGGATCGGGATCGCCCGTGCATCCGATCTGGCACAATTCGCCCGATCCGACATCAGTGGCAAATAAAGCCCCGCTCACCGGATCGAATGCCAATCCGATCGGCTGACGTATGCCCTTCGCGAACACCGACAACACTTGAGTATCGACATTCAATCGAAGAATCGTGCCGTTGAGCGGCCGTTCGCCGGGATGGCCCGGTTGAGGCGTTCCGGCATCCGTGGAAGAGCCCTGGCCGATATATAGCAAGCCGTCCGGTCCGAACTTGAGCTTGTCGGTTTGGTGATCGCCGTCGCTCGGCAAGTCGTCGACAACGGTGGTTATCTCGTCCGCGATATCGTCGCCGTTGTTATCGCGAAGCCTCAGGATGCGGCCGACTCCATTTACTTTGCTGCTGGTGACGTAGAGATCGCCGTTTGACCGGAACTCCAGTCCAAGCGGTTGAGAGATGCCGGCGGCAAATGTCTTGACCTGATCGACCACTCCATTGTCGTCGCTGTCTATCAGAACAAGAATCTTGCCCTGCAACGTGCCGACAAACAGGCGGCCCCTTGCGTCGAAAGCCATCGAGGTCGGACCGGAGAATGCATTGAAGGCAAAGTCCGGAACCTTGATCGGATCAGCGAATACATTGAATTCGAAACCCGGCGCTACGGTTACCGGCCGCGTCTGAGCGCTGCCGGAACGTATCCATGACGCCGCGGCCAGCAGGCCGGACAGCAGGATTCCGACGGCGATTCGAGAAAGGAGTCGCTCAAAAAAACGTATAGCCCTTGCTCTTATCATTATGATGTTTTTGCGGATTGATGAAATTTCTTGGGGAGTTAAACGTAGGAGCCTCCGGTTACCAGCACCAGAGCGCCGGTCACATAGTCCGAAAGATGAGAGGCAAGAAAGAGAACCGGCCCTGCTGCTTCTTCGGCGGTTCCGGCCCGGCCGAGAGGGATAATATTGGCCGCCATTTTTCTCATTGCATCGGGAATTCCCAACTCGACCTCTTTACCTTCGCGAACGATCTTCTCCTGGTTTTCCTTGGCCTGGGTCAAACGGGTTTCGATGAAGCCATACGCCACGGCATTGACGTTTATGTTGAAGCGGCCCCACTCCTTGGCCATCGTCTTGGTTACGCCTACGATGCCCATTTTGCCGGCCGCGTAGTTGATCTGACCGGCATTGCCGGCCACTCCCGAGGTCGAAGATATATTGATGATCTTGCGATGGACTCGCAGACCTTCCGCGATCTCGTGCTTTGCGACTTCGCGCATGTAAGGCGCGGCGGCTCGAATGATTCTGAACGGCGCAGTGAGGTGAACGTCGATCATCGCGTACCACTGCTCGTCGCTCATATTCTGCACTACCGAGTCCCACGTATAACCGGCGTTGTTGACGATGATGTCGACGCCGCCAAATTTCTCCGCGCAGGTTTTAACCAGCCGATCCGGAAACTCGACATCGGTAACGCTGCCGGCGCATACGATCGCCCTTCCTCCCGTATCGCCGATTTCACGGGCGGCGGTTTCGGCGACATCCTGATCGATATCGTTGATGACGACCGATGCGCCGTGATCCGCGAACAGTCCCGCTATGGCGCGGCCGATGCCCCGCCCCGAACCGGTGATGATCGCCGCTTTCCCAGTCAGCAGTCTGTAGTCCTTCATCTCTGTAGCGTCCTTTCCGCTGAGAACTCGAATCGCGCGTAGTTATTCTCGATACGACTGATCGATCCGGTCGAGCTTGCGAAGCAGACCGGGCCACACGAGGTTCGCGCCCATCCCCTTTGTAACGACTTTCGCTTGCGCTTTGATTCCGTCAAGAACCTGTTTCGATATCGAGATCAACTCCGCGCCGCCTGCCTCCGCCAGAACCTGAATCTTGCACGCGCGCTCCAGATTGAACATAGCCAGGAACGCTTCGGCGGTATTCGAACCAACGGTGAGCAGCCCGTGATTTCTCAGAATCAAGCTGTTATTGGTTCCAAGATCCGCGACCAGGCGAGGCTTTTCGTCTTCGTTTAACGCGAGTCCTTCATAGTCGTGATATCCAAGAGACGACAACGAAAAGAGCGATTGCTGAGAAAGCGGAAGGAGGCCGTGCTTCTTCGCGGAAACCGCGAGTCCATACGTCGTATGCAAATGCATAACGCAGAGCGCGTCTTCGCGGGCGGCGTGAACCGCGCTGTGAATAGTGAATCCCGCGGGATTGATATCGTACTGACTCTCCATCACCTTTGCGCCGTTCAGGTCTATCTTGACCAGGCTGGACGCGGTGATCTCGTCGAACATCAAGCCATAAGGATTGATCAGAAAATGATGATCGGGTCCGGGCACTCTTGACGAAATGTGCGTGAACACCAGCTCGTCCCACTCGTAGAGAGCGGCCAGCCTATACGCCGCCGCCAGGTCTACCCTTACCTGCCACTCTTCCGATGAAACCGCATCGCGAACCGCCGCTGTTTTAGCTTGCATAGATTTCTTAGTCCTTTCGCTCTAATCTCAGGTTCAGTCGTAGCGGAGGCTACTTCTTCAGGAGCTACTTTTTCAGATATTCGTCGAACCACTCGATCGCCAGCTTAACGGCCCGCTCACGCTCGGTTGTATAAACGCCATAGTGAGTGATTCCGGGAATAACTACATACTTCTTCGGGCCGGTGATCCGCTCGTAGGCCAGTTTAGCGTGATCTTTGTTGTCGAACAGCTCCTCTTTCTCGGCGACGATGAAGAGCGCCGCGCAGTTCTTCAGCTTCGCGGCGTCTTCAACCGGGGCGTACAGAAGGAGCTTATCGCGAATCGGAGCGCCTTGCAGGTTGCCGATTACGCGGGCCCTTGGCGCGGGATAGCCGAGCTCGCCGCGAGCGCGTTTAGTCGCCTCGTCGTAGGCCATCTTTATTTGATCGGATTCGGCGCCCGCGATCGAAACGGCCTTGGGCCGCGAATCAAGCGAGCCCACCTGACTCACAATGGCTTTGACTCTCGGATCGCGCGCCGCGACATAGACTACGTGTCCACCCGAATAACTCGAGCCTCGCAATCCGATCCGGTTCTTGTCGACCATCGGCTCGCCCATCGCCCAATGGATGGCGTTGAACCAGTCCGTAACCATATCGAGCGGGTCCACTACCTCGCGAACTTCGGTAACTTCAGCGGTGAACTTCAGGCCGTCTTTTCTTGCCGGCGCCGTTCCGCTCAGGATCAGCCGCGAATCGCTCTCGCCCCAGCCCCTATAGTCGAAATCGATCACGAGATAACCCGCATTGGCCAGATCGATCGCGTCTCGCCTGAATGCCGCGGCGGTTCCTCCCCAGCCGTGAGCCATAATAATTGTAGGCAGTTGCCTGCCGGCCGCTGATTTCAACGAGAAGAGCTCCGCATGCATTCGCACGCCCTCGCTCATTATTGTCGCCGAGCGAAAGTCAAGGTTGTCGGGCGCTTTGAACGGCGGGGATGATTGCTGTCCGGCTTCAGCGTTGAATGCGCCCGGCGCGATACGCGGCCCCGCGAGCTCGGATGAAGTGAGCGACACCAGGATTAGTGAAAGGAGTAGTATCCTTCGAGTGATCGGCCCACGATTCAATCCGCCATTCATCATGAATGCTCCTGTGAAATATATCGGCTGGACTATATTTCGCGCTCAAGTGTGTGTCAACAGTTCCACTCTGCCGGTGTTCTATGATGGCGCGTAACGTTGTTGCATTAGCATCCTCGCTACAATCTCCTCGAACATTCCCTGTTATCCGCACATCAGCACTTTGATTCGACTATCAATATTCCTGGAGAGGGTTAATGTATTGATTGCGATCATCGAGAATCCGCCGTCAATAGCATTGCCGTGATTCATATCACCGACGAGCAAGCATGCTCGCTACGCACGTTCGTAATAAACTATTGACTAACCCGCAATCTGTCTTAGAATGCCGACTGTAAGTAATCGAAGCCCCGTTTTGTCCCCTGTTTCGCTGTAGAGAATCGCCAGGATTCTTGTTTTTCGCTCCCTTTTTGAGACCCCGGTCTTAAGAGGGTTGAATAGTACCTTATTCGCGGGAGCGGGATTCGTCCGTTGAGTTCGGAGCGCCGCGCGCCAGACTTTTGTCGCGATTGGAGCGAGCATCGAAGGTGGGAACAATAGTATTGCCCAACATGAAACGACCGGCGCCCCTCGTCCTTGGCTTTCAGCAACTTGAGAGCAAGCCCCGATTTGTGGAAGGCATCGACTTATGCAAGTAGAAACGGATTTGAGCACGCGCGAGGTGATTCTGCGGCGCGCACAGGATCTCTTCGACGATCAGTATCAGGGGATCGCCAGCCAGACCGACCACCTGTTCGCCTGGCTGATCGGGTGCGAGTGGATCGCATGCATCGTGGCGTCGCTCGCGGTTTCTCCAAGAGCATGGAGCGGCCGCTCCAGTCTCGTTCCTCCTCATATATACCTTGGACTATTTCTTGGCGCGGCAATCGCAATCCTGCCGATCCTGCTGGTGCTGTCAAAGCCCGGTAGAACCGCCAATCGCCATGTCATCGCGATAGCGCAGATGCTTATATCCGCGTTGCTGATCCACCTGACCGGCGGGCGTGTCGAAACCCAGTTTCACATCTTTGCTTCACTCGCGTTCCTGTCGTTCTATCGGGACTGGCGGGTATTCATCCCCGCGACTCTGGCCGTGGCGGCCGATCAGATAGTTCGCGGGACGTATCTGCCGCAATCGATCTACGGCGTGGCGACGGTAGGCGGATGGCGCTGGTTGGAAACCCTCGGATGGATGGCCTTTGAAGAGGGCCTCTTGATCGCGGCTTGCGTGCGCGCCCGCAAAGAGATGTGGCAGGCGGCGGCTCGGACCGCTTCGAACCAGGGCAGCGAAGAGCGCTATCGCTCGGTGGTTCAGCAGACCGCGGAAGGCATCTTCATCCTCGACCCGGTAACCAAGCGAATCGTCTATTGCAACGCGGCGTTCCAGAAGCTGCTGAAATATCGCACCGACGAAACGCTCTGGTTGACGCTTCCGGACTTCGTTATCGGCGAATGCGCGCACGAGGACGACGAGATAGACCGCATTCTTGAATCGAGCAAGCCATTCTCGCAGGAATGCCAGTACCGCAGAAAAGACGGCTCCATCATAGACGTCAGCGTCACGACCAGCGCTGTTTCCTACAACAACGGCCGCTTCCTCTGCACGATCGCCCGCGATATCACCGAACGTAAGCAGGCGGAACAGGAGTTGAAGCACGCGCGTGAGGCCGCCGAAGCCGCCAGCAAAGCCAAGAGCGAATTTCTCGCGAACATGAGCCACGAGATTCGCACGCCGATGAACGGCATCATCGCGATGACCGAGCTCGCGCTGGACACGAGGTTGACCAGCGTTCAACGCGAGTACCTCGACATAGTCAAATCGTCCGCTGCGTCGCTGCTGACGGTTATCAACGACGTGTTGGATTACTCGAAGATAGAAGCCGGCAAGCTCGATCTCGAAGCGATCAGCTTCAGCCTGAATCGCCTGATCGCCGACACCATCAAGCCGCTGGCATTGCGCGCTCACGAAAAGCGACTGGAGCTCGCGTGCAATATCGCTCCCGATGTGCCCGATCTACTGGTTGGAGACCCTGGTCGCGTTCGCCAGGTGCTCGTCAACCTTATCGGAAACGCCATTAAATTTACCGAAGAAGGCGAAGTCGTCTTGAAGACGGAGATCAAGTGGATTGAGGAAGATGAGGTCTGCCTGCATCTTTCCGTCACGGACACGGGAATCGGAGTTCCGCCCGACAAGCAAAAGGTCATCTTCAACGTATTCACTCAGGCGGACAGCTCGACCACTCGAAACTACGGCGGCACGGGTCTGGGCCTCGCGATCTCGTCGCAGCTCGTTGAGATGATGGGCGGGCAAATCTGGCTCGACAGCGTCTCTGGACAGGGCAGCACCTTCCACTTCACTGCCCGGCTTGGAGTGCAAAACGATCCAGCCGCGCTCCTGGAACACTTCGTTCCGACCGATCTTCGCGGTCTCAACGCGCTTGTCGTCGACGACAACGCGACCAACCGAAAAATACTCGAGCAGATGCTCCTGAACTGGAGAATGAGTCCCACGTCGGTAGACGGAGGAAAACTCGTCGTTCCGAAGATGCAGGAAGCCAGACAGAGCGGGAGTCCCTACGGCCTGCTCCTGCTCGACGCGAACATGCCCGAGATGGACGGCTTTGCCGTGGCGAAGCAAATACGAGAAACACCCGAGCTGTCGGGGGCGATCATAATGATGTTGACCTCAAACTCACATCAGGGTGATGCCGCTCGCTGCAAAGAGTTGGGAATCTCGGCCCATCTGACTAAACCCATAACCCAGTCAATGCTGCTCGATACGATTGTCAACGTATTGAGCCTGCATTCGCCTACTGGAACCCTAAACGTATCCGATCCGGTTGCTGCTTCGGCGCCGCTCAGACGCTCGCTCAGGATTCTTCTTGCCGAGGACATCACGGTAAATCAAAAGGTGGCTACCAAGCTCCTCGAGAGAGAGGGTCATTCGGTCGTCATCGCTTCGAACGGCGAAGAAGCGGTCAGGCGCTTCGAAGAGCTGTCCTTCGATCTCATATTGATGGATATGCATATGCCGGTTATGGGAGGCATTGAAGCGACGACCAGTATTCGCGAAAAAGAGAAAGGCACCGGCGGACATATCCCGATCGTGGCGCTGACCGCGCGTGCGATGAAGGGCGATAGAGAGCGATGCATTGAAGCGGGAATGGACGGCTACGTGTCCAAGCCCATCGAGAGCAACGAGCTCTTTAGAACGATCTACAGCCTCGTGCCCGAATCCGCGGGCGAGTTCGGAGCACTCGTCGATCAAGAACCCGGAGAAGAAAAGTGGAGTCACGGCGAAGAAGTGCTGGATCGGGCAGCCCTCCTGTCGATCGTCGATGGAGACATGGATTTTCTCGAGAGCTTCACCGCTGACTTCCTTCTAGATTGCAAACGCCTCTTCGGCGATATCGCCGATTCGCTAAGAGCGGCCGATAGTCTCCGGCTGCGCGAAGCGGCGCATGCGTTGAAGGGCGCGGTCGGAAGCGCAAGAGCAAGCGCCGCCTTTGAAGCCGCCGCATTCGTCGAGCGGCTTGCCATGGCGGGCGATCTCCAGGAAGCGCCGGAAGCTGTTGAATCGTTAAAGGTAGAACTGGAACGCCTCGAGCAGGCGCTCAATTCCTTGTTGGTCGAGTACGCCGGCTGAGCGGTTGTCCCCCGCTTTGCCGACACGCGGAAAGGCGGATTCGCCGCCTTGTCCGTTAACGGGACGAGCAAGCGGTCCGAATAAATCTACTCTGGCGTAGATGACGGCCATCCAGAGTGGATAAATCCGGTAGGTGCGAACCTGACAATTGGAGAAGTTGAATGTTAAAGCATATACACAGCATCCTCATAGTTGACGACGATCGAAATACAATAAAACTCCTGGAAAAGGTGTTGCAGCGCAAGTATCGAACTCTGAGCGCGTTATCCGGTGAGGAGGCGCTGCGAATACTCGCTCGGGAGAACATCTCGTTGTTGATCACGGACCATTGTATGCCCGGCATGACCGGCACCGAGCTCATTCGCCAGAGCCGCACGCTGAATCCAAGTCTCATCTGCATGCTGATGACCGGCAAGACCGACGTCGACGTTTTCATCGACGCGCTGACAAAGTCCCGTGCATTGCGGGTCATCAATAAGCCCTGGGATCCGATCAAGATAATGCAGGATATTCAGACGGCGCTCGAGAAACACGAAGCCAACGTGATGAACAAAGAGTCGATGACCAAACTGAGGGAGGCTACCGAGAGCCTCAACCGGCTCGCCCGAATCAACCAGCAGGAATAAGAGCTCTCGCGGTACGGCTCCAACTCACGGACGAACGGTCAAAGCCAGGGCGTAAATACTCTTGTCACCGCGCGGCGGGGATGATCCTGTTGACTCGGGTTTTATCGACAGCCTTGTATGATTGGTTCTTACTATCGCTTGAGCGATTGAATCAGCGCTTCTTTTCTGGCAGTCGCATCCGGCGAGAACCAGTGTTCGACGAATTCGCCGATCCACTTGCGGTCGTCGCCGACCGGCCAATCGCTGATCGCTTCGACAAATAACTTTCTGACTGTCCACCAGGCGTTTGCCGGTTTGGCAGCTAGATCGAGCGCCAGCGCTTTTGCTCGCTCCAACACGGCGCTCTCTTCAACAACATCATCCGCCAGTCCCATGGACTGGGCTTGCGCCGGAGAGATCGTTCGTCCTTCCACCACGATCGTCCTTGCGTGCCGGCTTCCCGCCGCGTGTATCGCCATCCGAATAAAACCCGGAGGCACAACCATTCCCAAATTGACTTCGTTGAGAGCAAATCCGAACTCGCCTGCCGCCATCACTCGCGCGTAGCAGGCGAGGGCCAGTACCGCTCCTCCGGCGAAGGCGTGTCCGCTCACCGCGGCTACAAGCGGCTTGCGGAAATCGAACATAGTCTCATAGCAATCTATAAACCTGCCGAAGAATTTGGACATCGGCTCGCGATCGAATCCGAATACTTCGGCTATATCAAATCCGCTCGAGAAGAACCTCGGCCGATCGCTTGCCAACACTACGCCCTTGACGTCCTCAGCGGCAGCGGCCGCTTGAAAGGCTTCAATTAATTCATCGACAAGAACCGGATTCAGGGCGTTGGCTTTGCCGCGCGACATTGTCACTATCAGAAGATCCCCATCCCTCTCACACTTTAAGAATTCCATAGTCACCTTCCCTTTCAGTTTTTATCGGACTCCCCGAAGTAATCCGGATGCATGGCCGCTTTTCGGTTGGCCAGTTCTTTCGATAACTTCTCAAGCCATCGGAGCTCGACTTTGAACATATCAATGGTCAGGCTCACCATCCAAATAGCTTCGTGGAATTCATGTCCGACCTCTTTGCGAATCGCCTGCAATGTGGCCTGTTCATTCTCCAGCTCTGTTTCGAGAAACTCCCGCCGCCGCTGAATGTGTTTCTGAAACACGCCGGGCCTGGCCTGCCAGGACAGAGCTATCCAGGTCAGAAACCGCGGACGGTCTCGCTGCGTTGCCCAGTCCTCTTTTTCGAGCGCATCCGCCAGGGCTTTCTTGCCGGCCGCCGTAGTCTCGAAGATTCGCCGCTCGGGTCCGGCCGACGAGCCTTCATCGTCGGTCACACGAGCCAGCTTGATGCGCGCAAGCTTCTCGAGTGAATAGTAGACCTGCGGCCGGGACACTCCCGCCCAATCCCGAACCTGTCGCCGCTCCAGTTCCTGATTGGCCTCATAGCCGTGCATCGGCCTCTCCCCGAGCAGGCTGAGCAGAACGAGGTCGGGGATGGTCAGGTTATGACTTTTGACCTTTGCCATTCTTCGCCTTTCGCACTCGGCTCCAGTACCACCACTGGCGCTCTTCGGGCGGCAGCATCGGGTTCCGCGCTTGCTCGACCGCCGATTGAAAAACATCCAAACAACAGACGTCATGCGTTCTTCCGGTAATTCGACAGAGCTTATCATAGAGCTTCCGCGGCTCCTGTCGCGCAAGCTGCTCAACGGACTGAATCTCCAACAACTCGAAATCGCGCAGCGTGGCGGGTCCGACCGAGGTCAAATCCGCCAGCGTTCGCTTTTCTCTCGCCATGAAATTTTCTCCTTGACTAAACTTTGATCCTGTCATAGACTCAACTAGTCTAATTCAGACTAGTTGATTTAGCAAGCATAAAATTGAGAGCGAATTGAGGGCGATTTGAGAGGAAAATTGCGATGGAAAATAAGATCAGAAGAGGAATGGCGGAACGTAAGAGATTCGGTTTGAAAAACTGGCTGCTCGCCGTGGTCGTACTGGCGATCATAAGCGGGACATCTATCGGACGGGCCGATAAAAAAGGGGGAAACATGAAGATTGAAAAGATAACGGCAGTGCTGTTCGGGGAAGAGATCGAGCCCTGCGTGAACTTCTGGGTGGAGCGGTTCGGGTTTACGAGGGAAATAGAAGTGCCCGATGGCGATAAGCTAGCCTTTGCCGCGCTCCGAAAGGGCAATACCGAGCTTATGTATCAAAGCTACAAGAGCGCCGATCGAGACGAGCCGGCGTTGTCGAGTATCGTGCGAAAAGGACCAACGTTCTTATACATCGACGTGGACAACCTGGATGAAACAATAAGCGCGCTCAAGGGCGTAGAGGTTGTGATGCCGGTACGAACTACGTTCTATGGTTCAAAGGAGATCGGGGTGAAAGATCCGGCCGGCCATTTCGTCACCTTCTCTCAGCAAGCCGCCGCCAAACAGTGATGCGACCCCGATAGTCGTCGAGGACCGTCGACATAAAGTACTTAGAGGGGCAGGCCTCCGTGCCTGCTCCTCTTGAAGCTTCGGCATCCTTGAAGAACTACCTGTTCCCTGTGGGAGCGGGGCATAGTAATTTCAGTAGTCGATGCAGGGGGGAAGATTCGCGGAAGCCGGTCACAAACGGCTCCCGCGGTAGAGTGAACTGATATCAGGCTCTGATGATTCCTCGGAAGTTCGCCGGATTCGGCGTGAACCCAGGGAAAATCGAGTTGAGATTCTGAGAGCCAAGATGCCGCGCGGCAACCTCGGCAAACACATCACGGAAATCCGTCGTGAGCGCAAGATCACGCCCTTCATAAAGCTGCTCGACCGCGAGGCCCGGCCATTTTCCGTAGACTTTTCCGCCCTTGACCGGTCCGCCCAGAGCAAACAGGCAGCTCGAGTGACCGTGATCCGTGCCTCCTGATCCGTTCTGTTTAATGGTCCGGCCGAACTCGGTCATCGTCAGAATCACGATATTGCTCATGCGGTCGCCCAGGTCCTTGTATAGAGCCGTGATGCCCTGGCTGAAATCTTGAAGCCGGTTGGCCAACTGGCCGCGAGACGAGCCTTGATTCGCATGCGTATCCCAACCGCCTACATCGGTGAACGCGACTTCTATCCCGACATTAGCTTTGATGAGCTGCGAAATTTGCAGCAACGCCTGACCGAACGGCGAACGCGGATAGGCTGCTCCGTTTCCCGCGCCGTATTGCTGCGGATTGGCCTTCTTCAACATCTTTATCGCTTCGAAGGCCTCCTTTCCCGTGCCGTGCAGGACGTCGGTCATACCCTGTGAGTAGAGCTCTTCAAACCCCTTCGCCACTTGGTTGTTTCCCTGCCCCGCTCTCACGCCGAAATCGGAGATGTTGGTCATCGCGATCGCCGGGGCCGGTCCGAGAAGCGTTCGAGGCAGATTAGATGTGAAGGAGACGGCCCGGAAGGGAGTGGCCTTCGGATCTTTCTTCGCTTGAAGGTATCGGTTCAGCCATCCATCGCCGGTGCCTTTGTTGCCCGGCGTTGCCGATTCCATGTAGTCCTGTGCGTCAAAGTGCGAGCGGGTGTTATCGGGCGAACCCACCGCGTGCACGACAGCGAGTTGACCCTGGTCATAAAGCGGTTTGAAAGACGCCAACCCGGGATGCAGTCCAAAGAAACCGTCGAGGTCGATTGCTCCATCGGCATCTCCGCTCTTCGGTTGAGGCACGGCGATTTGAGGCCGCGCGCTGTAATACGCACGATCGCCGAACGGGACCACGGCGGAGATACCGTCCATGGCTCCGCGCTGAAAAATTGCAATGATGATCGGGTGATCTTTGCTTACAGCTCCGGCGCTTTGCGCCAGGGCAGCTCGTCTCAGAAAAGACGGGGCGGCGGCGAGACTCGCCATCGCGACCCCGGATGATTTCAAAAAGAACCTGCGTGTTATTGCCATGTTCGTTTACTCCACTACCATTCGTTCCAAAATCGCAGCTCAATTCCTGAGCGCCTTGCTCGCGTACTTCCTGCTCATCTGCGTTGAAATTCGGGAGAGCCCAATACAAGTCCGAAGACTCTGGCGATTTCGATGTCGGCGGCCGACATAGCCATCTGCGGTCCGGCATCCTCGCGAATTCCCAACCGTCGTTCGAGCCGCTCCGTGTTAGCTGCTTTCTCGGCTTTTCCGACCGGTTTGTTTCGAGAAGGCAGCGCTTCCATCGAACCGCTCGCCATTGCATCTTCGTCGCCGCCGGTAGGAATTCGAGGCGCTTCGCCAAGCTCGCCCTTTACCGGCACGCCTTCCTTCAATTGCTTTTCAAGAACGGCCCTTGTCTGGCTCGACACATCGTCTTTAAGCAGCAGCGCGATCGCTCGATCCAGGACTCGTGCGCGATCGGAGTTGTCTATGCCTAATGACAACTGCTTCACGTCAACGGATGCCCCTCGAAGTCGGTTCGTTGTCAGGGCCAGGCCGTAGTTCAATCGCTCGAGCAGCGAACCCGTGTTCACCCACTGGTCGGCCCTGTCAGGATAACCGGTGGGGGCCTGGTACAGATAGAGCGGCTGTCCCATCTTGGCGATGAACTGGCTCGTTTGTTGAGCGTTGGTCAGGTCGGCCCCGAGCGCCCGCGACGCGGATGCCGCAAGCTCGAAAGGAGATTTGATCTTTGCGCGATACACTTCAGGCGAATTGAATTCGTTTGATGTGAAGATCGTTCGAAGCATTTCCCTGATATCGCCGTCGGTCTTGAGGTACACCGAGGCTACGCGGTCGACGAGTGATTGAGGAGGCGTATCACTCACCAGCCTTCGTACGAGCTTGGTCGAGATGAATTTCGCGGTGCTGGGATGATGCGCGAGGACGTCTATAACCATCTCGCCGTCCTTGATCCCGCCGCCGGCTGGAATCTTGCGGCCCAGTACGGTCTTCTCGCCGTCGTCATGCATCCAGGGACGAAAAACGAAACTGCTTCCCTGTCGCGGCCTATCAAGCGTCCAGCCGGTGAGGCATCGGGCTACTTCTTGCACATCCTTCTGAGTGTAGCCGCCTTCGACTCCGAGCGTGTGAAGCTCCATGATTTCGCGGGCGTAGTTCTCGTTGATTCCGGGTTTGCGATTCCTCAGTTGATTCGCGGCTTGCTGCTGGTTCTGATTCGGCATTCGCTGGCCCTGAACACCTGGATCGTTAGGTCTAAGGCCCGGCCTTTGATTGCCAAAAGCCCCCGGCCTCCGGTTGAAACGGGCCGGACCCTGAGGAACTTTGGCGTCGGGCGCCGTCGATTGAAAGTTATCCAGGTAAACCAGCATCGCCGGGCTCTTCGCGGTGGCCATCAACAAGTCCTTGAACTTGCCCATCGTGTTCGGCCGAATCACATTCATCTCGTAGTTGGTGGTCAGGTCGCGGTCGGCGTTCTTTGCCCAGAAAATATTGAAGTGATTGAACCAGAAATCGGTCATCACTTCCTGTAGCTGCCGCTCACTATAGATCGCCCGCGTCAGCTTCTGTCCCTGGAGCTCCTGCAACAGGAATTGCGGAGGCTTCAGGTCGTGAGACCGGTAGTAAGCATTTATCTGCTGACGGTACTCGCGCTTTTGATTCTCGTCCTCGGCTGCTCCGCCCTGAGCATTCGGATTATTCTGCTTCGGCTGAAGCTGGCCGTTTGGCTGCCGAAGTCCAAGCTCGCGAGCGATTAGCTGCGGCAGCGGGTACTGTTCCTGAATCTGCGCGATGCTCATCTTTAGAGAAGGATAACCCGAGAGCCGGGCCTCGATCGCGGAATCGTCTATGCGATCCGGGTGAAGCTGCAGATCCAGGTACTTGTCGATGCCCAGGCGCTTGACCTTTTCAACATCGCCCGGACGCGGGCCGTATCCGGCTCGATTCAATAGGTGAATGATCTTCTGATCTTCTTTAAGAATGGCTTTGGATTTGGAATCCGCGCTGACGCTCCGCGCGGTCGGACTAAGGGCGCTTAATAGAAGGGATGAAACCAGGGTGGCTGTTATTAGGACAGGCGCGGCGGCGGTGATAATACTTCGGAAGCGACGATTTATTCGGCGCGCTGCCGTATCAATTTTAATGCGTTTGGTCGGTTTCATTACAACTCTCCCCGATCCGCCTGCTTAGCCGGATCTGTTTCGGTGAAGTCAATTCTGTTCCTGTGCAACTGATCGGCCGATTCGGAGGTGGTTCTGATTTTGAATTTGAGCATCTTTGGTCACTCGGCCGGATGTTGTTCGATGCAACGTCTTAGACTCATGCCGCCCGACATTGGTTTGAAAAAGCGATACGGCCTTTTCACGACAACGGATTAAGGGCGTTTTATCCGCCGTTCCGCGCTTTGGAGGCAGCAAGCTGGGCGCTGCCTGGGCGGTATAGTAAAGAGGCTGGGAGACTGGGAGGACTGGGAGGATTAAAGGGCCGCAAGGCGAGGGCCGCAAGATTCAACGCTAAAGAGCGCGGTAGGATTGCCGAAAAGGCAGCAGAACACGCTGGCAATCAAATTAGACCGAGAACATACCGAACGCCAGCCTCCACCGCATTGACGCCGATCGGCTCAACGCTCGCTACCCGCCGATCTCCCAGCCGATTTCGCGATATGCACCTAATCTGCTCAGTTAGAGCAAGACTATCACCTTTGCATAGTGAGTAATTGGGATCAGATGGGTCAGCTATTTTATACCGCTCGAGAATAATAATCCGGTGTTGTCTATTGGTCTTTGCTTTGTCGAGAACTGAGGTAAGAGGAACAACGATGCAAATTGGTAGGCTGCGATTTATGGTGTCCGCGGATAGCACTAAGACTGGTCGGCGACCGTACTGCTCGCTACCCACGCTCTCGGCTGAGGGAAGGTCTGCCCAGAAGATGTCGCCTCGTCGTGGTATTTCTTGTCTGGGTGTACTCACCAAGCATTAGCTAAAGCCTCGTCTTCTTCATCCCAAGAGACTTGTAATTCTTCTTCATAACGCTTATCAAGAACTTTCCGAAGATCGAGTGCCGCCCTCACGTAAGAATATGCCATCACCGAACCACGCAAGCCCTCCGTGAACTGATTCAATAGATCGGATGGCAATCTCTTGGTTCTACGAATGGCCATTAATAATGCCTGTAGGCAGAAATTGGTTATGGTCAGGTTTGTAAATGCCTTTTGTGCAAGCTCCAAGTCTTTCTGAAAATTTATCGATTCAATAGGCGTTATCGCGGCCTCCCCCACCCATCGGTAAACCGTGCGCAGCGTACTAAGGGAAAAAAGGATTTCGCCGCAAGCTTCGCTCCCGAAATAAGGTTCTCCGAACGTGGTAAATCGTTCCCTTAACATTTCGAGAACCAAGTCAGCAATACTCGTCAAAGCGGTCTTGTCTAGCTCCGCAAATATCACATGACTTAATGCCTGAGATAGGTCGACATATCGTTTCAACAACTGATCTCTGATGACTATGAAGCTTTCTGCGCTCTCGCAGTCGATAGCTCTTTCTGCAACCTGATCAAGCTGCGAGGTTAAACTCTTAACGATTTCAGCAAGGGGTAGCTGGAGTCGCTCGGATGTAGGCGCGCTATCAAGGCTAGCCGAGCTAAAAAGCGGCATAACCGGAGACATCTCTGGAACGATTGCTACTTCGAGTAAGCCCATTCCCATCTAACTCAAGCTCCCTCTTGACATCGACCCGTTAAGGCTGGCACAAGCTCCGATTAAGGTCTGGAGATTGGCTCTTTCAATCCCCCATCCTACCACGTTACGGCCCTAACCTAACGACAAAAACGTAGTCGCGTAAGTAGCCATCTTATGGATTGGTCAACCTCTTATGGATTGTGAGCGCTTTGCCGACTTTGACTTCGATGCGAGCGAATGCCTAAGATCACCAGCTTGGAAGAGCTTTGAAACGAAACCAATTCCAGCGCCGACACACCAAATCTTAGGCGCTATCCGGAGACTTATTGTCGAGAGAAATCTGGCTCGGCCCTGTATTGAGCGGCAACCGGTCTCGCTTGATAGCGCGATGCGCCGACCTGCTCGATCAAGGCCGGCCTGAGTCGTTTCTGTACATAGCCGCGTCGCGTCCTCTGCTGGACCTCGTCACCGAGTCGCTCATCGATGGGGTTCGGCTCAACGGTCATTGGGGCCGGATTAATCTGCACCTGTTCCGGGGATTTGTCCGCCAGATCCTCTCTGGCGCGATGGAGCTTGAGAGCGGATTGCCGCTTCCTTCCAGAACAGCAGTCGACAACGACCGGCAACCGCTCAAGCGCAGCCTGATATCGCAGACAATCAACCGCCTGGCCGTCGGAGGCGCTGTCAAAGCCATAGGGCCGCTGGCTCATCGAGGCGGCCTTGTCGACGCGGTATCGGATGTAATCGGCGAGATCATTCGCGCCGGGAGAACACCCGCCGAATTCGAAGCCATAGTAGAGTCTCGCTCGCGAGATATTCATTCCGACCAACCCGCGTTAACGCCCCGCCAGATCGACTTCGACCGTGAGATAAGCTTGATCTATTCGGCTTATGTTTCCGCGCTCGATCGAAATAACTTGACCGATGCGGATTTCGATCAACTCCGCGCGCTCGAAATTCTGCGAGGCGACATAAACGGCAAGCAAATCACCGTGCCCTGGCTGGCGAAGATTCGGCTCCTGATTATTGATGGGTTCTTCGACTTCACTCCGATTCAAGGCGAGATCCTGCGGCTGTTAGTTCCCGCGATTCCCGACGTGATCGTTACGCTGAATCGCGACGACCACAATCCGGAGATCTTCCGGCCGTTCAGCCAGACTATCGATCAGCTCTGCTCGATGGCCGACTTTGAAATCGACGTTCACCAGGAGCTTCCGGGCTTCAGTCCTTCGCTCTCCCGGCTGAGGACAAGTCTGTTTAATCCAGGCGCGCCGTCGGAACACGCTCCGGCTGAGGCCCCGGGTCAACCCGAAGATCCGCCTCACGATTCGCATGGCGTCACTCTCTTCGAATGCGGCAATCGAGAGACGGAGATTCGCGCCATCGCCAAGGAAATAAAAAGATTGATGCTGGCGGAGGACTATAAGCTCTCCGACATCGCCGTAGTCGTCCGACAGCGAGCCGCTTACTCAGATCTCATCATCAGAGTCTTCGAAAGCGAGTCAATTCCGTGCTCGCTGGAAAAACGAATAGGACTCCACGCAATTCCGTCCGTTCGCGCGATGATCAAACTGTTCGCGATTCTTTCCGATCTCGCTCGAGAAGAACACACGAGCTTGAAGATGAGCGCGGTCGCCGATCTGATCAAGACCGGCTACTTTCGACTGAGCGACGATGAGATGAGTGTTCTGCGGCGGCGCTTCGACGACGAATTCGGAGCATCGCTGCTTACATCGCAGGTTGAACCGGCTACAGTCAAAAGCGCGTTTGATCGCGCCGGCCTTGGAGGTTGGGATCCCGATTTCATCGAAAATGTCGTCGCCTACGTAGGCGGTCAACTCACCGTCGCGGATTGGCTCCGGCGAGCCAGACGCCTCGTCCTGCGCTACATCGAGCAATCAATCGGTTCGAATACCGATATCAATATCGAATCCGACGACCCCGCGGCCGACTCGGAAGAAGGATCTGTTCTTCAGTCTGAAACCGCGACAAGAGCGGATTCGCAGGCGCCCGCGCCTGGTTCGAGCAAGCGAGCCCGAGTTTCGCGTGAGATTCAACCGCCGGCGCTTGCCTGGGTTGCGCTGCTCATCGAGCGGCTGTCGCGAGTGCTCGCCTCGGTTGAACAACAGGGCCGCCCGGAAGATCTCAGCAAGTCTGTTGTAAAGCTGCTCGAAGAACTACAACTCCCGGAACTCGCGGGCAATCTCGAGCTTGCTCAACACGAGCTCGATCGATCGAGTGTGCGAGTCGCGCTCGATCTGCGCGGATTGGAAGGCGCGCGGCGCGCGCTCGGGGCCGCGGCCCGCTCAATCAATGCCAGTCACGATCTCACGCGGACAGCTCCGGACATTTACGCTACAAGGCTGACATCGTTCCTGGAAGAGGCGTTGAGATGCGTGCGCGGCCAGATTCTTTCCGCGGGAGCCGCTGATCCCGCCGGGCTAAAGGTGCTCGAGGCGACCGAGGTGAGGGGCCTGCGATTTCGCGCGGTTTTCATCGCCGGGCTCATCGAAAACGGATTTCCGCTGAGACTTTCGCGCGACTGGATTTACCCGCATGAAGAACGGGAAAGGCTGAAGCAATATGGCCTCACGCTCGAAGACATCTCACCGGACACGTTGCTCAAAGAAGAACACTACTTCTATCAGGCGGCTTGTCGCGCGACCGAACGCCTGTACCTGAGCAGGCCGCTCCTGCTCGAAGATGGGGCCGAAACAGTAGCCTCGTATTACATCGACGAAACGAGCCAGGCTCTTGGACCCGAAGGGTTGCCGCGCGAGGAAGTGAGAAAGAATTACGACGGGGCGGACCATGCGGCGAGCTCGACGGCCGCGGAATTATCGGTCGCTCTGGTGCGGCTTCAGGAGCGCCATCGACATCGAGCTAACAGGACCGGGCTTCCTCCATTGCGCTATGTAGACGCAAAGATTAACGAAGCGATAGACCGGGGATGGTTGAGCCGTGATGCTATAAGGCGAATCGCGATCGAACGCGAGCGGGCCGGCACGAAGTTCGGGAGCTTCGATGGCGTAATCGCAAATCCGTCGCTGGTCTCGATGATGGCTTCCCAGTTTGGCTCGGAACACGTTTTCAGCGCGAGCCAGTTGAGCGTCTACGGACGATGCCCTTTCAAGTTCTTCGCCGAACGCGTGCTGAGGCTCGAAGCGCGAGGCGAGGCGGCGCTGGACTTAACCGCGCTCGATGCGGGATCGCTGCTGCACGAAGTGTTGCGACGGTTCCTGCGAATTCATCGAGGCGAGCTGCTGGCGTCGCTTGATCAGACTCGCTTGCGCAGCGAGCTTCAAAAGACGGCGGATGAGGTCTTCGATGAATTCGAAGACAGGGTGCCTCCATTGAACGCGCACGTTTGGCGAATAGATCGCGAGATCAGAAAGATTCTGCTCGATCAGATCCTGCTTTACGAGTTGACCATTCATGAGAAGACTCAGGCCAACCGCGTGACGCCCGCGTTCTTCGAGCTTGGTTTCGGGATGAGCGGAGAAGAGCGCGATCCAGCTTCAAAGGAAGAATTCCTTGAATATCAGCGTCGAACCGAAAGCCCCACGGAAACAGGCGCCATCGAAACGATTAGCATCAGGGGTCAGATCGATCGAGTAGACACAGCCGAGGACGGAACCGCTATAGCATATGACTATAAATTGTCGAAGGGCGCTACGCTCGACGACATGATCAAAGGAAGGCAGCTTCAACTCGAGATTTATCTGGCGGCGCTTGAAAGGGTGTTCCTTCCCGGGCAGACTATCGCGGGCGCTGGCTTCTACACGTTGAGAGGCGGACAGAGCCGGAGAAATCAGGGCGTCTATCGAGCCGTTCTCAATCAGTACGTCGGGATAAACTCGTCCGCGCGCTCCAATTTCTCCGACTCGGAGTGGAAAACGATCAGAACGCGGATGGAACAGAGGATCTGGGAATTCATCGATGGAATGAGAAGCGGACGATTTCAAGTCGAACCTACCGATCCGAACTTTCAAACCTGTACCTTCTGCGATTTTTCCGCGGTATGCCGCTTCGACAAATTTCGAAACAGCCGGAAGAAGTGAGCGGCTGTCAGCTATCAGAGTCCTACCGGCCTTGCTTCACCGAGCCGTTAAGCACACCCAACTCTCCCGACCGAGCTCGCTTGTTCCCCACACTTGCATTTGATATTCTCCGCGCGGTATTCAAATCTCTTCCATGATTTGTTGCAGACGGAAACTAAACGGGCTTATCCATACCGTTAGCCATCGGCCTCTCGCGGCAGTGGAAAGAGGCCTCTTTCTCGATCTAATCAAGGATCGCTTCCAGGAGCACTCACATGAATAAATTGTATCGTCGCGTTAGTTCCCCGCTCGCCATCATCTTGATGGTCGCTCTTACAGTGATGGCAGCGCTTACAATGCCCGCGTACTCCACGGCGGCGGATAAGCGAGGCATCACAGAGACGGATATATTCAAGTTCCAGTGGATCGCCGATCCGCAAATCTCGCCCGACGGCTCGCGAGTCGTATTCGTAAAAGTATGGGTCAATCAAAAAGCCGATCGCTATGACACCGCGCTCTGGATCGTCCCGACCAGCGGGGCTGAAAAACCAAGGCAGCTAACAGCAGGTCCGCGCGATAGCGGTCCGCGATGGTCGCCGGACGGCAAACGGCTCGCATTCTCGCGTTCGCCTGAAAAAGACGGCAAACCGCAGCCGTCTCAAATCTACCTGCTGTCGTTCGAAGGCGGAGAAGCCCAGGCGCTTACCGAGATGCCGACCGGCGCCGGTCGAATCGAATGGGCTCCCGATGGAAAGACCATCGCTTTTGGGAGCAGCGAAGACCCCACCAGCAAGGCGATGGCTAAGGCGGATGAGGGCGAAGGAAAAGGCAAAGAGCCCGAGCATAAGAGCGATGTGCGCGTGATCACCAAAGCAATCTATCGCTCGAATGGTCCCGGCTATCTCAACCCGAAGTCACACTCCCATATCTGGACCGTCAGCGTTCCGGATGCGGCGGGCCAGATGCCGAAGCCCAAGCAGATCACCAAAGGCAATTTTGACGAGGGAGGCGCGACCTGGTCCGTGGACGGTTCTCACATCTACTTCACGGCTAATCGAGTCGCCGAGCCTTATTACGAGGAAGCGCGCACCGATCTCTATTCAGTCGCGGCCGACGGAAGCGGCGAGAAAAAGGTACTCACCTTTGACGGCGGTATGCGCGGATTCGTCTTCAGCCATGACGGAAAGCGGATCGCTTTTGGGGGCGCTATAAGCCATAAGCCGGTTCAGTCTTACACGCAACCGGATCTCTTTGTCGCCGACAACTCCGAAGGCGCTACGGCAAAAAACCTGACGGCAAAATATGACTTCGACATCGGCGGCGGCATCGGCGGCGATCAGGCGCCCCCGCGGGGCGGCAGTTTTGGCGGTGGAATCATCTGGAGCAATGACGGCCAGTCGTTGATCGTAAACGTGGCTGAACACGGCCGCGCGAACCTCAAACGCATCGACGCTGCCAGCGGCAAGATCGATCCCATCACCAGCGGAGACCAGGACGTTCAGAGTTACACGGCTACACCTGATGCATCGAAAATAGCCCTTACCGCCTCGACCTCGACTAATATCGGAGATGTATTCCTGCTCGATGCCGCTTCGGGAAAGACTACAAAATTGACCGACATCAACGGCGAGTTGTTCTCTCAACTGAACCTTACCGATCCGGAAGAAATCTGGTACACGAGCTTTGACGGAAAGAAGATTCAGGGCTGGATTCAGAAACCGCCCAATTTCGATCCCTCGAAGAAATATCCCTTCATCCTCGAGATTCACGGAGGCCCGCACGCGGCGTATGGCTTCACATTCACGCACGAGTTTCAGTGGATGGCCGCGAAAGGCTATGTAGTTCTCTACACGAATCCGCGCGGAAGCACGTCGTACGGCCAGGACTTCGGCAACATCATCCAGTACCACTATCCCGGAGACGACTACAAGGATCTGATGGCCGGCGTCGATGAAGTATTGAAGCGCGGCTACATCGATCAATCCAAGATGGGCGTCACCGGCGGAAGCGGCGGAGGCGTGTTGACCAATTGGACGGTCGGCCATACTACGCGGTTCGCGGCCGCGGTCTCTCAGCGTTCCATCGCGGACTGGGCGGGCTTCTGGTTCACCGCCGACTTCACTTTGTTTACTCCGACATGGTTTCGGGCCGCGCCGTGGGAAGATCCGAAGGATTTCACCGAGCGCTCGCCCTTGACCTACATCAAGAACGTCACCACGCCGATGATGTTCATCGAAGGCGAGTCCGATATGCGCACTCCACCCGCGGACGGAGGCGAGATCATGTTCCGCGCTCTGAAGTATCGAAAAATCCCAACCGCAATGGTGCGTTTCCCCAACGAGACGCATGAGCTGTCGCGATCGGGCGCGCCCTGGCACCGCGTCGAACGATTGCAGCACATCGTGAACTGGTTCGATAAGTACCTTCAGGACAAGCCGATCAAAATCTATGACGTCGAGTGAGATCAATGTACGGGCGGGCGCCTCTGCCCGCCTCTCTTTGGGCTACAACCAACGCTGCTCGACGAAGTAGCCGGTGACGCGTACCGCCAATTTCACTGGAAGGGCGAACCAGAGCAACGCTTAATGGCGCTTAACGGCGTCAACGCAATACTCAAGACAAGAGGCACGGAGAAGAATCAATGAAGCGATTCAACGCGATCATATTGGCTGCGTTAACGCCAATCCTCGTCGCCGCGGTGCCGCGGCCAACCGGAAGCGGCATTGAAGCAAAAGACCGCCGGCAGCTCATCGACAGGATGGACGGACAGTCCGCGCATTTCGGCGATCTGTCGAAAAAGATATGGGAATTCGCCGAGGTCGGATACAAAGAGAAACAGAGCGCGGCGCTGCTGAAATCGGAGCTTCAAAGCGCCGGATTTCAGATCCAGGAGAATGTCGCCGGGATCGAAACGGCTTTCACTGCTGTGTGGGGCCGCGGCAAACCCGTCATCGGAATAATGGGTGAATTCGACGCGCTTCCGGGACTATCGCAAGACACAATCCCCGAGCGGAAGCCGCGAATCGCCGGAGCACCCGGCCACGCTTGCGGTCACAATCTCTTCGGCGTCGCGTCGGCCTTCGCCGCTATCGCCGCGAAGGGGTTCGCTGAAGAACGCAAGATCAGCGGAACGATTCGATTCTACGGAACGCCCGCGGAAGAAGGCGGAGACGGCAAAGTCTACATGGCCCGCGCGGGAGTCTTCAGCGATTGCGATATCGTGCTTCACTGGCACCCCGGCGATAAGAATCAAGCCGATCTGCGAACCTGCAACGCGGTCATCTCGGCGAAGTTTCGATTCTATGGACAGGCTTCTCACGCCGCGTCGGCTCCCGAAAAAGGGAGATCGGCTGTCGATGCCGCGATGCTGATGGGCCACGCCGTCGACATGTTGCGCGAGCACGTAGAGTCCTCGACGCGGATGCACTACATCATCACAAACGGCGGAGCCGCGCCGAACATCGTGCCTGACTTCGCCGAGATATTTCTTTACGCGAGACATCCGAGCATGGCGTCGCTGGACGGAATCTGGAAACGAATCGTCAAGTGCGCGGAAGCAGGAGCGCTCGCTACCGAAACCAGAATGGAAATGGAATTGATCGGCAGCTCATACAACGTCCTGCCAAACGATGCGCTGACAACGTTGATCGACCGCAACCTTCGAATCGTCGGCGGAATCAAGTACACGCCCGAAGAGCAGGCATTCGCGGAGACATTGCGAAAGACTTTTTCCACCGACAACGCACCTGATCTCGGCAGCCAGGAGCAGATCTTCGCGCCGCAGGAAGGTCTTGAATCCGGTTCCACCGATGCCGGAGATATAAGCTGGCTGGCCCCAACGGGCTGGCTCAACACGGCTACTTATGTTCCGGGTACGCCCGGTCACAGTTGGCAGGCCGCGGCGTGTACAGGCGGCAGCATCGGCAGAAAAGGCATGATGGTCGCGGCCAAGACACTGGCTCTTACGGCGGTTGATCTATTGACCGATCCGGCTGAGGTGCAAGCCGCTCGCGCGAGCTTTGATAAAAGAAGAGCCGGCCACGAATACCGCTCGCGAATTCCACCCGAGCACAAGCCGCCTCTCAATTATCGAGACAAGTGATTCCGGAACGCATTGATTGTATTCGGAATTTCGTCCATTAATCGGCCATTAATTTGAAAGAGGAGAAAGTGTGAAACATCGCCTTTTCTCATTGCTTATTACTCTGCTCTGCGGCGTCTCCTTGTTTTCGCGAGCGGACTCTAAGCCCGGGCTTCGAGATAGCTCTTCGATCCAGGCTACGCGGATAGCGGTTCGCTGCGGCCGCCTGTTCGACGGAGTCCACGATGAAGTCGTTCGGGACGCCGTAATCCTGATCGAAGGCGATCGAATTACTTCTGTCGGCCGCGATCTAAAGATTCCGGCCGGCGCGCGCCTGATTGACCTTTCCGGGGCCACGGTGCTGCCAGGACTGATCGATACTCACACCCACCTGACCTATCATTACGACACGCTGCAAAACGAACGTCCGGCAGTGACGGCAATATACGCGGCCGAAAACGCGCGAATGACCCTGGAGTCCGGATTCACGTCCGTCCGCAATCTTGGCGCGGGTGACGGGCTCGATTTTGATCTCCGATATGCAATAGAGAAAGGCGCGGCGCTGGGCCCTCGGATACAGGCGTCGGGGGCTCCGTTGATTCGACGAGCCGGCTCCGAAACAGGCGATATGGCCTCTCGCGTCGCGGCGGCCCGCGAGTTTGCGCGCAAGCAGATCAGCGCGGGCGCAGACGTGGTGAAGATATTCGTCACGCCCGGCGCGGGCGGAGGAGACGTTCTGCTGTACTCCGAGGATGAGATCAAGGGTGTCGTCGAAGAGGCCGCGAAAGCCCATCTCAAGGTTGCCGCGCACGCCCACAGCACATCCGGCATCAAGGCCGCGGTTCGAGCCGGCGTCGCCTCGGTCGAGCATGGCTCGATGCTCGACGATGAAGCGATCAAGCTTATGATCGAACATCATACGGCGCTCGTACCGACGCTCTATCTTCCGAATCACTACCTGGCTCACAAGCAGAAGTTCGGATTCGATGATTCGCGCTGGCAGGCTCTGGAACAATTGCGAGGGATGACCCCCGATAACTTCAAGCGCGCGCTCAAAGCTGGAGTCTGGATCGTGATGGGATCTGATGCCGTCGCGGGACTGCACGGCGAGAATGCGAAAGAGATCGAATGGATGGTCAAGAACGGAATGACCCCCGCTCAGGCGATTCGCGCCGCTACCTCGAGCGCCGCGGAATTGCTCGGTTGGGAGAAGCGGGTCGGCTCGCTTGAAGCCGGCAAGCTCGCCGACTTGATTGCAGTGACCGGCGATCCGCTCAAGGCTATCACTCGACTCCAGCACGTAAGCTTTGTGATGAAGGGCGGCTCCATCTGCCGGGATGACTTACACAAATAAACATCGGGCCAAGAATAACGATCGGACTTATTGAATCTGCAATTGATCTTCAGCGGAAGAGCTTCTTCCGGCTATCAACTCTTATGAAAGCTCCGAAAGTCGTTTATGTTTGCCAGCAGTGCGGCGCTCAGCAGCCGAAGTGGATGGGAAAGTGCCCGGACTGCGGCGAGTGGAATTCACTGGTTGAGGATAAATCGCTTTCCTCGACTTCGGGATCGGCAGTTCGCGCAAGCGCGTTCCGAATAAAGAAACCATCCGCAATCGCTTATGAAGATATCGAGAGTCAGGACGACGCGCGACAACCCTGCGGCATCGAGGAGTTCGACCGCGTATTGGGCGGCGGAATTGTACCCGGTTCGCTGGTGCTGATCGGAGGAGACCCCGGAATCGGCAAGTCAACCCTGCTCACTCAGGTTTCGGATCGGCTGACCGCCGCTTACGGCAAGGTGCTGTATGTCTCCGGCGAGGAGAGCGATCGGCAGATCAAACTGCGAGGCGAGCGGCTCGGCATCAGACCGGCCGGATTGTTCCTCCTGCCTGAGACATCGCTCGAATTGATCTTCGAAGAGATAGATAGGATCGAGCCGCGGGCAATCGTGGTCGACTCGGTTCAGACCGTATTCTCAATGAAGCTCGAATCGGCTCCGGGTTCCGTGTCCCAGGTTCGCGAAGTAGCCGGGCAGTTCCTGATGCTGGCCAAGAATCGAGGCATCGCCGTTTTTCTGATCGGGCACGTGACCAAAGAAGGCGCCATCGCGGGTCCGAAGACGCTGGAACATATCGTCGATACGGTTCTCTACTTCGAAGGAGAACGTCACCATAACCACCGCATAATTCGAGCGGTGAAGAACCGCTTCGGCGCGGCGAACGAGGTTGGAATTTTCGAGATGACCTCACGCGGTCTTATTCCTGTCCTGAACCCGTCCGGTCTGTTTCTCAACGAACGGCCTCTGGGTGTGTCCGGCTCGGTAGTAACCGCATGTATGGAGGGCACCCGCCCTCTGTTGGTCGAGATTCAGGCCCTCGTAACATCTACGAAGTACGGAACGGCTCGACGCATGACGCAGGGTGTGGATCAAAATCGAGTATCGCTTCTTCTGGCGATGCTCGAGAAGCGCGTCGGCCTCAACATCATGGGCGAAGATGTATTCGTGAACGTAGCGGGAGGCATTTCTATAGATGAGCCTGCCGTCGATCTTGGGATAGTCCTCGCCATCGCCTCCAGCTTCAAGAACCGATCTGTTGACGAACGCACGGCGGCGTTCGGCGAAGTGGGGCTTGCGGGTGAAGTCCGCGCGA
Organism: Blastocatellia bacterium AA13; assembly: GCA_003222245.1. GTDB lineage: Bacteria > Acidobacteriota > Blastocatellia > UBA7656 > UBA7656 > QHVH01. The sequence continues at coordinate 66,515 of QHVH01000025.1, read as the reverse complement.
CCAGCCAGGCATCATTGAGGGTCCGCGAGACTTATGCAATGGGTTTTCGAAAGTGCATCATTCCTCAAGGAAACCTTGCAGGCCTGGAATACGATGATGGACTAGAGGTCGTCGGCGTGAAGAACATAGCCGATGCACTCGAAGCCATCTTCTGATTGTCCGCCCAGGGAGCGCAGGAATCCTGCCTGCGTTTTCCATCCATCGGGGATGCATCTTCCCGAAGCGGAACGGTTCAATAAGCCTGGAAGCGAAGCCCAGCGAAGCACAGCGAAGGTCTCGGTGATAGCAATATCCGATCAGGCGCAGCGCGCTCCGCGTTTGCCTCCGACTTTTTTATAGTCGACTTTCACGTCTCTATTTCACGCGTGCATCTCCGCCGCCATGACTTTGACTGGCGGCATTTTCACTCAAGAGCGCTTCAGGCGCGGCCGTTCCCCTGCTCTGCTCCTGTCTGTAGAAGTCGAGCATAACGTCGCTCTTTCCATGCAGATCTCGAAAGAGTCTTTCCAACGCCACGCGCACAACGTCGCGGTGATGGACTCTGCTGCGCGCGGGAACCTTGCTCACCTCGAGCCATATTCGGTGAATCAACTGAACGTCTTCCTCGGTCAGCGCCGGAGCGTGCGCGCCAAGATAGAAGGACGACTCGCTATGTTCGGGCCCCATTACCGAGAACCGGACCTGTCTCCGTGGTTTTTCGGCAAGCCGCTCCCATGCCCGGCCCAACTGGCGGGCTTGCTCCTGCGCGCTTGCCTTTGCGGAAAGCCCGGCGACTACTTCCACTGAGTCGAGTCTCAAAGCAGTTTGGGCAACCGCGTCGAATATGTTGCTGGCGGGCGTGACCAGCAGGTTCACCGGCCTGCCGTGCTTCTCGGCCAAAGCGACCACCCTGGTGAAGAGCCGCTGCTCGTAATCCGTAAACAGATTCGTATCGTACAGGTCGCGCTCGCCCGCTCCGGGTCCGGTCATCAATCTCGCGGTCATTACAACGATGTCCCGCCCGTCTCCGCCGTTTCGCGATAGGACCCGATCCAGATGCTCCAGCGTGTTGTAGTCTCGAACGGCGACCAGGATGTTTCCGGGTCGCGCGTGCACCGTCTCCAGGGTAACGTCCTGCTCGTAGTTGAGCTTGAATTGATCAAGAGAGGCAATCGATGCATCCAGCTTTCGCTGGTTAATTTTTTCAGAGACCGTGAAGATCACGAAGAAGACCAGCGTGAACAGAACCCCTGCTATCGTAGCGACCTCTTTAGTTATCAGATTGATCCCGGCTATTGAAAACAAGAGAGCCGTTATCACTCCCAGTCCGATCGGAAGCTCATTCCCGTCGAGCCGAATATTGAATGGAACTTTCCACTCTCGCGGAGACCGATCCTTGAACCGCAGCACCATGACGGCGAGTCCTTTGAAGGAGCCGATGATTGACGTATTGATTGCGCCTGCGAGCATCAGGAATCCTACGATCACTATGAACCCTTGAAACAGCAGCTTCAGAGGCATTGGTCCAACCAGATACATCGAGATCCCGCTGATCAGGTTGTCCAGATACCGCGGCCTCACATCGTCCGGTATGATCGCGTATGCGAAAAACGACACCAGCGATGTGAACAATAGCGAGTAAACGAAGATCACTAATCCCGCGCGCATAAGATTCTTGTGCTTGGGGTATTCGAGCTCGCGATTGACCTGAGCGAGGGATTCCTCTCCGGACATCGCAAGGAATGAATGTCCCAGAGCCATCAGGATTCCAATCAGTCCGATCAAAGCGCCTGCGTTCCTGACTATCCCGTATCGCGGTTCCGGCGCGGCTTGTTCAGGCGTGGCGGAATCCGCCGGCGATATTTCCGAGGGCAATTCTCTCAAGATCCGCGGCGCTACATCGGGCAGCCACCCCACGGCATCGGGATTAAAAGCCAACGTGGATGGAACCGGCGCGGGAGGAATCCTCCTCTTGTCGGGGGATGAGATTATCGTTATTCCCGACCAGAGAATCAGCGCGATCACCATCGCGGTCGTAACGTACATAATCTTCAACGCGTCACCGGATGACTCGTGCAGCCCTCTTGTATTGCGCCGCCAAAAATAGATCGTTATGAAAATCGCTATCCCTGCTGCTATGAGATTCGTAGTCGACGGCGAAGGCGAGCACGGGATTCCAAGATAAGTTGAAGTCTGGGCGACAAGGCCGACTATGTACTGGCCCGCGGAGACGCCGGAGATCGGACCGGTCAATACGTAATCAAACATCAAGGCGGAGACTGACAGCTTGGCAAGCGTGCCTCCCATGGCTTCTTTCACTACGCGATAGACTCCGCCGCGAGTGAACATCGCGCACGATTCGACGTAGACGGCACGAACCGCGTATGAAAAAAGCATCACCGCCAGGATGAACCATGGCGCGGCGCGTCCAACGGCCTTTTCGGCTATACCGCCCACGTAGAACGCGGATGAGCCGAGGTCGTTCAAGACTATGGCGGCGGCTCTCCAGAAGGATATGAACGAGAGCATTACGGTCGTAGCAACTACGACGCGTACCCCGGTCGGATTTGATGGCTGAAGCGGATGGCCCGTTTTCATTTTGGAATGACACCTCCCTGATCCCGTGCGGCAGGTGCAGTCCTCGACGCTTCATCAATCAAGGTCGTAGATAAGGATGAGTTGGAGCTTGCAGCGATGAAGAAGCAGCGGAGTTTCAGACGGCCTGCCAAATGGCCATGCTACCACTTGAAAAATAAGCGGTGCATAAAAGATTCATAAATATTTTGTAAAGGATGGCGCGAGCGTATCACCTGGCGTTCAGCTCGACATGCACAGGCGGAGCGGCGCCGATCGACACTTCAAATGCTCGTTCGGCTACGGGAGCCTCGAACACTGATATCAGTTTCCCGCCCAGTTCATTGAGTTTCGCGTTGGTAAGCTGACCCGGTTTGTCGGCGAATGAAACCGAGTCCCCGCCGGGCTTGTAGGTTGTAACCGCTGAAGGATAGGTGAAGAGAGGTTTGTGGCGCCCGCCGGCCGAATCGACGACAGCGATCTCAGAGAAATCCGCTGAGAGCGGGTGGGCGGGATCGTCGCGATTCAGTATGAGTTCGATCGCGACAAGCTTGAGATCCGGCTTAGCTGTTATCGAATACTTCATACCCGGTGAACCTGGATACGATTCCGTCACTATGATCACCTTCAACGGTTTCCAGGCGGCGCCTATCTTGAAGGCCGGTTCGGGCGCCGCCGCCGTGCTTGCGGCTGGTTTCGCGGCGGGACTCGACGTCTGATCTCCCGGCGACTGGCGAGATGAGCAACCGGCGAGGAAGCCGACGTTGAGAGTGATAGCGAATAGAATTGCGAGCGATTTTAGATTGTATATAAGCATTGCCCCTCTGTGCGAAGCCTGAGTGTGGGCCTCAGTACTCGAGCTTCGTCGCTATTGCATCTGACGAGCCAGCGCTCAGGTCATCGACAAATCAGAGGTTGGTGAGGCCCAAACGACTTAGCGCCTCAGCCCGAACTTTAATCTGAGTAAGGACAGTAGCCGCATTGGCTACGACGGAAAGGAGCGTCCGGGCGAGATATTTACTACAACACGCGGCTGTTTAGCTAGCCGCTCTGACAATAATTTCTAAACGTTCTCGTTAGAAAGTGAAGCCTCGCTGACTACATCAGCTCGTGCAGGCTATGTGACAAGAACCACCGTTCATTGAATCCGTGATGATAGCATCGGCGCACGAAGCGAGCTTGCCTATTCGGGAGTCGATCTCATCGCCGCACGAAGCGATCTCGGTGAAGCGCGAGTCGATCTCATCAGAGCTCAGGGCCAATCCTGTCCATGCTGGAATCGATCCGGTTGACGCACGGAGCAATCTAATCCCGGCACGTAGCGATACGCACGGAGCAAGGTCCCAATTCGGTTCGAAGACGGGTCGATCTAGCCGGCGCTTGAGTCGATCGAACCGGCCATTGTCCCAACTCGGCGCACGCGGGAGTCGATCTTGCGGATAAAAGACTCGATCTGACAGGCCATTCAAGCTCGTAGTCGGATTCATCCCGACGATCGATCTTCGATAGGCTCGGGGTGCCAGGCTTGTCTATAAAAGGATTCCGGTAAGCGGCCGCCTGTCCAGCTAATCGGCCGCCTATTCCGCTCGTGAGCCGGTAGACGACCGCTTTCAGCCCGGAATCAGTGGCCGGTTCCCCTGAATGGGTGGCCGGTTTCGTTCGGGAATGGCTGGCCGTTTTCACCGGAAACGCATTGAATGATAAAAAGTGCGGACCCGGCTTCTGCTTGATGTAATTTTCTATCCGGTCTTGTCACTTACTCATGTGATCGACTTTCAGATGAGTTTATCTTATCATTACCGCGCCCCTGGGCGCTGCCATCCTCGGCTCCCGAGAGCAGATGAGTAGCTATCGGAGCGTCGGCGATTGCATGCAATTAATACGATGATGGCAGCGAAGGGAGCGATACTAGAGTTTCCACCGCAGTCAGAACGAAACTTGCAGGGGTACCCATGACCGAAAAAAGGTAGGGGGTCTGCAAGTCAGCGTAAGTCGCTTAGTTCATTGACAATAGAATAGTCTTAACCGGTGAGTTGAAGATCGAATTATGATGAGTGGATGGGGGGTCTGCAAGTTGAGCCTTCTAAATGTTAAGGCCAAAGGCCCCCCAAAAAGCCACAGTCGGAATGAAGCCGCGCTCTTTAGCGGATTGAGACATCAATGTAGAGGACGATCGACATGATCGGGATGCCGGTCGGAATGAAGCCGCGCTCTTTAGCGGATTGAGACGTAAGGACAATGCAGACCCATATGACGATGCAAATCGTCGGAATGAAGCCGCGCTCTTTAGCGGATTGAGACGTGCTTGCAGAGAGAAGTGTCGTGGGAAACACTGCTGTGTCGGAATGAAGCCGCGCTCTTTAGCGGATTGAGACTTGTCTCGGAGCCTTCGAATCATGTATCCGATGCCGTTGGTCGGAATGAAGCCGCGCTCTTTAGCGGATTGAGACAGGACGACTTCTCGCAAGCTGTCCTTTTGCACGATGTCGGAATGAAGCCGCGCTCTTTAGCGGATTGAGACCATACGCGGCAGCGCCCTCTGCTATGAGGTCACTCAGGTCGGAATGAAGCCGCGCTCTTTAGCGGATTGAGACCTTTTCACCTCTAGCCATGTACGGAATGGCTGGATTCGTCGGAATGAAGCCGCGCTCTTTAGCGGATTGAGACATGACGGCATCTGTCCTTTTAGCTTCAGTGGTTGACGTCGGAATGAAGCCGCGCTCTTTAGCGGATTGAGACCTCGTGGCACGGTACACACGGTTAACCTCCCAGGCGTCGGAATGAAGCCGCGCTCTTTAGCGGATTGAGACCGTCAACAACTTGGAGATTGCAGCCAAGGTCCTTGCGTCGGAATGAAGCCGCGCTCTTTAGCGGATTGAGACCTGTCGAGCTCGTGGAATTTGCGGGGCGGGACTTCAAGTCGGAATGAAGCCGCGCTCTTTAGCGGATTGAGACATAGCAGAGGAAGTTATTACCTCTTGGTACTCGGCCAGGTCGGAATGAAGCCGCGCTCTTTAGCGGATTGAGACCGACCTTGTTACCCGGATCGGGACCATGGATCTTGGTCGGAATGAAGCCGCGCTCTTTAGCGGATTGAGACTCGAGCCATCTTCGAGTTCTGGGTGGTCCATTGATCGGTCGGAATGAAGCCGCGCTCTTTAGCGGATTGAGACTTACGTTATTCCTCTCGTCATGAGCATCATTTAACCCTGTCGGAATGAAGCCGCGCTCTTTAGCGGATTGAGACCCGTGATAGTCCGTGCTGTCGACACTCATGTAGAAGTCGGAATGAAGCCGCGCTCTTTAGCGGATTGAGACCGAATGGCAGGTGGTAATCCAGAGCCAGTTCGCCATGTCGGAATGAAGCCGCGCTCTTTAGCGGATTGAGACCCTCTGATAACGCTTCGATTGAACATTAATTATCTGTCGGAATGAAGCCGCGCTCTTTAGCGGATTGAGACCTACGTGCACCATCGGGTGCTCGTTCTGTGCTGAGTCCGTCGGAATGAAGCCGCGCTCTTTAGCGGATTGAGACCAAGTGAATGCGCCGCGTCCTCGGGTTTCCCTGGTGTCGGAATGAAGCCGCGCTCTTTAGCGGATTGAGACCAAAAGGGACCGGCGGGGAAACAACGAAGTTCCAAGTCGGAATGAAGCCGCGCTCTTTAGCGGATTGAGACGTAAAGCTTTGGCATTATCCGGCAGCACGCGCCACGTCGGAATGAAGCCGCGCTCTTTAGCGGATTGAGACTCAGTAGTGGCGAGCGAAAGCGGAACCGATTAGATTGTCGGAATGAAGCCGCGCTCTTTAGCGGATTGAGACAAATAGCAAGGCCAGAAACAGCTTTTCTTGAGTGCCTGTCGGAATGAAGCCGCGCTCTTTAGCGGATTGAGACCGTTACTGCCCCGACCTCACTCCATGGGTAGTCCGTCGTCGGAATGAAGCCGCGCTCTTTAGCGGATTGAGACGTGCTGGGCCCGAAATTGGTTAAGAGTTTGAAACTAGGTCGGAATGAAGCCGCGCTCTTTAGCGGATTGAGACGGCACACTTGCGTGTACCTTTGGCTGACTTGTCGGGTCGGAATGAAGCCGCGCTCTTAGCGGATTGAGACGGAAACCCCTTTTGTCTTTACCTGACCATCTCAGGAGTCGGAATGAAGCCGCGCTCTTTAGCGGATTGAGACAAGCTATCTTCTTCCACGGAGTAGGATCCTATCGGCAGTCGGAATGAAGCCGCGCTCTTTAGCGGATTGAGACATGGTCGACTTAAAGATTTCGACCACCATGCCTTTATGTCGGAATGAAGCCGCGCTCTTTAGCGGATTGAGACGCGAAGGTCTTTTCTTCATTTAGAAAAAGACTCTTCAGTCGGAATGAAGCCGCGCTCTTTAGCGGATTGAGACTAGTGAGAGGCAGCGCCGCGCGTGCGGAACTACCCCATGTCGGAATGAAGCCGCGCTCTTTAGCGAAGGAACTCCCTGCGGGAATCTGGAGTTTGGCCATTTGAAGAAGGAACAGTGAAAGCCCCGAAGGGGCACGAGTGAATAGCCGGGGGCCAGCGTAGCGCAGCCCCCGGTACGATCGCCGAAAGAAGTTCGCTCCCTGAAGGGGCGCCAGCCCAGGGTAACCGCCGCGTCCTTTCCAACCCCAAAAGGAAGTTGTGGATAGCATCGCGAGAGAGAGCAACAGACCTATGATCTCGCGCACGATACCGCGCATTCCTTGTGATGTATTCCCCGCACTGACTGACCGCCATGCCTTCTTCTTTTTTATCTTCCTTAATCCATGCAGGCCGCAACCCCGTTGGGGTTGGCGCCAATTACCTACCCTTTCCCAAGGTAGGCGAGTACGCCAACCTTGGGCTGGCTTTCACAACCCCGTTGGGGTTGATGCTCCCTTTATGCGCCTTTCCGCACGGCAACGGCCCTTTTATCGGCGGGACAACCACAAAGTGGTTGCATAGTCTAGCCCAGGGTTGGCGAAGCCCACCCTGGGATGCTCCCTTTATGCGCCTTTCCGCATGGCAACGGCCCTTTTATCGGCGGGACAACCACAAAGTGGTTGCATAGTCTAGCCCAGGGTTGGCGAAGCCTACCCTGGGAACGCAGTACGTTCTGCCTCCAACCCCAACGGGGTTGCGTCCTTCAGCCCAGAGTTGCCGAGTACGGGCAAACCTGGGTAGACCCAATTCCTCGAGCGAAACAATTCGTCGATTGATACGTCGGAATGAAGCCGCGCTCTTTAGCGGATCGAGACACCAGGAGTGTCCCAAGCGCCATCCTAAGAGCGCAATCAGGTCGGAATGAAGCCGCGCTCTTTCTGCACATTTTGGCTTCTATACGTCGGCAGGACCCGATATGAAATTACAGCGAGTTGACGCTGGAAGACCTATTTTCAGGAACGCGCTTCACGTCAGGGCGCTTAGCTAAAAGCGCTGCATTCAGTCCAGACGGCAAGTATCTGATTATTGGTTATGGAGACGGAACCGCGCGGGTGTGGGATATCGCTCTGATGCACGTCACGAGGGAACTGCGCGGTCACGCCGATCAAGTAAGGACCGTGCCTTCAATGCAGCGGGGAATCTGGTCCTCACCGGGAGCGATGATGGAGATGCGCGCGCCTGGGACCTTGAGTCGGGGCAGACTCTCTTTTTGTTTCACGGTCACGGCAACGTACCGGCTGCCGACTTCAGCGCGGACGGGCAGCGGGTGCTAACAACGGACCGGCGGGGATTAGTACGCTCTTACGCCTGCGAAGCTTGCGGTCCCATCGAATCTGTTTTGAGAGCAGCGGTCCAAAGAGATGGCCTCACCGGTCACTAGTGCAGTTTAACTGCATTAGTCGGGTTCTCTTTTGAGCGGAAGGGCTTTAATCCGCGATTCGTATTCTCTCTCATCCGGATCGCAGCAATGAGTCGTCTCGTCGGATTCATCAAACATTTGGGGCTCCGTCACGTCCTCGATCAACCTAAAACACTCGTCCCCCGCCTGAACCGAATACAAGTCGCTCTTACAATCGTCGTTAGCGGGCACAATCGCAAAAATGAAATCGTGTGTGATCCATTCTTTAGTCAAAACCGGCGGATCAGGATTCGTGGAGTCGATAAGCGAATATGCGCAGCTCTCAAGACCATGGAGTATTATCGTATTCTTGTCACGTTTGATAGCGCTTCCGTGGAATTCCATCTGATATAGCTTATATGTTTTGCCCAAGGTCCGCGCATCCTGCCGTAAGCGAAGAGCAAGTTCGATACGCTCCTCACCGGAGCGATATCGATGAGTCTCGCCGTCGTGACGTGCGACAAAGGGCGATTGTGGGATAATACCGGTCTCCATCGTCTCGTACTGCACCTTAATACTCTTGAGGGCAATCTCGGTCATCGCCGTCTGCACCTCGACCGAGGGTGCACTGTTATTTTTAGCCACGCGGAAGACCAGAAACGAAAGAAAAGCGGCGGAAGCTATGAAGATCCAGACTATTAATCGAGTCACTATTGAATCCCCCAACTGATGACCGTCGTGAAATTGCCACAACACCGTTGGTGTTGGCGCCGCTCGCCGTTATGTGACCCTGGGTAGGCTTCGCCAACCCAGGGCTTCGCGATGCAACCCCCTTGGGGTTGTCCTTCCCTCACCCTTTCCTTCTTCTAAGCTTCTCCCGCCGTTAAGATAGCCGATGCATTCGAGGCGGCAGCCTTCTACAAATAGGCCGCGAAGAATTTCTTGACTCGTTCCCACGCATCCGTAGCCGCATCCTTATTATAAGCATCCGGGCGGGTGTCGTTAAAAAAGGCGTGGCCCACGCCGCTATAGACCTTGACCTCGCCTTCTTTGCCAAACTTGGAGAGCCCTTCCTTCAACTTATTCATCTTGCCCATGTTGATCCATTGATCCTGATCGGCGCCGAAGAAGAGCACTGGAGCAGACAGATTCTTCAGTACATCATCGGGCGGGATGTCTCCATAAAAGGGGGCGGACGCTTTGATGTGCTTGTTATGACACGCGAGAAGAAGCGAATAAGTGCCGCCCATACAAAATCCCGTAACTCCGATCTTGTTCGAGTCGACGCCTTTCAGTCCGCGTAAGTAGTCTACGGCGCCGTTCAAAATCGCGAGGGCCTTGTTCTGGTCCAGATTCTGCATCAGCTTCCCTGCTTCCCCTGGATCTTTGGTGCTGACTCCGTCATATAGATCCGGAGCCAGCGCCGTATAACCGAGATCGGCGAATCGGCCGGCTATGTCTTTGATATGGTCGTTGAGTCCCCACCACTCCTGTATCACAATCAGGGCCGGCTTCACCTCGCCTTCGGAAGCTCCGACAAGGTAGCCTCCGGCGGCTTTTCCACCAGCTTCGAATTCGACTGTTTTTCCCTCACTTGCCATTCCCTCACTCTCCTTTCCAGTTGTCGGGCAAGCCGCGAGATCAAGGACGAGCATTGCGGCCTTGCCAGGTTCTTCTTGTTTTATAGCGCAATCAGAATTGTCTTTGCTCTACAGCGACATGCTCACGGTTTCTCCGGAGCCTTTGCTTCATCATCCTTCAGCGTATCGAGCAGCGGCTTCCAATCCAGCCATGTCGATTTGCCTTTGATCCATTTTTCAAACCATCCGAACTCCGAGACCATTTTTATCATCTGGTATCGGGGATTCGTCAGGCCATGAGGCATACCCGGATAGACGATCAATTCGGTCGGAACGCCGAGCTTCTTCAAGGCCATATGCAGCTCGAGGCTCTGCGGCATCGGGACGCGCTGATCGGCCTCGCCAACGTGAATCAGAGTAGGGGTCTTTGCGTTTTTTATGTACTTGATCGGAGACACATCCATGTAATGATCCAGGTTGTCATACGGCTTTCCCTTGAAATAGAACTCGCGAGGCGGCTGTTGATCGGTCTGAGCATACATAGAAACCCAATTGGCGGCTCCGGCTCCCGACGAGATGGCTTTGAATCGATCGGTATGCGTCAGAGTCCAGTTGGACCAATGGCCTCCAGCACTCCATCCCATCATTCCCAATTTGTCCGGATCGGCGATCCCACGCTGAATCAGGTAATCGACACCAGTGATGATATCGTCGTAGCCCTGCCTGAAATAGTCGCCGGCGATTTCCATCTTGAATTTTTCGCCGTAATTCGTCGAGCCGCGATAGTTCGGTTGAAAGACGGCATATCCGTTGGCGGCGTACACGTGAACATAGGCTCCATAGTTTCCCGAGAAGTTGTTCATATAGGCGCTTGCGGGTCCGCCGTGAATCTGAACGATCAGGGGATACCGCTTGCCATCCTGATAACCAACCGGCTTGACCAATATCCCTTCCACCGCGGTCCCGTCGCTCGATTTCCATTTCACGGTTTCGTATTGGCCGAGCTCGAATCTCTGCGTCTGAGGATTGATGTTCGTGATTCGCTTCCATCGATCCGGGCCCGAGCTTCCCGATTCAATGTCGCCGAGTCGGGCTACGTAAAGATCAGCCGGCGCGCTTGGACTGTTCACAGTGAACACCAGCAGATCGGAAGGAGTATCGGGAGAGAGTTCTTCGCCTCGCAGTGGACTGACAGTTCCGGTAACCGACGTCAACTGCTTCGCCGGGCCTCCGCTCGCGGGAACGCTGAACAATTGCTGATTGACGCCTACTCCGGCGACGAAGAATACGGCTTTGCCGTCCTTGGACCAGAAGAATCCATTTACGTCTCCGCCGAAATTCTCGATCAAAGGCCGCGGCGAGCCTCCAGCAACAGGAACCGCGTAGATCTGTTCATCCCGCATGTAGGTGAATTCGTTTGGGCCCATGAAGGCCAGCCATTGACTGTCGGGAGAGAATGCCATCCGGCCTTCACCAACCCTATTGTCGGTGATGCGCTTCGGCTCTCCGCCGACAAGATCGAGAATGAATACTTCGGCCTCCTCGCCCGTTGCATATCGATCCGGTGACGCGCCGCGAAACGCGACCTTCTTACCATCGGAGGAGATTACGAACTGCGCCACCGAGAATTTATCGCCGTCGGTGAGCCGCTTCTCGGCTTTGGTAGCTACTTCAATTGTCCAGAGGTGTTTCGGCGCGGCCGGTTGATTCGAGATGCGAACATCGAATTTCTTTTCGATTCTCGCTCTTTCGAGCTTGTCGACCTGATTTGGGCTTGTGAAGAGGATTCGCTTGCCGTCTGAAGCCCACTCCCATTCAAGAACGCCGGTGTCGTGTCGCGTCAAATGAGAGATCGCGCCCGATTCAGTGGAATAGAGAAAAAGCTGCCGCTCTCCTGTTTTGCCCGCCGTAAAGACAATCCATTTACCATCGCGAGAAAAGTCGAATCGCTCGACGCCGTCCTTATCGGATGTAATGCGTTTTGCCTCGCCGCCATCCGGCTGCATCAGGAATATCTGATTGTGGCGTTCTCGCTCATTCGCGGCCGCGGCGGAATCTCTGTCGGATAGGAACGCGAAGGATTTGCTGTCGGGGGCCCATCGAGGAGCTGTCTCGTTCTTGTCGGGGGTGAACGTCATTTGCTTCATTCCCTCCCCCGAGGTCGGCGCCAAATAGATGTCCGAGTATGCTCGCCCCGATTTCCATTCGACGGCGTTGACGATTAGCAACACCTTTGTTGAGTCGGGCGATAGCACGGCAGTCTGCGACTGTCTCATCTCCATTACGTCCATGAAGGTCATCGGACGCTTCGTCGACTGCGCGGCGGCGCACACGCTCAATATCAACAGGGCGGAACAAAGAAGAGCTTTTCTTTTCATAGCAACCTCCGGGTTCGGCTTAAGAACAAGATCGGCCGCATGAGCCTGGATCGAACATTTTTAGGCAATCAACAAGAAGAACGGGAGCAAGCTCCCTTCCCTGGCTGTGAATCATCTGGAGTTGAATTGCCTTGTCAATTCGTCACTAGAGAAAAGGGAAAGGGCGTCCTCAAGATGAGACGCCCTTTCAAAGAACCAGCTAAAGATCAGTCGTTGAAGTTTTGAGGCTTCATTCCGCGTAGGAGTGGAGGCCGGGAAGCAAGTAGCTCACACCGAGCCACGTGAATATCACGAGCGCGAATCCAAGCACCGCGAAATAAGCGCTCTTTCGTCCTCTCCAGCCGTGAGCGATTCGCGTATGCAGGTAGCCCGCGTAGGCCATCCATGACACGAACGCTCCGGTCTCCTTTGAATCCCATCCCCAGTACCTGCCCCAGGACTCATTCGCCCACACGGCTCCAGTGATCAGCAGCATCGTGAGGAGCGCGATGCAAATACCCACGGTCCTGTATAGCAGCGAATCCAGTGAGTTGAGCGCCGGCAGTGAGTTGTTTACTTCCTGCCGTTTGCTCGTCAGCAGCCATACCATCAGCAGCGCGACAAACAGTCCGAACAGCGCGCCGTACTCGACGGGATTCGAGTTGAACGAGACCTTCAGGCCCGCGCCCTGAGTCTTGACCCAATTCTGCGCGATTTGAAGCTGCTGCGATGCCGGAACCTGTTGCTGCATCTGCTTCGCGAGCCACGGTGAAAACTCCGTATACGCGCGATCGCTTACATTGACGGGAAGCTTGTTCGCGTTCGCGATGTGATACGTTACCAGCGCCAGCACCAGGCCCTGAAGTATCGTCGCGCCGTAGAACAGTTTCCAGCCAATCTTGCGCTTTGCTTCATCTCGGTTCTGCCATTGCATTATAAAAAAGGCGAGCGACCCCAATATCATCAGAAGCGCCGCTACCATTAATGGGCCGACCCCGGGCAGCGTTGAGCGGAGCGGCAACGAGGTCTTGTCGATGAAGAGCGACAGACCGTAGCTTGCGTGACCCGGAACCTCGAATCGTCCGGTCATCGGCTGAGAATCAACCGTGCATAGCACGAGCACTCCGAACAGGAGCACGGCAATCGCGATTGCCTCGGACCTGAGTCCGTCTTTCAGCAGATAAGCAAAGGCGATCCCGAAGCTCATCAGCGCTACGCCGTAGGCTACGGTCGCGATGGAAACGTGAATCGGTCTCCAGTAGCTGTCGAGAATCGGTTGAAGAGTCCTGATTTCATTTCCAAGGGCTATGCCCAGCGTCAGCACTACGGACAGAACCGGCATGGAAAGGGCGCCGAGAATCCTGTATTTCGGCTTGCGAATAACGATCAGCGTTGCCAGCGCCGCGCCGCAGCAGAAGCCCAGCGTAAGCGCGTGCAGGTTGTCGAGCGGGTAATAGCGCCATACTCGTCCATCGACCCACCCTTCCTTCTCGCCCGCTTCGATCCATCGAATCATCCAGCCGGAGAGGTTGAAGCTGTAGCCGAGCATTACGGTCCACAAACCGAATTTAGCAAGCACCTCTTCCTTGACCCAGAGATTCGTAACGAGGAGGACCGAGGCGCTGATGTAGCAAACCAGCGCGAGTACGGTGAGCGCTCCATCGTAGAGGAATCCGTGTTCGCCGAATTTCAGTCTCGTTAATATGAACACAAGCGCGAGCGCGATAGGCGCCAGGATGGGCCACAGTCCCGCCAGCTTCGCGGGAAGGGTCAGGTTCAGTTCTGGCGCGACTGGTTCCTGTATTTTAATGGCTTCACTCATTGTCGGCACCTCTCTTTCCGGATACTGATTCGACCACTGAATTGAAGCGGGCTTCGAAACCCGGTTTGTTCCGGTTTGTATTACCGCCAAGATAAACGTGCGCGCCCGAGCCTTCCGGCTCTATGACAGCCCACACCCGCTGATGTGAAAACAGAAAGACGCCGCACAGCGAGAGTACGAGCAGTATAAATCCCGTGTAGACCGGAACGCGGCCCGGGTCATATTGAACTGTCAGGGTGTGCGAAGTCGCTACCTTTTCGAAGCTCTTCAACAGAACTTTCTTTCCATCGATCAGAAGCACGCCTTCGGCATCTTTGTCGTTCTTGCTGAGAAACTGATCGGCCGTTTCCGGCGTGAACGCAAACAACGTGCGACTCTTGCCATCCGGCGCCGTCACCTGCAACTGAGCCGCGGGGTTGTTGTAGTCGCCCGATGCCGTGGACGGCTTCCCTCCCTCGATCGTGAAATCGGGGAAGAAGTTCGTGTACGCTACGTGCCCGATTCCCGGAACGTCCGCCGAACCGTCTCGTTTGATGGTGACCTCGATCGGATTCCCGCCTTCCTTCGGCGTGAACTGAACCGTGATTTCACGGGCGTGGCCGCGGCCCATGAAAAATGATTGGAAGAAGCGATAGCCGGCGTGATCGAACGGCTCGTTCAGGTGGACCAGTCCGCTTACATCGCGGCCTCGATCCTTGATCTTGATTCGGCTGTACCAATCGATGGTGTTACTCGCGTCCAGGCCGCCTTCCGGGCGAATGAGCTTCTGCTGGATGTCGACGCATTCAACGTTAAAAGGAAGCTGTGCATTTCCGAAATGGTCGCCGTCGAGCTGAACCTCGCGAGTGGTTATCGTGTTCGCGCTCTTGCCGGGGACTATTTCGAGGACGCCTCCCACACCGAGCTTGCTCGTAATAAATCCGCCGGTAAAGATCGTCAGCAGCGCCACGTGCACCGAATAGGCGCCGAGCCGATTCCAGACATTCTTTTGTCCGAAGATCGTTGTTCGGCCGCCTTCTTCGACCACTTTTGGCCTGAAGCCCTGCTTTCGAAACGCCGCGCTAACAGAGTCGGTTGCGCCCCTGGTGTCCTCCCGAATCTCCGATTCGGCGTTGAAGGACTGGGCCTGAATAAATTTCGGCGATGCCGTGCGCTTTGGTTTCACCACGTACTGCCACGCGGTTGGGAATCGATCAATCGAAGCGAGAATAATGTTGAGGCCGGTAATGGCGAGGAAGAGTGCGAAGTACCTGGAGTGATAGATATTGAAGAATCCGAGCTTGCCGTAGATGTACTTCTGGGCCGGCGTAAGTCTTGCAAAATACTCGCTGAACTTGTCGACGTCGGTTTGAACTATGAGCATGCCGATCATCGCGCAAACGAGCACGATCATCAGCATGGTTACGCCAAAGCGGACGGAGCTCAGCAGGCCCAACGCCTTGTCTAAAACTGAGTCGCCCTTCTTTGGCCTTATCTTCACAATAGGCGCGGCTGTCACGGACTTCGGATCAACAGCCGCTTCGCTTTCAGAAGTTGCCATAAAGAAATTTCCTGGTTATTGGATCAGAATGAATGTTCAGCCAAATGCGTCGTGATTCTAACAACGGCGAATTTAGCAGTCAATGTGGCCGCATTCGCAGCCGGTTCTCAGAAAAAATGATTCCCCATTCAGGTTTACCTCGCCGTCGCCTGCGATGAGGCTTACAATCAATCACTTCGCCGGTTCGGACGGGCGTATTTCGACGCGACTTGGCAGCGCGCGCGGATCCATGATCAAGAGATTTACGACGACTTCGGCAACATCTTCGGGAAGAAGCTTCCACGTAGTGGCCGGATCCATCTCGCCCCTGCTTGCAAAGGTGGTGTTGACCGAGCCTGGCATCACGCAACTGACGCGGATGTGATCGTATCTGACCTCCTGCATCAGCGCTTCGGAAAAGCCGATCAGCCCAAACTTCGAGGCGTTGTATGCGCTCCCTCCAGCGAATGCGTTCTTGCCTGCCAGACTCCCTATATTAATGATGTACCCGCCGCCCCGTTCCTTCATCGGCGGGATAGCCTCGTGGCAGAAATAGAACACGCCTGAGAGATTCGTCTCTAAGGTGGCGCGCCATTCTTCGACCGGCATATCTTCGACTCGGTTTCTCGATCCGATGCCCGCGTTGTTTATGAGTATGTCGACGCCGCCGAACGCCCCTTGAGCCTCGAGCACGGTTGCGTGAACCTCTTCCGGGTCGCGCACGTCACAGACCCTCCCGCTCGCGCGTCCGTTGAATTCCTTGTTGAGCGCTTCGACCACGGCGTCGACTTCGGAACCGTTACGAGCGCAGATGAATACATTCGCTCCGCCGGCGGCGATTGCGCGGGCACACGCCAGGCCGACGCCTTTTGTCGCTCCGGTCACTATGGCGGTTTTGCCTGTCAGTTGAATGCTCAAATCCTCTCCTCGAAGCTCCGTGGATACGCTTCACTAATGCAGAAACGTGAAGAATCGAGCGGCGCTCAGTTTGGCGCGGGACAGTCGAGCGCGCGCTCTCGCGAAGACTTCCTTTTCTTCCATCTCTGAAAGAAGCGAATATGCAACCGGTGTCACGAGCAGGGTAAGCAATAGACAAAGACTCTGTCCGCCTATGATCGTGACCGCAATCGCCGAGCGCTGCGCCGAACCCGCGCCGATACCAATCGCCGTTGGTATCAATCCCGCGATAATCGAAAGGGTCGTCATCAAGATCGGCCTCAACCGAACGTGATTAGCCCTGACGATCGCCTCGCGAAGCGGCACGCCTTCATCCCGAAGCTTGTTCGTGTAATCGACCTGCAGGATGCCGTTCTTTTTGACGATTCCCAACAATAGCAGAACGCCAAGCGCGCTCCAGAGGTTTAGCGTCCGCCCTGTAAGCCATAATGAAAGCAGCGCAAACGGAATCGACAGCGGCAAGCTCAACATGATCGTGAAAGGATGAAGGAAGCTCTCGAACTGGGCCGCAAGCACCATATACATGAAGATAGATGCGAGCAGGAATGCGAGGATCAGATTGGTGGTGGTTTCGTCGAGCACCTTCACCGAGCCAAGGAACTTGTATGTGTAGCCGGAGGGCAGCCCGACCTTGGCGATCTCATCGGCGCTGGCGCGAGCGGCGGCGTCGAGCGGAAAGTCAGGCGCGTTGTTGGCGTTCACCGAAACTTGAAACTGTCTGTTGAACCGTTCTATGCGGGACGGCCCGAGGCCGCGCTCAATTGTGGCCAGGTTGTCGAGTCGAACCTGTCCGACTTTTGTCGAAGGGATCATCAGCCTTGCAAGCACTCCCTGGTCGCGCTGTTGTTCGGGCAGCAACTGAATCGTAACCGGGTACTGTTCGTCGCCTTCCTTGTAGGTCGAGATCTGATCCTCACCGGCTATCATCAATCGAACGGCGGTCGCCACGTCGCCGGCGCGCACTCCCAAATCGGAAGCTCGTTGACGGTCGATCTTTACCTGGAGCTCGGGGTTGTTCAGGTTGAGGCTGGCCTCAACGTCGAGCAATCCGGGTATACGCCTCATTCCGTCGGCGACTTTCTTGGACAGCTCGGCCGCGGTTTGAAAATCCGGGCCTAGAATCAATGCCCTGATCGGAAAGTACATCTCGCCGCCGCCAAGGGCGGACGGAATGATGACCTTGCTCCGGAGATTTTTGTACTCGGCCGTTATCTTTCGAATCTTGGCCGCGACCTCGAGACTCGACGCTTCGCGTTTCTCGATCTCGATCAGCCGGACATATATATGGTTGTGGTTCGAGGTTCCTTCATGAATGAAGGGGTTCACGAATTCCACTTCGGGCAGCTCGGCGATTCTGTTGGCGACTTCAAGCGCAAGCTTCGATGTGCCCGGAATGGAAGTTCCCTCGGGCCAGTTCATCGAGATAGTCAACTCGCTCTGATCGTCCGGCGGTATCCAGTCGCGTCCGACCATTTTGTTCAGCGGGAAGCTCAAGCCGAAGGTCAGCACCGCGATCAGAATTATTATGGCGCGATGACTCAGCGACCAGTCGAGCATCCTTCCGTAGAGCCGATCGATCCATCCAAAGAAACGCGAGTCCTTTGAGGTATGCTCATGTTGTTCGGCGGCCGTGTTTTCATCGGACTCGATTCCGGCTTCTTTCCGTTTGCGGGACAGCCGCTTGAGCATCTTCGAGCTCAGCATCGGCGTAAGCGTGAAGCTGACAAGCATCGACACCATCACGGAGAACGCCATCGTCCAGCCGAACTGGTTCACATATCGCCTGGCGTAGCCGGTCATGAAAGCGATCGGAACGAAGATCACGACCAGAGATATAGTCGTCGCGAGGACCGCGAGTGTTATTTCCTGAGTCGCCTCGATAGCGGCTCGTTTTGGCTCGACCCCCTTCTCCTCGATATAGCGCACGATGTTCTCGAGCACGACTATAGCGTCGTCGATCACGATCCCGACCGCCAGCGTCAGCGCGAGAAGCGTCATGTTGTTCAAGGTGAAGTCCATGGCCTTCAACAACGTGAAGGTCGCGACGATCGACGTCGGTATCGCGACCGCGGCGATCAAAACCGATCTCAGATTGCGGATGAAGAGTAGTACCACAAGGCTGGCGAGCAGGCTGCCGAAGAGCAGGTGCTCTTCTAATGATGCCACCGACGCGTTGATGAATACGGATTGATCGCGAATAACGCGAATAGTAACGCCGGGGGGCAGCGATTTCTTTATCTGCTCGAGCTTGTTCTTTACCGCGGCGATGATCCTGACCGTGTTCGTGCCGGATTGACGGCGCACATCGAGCGTCACAGCCTGCTTCCCTTCCAGGCTGTTCCAGGTAGTCGGCTCGGCAAAGCTGTCTTCAACCCGGCCGAGGTCTCTTATTCGAACTGGAGTACCGCCGACGTTGCTGACGATGATGTCCTTGAACTGACCGATCGCATCGATGCGGCCCAAGGTTCGCACGCCAAGCTCCGACTCGCCGCGAACTATGCGGCCGCCGGGTATCTCGACGTTCTCGTTTTGTACCGCGCGCTGGAGCTGGTTGATCGTGACGCCGTATGCGTTGAGCTTCTCCCCGTCGGCGAATATTCGAATGTTCCTGTCGAGCCCGCCGGTCATGCTGCACTCGCCGACTCCATCAACGGTTTCAAGGACGCGTTTGATCTGCTTATCGGCAATCTCGGTGGTCTCCCGCAAGCTGCGGTCGCTGGCGATGACGAGTGAGATGACGGGATCTGAGTCGGGATCGGCCTTCTGTATGATCGGAGGAAGAATATTCGGAGGAAGGTTCCGCATTGCACCCGCGACCTTCTCGCGAACGTCCTGCGCGGCGCTTTCAATATCGCGCTCGAGAACAAATTTCAGTGTGACGCGGGCGCTGCCTTCACTCGCCGTCGAGTTGAGCTCATCAAGACCGCTGATCGTGCTGACTGCTTCTTCGAGTGGAAGGACTACCTGGGTCGTCACTTCCTCAGACGTGGCGCCGGGCAAACGGATATTAACGGTAACGGTAGCCGGATCGGCCTTCGGAAATAGATCGACCCCCAGATCCTTGAACGAGAATATGCCCAGCACGACCAGGAAGCTGATGAGCATGACGGCGAAAACGGGCCTTTTGACGCATACTTCCGCGAGTGTCATTGACTCCTCCTCACTTGACCGCTTCGATTGTTGCTTTGTCCCGCAGCTCCTGGCCCTTTGCGGCAATGGCTACTTTCTCGCCTTCGGAGAGACCTTCGATGATCTCGACTTCGCCGCCGGATCGGTCGCCCACCTTCACTTCCTTTTCTTTAAGGACCGTGCCTTCTACCGCGAAGATCTTATAGACGCCGTAAACATATTGAAGCGCTTCCTGTGGAATGAAGAGCCCGCTCTCGACTCTGTCGGAAGGTATGGTCGCCTTGACGAAGAAGCCCGGTTTGAGGAGGCCTTCGTGATTTTCTACGAGGGCTTCGACTTCGAAAGCTCTCGTCTGTTGATCGACCACGGGGTTGATGCGAGAGACCTTTCCTTGAAAGGTCCGGCCCGGCTGTGCTTCGACCGAAACTGAAACCGTCTGGCCGGTCTTGATCCAGCTTGCCATCTTCTCAGGCACCTT
Source organism: Blastocatellia bacterium AA13 (assembly GCA_003222245.1). Classification (GTDB taxonomy): domain Bacteria; phylum Acidobacteriota; class Blastocatellia; order UBA7656; family UBA7656; genus QHVH01. Next base: position 46,343 of record QHVH01000025.1, on the reverse strand, counting down.
GAGCCGGACTCGCAGCGGGTCTACGTTGACTATGAGAAAGACCGGCGATTGGACTTTGAGGTACTGGCCCGCGGTAACGCTCCGCTCCTTGATGCGTCCGGCGAATGGCGCTCGAATCGTAGTATCGCTGACCTTTTTCTTTGCCAGCTCGGTAGTGGCTTTATATTGAGATATCTGCGCCTGAATGTTATCGATCGACTGAACGGCGAGATCGTAGGTAGCCCGAGCAGCTTTGTATCGCGCTTCGGCTTCGTCAAAATTTTGTTTAGGAACCAGGCCCTGATCGAGCAGAGCCTTTGCGCGATCGTACTTTTGCTTGGCGTCGTTGAGATCAGCCTGGGCCTTTTTGACTTCGGCTGCGTCGCTGACATCGCGAAGATCGGCGCCCTCCTTCAGACCCAATCTTGCGCGGGCCTGCTGCAAGAATGCTCGCTGTTGATCCAGCGTCAGTTGAAGCTCGATCGGGGATACTTTGACCAGGGCCTGCCCCTTTGCAACGCTGTCGCCGACGTCCGACAGCACCTCTTCCACCTTGCCTTCCACCTCGGAGCTAACAGCGACTTCTTCGTAAGGGAAAAGAGAGCCGACGGATTCGACGTCTCGCCTGACCTGTTTCAGGTTGACTTGAACAACCCGCACGGGAACGGTTCTGTTAGCGGCGGACGCGTCTACCGTCTTCCCTGCCGTTCCCTTCGAGCAGGAGGAGCATATTAATACGAGTGAGAAAATGATCGCAGAGGCCGGGAAACGATTTCCGGCCGGAATGAACAACTCTCGCGCACAGCATGATCCGCTCTTGTGATAACCCATCGCATAACCTTTCACGCATTTACCCTATTGACGAGAACCTGTGAGACCACCTCGTTTGTGGATGTTATTTGCCGTCGGGGCCAACCATCATAACCCAAGAGACCTCCACTCTTCTACGCGCGGGAATGCGGAGCCGTTACAACAGCGGCGAAGTAATCAGAGAAGAGAAAAGCCCAATTGTCTGGCCAGCCTGTATAGAAGCGGCATTGGAAGGCCCACTACATTATGATAATTGCCGGCTATCTCTTCCACGAAAACGGAGGCCCTTCCCTGAATGGCATAAGCTCCGGCCTTGTCGAACGGCTCGCCGGTATTCACGTACCAATCGATCTCCTGTTCGCTGACCTTTGCCATGCGCACGAGGGTCTTGTCAAAATCAGCGACTTCGCGACGGCTTCCTGCGTCGTAAAGCGAGACGCCGGTCATTACAGCGTGCCATCTTCCCGAAAGCTGTCTGAGCATGGTCCGGGCGGCTTTCTCGTCGGCCGGTTTGCCGAGCAGCTTTCCATCAAGGACGACGGTGGTATCGGCGCCGATGAAGAGGCCGTCGGTGAAGTTCTTCGCCACATCAACTGCTTTAGCCCTCGCCAGACGCATGATATAATCCGCGGGCGCTTCATTGAGAAAAGGAAGCTCATTCACGAGGCCTGGGATGACTTCGAACGCCACGCCGGCCGCCGAAAGAAGCTCAGTCCTCCGGGGCGAAGATGAAGCCAGAACAATCCTGGTTTTCTTAGGTTGAACAATCATGTTAGTTGGCCTGTCCCGGTAACGAGCGGGCGATTATAGCATAAGCGCCCTGGCATGTTGTTGTGAGTTTCACTTTAAAGAGCAGTCAAATACTCGAAATGACAGTACCAAGTTCACGGAGGATTACGTTGCGTCGAAAAGTCTCTCTCTTAGCCGCAATGACTTTTGTCGGGCTATTAGCTTTACAGAACTATGGCTGTTCCGGGCCCGGACCGGACGCGATCGCGCCCGATGATACATTTCACCCGGATCTTAATGAGCCCAAGCTCAAGGAACGGCTCGGCGAGGACGATGGGTATGCGCTCGCGGTAATGTACGGGGCCGATATACACGGCAGCCTCGAAACCTGTGGCTGACCGAGCCACCCTATGGGTGGGCTGGCACGGCGTGTCGGCTATATAAAATCATTCAAGCTCAGGTCGAACCAGGAAGTTCCCGCGCTCTTTGTCGACGCTGGAAACCTATTTACAGACGATCGCGCGATGGGCTCCAGGCTGCCCGATGAGGATCTGGCCAAAAATCGGTGGGTGACGAAGAGCTACGGCAAGTTCAACCACGATGCCGCCAACGTTACCTATAACGATTTTCTTTATCTCAGCGACCTCCTGAAGAAGGACGGTTATCAGGAACGACTGCAGGAGTATCCTTTTATAGCGAAGATCGTCTCGGCTAACGTTCACCCCACCGACAAGAATCTTCAGCCGCTTCAGCCCTATGTAATCCGCGAAGTCTCCCTGAAACGCGGAAAACCCGGCGCAACTATAAAAATCGGCATCGCGGGATTCACTGAAGCGAAGCCCCAATCCCCAACAGATAAGCCTACGGCCTTTGAAGTTGAGGACCCGTTCGCGGCGGCTAAACGAGTAATTCCCGAATTAAAGAAAAAGGTCGATTATGTGATTGCTCTGGCCTATATGGCGCAGCCTGATGCCCAGCGACTGGCGACGGAAGTTTCCGGCATCGACACAATCATCGCGGCCCATCAGGTTAGTGCGCAGGATGAGCCTCAGAAGTTTAATCAAACCACCGTAACGACTTGCTTCTACCAAACGAAACAACTCGGCGAATTGAGGTATTACATCAGGAGCGATGGTGTAATCGAAAACCAGAAGAACAGGTATATCGCCCTCGATGACGCAATACCCGACGATCCGAACGCCGCCGAATATGTCGCGGACGCGCACACGGATTTCACCAATGAGATTAATAAGGCCCAACAAATTCAGCAGGCCGACGTTGCAAACGCGGATACCGCGATATTGAGCGGCAAATCGCTTTACATCGGCCAGGACTCCTGCGCTGGATGCCATCAAAAGGAAGCGCAAATCTGGCAGAAGAGCGGCCACGCCCACGCAATGGAGACCCTTCAAAAGCGCAACCAACATCTCGATGCCGATTGCGTGAAGTGTCATGTGGTTGGCTTTCAAAAAGGCGGGTTCCAGGCCTTGTATTCGACGCCCCAATTCGCCAATGTTCAATGCGAAGCTTGCCACGGTCCCGGAAGAGTGCACGCGGAGAACCCTCAAAAGGGTTATGGCTTTGTGCAGACCCCGCAGGGCTGCGTTGTGTGCCACACTCAGAACAACAGCCCTGACTTTAACTTCGCGACTTACTGGCCTAAGATCAAGCACTGAGATATTGTAGTGCTGCCTTAACGTCGATGACCGATTTGTTGCAATTGCTGCCGCTTCTTCTCCGCCGCGCGGGCGATACGGAAGAAGCGCGGCAGCAAGCAGCTTTCGCGGCGTGGGCAGCGGCCGTCGGCAAGCAATTACGCGTCGCCACCGCTCCGGTTAAGCTCGAGGGCAAAACCCTCATTGTGGCGGTAGGAGATTCAAACTGGAAGACGCAGTTGAACAAGCTAACGGGCCAGTTCCTATTCAGGCTCAATTCGATACTCTCAGCGCCTCTCGTGACGAGAATTGAATTCGTAATCAACCCGCGGCTTATAGAAGAGTCGCATCATACGTCTCCTGAGATTCACTTCAGAGCCCCCGAAAAGTACGCCGGCGCACTGCGGGAGAAGGCGCAGTCGATCGCGAACCCCGATATTCGCGACCTCTTCATACGCGCCGCCGGAAAATGCTTGCAGCGGAGGGCTCTATGACTCGCTCGAATTCAGAAGCCGTTATCGAATTGCGCGGCCTCACAAAGGACTATCAGACCGGTTTTTTCAAGACTGCCAGTGTCCGGGCTCTCGACAACCTGGATCTGACCGTTTATCGCGGCGAGATATTTGGGTTTCTCGGTCCTAATGGAGCGGGTAAGACTACGACGCTCAAGCTATTGATGAATTTAATATTCCCGACGGCTGGGAGCGCTCATATACTCGGCCATCCCGTCGAAGATACCGCGACGCGATCCAAGATCGGCTATCTACCGGAGAACCCATATTTCTATGACTATCTCTCGGGCCGAGAGCTCTTGTATTACACCGCTGCGTTGTTCGGCATCGACAAGTCACAGGCCAAACGGCGAGCTGATGAGCTTTTGGAAGTAGTGGGACTATCCTCCGAGCAGGCTAATCGTCAGCTCAGGAAATACTCGAAGGGAATGCTGCAAAGGATTGGAATAGCTCAAGCTCTGGTTAACGATCCCGACGTCGTGTTTATGGATGAGCCGATGTCGGGGCTCGATCCCTTCGGGCGGCGTGAGATTCGCGACCTCCTGCTTTCACTCGGGGAACGTTCAAAAACAGTTTTCTTCTCCTCTCACATCCTCTCGGATGTCGAGACCTTATGCGACCGCGCGGCGATACTCAACCAAGGCAAGCTAGTCGGCTGCGGCACGATCGACGAGCTTGCCGGCGGCCGGCAATCAACTCTGGAGGTCATCGCGACCGGTATCGAGCAAGCGGCAATTTCGGCGCTCTCGGAAACGGTTCCTCGCGTAGTCTCCGTCACTCCGACACCCAGAGGCGTTCATATAATTCTTGGAGACGAGACCGGCCTCGATTCAGCGCTTTCCTTTATTCGCTCTCGCGGCGGCAAGCTCGTATCGGTGAACCCCAGCCGCACTTCCCTCGAAGATGCTTTCTTCAACGTCGAGCGGCGCCAGTAGCCTCGTGGCGCGGACCTTCAGCAATAGAATACTCGCTGCTCTCGGCGGCTTCGCTTGTCTTTTCCTCTTAATCGGGGTTCTACCCATTTCCACCGTCAGACCTGCTTTCGCATTGGCTCTTCATCCGACGGCTACACAAGACAACGCGCAGCTCCTAAGCGCCGTAATCGCGGGACTCCAACGAAAATATTCGCGGATGCAATCGATTGCCGCCGATTTTTCACAGAGCTACATCGGCAGCGACGGCCGCTCGTTCGTGGAACGCGGCCGCTTGATCTTGAAGCGGCCCGGAAAGGCGCGCTGGGACTACGTGGAACCCGAAAAAAAGATTTTTATATCGGATGGCCGAAATATCTACTTCTACGTGATCGGAGATCGCGAGGCGCTTCGTTCGAGTATTCGAGAGTCAACGGACCCGCAGATCCCTTTCCTTTTTCTTCTGGGACGCGGGGATCTGCGCAGGGATTTCTCCCGAATCGAGATTGCCGGCGAGGCGGCGATCAGGCGGAACGACCTGGTTCTCCTGTTGGTTCCTCGTAAGGCGCCCGAAGAGTTCAGGCAACTTCTTGCCGAGGTTGATCCGGAGAGCTTTACGGTCATACGGCTGGTCATCTTTCAGCGCAATGGAACGAGAATGAGCTTTGTCCTCTCTAATATGCGCGAGAATCCTTCAGTCACGAATGACGAGTTCAAGTTCAATCCACCCGCCGGAGTAAAGATCAGACCGGCAATTTGATCCCGTGGTATCGCGGACAAACAGCGGATGAATATATCAGTCCCTGATATGCGGGCTCCTGGTGAACATGTCGACCAGATAGTCGTGAAGATAGTTATAGAGCAGTCTTTGAAAATCCCACTGAAAGCTTTTAGCGGAGATGTCGCGGTCGGTCAGATGAAATATGTACGGATCCATTTCGAGATCCGACCATTTTAGAGTTACCTCCACGCGCACGCCTCGGTTGTCATCGGCGGCGGACCAGCTAAACAAAGGGTGTTCATATCGTCCCAGCTCCTGCAGCACTCTTTCTAGTCTATCCATATTCTATCGACTCTCTCGTTTGAGTTTGACACCAAGACTTCGAGTAATATAATGATCGCTCTTAACCAGGCAACACAATCAAGTACTTGTCGTATCATCTCGGCCAGGATCTCTGCGAACAAAAAGAATGGAGGACATATGCCGTTACTGATGATGTCTTATGCGCTGCTCGTTTTCTTGCCGGCATTTTTCGGCAAAGTATTCAATCCCCCAACCGACGCCGCGCAGTACGTTCAAATTCTGCTTAGATGGCTACATTTTTTGGCGGGCATTACGTGGATCGGCCACCTCTATTTCTTCAATCTCGTAAACGTGAACTTGATGAAATCGCTTGATGGTCCGACTAAAGGAAAGGTCATTCCTCAGTTGATGCCGCGCGCCCTCTGGTGGTTTCGATGGGGCGCACTAATAACCGTTCTCGTCGGTTTAACCTATTTCGCGATGTACCTGATAGCTCCGGACGCCCACAACGCGAACAAGAACCCGTTCGTGGTGCTCATAGTCTGGTTGCTGATCCCGGTCATAACCTTCGCGATCGAGATGGTATTTCTGAAGAGGATTGGGAACGGCTGGATTCTGGCAGCGGCGGTCTTGGTCCTGATGATCGTTATGGCGATAGTGATTATCTGGTGGCTCAACTCACAACTTGGCAGTTACGGAAGCAATATGAGCTATTGCATCGGAATCGGCGGATCAATGGGTACGGTGATGCTCTTCAACGTATGGGCTATTATCTGGCCGAATCAGAAACGGATTATCGCGTGGACCGCCGATAACGCCGAAAAGGGCACGGCAATTCCGGGTGAGTCCGCCAGGTTGGCTCGCATTGCCTTCCTTGCCTCGAGAACAAACACGTGGCTGTCAGTCCCAATGCTGTTCTTTATGGGCGCGTCCAAACACTTCATTACCTTTGGCAGCAGCTAAACTGCGGCGTAAAGCGTGAAGCGCAGGCCCCGACGACCTTTCGAGAGCGAAGACTAAAAAGGGTGATGACTCCATACGAGTCATCACCCTTTTTTAAGTGTTTTAGAAGGCTCTTTAAACCGAGAAGGAACTGCCGCATCCGCAGCTACCGGTCGCATTCGGATTGTTGAATGTGAATCCTGATCCCATCACCGAATTGACGTAGTCAACCTGAACGCCCTCCAGATATTGCTTCGAGAACATGTCAACGAACAACCGGAGTCCGTCCTGTTGAACTATATCGTCGCCTTGACGTGGGCCGTCTTCGATTTGCATCGAGTACGAGAATCCACTGCAGCCGCCGGGCACGACCCGTATTCTTAAGCCGGATTCCGGCCCCGCGCTCTCGGCCTCCATGAACTTCATTACTTCGCTTACCGCTGTTTCTGTCAGGCTGACTTGCATTGATGATTCACCTCGCTCCCAGTATCCGCATCTGATTACCCGGCTAGTTCAGAAGTCCTCATGGAGGAGCTATGATTCATTGCCTGGGCAATCCTGCATACGTGGATTATATGCAAGCGAGAAAGCCATTTCAAGCGAGCCTCTAAATGATTTCGAAATGTTCGAACGGACGATAAGGCTCCAGCAACTCGCTCACATCGTCGCTTACATTATATTGATCACCGGCAGGCCCCTCTTCTTCGTCGCCAGGATGCTTACCTGAGCCGCGGTCGCGCATATCAAATCACCAAACGCCTGCGAGACTGGATCGTCGCGGTCGGCAAGCACGATTGGGCGGCCCATATCCCCCGTTTCCCGGATGCTGCTCGAGAGTGGTATTTGACCGAGCAGCTTTGTGCCGAACCGAGAGGCGAGCTCCCGCCCTCCACCGGAACCGAATATCTCATGCTGCGAGGAGCAATTCGGGCAAACGAAGTAGCTCATGTTCTCCACGATTCCGAGTACCGGTACTTGAACCTGCTCAAACATGTTAAAGGCCTTTCGCACATCCGCCATCGCAACCTCCTGCGGCGTCGTGACCAGTACCGCTCCCTGGACCGAGACGAGCTGAGCTAAACTCAACTGGACGTCGCCGGTTCCGGGGGGCATATCGACGACCAGATAATCCAAATCACCCCACTCGACTTCATAGAGAAACTGTTTCACGGCCGAATGGAGCATCGGGCCGCGCCAGACAACCGGGCGATCGCCGCGGTTGAGGAAGCCTATCGACATTACTTTGACGCCGTGAGCTTCATGAGGAATGAGCTTTTGCCCTCTTACCAGCGGATCGGCGTCAATTCCAACCATAAGCGGCACATTCGGACCGTACACATCGGTGTCCAGGAGGCCTACCTTTGCGCCGTACTTGCCAAGACCGACCGCCAGATTCACGGCCACCGTTGATTTACCGACCCCGCCCTTGCCCGAGCTCACGGCCACGATGTTCTTAATTCCAGGAATGCCCTGCTTTCCTTCAGCGCCCTGCGATCCGAAAGGTAGGTTTAGTTCGCGGGCGATCTCAACCGACTTTACGCCGGCCAATTTCAGCAAGGCATCTCGAATGGATCCTTCCAACTGCGATTTATGAGGACACGCAGGCGTCGTTAGCGTCAATTTTAGCGCTACCTTGTCGCCATTCACCTTAACATCACTCACAAGATTCAGATCAACGATGCTCTTCTTCAGATCTGGCTCCTCAAGATTCCTGAGGGCTTCTAATATTTCGTCAACTGTTGGACTGGACATTGGGCGGTTCATCCCCTTTTTATAGAAGTACAATGCTTCGATGCATCACCGTCTTTTCTCGATTGCGCAATCGTCATTCTGCACAATGAGACTCGCTTTGTCGATGCGCCGCGCCGAGGCTCTCCTCAAACATCGTTGTATTCAAGTTCGCTGCTCCAGTGGTTTGAACCGACAATGTAATAGCACCCGTGCCTAAGAGCATTCTACTTCGTTTGAATTCTGAAATAACGCGCGACACTTAAAGTAAAAAGTTGAACGTCGGCGCGTCGATAGTTGAAGTTGATACTTAGCGAGCGGTGAATATTTCAACTCTACAGTTCAAACGCAGCGCAGGAGTTCCGGCGATCGGCTATAATGTAGCGGAATTTTTGAAAGGCAAAAAGAATGGAAGAAACTAATCCGGCTACATTGCAACGAGGTCCATTGCACGATGTAGAGGCCGCTTTGGGCGCCAAGTTCGAGGTCTTAAATGGGTGGGCAGCGCCGGCGGTATTCAGCGATCCCGTAGCGGAGCATTCCCGTGTGCGAAACGCGGTGGGACTCATCGACAAATCCGAACGGGGCATGATCCGGGTCAGCGGCGGCGAGGCTACCCAATTTCTCAACGGCCTTCTGACTAATGATGTGAAGACGCTACCGCAAGGCCGCTGGCTGAATGGCGCGTTTCTAACGGCGCACGGCAAGGTAAGGGCGCTGTGCAGCATTTACAATCTCGGCGATTCCTTCCTGATCGTGAACGACCGAAGCACCCATCAGAAGGTGTGGTCGCTCATTTTTCCTTTCTCTTATGCGGGCGATTTCAAAGTTGAAGACGTTTCGGACCAATATGCCGTTTTGGCAATCGAAGGGCCGCACGCACTGCCGCTGATCAAGGAGCTTTGTTTCGAACCAATGTCGCAGATGGACGATTACGAGTGGAGAAGTACGAAGATCGCAGGCGCTTCCTGCATAATCAGTCGCGCTTCCTCAACGGGAGAAACCGGGTTTCAGGTTATTTGCGACGCAACGGGAGTCAGTGAGGTGTGGGAATTCTCGTTGATGAAGGGCGCATTCCACGAAATTTCACCAGTAGGTCGCGAGGCGTCCGAATCACTCAGAGTCGAGGCCGGTATTCCCATCTATGGAGTCGATATCGATGAAGCAAACATGCTTCTTGAATGCGGCTTGCCGGATTATGTCAGCTTTTCGAAGGGGTGTTATGTCGGACAGGAAGCTGTTGCGATGGCCACCTATCGCGGCCATATTAGCAAAAAGCTCTGCGGCATATTCGTCGACGCGGAGGCCCCGCCGCCAGCCGGCGCAAAACTATTCGAGGGCGAGAAAGAAGTCGGACACGTGACAACCAGTATCCTGTCCCCGACTCTCAACCGCGTCATTTGTCTCGGGTATGTAAAATACGGCTTCTTCGAAGCGGGCACTCATCTCAGCATTCAATCCGGCTCCCAGAACCTGGGCGGCGAGATAACGGCTCTGCCGTTTTATAAGAGCGCCAATCTATAGGCGACAGCAGCCCAAGAAACTACTTGAACTCTGTCTCGGGGCGATCACGGAAAGCTCTCAATGAGAGCATCTTAGAAGCTAAGACCTCGGATGACACTTATCGTAAATATCAAGCAATCGTTCATTCGTAACGTGAGTATAGATTTCCGTGGTGCTGACTGAGCTATGCCCCATAAGCAGTTGCACGGATCGCAGGTCGGCTCCATTCTCAAGAAGATGCGTCGCGAAGGTATGCCTGAGCAGGTGCGGATGAGCCGAGCCCAGCCCCATCTTCTTGCCGTAGTGCATTATCAATTTCCAGCACGACTGGCGAGATAGACCGCGGCCCTTCAAATTCAAAAACAGACTGGTAACTTTTTTCCTGCCTTCAAATTGCGCCCTAACATTGAGGTATTTCATTATCCAATTGAGAGCGCTGTCCGCAATCGGAACCGACCGTTCTTTTCCGCCCTTGCCCATTACCCTCAAGATCGTCGAGCGCGAAGTTATAGCGTCGACCCGTAATGAAGTGAGCTCGGATATTCTCAATCCGGCTCCATATAACAGTTCGAGAATCGCGCGATCTCTGATGCCTTTCGGGGTCGAAACGTCAGGTCCGCTGAGAAGTAATTCAATTTCGTAAGACTGCAGGAACTTTGGCAGAGCGGATCTCGGATCCGGCAGCAAAATATCCAAAGCCGGATCGTCCTGCCTTAAACCCTCAATCAGTAAGAATCTATAGAAGCTACGGATGGCGACGATTGCGCGAGAAATAGTTTTCCTCGATAGATTGGCTGTTGAAAGCGAGCGAATGAAGGTTCGAAGCTCAGATTCCTCGAGAGAACTCACCTCAAGTTCCAGCGTCTCGCAAAAGCTCTCCAATTTGTTCAGATCGGATTGGTATGCCGCCAGCGTATTGGGACTTAATCCTTTCTCAATGCGTAGGTAGTTAAGGAAGCGATTGAGGGTTTCAGATGCCATATCAAGTCTCGCGTACGCCTCTGTCGAGAGAGCCGGGTTGACTCGATTATAAGCCATTTGAGATATTTCGTTGCGAATAATTTAGCGGTCTAAGGCCTGGATTGATAGTTCCTGCTTAGTTAATGAGACTCGATCAACTTGCAAGCTTACTCGGATGCCGGATAGAGGGTGACGCTTCGCTCGAAATCAATGGAGTTGCTTCGCTGGATCACGCCGGCGCCAACGATCTGAGTTTCTTCGCTAATCCTAAATACCGGAATGCTCTGGCTTCAACTAAAGCGGGGGCAATTATTGTGGGCGCTAAGACTACGAGTCCCGAACACAACCTCCTGAAGAACGACAATCCGTATCTGGCCTTCGCCAAAGCCATTGAGGTATTTCACAAGAAGCATGCGCCGATTCCGGTTATACACCCGTCGGCTCGCGTGTCCGCGTCCGCGGTTCTAGGAAGCTCCGTGAGCGTGGCGGCGGGCGCCTTTGTTGGAGAGCGCGCGATCATAGAGGATCGAGCGCACATTGGAGAAGGCGCGGTCGTGTCCGAGGAGGCGCGGATTGGCGAGGACACGGTCGTCAACGCCGGCTGTGTCGTAGGCGCTCGAGTACAGGTTGGCCGCCGCTGTTTTCTGGACTTCAACTGCGTGATAGGCGCCGAAGGATTTGCATATGCGCGAAATGACGACGGCTCCTGGTACAGTATTCTTCAAGCCGGCGACGTAGTCGTGGAGGACGATGTCGGAATAGGAGCGTGCACCTGTATCGCCAGAGCAACAGTGGGCGAGACTCGAATAAAGCAGGGAGCGAAGATCGATGCCCTGGTGCAGGTCGGCCACGGATCGGTGGTCGGCCGGAACTCCCTTTTGTGCGCCCAGGTCGGCCTGGCAGGTTCAACGCGGATCGGTGACAGCGCCATCCTGGCCGGACAGGTCGGCGTCGCGGGCCACCTCACAATCGGGGACCGGGTACAGGTCGCCGCCCAGTCCGGAATAGGGACCTCGATTCCGGACGACTCCGCTGTGGGAGGCTCCCCCTCGTTCGAACGCGCAAGGTGGCTACGAGCAATCTCCGTCTTTAAGAATATTCCTGAACTTCAGACCCGAGTAACCCGGCTCGAGAAGAAAATAAGAAGCCTGGAGAAAGTACTTGAAGTATAACTTCAGCTCTAATGATCGAGCTTTTTCGATTGTCGAAATCGCTGTTATTTGAATACTTACAAGCTCATTATGAATGTAAAAACTGAAATACTCTCTACTCGGAAGGTGCGATCTCTGGAGGCGCTCGTTGACAAAGCTCTCTCGGTGATTCCTGCGGAGCACCTTCGCGGGTTGACCAGAATAGTCATCGTTGACGCCATTTCGGAGCCAAGGTTATCAAGCGCTCAGCGAGCATCATTGCCCGCGCTTTATCACCCAAAGGTTCCTGGCCAGCAGGCTTGGGGGGAGATCGCGCTCTCGGTCGTATTGCCGGAGAAACGATTCCCCAAGGGCGTGCTTTCCCGCCTCACGCTAAAACAGAACATCGCGCAATTAGTGATTGCCCTGGCAGGCCAGCATTATCACCTTACGCTTGCGAAGGGGACAAAGCGTGATCGGCTGGAGTTAGCGTGCAGGCAGTATGCTGAAAAGTACTTTAACGTGTGGCGCGAGAGGGAGGGCGGTCTCAGGATGAAACTGACGAAGCCGTTTCGACCCTTTCTGGATCGTCTGGCAAAGCGCGCGTCGAAAATGTACGAACGAGAGATGGAGAAGCAGAAGAAAGCGTAGGCGCTTTAATTCAGGTCGCCCTCAACTTCTTCAAAGCAGCTTCCAGCGCAGCTTCTACATCGGTGCTCGCTACTTTGGATTTCCTGAATTTGACTACAACCGAATAACTCTTGCCTTCCCCGTGGTGTTTGAACATATACCCTTCCGCGGTCGAATCCTTTTTCCTGTGTCCGGCTGCAAGCTGCCGAGCTTCGTCTCTCGACATCCCGCCGCTGACAACCTTCTCGACAAACGATTTCATTTCTCCGTCGGATGGCTGTCTAACTATTTGAAGAAGCATTGATTTAGCTGTAATGTCGGCACGCCGACATTCCTCTCGAACGTCAGCGGGCAAGGAAGCCAGAGAGATCGACTCAGTGATTGAAGTGCGGGATTTGCCTATTCGCTCGGCGATCTCCTGGTGTGTATATTGGTAGCGTTCGGAGAGGGCGAGCAGTCCATCGGCCTCTTCAAAGGGATCGAGATCCTTGCGCTGAAGGTTCTCGATCAGAGCGATCTCGGCGACCTCGCTATCGCTGATATTCATCTCGATGCAAGGGACCTCGGTCAAGCCGGCATTGATGCTGGCACGGTACCTTCGCTCGCCGCTCACGATCATGAACCGTCCGCCAACTTCGCTCGGCCGAACCAGGATCGGCTCGAGTACACCCTTTTCTTTGATGGATGCAGTCAGGTCCGTTAGATCACCAAGGTTCTTTCGCGGTTGATTGGGATTCGGCGCGAGCTTGTCTATAGGGATGATTCGCCCGATCGTGGTTGCGCCTGCTCGACTGGTCAGTTGTTCAACATAGTGCTGATCGTGACGCAGCCGGAAATCCGTCGGCAGTCCTCGCTTAGACACGGCTTATTACCTCTTTGCACAAATTAAGATATTCGGAGGCTCCACTTGATTGGGGCGCGAAGGTGAAGATTGTCTCTTTATATGCCGGGCTCTCCTCGAGCCGAATCGACCTGCTGATCACGGTCGAAAAGACCTTGTCGCCAAAGACCTGCTTGATCTGCTCATATATGTCTCGAGATAGGGTTGTGCGCTTATCATGGAGTGTTATGACCACACCTAATACTTTAAGGTCCGGATTAGGTCTCGCATTTACTTTCTCCACTGTATCCAACAGATCGTCAGTTCCTTCTAAAGCGAAATATGAGGACTGAATAGGTATTATGAGGTAGTCCGAGGCCACAAGAGCGTTAACCGTAATCAGACCGAGGGTCGGCGGTGTGTCAATCAAGACGAAATCATAATCTGACTTGATCGTGTCCATTCTGTCCTTGAGCCGGTACGGCGCGTCAAATTCTCCGAGGAGCTTGCTGTCAAGTTTCGCCAGGCTTATCTTCGACGGCAAAATGTCCAGGTTCGGAAGCGGGGTGGTTTTGATAATCAATCTATGATCGAGGCTGGGCTCGGTCAAAAGCTCATATACGGAGTAGTCGATGCTTTTGTGATCCGTAAACGTAAGGGTGCTGTTAGCCTGCGGATCCATATCCACGAGCAGCACGCGCTTATGCTCCTTGGTGAGCGCCGCGGAAAGATTGATCGCAGTCGTGGTTTTTCCGACACCGCCCTTCTGATTTGCTATTGATATGACCATCATGCCCGTCCTGCTGAACTTGTGTCGTGCATCCTAATGCCAGCTACTAGAGGTGTCAAGGAATCGAAGTTTCAAGGGTGCCTTATAGGCCTGCTCAGAACGATCGAAAAGCTCGAAGGACCCGCGATTTTCCGTCCGTTCGCAGATCGATGCCGCTCAATAAACATAAGAATTCCAACCGGCGGTGATTATTTACTCGGGACTGCTCCACATTATATTGCTTGATGCTTCGCTCCACTTCTATAATCCGAAAACCTGAGACTTTCGACTACGTCTATCGCGCAGAGCTTGAGTACGAACGATGTTTCGCGCTGACTCAAGAAGGAGTTTAACAAGCCATGGAAATCGAAATGAAAATAAGAGGTTTGATGATGGATCCGACCGCGAATACGCCGATCGTCATTCTCAAGGATGTCGCCGGAGAATCGCTTCTGCCAATCTGGGTCGGTACGTACGAAGCAAATGCGATTGCAACCGAGATCGAGAAAATGTCGTCGCAGCGGCCAATGACTCACGATCTGATGCGCAACGTCATAAGGGAAATGGGCGGAAAGCTGCGGCGGGTAGTCATCACCAGCCTGATAGATAACACCTTTTATGCCTTCATTGAGATCGAGAAGGACGGCAATCTGCTAATCGTGGACTCGCGGCCAAGCGATGCGCTGGCGCTCTCATTGCGCATGGATTGTCCGATTTATGTGGCGCAACAAGTCATCAAGTCCTCTTCGGCGACTCTTATTGATGGAACCAGCAGCACGGATGAGTGGCCCGAGGATTTTGTCGAAGATAATACTAGCTACAAGATGTGAGATGATCCGTCGCCGCCCGGAAACCCGACGACTGATGTATTACCGCGAGGATTAGATCGCATATCCGCGGTGGTTGCTCGCAGCTAAGAGACAAATCACATCCGCAGATCACATCCACGTATACAGGCCGCTGATAGTTTGGTACAATGCGCGCCTTTAGCGAACAGTTGGTATTTTGGCCCATTGCGTTTGAAATAGTCAGACTCTGAAATAGAAGAGAAATGGAGGCAAAAGCTCGTGGCAAGTTTCAACAAGATCACGATCGTAGGCTATCTGGGCCGCGATCCCGAATTGCGCTATACACCACAGGGAACCCCTGTCTGCGACTTCTCAATCGCCACTACCGAGCGAAGGAAAGATAAATCGGGCGAGTTCCACGACCAGACAACATGGTTTCGCGTCAGCTTCTGGGGTAAGCTCGCCGAGATATCGAATCAATACCTTTCCAAGGGTAAGCTGGCGTATGTCGAAGGAAAATTGTCACAGCGAGAGTGGCAGGATCGCGATGGAAATCAAAGGACCAGTCTTGAGGTGAACGGCACCGATCTTCAGTTCATAGGTTCGCGGTCAGATGAAGCCGGCGGCGCTTCAAGGTCGGAAACGCAGCCGCGGGATGAACCCGCAAAAGACGGAGGCGTGACTGAGGACGATGTGCCGTTCTAGGCGCTGAGATCGCTGCGGTCGTACCTTTTCTTTACTTCAACGAGAACTTTTTGGTTAATCCTAACTCTTTGATTTTTTGCTGTAAGCTTTGACGGTGAAGCCCAAGCAGCTTAGCCGCTCTTGTAATGTTGCCTTGGGCTACCTCAAGGCATTTCTCAATATAACGTGCCTCAAACTCACGCTTGGCTTCTCGTAACTCAACAATAGCTTGAGCCTCGCTGGAGGCCTCCTTCAATACGTCCGTCGAAGGCGATGAACCCATTGTTCTAGAACTAAATCCGGCGATTTCATCAGGTAAATTATCTAAGGTAATTTCGTCGTCGCAGAGAACAACCGCGCGTTCGATGGCGTTTCTGAGCTGCCGGATATTGCCGGGCCAGTCATAACGAATGAGCGCTTCGAAAGCAGGTCCTGAGATTTCCAGTTTCTTTCCACGGTAGGCATGGGAGAACCGTTCGCAGAATTCGTTCGCGAGAATCGGTATATCGGAGTTCCTATCTCTCAAAGCCGGAACATCGATTGATACCGTCGACAGCCGGTAATAGAGATCCTCTCTGAAGGCGCCCTCATCGATGGCTTTAAGTAATTGTCTGTTGGTCGCGCTTATGAATCGCGCGTTGAAGCCGATCTGCTCGTTTGACCCAACCCGCGTAAGGACTCTGTCCTCCAGCACGCGGAGGAGCTTCGCCTGCACATCCAGTCGCATATCGGCAATCTCATCAAGGAAGATCGTGCCGTTGTTGGCGGTCTCGAATCGCCCTATCCTTCTTTTATTAGCGCCGGTAAACGAGCCGGCCTCATGGCCGAACAATTCAGATTCAACGAGCTCGGCGGGTACGGCGGAACAGTTTATAGGAACGAAATTGCCTGAGCGCTTGCTTAGCCGGTGGATTTCCCTGGCGACAAGTTCCTTTCCGGTACCGGACTCGCCTCCGATCAAAACCGACACCTCGGTCTCGGCGACTCGATCGATCAATCGGTATACTGCCTTGATTTGCGGCGAGGAGCCGATGATTTCGCCGTGCGTCTCGACATCAAGTATGACGGCCTTGAGCCGCTGGTTCTCGCTTCTGAGCGCATATACCTGCGCGGCGTTTCTCGTGAGCAATCGCAGCTCGTCGAGATCGAATGGTTTTGGCAGGTAATCGAAGGCGCCTTTCTTCATCGCCTCGACGGCGACGCGTTCATTTCCCTGCCCTGTCACGACGAGGACTACGGGTGCATTTCTTCGAGAGACTAATTCAGGCAGGTAGTCCAATCCGGATTCACCGGCCAGCTTAACATCGAGTATGACCACGGCAGGCGTAAACGTCTCGAGGATAGAATTAGCGGAGAGAAGGTCAGGGGCTTCCTCAATGATGTAGCCCTCTCGTTCGAGGGCCCTGGCGATCCCGAATCGCGCGGCCGGCTCATCGTCTACTATAAGGACATTCAAGGACATCTCATCCGATGGCCGGCAAGCCGCGAGCGGCAGCGCAAGTCTTTCGATATCACGCTTCTGATCGGTGAACCAATCGCACGGCTATGAAGCCTTCCCTTTTTCCGCGCCGGGTTCCTTTTCGCCGCTCCAGAATTGTTTCGCGTTCTCTCTATCAAAGGGGTAGAGATTATTTGTCTCGGGGTTGTACTCCCACTCAGCATCCTGGTAGACCTTGTTGTAGTCCTGATAATGAAAGACCGCCTTCCATCTGTGGGACTTCTTCTCAGACGCCTCCCAGCCTATTGGAGAGATATTGAAAGCGCCCTTGTTTTTAGCGAAATCATCAATGATGGCCGACAGAGTCTTTGTTGATTTTTGACCGTTGATCTCCGGCTTCATCGCCAGCACCTTATCGATCATCTTCTTTCCGTCGGGAGTGGTCTTCGCGATCGCGTCGTCAATGGCGTTCCGTTTTTGATCTTTTTGAGGAGCCGAATTCGCGTTCTGGCCCGGTTTGTTCTGGCAGGCTATTGCAAACAGGAGCGGCAAGAGCACAAGTATCGACGAGAGAAGCCTGGTCTTTTTCATATAGCTCTCCTTGTACAGTATCGAAATTCAACAGCTTCTCTCGGCGATCAGGATTCGCAGGTCCCTGACGTTGTTGCCGGTCGGGCCGGAATATACAACTCCTCCTAGCCTTTGGAAGAAGCTGTGAGAGTCGTTTCGATTGATATAGTCATTCGCGTCAAGGCCGTGATCGGCGGCAACCGCAACCGTCGCTTCATCAGCGACCGCCCCGCCGGCGAAGCTATTTCCATCAATCCCATCCGTTCCGCACGAAAGCATGGCGATAGACTTGACGCCGGTCAACTTCGGAAATAGCGTGGCGGAGTATAGCACAAACTCGGAATTGCGCCCACCGATTCCATTTCCGGTTACCTTGCAACGAACCTCTCCTCCAGAAATCTGACATAGCATTCGAGTATCGGCGGCCTTGCACTTCGAAACCAATCTCTCGATCAATAGCTCCGCAACCTTCTTATAGTCTTCTTCGAACGATGAGCGCTCAACGTGCACTTCAAAACCCATCGACCTTGCCGCCTTTGCGGCGGCATCGAGCGCATTCAGATTGTCGAGGAGAACGTGTGTATAAACGTTTGAGCCCCCTTCTTCCGGCGGAACATCTATAGCGCCAAAATCAACCTGATCGAGATCAATCCAGCGATCGAGCCCGTACTGACAGACAAGCGCTCTTAGTCGGGCCTCAGGAATACGCTCAGGAAGAATCGGATTCGATGCAATGGCATTTACATCGCCTTCATTCACGTCCGAAACGTAAAGCCCAACGTACCGAGCCCCGGTTTCGTGCGCGAGCCGTCCCAGCTTGCCTCCCTTAACCGCCGAAACAGCCTTTCTCACTATGTTGATCTCGTTGATAGAGGCGCCCGAGGTGACCAGCCGATTGTTCAGCTCGCGCAGTCGAGCAAGGTCCCAATCACCAATGGCCGGTTTCTCAATCAAGGCCGAACCCCCGCCCGAGATAAGAAAGAGAATGAGGGAACGCTCGCCGCAAGTCTGAATCAGGTCAATAATCTCGTCGGCAGCCTTCAGACTTCGCTCGTCGGGCAGCGGATGACCGGCGGTAATTACCCGGGATTTTAAGTTGATCTGGTGACGACGATCGGAGACGAGAAGCCCTCGGCTGAAATGTTGGCGAAGTACTCGCTCGAGCGCGGCGCCAATTCGGACGCTCGCCTTCCCGAAACCGATAAGGACTACTTCATCAAACCGCGAGAGATCGATGGACTCTTCAACTATTGATAGGGTTGCGCCGCGCAAGCGAACCGTGCGCCTGATTTTTCGGTCGAGGTCGATTGCTTTGAGAGTCTCAAAGAAGATCTGAGTCGCGATCTTTTTCAGGTCAGCCACGGTATGAGTCTACCTGTTTCGCTGCGCTTCAAAGAAGAATCTTTAGCGGATTTGCAGGAGCGCATTGCAAGGCAGCGGCGAACGCCGGTAAGAAGGAATTGAGGTAATAGACGTTGAGTAGGATACCGCCGCACGCGTCTGCTACTGCCACTCAATCTCCGAAGGGCGGATGTCCATCTTTCGCATCAAGCTGAGAACATCCTGGCGGATTGAATCCCACTTCGGTGCTATGGGTTGAAACGACTGACTGCCGCCGCCGGTTATGATCCTGTCGACGCGACGGGCGTCCCGAGCCACTGCAAGCGTCGCGATACGAAGCTTCGACACCGATTCCAACGATGCGTTCATCGATACATATAGGCGCGCTGAATTGGCGAGGTTAGAGAGCGCAAAGAGCAGCTCGATCTCAGAGTCTAAATATCGAGCCGAGCTGAGCTCGGTCCGGGAGGGACCTCCTCGAACCCCGAGCCGGCGCTCGTAGTCCGCAAGCAGGTCCTCTATTCGCGGCTGTAACGGGGCAGACTGGCTTCTATCCGACAGAGAAGCCAATGGAATCGATAGATCTTCGCCGGCCGAGTGTATGGTCACGGAGGTGAGCCTTTCACCTCCCTCCCGCAAATCCACTTCTATAGTTCCCCTGGTGAGGGCCTGCGTAGCGTAACCTGTCGGTCTAATCGCCACCGCCAAAATCTCAAGCTTGTCGCCAACGACGCGGTGCTCTTCGTCCCACCGCCAGCCGCCGCTATTCGCCTGCGTATGAATTACAACGTGAACCGAGTTTCGCGACGTTCTTGTCGCGGTCGCGCCGAGCACATTTGCTGGAACGGGTTCATCCGAGCGAGCGCCGCGGTCTCTGTTTTTTTCTTCCCGAGCCGAACTTGGCGCGCCCGATGAAAGAATGCCGAGGCTCCGCGCGGTTGGCTCATCAAGCTCTCCGGTTTCCTGTAATTTATGGTCGCGCTGATAAGCCCGAAGCGCTGTTGTAGTACGCTGGCTTGGAGCACCGTCTACCGAGCCTTCGTAATAGCCCTGCTCCTTCAGTGCGCCCTGCGCCCGTTTCATCATCTCACTCGAGCTGAGATCCACCGGTGCGTCAGAATCAGGCGGTGCGGCCGCGGGAGCATTCGACATATCGCCCGCATCGTGAGACCTCGGAGGGGCAGGATCTGGAGGCGCCGAGGCTGGCGCTCCTTCAGACAAGTTCTCGGACGCTATCGTCAATGGTTGGGAAAGCTGAACACCAAACTCACTGCCGTTGAGCACTTCAGCCTCAACCCCCTTTGACAGGAGCACGGCTGCAATGCCCGCGCCGGCTCCAATCGCCCCGCCGGCCACAGCTCCTATGCCTCCCCCAGCCATGCCGCCAAGCACCGCCCCGACCACCGCGCCGCCGCCGATAAAGACCGTGGCTTTCTTTCCCTTCTCGCCGCTGACTCTGCTCTCGTCGTCTATTCTCGCTCGGTCGCGCGGATCGGAAGCCGTCAGCGATCCGACAAGCCTCATACCCGTTCCGTTCGGAAACACCAGATCATCAAACTCGACCGCGATGGTTCCCGATCTACTCGGTCTCTTAGCCGCGGTGACGTCCGTAACTCGTCCCTCGACAATCGCGCCCGCCGGAATCACGGTTCGGCCGTCTACATAAATCGGCGTAGTTACAGTAGCCGTGAACTTGTCTCCTACTCGCGAGGTCCTGGAATTCAAGGAACTCTCCATTCGGACGCTGATAACCGTGCCCGTGGGAACGGTCAAAACTTGATTTTGGGTTTGATCGGGTTGCTGGCTGTATCTGGGTCGTGTCTCTTGAGAAGCCGCACAGGTGGTTATAAGAGAGATTGCAAGAAATGTGACTGCGAAGCATGACTTAGAGAAAGGTTTGATAACTCGCATCATAGGCCTCTTGTAATCGAACGGGGATTTCCTCGTAGTTCCTAGCTGTGACGAGTAAGCCGCACTTTCCGTTGTCCTGCAAGCCTGATCCGTCATTGCGAAAATTTACTATTCCTTAAGTCGTGTTGAATTGAAGCCGGTCAAATTATAAAATTGCCGGTCGAGAACCCCACGATGCTTGCCCGGTGAAAAGGGCGGGTGGGTCGTGTGTCTACTCGGTCACCGAGTTCCAAAGGGTATTCGAATCAATGTTCATCATCATTATTACTGTAATCGCGGTTTGCCTAACGGCTCTTGGGCTTTATATTCGCAAACGGCTTGAACTCTTGCGCCAAGAGCGAATTGACGAAAACGAGTACAATACGGCGGTAACTGTTTGGGAGTTTGCCCGCACTATAAAGAGATCCATGGAAGATATGTCGACGGCCGATACCGCGGTGATCGACTTCCGCAAAATAGCGGTTCCTCATGGCACCGGTTTTACGCTGTCGCTGGAGCTGCATTACGGCGGTTTTCAGGTTCACGCAAAGCCCACACGCTACAATCGAACCGGCCGGCTCTCATTTTATACGGATAGCTCTTTGATCGTGCGCGCCGCGGATCATGGGGGCAGCCCGGCCTCACAGGATGATCCGGAATACACGAGCCGCACTTACGTTTGAAGTCGGCGAGTTTACTCGACGCGAACCGCCGCTCCAATGACGCGGTTTTGCGGGAAGACAAAGAGTCAGGAGACAGCGCAACGAAATGGCATCTGAAATTGCTGACGTATTCAATTCCCTCTCAGAGCGATTCAAGGCAGGCAAGCTCACCCGCACGACTACTTTTCACTTTTTGATAGAGCACGAGAGCTGGACCATTGCTGTCGGGCCCACCCACTGTACGGTCGAGGAGGGCCAGCCGACTCAGGTCGCGGACTGCTCGCTGAAGACTTCGAAATCAGTTTTTATGGCGATCTTTCGCGGAGAGCATAAGCCATCGATGATGGATTTTGTCACAGGCAAAATTAGAGCCGATAACCCCATGCTCCTGCTCGCGCTGAAAGACGCCTTCGACGACTAGACGGATTTGGCGAGACATGCGAACACAGCGCCCTTGTGACATCTTTGCAAATCCGCTTAGGCCCCGATCGTGTATAATCATTTGTCGAGCCCCGAATAATCGCTCCCGTCAAAAGCCCTAAACAATTCAAGTCACCGGCCCCGCCTAGTATCGTGAGGCAGGACTCCTAAAAGAGAGTCAGCAGAGCATGAGACTTAACGCAATCGAAAGAAAAGCGCGACTGGTCCTTTTTCTATTCGCGTTGATTCTCGCCATTACAATCGGGATAACTCTGCTGCTCTATGCCAAGGACCGTCGGGAGTTGAGCGAGCAGAATCTGCGACAGTTGAGGCTCGAAGCACTTACGATGGCTTCCCTGCTTTCGCCGTCGCAGGCGCTGATAACCGAATCTTCGCTAGCGAAGATAGTAGAGCAGCGCGGTTTCTCAGGATCGGTTGCTGTATTCGAGTCCAATGGACAACTCATCGCGAGCGCGTCCGCGGGCAAGCGTTCAGTATCGCCCCGCCTGATGTCGCCGAAACAGGCAATAGCCTCCGGAAGAAATAACAGCGCACCGGAACCGCCAAGCTTCTCGAATACGAAAACCAGAACGGAGGCAGGATCTGATTTCGCCGAAGCTCCGTTATCCGGACAGCGCGTACTGGTGCTCGCCCGGACCTCCGATGTTTCACCGCCGCCGGCAGTATTCTACGTATTCGGCTATCAGATCATTTCCATCGTAGCAGGTCTCATCTTCATCCTCTTTCTCATCAGATGGCTGTTTCGGCCATACAGGCGCATGGTCGAGGCCGCGCGCGGCAGCCCTGTAAAAGCTTCTTCGTACAAAAGCGAGAGCGAGTTCGTCGTCGAAACATTTCAAGCACTCGTCGAGAAGCTTCAATCAAAGGAGAAAGAGCTGGCGGGGCTCCATGCGCTTGAACGCAATCGAGCAGACCGGTCCGAACGCTTCAGCGAGCGGCTAATAGTCAACATTCCTAGCGGCCTGGTTACCATAGATTCAAACGGCTTCGTCACATCCGCCAACGCGCAGGCAATCGAAGTTTTTTCCTACAAAGAAAAGGCCTCTCATCAGAACGGCAATCCGATTTGGGAGCCAGGCATGCACGCTCTCTCGATCGAGTACGAATCGTTTTTCAAATCAGCGCCGCGTCTGCGAGAAATGGTAGCCGCTTGCCTCAAGGACGGCATTGCGCTTCGACGTGAAGAGGTCGATGTTCTTTTGCCCGATGGAAGAACCCGTCACCTTGGCTTGAGTCTCTCCCCCATGTTTGACGACGGCCATCGGATCGAAGGGGCGCTCTGCTTAATGACCGACATTACCGAAGTCATCGAGTTGCGCGAGCGAATGAAGCTGCAAGAAAACCTCGCGAATCTCGGGGAGATGGCCGCCGGCCTTGCGCACGAATTTAAGAATTCGCTTGCAACGATCCACGGCTACGCGCAGCTACTCGAGTCCCAGATGGGGGATACACCCGCTAAGAGAGGCAGGCAGGATACCGTGGACGGCATGCTCAACGAAGTCCGCCTGCTCGCGAGGCTCGTAACCGACTTCCTCAACTTTGCGCGCCCTCAACGGATCAATCTCGCGCCCGTCGACCTGGGATCGCTCGTGCGTGAAAGCGCAGCCGAAGTTGCGCCGCTGATAGAAGGCGCAAAAATTGAGCTGCGGATATCAGGCGACTTTCCGACATTACCTGCTGATGAGACATTGTTGAGCCGCGTATTCGTCAATCTGCTCCGCAACGCGGCGGAAGCGATTGATCCAGGCTCTGATAGCAAGATCATCGAAGTAAGCGGTTCGACCGACAGCGGCGAAGGCGCCAGGTACGCCCATATTCGTGTAAGAGACACGGGAACAGGAATCTCACGGGAGGATCTTCATAAGGTATTCATCCCCTTCTATACAACCAAGTCGCGAGGGTATGGAATTGGGCTGGCTATTGTACAGAAGATTCTAATCGCTCACGGCGGCGATGTGGCGGTCGAGAGCAGCGACCCGACCGGCACACAGTTCCACTGCCGACTTTCTCTACAGCCCACATCTATGGAGTAGGGCTCCTATCTCGTGACCAATTGTTACAGAGCCATCTTCGCAAGAATCAA
This sequence comes from Blastocatellia bacterium AA13, assembly GCA_003222245.1. Taxonomy (GTDB): domain Bacteria; phylum Acidobacteriota; class Blastocatellia; order UBA7656; family UBA7656; genus QHVH01. The sequence continues at coordinate 22,344 of QHVH01000025.1, read as the reverse complement.
CAATAGGGCCTTATTGCCGCTAACTCAGCAACTTTCGAGGTCCCAGCTACCCCGTTCAGGCTCTGGCAGTGTACTTGCACAGTGCGCACCGGATTTCTCTAAATTTCTTCGAAGCTGGAGGGGGCATAGTGAACCCGTCACTTAACCCGGAACGAAAACGTGGGCGCAACCCGAAGGGGCCGCTCTTTTCCTTACGGAAGATCAACTCTGACGGCGAAGTCGGCCGAGGACTCATGGAAGTCATAGTCGGCGGACTAATCGTCTTGATCGTCGGCTCGGTGTTCCTCCACGTCATTCGGCTGGGCTGGAACATGTACAGATTGAACTCGGCTACGAGCGTCGTCGCGGAAATGCTGAATAGAGCTCGAGACTCCGCGATGAAGGAGAACCGCAAGGTAAATGTGATCTTCGACGCCGATGAGAACAAGTTCGGCATCGATCGGAACGGCAACGGCAAGCTCGACCGAAACGAAGCCGAAGAAATTCCGGAAGGGATTACGATTTCCGACGCGTCGGCGATTTCCTTTCTTCCAACGGGAGCCCTTCCCCCGAAGGCGAAGCCGCCCAGGATCGTCGTGAGCAATAATCGCGATTCTCGCAACGTCAGTGTCTCGTCCGCCGGTTCTATTGATATTGAGTAGTCTGTCGCTAAACTGACGGTAGCCGCAAAGAATGGCGCCGTCGTATGCAAGTGGGTCGCGGAAGCGCATCATGATCGCGGCTCACAAGTTCCTTGTTACTGCGCCGCCTTGGCGAAGTCTCTACTGCGACCTGCTTGCATTTTTGTCCTCTGCCTCTTCGTTAACCCTCCTGATATACTTACCCTGACTGAACATCGTCTTCCGTACGAGATTTCCATGATCATCGGCGTTGTCTCCGACACTCACGGTAAATTCGATCCCGCCCTCGAGAAACTCTTCAATGGCGTAGAGCTGATAATTCATGCCGGCGACATCGGCAAGCTCGACATCATAAACGATCTCGCGCGATTTGCTCCCGTGATCGCGGTCGAGGGAAATAACGACAGCTTCGGACGCTACCCTGAAGAACAGGTTTCGGAAATCGCCGGCAGGCGCATTCTAGTCACGCACATATTCGGCGAGCTTCAGCAAATCACGAAGAGAGAACACGCGACGATCGAGCGCGTCGAGCCCGACATTGTTGTGTTCGGCCATTCACATCGGCCTTACGCGGATTTGCTCGGCCAGACGGTGCTGTTCAATCCAGGCAGCGCCGGACCGCGACGATTTTCTCTGCCGCGAACCGCCGCGCTTCTAAGCCTCAACAAAGATACTATCGATTGGAAGATCGTTGATCTCGATACAGGAAAGGTCAACCAGGGCGAATTTGAAGATCGCCCGAAGACCGACCGCGAAGCTAGCCGCCAGGCGCTCCGCCAAGCTCAATGATCACAAGCTCCGGCCGGCAGAGCAATCTCACTCCCATCACATAAAGGCGAGGAGGGCGATGCGGATGAGAAGCCTGCGTTTTTGTTTGTCGACCATTCCACTGAAGTCACTCGATTCTCGCAATCAGGCATTTCAGATAGTAAGTCTCCGGCATTGAAACGAGCACCGGATGATCGCGTGCTTGCATACGCTTCTCGACGATTTGAACCGAGCGGCCCGCATCGGCGGCGGCCCCGGCCAGGATGTTCAAAAACATCTCCTCGTTGACGTGATAAGAACACGTGGAAGTAATCAGAGTACCGCCCGGGTTCAAAAGCTTCAGCGCTCTCAGATTGATCTCTTTGTATCCTCTCAAGGCCCCCTGGACCGAGGCTTGATTCTTGGCGAACGCGGGCGGATCAAGGACTATTGAATCAAATCGCTCGCCATTATCGTCCATATCGCGCAGGCAATCGAATACATTCGCTTCTCTGAACTCGATGTTGCCGATGCCGTTGATAGAAGCGTTGCGGCCGGCTTGTTCCAACGCAGGCGCGGAGACATCCACGGCAATCACGCTCGCGCAGCGCTTCGCCATGTGCAATGCGAAACCGCCCTGAAACGTAAAGCAATCAAGCGCGCGCCCGGTTGCATACGAAGCAGCCGCCACATAGTTTTCGCGCTGATCAAGAAACGCCCCGGTCTTTTGCCCGCGCAGGAGATCGATTTCGAACGCAAGACCATTCATCTTAATCTCAATGGTCCCCGGCTCCTCTCCATATAAAACCCCCGAATGGCGGGGCAGCCCCTCCAGATCGCGCACGCGGCTCTCATTTCGCTCGACGATTGCACGCGGGGAGTATTCGCTAGCGAGTAACTCCACCCAGCGCGATTTAAGATTTTCCATTCCCTGCGAAAGCGTTTGAATAACAAAGCAGTCGCCGTAGCGGTCGATTATCAATGAAGGCAGGAGATCGCTCTCGCCAAATACGAGCCGATACGCCGTGGTGTCGTTCACGACCCGCGCTCGCAGCTCCGCCGCCGATCTGAGGCGCCGCAACCAGAGATGCTCATCGATTTCTCGATAGAATGAAACGAAACGAAGTGAGATTTGAGATCGGCTGCTGAAGAGTGCGCAACCCTGAGAGCGCCCGCGTTGATCGATGACTCGAACTACTTCACCGCCATTCGCGCCGCCGTCATCGGTTAGGTCTCCGCGATAGACCCAGGCATGCCTCGCGCGTACTCGCTCGGCTCCTGCCTTTTTTATGGTTACCGTAGTCACGCTTGCTAAGCTTATCATTAACCTGCTGGCATTATCCTCTTGATATCATGAGAATAATGACGCCTCATTTATCGGGCGCGATCAGATCCGCCAAAGAGCCACAGAATGACCTCAAGCAAGGATGCACTGAGCCCTCTTAGAATTTATATCGAGCTTGGTTCGAATCTGGGTGATCGCGAAAGAAATCTCGCGGAAGCTATCAGGCGGCTTGCCGCGTCGCGGATCACTATCGTTAGCGACTCATCTGTATATGAGACGGAGCCTGTCGGTTTTGAGGATCAACCGTGGTTTCTCAATCAGGTGATTGAGGCTGCGACATCGCTCGATGCGGAACAAACTCTGAGCATCTTCAAAGCTATAGAAGCGGAGATGGGGCGCAAGCAGTCGGTACGAAACGGTCCGCGGCTTATTGACATTGATCTGCTCTTTTTCGGAGAGCAGACGATAGATCTTCCCCATTTGAAAATTCCTCATCCGCGAGCGCATCTTCGTCGATTTGTTCTGGCTCCGCTTTCGGAGATTGCTCCGGATCTGCGGCATCCGCGGCTTGGAAAAAACTGCGCGGAGTTACTCCACGAGCTACAGGATCGATCCCAAGTGAGACTATTTCGACAGCGGTAGGCAAGCACGGAAGCTCGCCCCTTGGTTCTTTCGATTGTTTTTTCGATACTGAGTTATGACCTTAACAAAGTCGCGAGCTCTCGACGTCTGAATCGACTACTCGCCCTTAGTAAGACGCCGAATCAGAGACAGAAGGCGCGGCAGGTCGGCAGGCTTTGCGAGATGGGCGTCATAACCGGCTTCCAAAGCAAATTCGCGATCTTCCTCGCGGGCATATCCCGTTAACGCGATCGCCGGAGTGTTCTCGAGGCCGGGTGTCGCGCGTATTCGTCTTATGAATTCATATCCGTCGAGGCCCGGCATCCCGATGTCAGAAATAATGATGTGAGGCTTATGCTCCACCGCAAGCTTGATTCCATCGCTCGCGTTCGAAGCCGTCTCAACATCACAGCCGTAGGTGGAGAGAATAAGCTCCATCACGTTGCGCGCATCCTGGGAATCTTCTATGACAAGGAGGCGCAACCCTAAATCGTCCGGGCTCTCGTCGTTCTTGGAAGAGAGCGATGTCTCTCGATTCCCTGCCGTTTCCGTCAAAGGCGCAGGCATACCGACCGGCAGTGTCACACGAAACGAAGAACCCAATCCTATCCCCGCGCTCTCGGCGCTGATACGACCGCCGTGCATCTCCACCAGAGATCGAGTTATTGCGAGTCCGAGACCGAGTCCGCCATACCGGCGATCCAGGCTTCCGTGCGCCTGCGTGAATCTCTCAAATATGTGCGGCAGGAACGCCGGTTCAATCCCTAATCCGTTGTCGATTACTTCGAGCAGCGCGTTCCCTTCCCCGCGCTCATTTCCATGCAGTCGCAGCTCGATTCGGCCGCCTTCCGGAGTGAACTTCAAGGCATTGCCCAGCAGATTGGTAATGACCTGCTGAATTCGCAGGGGGTCGAGGTCGCATGTAACGGCAATCGGCGGGAGATCGGTTGCGACTTCGATCGATCTGTCCCCGGCCTGAGGCCGAATCTGTTCCGCGGCCGCCTTCGCGATAGACACAAGATCCGTCGCTTCTCGAAACAACTCTATTTTGCCGCTGATAATACGCGTCAGATCGAGCAGGTCATTAATAAGGACTGCCTGCTGTTTGGCGTTGCGCTCGATGACCTCGAGGCCCTCCGCCAGCAAAGGATCCAGTTTCTTGAGATCCTTTAAGACGTTCACCCAACCCATAATCGGAGTCAGGGGCGTTCGCAGTTCATGCGAAAGGGTCGCAAGAAATTCATCCTTGGCTCGATTCGCCTCCTTGAGCTTCTCGAACAGGCGGGCGTTAGTAATCGCGGCGCCAGCTTCGGTAGCGAGAATCGTCATCGCGTCGATCTCTACTTCGCTGTATCGACGAACCTCACGCGAGCCGGCTCCAAGCACTCCAAAAACCGCGCCTTCGCTTACAAGAGGCAGCGTGACGATCGAGCGAACACCCTCGGCTTTCCAGTATTCGTAGTTAGGTGAGATTCCCGCGAGTTCTTCCACGTCTTCTACAATGCCGGGCAGCCCTTTTTCTACAAGCGCGATAAGCGACGGTTCTCGGCGGCTCAGCCGCCGGTTTTCCACGTATTGCGCGGAGAGCCCGCGATGCCGGATGAGAATCAGCTCGCCGGCTTCGTCGAAGTAGCTGATCGCAGCACGATCGGTTCGGCAGATGGTGATCGCGGCGTCGATGACCGCATCCAGGGTTTGATCAAGCGAGAGTGAGGCGTTGAGTTTGCGAGACAGACCTTGCAGTTGGGTCAATGCCCTCAACTGCTCGTGCATAGTCTCGAGCGTAGTCTGGGACACAACTTCCTGCTCCATTTGAATACCTCGCCGTTGGCTTCGAAGGAGCCGAATAAAGAGGGCCGGATTCTATACAATGTAATCGACTCGCGCAATAGAACTTGGCGCTTGACAATCCTCCCTGGCACCGGGGCCTGCGCTTCGCTGGCCCCCGGCTATTGACGCGTTCCCCTGCAGGGAACTGATATTTTGTTCCCCGAGGATTCCTGCTCTAACTCTGGCGCGTGATACTTGCTCCCAGTGCTCGGAGTCTTATATCCACATCGGCGTGGCCGCGCTCGATTTGATAGATGTTGTCGATAACGGTTTCTCCTTCGGCGATCAACGCCGCCAGCACAATGGACATGCCTGCGCGTAGATCGGGAGCGGTTACGTGGGCGCCGTGCAACTTTTCAATACCTTCTACCTGGGCCAGATTACCGGGGCCTTTGCTGATATTCGCGCCCAACGCACTAAGCCCTTCAGCCTGAGTGAAACGGTCCTCGAACACGCTCTCTCTAAGATAGCTCGTTCCCGATGCGACACACGCAAGAGCCATGACCGCCGGCAAAAAATCCGTCGAGAATCCGGGATAGGGGCAGGAAACGACGTTCACGGGCCGCAGTCTGTTGGGTCCCTTCACTCTAACAACAGGGCCATCCGCCTTGACCTTTACGCCCATCTGTTCGAGCTTAGCGACCAGGATGCGCATTTCGTCCAACTGCGCGCCCACCAACTCGATGTCGCCCCCGGTTATTGCCGCGGCCATCATAAAGGGGCCGGCGTCCAGGCGATCGCTCATAATCGTGTGCTCGACGGCCTTCAGCTCCGTGACCCCTTCAATCGTAATTGTCTTGCTTCCGGCCCCTTGGATATCCGCCCCCATACTTATGAGAAAGTGCGCGAAGTCGACGACCTCAGGCTCGGACGCCGCGTTCTCGATTACGGTTGTGCCGTGAGCCAAACACGCAGCCATCATTAAGTTCTCCGTGCTGGTCTGGCTTGGTATGTCCAGGTAAACAAGATTGCCCGACAGGTGTTCCGCTTCAATTACGAGATCGTCGTGATCGCCTTCGACCGCCGCGCCAAGTCGCTTAAAACCGTTATGATGAAAATCCAATCTTCGCAGACCCAGGGAGCAACCCCCTATTCCCCGGAATTCGACTCTCCCAAGCCGATAAAGGACCGGCGGCAGCAACAGGATGGAAGCACGCGATTGAGTTGTCAGGGCTGTATCAAGGGCGGAGTTATTTAAAGATGATGCATCAATTACGAGAATACGTTCATTTTCATCATAGTTAATTCTGGCGCCGATCGATTGAGCCAATGCCATTTGTATACGCACATCGTTAAGAGGCGGCACGTTCCGTAAGATCGTCTGTCCGTTCTTCACCAGGAGCGCGGCCGCTATGATCGGCAACGCGGCGTTCTTTGCTCCGGGAACAAACACGGTTCCTTTCAAAGGGGTTCCCCCGTTAATCACATACTTTCCGTTGCTCTTCGGAGCAAGCGTAGTAGTGGCCATTTGGAGCCTCCATACCGCCATCCGAGCGGTTTTCTTAAGAAAGTAGAATCAATGCGCCGGGAATCATAGCACCTCGCTCAAGTGTTTGCTAAACCAGCGACAACTTAACATCCGGCCATCGAACCCAAGCACCGAATGCGAGCGTTGCGGGCGCATCAACGGCCGTGCTAGCTTTCCCGGTTGCCTCTCGAAATCGGGACTATCTATGTCATCATCGCTCTCAAAAATCCCTCCCGGCGTTCAGTACATATTCGACTCCGAGGTCAGGGTAAGGAGACACATAGAGCGTGAGGTGATGACCGTTCTCGACGGCTGGTCCTACTCTGAAATCATCCTGCCGGTTTTCGACTACGCCGATCTCTTCGTATTGGGAATGGGAAAAGAGCAGGCGGAGATGACCTACAGGTTCACCGGCCGGGACGGATCATTGCTGGCCCTGCGGCCCGAGATGACGTCGCTCGTAGCTCGAACCGTTGCAACCCGCTTTCGAGGCGATCCCCGCCCAATACGCCTTTCATATTCCGGCGAGGTCTTTCGATGGGACGAGCCCAGGGGCGGCCGGCAGTATGAATTCCATCAAATAGGCTTCGAGCATATCGGTTCCGATCGACTGGAGGCCGACACCGAAGCACTCGTGATTGCAACGGAGATCCTTCGCCGCCTCGGAGTCGAGGGCTTCACCATAACGCTGGGCCACGTCGACTTCTTCAAAGGCATAGCCGAGCGGCTCGACCTCGATCAAGACGGCAGCCGGGAGATGCGCAATATCGTCGATCGCAAAGACGCTGCCGGGCTGGACGTATTCCTCTCCGGACGAGCAGACGAAACAACTCGCGCGGCGCTTTGCAAGCTCGTAACTCTCGCCGGAGGCCGCGAGATACTCCGCGAAGCAAGATCGCTGGTCGAGAACCAGCGATCGGCGGCCGCGCTCGACGATCTCGAGAATGTATACCGAATCGCTGAAGAAATCGGCATAGATGAACATATAGACCTGGATCTGGGCGACGTCGCCGCGCTGGATTACTACACCGGCCTGACATTCAAAATTTACTCTTCCGGCCTGGGCGCCGCGCTTGGGCGCGGAGGAAGATACGATCAATTACTCGCAAAATTTGGCAACTCGGAGCCGGCTGTCGGATTCTCGCTCTGTCTTGATTGGCTCGCTCAGCTTCTGTCGAATCGATTAGCGGATAGGCTGGCCGCCCGCGACTATGAAGCAGTCCGATTGACTGACGGGAGCGACATCGTCCGGACATTTAAAGAGGCCGCGTTGCTGCGATCTCAAGGCAGAAAGGTGGAAATCGCGCGCTGAAATCCGGTCATTATTAATGGCTGGCTTCTCAATGGCTGGCTTTCTGCTGAAAGCTGATAGATGAAAGCTGAATACTGACCGCTAAAATGCTGAGAGCTGTTCGCTGGATGCTGACCGCTTACTATGCTCGTTACCCTGGCCATAGCAAAAGGACGACTACAAACGGAAGCGCTCGAGCTGTGCGAGCGTGCGGGCATCGCCGTTTCCAAAGACCATCTTGAATCGCGCCGCTTGATGATCGAAGATGAGTCGGGCCGATACAGCTTTCTCTTCGTCAAACCCTCCGACGTGCCGATCTATGTGGAATACGGCGTCGCCGATGCTGGAATCTGCGGCCGTGATGTGCTGATAGAAACCGCGGCGGACGTGCACGAACCGCTCGATCTCGGATTCGGACGTTGCAAACTGGTCGTAGCGGGCAAGCCCGAATCGGCCGAACGCGGCTACAATCCGCTCGTGACCGCGCGAGTGGCGACAAAATACCCGCGGACCAGTACGGATTATTTTCAGCGACGAGGCGTGCCGATTGAATTGATCGTGCTATCAGGTTCCGTCGAGCTTGCGCCCGTGCTCGGCCTGTCGGACCACATCGTCGATCTCGTAGAAACCGGCCGCACGCTTCGCGAGAACGGTCTTGTGGTCGTGGATACGATTTCAGAATCGACGGCGCGCCTTATTGTGAATCGGGCGAGCTATCATCTGAAGCGCGCGAGAATCGCGGAACTCATCGAGTCGCTTCGAAAGGCATTGTAGCCGGCCGTGACCCTGGAAATTCGCGTGGAAGTCACCTTTTACAACACCGCGGCCGCGAACGAGGCTCTGGCTCGAATCGCATCACGCTCGATTCAGACCAATCCCGAAGTGGTCGCCCGAGTCGCCGCGATCATCGACGCCGTGCGAACCGAGGGCGATGACGCGCTCATTCGCTACACGAAGCAATTCGATGGCGTCGATCTCAGCCGAGCTGAAATCCGTATCGATCCCGCTTTGATCAGAGAAACCGCCGCCCGCGCGAATGCTCGAACAGTAGAGGCATTTCGCGGAGCAATCGAAAACGTTCGAGCATTTCACGAGCTTCAACGCGAAAACACCTGGGAAATCCGGACCGACAATAACGTCGTGCTCGGTCAGCGAATACTTCCTGTCGATTCAGCCGGATTGTATGTACCGGGGGGAACCGCGGCGTACCCGTCATCGGTAATTATGAACGTGATTCCGGCTCGCGTGGCCGGTGTTCCGCGAATACTAATCACCACGCCCCCGGGAACACTCGAGCGAGTTCCAGAAATAGCAGCAGTTCTGTGCGAGCTCGGCATCGAAGAGGTATATCGAATCGGCGGCGCACAGGCCATTGCGGCTCTTGCATACGGCACCGAAACAATACCGCGAGTTGCGAAGATCGCAGGTCCCGGAAATGTCTATGTGGCTCTTGCGAAAAAACTCGTGTACGGCTCGGTCGGAATCGATTCAATCGCGGGGCCGACGGAAATCGTGATCCTCGCGGATGAATCGGCCGATCCCGAATACATCGCCGCCGATATGCTTGCGCAGGCTGAACACGATGAAGCAGCGTCGGCGATTCTCATAACATCGGTTGAAGCTCTGGCTCGCGAAGTCGTCGAACAGATCGAGCGACAGCTTGATTCGCTTGAACGTCGCGATATAGCTCGCGCATCAATCAAGCAGTATGGCGCAATCATCGTCGTCGAATCCGTGGAACAAGGCTGCGAACTTGTGAATAAACTCGCGCCCGAACATCTCGAGCTAATGACAACGGAAAACGATTCGGCGGCGGCGGCGATAGAAAACGCGGGAGCGATCTTCTTCGGCCCATGGTCAAGCGAGCCCGTTGGAGACTATTTCGCCGGACCGAATCACGTATTGCCGACCTTGGGAACATCGCGCTTCTCTTCCCCGCTCGGCGTTTATGATTTCGTGAAGCGCCAATCGATCATCCGCTACACGCGCGAAGCCCTCGCGGCGAATCGCGGTCATATAGCCGCTATGGCAGAGGCGGAAGGATTGACCGGGCACGCGCGCGCGATTCTGCTGAGAAAGACTCAAGCCGAATGAACGATCCGCTTCGCAAAATCAAGCCCGCCGTGCGCGCGATCAGCGCGTACACGCTGCCGCCCTATCGGGCAAACATAAAGATCAATCAGAACGAGAATCCGTTCGATGTTCCCGAACCGATCAAAGAGGAAGTAGCGCGCCGACTCCAGTCGCGGCCGTGGTCGCGTTATTCGGCATTCGTTCCGGCATCGCTCCTCGAACGCCTCGCTTCCTTTGCCGGCTGGAAACCCGAAGGAACCCTTGCCGGTAACGGCTCGAATGAGCTTATTCAAGCGGTTCTGACCGTCACCGTGGCGGAAAAAACGCGAGTCGTAATTCCGCAGCCGACATTCACGCTCTATCGCCAGATTGTAACGGTGTTAGGAGGGGAGGCCGTTTCGATTCCCCTAACCAGTGATTTTCAATTCGATGTTCCTGCACTGCTTTCCGCGAGCCGTACCGCGGACGTTGTAGTAATCTGCTCGCCGAATAATCCAACGGGTTGTCGAATCGACGACGAAGACATTTGTCGAATAGCAACCGAGTTCGATGGCATTCTCGTACTCGACGAGGCTTATCACGAATTCTCCGGGCACAGTGTGGTCCGTCTCCTCGACAAGCTGCCGAATCTCGTCGTTCTGCGAACTTTTTCAAAGGCGATGGCGATGGCGGGGCTTCGAATCGGCTACATGCTGTCTTCTCCGGAAATCACGCGCGAAGTTCACAAAGCAACGCTGCCTTACAATCTGAATTTCTACTCAGCGGCCGCGGCCGAAACTGCTTGCGAGATGTTCGAGCTCCTGCGGCCGGGAATCGAGTTGATCATCCAGGAGCGGGAGCGGCTCATCCGCCTGTTGGCTTCAATCAAGGGTCTCGAGGTGTTCCCGTCCTCGGCAAACTTCATATTGATTCGAAGCAGCCTCGAAGCTTCGGTACTATTCGAAGAGTTGCACAAGCAGGATATACTTGTCCGCGACGTGAGCAGGTATCCTATGCTTTCGCGATGCGTAAGAGTTTCGGTGGGCTCGCCCGAGGAGAACGACCGGCTGGCCGACGCATTATCGCGGTTATTGAGCGATAGACTTTGACGTTTGCATATTTCATCCTGGAGACATCGAGCACTGGAGCATATGAGTAGAGAAGGGCAAATCCGCCGCACTACGCGTGAGACCGACGTTCAGATCAAGATCGACCTGGATGGTTCAGGCAAAGCTACTATTACTACCGGCATCGGTTTTCTCGATCACATGCTCGACCTCTTTGCTCGACACGGCCTTTTTGATCTCGAAGTCGCCTGCACCGGTGATCTTCACATTGACGGCCATCATTCGGCAGAAGATATTGCAATCACGCTCGGGCAGGCTTTTGCGGAAGCGCTCGGCGACAAGAGCGGCATTGTGCGATTCGGCTCGGCCTATGTGCCAATGGACGAGACTCTCGTCAGATCCGTAGTCGACCTGAGCGGGCGCGCGTTCACCGTCTACAGAGTCGACAAGATTCGGGATCGAATAGGCGAGTTGGATGTCGAGCTCATTGAGCATTTCTGGAGATCGTTCGCGGGCGAAGTAAAATGCAATCTCCATATTGAATTGCTGTACGGCGCGAACCAGCACCACATTATAGAAGCAGTCTTCAAGTCAACGGCGAAGGCTCTCTCGGCGGCAACAAGGATCTCATCTCGAATCGAAGGCGTGTTGTCTACGAAGGGATCGCTATGAGAAGTGATCGTAACGCGAATCTCGCCGCAGCGCGGCGATTGAACAACTAATGTAGAGAGTTTGGGGTTCGCTCTCTAAGACGGATCGCTGACTACTAATCGCTATCCATGATTTCCATCATCGATTACGGAGTGGGCAACCTGCGCAGTGTCGAGAAGGCGTTTCACGCCGTCGGAGCCGATGCCCGTCTTACAAACGATCACACCCTGATAAGGGAGTCCGAGCGGCTCGTTCTTCCCGGCGTCGGCGCTTTCGGAGAGTGCGCGCGGCGCTTGCGAGAGTCCGGACTGGATCAACTTGTCCTGGAAGCCGCCCAACACCAAAAACCGATTCTCGGTCTTTGTGTAGGCTTGCAGTTGATGTTCGACGAAGGCCATGAATTCGGCGTTCACCCGGGCCTGGGTCTCATGCGCGGAAGAGTTGTCCGGTTTCCGCAAACCGGACCCCGAGTACCGCAGATCGGCTGGAACCAGATCGAGAAGAAAAAACCCGAAGCCCTTCTCGCGGGAATCCCTGACGGAAGCTACTTCTATTTCGTTCACTCCTACTATATCGAAGCCGAGGATCAGCGCGACGTGATCGCGGTAACCGACTACGGCATAGAGTATCCGTCGATCTGCGCGAGAGGCGCGGTCCGCGGCGTCCAGTTTCACCCTGAAAAGAGTCAGGACAACGGCTTACGTCTGCTGGCGAATTTTGCGGGCATATCCGCGGACGCGAAGTCATCTGAGAGCCAATAAACAACCGAGTCCAGCGAAGCTAATGTAAGAGTTCCTCAACTCGCCGTCTGCTGTACAAGAAATCGGGAAATGATGATTCAATCGAGATAAGCGATGAAACATTTTTGCGGTCTCCTAATCGTCTCTCTTTCATTCTTGCTGACGGGCGAAGCGAAAGCCCAGGCGCCCGCCGCGGGAAAAGTAGTCGATAGAATTGCCTGCGCCGCCGATAACAATCAGACCTATGCGCTCTATCTGCCGTCCGCTTACACTCCAGACAAACGGTGGCCGATTCTATACGCGTTCGATCCCGGAGCGCGGGGGCTCGTGCCTGTCGAGCGCTTCAAAGAAGCCGCGGAAAAGTACGGGTACATACTCGCGGGCTCGAACAATTCGAGGAACGGTCCCTGGACTCCAACATTGGCTGCGATTCGCGCCTTGTGGGATGACACTCATGCGCGATTCTCGATCGACGAAGCCCGAGTCTATGCCGCCGGCTTTTCAGGCGGGGCCCGCGTAGCCAGCCAACTCGGATTCATGTTGAAAGGCGGCGTTGCCGGAGTCATCGCCTGCGGCGCAGGGTTTCCAACCGAAATCTCTCCTTCCGCATCGACTCCGTTTGTTCTCTTCGGCATCGCCGGATTTGAGGACTTCAATTATCCCGAGTTGAAGCGGCTGGAACGGGCGCTCAGCGCCGCCGGAATCGCGAACCGTTTCGCCGCGTTCGAAGGCGGTCACGCTTGGCCGCCCTCCGACCTCTGCGCAAGCGCGGTCGAGTGGATGGAGCTACAGGCGATCAAGTCGGGCAAGCATTACAGGAACGAAGCTCTTGTTGAGTCGCTCCTGAAGAAGAACACGGACTCCGCAACCGCGGACGAAGCGGCAGGCCGTCTGTATGAAGCCTATGTGACCTATCACAACATCGCGCGCGACTTCAAAGGCCTTCGCGATGTAGCTCCGTTCGAGAAGAAGAGCGAGAGCCTCAGGGCTTCAAAAGCCGTGAAACAGGGCTTGAAACAGGAGAGCGAGCAGGAGTCCGAGCAGCGTACGCGCGTTCGAGAGCTATTCAGGCTCAGAGGATCGCTGCGCGATAGAAGGGTTGCCGCGGCGTTGGCCGAAGGCGAACCGATGCAGCAGACACCCACGGCGCAAATGACTCCAATGTCCGGAATGTCCGACTCTCAGTCCATGTCTCCGAGCATGTCTCCAACCGTATCTCCAACCATGTCTCCTACCATGGATAGACCCGTGACCGGCGAGGAAGGCGATACAAGGCATATAGCCATGGCCGACCTAAAGCGGGCCCTTGCCGATCTGAAAAAGAAGTCGGACGCGAAAGAAAGCGGTCTCCAACGCGCGATCTCCCGGCGGGTTCTCAACGAATTCCTCATATCTTCTTACGAGCTCTCTTCGGCGCTGCTGAGGAGCAAGAAGTACGAGCTTGCGGCCGCCGAGCTTGCGATAGATTCAGAGTTGATGCCTGACAACTGGCGGGTGAGCTACAACCTTGCGTGCGCGTATTCGCTTGCGGGCGACAAGAGGAAATCCATCGAAGCACTAAAGAAGGCGGTACGGGCGGGCTTCAATAATGCCGCCGAGCTTGACGGGAACAAGGATCTCGACCCGCTTCGCGAAGAACGCGGCTTTAGAGAAATAGTCGATCAGTTGAAAAAAGGAAGCTAATAGTTCTCCGAGTCAAGGAAGAGTCTTATGTCAGTTGACATCGATAAGAACGGCCCCGTCACCACGATCGTCCTGAGCAGGCCGGAGTGCAAAAATGCTGTAGACCGATCGACTGCTCAGGCTCTCGCCGACGCGTTCAGAGAGTTCGACGCCGATCAGAGTGCATCGGTCGGAGTGTTCTATGGTGAGCACGGCGTATTCTGCGCGGGAGCCGATCTCAAAGCTTATGCGGCGGGTGAAGGCAATAGAGTCGAGCCGGATGGAGACGGCCCGATGGGACCATCACGAATGCTTTTGAGCAAACCTGTAATCGCGGCAATCTCGGGCTACGCGGTAGCCGGAGGTCTCGAGCTTGCTTTGTGGTGCGACCTGCGAGTGATGGAAGAAGACGCGGTTCTCGGCGTCTTTTGCCGGCGCTGGGGCGTGCCGCTAATAGACGGAGGCACGGTGAGACTCCCGCGATTAATCGGTCTTAGCCGGGCGCTCGATCTTATCCTGACCGGAAGACCTGTCCGCTCGGCTGAAGCGTTGAGCATGGGCCTCGTCAATCGCGTCACCGCGCCGGGCAGGGCCCGCGAAACGGCGGAGGCATTGGCCCGTGAAATAGCGCAATTCCCGCAGGTTTGTCTCCGCGGCGACCGGCTCTCCGCATATGAGCAGTTCGACCTGAGCTTCAACGATGCAATTAGCAACGAGCTTCGGCATGGGTTGGAAGCACTCAAGGACGAAGCATTAGCGGGGGCAACGCGCTTCGCTAAGGGAGACGGCAGACACGGATCGTTCTCCTGAAATCACTCACTCGACTGAACGGAAGAGAAGCATCCGATTGTGACTCGGGAGGATAGATCGTGGTCACTGCTTATTTCGATTAAAGCGGAACTCACCAGGAGTCGCCGTTCCTGGTCGTGCTGGCTACATTGGTGAAGACGATCAGCCATCAGGCGAGACTTGAAAAGCTTGCAGCATTGAAGGCACCCTTTGCCGAAATTCCCTGGCTGGTTATACTGGCCTATGATTCCATAGCTGCAAGAAACTGATAGCAGTCTTTACGCTTGATGGCGACTTGATTGAATACATTGATACTCTTTTTGACGTAAACGTGGGGATCTAGACGCAGCAAGAGCCCACTGATCACGTATGAGGTGCGATTCTAGGGAAGCCTCCTGCGCTCGTGGTCATTAGGCTCTCGGTTAGACGTCGCGACCAGTTATGAGGAAATTCACCAATCAGGAATTTGCTAATCTCACAGCCATTCATAAAAGGGTGATAGAGCCTCCTCGCAAAGAAATGCGCCTGATTGGAAAAATGAAGCGGAACGAGATGAAATTAGAGTCCGTAGACGATGGCCATTCGTTCCATTGTTTTATGCGACAGAGCGAGGAGTTCCAAGAAAATTTCTCTATTGGGCTTGTGTACCATCCTGGGGAGGAACCCGGCAGTATTCAACTCCTGCGCTTCAACGGCCAACACGGAGGAGAACGGTCCCATCCCCATCATTCAATCTTTCATATTCATACCAGCACGGCTGACGATATTAACGCCGAATCCTGGAGCCGCGACATATCGAAGAGACCACAGCGTATGGTTCGTATCTCGAAGCGCTCGCCCATTTTTTGGACATTATCCAGTTAGATGATAGAGACGACTATTTCGCAGATGTGCGGCAGTTCAATCTATTCCCTAAGGACGGCCTTGGTTGAGGTTTGATGATGAACCCAGTCGAAATCCTACGCGAACAGTTTAACTCTCACGTAGCGGTGCGCGAGAAGCGCCCAGGCATTCTCCAACTCGTTGTACCCCTGTTTCACGAAGATGGAGATATGATGGACATCTTTCTCGATCTTCCGAAGAAGGGCGAGATTGACGTGCCAGAGAGCGTGCGCATCAGCGACCATGGACTGACGATGATGAGACTCTCTTATTCTTTTGATATTGACACACCGAACAAGGCTCGGATCTTTCGCCGCATTCTTGCGGAGAATGACGTAACGGAAGAAGCAGGCGAGTTATTTGTTGAAGCGACAGCCGAAACCCTCTATGCAACCTTGCTCCAGTTCTCCCAGGCGGTTTCGAAGATCTGCAATCTGCGCTACTTCAAGAGGGAGCTGCTGTCGAGCCTGTTCGAGGAGAGGCTCGCTGAATTCATTCAGGACTCGCTAAAGCGTTTCCATCCTACTCAAGATGTCTTTCCGATTCCGGATCGCGACGATCTTGCGGTCGATTGGCAACTCTCACCCAATGGTTTACCCCTATACCTTTTTGCGATAAGGGACGTCAATCGTGCTCGTTTAGCGACCATTAGCTGTCTGGAGTTTCAACGGAAAGACCTGAAGTTCAAAAGCATTGCTGTACACGAGGACCTAGATAAGCTTCCTAGAAAAGATCTTAACCGGCTCACGAATGCCTGTGACAAGCAGTTTACATCTCTCGACGAGTTTCAAGGACTCGCCATATCCTATCTGAAGCGCGAGGCAGCCGAAATATAAATAGTGTACGCACCTTGTACGCACCGCAATAGGTGCCACTTTCTCGAATGGCCGCGGATTGCTACGTCCCCTTCCTCACAGTCTTCTCGCAATTTCCTCGGTAGACCGTCTTATCAAACCGGTGACGCTTGTCTTCTAGCTTTTAGCTAATTTCATGAAGTTCCCAAAACCAACAATGCCTGGCACTACGAGATGCTCGGCCTATGTTCTGAACATCTCTCTCTGTGTTACATATAGACGCAAAGCGCGCCTTGGTCTCCTTGATGAGTAGCGGCTAAAGCCTGAGTCTCAATCTACTTCGTTCTCGGCTGCGGAGTCTGTAGCCGCCGACGTTATAGTCGTGGTCAGGATGGTCTGAATAGCGGTCATTGGCGGCGAAAAGAGTGACGGTTGGTCTGGATCAGCGAACACGAAGGCGAAGTCTTCCGGTGTCAACGCGCGCGCCAGGCGCGCCGCGAATGTGTCCCGCAATAAGCGCACGTAATGCTCGATGTCGTAGTCGCGAGGTTCGGCGCTCTTGTTCGCGAAGGGCTCGCCGGCATAGTCCTCGACCACGCCTCCGCCGCCATTCTGCGTGCGATACACCCGGATGCGATCGCCAACGCTCCACGACGCGGGGCCGGCAGCGAGCATCGCTTCGTACGGCAGCTCACGCCGGCTGTCACGGGTCTCCAGGTACCGCTCCCGTGTCTTCGTGAGGCGCACGCGCGACGAGACATCGTATGTCGGCAACTCGCGGCGGCGGAGCGCGATCACGGCGGCGAGGTAGGCATCGCGGACGCCCGCAATATCACCCACGAGCAAACTGGCGATCGAGCGACGAAGAAATGCTTCGCCAAACGGCTCCGCGCGGCTCGAGCGAAATGCGACTCCGCGCAGCACGAGAGCGCCGTCGTATCCGAGCAGCGCATAGTTCTTCGGCTCGTGCGAAAGCATCGCCTGATAGCGGCCCTCGAACTCGAGCTTCACGAGCGGCGGCAGAAGCGCCGCGACCTCGGCTACCACGCATCGCTCGTCCGTCTCGCTCCAGGTTTCGGGAACCGCAAAGTAAACGCCGTCAGTATCGGCCTCCAGCAGCGTGACGCCGCGCGCGGCGAGCTCGCGGCACATCAGGTCGAGACTTTCGCGGCCGCGACGGGTCACCTCGTTGGCCGCGTGGACGTCGGCAAACCGAGTCAGATCGCCGCCGGCTGCAAGGTAGCCGTACGCCGAGTTCACGACGAGCTTCATCGCCGCCGACATTGCCTCGTGAGTGTAACGCTCGACCGATCCGGCCGGCGCGGCCTGAGCGCTGGCCTTCGCCTGGAGCCGGCGCTCGACGAGCTGATCAATCAGCGTGAGCATAGCTCCAAGCCGATCACGCGCGGGGCCGATGCGGTACGCTCGCATTAACGATGGATATAGGCTTGCAACGTCCGCCTTGACTACCCTCCGCGCAACACCGGACGCGAACAGGTGCAGCGCCGCGCCGCTGTGCGACGTGCCATCGCCGGGCTGGTGCGCGGGAAGCGCCAGTCCCGCGCGCAGGTACGCTCGGACGAGCAGCGGGTCGATGACTCCCGTAGCGGCTCCTGCATCCGCAAGCCGTTCGTATCGACGCGGCGCCATCCGCGCCAGGGCGAACGCGGCGCCCCCGAGCAAGCCCCGCGACCTCCTCGACATCCGCGGCGGCATATCGTCGCACGCGCTCCGGGTCGCGGCGGTAGACCTCGTAAATCTGATCGCCCCGGATGTATTCGCGATTCGGTCCGGCGATTCCAAAGTGCCGCGCCACCGCCTTGAGCCCGTGCCCGGGCAGATCTCGCGTCGAGAAGTCATAGCGCAGCACAGCGTCGAGTGTGTCAATCAGCTCGCGGCCGGGCGCGATGAAGCGCACTCTACGACGTGAGTCCTCATCGATCGCGACTCCGCGCCGCGCCGCCCGTTGTCGTAAGCCCGGAGGCCCGATCCGCCCGAACGCGAGTGGTACTCCGAGCTTGCGCGCGCGCAGATTCAGAAACGGCAGATCGAATCCGTGGAGGTTATGATTTTCAATCACGTCCGGATCAGCGGCCGTCACTTTTTCCACCAGGAGGCCGATCAGCTCCGCCTCGGCCGAATCGCCTTCTCCGCCCGCTTCGATCACTTCAGTGACGCCTGCAGGGTCGCGGATCGCGGCCATGAAAATCCGATTGTGCTCGGGATCGAGCCCTGTTGTCTCAAGATCGATTTGCATCCGGCGCAGTTGGTCGAAAGAGAGATCGCGAAAATAAGTCCGGCCTGTCGCGACCAGGTACTGCTCCTCCGGCGGAAGCGCGAGCACGCATTCCTTTCCGATCTCGCGCAAATGACCCACGCGCCGCCCGAGCCGCCGCGTCGCGCCCTCCAGCACGGCCGATGTCAGCGTCCGCCCATCATCGGCGCTCACGAGGTAGCGCAGTGCGCCAGGTCCGTCTAGCTCGCGATAAGTCACTTGCGCGCCGCCCGCCTCTTCCTGACCAAGCCGTGCACCAAGGCCCCGCAGATCGTCTAGCCGATCAAGAAGCAGCCAGGGCCGGAATCGAGCCTCCTCTCGCACCAGTTCCCCCGTCGCTGCAATCCGGCGCCACACCGTCACCCGTCCATCCCGCGTCGCCCATACCGACACGATTCCCGGTGTCGGATCCCATCCCCAAAGCCATTCGTCTTTAATTAAGTCCGCCATGTTGTTTCGCTGAATAGCGTCATAGCTCGCGGCTTTTGGCGCTTATAAGCCGTAGGACCAGCCATGCTACGCTTCTGAAATGTTCGAACTCCAATGCATTCCTAACGGAAGGCGGAATATCTTTAGTGGAATGCAGAAAACTCCCTCTTTGAATGCCAATCAGTATCGATAACCGTCACGGGTATTTCACCTATTCCGGCGCCGGTCCTGTCCCGATTTCCGTTAGGCGCCGGCATGCGGCAACCGCATATGCTCCGCATATGACCACGGCTTGATTACACATCGCGATGCTCGGTATCATCGCGTACTATTTCGCGAGCCGGAGGGGCGAGCACCACACGAATTTTAGTTAGATAACGAAGGGGTCATCGAAGCAGTGATCGCGTTGGCTTTGTTACTCAAACGCGAAAATGGCCAGGCGAGAAAGCCGTCTAATAGCGCTATCTCTCCTGCCATGAACCGCGCGGAATGTTTACCGAAAGAGGAACATCAATGAAAGATTTTCAGGTACCGAAGAGAGTTCTGCTGGGTCCGGGCCCGAGCCCGGTTGACGATCGCATCCTGCGCGCGCTGTCGCAGCCGCTGCTCGGACATCTCGATCCATTGTTTCTCGAAATCATGGATGAGATTCAGGTGCTGCTGCGTAAGGTGTTCGAGACAAAGAACCGTCTGACCATTCCGATTTCAGGAACCGGCAGCGCCGGAATGGAAGCCTCGCTCATCAACGTGCTGGAACCGGGCGACAAAGCCGTCGTCTGCATTCACGGAGTCTTCGGCGAACGCATGTTCGATATCGTCGGACGTACCGGCGCTGAGCCAACAGCCGTTCGAGCGGAATGGGGCCGCCCCGTAGACGTGAATCAGATCGAAGACGCTCTGAAACAAACGCGGCCTCGTGTGCTTGCGATTGTACATGCGGAAACATCCACCGGCGTGCTTCAGAACCTTAAAGGATTGTCCGAGCTTGCCAACCGTTACGGAGCCCTGCTGGTCGTGGATGCGGTCACTTCCCTCGGCGGACATCCCGTGAGCGTCGACGCTAACGGCATCGATGTCTGCTACTCGGGAACTCAGAAGTGCCTCGCGTGCCCGCCGGGGCTTTCGCCCATTACTTTTTCCGATCGCGCCGTCGAGCGCATCAGGGCGCGCGGACACAAAGTCCAGAGCTGGTATCTGGATATGAGCATGATCGAAAAGTACTGGGGCTCCGATCGCAGTTATCATCACACGGCGCCGATTTCGATGAATTATGCGCTGCTCGAAGCGCTTCGCATCGTCCAGGAAGAAGGGTTGGAAGCTCGATGGGCTCGCCACGAGTTGAATCATCGCGCATTTGTCACCGGTATCGAAGCGATGGGGCTCTCGATGCTTGTTGCACCCGGCTCACGCCTGTGGAGCCTCAATGCCGTCAGCATTCCCGAGGGCGTCGACGATCAGAAACTCCGCACCCATCTGCTGGAACACCAGAGCATCGAGATCGGAGGCGGACTCGGGCCATTGAAGGGCAAGGTCTGGCGCGTAGGACTGATGGGAGCGGGCAGCACTCGCGAGAACGTCGTGTTGGCGCTTGGAGCCATACACGACGCGTTGAAAGCCCAGGGATACGACTGTCCTTCGGGTGTCGCGAACGCGGAGCGCGTTTACGATCGCGGAGAGCAGGCCACGGGAGGCTAGTTGAGCAGTTTCGATTTGTCGTCAGGAAGCAGTTTTTGGCGATGAATCCACAGCGGGGCCAACCCGGTCGAGAGCAGGCTGTCGTGAAATTCTTGAAGAGAATAGTCGCTGCCGCGCGTTCGCTTGTAGTCGTCGCGCAGTTTCAGAATCGCCAGCTTTCCAATCGTATACAGAATGTATGCGGGGTCAAAGGCGCCGCGCTCGGCTTCCAGTCGAGCCGGCGTCTCGCCCATGAATCCGTTCTCCATAAAGAAACGAGTTCCCTGCTCAACCGTCATCCCTTGAGTATGCTCCCGAATGCCGACTACGGTTCGGCACAGCCTCAGCAGAGCATCCGCAAGCTGGCCCATCTTCAATTTCGGATCGCCGGAGCCGAAGCCTTCCTCAATCATCATCTGCTCGGTGTAGTGCGCCCATCCTTCGACGAAGCTTACTGGCGCGAACGCCGCCGATTTCCGTACAACAGAGGCGACGCTCTTCAAGAATTCATCCTGTACGAAGTGTCCGGGATAAGCCTCGTGAATTGAGGTCGTCCATAACTGAGCGTAGTTGATAGACGCCAGGTACTCTTCCCTTTCCTTCGCGTTCCACTTTGGATCAACATCCGTGATGAAATACCGCGGCGCTGTGTTTGAACCCGCGAAGGCGCCAGGCCCCCACTCCGATGCCGTCGACCATCGCATGAAATCAGGAGACGGACCCACCAGCGGCTGCGCGGACGTTGGAAGCGTCACGATCTTTTTAACGCGTATAAAGGTCACGAGAGCATCGAGCTGCTTTCTCGCTTCCTCGACGAGCGTTCCTGCCTTTGGGTGCTCGGCTTGAACGCCTGCCCACACGGCCATCGGATCGCGACGGGAGTCGATCAGCTGCGCGGTCTTCTTGAATTCTTCCTGCGTCCTGTACAGCTCGCGGTACGCGATAGCAAGGAGTTGGGCCGCCGGAATATCGATTCCATCGTCGAATCTAAGCTTTGCCTCGAGGCGCTGCTTGCCCAGCGCGAATGTAGCTTCCGGAGCCGGCTTCATGTGCTCGACATGCTTGATGAATTCAGTCAGCGCCTGCGCCGCCGTAGCCGTGGCTCTTTTGAACTCACCCTGAAGCTTCGCGTCATGCACCGATCCAAAAGCCGGCGGCAAATCAGACTGGATAAATCCGAGCGTACCGCGCAGGCTCGCCAGACCGGTCTTCAATAGAATTGAGGGCGGATTGTGAAGATTCACCTGGGCGGCAGCGAGAAAGCGCGGAATCTGTTTCTCTTTGGCGATGATCGCGCTTAGCCGAGTTTCCGCTGGCGCGTAGTCAAAGACAGCCAGAAACAGCAGGCTGTTGGAAATGATATCGCTATAGATCTGAGGATTTCGCTCGTAGCTCTTGATGGATTCGAGCTCAAGCAGACGCGACTTCGTATTCGCGGAAAGGATTTCGTGATCAAACAAATCGGAG
>QHVH01000102.1 GCA_003222245.1 Blastocatellia bacterium AA13 | reverse complement strand
CAAGCCACAGTCCGAATTCATTACGTGTACTGATCACATGAGGCGGGGCTGGACTTTTAATTCCGGAACGTTCCGACGCTATCTGGGAGGGAGCGAAAGCACAGCATGAAATCAACACGACAACCGGAAGGACCCGACCCGAGACAGCCAATCACCACTCCTTCGAAGTGAACCGAATGACATGTCGAATTCGAATTACGGATTATACCTATGTGCGCTGACGTCCCGTCCGCCGGGACTCTGCTAACATCCTTAGCTCGTACCACTGAATTTAGTGATGCCTATATTCGCCGCCATTGTCGGATTGTTGATTGTGCTCAGCGTACTTCTCGACGCATTTGAAACGGTTGTCCTGCCGCGTCGAGTTCAACGTTCTTTCCGGCTGACTGCGCTTTTCTATCGCATTACCTGGCGGCCTTGGGCAAAGCTCGCCGGGCACATCAAATCGCTGAGCCGTCGCGAAACTTACCTCAGCTACTTCGGTCCTCTATCGATAATCTTTCTGCTGGTAGTCTGGGCCGCGTCACTCATCTTTGGCTTCGCTCTCCTGCAATACGGCTTGGGAGAGCACCTGCGACTGGGGAGCGAAAAGATTTCATTCGGAGCGCTCCTCTATCACAGTGGCGAAACCTTTTTTACGCTAGGCTATGGCGACATCGTTCCCAACTCATGGATGGCGCGGGCTCTTGCCGTTTTTGAGGCTGGCATGGGCTTTGCTTTCCTCGCGGTTGTCATCAATTACATTCCCATCATCTATTCCACTCTTGCCGATCGTGAACTGGAAATTTCATTGCTCGATTCGCGCGCCGGATCGCCGCCGACTGCGACCGAGATGCTGAACCGGCTCGGTTGTTGCCCGGACGGGCGAGTGCTGGACGAAATTTTTCGCGATTGGGAGCGCTGGTCGGCTAGTGTTCTGGCCAGCCATCTTTCCTACCCAGTGCTTAGTTTTTTTCGCTCGCAACACAGCAATCAATCCTGGCTGGGAGCGTTAACGGTGATGCTCGATGTAACTTCCCTGGTCATCGTTGGGGTCGACGGCATCCGTTCCGAACAGGCCAAGCTTACGTTCGCCATGGCGCGTCACGCTGCAGTCGATTTGGCGCAGGTGATTCATGCCGAGTACAATCCCAGCCCATCCCCTCGCCTCAGCACGCCGGAACTCCAGCAACTTCGCAACACGCTCGAGGCCAACGGCCTGCGACTTCGCCAAGACGATGCCGGAGATCTGAAGCTGGCTAAACTTCGCTCTCTCTATGAACCTTATGTTCAGGCGAATGCCGAGCGCCTGCTGATTGCGCTCCCGCCTTGGATCCGTACTGAAAAGAAAAAGGACAACTGGCAGAGCGGGCCCTGGGACAAGATGATTCAGAAAAAGGAGCCGGCAGGAAGCCTCGTTCTCGACGATCACTTCTGAGCAACTCGCGCAGAGCTGTCATTGCCGCCAAGATCGGGCCTCCGGAATTGCGTGGGGCGGCATGGAAGAGCGGCACCTTCAGAGTCGTGTTACGGGCTTGCGCAGACTCGCTTATCGTGACTTTCTGCTAACATTCTCTGCTTCCATGCCGCTTTGTTTCTGCATCCTGCTGAAGCAGTCCACGGCGACCTCGGAATGATTGTGAAGGGGGACCTTGTCGTTGCCCTCTCCTCCAGTGGCGAGACCCAGGAAATCCTCACTTTGCTCGCGACTATCAAACGCTTAGGCGTTCCCCTCATTTCGATGACCTGCGACCGCATCTATAACGGAAACGGCGGGCGGCTCTCGACGCTCGCCTCGTCGGCCGATGTTGCGCTCGACTGTTCCGTTGCCAAGGAGGCGTGCTCGCTGGGCCTCGCTCCCACTGCGTCGACCACAACCATGCTCGCTTTAGGCGACGCCTTGGCAGTATCGATCTCTGAAAAACGCGGCTTCAAAGAGGAAGATTTTGCCAACCTCCATCCCGGCGGCAAACTGGGCAAACGATTGGCGCGTGTGGAAACTCTTATGCACGTGGATGATGCCCTACCCCGGGTAACGCCTCACACGCCTATGTCAGAAGTGATCTACGAGATGTCCAGAAAAAAACTCGGCGTAACCACGGTTGTTGAAGGCGACAAACTGGTGGGCGTGATCAGCGATGGCGACTTGCGCCGGCTTCTGGAGCGCCGCGGGAAAGAAGTTCTCGACCTCAGCGCCGCGGAATGCATGACGCGTGACCCAAAAACCATTGGCCCTGCAGAATTCGCCATCACTGCGTTATCCATCATGGAGCAGAAGAAGATTACTTCTCTTGTCGTAGTCGATGGGCAGAATAAATTGTGCGGCATAGTTCATCTTCACGATTTGTGGGGCACAGAAATGGTCTAGGAGATTCGATAGCACTTCTTTGCAGCAGTAATATTAAGAATTGCGAAATTCCTCAATTGAGAAATCTTTATGTATCACTACGATCCAAGCACAGCCCTTGAAGAGTTGACCGAAGATGCAGTCCTCCCTAACCCGGTTCATGTGCGCGACATGCTCCTGCGCAGACGCTTATCGCCTGATCGTTCGCTGGAGTTGAATCGGCTGTTTGTCGAATACCAGAAATTCTTTGGCGAAGCGCAGAGGCTTTGTAAAGAAATTCTGGGACAACTTGCTGCGCCCTGAGGCAACTGGGGAGGCCAGCATGACCCGCGCCAAGCAAGCTGTCGCAAAGCAGTATGATTTCGATTCCCGGGTGCGCCTCTTTGTGTATCGGCAGACCATTCGGACGGGCCGCGTACCCGCCGTTGCGGAGGTAGCTCAAGCGCTTGCAGCCACAAGGAAGAAGGTGAGCGAAGCGTTCGTCCGTCTTAG
>QHVH01000058.1 GCA_003222245.1 Blastocatellia bacterium AA13 | reverse complement strand
TCATTCGAGCGCAGAAGGCGCTTGAAGGGTTCGACCTGGATAACGACGACGAGAACATCGGAGTGTCGATCGTCAAGCGAGCTCTTGAAGAGCCGTTGAGACAAATCTCGATCAACGCGGGCTACGAAGGCGCGGTAGTAGTGGATAAGGTCAGGAGCGAGAAGAACTCGTCATTCGGATTCAACGCGCAGACCGAAGAGTACGGCGACATGTTGAAGATGGGCGTAGTTGATCCGACAAAGGTGACCCGATCCGCCTTGCAGAACGCGGCTTCAATCGCGGGACTGCTGCTGACTACGGAAGCTGTGGTCGCGGATATTCCCGAGAAGGAGAAACCAATGGGGCCTCCCGGCGGCGGCGGAATGGATTATTAGGTTGGCCGTCGACAATACTCTTTGTTGGGGCACGTCTCATCAGGCGTGCCCCAATTTGCTCTTCCGGTCGTCACGTTCGACAATTGTTACTGTTCGGTCATTAGTTGAGCACTCTGTTATACGTCTGCTACGATGCTCGTTTCTGACCGCCGCTTCAAAGAGCACCATCACCTAGCTTAGGAGAAGAATGGGAATCACCTTTAAACAGGCAGCCAAGGTTGGAAGTTACGTAATCAAGAAACGGCTCACTGGAGTCAACCGGTATCCCCTGGTTCTGATGCTCGAACCGCTGTTCCGCTGCAATCTAGCCTGTGCCGGGTGCGGAAAGATTCAGTACCCCGCGGAGATCCTTCGCAAAAATCTATCCCCCGAAGAGTGTTTTGAGGCCGTCGATCAATGCGGAGCTCCGGTCGTCACGGTTGCCGGAGGCGAGCCATTGCTCCATCCTCAAATTAATGAAATCATCGACGGTCTTATTGAACGTAAGAAATTTGTTTATCTCTGCTCGAATGCCATTCTGCTGGAAAAATCGCTCGAACGCTTTAAGCCCTCGCCTTATCTGACGTTCAGCATTCACATAGATGGAATGAAGGAGCGGCACGACGAGTTGGTGTGTCTCGACGGAGTATTCGAGAAAGCCGTGAAGGCCATCAAAACCGCCAAGTCGGCGGGTTTTCGAGTCACTACAAATACAACCGTGTTCGAAGGCGAGTCGCCCGAGGATCTACATCGGATGTTCGACTATCTCTCCGAGCTTGGCGTCGATGGCATGATGCTGTCGCCGGGCTATAGCTATGCGTGGGCTCCCGATCAGGATCATTTTCTAAAACGAGAGCAGACACGGGCGTTGTTCAGAGAGGTGCTTGCGCCGCTTTCAAGCAAAAAAGGTAAGAAGTGGAAGTTCAATCATTCGCCATTCTACTTGCAATTCCTTACGGGTGATCGCGACTATGACTGCACGCCATGGGGAAATCCGAGCTATTCAGTGCTTGGCTGGCAGAAACCCTGTTATTTGCTCAATGAAGGCTATGCCGGAAGCTTCAAGGAGCTGTTGGAAACCACCGAGTGGGAGAAGTACGGGCACAAGAGCGGGAACCCCCGATGCGCCGATTGCATGGTGCATTGCGGGTTCGAACCGACCGCCGTACTTGACGCCACCAACAGCCTCGGAAACATGCTCGCCTCCGTTCGCGGGCTGAGATGATCAGATCAGGGAATCCGATCTGCACAAATACACGTGATCAGAGTGATTGAAAGGGAAACTGTGCGAATGGTCCTCCGTTTCTTTGCGATTTTGCTTCTTGCTACGGTCATCAATGCCTGCGATTCAAACAGCAGGAACAGTAATTCGAATTCATCGAATCCTAATTCTAACGCGAACTCCAACACGGCCCCGGCGCCGACGTTCGCGCCTCCCGAACCAATCAGGCCGACGAGTGCAGCGGATCCGAATTTCAAAGCGGCGAACGCTTACTTTCCGCTCGCTCCCGGATCGACGCTCAAGTATACGATCCATTACGCGAGTCCGATCATCGCGAACGTCATCGTAGTCGTGGATGCGGGCCAGGAGGACGGCAAGAAAGTATTCACACAGACCTGGCAGATAGTGGACACCGGCGGCGGAGACGAAAAAAACGAGACCACCGTACGGAAGTACGTAATGGAAGGCGACAACGTAAGGCAGGTCTACGAGAAGACCGAAAACACTTTCCGTGGACAGAAGTCCTCTTCCGAGCTGAAGTTCAAAGATGGAACGATTATGCCCGGATTGTCCTCGATCAGACCCGGTGCAAGCTGGGCTCAAACTTTTAGCCAGGTCTTTCAGCTACCCAATCAGCCGCCGGCAAGCGACGACAAGACGATAACGGTTTCGATGAAAGTCAGCGGCAGGGAGAGCGTCACCGTTCCGGCCGGAAAGTTTACGGGCCTGAAGGTTATAAGGAGCGTCAGCGGAAACAAGTTAGAGATCTCGGAATACTATGTTCCAGGTCTGGGCTTAGTGAAGCGCGAAGGCGGCGATGGAACCAGGATGGAGTTAACCGAATTCAGCGGATTGAAACCTGCTGAATGATCCACCTCTTGCGGATGCTGAGATGAAACAGACAGTCATAAATCCAGCGGATTGGGCGGCGCCGAAAGGATACAGCAACGGCGTTCTTGTCGAAGGCGGCTCGCTTCTCTTTGTCGCCGGTCAGGTGGGATGGGATCGCGATTGCAGAATAGTGAGCGATGACTTCGCCAAACAGTTCGCTCAGGCGCTGGATAATGTTCTCCATATAGTCGAGAGCGCCGGCGGCCAGGCGACTTCGATAACTAGATTGCTCATCTTCGTAATCGACAAGAGAGAGTACGTGGCCGGGTTAAAGGAAATCGGGATCGCCTACCGGGCCTTAATGGGACGCCACTATCCAGCGATGACCCTGGTTGAAGTGAGCGCCCTGTTGGAAGACTCGGCGAAAGTCGAAATAGAGGCTATGGCAGTAGTCTAATGACGTAGAGCAGCGCATGTCCGAGTCGGATCGATTTAATCCAGCCAGTTTTCTCTACGACGAGCAGGGCGGCGTCGCCTATATCACTCTCAACAGACCTGAGAAGTTGAACTCACTCACCTTTGAGGTGTATCGCGAGTTGACTTATACATTCCGATGGCTGGGTCAACGGAATAACATCCGCTCGGTCGTAATTACGGGGACCGGCAAAGGCTTTTGCTCTGGCGGAGACGTGAACGACATCATAGGCGAACTGTTCGCCCGGGATGCGCTCTGTCTGAGGGACTTCACTCGGATGACCTGCGAGCTTATTCGTAATATCCGAGGCCTTCGGAAACCGGTCATAGCCTCGCTGAACGGTACGGCAGCCGGCGCCGGCGCTGTCATCGCACTCGCCGCCGATCTAAGGATCGCCGCCTCATCAGCAAAGATCGCATTTCTGTTCGTCAAGGTAGGCCTCGCTGGGGCCGATATGGGCGCGGCGTTTCTCCTGCCGCGAGTAATTGGACTTGGACGAGCTGCCGAACTTCTCTACTCGGGGGATTTCATCTCGGCCGAGAGAGCGCTCGAGATCGGGCTTTATAATAGAGTTGTGGCCGAAGATCAGCTTGCGCCGGAAACGATGAAGTGGGCCGAGCAGCTCGCGAATGGACCGGGGTTCTCGCTTTCAATTACAAAGGCAGCCCTCAACGCGGAGCTCAATATGAGTCTCGAACAGGCTCTGCAAGCTGAAAGCGAGGCTCAGGCGATATGCATGATGAACCCGGACCTCCGAGAGGCATACGAAGCATTCATTGATAAACGCCCCCCGCTCTTTAATAAGGAATCTCGTAATAGAGAATCGGGTTGAGGGTTTGAATACCTTCAATCGGATTCAGGACTAATAATATGGCTTTTGGCTTACGGAGCAACGACGATCCGCCGCGGCTCTCCTACGGTGGTTATCTCAAGATCAGCGAACTCACATCTCTGCAACGCCTCGAGTCGGATCCGCCTCAGCACGACGAGATGCTGTTCATCATCATTCATCAGGTGTATGAGTTGTGGTTCAAGGAACTGCTTCACGAGGTTGATAGCGTGCTCGCGCTCCTGCTTCGAAAGGAAGCGCTCGGCGCACATCGCCTCCTGAGGAGGTGCCTTGAAATCGAGCAGGTTCTTGTAACGCAGGTCGCGGTGCTCGAGACGATGACGCCGATGGATTTTTTGACCTTCCGGGACAATTTGATGCCCGCGAGCGGATTTCAATCGGCCCAATTCAGGGAGATCGAAATTGTCTCAGGACTGAAGGAGGCTCGTGTTCTCGACCACTACGCGGAAGGTTCAGCCGAACGCAAGCGACTGGAATTGCGCTTGAGCCAGCCGACCCTGCAAGACGCATTCTACGAATTACTCACGGCCAGGGGCTTCAATGTAATACCGGAGAATGGAAGCCCAGCGAGAGAGTCCGCTCCGGAGCAGATTGCTGAGCTTGTGCGGCTTTATGAACAGGCTAACAAGCATTACGACCTTTTCATGCTCGCCGAAGCGTTGATCGAATATGATGAGTTAATCTTGCTTTGGAGGCTCCGCCACGTCAAGATGGTCGAGCGAATGATCGGAAGCAAGACCGGAACGGGAGGCAGCGACGGGGCTGCCTATCTGAACAAGACCGTAGAGCGGCGATTTTTCCCTGATCTTTGGGAATTGAGGACCTATCTCAGCAACAAGAGCGGTGGCTGTGAGGACGCGCAAAATGGAGGAAGCCATGGATGACTTATTGCGATGGAGAGGCGAGTTTCCGGTTCTGGACAGCACGGTATATATGATCAGCCACTCGCTTGGCGCTATGCCCAGGAAGACAAAGGAATGCCTGCAGGAATACGCGGATTTGTGGGCCACGCGAAGCATTCGGGCCTGGGAAGAAGGCTGGTGGGACATGGCAGTGACGGTCGGCGATCTTGTCGGAAAGATCATCGGAGCCGGAACCGGCGAAGTGGTAATGCATCCCAACGTCTCGATATGCCAATCGGTCATCACTTCCTGTTTCGAATGGACGGGCCGCAGAAATAAGATCGTTTGCGAGAATCTGAATTTCCCCTCGAATCTGTACGTCTATTTTGCTCTGGAAAGACTGGGCGCCCGCGTCGTGGCGGTGCAATCGGACGACGGCATCACGGTTCCTCTGGAGAAACTTCTGGATGCAATCGACGAAGAAACTCTGCTGGTTTCCGTTTCACACGTAATTTTCCGGAGTTCGTTCATACAGGATTTAAAGGCAATCACGGAAAAAGCTCACAGCGTCGGCGCATTGGTGGTCGCGGACATTTATCAGTCCGCCGGTACGGTTCCGCTGAACGTGAAAGAAATCGGTCTCGATTTCGCGACCGGGGGCTCGGTTAAATGGCTATGCGGAGGTCCTGGAGCGGCTTACCTATATGTGAAGCGCGAACTCTGGCCGACACTCGAACCGCGAGTCACCGGTTGGATGGCAAATCGCAATCCGTTCGCCTTCACGGCCGGCCCGAACGAGTACGCCGACGACATCTTCAGATTCCTGAACGGTACCTCGAACGTTCCGGGAATGTACGCGGCAAAGTCCGGCTACGAGATCGTCTATGATGTCGGCGTCGAAAAAATAAGGGAAAAATCGATCAGACAGACCGAGCGGTTGATCGCCCTCGCCGACGAAGCTGGATTCAAGGTCAATAGCCCAAGGGAAATAGCGCAACGCGGAGGCACGGTTGTAATCGATGTTCCTCATGGCAAAGCAGTGACCACCGAGTTGCTCCGGCGCGACTTCCTGGTCGACTTTAGGCCGGATGCCGGAATCCGAATTGCACCTCACTTTTATACAAAGGATGAAGAGCTTGATCTCACCCTGAGCGAGATCAAGAACATCCTGGAAACTCGAGCTTACGAGAAGCATGCTCCCGCATCCGCCGAGATTGGCGCGGATTAATATCAAGCGTACTGCCGCGTTCCTTTTCAGCAGCCAACCCGCAGGTGTGGCTCTTTTCCCCGCTACACGCGTTGTGCGTTCCGCGAGTTTACCCTTCCTCCGTGCTCTCCAAGTCATTGAGTTTATGTGAATAATTTTTTTTGAAAAAATTTGCATGGTTTTGCTGAAACCACGCATGACATTCCGTCTTAGGTTAGTGAGGGCAGAGATGAATCGAGACGGAAAGATCATAATTCATAGCGTCTCAAGGCTTCATAACCCAGCGGCCCCCTCCGCTCAAGCAAGATTGCCGCTGGTCACGGCCGGTACTACCAAACCGACCGGCTGTACAAAACCGGACGATCTCTTTCACACCTTAATCCCCTTTCGTCCGGGTCTGAGCCTCAACCCTGCCTACGGAATCCGTCTTCCAATCCCTTTGGAAGATGGGGGCTCATATTAGGGCGCGAGAGGTAACTGGCGAGCCTCTCGCGCCCGAATTTCTATTAAAAAGCGATCAGCTTCCAACGGTCGGCTTTCAGTCTTAAGGATCGAGGCGACCAACCCGCCTGTAGTCTTAATAATCAAAGCTCAAATCCTCCAATGTTGGGGAGTCCACCTGACTCAAAATCGAATCGATCCTGCGGTCGCTCCTTAGCGCGGAAAAATCACCGGCGTGAGAATCCGATTCTTCCGCAACCCGCGTACTTAGTACTTTCAAAATAATCCGCCGCTCGGACCAGTCACTAAGGCCCCACTAACCTGGGCGGCTCCGTTCTAGAAAAAGGGAGGAATCTATGTCAAACAGAAAGTCACTTCTTTGCAGTATGGTTCTCGCGTTTTCGGTTCTGAGTTCGACGCCGGCAATGAACGGCCCGCTCCAGGGAAAAGATAGCTTATACAAGAGACTCGGCGGCTACGATGCTCTGGCCGCTGTCACCGACGACTTCATAGGCCGGCTCGCCAGCGATAAACAGCTCGGGCGGTTCTTCGTCGGCCTGAGCAACGATTCAAAAGGCAAGGTCCGCCAACTCGTCATCGATCAATTGTGCGCGGCTACCGGAGGCCCTTGCATCTACCTCGGCAGGGACATGAAGACGGCTCACAAAGGACTTGGAATAAGTGAGAGCGATTGGGATATCGCGGTCAAGCACCTGCTCGCGACGCTGGACAAATTCAAAGTACCTGCTCAGGAAAAGAGCGAAGTCGTCACAGCGCTCTCCGGATTGAAGAAGGACATCGTGGAAAAAATGGAATAACGAACAGCGACTAATTCGATTTAATTGGCGGGCCTCCGGGAGCCCGCCTTTTTTTGACTTCGTTCCACAAGCAGGACGAAGAAAAATCAGTTGAATCGCGTTAGCAGGCGAAAACACAGGTGGGTCTCCGCGCCCGCCTCTCCTTGAGTTACGTGGGTCGTTTTATCAAAGCGTATTCTCGACAGGAGCAGCGGCCGCATAGAGACCCGCCCGCATCTTCGCGTACTCGATCACAGGCTAAAAGGCGAATCTTCTTTCTGTGCTCTGCGCGAAATCGTCTGACAATTCCAGGGCTGATACGCGGGAGATTCTCTGTTACGTCGCCGGCGCTCCGCCAAAGCACAATCTACGAAAGCGCCAACGGGTGATAACAAGCACATCGACGATGTGAACCGCCGCACGCCATTGTGTAACAATGGAATCGGATGAGCCCTTCTCGAACGTGAATAAACCCAGGCCGTGCCTTAATCGAGCACGAGCCTCCCTGAATTATTCGATCACGACCTGCATACTCGCATCTCAACCGTTGATGTTCGTTTGCAGACCTTCAAGCAACAAAGCTAGAAAAGAAGATACAACCTCAACCGGCAGAGCGGTCACGTCCGAACCGCGGTGACTCCGCAAATGCCGACCAAATACTTGATGTTGGATACCAGCGAAACGCGGCTCCCCTGGATCGACGCGCTTCACATGACTCCGCTCAATTGAAAACCGCGCGCATTCTATGATGAGATTAGGAGCCAGTCAATCGCTCTTTTGAGAACGGCGTTGCCTGACGGTGAAGCGCCCCGCAAATTTGTTAATCAGCTTCGGCCGGTTATGTCGCGCTACGTTGATCGGTCTGCCGCTCTGCTTTTAACGGGTGCGTCAGAAGCTATGTCATGGCGCGCGGTCTCCGCGGCCAGATAAACAGATACCGCGGTAACCGCCGCCATTCCAATAATGAAAAGCGAAATCGGCCAGGAGCGGCCCGTTCCCTTCAGCAGACTGGCCGCGATCAACGGAGAAAGGCCTCCCGCGAGCACCGATGAAAGTTGATAACCAAGTGATGCTCCGCTGTATCTGACGCGCGTGCCAAAGAGCTCCGAAAAGAAACTCGCCTGGGGTCCGTACATAGCCGCGTGGCCGAAAACAAGAGCTGCTACAACCGAAGCAACCAGCCAACTCTGCCGCGACGTATCAATCAACCAGAAGAATGGAAACGCAAAGGCGGCCGTGAAGATCGCTCCGAACAGATAGACCGGCCTTCGTCCCACTCTATCGGAGAGCGCGCCATAAAAAGGAATCGCAGCCAACTCGACGGCCGCTGCAATAGCAACTGCCGACAATACCGATGCGCTTGCGAATCCAATTCCAGGCTGCGTCGAGTAAGTGAGTACAAAAACCGTGAAGAGATAAAAGGCGCCGTTTTCCGCCAGCCGAGCGCCCATCGCCAGCAACACGTTCTTGGGATGCTCCTTAAGCACGTCGATGATCGGCATGCGAGCTTCGCCGCCCTTCTTTTTTATTTCGGCGAAGATTGGCGGCTCGACTATCGCCAATCTGATAAAGAGTCCCACGGCTACCAGGATCAAGCTCAACAAAAAAGGTACGCGCCAGCCCCAACTCAGGAGCGCCGCTTCGGGCAGTTTGGTGGTTTCTCTGAATACCAGTGTTGAGAGCAAGAGGCCTGCGGGCACTCCTATCTGCGGCCAGCTTCCATAGAATCCGCGTCGCCCGGGCGGCGAGTGCTCGACTGCCATAAGCACCGCCCCGCCCCATTCACCGCCCACTCCGAAGCCCTGCGCGATTCTAAGTACGATCAAGAGAATCGGCGCCCAGATGCCAATCTGGTTGTAAGTCGGAAGACAGCCGATCAGAAAAGTCGCCAGCCCCATAATGAGGAGCGTCAACACGAGCATCGAACGCCGCCCGATTCGATCGCCGAAGTGTCCGCAGACGATTCCGCCTATCGGGCGCGCCGCGAATCCAACCGCGTATGTGCCGAACGATGCGAGGGTGGCGCTCAACGGATCGTAGTTCGGAAAAAACAGGCGCCCGAAAATCAAGGCGCTCGCTGTTCCATATAGGAAGAAGTCATACCACTCGATGGTCGTGCCAACAAAACTAGCCATCGCGACGCGCCGAATCGATGCGGGTTTCTGAGGTGTTTGTAGCAATCTGGGCTTCCTCCCTCTTCCCGCCGGATCTTGCCGACGGCCAAATAGCCTTAACGTAGGATCGCAGCGTTTCGGAGAATTCTAGGGACGAAAAAAGCGAAGCCTATCACAGCCCCGATTGTTGATCGACCAGCGAAGGACTCAATCGAGCAATCTTTCTAAGTTATGAACGACTCTCAAAGCGGTGTGAAAGAAATATGCCAACAGCTTCAACGAGAAAAATTCCAAAAGTGTATTACCAGTAAACGTGCCCAAAAAAATGACCGAATATCAGACGCTCTCAGGTGACTTGTTTTCGATAGAAACGCAATCAGAAGTGTTGTATCAGCGGATTTAATCGACGTTAAGGCTCATTCGAGAAGCGGCAAAGCACTTGCTTTAGTCCAGGAGTGACGGGACGACAATCCCTCAAAACCACGAAGTTGACTCTGCCGATCGACGGCTGGCTGTGAGTGCTGAAACGCACCAGGGTCGGCGACAGAATGAAGAAAGGAATCAACGTATGAAATCGAATATTACGAAGCAGGTGATTTTTGCTGGTGTTTTGTTTTTGTTCGTCTCGATTGTAGGAATAGCCTCTCGGGCTTCGGCAGTCGGATCGTTGCCGACTCCAGCGACATTGATGGGCGACCAGGAGCGCAGGGACCGCGATAATCGCGATAACGATGAAGGCAGGTGGCGGCGCAGCCGCGCTTTTCGAAGAGGCTTTGATCTCGGCCGTAGGGCGGGGCAAGAGCGCGGAAGAGACGATGCGCGCGGACACAGAAATGCCGAACCCGACAATGACGAACATTTTCGCGATATAGATCGGTGGCATCGCAATAATGAGGGACCGGTGGAAGCGTTCCGTCTTGGTTATCGCGAGGGATTCAGGAGAGGTTACAACGATACTTTTCGCCGATATCACCGTAGGTAGAATCGACCGAAAACAGAGCAGTATGAATCAGATCGCGCCGACAAAGAGCCGAGAAGCGGCTGTTGTCGGCGCAATCCGCATGATTAAGACGATTTTTTTGGGAGAAACGCGCTCGCCCACGGATGCGCGAAGTCGTCACCTCTCTCACCCATAACGTCGCTCGTCTTTGATACAGTACATATCTAATCGCTGATTTCTGCTCGTTAATACCGCATCGCCTCAATATTAGAGATGGAATGAGAATTGCGCATAGAGTGGCGGAATC
This sequence comes from Blastocatellia bacterium AA13, assembly GCA_003222245.1. GTDB lineage: Bacteria > Acidobacteriota > Blastocatellia > UBA7656 > UBA7656 > QHVH01. Next base: position 12,459 of record QHVH01000058.1, on the reverse strand, counting down.
AAAATGGATCAACTGATTTGATCCCGAAAAGAGAGGTGCACTATGAGATTCAGAATATTTTGGCGAGCAACTCAGGCTTGTGCTCTCGCCTTTGTCTTGTCGATGGTTTGCCTCGCCCAAAACCAGGGACAAGATAAGCAGAAGGAGAAGGAGCAACAGCAAGAACAGCAACGCCAGCAGCAGAAAGCTGCGCGGAAACAAGAGGCGCAACAATCTCAGCAGCAGCAGTCGCAGCAACGCCAACAGGAAAAGGCTCAGCGGCAACAGCAGTCGCAGCAGGCTGAGCAGCAGCGCCAACAACAGAAAGCTCAACGGCAACAACAAGGACAGCAGGAGGCGCAGCAGCAGACTCAGCAACGTCAACAGCAGAAAGCTCAACGCCAACAACAGGCTCAACAATCTGAGCAGCAACGCCAACAACAGACTCAACAATCTGAGCAGCAACGCCAGCAGCAAAGAGCGCAGCGCCAGCAGCAGGCTCAACAGCAAACTCAGCAGCAAACTCAACAGCGCGAACAGCAAAGAACTGAACGGCAGCGTGCTGACGCTCAGCGCCAGTCACCGGCAGGAAGGCAAACAACAGTTGAAGAGCAGAGGCGCGAGCTTGAACGAAGGCAGGCCCAGGTCCGAGACCCCGAGCGTGAGCGAAGAGAGCGGGCCCTGGGGCAACAACGTCTAGTTCGATTTAGATCCGATCACGAACGATGGGAACGAGAAGCCCAGATTCGTCGGAACATACTCGAGCGAGACCACAGGCTTAATCGTTTGCGTTTCCAGGAAACCTACCTCGAGCGTCTCCGGGAAGACCAACGCAGACTCTCAGGATGGCAGTATGTGTACGCGCCGCCCTTGTTCCGGTACTCCCGCAGCGGCAGGTACTATAATGTAAATCAGTATGGGGCGGACATGCTCAGGCAGGCGGTCCAGTTCGGTTATGATGAAGGCGTTCGAGCGGGTCAGGCCGATCGACAGGACCATTGGCGTTTTGCCTATAATGATTCGCTCGCATACCAGGAAGGCGCCTTTGGATACGCGGCCGGTTATGTTGACCTGCCGGAATATAGATACTACTTCCGCGAGGGGTTCCGTCGAGGTTATGAGGACGGCTACTACGGACGCTATCGGTACGGCTCAGAAGGAGGCGGCACGTTCTCTATACTGGGCAACATACTGGATCAGATCCTAAATTTCCGTCACCTGTAAAATTTCTTCTCTGGAACCAAACGCCCGGATCTGGTTAATCAGATCCGGGCGTTTTCATCTCAACGGGTACTTACCATCAGTGAGTCAGAGTTTTTCGTTCTTGCCGTTGCCCTTTCCCTTTCTCATTGCCCAGGCCGAATCAATAACACCCCTTCACCGGTGCTGAAGATTCCAGCAACGCAACCAACCATCAACGTCGCAAGCGTAGCCGCCAACAGCGCCCTCCATCCGAGCGCGGCCAGGTCGTCCCTCCGGGAGGGCACGAGCGCCGCGGTTCCTCCGACGAAAATCGCAACCGATGCGATGTGAGCAAACCCGCACAACGCATAGCTCAGAATGACCACCGAACGCGGGTCAGTCAAAGTACCGTTCCCTACCATCTGAGCCAGATCCTGATACGAAACGACCTCGGTCAGAATCACGCGCTCTCCCAATAATCGCGCGGCCTGAGGCACATCTCCGTGACCGATGCCAAGCAGGTATGCAAACGGATAGAACAACCAACTCAAGATCCTTATTAACGAAATCGGCTCCGCCAGTCCAACCCACGAACTTCCCAGAGCCAGCAATTTATCTCCCAGAGCTACGAGGCCGAGCACGGCTATCAAAAGAGCGGTTATCCCCGCCGCCAATTTCAATCCGTCCATCGCACCTTCGATAATCGCTCCCATTAAGTTGCGCGACCGTGTCGATTCATCTTCTTGAGGCACTCCGGCGAGTGTCTCGGGGACTTCGGTTTCGGGAATCAAGAGCTTCGCAATTACGAACGAAGCCGGAATCGCCAGCACTGACGCCGAGACCAGGTGTCCTGCTATTTGCGGAAATGACCCGCTGAGAAACGCTACATACACTCCGAGCGTGCTCGAAGCAACGGTGCCCATTCCAGTTACCAGCACGCACAACAACTCCGAGCGGGTCATCTTCTTGAGATAAGGTCGGATTACAAGTGCTGACTCTACTCCAACGAAGATGTTCGCCGCCCCGCACAATGATTCAGCGCCGCTGATCTCCATTGTCCGGTGAAAGAGCCACGCAAAGAATCGCACGAGCCATTGTAAGAGCCGCAGGTGATAGAGGGCCGCGGTGAACGCCGCAAAGAAAATCGCGACTGGCAGGACTTGAAAGATCAATATGAAGCCTACAGATCCCGGCTCTCCTGGAGATGCGGCCAGCGGTCCGAATAAAAAGGCGGTTCCGCTTTTGGAGGCGTTCAATAGGGCCAGGACGGCATCATTCACCCAAAGGAATACACGATGTGAACCAGGAAGCTGGAAGACTAACAATCCCAGCATAAGCTGCAGCCCGAGTCCTGAGACTACCGTTTTCCACGAGACCTTTGCGCGGTTCGTGGAGACCAGCCACGCAATTCCGGCGAAAACAAAAAATCCCACAAGTGAAACGAGGTGATTGATCATTGTGTCTTTTGCGCGATGTGTATTAGCGGCTATGCGTCTTTTTCGCCGAGCGATTATGTCAGGTGCGGGAGGGAGGCGCCAGCGGGAGGTGTCAGAGAAGAAGGAGGTTTCAGGCGGCGGGCATCGGATGTCAGGGAGAGAGAAGCGAGTGCCGTGGGCCGCTTGTCATTAGCGGGCCGATGTCTTTGAGAGCAATGAGGAATGGGAGTAAAGGACAGCCCCAAGCCCCATAAGATCGCGCCTCGAATATCCGCGCGATAATGCGACTAACACTCTTCCCCTCATCTCGCATTGATGATTGCACTCAAGTCGCACTCCAATCGCTGTGCTCTCTCACCTCTCCCCCCCTCTCTCTCTCTCTCTCTCTCTCTGTCCCCTGTCCTTCCCCGCTTGCCCTCTCCCGCGATAGCATTGGAGCCGCTAATGCGCTTTTCACGTCGAGAAGTACTTGCGGCTTTTCTTGGCATGCCCGCGGCCCTTGCGGCCTGCCGCGCGGACAAGGGTACTTCTCTTCCCCCAGGAGATTTAGTAGGCGCTTCCGATGTATTCGGACATCGCTTGCGCGACGGCTTGAGAGTCACACCGGACGCCGATCGGTGGCAGCGCTGTAAGGTCGTGATCGTGGGCGGCGGAGTGGCAGGTCTTGCGGCAGCGTGGCGATTGCTCAAGGCAGGGTTCGATGACTTTGTTCTCGTCGAGCTGGAACCCGCACCGGGTGGTACCGCGCGAAGCGGGTCATCACCCGTGATCTCCTATCCTTGGGGCGCGCATTATATACCGGCGCCGCTCAAAGAAAATATCGAGTTGATATCGCTGCTCGATGAGATGGGGGTGATCGAGGGACGCGATGCCGAGGGCGATCCGATAATCGCCGAACAGATTCTCTGTCGCGATCCGGAAGAGCGAGTCTATTACAAAGGCAGATGGTACGAGGGGCTCTATTTGCACGCGGGCGCGAGCGATGACGATCAGGCACAACTCGATAGATTTCACGCGGAAGTGAATCGATGGGTCGGCTGGCGCGATGCGAAAGGGCGCAGGGCATTCACGATTCCCATCGCAGCCTGTTCGCCCGATGCCGAGGCCGCGGAGTTGGACAAAATAACGATGGCTGCCTGGCTGGACAAACATGGGTTCACATCACCGCGATTGAAATGGCTCGTGGACTATGCGTGCCGAGACGACTATGGAATCAGATCGGAGCAGACGAGCGCATGGGCAGGCCTGTTCTACTTTGCCTCGAGGGTGCGAAAACCCGGCGAAGAGGCCCGGCAGCTTATGACATGGCCCGAAGGAAACGGACGGCTCGTCGCTCATCTCTATTCAAAAGCCGGACACAAGGTGCGGCTCGGAACAGCCGCCTCAGAGATTATTCCTGTTGAGAACGGAAGCAAGTCTGGAGTCGATGTAATCGCGCTCAGCAGCGATGGACAACAGGCCGTTGGATTCCACGCCGATCGCGTGATTTTTGCCGCGCCGCATTTCCTCACGAAATATTTAATCCGACCCTATAGAGAAGCGCCTCCCGCGCATGTTGCGGATTTTCAATACGGCGCATGGATGGTGGCTAATTTGTCCTTGAGGAATCGTCCGGAAAACCGGGGCTTTCCGCTCGCGTGGGATAACGTGCTGTATGAGAGCAAGGAGGGTCTGGGTTACGTAGTCGCTACGCATCAGCGAGGCCTCGATCGAGGTCCAACCGTATTCACTTACTATTATCCTCTCTGCGATGCGGACGGAAAGGAAGCCCGCGCGCGACTGCTTTCGATTGGGCGGGAGGGTTGGGCGGATGTCGCGCTTGCCGATCTCTCGCGGGCGCACGCTGATATAAGATCGCTTGTCGATCGCCTGGACGTGATGCGCTGGGGCCACGCGATGATCCGTCCCTATACAGGTTTTGTGTGGGGCGGCGCGAGAGCGGCTGCCGCGAAGCCTTTTAGGGGAATTCATTTCGCGCATTCCGATCTGAGCGGAGTGGCCCTGTTCGAAGAAGCGTTTCATCACGGAATCCGCGCCGCGGCTGAAGTCCTGTCCGCGCTGGCTATCTCAGCATAAAGCGCCGGAGGATCTGGCGGATGAGATAGTCATGCGCCGGCATCCAGAGCTGGTTTCAGCCTGTCGCCCTGAGTACGTTTGAAGAAAAGCCCCGCGATCCGATCCTGAAAAGGTCGGCGGAACTAAAGATGACTGCAAGCTCGCTGCAAGTTCAAGTTGAAGCTCAGGCGCCGAATATTTCGGCTAAGCCGAACGCCGGTTGGTGGCTCTTTTCGGCTCCGGTGGACCTGAGCGTTTTTCTTGGAAGCGCCGTCGTATCGCTGCTGGCGTTGTGGCTGGGTGCTCAAGCCGGAGTTCTCAATCGAGACGCTCCAGATTGGGCCTGGATACCCGCCGTGCTGCTTATCGATGTTGCTCACGTGTATTCGACCGGATTTCGAGTCTACCTCGATACAGGCGAGCTCAAGCGCCGGCCTTTGCTCTACGCACTTGTACCCGCGGCCGGGTTTGCCGCGAGTGTCTTTCTATATTCAAGAGGCGAGCTCGTCTTTTGGAGGGCTCTGGCCTATCTCGCCGTTTTTCATTTCGTTCGACAGCAGTACGGATGGGTCGTGCTATACCGCGCAAGGGTCGGCGAGCGCGGCAAGCTTGGATGGATGATCGATTCGGCCGCCGTTTATATGGCTACGATATATCCGCTAATTTACTGGCATGCTCATTTGCCTCGCCGATTCTGGTGGTTTCTCGCGAACGACTTTACGGGAATCCCTGAAGTCGCAGCCGCGATAGCGAAGCCGTTATATTGGACCGCGATGATTCTTTACGCGGGGCGATCGATATTCGCGTGGGCGCTCAATAAGGATAAAAACCCGGGTAAGGACATCGTAGTAATAACGACGGCGGTCTGCTGGTATGTCGGCATCATAGGCTGCAACTCGGATTATGCGTTTACCGTGACAAACGTGATTATTCACGGCGTACCTTATCTCGCTCTTGTGTATTGGTACGCGCGCAGTCAAAGACCAAGGGCCGCCAGACCCTATAGATTCCTGAGCCACGACCCCTTTCTGTTTCTCGGATTGTTATGGATACTCGCTTACGCGGAAGAGATGTTTTGGGATCGAGGAGTATGGCACGACCGAAGCTGGTTTTTCGGCTCCGGTTGGGAAGTTGGTTCGCTCAAGCTTGTCTTAGTTCCGCTGCTGGCGTTGCCTCAACTGGTTCATTACGTGCTCGATGGTTTCGTCTGGCGCCGCAAGAGCAATCCCGATTTTCACCTTGTATGAGAAGCGGAAGTCATCCGGATCAATAATTACCCCACATTAGTTTTCAAGAGATGGTTCCATCCCGATCGGACTTTGCGCCAAAGGGCGTAATGGCGATAGCCGCGACGCCAACCGCGAGACGCGGAGTCTTATCCGATCGCATCTCTGCTCTGGGTACTAACAGAATGAAGAGCAGACCTGCGAAAAGACGCCCGGAGGATTCGGCGGCGGCTTTTGGCGGACGTGAATTGAAGCGCGGCGATTTTCCGCATGCGGTCGCGGCTGCTGCGGCGATCATTTGAGAAAACGAGATGGGCGTTCACTGGCTCCTCCGCAAAACCGAAATGCGTGCGCATCATTTATCGCGTGGAGACCTGAGAAGCAAATGTGGGAGCAGGCCCGAACGCAGCCATCATTCTATTGTTGACGCAAGAATCGAGTGATTGATGCGCGGCTCGATCGACAACACCGTAGTACGCCCGTCTGCGTTCTTGTAGAATGACGGCCGATGAAACTCGCCTTGAGTATTTTGATAGCGACGGCCTTGATGTATGGCGTTTCCGCGGGAATTCAAGGGGCCGGATCTCCGCTTGGGCCTGGGCGAAAATACAGTACGATCGAACGCCTGCAGCCGGAGCGACTGCGTGCGGTGCACCTGGATCGAATGCGTTACGCCGCAGCCAGGCACGAGGTCACCTTAAAGACCGGCTACACTGATTATCGCGCGATTCTGCATGCGCATGCGGAAGACAGCTCGCATACCGGCGGCACGCGTACCGAACTCCTACAGGCGGCGCTTAAAGCGGGCGTGAATATTGTGATGCTGACCGATCACGTGCGCCCCGGACGAGACTTCATCAATGATAGCTGGAAGGGCCTACATCAGGGCGTGCTGTTTATTCCGGGAGCCGAAAGCGAAGGATTTCTTGTCTATCCCAGGGTCTCGACCGCTTCGAATACATGGAAAACGCGCGACGAGTATATAAAGCTGATCAAGCAAGACGGAGGCAATATTTTTTTGTCCCATGCGGAGGAGCGGCTCGATTGGCCTCAGGATGAGCTCGATGGCATGGAGATATACAACCATCACACGGATGTAAAAGATGAAGGTGAGTTCAATATCTGGTTGCGAGGAGCGCTAACCAATGCGGACCGTCTGCGCTTGCTTCAGACCGCGCTAACGGACTATCCCGAAGAAGTATTTAGCGCCCAGCAGGATTATCTGAGCGCCATAATCGGAAAGTGGGACCGAGATTCGCGAAAGCATCGGTTGACGGGTGTCGCCGCCAATGATTGCCATCACAATCAGGTTTTCACTGTCACAGTTCATGACGAGAACTCCGTAGACGTGGAATACATTACGAGCGCTCCGACAAAGACTACAATTACAGCCAATCAAATCGAAGGCGTTCGGCGCCTTGTATCCGGACTTAAGCCGGGCGAGTTGATCGCACGGCTCGATTTCGATCCTTATGAACGCAGCTTCAAGTACGTGGCCACGCATGTTCTGTCCGCCAATTTAAGCGAAGCGGCCATCAGGGAAGCGCTCGCGATGGGGCACGCCTATGTCGCGCACGATTGGATATGCGACTCGTCCGGGTTCGCGTTTGTCGCGATGAAAGGATCGCGGAAACTAGCCGAAATGGGCGACGAACTGAAATATGAAGGCGGGCTCAGCTTAGTCTGCGCTCTTCCCGTTGAGGCCGATCTGAAGCTGTTCCGAAACGGCGTGCCGATCCTGACCAAGAACGGCAATCGACTGGAATATAAGGTCACGGATTCCGGAATCTACCGTCTGGAAGCATGGCTTATGCTCGATAGCGAGAGTCGTCCCTGGATCTATTCCAACCCCGTCTACGTGCGTGGAAACTGAAAACTGAGCCCGGGCTCAACGCAAATTCGCGGCAAGCGAATTGGGCTGATGGCGGGCTTGACATTGATCCTCAAAGAAAGGAATATATGCGCGTTCACGGTGCTTCAGCCTGATTTATTCGCCATCTTTCTGTAGTAGTTTCGAGGTAGAAGTATTCAATCCGTCTGTATGAGTCGAGCAATTCGGCTTTGGAAGCAGCAGCCGAGTCCAGCCATCAAAGGCTGGAGGGTTTGCTGCGTATTCTGGTTGTCCGATGGCCATTCGCGCGGTCGGATCCATACGCTCACGGCAATCTCTTAGAAGAGCCTGTCTGCCTCCGCTTTGGCAGCCGGGCCGCATCCGCTCTCAGGAAGAATCGTCGAAAGGAGGACGAAGTCAATGCATTTTAACTTCAGGCACAAGCTACTGGCGATTACTGTTTTTGCGCTGGTGGTGAGGATGACCCTCCCTGTCTTTGCCCAAAACCCGACCGGCTCTATTCACGGAATCGTGCGGGATCAGCAAGGAGCTATTATTCAAAATGCCACGATCACCGTCAGCAATAAGGCCACTGGTGCTACCAGAAAGGTCAATGGCGGCGACGATGGCATTTACTCGGTTGACGGCCTGCTGCCCGGCGAATACGAAGTCAAAGTCGAAGCGCAGGGCTTCTCAACTCAACTTCAAAAGATGACGGTGCAGGTCGGCAACACCACTAGCGGAGACGTATCTCTCCGGGCTGGAGCCGCCGATCAGGTGGTTGATATCGTGGCCGAAGGCGCGCCGATCATCGACAAGAGCAACTACAAAATAGACGGCGTCATCACTCGCCAGAAAATAGATGCGCTGCCTCTGAACGGTCGGAACTTCCTGCAGCTTGCCTTGCTTGAGCCCGGCGTCGGGGTTTCGGTTTCGACGCCTGGAAACGCGAACAACCTGTTCAACGTTTCGATCGGCGGGGCTGATCCGGCGCTGACCCGAATCACGGTCGACGGCGGCAGCGTGCTGGACTACGTCACGGGCGGAGCCGCTCAGAACTTCTCAACCGAGACGATTCAGGAATTCCAGATCTCAACGTTCAACTTCGACCTTTCCACCGGAGTGACGTCCGTCGGCGCTGTGAACATCGTGTCACGAGGCGGCACGAATCAGTTTCACGGAAATTCATTTGTGTTCTATCGCGATCACAGCCTGTCGGCGCTGCCGACCTTGAATCGCAGCAAACAGGACTCGGATCCGTTCTTTCGCCGCAAACAATACGGCGGATCGTTCGGCGGCCCGATCAAGAAAGACAAGGCCTTCTTTTTCGGCAATGTCGAATGGTTGAATCAGGATTCGGTCTTCTCCACTAATAACACCGGCTTTGGCGGCGTTGTTATACCGGGTCTGCCTGGGCTAAATTCCGTCACTCAATTCGACGCGGTGACGGCCAGCCCGTACGACGGCCTGGTCTACAACATTCGCGGCGACGTAAAGGTGACCAACAAGCATAATCTGCTGCTTCGGTTCAGCCATGACGACAACTCGACCTTTGGCCCGGTGGACGCGAACACACTGCCTTCCAACTGGCGCGTGAACGCCAACGACGATCAGAACCTTCAAGTGGGATTCACGTCCATCCTGAAGCAGAACCTGGTAAATGATTTTAGATTCAATTTCCAGAGCATCCGAAACAACAGCTTGATTCCGACGGCCGCCGATTGTCCGGCATCAAATCCGGGCTGCATCGGTTTGGGCGGCGCTCAGGTTCGGGTCAACGGCAGCTCCTTGCGGCTCGGAAATAACATCAACGCGCCTCAGGATCGAAACCTGCACAGGTATCAGTTCAATGACAATGTGGATTGGCAGAAAGGCTCGCACCGGGTCAGGTTCGGCGGAGAGCTCGAGCATGATTACGGCAAGGGCGGATGGGCATTCCTCGATCCGGCGCTTGTCGTAACCCACGATCCCCGGACCGTGCTTGCGGTCAACGCGCAGATTCAGTCGAACCCCGCGCTGCCCGCCGCGGTCAAGGCTGCATTGCTGCTTCCGCTGCCGGCTGATTTCACTACACCTGGCGCGACAATCACTCTGCAAGACCTGCTGGGTCTTCCGATAGCCGTCGCGTTTGCGGGAATCGGCGATCCATCGCAGCCGCCTCCGTTCAATGTCGAGCAGGCGCGGCAGAGCAATCGCTATCGCTTCTTTGCGCAGGATCAGTGGCAGATCAAACCGGGCTTCACTTTCACGTTTGGAGCCTCGTACCTGTACGAGACCAATCTCTTCAATCATGACCTTGCGAAGCCCGCGTTGATTCAGCCGCTGGTTGGCGACATCGCTCCTTCACAGAAGGACAAAAACAACATCGCGCCTTCGGTCGGCTTCGCATGGGACGTCGGCAACAAGGGCAAGACGGTCATTCGCGGCGGGGCGGGAATCTACTATGATACCGCCCTGTTCGTGACCAGGTTGCGAGAGCGCGCGGCTATCGGACCGCTGGGCAACGGCCGCTCGCAGTTAACCGGAGACTTCTTCAGGAACACGATCGCGTTCCCGCAGATTCCCGGGCTTCCCGCGCCGTTGAATTTGATCAATCCGGCCATAGGAGCTTCGATCAACTTCACGACTATTCCAACCAAATTCACGGCTCGGAACTTCCTTGACCTGCTGAACACGCAGGTGCCGCTGCTCCTTTCGCAGTTCGGCGCATTGGGAGCAAAGGGCGTGACGAGCCTGGACTTCTTCAAGACCGGCACCGACATTCTCGATTCCGGCAATCAGACTCCGTACTCCGAGCAGTTCAGCATAGGCGTGCAGCGCCAGTTGCCGCACAACATGGCCCTCACGGCTGATTTCGTATTGAGGAACAGACTGCACTCGCTTTTCCAGAACGACTTCAACCTGTCCAACAGGGTTGCGGCGCTTGGCGGTCCGATCATTCCAAAATGCTCGGCGGCTAACGCCGTAAATCCGGCCATTCAGTGCTCGAACGGTCCGATCAGCATCATCACGAGCAGCGGCAGAAGTTCGTATAAGGCTCTCCTTGTGAAACTGGACAAGCGGTTCTCGAATCGATTCCAGTTCACCGCATCCTACGCGTTATCGAGCCTGACTTCGTTCTTCACGGGCGCCGATCTGACCTGCTGGTTCTGCAACCATGGGGCCGACGGAGCAGATGCGCGCCACCGGTTCACCTTCAGCGGCGTTGTCGATCTGCCGCTCGGAATTCAGGCTTCGTTGATTTCGGTCTTCGCCAGCAAGTCCCCGTTCAATGCGACCGTCCCGTCGAATATAGACATCAACGGCGACGGCACGTTCGGAGACACGCTGCCGGGATTAGCGATCAACTCGCTCAACCGCGGCACGAGCAAGAAGGATCTCTTCCTGCTCGTGAATCAGTTCAACTCTACGTTCGCCGGAAAGGCGGATGCCCACGGCGCCATTATCGCCCCGCTGGTTCTTCCGTCGCAGTTTCAATTCGGCGATCGCTTCCAGTCACACGACGTTCGCTTCTCGAAGACCTTCAAATTCAAGGAGCGGTACTCGATCCAGGGCATAGTCGAAGTATTCAACATCTTCAACAATGCCAACCTGACTGGATTCAGCACGGCTCTTGATCAGGGAACGCTGGTGAACGGGAATATCGTCGCGCCGACGGTATTTAACTTTGGCCAACCCACCGACCGAGCGGGCCAGAGCTTTGGAACGGGCGGCGCTCGAGCCTTCCAGCTCGCGGCCCGATTCACGTTCTAAGAATCGTCAAGTAATTTCCTTGAAGCGCGGAGAGGGAGCTAATCTCCCGTCTCCGCGCTTTTTTTTATATATATACTCTTTCGCGGGTACACACAGCGGACCCTCACAAAACGGCGTTTGACACGTTTCTCAGTCAGTCATATAGTAGGCCAAGCCGCACCACGTATTTTGCCCTTCTTATGCGGCGCTGAAGGTCCGCCACACTCAAGTCACTCCTAAGCCGAGAAAGAGAGTCCACAATGAGAGTAATCATCCAAGCAGGCATGCTAGTGTTGTCTATGTCGCTTGTTTCATACGGTCAGGGAAACAGCTTCGACAAAATTCGCTACAATGGCGGTACGCTCCAAACAAAAGTGAAGCCGGACGATTGGGACAATCATCTGCTCGTAACCTCCGATGAAATCAAACTGCAATTGAAAGACGGCCAGGTATACAAGATTGATCCAAGGCGTGTGACGGCTCTGAGTTATGGCCAGGAAGCTCACCGACGGGTAGGCGCTATGATCGCGCTTGGGGTCCTCTTAACGCCGCTTGCATTATTCGGTCTCTTTCATAAGACCCGCCTTCACTTTGTGAGTATCGAATTCACGACCGAGGACGACAAGAAATCCGCGCTCTTACTTCAGGCCGATAAAGATAATTACCGCGCGGTACTCGTCGCCTTGCGCGGCTCGACCCGCGCTCCTATTTCGGTTGCGGATGAGGATCGGAAATACGTTCCGGCGACCGTCGATACCATAGTCGCCGATAAAGGCGACAAACAAAAGGGAGGCCGACCGGTTAAATCCTCATCGATGGAGGCCGCCGGTTCGGTACGATTCACCTCGAACCCTGGCGGAGCCGATATCAGAGTCGACGGCTCCTTTATGGGCAACACTCCGGCCCAGGTCAAACTGGCGCAAGGGAAGCACACGATCCAGGTCACCCTCGATGGCTATGAAAGCTGGCAGCGCGAAGTTGAGGTTTCAAGCGGCTCTGATGTTACCCTTAGCGCCAA
>QHVH01000024.1 GCA_003222245.1 Blastocatellia bacterium AA13 | reverse complement strand
TATGAAATAAGTCAGGTAAAACGGAAGCGAATCGAAGAAATATTTGGATGGCTGAAGACGGTAGGGCCGATGAGGAAGCTGCGACATCGAGGATTAGAGAAGGTGAAGTGCGAATTCAAGTTAGCGATTGCCGCTTACGACTTGGTGAGAATTCGCAATCTGGTGGTGGCGGTCTAAGGATAAGTGTCTCCGCTGGAGTCCAAAAGCAAAAAAATGGTTAATTAAAGATCACAATAACCCGCCATATTCCGTCTTAGAATCCCTCAACTACGATTCAAAACGCACAGACAAGATGAGAATGACTAAATAATGGGTTTTTCAGCAGCCTGCTAGTGCGTGAATACTTCGCGCCGCGGCGGACTACTTGAGGTTGGTTGGGCCGCCTGTGCTTCGTCGCACGGCGGCCCAACGATCAATCATGGAGGTGTTGCTAGCGGCGGCCCTTCTTGGCCCCGCCCTTCTTGACTCCGCCCTTCTTGGCGCTACCTTGCTTTGCCCCGCCCTTTTTGACTCCGCCCTTTTTGGCGCTACCTTGCTTGGCCCCGCCCTTTTTGACTCCGCCCTTCTTAGCGCTACCTTGCTTGGCTCCGCCCTTTTTGACTCCGCCCTTCTTGGCCCCGCCCTTCTTAGCGCTACCCTTCTTGGCCCCGCCCTTCTTGGCTCCACCCTTCTTGGAAGGCCTTGAGGGATATCTTCGCGGCGTCGGCGGCGCTACGGGTTCAGGTTCTTGTTCCGCGCTCTGGCCGGGGGTTTCGGGCTCCTGTTCTTCGTCGGAGGTATTGTCGTCAAAGGTGTCGAGATCTTCGTCGTTTCCCGGATTGATTTCCTGTTCGTCCATTTAATTTTCTCTCCTTCCTTGAAGTGGTTAATGCTTGAAGTGTCTTATCTCGGTGAAAACCATCGCGAGATTGTGTTCATTCGCAGCAGCTATCACCTCCGGATCACGCATCGAGCCGCCCGGTTGAATAACGGCCGTGACGCCGACTGCCGCGGCTTCATCTACACCGTCTCTAAAAGGGAAGAAAGCGTCCGAAGCTACTACCGTACCATTCAACGGAAGATTGGCCTTCATAGCTCCGATTTTTACAGAGTCAACGCGGCTCATCTGGCCCGCGCCCACACCGACAAGCTGGTCTTCTCGGGCATAGACGATTGCGTTTGATTTTACGTGCTTGGAAATGACCCATGCGAAATGGAGCGCGCGCATCTCTGTTTCCGACGGGGTTCTTGCGGAAACCACTCTCATGAGCGCTTCGTCGAGAAGGACGTTGTCACGCTCTTGAACCAGGAGGCCCCCGCTGATCATTCGCAGGTCGAACGGGGAGCGATCCGTATGATCGCCCATCCGCATAACCCGCAGATTCTTCTTCGATGTGAAGATCGCGAGCGCCTCAGGATCGTAGTCCGGCGCGGCAATCGCTTCAAAGAAGGTCTCGGCAATTGCGCGAGCCGCTGCTTCCGTAACCGTACGGTTGAACCCTATGATCCCGCCATAGGCCGACACGGGGTCCGTAGCGCGAGCTTTTTCGAATGCCTCAACTACGTCGGATCCTGTCGCCGCGCCGCACGGGTTAGTGTGCTTGATAATCGCGCAAGCGCAGCCTCTCATATCGCCGACCAGGTTCCATGCCGCATCCAGATCAATAAAATTGTTGTAGGACAGTTCCTTGCCCTGAATTTTTTCCGCCGTAGCTACGCCGCGCTCGCGCGGATCGCGAACGTAGAGGGCGGCTCGCTGGTGCGGGTTCTCGCCATACCGCAGCGACATAGTTTTCGGAGCAATGTAGGAAAATCGCGCCGGCAATCCGGTCTCTTTATGAACAACTGGTTTTCTGTCTTTAATCTCTACGGAGCCAGCCAGGAAACCTGAGATCGTCGTGTCGTAGTTGGAGGTTGCTTCGAATGCTTTTCGAGCGAGTTTCAATCGCGTCTCGAGAGAAAGGGCATTGCCGTTTTCGGCAAGTTCCCGCGCAACCGCGGCATAGTCGGCTGGATCGACAACTACTGCGACATCGTTGAAGTTCTTCGCGGCGGATCTGATCATCGAAGGGCCGCCGATGTCTATGTTTTCTATTGCCTCGGCGGCGGTGACATCGGAACGGGCTATCGTTTCCGCGAAGGGATAGAGGTTGACTACGACCATGTCGACGTACTGAATTCCGTTATCGTCGACTTGCTTCTGATGATTGCTGTCTGATCGTACGGCGAGGATTCCGCCGTGAACCTTGGGATGGAGCGTCTTCACGCGGCCGCTGAGTATTTCAGGAAACCCGGTCAGCTCGGATACATCGCGAACCTGAAGTCCGGCTTCGCGGAGCGCGTTAGCCGTGCCTCCGGTTGAGATGAGTTCGATTGAAAGGTCGCGAAGGCGACGTGAGAACTCCGTGATGCCCGTTTTGTCGGAGACGCTGATCAAGGCCCTGGCGACTTTACTCAACCCAATACCCCTTCACAATCATCGCGGAAACTGAGCTCACGCCTCCGCTAATATTACCAACAAGCGGATCTCCGCGAGAGACCGGCAATGGCTCGGTTGAGTCATATTTCTGCTTGCGGAAAACATCCCAGGTGTTCGGATCTCCGCGAGAGACCGGCAATGGCTCGGTTGAGTCCGCTCGGATACGGCGCGCCAGCTAGTTCTCGAATTCTGACTGCGGCATGCCGTCGCTGTGCCGTTAACGGTTCTCACGTTCTGATTATTTGATGAAGCCGAAAACAAAAGGTGATGAAAGCGTCGATTGCTGCTTGTTACAACAAATGCCCATGATGCGACACGCCAGTTACAATATCACAGATAATATGGCTGTCAACAAATTTAACCCTGAGAGAGTAGGTGTCAGGTGTGATAAGTGTCGGTAGTCGGGCGTAACTAATGACAAGCGCCAAATGACGAAGGACGGGTGACAAATGTTCAGCTCATGGATTGATCGGTCACTGGCGCGGGGACGCTTATTCCATCGACGGCAGAGTCCGACACCGGCTCTTGCCGTGGGTCGGGCGATTCAGGATGTGAGTCGAGCGGTGTCGTGACTCCAGATGTGACGAGACTCTTCACCATGGGTTTCATCCAGAAGATCGCCATAATAGCCGCCAGGAAATTGCACGCGGCCATTATCCACATGACCGGCAGCCACGAGTCGCTCATATCCTTTATGAGAGCCGCGCCCGGACCTGCCAGTATCGAAGCCACTCCCTTTGACGTGTATTGAATCCCATAATTGGTCGTCGCATACTTGGGGCCGTAGATATCCGCAATCGCGGACGGAAAAAGCGAGTAAATATCGCCCCATGCGAAGAAGATCAAGCCAGTCAGGAGAACAAACCAGATCGGCTTATCAACGAACAGACTCAGCGCCGCTATCGCAAGCCCTTCCATCGTGAACGCGAGCGCCATCGTCTCATAACGCCCTATATGATCCGATATCCAGCCAAAGAAAGGCCTAGCCAGACCATTCATCAGCCGATCGAGCAGTCCCGCAAGACTCAGGGCGCTGAGCCCGCCGGCTACGATGGCTACGTCGAGCCCATAGGTCTTTGCTATCGGCTTGAGTTGAACCGCAAACATCAATCCACTGAACGCGACGAGCGTCATCATCGAATACAAGACATAAAATGTGCCGGTCTTGATCATTTCGCGCGGCGTGTAGTTTCGCGATGACTGGGGAACGCGCGCGTTTATCTTGGCCTTGGCGCTCTCCCACCCGGCAGGAAGCCAATTCACCGGAGGCATCGTCATAAAAGGAGAAGCAGCGATGACGACCGCACCCTGAATTATTCCAAACACGAGAAGCGCCGGTCGATGACCCGAGCTCTCGATCATCCATTGTATCGGCAGAAAGGTCAGCGCCGTTCCGAAACCGAACGCGCCCGCGACAACGCCCGCGCATAAGCCGCGCCGATCCGGAAACCACTTGAGCGCTATTCCGATAGTCGAGCCGTACACGACGCCCGCGCCTATACCGCCGAGAACGTTAGCCGCGTAGAGCTCGCCAAGTGAATGCGCTACGCCTGCCCATATCCAGCTCGCTCCAACGAATACTCCGGCGATTGATACGAGCAACCGCGGCCCGAAGCGGTCGACCAGATAGCCAGTGATTGGGACGAGAATGGTCTGGGCTATTATGAAAAGGCTGAATCCGATTTCGACTTGATGCAGGCTGGCGTGCAGACTCTCGGTAAGCGAGTCGGTAAACAGAGTCCAGGCGTACTGAAGGTTGGCGATTGCAAGCATCGCCACCACACACGCCATTAATTTGAGCCAGCGAGAGTTACCAGGGTCTCGCTGCTCGAGGGCGTTAAAACTCATCTGCGTCTCCGCTCCCGATAGTATTCGAAGGCGCGAAAAAAATCGATCCGGGCGCCGAAGCGCCTATTCATGCGACTCCGCGTGCGAGGAGCTTCGCGCACGCGTGAACCGCTCTAGTGGACGGAATATCAATGCCGAGTTTGTCTCCAAGCTCGACCACTGCGCCGACAATCGACTCGAGCTCCAGCGGCCGTCCGGCTTCAACGTCCTGAAGCATTGATGTCTTATGCGGACCGACCTTTTCGGCGCCAATCATCCGCTGCTCTATTGAAATCCCGAGATCGATGCCCAGGCTCGCAGCGATTTTTTCGGCCTCGCCCATAATCGACTGAGCCAGCAAGCGCGTTTCCGGACAATTGAGTATATCGGTCATCGTTGCCCTGGTAAGCGCGCTGATGGGGTTGAAAGCTACGTTGCCGAGAAGCTTGACCCAGATATCGTGCCTTATGTTGCTTCTGACGGGACACTTCATACCGGCCTTTTGAAACGCCTCGGCGATTTGGCGGCAGCGATCGCTGCGCTCGCCGTCCAGCTCTCCAATCGGGAAGCGCACGCCTTCAATGTGATCAATGACCCCAGGCTCCGTGATAATCGTCGAGCAATATATTACGCAGCCGACCAGCCGGGCCGGATCGATATTGTTGGAGATGACGCCGCCCGGATCGACTGTCTCGAGATGGGTTCCTTCCCATTCGCCGCCGTGCCGTGAGAAGTACCACCACGGAATACCATTCTGCATGCTGATTATGGAGGTGGCCGGGCCGAGAAGCGGTGCAAGCCGCGGGGCCATCTGTGTAAGGCTGTGAGCTTTCAATGCGAGGATCACTACGTCGATTTCACCGGCAGCCGCCGGGTCATCGGTAACTGTGGGATGAGCTTCGAACTCGCCCATCGAACCGGTCACGCGGATGCCGCGCTCTTTCATGGCCCGCATATGAGGGCCGCGCGCGATCAGCGTCACGTCCTGACCGGTTTTCTGCAAGAGGGCTCCGACGAAAGCGCCGATGGCGCCTGCGCCGACGACCGCGAACTTCATTAACGACCTCGCTTCGGTACTCGCCTACTGATCCGAGAACAAAGATGCTACATGCCTTCGTTGAATCTTACCCGTCGCCGTTCTGGGGATGGTATCGACTATGAATACCTTTTTCGGGCACTTGAAATCCGAGAGGGCTAACTTGCAGTGCTTGATTAAGTCCGCCTCGGCGGTTGGCCCGCTCAGCACGACTGCGGCAGCGACCTCTTCACCGTAAACTCTGTCGGGAAGTCCAAAACAAACCGCTTCGGCTACAGCCGCGTGAGTCAGCAATACCTCGTCGATTTCTCTCGGCGAGATCTTCTCGCCCCCACGATTTATCAGCTCTTTTATGCGGCCGGTCAGGACTACGTAGCCGTCCTGATCCAGATAACCCTGATCGCCGGTTCGGAACCAGCCGTTGCTGAACGAAGACGCGTTCGCCTCGGGATTGCCTTCGTAGCCTCCGAAAACGTTCGGTCCCTTGATCGAAATCTCACCGGCCGATTCCCGTTCGACGTGGTTTCCTTGTGGATCCAGTATCGTGATTTGGACCGAGCCTCCTACTCCAACGGAACCGGCTTTGCGTTCACTTGGCGGCAGCGGGTTTGAGGCCATCTGGTGGGATGCTTCGGTCATTCCATAAGCTTCTAAGACCGGCGCTCCGAATCGCTCTTCCATCTCCGCCATCATCCGCGGCGCGAGGGCCGCGCTGCACGAGCGAATGAACCTCAAATGTTCGGCCCCCGACGGCCGCGCGCCTTGCTTCGCACGCGCGAGCAGCATTTGATGAATTGTGGGAACGGCCGAGTACCAACTCGCCTTGTGCTCTCTCACCGTAGACCAGAAGCTCAATGCGTTGAACCGCGGGATGACGACTACGGTTCCGCCCGTCAGAAACGTGCTCAGCGTGGAAGCCATCAAACCGTGTACGTGAAAGAGCGGCATTACACAGAGCGAAACGTCTTCTTTGCCGAGTTGATACCAAGCGGCGATGTTTCTTACTGAGGCCATCAGGTTGGGCTGCGAAAGCGGAACGCGCTTGGGCCGGCTGGTGGTTCCGCTCGTGTGAAGCATCAACGCGACATCCTGATTGTATTCTGATGCGGCGTTGGAATCGGCTTGCGATGCCGGTTGTTTCACCGGTGTAAGAGTCGCGCGTGAGCCGTTGCATTCAATCTCGAGAATAAGAGTTGATTCCGACGCGGCGCTTCGTGCTTCGGGAGCGCCTCCAGGCGGAACAATAAGGGCCCTCGCTCCGGTGTCTTCGAGATAGAATCGAAACTCTTCTTCTTTATAAGCCAGATTCAAGGGCGCTGCCGTGGCTACCGATGCGGCCGCGAGAAATGCGAGGACCGTATCCAGACCGTTTGGGAGCGCCGTTGCAATGCGGTCTCCTTTTCCAAGACCGAACTCACGCAGCCTGCTTGCGAGCGCATCGACGTGATTCCCTAGCTGCTCGTATGTTAAAGAAAGGTCCGTGCCGGCGACCGTCAAGGCTACGCTTGAGGAGTCGGTTCGCTCCAGCAGTTCATCGATCATCGTCATCGTCCTGGATAAATAAGGTTCGCTTAGTTCGCGGAAATTATCATTGACCGGCTGCTCCTGTCCAGCAGGCCAAGCATTTATATCCCGTATGTTCCACGGTCGTGTCGGCTATGGTCATATCTCTGAATGCTCTTGTGGGCATAGCATTCGCGGTGTGGTATCTTCGCGCTGGAATAGGAAGCGCGATACCGGTGCATTTGGAGCGATCTGGTGCGGCAGGTATTTCTCAGTTGTCTTGAATTGCGATTCCAGGCTTAGCGGCGCGCGTCGAATGACACGATGAAGATCTATCTACTCTATACGGGAGGCACGGTGGGATCGGTCGGGAAGCCGCTAGGGCCGTTAGCGGGCCCCCGCTTTGTCGATGCATTTCGAGCGAATGTCGAAACAATAATCACGTCTCAGCTTCCGGGAACAACCATCAACTACGATTATTTTACGCCTACGCTCGACAGCACCAATATGCAGCCGGCGGATTGGGTGCGGATCGCGCAGAAGGTTCTGAGCAACTACAAGAAGAACGATGCGTTTCTGGTTCTGCACGGAACCGACACTATGGCTTGGACCTCTTCGGCCTTGTCTTTTCTTCTTCCTGGAATCTCTAAGCCGTTGTTCGTGACCGGATCTCAACTTCCTCTTTTTTTCGAACAGGACGAAAGCTACACGCTCTTGTTCAACACGGATGCCTTGAGGAATGTGCTCGGGGCCATTCAATTCATGACCTTTGCTATACCGGAGGTCGCTCTGTATTTCGCGGACACGCTCTACAGGGGAAACAGAGTCATAAAGAGTAATGCGAGGGAGTTCACCGCGTTCTCCTCATCGAACTATCCCGCGCTTGGCCGATATGGCGTGCTGCCTGTGCTGAACGAGCGTCTCGTACGTCCGGCCCCTTCGACCAATGCTCTCAATAATCATATTCAGAAGGTCGCAGCCGATCTGAATATCATAATGGAGAACATAAACCGCAGCTCGGTGATTCAATTTCTCCTTTTTCCCGCTTACTACGACCGCACTAGCGGCGATTCGCTGATTGTATCGATGCTGACTCAATTGAGCCGGGTGAACCCTCCGCTGCGAGGCATCGTCTTCGAATCGTTCGGGGAAGGGAATATTCCTGATTTCGCGAGCATGCAAGCATTGCTCATGGATCTGAGCACGAGCGGAATAATACTGGTTGACTGCACGCAGGTTTATGCGGGCGACGTAAACTACGGCGCCTATGCTACCGGAGCGTGGTTGAAAGGCGCGGGAGTGATCAGCGGCTACGATATGACACCGGTTGCGGCTCTTGCGAAGCTCGTGATTCAACTCGCGCGCGATCCATCCTCGCCGAAGGATGAGATTCAAAAAGCGATGAGTACCGATCTGGCAGGCGAGATGGTGATTTTATAATTCAGTGAAAGCGTCAATTGAAATTCTCGATCAAGAGATCGCTCACAAAAACGCGCCTCTTCTGAAAGCGATTGCTGCCGAAGCTAGTGACGGTTAAACTACTGAGCTTGCGCCGGGGCGAGATAAACTCTTGAACATAGATGACTGGCGAAAGGAAATCGACACAATAGATGAGCAGCTCATCGATCTGCTCAATCGACGGTCCCAGTGTGCAATCGAGATTGGGCACGCAAAGCGCGAAGTCGGACTCCCCATATATTCGGCGAGCAGGGAAGCGGAAGTAATCGAACACGTACTTGTATTGAATCGGGGACCACTGGAAGAAGAGGCAGTCCGCAGGTTGTTCGAGAGAATCATCGACGAATCGCGGCGTCTCGAGCGTCTTGCCGTCGAGCGAGAAGCCGCAGCAAGGGAGCGACTCGAAGCCGACAGCGCGAATCGTCGGAAAGAAAGAGACGGCTCCAAGACTAAAGCGAGCTAGGAGTGTGAAATGGTAATCGTTATGGAGGAGACCGCCTCCGAAGAACAGGTCTCAAGCGTCATCGACAAGTTAGTACGATTGGGATTCGATATCCACCGATCGACCGGCGTTCGCCACACGGTGCTCGGAGCCGTCGGAGGCCGGATCATCGACGCGCGAGATCTCGAAGTCCTCGACGGTGTTAAAGAAGTTCTCCGCATAAGCTCGCCTTATAAACTCGCGAGCCGTACCTTCAAACCCGAAGGAACCCAGATAAAAATCAAAGATGTGGTCTTTGGCGGACCGGAAGTCATTATGATGGCAGGTCCCTGCACGGTTGAGAGCCGCGAACAGGTATTCGCCATAGCTGAAGCAGTGAGTCACAGCGGCGCAAAGGTCCTCAGGGGCGGAGCCTTCAAGCCTCGGACTTCTCCGTACTCGTTTCAAGGACTCGGTGAAGAAGGTCTGAAGTTTCTCAAACAGGCGGCGGATCGCTTCGATATGCTCGTGGTTTCAGAAGTAATGGAGCCGTCCCAAATTCCATTGTTCATCCGATACGTGGACATACTGCAGATCGGCGCTCGCAACATGCAGAACTTCAATCTGCTTCGAGAGCTTGGGCGCATCAACAAACCGGTTCTGTTGAAGAGGGGTCCTGCGGCTACGATCGAAGAAACCCTGCTTGCGGCGGAATACATAATGTCGGGTGGAAACCACGATGTTATGGTGTGCGAGAGAGGAATAAGAACGTTCGAGACTTACTTGCGGAACACGCTCGATATCTCCGCGATTCCCGTGCTGAAAAAATTGTCGCATCTCCCGGTCGTAGTCGACCCGAGCCATGCGACGGGCCGACGCGACAAGGTTCCTCCGATGGCGCAGGCAGCAGTCGCGGCGGGCGCGGACGCTTTGTTGATCGAAGTACATAACGATCCGGAGAACGCGCTTTGCGACGGCGCACAATCACTGCTGCCTGAACAATTCGAAGCATTGATGCGCCGGTTGAGAGCCATAGCGACGGCGGTAGATCGTTCGGTGGCTGCCGATGTCGCCGCTCCGGCCGCTACATAAAATCATCAGAATGCGATTTGAGCACCTAGCGATCATAGGCGTCGGCATGATCGGCGGCTCGTTCGCCGCATCTGTCCGCCGTTCCGGCCTCGCGACCCGAATCACAGGCTGGGATGGCGGCCGCGGACTCGAGAAGGCGCTCCTGTCGGGCGCTATAGAGGCCGTTGAGAATTCGTTTGAAGCCGGACTGGTATGTGATGCTGATTTGATTTATCTCGCCGCTCCGATCGGAGCAATCGTTGATTTCCTGAACAACTATGGTTCTCTCATAAAACCCGGCGCTATTGTGACGGACGCCGGCAGCACCAAGCAGGATATATGCGAGGCGGCTCGCAACGGATTGCCGGCTGGGGTTGCCTTTGTTGGCGGACACCCGATGGCCGGTTCACAAAACTCGGGGCTCGATTTCGCGAATCCGGACATCTTTCACGGCGCTCCTTATGCGCTGATCGCGGCCGATGATGCGGCGGCTCAGGATGAGGCCTTCAAGACGGTTGTTGAAATCGTCAACGCGATCGGCGCGAGGCCGTTTGTGCTCACGGCGGAGCAGCACGACCGGGCAGTTGCCCGCGTCAGCCATGTCCCTCAACTGGTTTCGACGGCGCTTTCGGCTGCGATCATGAAGACGCGAGGAAGGGATCAAATGCTGAGCCTCGCCGGACCGGGCCTCTCGGACATGACGAGACTTGCCGAAAGCAACTGGTCGATATGGGAGGACATCTGTCGTTCGAATTCTGAGGAGATTGCCGAGGCGCTCTCGGACGTCGTGCGCGAGCTCGAGATCACTCGCCTCAGAGTCGACTCGGGCGACTTCCGCGCATTGGGCGAGGCGTTCAAATCCGCGGGCGATCTGGCCGCGAAGATACGGCAGTCCAAGTCGAACGGCGGTTTTTGAAATGGCCACTTACGTCATTGGGGATATACACGGCAGATCCCGATTGCTCTATCAGCTCGAGCGGGATGTTCCCTGGGACATAAACAAAGACAAGATCGTTTTTCTCGGGGACTTGATAGACCGCGGCGAGGACGCGCCGGGTGTGATCGAGCGGGTGATGCGGCTTGCGCGAGAAAACCCGAACGTCGTGGTGGTTCGCGGAAACCACGAACAGATGCTCTTGAACTGCCTTGATAATGGAGACCCGCAATGGCTGATTCCGGAGAATGGAGGTCCCGCGACGCTCGAGGCCTACGGCTCGATCCTTCCCGATGAATTTGACGAGATTGAAATCATCATTCCCGACGAGCACATCCAATTCATGCGGAGCCTGCCTTTTTTTCATGAAGATGAGCAGGCGATATACGTTCACGCGGGCCTTATCCCGGGCAAGCATCCATCAGAGACGGATCACGACGTGCTGATATGGACTCGCGACGCGCACTTCTACCGTTATTACACCGGCAAGCTCTGCATATTCGGGCACACACCCACCGTCTACCTGCCGAAGGACGGGTGTAACCGCCATTTCGGAATCTATATTCATGGCGGCTGCGTCGGCATCGACACGAGCGGCGAACCTGATAGCCCTCTATCCTGTTTGCGAATCGATACGTTCACGCTCTATCAAGCTTACCCTGGCGGGCTTACGGAGGTGACACGGCTCGCACATCTGAAACCCAGCCATGAATAGAGGCCGGATCACCGCGTTGATTTTTGTCCTCTGTTGCGCGCCCTTCTTACAGTCCTGCCAGCGAGTCGTTCTCGATGAGAGATTTCACAACAAGAGGTTAACCGGCTGGACCGTTGTCGATGATCCGGACACGATCGAAGGGCCGTCGCTATGGCGAGTCGAAGATGACGGCTGGCTCCATCAGCGAAGCAATATCTGGGGCAGGCGGGGCGATTTCATCGGCCGGTGGTACGGAACCTATCTCATCGCCGGCGACCGTCAATGGCGAGACTATGTTCTTTCGGTCAGAGCAAAGCCGGTCGATAACGACGGATTCGGCATCGCGTTCAGATGGGTCGACGGACAACATTTCTACAGGCTTTTATTCGTTCAAGATGAGTTGAGCGGCGGTCCGATCACCAGGTTGGACAAGCGAACGGGCCATGACTACACTGAAATTTGGTCCGCCAAAGAAGGCTTCAAAGCGGGATCGGAATCGATAATCGAGGTCGAAGTAAACGGCGCCGTGATCAACTGCAGATTGAACGGACGTCAGTTATTCGAAGCAAAAGACCATTCTTATCGGGCAGGGAAGATCGGTCTCTTTTGCTTTGCTCAGAGCGATCAGGCATTCGACGACGTCAAAGTCATATTGAAGTAACATCGAAGACATTATTGAAATAAACGGGAGCGGCTATGTCGAAAGCAGTTATCCTGAGCGGTGTTCGCACCCCTATCGGCTCGTTCGGCGGATCGTTGAAGGATGTATCGGCCGTGGAATTGGGCCGCATCGCAATCGACGCGGCGATTGAAAGGGCCGGCGTCGACCCCGGCGATATCGACGAAGTAATAATGGGAAACGTGCTTCAAGCCGGTTTGGGAATGAATCCCGCTCGACAGGCCGCCGTTTCCGCCGGAATTCCGGACAGCGTTCCTTCCTTTACCGTCAATAAAGTCTGCGGGTCGGGTCTGAAAGCTGTAGCGCTTGCGGCTCAGGCTATTTCGGCGGGGGACGCGGATCTGATCGTAGCCGGTGGGACGGAATCGATGAGCCGCGCTCCATACATTCTGACGGATGCGCGCTGGGGCTATCGGATGGGCAATGGAGAGTTGAAAGACTCGATGTTGAGCGAAGGCCTCACCTGCGCGCTCGCCGGCTGCCATATGGGTGTAACGGCGGAGAACATCGCGGCGAAGTATGAGATAGCTCGTGAAGCTCAAGACCAATTCGCCGTCGAGAGTCAGCGCCGCGCCTCCGAGGCGATTGCCGCGGGCAGATTCACTGAAGAGATCGTTCCCGTACCTGTTCCACAAAAAAAGGGAGAGCCGCTGCGGTTCAAGATTGACGAGCATCCGCGCGCGGATACGAGCGCCGAAAAACTCGCGCGGCTCAGACCGGCGTTTCAATCAGGAGAGGGAAGCGTTACCGCTGGAAACTCGTCGGGAATCAACGACGGAGCCGCGGCCCTCGTAATCGCCAGCGCGGAGCGGGCTCGCTTGATGGAAACCGCGCCGCTTGCGCGAATCGTCGCTTACGCTTCGGCGGGAGTCGATCCGCGATTCATGGGGATGGGACCCGTGCCCGCAATTCAGCGAGTGCTCGAAAAGAGCAGTCTTGAAATAAACGAAATAGATCTATTCGAGCTCAACGAAGCATTCGCTTCGCAGAGTCTTGCTGTAGTAAAGGAACTCGGTCTCGATGCGTCAAAGGTTAACGTGAACGGCGGAGCCCTTGCTCTGGGTCATCCAATCGGCGCAAGCGGGGCGCGAGTGCTGGTCACTCTGTTATATGAGATGAAGCGACGAGACCTCAAGCGCGGACTCGCGTCGCTCTGCATCGGCGGAGGTCAGGGCATCGCAATGATCGTCGAACGCTGAATTCGATTGGTCGAGATTCCAGCGCCGCGAATAAAGGGTTGATTAGATGACGGAAGGCGTGCAGGCAGTTCCACAACGACTGGTTCCCGGAGCGCCGGTAGTCGTCTATCTTCATAACCCGAAAGAGCGGCTCTGGGGGCTGCTTCTCGAAGCACCCTCGGCGGGAGTCTACGTTCGCGGCATCGACCTGCATACCTTTGAAGATTGGGTGAGAATGATTGTCCGCGGCGAGCATAACATCGGCCTTACGCACATGTTCCTGCCGATGTGGCGAGTCGAACGGGTCGCGCTCGACGAGACGATAGACGAAATTCCGTCGCTAGCGGACAGATTTTATTCAACGGTTGGGCTTACGATCCACGAGTATCTCGGCGGCTACTGAATTACTGCTGATCCGCCTGCAGATGCTGATAGATTTCGGGATCGTGCTTCGCTGAGTACACGGCCGTATTTATGGTTATCTCCTGCGCGAACTTTCCATCCTGAATCATGACCCGTCTCGTAGGACACAGAGTGTTCTGAAATATCTTGGGCGGGGTGTAATAAAAGGAGATTCTGAACTTTACCGGCTTTTGATCTGGAAAGAGGTTAAGCTCGTATTCGGAATGAAGAATTCGAAACGTCTTTGAGCTGATCCAGAATTTTGTTTTCTCGCCGGCTGGGGTGGTCAGCTCCACTATTTTGGTGTCGATTCCCGCCACCGTTTCGGGGCCGACCAGGTCGACCTTCGAGCCGTCCTCTCTAAATCGGAGCAGGGTAGTGTAATCGTGAGTCAACTGCGCCTTGAAAGCCGTTTCGACCTCAGGCCTGGGCGTTACATATTGTCCACTCTGGGCCGACCAAACGCTGCCTCCATTGAAGGCGATGACGTATTTGATCGGTCTGGCGGTTCCGGTTCGGCCCGGAGGCTCAGGCGGCGTGACTTCAAGATCGGTCCTTATCAAATCCTGCCAGGACTTCTCTTTTCGAGTGGCTCGAATCTTATAGCTCCCGGCGGCATCCCCCTGATCGGTAGCGAGCCGGATCGTTCCGTCTTCTTCAGTATTGGCCCGGACCTGGTTCAACATCGTGCGGCCGCCATATGCAAGGAGCGCATATTCAACGATCGCCTCCGCGACGGTGTACTTAATGGTCGGAGCCGCCTCCTGGCCTTTTGCTTTCTCAGAAGCGTCCTTGCCGCCGGGAGGGCGAGGCTTATTGTCCTGGCCCTTATCGACCGGCGTCGCGCCTTTCTTCTTATCCTGTTGGGCGCCGCTTGTTGCTTGCGGCTCGTTTGCTATGCCGGACGCGCAAACCGCCCCGAGGATTACCGTGCACATTAGTAGGCTGATTATGCACAGCCTGTAAGATATGGAAGCCGAACTCAAAATAAATGCTCCTTGGTCAGGATGACTACGTGCAGGATTCGCTGGTGATCGACCGACGATATTACCACAGCCTGAACGAGACGTTCACCGGAAAATCGGCAGGGCGCCTCGCATACGCGTCACGACCGGCGGCGTAGGCTGTGTCGGAATGGGCTGTTCTGTTGCGGCTCATCTAGTGCTCCTATAAAATCTGGCTCCCTACGATGCAAGGAGAACTCCATGAAGATCGGCATCCTGGTTGGCCGAGAAGAGACGTTTCCACCCGCACTCATAAACGAGATCAATAGGCGCAAGGCCGGCGTTACCGCGGAATATGTCAGAGTCGGCGGAATTCGAATGGCCGAACCCTGCGAGTACGATCTCATCATTGACAGAATCTCTCACGAAGTTCCGTTTTACAGGGCCTATCTCAAGAATGCGGTTCTATCAGGCTCGAGGGTGATCAATAATCCGTTCTGGTGTTCGGCCGACGATAAATTCTTCAATTACTCGCTCGCCGTGAAGATGGGAATTGCGGTGCCCCGCACGGTGCTGCTGCCTCAGAAGGCTTACAAAGAAGGCGTAGTCGCCGAATCGCTGAGGAACCTGAAGTATCCACTGAATTGGGATGAGATACTCGACTATGTAGGTCTTCCGGCCTTTATGAAGCCGCACGACGGCGGCGGATGGCGAGGCGTTTCCAGGATCGACACCCGTGAAGAGCTTATGCGCAAATTCGATGAGAGCGGCTCCGACTGCATGGTGCTTCAGGAATACATTCCGTTTGATCACTATGTGAGGAGCTACTGTATCGGTAAGAAGGAAGTGTGTCCGATGCCTTACGACCCGATATTCAGGCGCTATCTGGTTGTAGACGATTACCTCGATCCCCAAACCGACGCCCGCGTGCGGCGCGAAACGATTCTGATCAACAAAGCTCTGGGCTATGACATCAACACGGTCGAGTTCGCGATCGCCGATGGAGTGCCTTACGCCATCGATTATATGAACCCGGCGCCCGATGCGGACTGGTGGTCGGTCGGGTCGGTATATTTCAAATGGATGGTTGAAAAAGTGGCCGATCTCGCCATCGATGCCGCCCTTCATGGCGAACGAGCGCCGGAGTCTTATCGGTGGGACGAGTTCTTGAAATGCTAGCGACGGAAAACAGCGGAGATCTTGCCGCCGAATATAACAGGATTATCGAAGAACGGCCGGATCTCGTGAGCGAATCCCGAGACTACTTGCTTGCGAGATTTCGGGAGCTTCGATTCGTCTTTGGCGGACGAATCCTGTCGCCATATTTGCGGCCGCACTTCTTGCATCGGAGTGAGTGGCGTGCGATTGCAAGCGCTTGCGAAGCGGTCTGGAGCGCGATCGAGAAGGTCGGACGGCTCGCGGATTCCGATAAGCTGATGATCGAACAGCTTGGGCTTACCGATATTGAGCGCGAACTTGCTTCTATGAATCCGCGTTATGAGGACGTGTCGGTTTCCGCGCGGCTGGATTCGTTTCTAACAAAAGACTCCTATAAATTCGTCGAGCTGAACGCGGAGTGTCCGGCCGGAATTGCTTACGGGGACGTTGCGGCCGAGACATTCATAAACCTTCCGCTGATGCGCGAATTTCAACGGAAGCGCGAAGTGACGCCGATGTACTGCCGTCACGATATGCTGGACTCGCTGTTGAAGGTTTACGAAAAGGTTCGGGGCCGATCGGTCAAGCCAAACATCGCCATAGTCGATTACAGCGGCCTTCCGACCATGCGTGAATTCGAACTGTTTCGAGACTATTTCATCTCTCAGGGATTCAACACCGTTATCGCCGATCCTCGGGAACTTGATCTCCGCGAGGGCAAGTTATGCTTGAAGGACTTTAAAATCGATCTTGTGTACCGGCGTCTGCTCATCACCGAGATGATTGAGCAGTTGGATGCGTGTCGAAATCTTGTTGAGGCATACCGAACCGGTTCGGCGGTCGTAGTCAACTCATTTCGAACCAAGCTCGTTCATAAGAAGATGCTTTTTGGAGTCCTGACTGACGGGCGCCACGCGCATCACTTTAGTAATTCCGAGCGCGAGGCAATTGAGAAACATATCCCGTGGACGAGGAGAGTAGAAGATGTTTCCACTGATCACCGCGGTTCGCGGGTCGGCCTGTTAGAATTTGTTCGAACGAACAGGGACAATCTTGTGCTGAAACCTAACGACGAATATGGAGGCCACGGCATTTTCCTGGGATGGGAAACCGACGAGTCCCGATGGAACGCTGCGATCGAAGAGGGGCTGAGGGGTGATTATTTGGTTCAGGAGCGGGTTACTACCAGCCGTGAATTATTTCCGTACATCAATAAAAACGACGAAGTCGAGATGGTGGATCAGCTACTCGACGTGGATCCGTTACTGTTCTTCGGCAAGACCAAGGGGGCGTTCACCCGGCTCTCTTCTTCTTCCCTTGCGAACGTGAGTTCCGGGGGCGGTATGACGCCTACGATGATTGTCGATTGAGTCTCGAACAAGACCTGGCAACGACGGCCGGCAAGGAGCGATCATGGCGGACTTCACTCTTGGCATTGAAGAAGAGTTTCAGATCATCGATCCGAACACGCGCGAGCTGCGTTCTCATATAGCCGAGATGCTCGAAGAGGGGCGAATGGTGCTGGGTGAACAGGTCAAGCCCGAGATGCACCAGTCCATGATCGAGGTCGGAACCGGCATTTGCGCCAACATTCAGGAAGCGCGCGCCGACGTTATAAGGCTTCGCAGCGCGGTTGCGTCGATGGCGGCAAACCGCGGGCTTCGCATAGCCGCCGCGTCGACCCATCCGTTTTCGAGTTGGAAAGATCAAAAGATCACGGAACACGAGCGGTACGAAGCTCTCGTCGACGAGATGCAGGTGCTGGCAACCTCTCTGCTTATCTTCGGTATGCACGTTCATATTGGAATCGACGACAGGGAAGCGCAGATTCATCTTATGAATGCGGCCAGATACTTCCTGCCTCACGTTCTCGCGCTTTCCACGAGCTCTCCGTTTTGGATGGGAACGCGCACCGGTTTGAAGAGCTACCGCTCGGAGTTGTTCAAGAAGTTCCCCCGCACCGATATACCGGACTACTTTCAATCTTTTTCAGAGTATGAGGGCTACGTTAGTTTACTGATGAGGACTGGATGCATCGACAACGCAAAGAAGATCTGGTGGGATGTGCGGCCGCATCCGTTCTTTCCTACGCTGGAATTCAGAATCTGCGACATTCCGTCCAAGGTGGATGAAGTCATAGCTCTTGCGGCGCTGTTTCAGGCTATAACCGCGAAACTCTATAAGCTCTATCGCAATAACATGGGGTTCAGGCTCTATCGTCGCGCTCTCATTCAGGAGAATAAATGGCGAGCGGTGCGATGGGGTCTGGAAGGAAAACTCATCGACTTTGGAAAGCAGAAAGAAGTGCCCGTGCGCGACCTGATTCTCGAGCTGCTCGATTTTGTCGACGACGTTGTTGACGAGCTTGGAAGCCGCAAAGAGCTCGAGTACGTCTATAAGATAATGGAACAGGGCACGAGCGCGGATCGCCAGCTCAAGGTGTTCGACGCTACCGGTGATTTGAACGCGGTGGTTGATCATCTGATTTCCGAGACGATGGAAGACATACAATGATTTGCCGCGGCTCTAAATCGGCGATTTGAGCAGCGAAAAACTTACGGGCAACGCAAAGTAGGGGTATCAGGTATCTAATGCTCAGACAGCGACCCGAAGAAAAACGCTGGTAGATTCTTCCTTTCGAGGCAGTCCGACAAATCGGGTCGCTGTTCTCATTTTAGAACACGAATTGAAAGAACAGGTGAAAGCGGTGAATGGCTTCATTAGCCGCTCAAAGAGCCCGAATCGCCTTGATTGCATCGATGGCGTCTTGTCCTACCTCTCCCTTGAGAACCCTTGCGCCGGATTCGACGCAGGCTCCGTAATATTCAACAATATCGACATTACTATGAGTTCACCGCTGAAGTCGGGAGGTGAGAAATGAAAAAGACAAAGGCGCTTCTGGCAGGCGTCAGCGTCCTTGCCATGTTTTTGCCGGGAATTTCCGTCGATGCCGACGGCGGCGGACAGACGCAGATTAAGCCCGGAATGAATTTCTTCACCATCGAACAAGACATTCAACTTGGCCGGCAGGCGGCAAGCGAAGTCGAAAGAAAATACCGCCTGGTCAATGATCCCGTCGTTCAGGAGTGGGTCGATGAGCTTGGCAGGCGATTGGCTTCTCACACGACGATGCCGAATCTTCCGTGGCGCTTCAGAGTCGTCGACACCAAGGCCGTGAATGCTTTTGCGCTGCCGGGCGGTTTCGTATATGTGAACCGCGGCTTGATCGAGATGACGGACGACGAGAGCGAGGTGGCCGGAGTCGTGGGGCACGAGATGGCTCACGTGACGCTTCGGCACGGTACGCATCAGCTTTCCAAATCGCTGATGGCCAGGTTTCCTCTTGCCGCGCTTGGAGGCTTTGGAGGCGCGGCCGGCGCGATAGGGCAGTTGGGTTCGATCGGCGCCTCATTCGCCTTCCTTAAATTCAGCCGCGACGACGAGAGACAGGCGGACATTGTCGGCGTGCAGACCATGGCCAAGAGCGGCTACGACTCGCACGGAATGATCACCATATTTCAGCGATTAGATAAGATGGGCTCGGGCCGCGGCACGCCTCAGTTTCTTTCCGACCATCCGAATCCAGAGAATCGAATCCAGAAAATAGAAAAAGAGATAAGCCTGCTTCCTTCTTCGACCCGAATACAGGCGAGTTCCACGCTTTACGCTCAGGCGCGTAATCGACTGAAATCCGCGTCCTATACTTCTGACGGCGATTACCGCAATGGCGGCGGGTCTACGAGGGGCGGTCGATCAAGGAATCCATCGCGCGACGATGATGGAGACCGGCCGCGCCAACCCAGAGGCGATTCGCGCGATTCACGCGAGCCGATAGATGATTCACGGCCCGAAACAAGGCCCGAAACAAGAGAAGAACTCCCTTCGCGAGAGCTTCAGTCCTATCGCGCCAGCGACGGACATTTTCAGGTCGATTTTCCAACCAACTGGTCGGCCTATCCACAAACAGGCTCCAGCGTAACGCTTGCGCCTGAATGGGCTCTTGATGGAACGGATGTGACGAGGGGAGTGATCGTCAGCATCTTTGAGCCTAAGAGCGGAAACCGCACGCGTCTTTCGCTCGACCGCGCGTTGGATCTGATAGTCACTCAAGTTTCGCAATCAAGCAATTACTTGAGAGAAGCTCAAGGCGCTCGATATCGCGAGTATCTGGCCGGAGCGGAGGCGAGAGCAACATTCCTGACCGGACGGAGCAGTACCGGAGAGACTGAACGGGTTTGGATTGTGGCGCGGCCCTATAATAAAGGCATCGTATACCTGGCTATGATAGCGCCGGAACGAGAATTCAAGACGTATGAGCCGGCCTTCCAAGCCGTAGTAAAGAGCCTTCGGATGGACCAGCGGCAATAAGCAAATCCCGTCTCCGCGCGGCTCGACCCGATGTGATAATCTCAAGGCCGAGCCGCGCATGAGACTCATTGAATATTCACCCGCCTTGTTTCCGCATCTCCGCCAGGCCGCGGAGCTAATGAGCGGAGTCCTGAGTCTTCGACATCAATCTTTCGTCGATTACTATTACGCTACAAGTGACTGGTGCAAGCTCCATATGGTTGTCGACGGCGCCGAAGCGGTGCTGGGAACGATCGGTGTCGATAAAATGCGCTTCCAGTGCGGGTCGACCGAGCTGATGCTGGGCTTTGGAAGCAACTTCCACTCTCTGAAACCGGGTCTTGGCGGATACCTCTTCGCGAAGTGGATCAAGTCTTGTGACGGAGGGCTTGTTTTCGGCGGCAGCGACGACACGCACGCGATACTCAAAGGACATGGCGGAGCCCTCGTGAAACCCGTGAGCGTCTATTATATGAACAGGCCTTATGGAGAAGGCGTCGAGGGATCGTGGCTGCGCGCGGGCGCTCGATGGCTTCTGAAAAGATCGCTTCACAAAAATATTTCAAAGCATCGCTCCCGAATAGACGCGAAAGCGCTCGAAGAAATATCTGTTCTCGAAGAGCAAACCTATTCCGAAGATTTGCTTCCGCGAACCTCGCCGTTTTCGTTCCGATTTGCGCCGCGATTGGACTACCTGAGCTGGCGATACAACCCGCGACTGTCGTTCGTGCGATATCGAATCTTCAGGATTATGCGGCGCGCTTTGACGGAGGGATATGTAGTGCTGAATGACTCGCCGGAACGCCTGATTGTCGCTCACTGCGATGGTGAAGATCCGCGGTCGCTCGCATACGGCGTTTTGCTCAGCTTGATGGAAGCAAGCGCCGAGGAGAAGAGACCTCGGCCGATACTGCTGACCTCGTGCCATCCTGAAATGCAGGCGATTTATGAGAGCATAGGATTCAAATCGGAACGTGAACGGAGGCCGCTTGCGCTCGCTTCGGTCGCCGCGGCGCCCGGTCTTTTGACGGATACTTCAAGCTGGCTTGTGAACTTTGACTGGGGAGACAACGGACTGCGCGCTCCGTTCCTTGATTCGCCTCGCGGCGGGCCAAGAAATGTTAACAATCCCGTCGACGCGATAGGAAAGTTCCAACAGTCCGGGCGTGCCGCGAACAACCCGGATCGAACCTGAGCGCTGCCTATTTCGGAAGTGGGGCGATATTACTTCTTCAAACAGACTGCTCGCGCCGGAACTGTCCCGCGATTCCACATAGACTCGCTGGCGCTCGTCGAGCTGATCT
Source organism: Blastocatellia bacterium AA13 (assembly GCA_003222245.1). GTDB lineage: Bacteria > Acidobacteriota > Blastocatellia > UBA7656 > UBA7656 > QHVH01. The sequence continues at coordinate 79,334 of QHVH01000024.1, read as the reverse complement.
TCTTTGTCGAGCAGGAATTTTCAATCGAGGTTCCGCTGGATGAGATTGATCACTTTCGCTCGATCAGAAGCATAGCCGCCCTTATAGCTGACGGCATTGCGCTGAGAAATGCCGAGCGCGCAGCCAGTTGAGCCAACCCTCCCAACCAGCAATATCTACCGGCTTTCGGAGATGCGGGATTTTTCTCGCTCGGCAAGAATTCTGAAAATTCGCTCGACTTTATTGTAATCGACGCCCCCGATCTTGTAAGACACAGGTTTGTCGTTCTTGTCGAGCAACTCCACTCCGATCTTATAGTCTCCCGGAACCAACTGCTCCCATTTTAACCAGACAGGATCCCATCTGCTCAGTATCTCGGTCTTTTTATCACCCAGGCTGAACTTGACTTTGTAGTCGTTCGGACTCAGAGCCGCGTTGCTCACGTAGAAATCGACCAGCACGCCTCGCGGATCGTCCTTCCATCTTACTTCGGCGGGAGGTTCCGACAGCGTGAGCAGGGGAGTGGTTTTCTCGGCTTTCGCGCCGGGACTCTTGGATCTTATATGAAAGACGACCGCATCAAAGGCGGCGCCGTCCGGCTGTTTAATAGACTCATTCCACTCGCGCGCCGGAAAGGCTCGCAACAGATGCGTGCCGGGTTTGAGATCCTTGAAACGCGGAGAGCGGAATGGGACCGCCGGATCATAGTCGGCTTCCGCGATGTCGTTGTCGATCAGGACCTCAATGTGTTGTCCTTTGCGACGCTCCTCATCTCTGTAGATCGGATATCCGCTTATCTCGAACGTAGGCGCGAGCGCACCGGCCTCGATGACCTCGTCATACTTCGGTGAGGTGCAATGCAGGGCGACAGGTCCCGTTGGACCGATGGAATAATAACCGGCAATCCCAAGCGGCTTCGCGCCGGCCGGGGTTGCGTTTTTATTTTCGGCTCCAGCAGTATTGCTCGCGCCGTGATTTGCGTTATTAGGCGAACCGCAGCTTGCGGTGAGCAAGCTCGCAGCCATGATCAACAGGCTCAGGGTCCTCGAAGTAAATTTCATGATTAAAAGAAGAATCAGTGCGGAAGGACAAAGGGGCCCAGGTGCGGGCCTGGATTATTCATTGCGGTTTGGAGCGCAAGAACCAGCGCCTGCCGCGTTTCTTCGGGCGATATGATTGCATCGACAAAACCGCGAGCCGCCGCGAAGCGAGCATCCAACTGCTCCTCATAGATTCCACGCACTCGTTCCATCTCCTTCTTCATTTCATCGCTGGGTTGGCGGCCCGCCTTCGCGAGCTTTTCGAGCTCCGCGCTGAAGAGAGCCATGACTGCTGAATCGCCTTCCATCACTCCCATTCTCCCTGTCGGCCATGTGAATATGAAATCGGGATCGAATCCTTGTCCGGCCATCGCGTAGTAACCGGCTCCGGAAGCGTGGTTCACGGTCAGGACGATCTTTGGAACGGTCGCGCAGGCCATCGCCTCAACGAACCGCGCTCCGGCCCTGATGATGCCTGAGTGCTCGGCGTCCGTCCCCACCATGAATCCGGAGACATCCTGAATAAAAAGAAGCGGTGTTCGATGGCGGTTGCACATGTCGATAAAGTAGGCGACCTTTTCAGCCGAATCGGCATAGATGATGCCGCCGAACTTCGGAGGCTTGCCGGGCGCTCCTTTCAGCAGGCCTCGCTGATTGACTATGACGCCGATCGGAATTCCTTCGATGCGGGCCTTGGCGGTAATTACTTCTCGCGCGTAGTCCGCTTGAAATTCGTCGATGCTACCCTCGTCCAGCAAACAGGAGAGAATGTCTCGCATGTCGTAAGGGAGGCGATGGTCGCCCGGCATGATCTCATACACATCCGTCAGCGGGCGTGCTGTTCCACGCGGCTCCGCGGTAGTCTCGATCCTGTGCCGTGGAAGATCCGCAACCAGAGATCGGAGTCTTTCTATACACTCCTCGTCATTCTTAGCTCGATAATGAGCCACGCCGGAAATCTCGTTGTGTGTTCGCGCGCCTCCGAGCGTTTCGCTGTCCACGGTCTGCCCGACTGCGCCCTTTACGAGATTGGGTCCGCCAAGCCCCATGAAGGACGTGCCCTCGACCATAACGATCACGTCGGAGAGCGCGGGAAGATAAGCTCCGCCGGCTACGCACTGGCCCATCACGGCGGCGATTTGAGGAACCTTCAAGAAATGGCGCATCACCGAGTTGTAGAAGAATATGCGGCCGCCTCCATCCTGACCCGGAAACACATTGGCCTGGTAGGGAAGATTCACGCCCGCGGAATCGACTAGATAAATGATCGGCACGCGGCAGCGCATCGCAACTTCCTGGATGCGAAGTATCTTTCTGACGGTCTCGGGCCACCACGATCCTGCTTTAACAGTGGCGTCATTCGCCATCACGATTGCTTCACGGCCATGAATCTTCCCGAGACCGGTCACGACGCCCGCTGCTGGAGCCTGGCCTTCGTACCTGTCATAGGCAATGAGAAGACCTATTTCCTGAAAGTAAGAGTCAGGATCGAACAGCAGAGAGATTCGCTCTCGAGCAGTGAGTTTTCCTCTTTTGTGTTCGCGCGCGATTTTGTCGGGGCCGCCGCCTTCGCGCAAGCGGGTTTCGAGGGAGCGAAGCTCATCAATCAAGTTTTGAAAGTGTTCTCGGTTTGGGGATGTCGTCTGAGTTTCCATGTCGCCAATCTCTCAGTGATTTGAACGAGAGAGAATAACATGTGGTGTTTTGGGTCGTACAGGTAAGCGTAAACTGGCGCGCCTCAAGTTTGGACATTTGTTTCCTGCCTGATCAAGAGTTCGTGCTTCAAAAGATATTCAAGTTCGTGCGTTCGTTCGGGAATCAAATCGTCCATCGCAAGGCCGTTCGTGTTTGTCGCACTGCCGTTCGTTGCCACGCCCGACCGCGTCTGTAATAATTGGCGACTGAGTCTCCGTGCAAACAAGATCGGTTTCAGGAGTCCGCGATGTCTCTCGCTAGAGCAGCCGAGTCATTAAGATTTCACAGATCACCAATATTCGTCGCTCGAATCTCTATCAGCCTCCTCTTCCTACTTCTTTCATTCAACCTGGCCGCGGCTCAATCGGGAAAGAGTGGTGGATCGGGCCGGCGCACCGCGACTCTCAACGTCATAGTGCAGGCTCCGAAGGACACCAAAGTATCAAAGGATGCGATCGATCTCTACGACGCCGGTATTCCACAGGAGATTGAAACCTTCGCGCCTCTGGAGGCTGGTTCGCGAATAGTGCTCCTCGTCGATAACACGATAAATCTGAAGGCGGAAGGTCCGGCTCTGCAGAAGGCCGCGCTGGCCATTGTCAACGAGCTGTTTGAAGATGATCAGATGATGGTAGTCCGTTATAACGAATCGGCCGATGTCATCGAAGAGCTTACGCCTGATTTGAAGAAGCTTCAGGAGGCTACCGAGAAATTCGAACACAAATCATTTCCAAAGCTCTTCGACGCGCTAATCGCCGTCTCGGATTCACTCGCGCATCAGGCCAAGACCGGTATCGAGAAGCGCGCGATTATCTTGATCAGCGACGGATATGACAGCGACAGCCAGACGAAGTTCGATCAGGCGCTTTATGCCCTTCAGGATGAAAACATTGTTTTGTACGCGCTCCAGGTTCCGGATCGCACGCACGGCGCACTGCTTCGCGACAAACCCAAGCCGCCGACCGTTCTGGAGCTTCTCACGGTAGGAACGGGAGGCGCGATCCTGCAGTTTGATAAAGCTGCCGAAGCCGCAAAGACGATTTCAGATGATTTGAGGAATAACTGGTACCGACTTACCTATACGCCGACCGGCGTGAATTCGATCAACAAGCGCCGAATCTTATTGATTTCGCGCAATCCGAAAATCATAGTGCGGACCAAAGGCTCACATCCCGGCAAATACCGAGAGCACTCCTGATCGTTTCTAACACAACAGTCGTATCATCGTCCTGCCGTCTCGCGGCGAACGGACATCCAGAAGGAGATAACATTGATCAAAGAGCGATCAATACTCACATGTTCGCGTACTATCGTCCTCGCAATATTAACAGCCGGTTTGATCGGAACTCCGGCTATAGCTGCGACGCAGCAGCCAGCTCCTACGGCTGATTGGAGCGCGTGGCAGTTTCTTATGGGAGCGTGGGTAGGTGAAGGAGACGGAGCTCCGGGACAAGGACAAGGAGGCTTTACCTTCGCATTTGATCTGCAAAAGCGCGTGTTGGTTAGAAAAAACTTCGCGAGTTATCCGGCGACCAAGGACAGGCCGGCATTCACTCACGATGATTTGATGGTTGTATATCAGGAAGCAGGAAAACCAGCTCAGGCGATCTACTTCGATAATGAAGGCCACGTAATACACTACAGCATTGAGTTCTCGAAGGACGGAGACTCGGTAATTTTCTTGGGCGATCCTTCACCTTCCGCGCCGCGCTTTCGTCTGACCTACGTGAAGAGCGGCAGCGATGCTTTGGGAATAAAATTCGAAATCGCTCCTCCGGGCAAACCGGACGCTTTTGCTCCCTACATAAACGCCCGAGTGCACAGAAAGTGAAATAAAAAACATAATTTTGCTGAGGAAACTGTCACTTGAGGAATCTTGCTGCCAATGAGGAATCTTGCTGCCAAAAAGAATTCGAGGCATCGGACCTATGCCAATCCGATGCCTCTTGGCCCCTCAGGTTGTATCTTGGTGAGCATCTTTGGGTGATTGATGCTCTGAATGCCTGAGCAATGAGCAAAGGCCGTGCCGCCCATTTTATGTACCGGTTATGTGCTCGTCACGCGGTCTATCTCATCACTAATTGCTGATCTCATTGCTGAAAACGGTATTCTTGGTGATTGTTGCTTCTATCAATTCATGTCCTGAAACGGGGCAGGCATTTTTGACCGCGTGTGGCAAGCGGACACATTGAAAAAAGAACTGATTCACCTCAATGCACCGCGATGAATTGCGCGGGAACGGCGGCGTCTTTCTCCGCTACGGCTCGACTGTTTCTGTCCGAAATGGCGAGCAGGATTCCGAGCATTGCAAAAGAGGTAATCAGAGACCATCCGCCGTGACTGACGAACGGAAGCGTGATCCCGGTCATCGGCAGCAATCTAAGCACGCCGCCGATGTTCACAATCGACTGAAGTCCCAGGAACCCAGTCAGACCGGCCGCAATCAGCTTGGTGAACATATCAGGAGCCCGAAGGCTGATCGAGATTCCAGCCGATACGACAACACCCAGGGCAAGTAATAACGCCAGCGCCCCCGCCAGTCCGGTCTCTTCGGCCGCCGCCGCATAGATAAAGTCCGAGTCGGAAATTGGGACGGTCTCCGGGAAACCGAGACCGAGGCCCGCGCCAAACGCTCCTCCGTCGTGAATCCCAAACAACCCTTGAGACTGTTGCATCACTTTGTCGGACCACGCTTCGGAGTTTCGCTGTTTGACCTCGCGTGGATCGTCCCGATTCAGCGGCAAGTTCTTCGCCTTGAGATACCTCTCAAAATCACGCTTCCACCACCACGTGTCGGCCTGCGGAGGCTCCCACAAGTGAGTCCACATATAGAAGCGAAAGTAAACTCGCGGAGGAATTCCGAATCCCGATTGGTCAGATATTTGAATGGAGGCAGCCCCCATCGTGTTCTTGCGAGATGCCGATACGAATCCGCAAGCACCCCGGCGAAGCTCATCAGAAACACGATCTTTACCGGTTCCCACGGCGTAGTCTGGCCCAGAAACTTGCCCTCTTCGCTGAAGCCCAGCACCAGGGCCGCGAAAGGGATCATCGTCGCCACGCCTATCAACAGCGATCTCCGCTGAAGCCAGAGAACGATGCGCTCGTTCTTGAAGAGAACAAACGCGCCCATCATCGCGACCAGCGCGCCCAGCGGTATGAACGTAGTTGATGAAAACAGAATGTCGGCAAAGGTCCTGACCGCGCCCGGTCTTGCGGGCCGCGGCAGTTCCTCGGGAATGGCTTCGAGGGCGCCGAACATGAAGCGCTTCTTGTCTTCGTCATAGCCCGTTTTGATGTTGAGCAGACGGACGGTTTGAGCTTTCTCTTCGCGCGCCTTTCCGCGCTGTGCGCCGCGCGAGCTGTATTCGGGATCGGAGAACAAGCGATACTGCATCACAAGTCCAAACCCGAACAGAAATGCGGCGGCAGTGAAGATCAGCATCTCGCCTCGAAACTTCTGCCGTCTCATCAGCCACAAGAACACCGCGATTATCGGCACAAATAACGCGAGAGAACGCAGCGCCGCCAATTTGCTGGGATAATATCCCTTGGTTTGGGCCGCCCAGACGATCGCCACGAATGCAATGAGGTCGATCGCCAGCACCAGTGCAAGCACAAGCAGATTGAGCGACGGGCTGCTGCGTTTTGGCGTTGTTGACATCGTCAGGGATTGCTCCGCTGCGCGCCGTTAAAATAGCCGAGCGCCGCGGCCTTTTCGCAAATCTTCGCGGCGATGGGAGCGGCTGTCTTCGCGCCCTGGCCTCCATTTTCGACACAGACCGCGAATGCGATCTTTGGGTCATCGGCCGGTGCGAACCCGATAAACCACGAGTCTGTCCAGTTGGCGTATTTGTAGTGCGGGCGCCCTTGAGCATCCATAAAATCGACCACTGGATCTCCGTCGGCGTTTGTAATCATCACGTCGCGATCCGCCGACCCGGTTTTACCCGCGATGCTGATGCGGCCTCGAAGATGTGAAAAGGCGCCCGCTGCCGTTCCGGATTCGACTACGAGTTTCATAAGAGATCGAAGCTCCGCAGCGGAATGCGCTGAAACGAACGGCCCGATGATCTTCTTTGGGAGATCGGGTTGAAGCGATGGAGCAATCAATGTCCCGTCGGGGCTGGCCGCGGCAGCGGCAAGCAGCGCCATCTGCATCACCGTCACGTCATCGTAGCCTTGACCAAAGGACTGCAGCGCGAGGTCAAACGAATTTGCCTTCGACGTGAGATCCATTCTCCCGCGGGGCGGAGCGAAGATAAACGCGAACGACTTCGGCTCGGCATTTTTAGTCTGCCAGAGATCGTTTGCGCGTCCGGCTTCGCTTTCAGGGTTGCTCGAGATTCCGAGGCGCCGCGCGTAGGCCGCCATTCGCTCGCGTCCAAGCTTCAGCCCCAACTGAGCGAAGTACTGATTGCATGAAACTCTGAACGCATCTTTGAATCCGATCGATCCGTGCACCTCGCCGCCAAAGTCACGCACGGCGCGGGCGAATCCCGGCGGAGTGAAGCCTTCGCCTCGGCAGGTAAAGTGTTCATTAGTCATGCCGCTCTCTATGGCTACAGCGGCCGTGAATACCTTAAAGGTCGAGCCCGGCCTGAAATAAAAAGACGGACCGCCTGTGACGAGTGTTCCGAGCGCTCGATTGACGAGCGGACTCCGCTCCGGCGCGTTCTCGGCCTGGTCGGTCATCGAGCTCCATGTCTCTTCGTTGTTGATGGTCAGGGGATCAAAGCTGGGAGCCGAGGCCATCGCAAGCACTTCATTGCTCGGAAGCAGCAATACCACCGCGCCTGCCGGTTTGCCGGTCGCCTGAATTAAGCCGAATACTTCGCGCTGCAACACCGAATCGATGCTGACGGCTATGTCCTTGCCGACGGGAACGGGAGAGAGAAGCTCGTTATAAGTACTATCGGGAGAAGTCAGCCAGTCTCGAAAGGCTGACTCGATGCCGCCCGAGCCAAACACAAAATCGGAGTATCCCGTTAGATGCACCGCGGCGGGACCGAGCGGGTAGTCGCGGCTAATCAGCCCGCCATCGTACCGGTACCGAATCAGAGCGTTCTCCAGTTTACGGCTCCGGTCCAGAACCCAACCCTTCAACGCGCTTTCCGCGAGCCTTCTATTTCGCGCGTCGAGTTGCTTTGCGCGATTGAATTTCTGATCGCGATCCGCAAAGAAAGCCCAATAAGAATGAAATCCAATGACGGCCCCGAGCAGGATGAAGAAGGTCAGCCGGGCTATCAATATCCACCGGTTGGTTGCATCGAGGCGTTGTAGAGCGCTGCGGAGAAGCGCCCTTGGAGTTCTCGATGCCATCGCGGCTCGGGCCAGCAACAACGCCAGAGCGAGTCCCGCAAGCACAAACACAATTGTGAGTATTTTCGGAATCAGCATTAGAGGAAGACGAATTCAAGATCGCCTAATTTGATGACATCGCCGGAACAGACTTCCACGGCCGAGCCCTGTTGGAGTTCACGTCCATTGACCATCGTCCCGTTAGCGCTGCCGAGATCGGCAAGCACCAATTGCCCGTTCTCTCGACGGGCCAGCGAACAGTGGTGCCGCGAAATGCTCTCATCGTCGAGCCTCAAGGAGACGCCTGCCGCTCTTCCAATGATCACGGGCGCTCCTCCGCTCGGAATCAGCAATCGATGGGTTATGCCGTTCGACGATTGCAACTCTGCTTCTTCGCGTGGACGAGCTGACTGGTCGGATGAAGCTCGAGCTGAAGGTACTGTCTGAATCGTAGTCGATTTGACGAAGAGGTCGAACTCGACGGTGACAACTATGTCGCCGATTGTTTGATAACGACGGTTGGTGATGTACTCCGCGGCAATATCGGTGAGTTCCCGCTCGAGAGCGGCCCGGCTCTCTTCGCCGATGCGCTCTCGCGATTCGAAAGTAAGCTGAACTTTGTAAAGAGAAGCGGCCAGGCGCCTGATGCCTCGTTCGTCATCGCTCAAGCTGGATTCGATTGCGGTTTCCAGCCTGGCTGCCATATCGGTGACTTCCTTTTGGGAGAGTTTATCGTCGGATTCACGAAAGAGACGCTTGTCGATCCCGTCTCCGACTCTGTGTAGGGCGCGTTTTATGAGTGACTCAGCCCTGGCTAACGGGTTGTTGTTTGACCTTTGTTCCAATCCGGTGTTATCAAGTACGCACTATGAAGAACGCCATCACCTTTAATTAGCGCGTCCGAAGCGTCTCGCAGCGGAGCCAACACCGCGGCTGGGACGCTGGGATGGCAACCCGGCGATAAGCGCACTCCGCCTTTGCCGGTTCTGTCCGTCTCCAACCTTCAACAGCAACAAAGAAATAAATAGGTTCAATATATGGCACAAGCAAAAGACGTCATGTCCGAGGAGCAGAGCATTGCATCACCTCAACCAAGCGGCGGCTTTTGGAAGGACGTGCGCTCGGCCGTCGTCGGCCGGCAGCAGTACGACTTTACGGAGGGCGCCATTGGGCGCGCCATTATGCTGCTCGCGATCCCGATGGTTCTCGAGATGGCGATGGAATCTTTGTTCGGGATCGTGAATGTATTCTGGGTATCGAGTCTCGGCGCCGATTCGGTCGCGGCGGTAGGCATAACCGAGTCTCTTCTAACACTCGTGTTCGGAATCGCGATAGGTCTGAGCATGGCGACTACGGCTATGGTCGCCAGACGCACCGGTGAAAAGGACATCAAAGGCGCTTCCATCGCAGCCGTTCAAGCAATAGCAATCGGCATCTGCCTGTCGCTTCCAATCGGGGCGCTAGGCTTTTTCTTCACTCACAAGCTTTTCGAATTAATGGGAGCGTCGGCGGAAATTATCAAGGTCGGAGGCGGCTACGGAGCGATAATTCTCGGCGGAAATCTCGTGATCTTCCTTCTGTTCTTGAACAATGCCGTGTTTCGCGGAGCGGGCGACGCGTCTATCGCGATGCGGGCATTGTGGATCGCAAACTTGATCAACCTCGTACTCGATCCCTGCTTGATATTCGGAGTCGGACCTTTTCCGCGGCTTGGCGTGACGGGATCCGCCATAGCTACGACGATAGGCCGAGGACTCGGAGTCGTATTTCAACTGTGGGCGTTATCCAGCGGTAGGGGCCGGGTATGGGTGAAGTTGAATCAAGCGCGGCTGAACCTTTCGGTGATGCTCAAGCTTCTGCGCGTTTCAGTCGGAGGCATCTTTCAGTTCCTTATCGCTACGGCAAGCTGGCTCGGACTAATGCGAATCGTGGCCGAATCGGGCAGCTCGGCAATAGCCGGTTATACAATCGCCTTGAGGATAGTGGTCTTTGCGATACTGCCTTCATGGGGAATGAGCAACGCGGCCGCGACGCTTGTGGGTCAGAATCTTGGGGCAGGGAAGCCGTCGAGAGCCGAGCGTTCGGTTTGGGTGACCGGTTTCAGCAACATGGTGTTTCTTGGAATTGTCACGATTATCTTTGTTGTCTTCGCCGAAGGATTGATCGGTATTTTTACGCATGATGCATCGGTGGTTCCGTATGGAGTCGCGGCGTTGAAGTACATCAGCTACGGCTATGTGTTTTACGCCTACGGAATGGTGATGGTCGCCGCGTTCAATGGCGCCGGAGACACGACTACTCCGACGTTGATCAATCTCGGCTGTTACTGGTTGTTTCAGATACCGCTGGCTTACACGCTGGCGGTTCCGTTTCAGTTTGGCGCCCGAGGTGTTTTTCTCGCAATAACAATCGCGGAATCGAGCCTGGCGGTTGTTGGAATGCTCGTATTTCGCCGCGGCCGATGGAAACAACAGAAAATCTAGCTATGACAGCTAGTGTCATGTATCTAAAGTTCGCTTACAAAAGCGAGCTAGACTGGCAAGTATTTCATCGGCCATCTTGGTCCAGACAAAAGGCTTTGGATTAGCGTTATAGATTTCGATGTAGTCACGGATCGTTGTTTCAAGCTTCCGAGTACTCTGAAAGACACCTCGCCGTATTTGTTTTTCAGTGATGAGAGCGAACCAACGTTCGACCAGATTGATCCAAGACGAGCCTGTCGGGGTGAAGTGCAAATGGAAGCGAGGACGCTTAAGAAGCCAACGTTGAATGATAGCCGTTTTGTGAGTTCCGTAATTGTCCAAGATAAGATGAACATCAAGTTGATCGGGTACAGCATGCTCGATCTTGTCGAGGAATTTGCGGAACTCAGTCGAGCGATGGCGACGATGAAGCTGACCAATTACTGTGCCGGTTTTGGTGTCACGGGGCTGCAAAAAGCGAGGTGGTGCCGTCGGTGTCACCCTTTATACTTGATACGAAAAGACGAAACCATATTATCCATCGAACTTTAGATACAGGACACTAGCCTGTTTTCTTCGACAAGGGTGTTTGAACAGGTTCTACGCAACTCGATGGATTTGGGATCGACGGCGCAATCGGCTTCCAGCGCTTTCCTGTGTTCAATAAGATAAAGAGGTTCGTTTCACTGCGCCACTGTTGCGTGAGTAAGAACTCGCCCATTATCAATCCGCCGTCAAAGGTCTGATAATGCAGGGTTCCATCAATATATGAACAATGCCACTCTCTCCAGCCGATCCATCTCCAATTCTTTTGATTTTTCGACCACAGTTTTGCAACCCCAGAATAAGGGGGTAGCTTACCGCCCGGCGTGTGGAAGGTTCTTCTCAAGCGATCATCATCCGTCCATCGTTGATTGGGGCCATCCTCTTTGTTGTACTTCCAATACGAATCGGAGTGCTCGCTAAAAATCGGATTCGTATCATCCCGAAGATCTAATAGGAAAAATCCGCGCTCCTTGTTTAGCCAAATTGCCCATGCCTTATCGTGCTTTGCTTGATAGCCATCAGTGCCTATTGCCTCTCCGGTTGGCTCCCCAAGCTGTGACGCGTATCGATTGTAGGCTTGAACAAAGGGCATATAAATTGGAAATCGGTGAGACGGACTCGCGGGAATGATCGCTGCCGCTGCTGGTGGAGAAGCGGTTAGTACTTCAGTTACTCCGTCTTTGATGGCCTGCTTAACGTCGTCCTTTGTCGCCGGTGTCTGAGGAGGATTCAGTAGCGCACGCAGAATGAGCCCAACGAATAGTAGAACAACAAGAGTGGATGCTGTAATCCGACACCAACGTCTCCAGCCTTTTCTTGCCCAAAATATATGGACACTTAAGACGCAACAAACAACCCAACAGACCATGCCAATGATGATATTCTGGGTTAATCCGAACATTGTCCATCCCAAAGGGAACAAGGCCAAAACGAAGGTGAGGACAATCTCCCAGGGTAGTTTTAGAAACCAGCGCTCCTCCGCTTTAGGGTCCACTGCCTTGGCTTCGGGCGCAGGAGATGGAGGCGATATAGCGCGGAAGGTAGGCAAGATTTTGTTCCCTCGTCTTTTCGTCATGCCGTCGATAATAGGGTGCTAGACTTACAGCGGCAAGTATGGCTCTACTGAAAGAAAAGAGCGCCAGTACGCGGATAGCTTGACGATTGGGCGCGCTTTGCAAAGAATACCGGCACCGTTTATTAAATAACGATGAGGAGCCATATAGTGAATCTGGATATAGAGCGCCGCAAGAACTCGGGAAAGACTATAGACGTCGATACCTATCGCAGATTGTGCCGGGCGCGCCGCTTCATCGACCAGTCTTATCAAGAGCCGATCGGACTCGATCAAATGTCGAGCGAGGCGTGCATTTCGCGCTATCACTTTCTAAGGCTCTTCCGCCGCGCATTCAAACGGACGCCGCATCAATACCTGACCGAACGCCGCATCGAAAGAGCGAAGGAACTGCTTTCGACGAGCGGTCTGACGGTGACGGATGTCTGCTTCGAAGTAGGCTTTGAAAGTCTCGGTTCGTTTAGCAGCCTGTTCCACAAGCATGTAGGCCATCCCCCGATCGCGTACCGCGCTCTGGTTTATGAACGTAGGCGAACGCCGGAAACCGAGATACCGTCGTGCTTTCTCGTGATGTATCGAGTCGCCGAGTCACTCGCCGCCAAAGATTAGCAATTTTCAAGAAGCGTCAATTTGCGCCATCAATTATCCTGTCGCTGTTCTCAATTGGAATGGCGAGGTTCACGTTATCGCCGACAAATTTTCTATTAAGGAGCAAGCGGCATGATTTCAAGGATGTCACACGCGACCATATTTGTTCTTGATCAGGAAAAGGCTCTTGAATTTTATCGCGACAAACTCGGATTCAAGGTTCATACCGACGCGTCAATGGGTGAGGGTTTTCGATGGCTGACCGTCATCGCGCCTGATGATCCGGATCTCGAGATAGTACTGATGGCAGTCAAAGCAGGAATGTTGTGGGATGAAGAGACAGCGGAGAAGGTGAAATCGCTGATCCAGGGCGACAAGATGGGCGCCGGCGTCTTCAACACTCCGGATATCCATGGCGCCTATGAAGAACTGAAGAAGAAAGGCGTCGAGTTTCTTTCGCCGCCGACCGAACGGCCTTACGGTATCGAAGCGATTTTCAAAGATGATTCCGGTAACTGGTTCAGTCTGTCTCAAGAAAAGAAGGACTAGAATTTCGAGGAGGTCTTCACGGCATGGCGCGAGCAAAGGCTGCTTCAAAATCGATCTACGGCGTTCATCCCGGCGTTGCGATGGTGATGAAATGGATCGAAGACTTGCCGGCAAAAACGGGAAAGTCATTAGAGGAGTGGATCAAGCTGATCAAGAAGCAAGGTCCTAAATCCACTGAAGAGCGGCGTGACTGGCTTAAGAAGGAATACGGGCTCGGAACGAATTCGGCGTGGTGGCTTGTGGATCGCGCCGAAGGTAAAAATACCGAGGACGCCGATCCTGACGCATATCTTGAAGCGGCCGAAGGATACGTCGAAGAGATGTTCACCGGACCAAAACAATCGCTTCGGCCGATCTACGACAGGCTCCTGAAGCTGGGCCTGGGCATAGGCAAAGACGTGAAGGCCTGTCCCTGCAAGACTATAATTCCGCTCTATCGAAAGCATGTCTTCGCGCAGATCAAGCCGGCGACTCGGACTCGAATCGACTTCGGGTTTGCGTTGGGAGGAATGAAGGGAGCTGGAAGGCTGATCGAAACCGGAGGCTTCGCGAAGAAGGATCGAATAACGCATCGAATCGCAATCACCAGCGTCGACGAGATTGATGATGAAGTTAAGAAGTGGCTCAAGACTGCCTACGATCTCGATGCATAACACAATCAGTTCTCACCGCGGATTATTAAACTTTCCTACGGGACGGCGATGGACTAGAGTTCCCATGCCTGCATCCAAAGAATTCACCTTCCCAGGAGAGTATGTATGTCTGTGCTTTTCCGCACGATAACTCTTTTGACCGTCATCGGGATCGGTTGCTCGGCTTCGGCTCGCGATCGCCAGGAGTCGGGAACAAGGTCGCGGCAAACAAAACCAACAGCAGTCGATAAGAACGCCGATAGAAAGACTGAAAAGAATGCCGATAAATCTTCTGATAGACAGTCGGCTGCCGCTCAAGGTACTTCAGTCGTTGACTCAACCGTAATCCAACGCGAAATGCAGAATCTGGCGGAGCAGATTCAGTTGTTGACGGCCGAAGTAAAAAGGCTGCGGAGGGCGACGGAGACTAACTCTGATACCGCGGAACTGCTGCTTATCGAAGAGCGGCTGGGAAAGGTCGAAGACAAAATCGATGTCCAGCAGGACAAGAAGGCCGCTCTTGATGCGCGCGAGCTGGAAAGCCAGGCGCGTCTGCGGAATATTCAACAAGAGTTATTGCTGCGTGGAGGCTTGAGGCGCGATGAGACTGAGGCCGCTATAAGAGCGGAAGTGCAGCGGTCGCTCCAGGACACTCAGAATCAGAGAACGACCATCCAACAACGGCTCAATGACCTTCAAAGTCAGGCATCGCGCCTTCGCGCTCGAATAGAGGAACTCCAGAAGAAGACGGAAAAGCCTCAGGAGAAGAATTAGCCCCTCCGATCGAGCCAGGTTCTCACGAATGTCGCGAGGCCGCTTCAGGGTCGCGCAAGCAATGATCCGCTCTTTGGTCACACACGAATAGAAATTCACACACGACTCTCGCCGGATGGATCTTCTCCCTCTCGAAATGGGGCGTAAAGCCCTGCATACTCATCCCCAACCTGCGTCTATTAGGAACCGCTGAGAGATCGATGCAGAGTTGCAGTAATACAACGCAGCATAGGAAGCGATTATGCTAGACGCTCGTTGACGCTCCTCTCGAGATCGATTTGCTGCGAATTCGCGATCATGCGCCGAGAGAGAGCCCGCGCCTCGCCCGTCATCCTCGATTTGAAACCCGCTCCAGTATTTACAATGGTGCATTCAAGCCTCCTGTTTCGTGGAATATGGCTTGCCAGAAACGGTCGACCGTAAGCATCTGTCGGCAGTAATGCCCCTCGCTCTAAATTCAGCCTCCAGTTAACAAGCTATGTACGTAGCGCCGTTCTGGCGCTGGCAACCGTCTACGCACGCACTTATCGCGTAGGGAAGGCCGTACCAGGTTTGTAACCTTATGTTGCGAACATCGAATCGTACTACGACTCCGAGACCAAACGAGAGCGGCCTCACCGTGATCGAGATGGCGGTCGTCGTTCTAATCATTGCAATCCTCGTAGCCGTCGCGGTGCCGCAGATCGTCAATCAGATAAGAGCCTACAAATTGGGCATCACCGCCCGGAACGTGGCTACGGCAGTCCAGAGAGCCAAATACATAGCAACGTCAAACAACAGCAGGGCTGGATTGGTCATTCAGGACAGCTCGAACATGCAGATACAGTTGTTCGACAACGAGGGCATAAACCAGCCCCAGGACAAGGGCTCATTTCGAGTACCGGACGGTATTCAGATCACTTCACAAACGCCGACCGAGCTCGACTTCGATGGCAGAGGCATTCTGACGCCGATGCCGATCCAATCGCCGGTAATCAAAATCGAGAACGCCTGGTATTACACGACCGTCGTGATTTCCGCGACGGGACAGGTGAGCATTACCGATACAAAGCCGAACTGAGATTGAATGATGAATCGCTGGAGCAAGTATGTCGAAATCGATCAAAACAGATAACACAACAATCAATATTGCGCTCTCATCCGAGCGCGGCCTCACGCTTGTCGAGTCTTTGATAGCGATGCTGGTGACGGTTGTGGGACTCGTCAGCCTGGCGACGATGTTCGCGGTTGCGATGAAGACGAACGCGAGTTCGCGGAATTTCACTACGGCCACGACGTTCGCGCAGGACAAGCTCGAGCAGCTCGAGACGCTTACATTCCAAAGGCTGTCCGATCCGAATCGAATGACGAGCAATCCAAACGCGAAAGGACCCAACGATACTCTGATCGTAGGCAGCCTCGATGAAGACCTGCATGCTCCGGACGGAACTTATTATTACGACAAGATCATTCTTGCGGGTAAGAACGACTCGCAGCCTGAGGGCACGATAACAATCGTTCGGCCGGACGGCACAGCCGAAACGCGCAAGCCCGACGGTACGGTTACACCTGGTAATCCATTCGGCGATCACAGCGTCAATTACTCGCGGCGATGGGTAGTCATGTCCAGCAATGAATCCGATCCGGTCGAAAGACGATTGACTCTTGGCGTGCGCGTGAAGAGCGAGAACTCGGCGCCGGGCAAACAGCCTGAACAGGTCGATCTCTACACGGTGCTCACAAATCAGTAATCGATGACAACCGAGGACTAACTTATGGAACTCGTAAAGAACGCGGACTCGCAAGCTCAAGCTGGGCAGCGAGGTTTCACTCTGACAGAACTCATGATTGCGATGATGGTATTCACATTGATCATGGGCTCGGTAGTCTTACTGGTGACGAAGAGCCAGACGATCTTCAAGACCGAGCAGGGCGTCGCCGAAATGGATCAGAACGCGCGCCTGCTTATGGACTTCCTGACTCGCGACATACAGGAGTCCAAGGAAAACGCGATCGGCGTCGCGCCGAATTTCAGGCCGGTGTTTTCTTATAACGCTCCTGATGGAAGCGCCGACGAGCTGACCATCGTTTCCTCGGATACTCAGACCAGGTTACCGGGCGCGGCATTGCCGCTCTTCGCGGCGTCGAGTCGACCCTTCAGCGCCTTCGAACAATACGCGGAGGTCATACCAAACGCGGCGGGCCGGCTGACTCCGGGCGATGTAGTCGGCGGATTCAAAGAAGGAGAGGAGTTCCTGATCAGCACCGTGCTTCAGGACGGCTCCACCCAATTCGACATTGTGAAGGTTAGAGGCGCATCGGTAACTCAGACCGGCACGATCGGACTGTCGTTTGACCCGGTTCAGCACAAAGGCGTGGAGTCCGAGGTAGCCTTTGGATCGGTCTATGAGAACGGTTCGTTTTCCATGAGGCCGGTAACCGTCAAGCGTTACTTCGTGGACAAGACAGAGGACAAGCAGCATCCGAGCCTCGCATTGTCGGTCGACGGCAGCGAGCCGATTATCATTGCGAAGAACATAATGGCGTTTCAACTGCGCTACCTCGAAGCAAAAGAAGGCGAGCTGGATGGAACCTGGGTCAAAGCACAGACAATAAATCACGCATACAAGACTCTCGCCGTCGAAGTGACGCTTTCCGCTCGCACTCAGATCAAGGACGATCCGCAATCGGAACGGCTGATCACATTGGCGAGCGTCGTGCGGCCGCGGTTTCAACCCCGTCTCGGCAACATTCCCGTATCCGGCGCGAGAATTCCTGGAGGATCAGATGGAGGCCCCGGGCGCGGAGTTGGGACGCCTTCGGGTGACGGCTCAGGAGACGGCTTCGATGGAGGATCGGGATCGGACGGTTCGGGCGGCAGCGGCGCGGGTTCCGGAGCCGCGGGTGATGGCTACAACAGGGTTACGAAACGAATCGGCAAAGCGCCGAAGTTGGGCCAGCGCCTGAACCAATAGCTCCAGCGAGCAATCGGAAATTTAGTCATTGCGATTCGTGACAGGTGAGGGGTCGGAGGAGAAGCTAATGCGCATAAAGTCAAACTACTACGAGGGAGCGATGCCTGAGTCGTTTCGGCCGCGAAGCGATGAGCGCGGACTGGCTCTGGTATCGGTTCTGTTGATCATGTCGCTAATGCTGATGCTTGGGCTGGCGGTGACATTCACGGCCATCTCCGACAGCGCGGTCACTTCGAACTTCAAGAATACGACGAGCGGTTTCTACGCTGCCGAAGCGGGCATAAACAACCTCCATCGGTTGATTCGCAGCAAGCAGCTCGTGCTCAGCTCATTGCCTGAAACGCCAAAGGTCATTACCGGCGAGCCAAGCCTGGGCGAGAAGGATTTCATTCCTACCGGAGAGAAACTGCTGTCGATCAGCGAACACCTGCCGAACGACTCGGCTTATAAGACTCGAGTGAAGCTCTCCGATTTTCACGCTCCTTTTTCGGCAAACGACAACGATCCGAACCATTCAGGCCAAAAGGTAACCTACATCAATCCGACGCGGCCCACCCTTGGGCAACTCGAACCGTATTCGGTCAACTATCGGCTCGAATCCGTCGGCGAAGGTGTTGCGGGACTCAATGGATCGGTGACTTTGCTCGAGCAGGGCACGATAAACTTCACTCTGCTTGCAACGGCGAACAACGGCGGAGTTAAGTTCGGAAGCTTCTCGGAGTTTGCGCTTTACCTCGATCACTTCAACCCATACCGGCCCGCCGGCGGGTTCATTTATCAGGGGCTTGGGCCGGGAGATCATTTCTCAGGCCGTGTTCATACGAACGAAAGACTTGGATTCTGGACCACGGCAGACGGACAGGATGCTCCGGTTTTCAAAGGCAAGGTATCGCAGTCTTATCCGACTGCAAGCTATTACCGGCATATGGCGGGATTCCCGCCGGCTCCGGTAGATGCGGATTCAGAAGTAGTCGGAGGCGTGCTGGTTGCGCCGAAGTTCCTGGCCGGCTTCGATCGCGGAGTCGAGCCGATTCCGCCCGCCGGGAATACCTTCAATCAAGCTCGAGCGGTGCTCGACGGAGGGTTCCTGCCCACGACGACCGCGCCCACTAACGCGGAGCTTCACGCGAACCTTCGGATTTCGGACGATCTCGCAAAGCCGCTGCCGGAGTCGAAGGCTCCGACTTCAACCGGCCCGGACCTGGCGCCTGGAGTCTACATACCAACCGACGGCGAGAGCTTCACTGGAAGCGGCATATACGTGATGGGTGACGCGGACGACGTTCAGTTGACCGCCGACAAATCCGGCAGCCGCCAGATAATCAAGATCACCCGAGGCGACAAGACCACTACGGTGACTATCGATCTCGATGCCGGCACGACCTCAATCGACAGCGGACACGGAGTCAAGACGCTTCGAGGAATTCCGATTGATCGCTCGCTGCTCAGCGGCGGATCGCGTCCCGCGGCCTCGTTGTATGTGTATGGCAACGTAAATTCGCTTCACGGTCCCGGCCGCATCGCGGACGATCAACCGCTCCCGGGCATCGATTCAGATTTCGCCGTTACCGTTACGGCTGGAGGCTATCAAACCGGAGACGGACAGCATCCGGTCGCCGGCGGCAACATCAAGATCACTGGAGACCTCGTATACGAGACACCGGTGGTTGATTCGGCGGGCAATGCTATTAACCAGAACGCAAGAAACCTGCTTGGGATATACGCCTCCGGCGGCAACATCGAGATTCCAATCGACGGAGAAGCGCCCACCAATCTTACGGTGAATGCTTCGATGGCTGCCTTTGTGTTGAAAGACGCTCAGGATAATCCGGTGTTCGGCTCGAACGGGCGGGCATACGGCGGACATGTGCGCTCCAACCTGAACAACTGGGAGTCGACTCCGGATATGGGCCGATTCACTCTAGTCGGCGGAATGCAATCGAGCGTATACGACAACTTCAGCGTGTACGATGGCCAGTCTCACGGCTACACGTATCAAGGCGTGTGGGACGCGCGCTACGATCAAAGCAAAGCGCCGCCGTTCTATCCGGGCTACGTAGTCGACACACGCGATCCAAACGGAATCGCGGAGATCAAGGTAGCCAAGAACGAACCAACGGTCCTTTCTTATAAGCGGGTTTACTACGGCCAGAAATAACTTCAAGACTCGCGGCGGTGAAACATCCCAGAGGGATTTTAACTATTCGTGAGTATCGCTTTCGTCGTCTATCAAAGCGATATCGACGTCGTACGGAAGGTCCGGATCGCGGGGAATGCTCTCGATCGACCAACTATCATCGAGAGGCCTGGTAATGGGGTCCTGATGCTCGTCGACGAGCGGACCGTATTCGACCTGCGCGACTAATGCCGTTATGTTGTCTTCGCCGCCTCGCTCGTTAGCCATATTTATTAAGCCTTCGCAAGCTTCCTTATGCGAGCCCGACTGAGTAACTACGTCGAGCATCTCTTCACCCTTAAGCTTGTTTGAAAGCCCGTCGCTGCACAATATGATCGTGTCTCCATCCATCAGCGGCATTCGATCGACGACTACATTTATGTACGGAGAGGCCCCGAGCGCCTGCAGAATTACGTTCTTATAGGTATGCTGCTCCGCCTCTTCTTCGGTGATGTGACCCGCGGCCACAAGCTGCCCCACCAGCGACTGATCTTTTGTTATCTGTCGGACCGCTCCGTTTCTGATCATGTAAGCGCGGCTGTCGCCGATTTGAGCGAAGTAGGCGGCGCGGCCCATCAAGCCAACCGCCGTGAACGTAGCGCCCATTCCGGTGTACTCCGCGTGCGTGAGGCTCTGGTAATGGATGTACAGGTTCGCCAATTCTATCGCGAGACGAAGCCGTTCAGAGAAAGAGAACTTTGAATACTCAGGACTCGACTGCAGCTCGAGCGATCTATCTCGCACGCTTTCAACCGCAAGTCGTGAGGCGACTTCGCCGGCGAGCGCCCCTCCCATTCCATCCGTGACGGCGAGGATCGAACCGTAGTGACCCTGCGCGAACCGAGTCAGGTTTGCGGGCGCCGAATCATCTCTTATCGTTTCAGGCGTCCAGGTATCGGCGGTCGACAGGTTCACTATAAGAAAGCTGTCTTCGTTGCCGGAGCGCACCAACCCTACGTCTGTCTTGGCGTAAACAGTAATATTGAACTCACTCGCTTCCGGCATACATGTTAGACGGGAAGACGTCCTTCAGGGGGTCGGCCCGATCCGCTCTTTCAAACTTACCAACTCGCAAGGTGGGTTTGATTATATAGATTTTCCAATGAATCGCAACGCTCCTTCCCTCGCGACTTTCTTCTCGACTGATCAAAGCTCGTTAATGGCTTGATCCAGGTCTTCGATTATGTCTTCCACGTCTTCGATGCCGACCGAAACGCGTACCAACCCATCGGTTATGCCGAGCCGGTTGCGTTCCTGAACAGGCACTGAAGCGTGGGTCATCGTTGCGGGATGACTGATCAGTGACTCGACGCCTCCAAGCGATTCTCCAAGCGTGCAGACCCGCACCCCTTCCAATACGCGTTTGGCGTTTTCGAGCGAACCCGTTTCGAACGAAATCATTCCTCCGAATCCGCTCATCTGACGGCAGGCAAGCTCGTGTTGAGGATGAGATTTGAGCCCGGGATAATAGACGCGCTCGACACGCGGATGTTCCGAGAGAAACTGGGCGACGACGCGGCCGTTCTCGTCGTGCTGCTTCATTCGGACTACCAGCGTTTTTGTGCCTCGCAGGACCAGCCATGAATCCATCGGAGAAATAATGGCCCCGGCGGCGTTTTGAATGAACGCCATCTGCTTGATGTCTTCCTCGTCGTTCAGTATCACCGCTCCGCCGATGCTGTCGCTATGGCCGTTCAAGTATTTGGTGGTCGAATGGATGACAATATCCGCGCCAAGTTCGAGAGGCCGCTGAAAGTAAGGGCTCATGAAGGTATTGTCTACGACAAGTCGAATGCCGCGTCGACGAGTGATTTCCGAAACGGCTTTGAGATCGGTCAGCGACATCACCGGATTAGTCGGCGTTTCGACAAAGACCATCCGAGTCTCCGCGCGAGCGGCGTCTTCAATGTTCTGAGGCTCTCGCGTATCGACGTAGCTGAATTCGATTCCGAAATTCTTCAGCACCTTGTCGAAGAGGCGGAACGTCCCGCCATAGGTGTTGTCGCTGACGATTACGTGGTCGCCGGCTCTCAACAGCGTCATCGTTGCGTTGATGGCAGCCATCCCGGAAGCGAACGCGAAGCAGGCCTTTCCGCCTTCGAGCGCGGCCAGATTCTGTTCGAGGGCGATCCTGGTGGGGTTTTGTGTCCGAGCATACTCGAAGCCCTTGTGTTTGCCTAAGCCCTCTTGTTTGTAGGTTGACGTTTGATAGATAGGCACACTCACCGCGCCGGTCGATTCGTCTGCTTCGTTTCCGGCGTGAATGGCTGTTGTTGAGAATTTCATTCTGTAATAGCTCCGATTGAAGTGACGGCTCCGTTAATGTACCACCGGGCCTAAGGGTTCGCACGACAATTCACGCGCGATGTCGTGACTTGGGAGAGCGGTGCTCTCTATTTATTGTGAAGAGAAGAGGCGCCAAACGGCTTTAGAAAAGTGGGCTTCTGTCGAGGGATAGATTCCGATATTCGAATCTGGAATCGCGCCATCCTTATCAGATTGCTGAGCTGCACGGGCTATTCTTGGAACTGCTCCACAGCCTGCTGAATGAGCTCGCGAAGTATGGGCTCTTGTTTGGGCAAATCTACCGGGCGAACTCGCACCGTTATACTACCTGGCCTTCTTGAGCTAACTTGAACGCCCGATTCCTCAAGCCTCTTCAGCCATTCATCAGAATCCCTGATGGCCATACGCATGCCAAGCGACGCCTTTTTCGGAAAGAGGGCGGCGGCATTGAAGAAGCTACCATGTGGACAAAGACCAAGGTGCCGCTTCTGGTATTTTAATTCGAGCTTCGGCTCAGCGACTTCATTGGCGATTTCAGCAATACGATCGCATATTCTCATCATTTCTTCGCCCACCCGTTCTTGCCACATATTCCTGTCCGCGGTGGCGACTACCGACTCAACAGTATCATCTTCGCGGAGAGCCCGCTGATCCAGTACTCTTACAAAGTCTAATACCACTCGATCTTCGATTCGTAAGGCGCTTAGTTGAATCGCAACCATCGGGATGCTGCCGGCGAGAAGACCCATAACGTTGAGAAATCGACTCGTAACTTCCTCGGCGACTAGAACAGCGACGTGATCATAAGCAGGAAAGCGCCGGCGTTCGATGTCCCAGTACTCGATGCAGCGAACTATGTGGTTGGGATCCGTGGCTCCCAGCATTACCTCAACCTCGTAACGAATATTGTTCTCGCTATCCGCGAGTAACATATCCAGCCGGCCCGCACCGTACTGCACCCGTTCGCGTCCTATAATATCCAGTTCGCCGAGGCCGAGAATCGAGGTGTCCTGGCATATTCGCTCATGCAGCCAGGCTTCGGAGAACTCCGGGGATTGACGCAGCCATAAGCGTTCATGTTTTACGAATCTCAACGGCATATTCATGTCCTTTTCATCAGCGGCGGAACTGGAAAGCCCCCATCACAATGTCTGCGAAATCGAGCTTCACGACGTAAGGTCTCTGGATCTAAGGAATCGCCTTGCGATACGTTCTGTGACGGGACACAACTTGTATTGCGCACCACGTAGAATTTGTTTTTCCAAATAAGCGATATCCGTGGCGTTTCGCAATTGGCGCAAGTGCTCCATGAATGGTCCCTTCAGTATCTTGTCAATATCTCCAGGGTCGTCGTGGCACTTGCCGTCGAAGAAGAAAAGATCTGGCTTATAGCACGGGAAGATCTGGGCGTCGACGGCATCGGCCATTTCATTTTTCTCAAGCGCTGAATGCGAGCTAGCTTCTTTATTGATGAGTTCTTGGATATTGCCGCAGGCACTGGGCGCAAGCTGTTTGTTGAATTGATCGACGTTGAACAGGCCTACTGGAGAGTTCACTAACTGGCCCCCTTCCAATTCCCCGTCAAAGAGAGCAATGGATGGTGATAGCTCCGGCAACGTGATTTTGCATATTCTATCCAACTCGATGCCAAAGTCCTCGCCATTAATGTTCAGAAAGAAACCCTCACGTCTGATTGGAACCTCATTCCCCATTTCTATGACCACTGAATCCGGCCCCAGTTGCCACTCCGTTTCAATCCGCGCCGGGTCCAGGAGACTTAGGTGTGGAAACCGCCTGGCCCAGAGGCGCAAGGCCGCGGCGTGTGCTGGAGGGTCAGGTGTTATTCTGCCGTCAATGCTAAAGGCATACCTCTGGTACTTTTCAAAGTCGGCAATGATTAACTCTTCGCGAAGCTCACGTTCTATTGTTTCCTGCGGATTCAGAAGCTCAGCCCGTGTGTCAGAGCCTCCGTTGGCAATGTTCCAGCCAACCGGATATACATCGCGATAGAACAGGCAGTAATAGCTGCCTGTTCTCCTACCGCTCTTGACTTGGATAATCGGAAGCGTCCCACCGCTCGCATAACGAAAGAAAAAGTTGGGATTGCTCAAATCATACTTGTCCTTTCCGCGGCCGTTCAGGAGGAAATCATCGAGAGTCTTTTGATACCCATCTCTGGCAGCCTCCGATAGTACGTTCTGAAGATATCGTTTACCGTTCACGTTCCAAATGGCCGGGGTCTCATCAGAGAAGCGGACCGATAGCTCAAAACAGTCGCCGCTGGATGACTGTCGCCTGGATATTGAGAACTTGGATAGCAGTATCTGGAGAAATCGGTCTTCCGCAAGGCTCAACGGAAGCACCGATCCTTTAATGTCCCCGGTCTGCGTTTCACCTGTGACTGTTGTGATGGGATGTGATTCACCTAGCCGTCGATAGTAGACCTTAACTAACTCGTCGAGGGCTTCCGAGCTCTCTTCGCGGTAGTCAATAAACGTGAAGCCCTTGAGAAAATCCGGTATTTCGCAATCTGATAAAAGAAGCGGAATGAATCGACCCTGCTCGTTGTTTGGATCGGAGCCCAGGAAGGTGCTTAACTCAAACTTCACCCACTCGGAGCTTAATGCGGTGGGGCTCATACAGAAAAGAAGGGTGCGCGATATTTCTAATCCGCGGTAGATTCTAAAATTGAACCTGTTTGCGGGCGTTATTTGCCAATCATCAAACCAAATGCGCAGCCCTCGTTCTGTAAGTCTTTCAGCGAGTTTTCTGACTTTATCTTTGTCGGGAGAGTTGTGGCTGAGGAAGATATCAAAATTAAACGAGTCGACAGGCATAATCTCTTCTCCTTCAAGACGCGCATGTGGGACGAAGGAAATGAATTGTGTCACTCGCCGCCCGAGATTGTTACTAATAGTGAGACTAGACGGCGGAATACGACAGATGAGAACGACGTGACCATATCTGTTCAATGAAGATTTGTAAAGATGAGCGACGCCATATGAGCGACGCCATATTGTTGCGTAAATCGGATGTAACGAGAACGTTCGCGCGTTATCGCCGAACAATTTCAAACGGCTGCCAGGTTTGTATTGTCTATTCGCTCAGGGTTCTGACCGGAACTTTAGAGGCATTGAATCGTATGTGAGTGGGATTGTATAGTGAACGAACCAATAGACGCACCGCCGATTTTCTTGCGGCGGAGACCCGACACAGATACCAGATGACAACACGCGATCAGTCAAAGAAGGTCCGCGGAGTGGGATCGGCGATGTCGCTCTCAACGAGCTCGCGGCTCTTTAGGAGCCCGTTCCTTCGAAGGGTCGGGGGGCTTGCCGGCATTGCGATCCTGCTCTCAAGCGCCTTTTGGCCAAGCCTGCACGCACAGTCGGAAGAGCCTGAAACAAGGCCCGCAATGAAGGGCGTCGACCTATCCGTCAAAGCCGGTTTCGGCGGACTTGCTGTTAATAACTACGTCGGCGGCTGGGTTCCTTTCAGAGTCTCACTCGCCAATGACGCGGAACCGGTCTCGGGCAAGCTGATCATTCGAAGCGAATACCCGAACGGTCCGCAGGGAAGGGAATTCTCGACCGAAGTTCAACTGCCGTCAGGCTCGCGGCAATACTACGAGCTTCCCGTGTTCCTCAACTCGTCGCAGAAGGATCCCGAGGTCTCCCTCGTGAGACGGGACGGCTCGGTCGTAGCAGCAACGTCGGTAAAAATCGAGCGACAGAATTTCGGCTGGAATGACAGGCTCGACATCGCGGTAGTCGATTCAGACTCGGCAACTCTAAACGTTATTTCTTCAGCGCAACTCGGAAGGCCCGCCGGTCGTGAGCCATTCAAGGCGTCTACCGCCGGCGGCGATCAATCCCCGAGAGAGCCGGATACACCGATCGAGCCCGCGGCCCCGCCTTCACGGGGCAGGAATCGCGGCTTCGGCCAGCAACAACCAGCGGGAGCGCAGCCTATCGTAATACAAACCGAAGATCTGCCGCGCGACACCGTCTCTTACGATGCGCTGAGCGCGATAGTGTTGGGAGATCGGCCGCTGGGCCAGTTGACCGCCGATCAAGCGCGCGCTCTGCGCTTATGGGTTGCCGGCGGCGGCTTGTTGGTTATCACGGGAGGCGCCGATGTAGTCGGTCTCCGTTCTACGGGACTGGATGACTTGTCGCCGGTTGATTTGAAAGGAAACGCGACAGTCGGCTCATTGAGCGAGTTGAATGCCGCCTACGGCCGATTCGATACGAGCGACGCGATCTTGATCATGAGTTCAGGCCTTCGTTCCGGCTCTTCATTGTTGATGGGCACTCTCGAACAACCGCTGGCGGCGGAGCGTTCTTACGGCTCGGGTCTCGTGCGATTTGTAGCTGTCAATCCGAAGCTCAATCCATACAGATCATGGTCCGGCAGCAAGGCTTTGTGGAACGATCTCCTTTTGCCGGCCGCCGAAGCGAACGCGAGGCGCACGCCGCCGTGGATGGGCGGCAGAAGAAGCAATCACGGCGGACTTCAGGATTCGCTTTTCAAGCTCGCGGGAATTGAGCCGCTTTCCTCAACTTACTTTCTGTTCTTTCTTCTCTTTTACATTGTCAGCGTCGGCCCCTTGAATTACATCGCTCTCAGATTGCTCAAGAAGCTGGATCTCGCGTGGCTCACGATTCCCGCCGTCGTCATTCTGTTTACAGCCGCGGGAGTCACCTTCGCGCAATTCAGTCGCGGCTGGGACTCGACCGAAGCGGAGACAACGGTCGTTGAGTTGTATCAGCCGGAGGGCATCGAGCGAACGAGCGGGGCCCTGCTCTTCAGTCCCAACTCAAAGGGCACGCACGAAATCAGCTTTCCCGGCCACGATACCGTCCTCAATGAAGCCAATAATCAGTCATCCGATCCATACGAAGTAGAGCGCGCATCGGCAGGCGATCTCCTCCGGGTCGAGATGAACAAGTGGACGCACGGCTTGATGAACACGAGAAGCGCGCGCGACGGAGCGAAGCCGCTGGTGTCCATTGAACAGGTGGGCGGCGGTTCGACAATCGCGGTGAGGAATCTTTCAGCCGCCGCTTTCAACAAGGCAGTTGTGCTCACTCCCGCTGGAACTTCCGACCTGTTTGATCTGCTGCCGGGGGAGAGCAAACAGATCGAGATTGCGAGGCCCTCGCCCAGCACCTTTTCCAACTGGTATCGGCCGAAGTTGGGAACCGACGATACCGAGAGCAAGATCTTCGGTGATGTTGAAGAGCGCCTCGACTCGGTTGCTGAAGTCGCCGGCTTCGCCGGTCCGAGCGGAGCCAATACTCAAATGGGCGGCGCGCAGAAGCGGGCGAGCCGGCCGATACTTGTCGGTTTTAGCGACGCGAGCCCAATCAACGTTGAGTTCCACGGTTCGGTGCGCAGAAAAAGCAAGACTCTCTACCTGATTCATCTTTGAGGGGGACGCGAAATTCGAGCGTAAGCGAGATCAATCTCGCGGCTCTGCTTTTCGCGAAGCTTGAGAGTTCACGAAGCTTGAGAGTTCACAATGATCAAGATCGAAAACGTGACCAAGACCTTCGGAGACTTCACCGCGGTTGACGCTGTCAACCTCGAGATTGGAAAGGGAGAAGTATTCGGGTTTATCGGTCCGAACGGCGCGGGCAAGACTACGACGATCAAAATGCTGGCGACGCTCAGCCTTCCAACCGAGGGAACGTTGAGCGTCGGGGGCTTCGACATAGTCCGGCAGCCTAGAGAGGTTCGGCGGATCATCGGCTACATGCCCGATAGCTTCGGCGTATACGAAGACCTGTTGGTGTGGGAGTACCTCGATTATTTCGCCGCGCTCTATCAAGTCGAACCGTCGCGAAGAAAAGGGATCATCAACGACGTTCTCGAGCTTACCGATCTCACGATCAAATACAACGCCCAGGTAATGAGCCTTTCTCGCGGAATGAAGCAGCGGCTCTGTCTGGCAAAAACACTGTTGCACGATCCCGACGTGCTATTGCTCGATGAGCCCGCTTCGGGGCTCGATCCGCACGCTCGCATAGAGATTCGCGAGCTTATTCGCGAGCTTTGCCGGATGGGCAAGACGATTCTCGTCTCTTCGCACATTCTCACCGAGCTCGCCGACTTTTGCAGCTCCATAGGAATCATCGAACGCGGAAAGATGCTGGCGGCGGGCCGGATCGACGAAATCACCGCCGCTCTCTCCGGCAACGTAGTCATCGAGATCACGGTTAAAGGCGACCCGCTTGCGGCGATTCAGGTGCTTGAAGAACGCGAGGACATAACCCGAGCGACTTCGGACGGCCGCGTCGTGCACGCTGAGTTCACCGGTGCGACGGACGATGTCGATCAGGTGCTCGAGTATCTGATCAATCGCGGCGTCAGGCTGACCGCCTTTACGCCGGCGAGCGCCGATCTTGAAGACATTTTCCTGAAGATAACCCGCGGCGCGGTTGCCTGAATTATCGATATGAGATTCTCGAATCCAATTCTGATCAAAGAAATGCGCTCGCGAATGCGGGGGATGCGGGCGTTCCTTGTCCTGACCGGATATGTCACGCTGCTCAGCATAATCGTCGGCCTGATCTATCTTGTGCTGTCTAAGAACGCCCCGGCGACCCTGGTGAATCAGGCAGGAATCGTGCTGACTCCCGTGCTGATCTACGTTCAGATGGGTTTAATCTGTCTGATCGCGCCTACGTTTTCCGCGAGCGCCGTGTCGTTTGAGCGCGAGCAGCAGACCTTCGATTTGCTTATTGTCTCCCTCGCCAAGCCGACTACGATTCTGTTCGGCAAAGTCGGAGCCGCTCTCTCCTATCTCTTGCTCACTCTGTTCGGTTCGGTTCCGCTGATAAGCCTGACCTATTCAATGGGCGGCGTTTCGATGGGAGACATTGCCATCGCATACCTGATCATGATCGTTCAGGGCGTGACTTACTGCTCGTTCAGCTTTCTCTGGTCGACATTGATCAAGCGAAGCGTAGTGTCGCAGTTGGTGAGCATTCTGACGGTCATCGTGCTGGTAGCGGCGATGCCCGCGCTGGCATTGTTTTTCACCGCGTTGTCGGCGAGCTTCACCGGGGGTCCGTCGAGCACCTTCATCAACGTGACGTTTTTACTTCTCAGGACCAACCCGTTCGCGGCTGTTGCATCGCTGATTCCCGGTTTTCCTATGCCGAATAACGTGTGGCTGCGAAGTGTTCCGATCTGGCTTTCACAGGTGGTATTCTATCTCCTGCTGATGATTTCCAGTCTTTACTTGAGCTTGCGCCGGCTTCGAAACGCCAGAAACTGGGTGTAAGCGGCGCGATCAGAGGCGGCTTTGGAAGAAGCAATCCTTACAATCAAAAATGTAGAAACGCGAGTAGCGCGTCGCCTGAAACTGCTCGCGCTCCAGGACACTCTTCTGTTAGTGCTGTCCGGCATTGCGCTCGGATCGTTGATAGGCGCGGTTCTGATCAGACTGACACCCGGGTTCAGCTCCGCGTTGAGCCGCCTGAGCGGACGGACAATTGCGATTGCGCTGGTGGGAGGGGCGCTCCTGCTGGCGGGAGTCGTTGAGTTGGTTCACCGGCGTAGACGCGGCTGCGCTTCCGGCTTGCACATCGCTCATTGCGACAGCTCTTTCGAAATAGATCGCACTCTAGGTCTGGAAGATCGAATCACCTCCGCTCGAAACGTTCTTGATCGCGATCAGCCGTTGAGTGCGATTGAATCGGCGTTGGTGGAGGATGCGGCGCGCCGAATCGAAGGCGTGAAACCCGCCGACGTGGTTCCGTATCGATCGCCGAGCTTCGCGAAGTCCATCAGGTGCTTCGAGGCCGCGGGCCTTTCGGCCGTGGCGCTTATTGCATCCCTTTTTGCTATCGCGGCAGTTTCTATTCGGCCCGTCGTGCTAACACCGGCCGATGAAAGCGGCCTCGCCGCCGTCGAAGCCGCGGGCACTCGGCTGGAAGCTTCGTCCGAACGCATTCAAAGCCAGGTCGACCCCGCTACTGAAACAGCGAAGCTGGCCACGGAGCAGCGCGAGATTGGCCGAAGCCTTAAAGAAATGGCCGCCGATCCCGCCAGGCGACGCGATGTAGCCCAAGTCCAGGCTGAGGCGTTAAAGAAACTCAACGTGCTGGAATACCGCATTCGCGAGAGGAACGATGCACTGAAGCAGACACGCGCGGATGAAATAGTCGGGCTCGCCGAGCGCAGTCTTCGACCCGCCCTGAAATCCACTCCGAAGCCCGACGCGGCCGGGAATGAGAAGGGCGAGAAGGGCCAGCCTGAATCCGTTCAGGCAAAGCAACTCGAGTCGCAGGATAGCTCAGCCAGAAAGCAGGATGGGTCAGTTAAGAAGGATGACAGAAGCGAGTCTGCTAAGCCGGCTACAGTGTCAAAGAGAGATGATCGAGGAGACTCCGCTAAAACGGATACAGCATCCGACAAAAGGGACTCTTTAGGCTCGGCTAAAAAGAGCGACGTTTCGGCGAAGGCCGAAGCCGGCGAAACGAAAGAGCAGCAGGCGCGGCGAGAAGGCAACCAAACGAAGCCGCCCGTGACCGGCGCGGCTGATTCCAGGGATGCATCGGCCGGAAATCAGGCCGTTGACAAGAACCCCTCAAAGCCTGACGCCGCCGGGAGCGATCAGAGCAACCCGCTCACGGATCAAGTTGTCGGAAAGGCCGCGGATCTCGCCGCGAAGAATGCCGATAAGCTCGCTCCCGCGCTCTCGGAAGAACTGCTAAAGAAGGCCGCGCAATTGCGTGCGGATCAGTTGAGCAAAGGCGATCTCGATCAGATTCGGAAGAGCGCCGAATCGCTCGCAAAAGATCTCGCGAAGATCGCGCAATCGGAGCAGCTTCGAAAGACGGCTGAGGAACTTGCTTCTAAGATTACTCCCGAACAGATCGAACAACTGGCTCAGGCGCTCAAGGGACAGGAGCAGCTTCTGAACGAACTGAAAGCGACTGGCGAGATGATGATGGAGAACCGCGATGTCCGGCAGATGGTCGGAGGTCTGATCAAGGATCTGCAAAAGGAATTTGGCGATCAGGGCAAAGGCAATGATACGGCCGGCGGCGCAAGGGGCGGCAAAAAAGTGAACCCCTGGGCCTCGGCCAGCGACGATCAGAAGAAGCAATCTCCCATCGCTCGACAGGGCGCGCCAAAGGAATCTCTCAAGCCCACTCGTGGTCGTAAGGGCGAGATACTATACACAAATGCTAAGCCCGGCGCGGCGCCTTCCAAAGTGCCGTACACGGATGTGTATCCCCGTTATCGACGCGAGGCGGAACAGTCCGTCGAACGGAGCCGGGTGCCGGCGAACATGCGCTCGCTGGTCACTAACTATTTTGACTCGATAAACCCGGATGCAAAGAAGAAGCAGTAGAGAGACATCATGGATCAGCGTGAAAAAGACAGACTCATCTGGAACCTGAAATCGCTGCCGAACGAAATAGCCGATCTCTTTCGTGATCTCGATGCGGAGTCGCTTCGCTGGAGCCCAATCCCCGGCAAGTGGTCGTTGACCGAGCTCATATGTCATCTGCGAGACTCTGAGAGTATCGCGTTCGTCGTCCGCTATAAAAAATTCATCACCGAGCAGAATCCCGTATTCCAGGAAATGGATCAAAACCGCGCCGCCGCCGAAGGAGATTATTTGAATCAGGACGCGCACGCGGTCCTCACCGAATTCAAGCAGCTGCGAGAAGAGTCGATTACATTGCTGGAATCACTCCCGCCCGATCAGTGGGATCGAGCCGGAATGCACGAACGAACCGGCCCTCTGAGCGTAGAGCAGCTCGTGGTCATGCAGAAGGAACACGATCTCAACCACCTGCTACAGATGAAAGACATAGCGCGGCTCAAGATGTCCTGGTAGCTGTTTGAATAATAATGGACACCTCGCAATCATTAGGAGACATCAAGAATCGCGTTGATTCCTACGCGCAAAAATTCGAATCGCTCACTTCCGAGCTCGGCCGCGTAATAGTAGGCCAGGACGCCATCGTCAAACAGACGCTTCTTGCGCTTATCGCGGGCGGACACGTGCTCCTGGAAGGGGTCCCCGGATTGGGAAAGACCCTGCTGATGCGCACCCTCGGCGAGACGATGGATCTCCGGTTCGCGAGAGTGCAGTTCACTCCGGATCTGATGCCGGCCGACATCGTCGGGACTAACGTCATAATTGAAGGCGACTCCGGAGAAAAGCTGTTTCGCTTTCAGTCCGGACCCGTGTTTACGAATCTCCTTCTCGCGGACGAAATAAATCGCGCCACGCCAAAGACCCAATCGGCGCTGCTTGAAGCGATGCAGGAACGGCAGGTGACCGTCGGCGGCGCTACCCACAAGCTTGACGGCGTATTCTTCGTGCTCGCGACACAGAACCCCATCGAGATGGAAGGCACCTACCCGCTGCCCGAAGCTCAACTGGATCGCTTCATCTTCAAACTCGTCATCAATGCTCCTTCTCGCGAAGGCTTGATCGAGGTGCTGCGGCGCACGACGACGGAGTCTACGCCGCACGCGAGCCGTGTACTCTCTCCCGAAGAGCTTCTCGATATGCAAAAACTCGCGCGCGAGGTGATAATCGCGCCGCACGTCGAGGGGCTCGCGGTCGACCTTGTGCTTCGCACTCATCCGTCCACGCCGGGCGCTCCTGACTCGATAAATAAATATGTTCGGTTCGGCGCGAGTCCACGAGGCGCGCAGGCGATCGTGCTCACTGCCAAGGCGCGAGCGCTGCTCGCCGGCAGATTCAATGTGAGTACGTCGGATATTATCGAAGGCGCCAAACCCGCGTTGCGGCATCGGATTATCCTGAACTTCGAAGGCGAAGCCGACGGCATTGCGACCGATGCGCTCCTGGACGACGTGGTTGAGTCCGTGTCCGATCTCTCCACTCGCGTTGCTCGAAGTTGAGCGCACCATGGCCTCACCCAAGTCGAAATTTCTCGACCCCTCGTTTCTAAGGAAACTCGAACGGCTACGAATTCTGGCTCGTCGGGCCTTCCCGGGCGCGACGCGAGGAGAACGCCGCTCCACGCGACGAGGCGCGTCGGTCGAATTCGCGGACTTTCGCAAGTACGAAGCCGGAGATGACTTCAGACATGTTGATTGGAATATCTACGCGCGGCTTGAACGGCTTATGCTCAGGCAGTTCGTCGAGGAAGAGGATGTTCGGGTCGATCTGCTCATAGACGGCAGCAAGTCGATGCGCTTCGATGACGAAGCGACCAAGTTTGATTTCGCCTGTAGGACGGCGGCGTGTTTGGCATTCATCGCAAGCGCTGGACACGATATGGTCGGCCTGACTGTTTTCGGAGGCGAATCGCTTCGCAGAATTTCGGCAAAGCGCGGCCGGGCCCATATGATGGCGCTGCTTTCGTTTCTCGAATCGATCGGCTCGGACCAACCGGAGCACGCCGATAGTTCGCACCGTCCTCACATTGATAGTGCCCATGGTTCTCGCGTTGAGAGCGCCGGCCGACCTGTTGATTTGGCTTCGGCGTTGAGGCGCTATCATCAACTCACGGCCCGAGCCGGTATAGTGTTCGTCGTCTCTGATTTTTTTGATTCGAGCGATTTCAGACGAGAGTTGAAGCTGTTGAGGTATGACGGATTCGACATCAACCTGATTCAGGTGCTGGCAGCCGACGAGCTAGCGCCGGCTATAACGGGTGACTACGCGCTCGTCGATTCGGAGACCGGCGAGCTGTGCGAAATCACGATAGACGGCAGGGCTATGCAGGCGTACAAGGCGAAGCTGGCCGAATATACTACGGATCTCGAGACATTTTGTCGCGGGAAGGGAATAGGATACACGCTGCTGAGTACGACCGAGCGATTTGAAGATGTCGTTCTTCGGAACTTCGTTCAGAGCCGGATGACCGCGTAGCCTGCTCATATGTGGACCCTGGCCAACATAATTACGCTGATCAGAATCGCCCTCATCCCGCCGTTCGTCTATTTCGTCAACGAAGGCGCATTCGGCTTGGCGCTGGGCATATTCTTCGCGGCGAGCGTCTCTGATTTCTTTGATGGATATGTTGCGCGCCGGTTCAATCAGCACAGCTCGGTTGGCCGGCTGCTCGATCCGCTTGCTGACAAAATTCTGACCACGGTCGGATACATCGTGCTGGCTCTGCCGCGGGCGGGGATACCGTCGATTCCAATCTGGCTTGCAGCGCTTGTTGTAGGTCGCGACGTTGCGATTCTGCTTGGATCATTGATTGTGTTTCTTAAGGCCCGCTACCGCGAGTTCAAGCCGTCGCTCATCGGCAAGCTAAACACTTTCGCGGAGCTTGGACTCATCGTATCGTTTCTTGCTTTGAATTCGACCGGCTATCTCCTATTTCTCGTTCCGTATTTGTACTGGATTGTTGCGACGACGGTGATCGCATCGGGTCTCAGTTATCTTGCCACTGGAGTCGGCATCCTGCGGCTGCATTCGATCAACCGCTCGCCCGAGTTGCTCGAGAGCAAGCAGCTCTGAATCTCAAGACCAAACAGCTCTGAACCTCGAGAGCAAACAGCTCTGAACGATGAGTGGAAGTCGGCATCAGATTGCGTTTCGCCTGGAGGTTCCATTTCCGCACGGACAGTGATCCATGCCCGTGAAACACGTAACGATGCCGAAATCGCTCAGTTAGTTAAATGAGGGCGGATGAATGCCGCCTTTTCCCGTTCGAGAATTCCTTACCCCGAAGGGGTTGTGTCGGCCAGCCCAGGGTTACCGTAGTCGGTTACCCTGGGAACGTGGCGCGATTGACGCCAACCCCAACGGGGTTGCGGCCTGCATGGATTAAGGAACAAGAGGAAGGCATTGCGTTAGTCAGTGGGGGGGAATACGCGACAAGGAATGCGCCGACCGTTGCATTGATATCGGGTGCGAGATCATATGTCTGCGTTATCGCGATCCGCTGTGTTCACGCAACTCCGTCCACAATCCCGTTGGGGTTGGAACGGACGCGGCAGTCACCCAGGGTAGCCGTGCTCGGCAACCCTGGGCTGAACGATGCAACCCCGTTGGGGTTGACGGACACCGCGGGTTGACGTCGAGTTGACCCATCGTCAAACCGGAAGTAATTCTTTACGTCTCCTAACCTTTGGCGAATCGAGGAGCGAACCGCTCCGAGGACTGAACGGTGCGAAAGGAACGTTTCGTGAGAAAATTGTTTAGTTTTTGCGCACGGTGGCAACAACAGGCTTATGTCGCGCCTTCGGCGCTAGACGGGATTAACACTGGAACCAGGGGCGGCGCACTTGCCCTGGCTGTTTAATAGTCGGCCTTTCAGGCCTACAGGTTCCTTCGCCGGGTTTCTATGAGCCGACTCACGATGTTCGATGATAAAATCAGAACTGACGAAGTAACGTTCCTAATTCAGGGCATAAGATGAAGCCATTAAGGGATCGCCCTTAGACGTGAATGGGTTTCGTGCAAGGAGAAGAATGATGTCCAGTATTACTGTCGAAAGGATCATTAGCGAGATTGCCGAGCTCTCGGCTTCGGATCGAGTCGTGTTGTACAAAAGACTCGCCACCGGCGCGATACGAGAGGGTGAGACGAACCCAAACATATCTGGCAGTGAGAAAGCTAGACCGGCGCCCATTCCAGAACCGGACCCTAAGCCGAACCTTCGTTGGATCAAAGCACACAAACCCGAATACGCCGGCCGATGGGTATGCCTGGACGGCGATCGCTTGATTGCCGCCGGCGACACCGAGCGAGAAGTCGCCAACGCCGCCAGGTTGGATGGCGCGTATCTCCCATTGATCGTCTACATCCCTCATCCCGATGAACCTACTTTTATTGGGCTGTGATTGACATGCCGGAAACACTCACCTTCGAGATAGTCTACGGATATGGAGACAGCGAGGAAGGGATTGCCATCCCAGTGACACTCGCAAGCGCAAATGGGTTCTATCGCGCCTCCGCGAAAGTGGACCCCGGCGCTGAGGTTTGTCTATTCAGCAATGAGTCAGGGGTTCAACTCGGGCTGGATATAGAGCGAGGCATTCCGAGGGCGCTTGGCACAATCGGCGGAACAACGATCGAATCATTTGGCCACGAAGTAACGCTCCAGACACTTGGCATTACAATGACCAGCGTGGTCTATTTTGCGAAGTATCCCGGCATCACCAGAAACCTTCTTGGACGACTTGGCTGGCTGCGAAATTTACAAATCGGCATCAGAGACTACGACGGCAAACTGTTCGTTGCGGAGTATACAGAGCGGGAGCAGTGATGTAATAAGTCGTATGAAGCCGTCCGCGCTCCGGACAATTGAAATGTCTGTGGGGCATCGGCGACCCGATCTTCGCCGCGTCAGGGGCGCGTTGAGCGATCCAAGAGCCCGCGCTAGCGGCCTTTGAAATCGGCTTTACGTTTTTCGATGAACGCTCGGACGCCTTCTTCCTTGTCTTCGCTTGAGAAACACAGCGCGAACAATTCGGTCTCTGACTCCAGTCCTGCTCTTATGCTCATTCGAGCAGCATTCTTCACAGCCTGTTTTGCCATCATCAGAGCGACCGGGCTCATATCGGCGATCTTGCCCGCTAGCTCCATGGTCTTCGCCTCGAGCTCGTCGGGTGCATAAACGTAGTTGACCAGACCAAGCCGCTCGGCTTCCTCGGCCGTGATCATGTCACCGGTGAGAATCAACTCCATGGCCTTGCCTTCTCCGATGAGCCTCGTGAGGCGCTGCGTGCCGCCGCCTCCTGGAATGATTCCAAGCTTTATCTCCGGCTGACCGAGCTTTGCTTTCGTCGAAGCAACGCGGATATCGCAAGCGAGCGCCAGCTCGCATCCGCCTCCAAGCGCGAACCCGTTTATCATCGCGATCACCGGTTTCGGGAAATCTTCAACGGCGTCAAAAGCGCGGCGGCCCTTCATCACCGCCCGTTGTTGAACGGCGGTCTTGCCCGCAAACTCGTTTATGTCGGCTCCGGCGATAAAAGCTTTCTCACCGGCTCCGGTGATTACAACTACGCGTACTTCGTCATCGCGCTCGAGCTCGTCGAACGCGGCGAGAATGTCTTCGCGAGTGCGGATGTTTAGAGCATTCAGTTTGTCGGGCCGATTGACGATCACGATCGCGATACGGCCGCGCTTTTCAATAAGAACGTTCTCTAACGCCATTTCAAATCTCCTTCGAGCGAGCTAAAATTCTTCACCATTTATAAAAGCCTTCGCCGCTCTTCTTGCCGAGTTTTCCTTCTTCCACCATTCGCTTCAGAATCTCCGGAGGCTTGAATACATCAGTCGCAAGCTTCTCGTGGAGGTACTCCGCAATATTGAGCCTGATGTCGAGTCCCACCAGGTCGGTCAGGCGAAGCGGTCCCATTGGATGGTTGTAGCCGAGCACCATCGCTTTATCGATATCCTCCGCGCTCGCGACGCCTTCTTGCAGCATACGCATTGCTTCGAGTCCGATAGCGACTCCGAGTCTGCTCGTAGCGAACCCCGGCGAGTCTCTCACCGTGATCGCCTCTTTGCCCATTCGAGCTACAACGTCGAGCACGGCGGTGAGCGTTTGATCTGATGTTTCAGGAGCGCGTATGACTTCAACCAGCTTCATGAGGTGAGGCGGATTGAAGAAGTGCATTCCGATCACCCTGTCCGGGTGTTCGACAGCGGCGGCTATCAGCTCGATGCTCAAGGAAGATGTGTTGGTCGCGAGAATCGCCGTTTGCCCGCGGATGTTGCTGAGACTGGCGAAGAGCTCGAGCTTTGCATCCAGCTTTTCAATTATGGCTTCTACCACGAGATCGGCTCCGCCGGCCGCATCCAGCAGATCGACGGTTCCACGCACTCGCGCGAGGGTCTCGCGCATCTCGGCTTCGGTGACCTTGCCTCGCTCGACCCCTTTGGCGAGGTTATTTCGAATGTTCGACAGTCCTCTGCCGACCAGCGCTTCTCCGGTGTCGTGAAGCGCAACATTGAATCCGGCTTGGGCGGCTATTTGGGCTATGCCGTGGCCCATCGTTCCCGCTCCGATAACCGCGATCGTCTGAATAGCCATTCTCAAAACCTCGGCGGCCGCTTTTCGAGAAACGCGTTGAGTCCCTCGGCGGAGTCTTCGAGAGCAAAGGCCGCCTTCTGATTGGCGGTCTCGTGAAAGAGCATCGTGTCGAAGTCGGAGATCACGCCCGCATAAACCGCTTTCTTTATCATTGCGATAATCGTTGGAGAGTTCCGCGCGAATCGCTCCGCCATCTTTCGAGTTTCTTCCGGCAGCTCGTCGTGGGCTACGACTTTATTGACGAGGCCCAATCGAAGCGCTTCCTCAGCGTTGATCACGTCGCCGCTCATCATCATTTCGCAGGCGACCGCCGTACCGGCGAGCCTCGGCAGGAAAAAAGTTCCGCCCCAATCGGGATGGAGCCCGAGCCTGATGAAGGTCTCTCCAAAGGTTGCGCGTTCACTTGCGATTCGTACATCGCACGCAAGCGCCAGGTTGATGCCTCCGCCGGCTGTCGGACCGTTCACTGAAGCGATGACCGGCTTCGCAAGGGCCCTGATTTTCTGCACGACGTTTCGAGCGGCGGTGAGCACTCTATCGAGTGAATCGCCGTCATTGTTGTTTCGCACTTCGGCGAGGAAGCGGACATCCGCGCCGGAGCAGAAGCCGGCGCCGGCGCCCGTGAGCACAACGACGCGGGTCTCGTCGGACTCACAATCGCGGAGCGCGGCGAGGATCTCCTCTCGCATCGTGCCTACGAAGGCGTTCAGCTTCTCAGGCCGATTGAGAGTAATGGTTGCGATCGCGCCGTCCCG
Organism: Blastocatellia bacterium AA13; assembly: GCA_003222245.1. Lineage (GTDB taxonomy): Bacteria > Acidobacteriota > Blastocatellia > UBA7656 > UBA7656 > QHVH01. Next base: position 40,521 of record QHVH01000024.1, on the reverse strand, counting down.
TTCAAGTTTTATATTGTCGTAGCCCATTTCAGTCAGAGATTGAGCGCCGTATAAATGACATCTCGGGCTGAAACTAGCGCCCGTTGAACTTCGGCTTTCGCTTCTCTCTGAATGCGCGAATTCCCTCGCGATGATCTTCGCTCTTGATCAATACGCTTTGCGCGAGCGCCTCCAGAACGCGGCCGGTTTGAAAGTCGGCGGTCACCGACTGCCAGAGAATCTTCTTGGCGAGTCCCAGGGCCTGCGGCGCCCGAGTCAACAGATGCGCCGCCATGGATCGAGCCTCCGCCATCAACTCATCGTGAGGAACGACTCGATTGACCATACCGATGCGCTCGGCTTCCGCGGCCGAAATCATGTCGCCAATGAAGATCAACTCTTTTGCTTTTCCGTAGCCGATCAGCTTGACCAGGCGTGAGCAGCCTCCGGCTCCGGGTATCAGGCCGATGTTGTTCTCCTTGAATCCGAACTTGGCTCGATCCGAAGCAAGCCGCAGATCACACGAGAGCGTGACCTGGAGCCCCGCCCCGGTACACGGGCCATTCACCGCGGCGATCACCGGCTTCTCGATCTGTTCGAGCTCGTCAAAGAATTGCATGAGCCTGTGATTCTCGGCGCGGAAGCTAGTCGTATCCCAGTCGCGTTCGAAGTACGAGATGTCGCCCCCGGCGGAGAAGGCGCGGCCCGCGCCGGTTAAGATCACCGCGCCGATCTCATCGCGCGTCTGCAGCTCGGAAATCAACCGCGTGAAATCGTCGCGCATGTCTTCGTTGACCGCGTTGAGAAAGTCGGGCCGATTGAGCGTTATCGTCGCGATTCGATCGCTGATCTCGAGGATGATTGTCTTGTAGCTCATCTTTATCGGCTCTTCACAACGACGGACTTGGTTTCGGTGTAGTATTCGAGCGCTTCGGGTCCGTGCTCCTTGCCCATTCCGCTCTGCTTCCAGCCGCCGAACGGAAGCTCGTCATAGATGACCTGAGCCGAGTTCACCCAGGTATAACCCGCCTCGATCCTTTCGGCGGCGCGCGTAGCCCGGTTCAGATCGTTTGTCCATATGGAAGAGCCCAGCCCAAAGATCGAGTTGTTGGCCTTCTCGATGGCTTCGTCCAGATCTTTCACCTTGAGAATCGGCAGGGCCGGGCCGAACACCTCTTCGCTTACCAGCCTGCAATCCTCCGGAGCATCCGCGACGAGAGTGGGCAGATAGAAATTGCCTCGATCGAACTCGTCTCCGGTGGGGCGGTTTCCGCCGACCAGAACCCGAGCGCCTCGGCTGACCGCGTCCTCGACCTGCGACTCAACTTCATCTCGCTGGCCGCGGCTATGAAGAGGACCGATAATCGTGCCGTCGGCGAGGCCGTTGCCGACCCGCAGCTTCTTCACGCGGGCCGTGAGTTGATTTATAAAGTCCTCGGCGATCGACTCGAACAGATAGAGCCGCTTGATGGCGAGACAAGCCTGGCCGCAGTTGAAGAACCGCCCGGTAGCCGCGGCTTTAACGGCGTTGTCGAGATCGGCGTCGTCGCAAACGATCATAGGATCGGAACCGCCGAGCTCGAGCGTCACGTGCTTGAGCGTGGCCGCGGCCGAAGCCATCACGCGGCGGCCTACGTCGGTTGAACCCGTGAAACCTATCTTGCGCACCTTTGGATTCGTGACTATTTCTTCGCCTACGACGGAGCCCTGGCCCGTGACTACATTGAGCGCGCCCGCCGGCAGACCGGCTTCGGCGAAGAGGCCGACTACTTTCAGGTCTGTGAGCGGCGTAGTTTCGGCGGGCTTGATGACCATCGTGTTACCCGCCAACAACGCAGGACCGATTTTGTTTCCCATCAACGAGACCGGAAAATTCCAGGGAACTATGGCGCCGCACACGCCTAGCGGCCTTCGAATGATCATCCCGTAAGTATTCTCGTCGATCTGAGGAATGTAGCCGCCTCGAATGTTTTTTCCGAGACCGGCGTAATAGTCGATCGTGTGAGCGAACCGCCGTATTTCGAGCACGGCCTCGCGAATCGGCTTGCCCTGCTCTTTGGTCAACAGAGTGGCGAGTTCCTTTTCGTGAAGGTGGAACAGCGCGACCGCGCGTTTCAGCACGTCGGCGCGTTTGGCCTGCGGCCATTCACTCCACACGTGGAACGCGCGTTCGGCGGTATCGATTGCGTCGCGAGCGTCTTCGACGGTTGCTCGCGGAGCGGTATCGACGACCTCACCGGTCGCCGGGTTCACTACGTTAACGCTATTGCCGTTTCGCGAGCCCACCCACTCGCCGCCTATTAACATTTGCGCCATAAGGCCTCCCCATCAGGTCCATCCTGAGAGTTGTCGACCGAGATAAGTCATAATCTCTCGCGCCGGGATTCGACGACCGCAATTCTCGCTGCGCGTAGAAAGCGATCGGCGAAGTCTCATCGCGGGACGGTCGGTTATCGCGTTATCACCACGCCCTTGGGTTCGAGATAGTAGTCGAGCGCCTCCGGCCCGTGCTCGCGGCCGAACCCGCTCGCCTTGATTCCGCCGAACGGAAGCTCGTCGTAGCCGTAGTGAAGGGAATTGACCCACACGTTGCCGGCTTGAAGCCGATCAACCGCGGTATCTATGGTGTCGATGTTCTTCGTCCATATCGAAGAGCCCAGGCCGTAGATCGATTTATTCGCGCGGTCGATTGCTTCGTCGAGGCTGGACACCTTGAAGATCGGAAGCACCGGGCCAAACGTTTCTTCGGTGACGGCGCGCGCATCGTCGGGCACGTCGACGAGGATTGTGGGATTGTAGTAGAACCCTTTCTCGTACTGGCTGCCTTCGGGCCGCGAGCCGCCGAGTGCAATCCTGGCGCCTCGCTTCACGGCGTCTTCTACCTGAGCCTCTATTTCGGCGCGCTGATCGGCGGTGTGAAGCGGGCCCATACGAATCTTAGGTTTATCCGCTTTGGTCATTCCGTCGCCGACTTCATAGCGGGCTACCTTGCTAGAAAGACCTTCGACGAGCTGATCAAACAACTTCTCGAATACATAGAGGCGCTTTACGGCGAGACATGCCTGCCCGGCGTTCCAGAACCTGCCGACCATAGCGCCGGTGATGGCTTTCTGAACGTCAGCGTCGTCGCAAACGATCATAGGATCGGAGCCGCCAAGCTCGAGCGTTACGCGTTTGAAATCACCGCAGGCAACTTCGGCAATGTGTTTGCCGGTGCCTGACTCGCCGGTGAACGCGATGCGGCGAATCTTGGGATTCTTGAGAAGCTCTTCGCCGACGACGCTCCCGGGTCCGGTGACTATGTTGAGAACGCCTTTAGGAACGCCTGCTTGATTCATCAAATCGATTATTCGGATCGAGCAGAGAGGCGTGGTCGAGGCGGGTTTTACTACTACGGTGTTTCCCGCCGCGAGCGCGGGTCCGACCTTGGTTCCCATGAGAGTGATTGGAAAATTCCATGGCACTATAGCGCCGCAGACGCCGAGCGGTTTCCGGATTACCATTCCGTACGCGTTCTTTGCGGGAAGCGGCACCTGTGCTCCGCGCACCTTTGAAGCGAGACCCGCGTAGAATTCGAGTCCGTGCAGGAAGTGCTCGATTTCGGTGTCGGCTTCTTGAAGCGGCTTGCCCTGTTCACGGGTCAGAATTTCGGCGAGTTCTTTTCGGTGTGAATTCACAAGCTCAGCGGATTTGAAAAGCAACTTCGCCCGATCTTCGGCTGAGGTGTGGGACCATGCGTCGAAGGCCGCGTCGGCGGCGTCGATAGCGGCTCGGGCGTCGGCCTCATTGCCTTTTGGAGCTGTATCGACAACGTCTCCGTTGGCCGGGTTGCGAACCTCATAGGTTTGTCCGGTCACCGAGTCTACCGACTCGCCATTGATAATCATCTTTGCCATTTCATTCTCCTGTGATTCTGTCACTCGTCATAACTTGACTAGTTTCCTTTGAACTGGGCCTGGCGCTTTTGTGCGTAGGCCTTCAGGCCTTCTTCCGCGTCGTCGCTTTCGAAGAGCCGCTGCAATAGCTCTCGCTCCAGCGCGAGCGCTTCGGCTTGCGGCAACTCGAGGCCGGTTTGAACCGCTCTCTTTATCAAGCCGACCGCCTTGCTTGCCTTCGCCGGCGGGATGAATTGACGCGCGTATTCAAGCACTTTGTCGAAGAAGCCTTCTTCCTCGAATACGTGATTGACCAGGCCCATCTCTTTGGCTTCATCCACCGAAATGGTCTTTCCGGTGGCGAGCAGCTCGAGACCTCTTGCTTTACCGACGATTCGAGGAAGCCGCTGAGTGCCTCCCATTCCCGGCAAGAGGCCCAGATTGATTTCGGGAAGGCCGAGCGTCGCGGGGCCTCTCTTTGCGATCCGTATATCGCAGGCAAGCGCAATCTCGAGTCCGCCGCCCACGGCGTGACCATTGATGGCCGCGATCACGAGCTTTCTCGTGTTCTCGAGCCTCATTAATGTCTCGTTTCCGTGAAGGCTGAAAAAGTAGCGAAACTCGGCTGTAGCCGACTGCAACATCTTGATGTTCGCTCCCGCGCAGAAGAACTTTTCGCCCGCGCCTCGAATCACCATGACGTGTACATCTTCGTCAAGACGGGCGTCCAGGATGGCATCGTCCAGATCGCGCATCATTTCATAGGTGTAGGTGTTCGCGGGCGGGTCGTTGATTGTGATCACGGCAATGCCGTTATCGGCGGTGTAGTTGACCAGCTTGGTTGCGATCGCTTCGCTTGTCATAAATCCTCCAGATTGTGCTTAGAACAATATCGCTCGATTGCGCGGGCTTCCGGTTCTATCGTTCGTTTTCGTCATAGTCGGGCTTGTCGCTCGTTAACTTACAGGGCAACCGCCTGACGCTTGTCCTCTCACTGAGGCCATACAGAGACCGGCCTCTCCAGGTGAGACTCGCGACCGGTCTCGGCGGCTTCCGGCAGGACGCTTCCGAGAAAGCCCGACAAAAATATTCTCGTGATGTTTCGCGCAAGCTCGGTTACGTCCGCGTCCTTGCGCGGGTCGTACCAGTTATAGATCCAATTCATCATTCCGAAGAGCGAGAAGGTTGCGACACGGAGGTCGATCCCTTTGACCTCCTGCGAGCGCGCTATCTCGCCAAGGAGATTCTTTACCAGGTCGACATATTGTCTCTTCTTGGAGTTGACCTTTTTGAACCAGTCGCCCGTAATCGAGTTGGCTTCGTGCGAAAGCACCTTCATCTCGTTCATATTTTTAACGAAATAGTTCAGGTGGTTTTCGACGACGAGCTTCAGTTTTTGAATTGGGTCTTCAACTCCGGCAATCAGCCGTTTGCAGTCCATGGTCACCGTGCTGAAGCAATGGTCCTGAATCAGGAAGAGAAGCTCTTCCTTGCTGGCGAAGTAATAGTACAAGCCGGCCAGACTCATTTTTGTCGCGCGGGAGATGTCCCGAATGCTGGTCGAGTGATATCCCTTTTCGGCGAAGATCGCCGCCGATGTCTTGAGGACATGAACGAGCTTTTGATCGTGTTTGGATTGCGAGTCGTTGGACATAACCGCGCCGCGATTAATTCGAACGAGTGTTCGATGTTATTCGGCGCATACACCGTTCGTCAAGGTGGGTTAGGAACGCGCCTTTCGCCGGCGGCGCCGGCGCCGCCAGTCGATCAATTCCGGCGCGAGGTGTTAGGATTTCCGCGATGAATCCAGACACGATCATAATTGGCGGCGGAATAATCGGATGCTCCATCGCGCTCAGGCTGGCTCAGTCCGGTTTGAAGGTCACCCTGATTGAGCGAGGAGCGCTCGGGCGAGAAGCTTCCTGGGCGGCAGCCGGAATGCTGACTCCTCAATCGGAGACCACGGGTAAGGAGCCTCTGTTCGAAATAGGTATTCGGAGCCGCGCGCTTTATCGCGATTTCACCGACGAATTGCGCGACATCTCCGGGATCGATTCCGAATATAGAGCGGAAGGGACCGTCTGCATCGCACTGCGCGACGACGATCTTCATGAATTCGCGGTCTGCTCCAGAGCTCAAAACGCATTGGGTCTCCGGGCCGAGCTGGTCTCGGCCGAAGAAGCGCGGCGCATCGAGCCTTCGGCTACGCCGGCTGCGCTAGGGGGCCTCTTTCTGCCGGACGATCATCAAGTCGAAAACCGAAAGCTGATGCGGTCATTGGCTGCCGCGCTTGCAAAACTGGATGTCGGAATAGTCGATAACCGCGAGGTGACTCAGATCGCCGCGGAAGGAAATAGAGCCATCGGAGTCTCGTGCTCCGGGGAACTATTTACCGCCGGGTCGGTCATCGTCGCGACCGGCTGCTGGTCGAGCAGGTTGTTATCAACAGTCGGAATGAATCTCGAAGTAGTACCGGCTCGCGGACAAATGCTGGCAGTCAAAGGCGGCCTCACAATGTCGCGAGTGCTTCACTCCAGCAAGGTCTACGTCGTGCCGAGGCTCGACGGACGCATACTTATCGGAGCCACGGTTGAATACGCGGGCTATAGTCGACAGGTTACCGCGGCCGCGATGAATTCTCTGATGACAGCGGCCATTGAGTTGGCCCCGGCGATAGCGGACTGCGAAGTGACGGAGATGTGGTGCGGCTTCAGACCGGATACACCGGATCATTGTCCGATAATGGGTCCTGCTCCGCTGGAGAACCTCTTCATCGCGACGGGACACTTCAGAAACGGGATTCTGCTTGCGCCCATCACGGCCGATGCGATCAAGGAGGCCGTGATCAACGGAGCAATGCCTGCTTATATGGACCGTTTCAACTGGCAGCGATTCGAATCGAAACAGCCGATGAATAAGAGCAGTTGAGAAGAAGGTCAGAATCATCTATGTCGTTGCCGAAGACTATGGAGCGGTGAAAAGCATTGTAGGGGCGGGCCTCCATGCCCGCCCTGGGAGCGCAGCCATCCTGCCTGCGTTCGCGCACTTCAGTGCGCGTTGTTCCCTGAAAGGGAACGCGTTAATAGCCGGGGGCCAGCGCAGCGCAGCCCCCGGTGCGAGTTAGGATTCTGTTTCCGAAGGGGAAGGGGGAGAAAGGCGCAGTTTTATATCTGTGCAGCTCAGAAGCGGCACGAGAGAAGAAAGACCGAGTGATTTTATGGAGAATCGAGGAGCAAATAGGTCCGCGCTCTCAACGTGCGAAATGAACGTTTCGTAGGAAGATTGTTAGTTTTCACGCAACGCGGTATCGAAGTGCTTATATCGCGCCTTCAGCGCTAGAGGGCATTGGGGCTGGAACCAGGGGCGGCGCGCTACGCGCTTGCCCCTGGCTATTTTATAGTCGGCCTTTCAGGCCTACATAAGCACGATCTCTCAACACGCGGATGTGACTGGGCGAGCGCCAGCCAAAAGCCGGCGCATCACCCCGCGTTCGATGCGCTACTTCAGCGGTTTTCCTTCGACCAGAACTGTTATAGAAGAATTGAGATTCCGGGACCGAAACACGTGCTGTGTTGCTTTCTGATAGTCGGCCGCCGTCGCCTTTGGAATCTCTACAAACTTCTGCGGGTTACGATCGATAAGCGGAAACCACGAACTCTGCACGTGAATCATTACTCGATGACCCCTTCGAAACGTGTGGAAAACGTCCGGTGTCTCGTAGCTGATCGCAGCCGGCTGACCAGGCGTGAACGGTTCAGGCTTCTCAAAACTCTTTCTGAACTTGCCGCGAAACGGTTCGCCTCGGACTAGCTGCTGATACCCCCCCATCTTTATGAAGTTCGATGGAACGGGCTGGCCTTCGGGCGGCTTTGGACTTGGATACGTTCCCGGATAAACGTCGATGAGCTTCACGACGAAGTCCGAGTCGGCGCCTGTAGTCGATATGTTGAGGTTTATCTTAATTGGCCCCGCGATTGTGAGGTCGTCGTCGAGCGGCTCCGTCTCGTAAACCAGCACGTCGGGTCTTTCCGATGCGAATCGCTGATCGTCCGTCATGTAATCGTGAGTCATGTCTTCAACTATGTAACCGAGATAGGGCACGGGCCGGTTCGGATCGCTTACATATTCGTCGAAGGCATTCTGGCCGGATTCGGCGGGCGGCTGAGTGTTTAATCTTCCGCCGGCGCTGAGATAGAGCGTCATCGGAACGGCATCCTTTGGCGGCCATTCGCTGAACTGGCGCCACTCATTAATTCCGGTGAGAAACATCGATGCCTTTGGAAGATTCGCCGAACGCTCCTTGAGGTAGCGCGCGAAGAACGGATATTGAATTCGATCCCTGAAGTAAGCCGAAGTCTTCACGGCGAAGCTCACGTTTCCGAGCTTGTCTCCGTCTCCTCGCGACCAGCAGCCGTGGCACCACGGGCCCATCACAAGCAGATTGTCGGCGCCTGGATCGTTTCGTTCAATCGAGCGATAGGTATGGAGCGGACCCATCGGATCCTCGGCGTCAAACCAGCCGCCTACGTTGAGCACGGCGCACTTGACGTTCTTCATGAGCTTCCAGAGCGAGCGCTTTTGCCAGAACGCGTCGTAGTTCGGATGATCGACGATTTCCTGAAAGTAGTCGGCGTCTCCGTTGAAGTACTTCTTGTTCGCCTCGGCCAAGGGGCCGACCTTCATATAGAAGTTGTAGCCGTCGGGTGTGCCGGGATCGAACGGGATTCGGCGCGCCGGCGGTTCAGGGCCGTCCTTGCGAGGCTTGAACACGGAGTAGAATCCAAAATTCGCCGCAAGCATAAAAGCCCCGTTGTGATAGACGTCGTCTCCCATATAGTAGTCGGCTGTAGGCGCTTGGGGTGAAGCGCACTTGAGGGCGGGATGAGAGTCGATGATGCTGGCGGCCACGTGAAAGCCCGGCTGCGAGATGCCGATCATACCGACGCGGCCGTTGTTATTCGGTATGTTCTTCAGCAGCCATTCGATTGTGTCGTAGGTATCGCTGCTTTCGTCGACGTCTTTCGGACCGGTCTTGTTTTGAATGTGCGGGCGCACTTGTTGAAACTCGCCTTCGGACATGTATCGGCCGCGCGCGTCCTGGTAAACGAATATGAAGCCTTCTCGCTCGAATTGCTCGGATGGGCCGAGCGCCTCGCGGTAGTTGTCGACTCCATAGGGCCCCACGCTATAGGGCGTCCTCGTCAGGAGGAATGGATATGTTTGAGACTTGTCCTTTGGAGCGTAGACGGAGGTAAAAATCCGGACGCCGTCGCGCATCGGAACCATATACTCGTATTTCGTATAGCGCGCGCGGACGTTCTCCGAAGTGGGCGTCGCAACCTGCGGATAGACCGATAGCAATGCGGGCGTTAGCAAAGCAGCCACGCAAAAGATTCTCAAAGGACCTATCTTCGACACGCAATTCCTCCTGAAGGGAATTTGTACGGCTTCGAACCTTACGCCAAAGAAATTCGGAGATCAACAGTAGAAGCCGCTTAAGCCGTATGCGATCCTGTTGGGCGATGGAGCCGCAAACCGGATCAGGGAGTTCTCTTTGCTATCAAGTCGCGGCCCTGGTGAAAGACGAGTTGGTTAACCGCGCCTTTGTCATCCTTGACGAAGGTTATTTGGGCGTCGACCACTTTCAAAAAGAATTTGATTTCGGATTCGGCAAAGAGCTCGATCTTTCCCTGCCCGGACGCCTGAAGCATAAGGCGTCCATCGTCGTTGGTTATCGTGAGTATTGTCTGAGGCGTAAGCTCATATTTGCCTGTGTAAGTATCGAGTATCTTCGAATCAACTTTGATTGCCGTGCGCTCGTGAGGAATCTCGTATGTTTCGCCGAACGCGATCGCGGCGAAGTCATGGGCGACCCGTTGCGGGTTCGACCCGGCGAGATTCGTGAGCACCACGACCGTCAGCTTCTGTTCCGGATATCGTGAGATCGACGTGTTGAAGCCGTTGATGCCTCCGTCATGGCCGATGTGACTACGATTGAACTGCTTGTTGATGAACCATCCATAGCCGTAATTGTCCTTCACCGGAGTGAACATCGCGTCGAGCGATTTCTTCGACAACAGCTTTTCGCCGTATAGCGCTTGGTCCCAGAGCAGCAAGTCGCCTACGGTCGAGTAGAGCGCGCCGGCTCCGTGAGGAATCGTCATATCGATATATGACGCGTTGAGCACCTTGTTTCCTCTCGGTTCATAGCCAGTCGCGCGATTCTTCAGGATCGTCGCGTGATGGTCGTAGCCGCTATTCATCATTTTGAGAGGATCAAAGATGTTCTTGCGCAGGAACTCTTCGTAACTCATGCCCGATGCTTTCTCGATGATGTAGCCAAGAAGCACATACCCGGAGTTGCTGTAATCCCACTTCTCGCCCGGCTTGAAATCGAGAGGCTTGTCCTTGAAGCGAGCGATCAGACTTTCGACGGTAGTCGGAATCATCATCGTCTTCTGGTAGTCCGCGAAGTTCGTGAAGTTGGGAATACCGCCCGTGTGGCTTAGCAGGTGATGTATCGTTACTTCACTCCAGGCGGCCGGACAATCGGTTATGTACTTGCAAAGCGGATCTTGCACGCTCAGTTTGCCGCGCTCCTGAAGAAGCAGTATCGCCGTTGCGGTGAACTGCTTGGTTATGGAACCGAGCCGGAATTTAGTCTCGGGCGTGTTTAGAACATCCAGCTCGAGGTTAGCCATCCCGTAGCCCTTGCTGAATAGTACGGCGCCGTCCCGCGCGATGAGCACCGATCCGCTGAATTTGCCTTGCTTCATGAGACCGTTCATATACTCTTCGAACTTCGGCGTGAGATCTTGCGCGACAGCAAGGGAAGCGCATGCGAATGAAACAAGAATCAGACAAACGATTCGATTAGTTATTAGCCGAGTTTTCTTCATGATGTTTCCTCTTTATTGGAGAATGAAATAAATCATAGGAGGGAGAGCGGCGCATGCCCCTCTTCGAATTTGTGAAATTGTTACATTGAAGGGCGCTCTCGAACTGCCGCTAGCGAAAAGGCTCCGCTACAATCGCGAGTTGATTGCCGGCAGGGCTAATCGCCAGTCTTGTGATTGCCGTCAGTCCCGCCGCGGAGAAATCTCCTACTTCGCGCCACTCGGTTTCACCAGCGCGCCAACTGTATAGCTTGGAACCCTTGCCCATCAGCAGTGAGCCGTCCGAAAGCCAGGCGAAGTCCTCGCTGCCCTGAATCGTCTTGACCAGGGGCTTGATTTCACGAGTCTTGATATCAAGTGAATTGATCCAGGATTCCTGATCTGATTTCTTCTGTACGAAGCTGACCAGCTTATGGCCCGGCATCCAGCGAAAACAGCGGCCCGCGTCCGAGGCAATCAATTCGGCCTTTTGAGTAGTAGCGTCCGCAATCTGAAGCGTGTTGGGGCGACCGAGAATAAATAGAAGAAGCGAGTGTTCATCGAGCCACAAATGATAGCCTACCGGTTTGATTTCTTTCAGAATCAACTCGGGCGCTCCGCCCGCCAGGGGAAATCGCCAGAGCCGCTGCGACTTGTCCGCTTCTACTCTGATCACCGAAAAGTGCTTGCCATCCGGCGTGAGAGTAGGCGAGTACTCGCTCTCCGAAGTAGAGATGAGCCTTGTAATGGCGCCGCCTGGAAAGTCGTATCGGTAGATGTCGGCCTGTCCATCTTCTCGAATTGAAGTGAAGAGGAGGCCGCGGCCGCCGTCGATGAACTCCGGCTGATTATCATACCCTTCGCGCCTGGTGATGTTGCGCGGCAAGCCGAATTTCAGCTTGGCGCGGTCGACGATATCGACAACAAAGATATCCGTCGAAGGAGGCGTCGGCTGGGTCTGAGCAGCATGCGACACGCTCAGCATTGTTATCGCGATCAGGGGAAGAAGATTACGCTTCATAGTTGAAATCCCGGTGCTTTGGAAGTCCGGTAAATGACTCCTGGAGTCAAGAAATCCAAGAGCGTAGGATCCTTCAACAGGAGCCGCCGCGCGGCGCCCCCCATACAGGTTGCGGAGCTTGCATGGCGGTTAGTTCTTAGCCGCTATCTTCTCGAACTTCGCATACATTTCTTTGTGGATCCGCGATGAGAGCCCTTCGGGATACGTCTCAAATGGCTGATACAGGTTTCCGTGATCGCGGCCCGGGACCAATTCACACACGGCGTCGCTGCCCTTCTGCTTAAAGAAATCGCACAACAACGTCACCGCTTCATTGAGATGAAACGTGTCGGCGCTCCCGCAGATGACGTTTATCTTGCCCTTTAGCTTTGGGCCCAACACCGCCCAATTCTTTTCGAGAATGAGCCTGATGTCATACTTCTGCCACGCTCGAAGCACTTCCTGATTCAACTCTCCAGTCTCGCGGTTGAAGAGCCTCATTGGACGGCCGCCCTGTCCTCGCGGGCTCCAGACCCATTCGAACGAGGCGAACTGACCGCCATACTCACCGGTGACTTCCTCCTGGCGGACGAACTCTTCTATCGAAGCGATCTCCTTTCCGCCCATTCGCACGAGGTTCTTCGGTTTGCCGTCGCGGGAGCGATAGGCGTTGTCGGTCGAGCCCGAACTTGCATCGATACCGGTGAAGCAGCGCAGATCGACAGGGTCGGGCGCGGTTGACCACGTGCCTCCGAAAAAGTCCGGGTAGGCGACTTGAAGCCACAGCGTGCTCCAGCCTCCCGACGAATGACCGGTGAGAAATCGCGCATACGGTTTCGGAACCGCGCGAAACGTCTTCTCGAGGTAAGGAATGAATTCTTCCGTCAGGGCTCGTGCCCACGGCCCATTATTGACCGAATCGGCGAACTCGTGATGACCGGTTGGAAAAGAGCCGTCAAGAAACACATGAATCATCTCGCCCTGCTTGCCTTCGGCCATCGCTTTGGTGAGTCCGGTCGCTTGCCCCCATGCGGAGGTATGGTCGCCGCCAAAGCCGTGAACGAGATAGACGGTTGGATATTTTCGTTTTGTGTCCTTTGAATAGCTCGGCGGAAGGACAACACCGGCGCGTATCGTTATCGGCCGGCCCCAGAAAGCCGTGAGCAGACCGCTTTGCATCTCAACGAGCTTCGTCGATTCGGTGTCCTGAGGCTTCGGCCGACCAGGTGTTATGCGATCGATCGTGAGCTGAACCGGAGGGGTGTCCGCGGGGTTCATATTCTCGATCTTGGCGACGCGGCTCGTCAGGTCTCCTCCATCAAGTCCGTGGTACGCGTAGGTATGATCGGGATCGAGCAGCGCCATAAACTGATAGGTTCCATGTTTCGCCTGAGAGAAAGGATGCGGAAACGCGAGGCGGTCGGGATCGATCTCGATCGTGCTGCCCGGTGAAAAGCTCTCGATCTCCATGCCCGTGATCCAGGTGCTGCCGGGAACGAAGCCCACGTTGATTTGCTGGAGATCGCGTTGCGCCTCAACCATCAAGACGAGCAGGCGGCCGGAGACGGCGCCGCGCGCTACCGACGGCGCGAGCGTGACTCTAAAGATGAGTCGTCCTGCCGCCGCGTGATTGATCGGCGATGTCGGTATCGCCAGAAACAGTGAAGCCGCTACGAACAGCAGGCGCTTCTGAAATGTTCGCATCTATCCGTCTCCTGTTTGAATCGGCTACTCTCTTCCGAGATGTTCATTGAACCACGCAACGGATCGCTTAATTAGATCAAGGCGATGCTCCGGCTTGCCTATGCGGTGTCCTTCATTTTCATAGACGACGAGTTGGGTCTTTACACCAAGAGTCTTGAGCGCGTGCCAGAATTCGTAGGATTGAGGCGTCGGACATTCGATGTCGCGATCGCCTACAACTACAAGCGTCGGCGTTTTGACCTTCTTTATGTATGTAATCGGCGCGCTCTTCGCGTAGACGGCGGGATCGTCGTAAACGGATGCTCCGAAGAAGGGGATCATCCATTGATCGATTCCGTTCTCGCCGTAGTAGCTTTGCCAGTTGGCGATTCCCGCGCCCGCGACCGCGGCTTTGAACCGATTAGTCTGGGTCACGGTCCACATCGTCATGAATCCGCCGTAGCTCCATCCGGTGATGCCGATGCGGTCGTTATCAACCGGCAGCGTCTTCACGACGAGGTCGACGCCAGCCAGGATGTCTTTCAGATCGCCATAGCCAAAGTCCTTCACGTTTGCGCGCGTGAATGCTTCGCCCTGGCCGTAGCTTCCTCGCGGGTTTGGCATGAATACGAAATAGCCTTCGTTGGAGAAGCAGGTGGAGTTGAAAAACGTTCCGGGCCAGGCCGGTCTCACCGCCGACGAAGGCCCTCCGTGAACAACTACTATCATCGGATAGCGCCGCGACGCGTCGTAGTTGCGTGGATACATCAGCCATCCCTGAACGTTGAAGCCATTGTTGGTCCACCGAACACTCTTGGCCTCTCCCCAGGCTGGTTGAGCGCTCTTGTTCAGATGAGTGATCTGTTTCCAATCGCCGATTGAGCCCGCCCAGACCTCGGGAGCCTGATTAAAGGAGTGACGAACGATCGAGCTCTGTTTCCGATCATGCGAGAGGGAGATGTTGAAGGCGCCGCCTTCTCCGGCGATTGTTTCGCCTCCTGTCCACTTGATGTTCACATCGGATTTCGCGGGATCAACGGTAGCAATAGCGCTCTGGCCGTCTACGTGCGCTGTAAAGAGAATCTGATTTGAGGACCAATCGAGCCAGGTCGCCGAAGCTTTCATGCCAGGCGTGATGTTCCGCGGCCTGTCGCCGCCGGCCGAGACGGTAAAGATGTCGCCGCCGTTTACAAATGCGTCGCTCATCAACCCTTGAATGAAGGCAATGTTGTTCCCGTCAGGCGACCATCGCGGAACCGCTATCTGAAGATCGGGTTTGACGATCGATTTCGTTTCACCATCCGTCGCCGATATCGTGTACAACTGCGCGATGAACCAGTTGTTGTCACCGTCTCCGGGGGCCGCGATGGCGGCGAAGCGCTTGCTGTCCGGCGACCAGTCGTATTCGTAGACATATAAATCGGCGGGTGAGAGCTGCTTCACTTTTCCTGTAGCCGCTTCGACAGTCGTAAGCCTCTGCTCGTAGATACGGTCTTCGATGACGCCGTGCTCGATGGTGGCGGGCTGAAGCGGCCCCGCGGCACGCGGCGCATTTTCGGTGAAGAGGATCGCAACCTCGCGTCCGTCCGGGGACCATCGCGGATCAGCCAGGAACCCAGTGAGGTTGGTGAGCCGGCGCGACGCCCCGCCCGATACTGAAACGACGTAGAGCTCGAGCTGGCCGTGTCTGGCTTGATCCGAAAGATAAGCAATTTTCTTCGAATCGGGAGACCACGCAATGCCGTGTTCGTCGAACGCGCCGACCGAGGCCGTCAGCCTTCGTGGAACCGGCACAAGTCCGCTCAGCGCCGCAACGTAGATAGCCGTGCTGGAGCCGTTCACAGGAGCTGCCCACGCGACCCGTTTGCCGTCCGGCGATATGGCCGCCTCGGATACGATGTTCACTCGAGAAATCCGCGCGAGCATATCTTCGAGCGAAGTCTTTTTCGTTTGACCGAAAGTAGGCGCCGCGCAAACGATGATCGAAAGCGCCAATAGTGCAGGGCGGACTCGATAACGCATGAGTATCTCCTTCTTTGCTGTCCGGACTAGTTGATTAGAGCCAAGAGACCTTCGGGATTATGCCGCCGCCGAAGCGCAGGCGCAATGACAGGCGCGGCGAACCTGCATCCTATCTGAACTGGCCGTGAGAGTAGACTTTGAAAGTAAGAGTTCCATCCGACGGAGCCTCATTGCGGAAGTGAGGTCCTATAGCATCGTTTGTTACAGAGCTTCTGTGCAGGGTCAGCGGGCTGCTGCCGTGCGCCAATTCGATGGAAAAGTAGAACATCCGTCCGCGCGAGTCCGGAATCGGTTGGAAAGAAAACGTACATATGCCGTCATCTCGCAAGGTCGATGCGTCTACCTCGATCGATGTTAGATCATCGGCGGATTCGTGCGAGGCTCGAAGCCTGAATATGAGTTTGCCCTCGCGCCGTTGATTCTTCGACTCGAACCTGACCCCAATCGCGGATAGATTATCCTGGCCCGCGAAAAAGTACTGTCCTATTCGATCGCCGGCATTAACTCGTGGAACCAATCCGGCGGCAAGGTCCTGGCTGTAGGTGCAGTAGAGCGCCTCCGGTTTCGAAAAATCTACCTTGAATCCATTGTTGGTCAATGTAAGGTTCGGATTGTAGTTCGGATCCGCGATGATCTCCGCGCCCCATGATTCCGCCATATAGGCCATCTCGCGCTCGTCCACCCTGAGTCCGCGCGAGGCCGATTCCTTGTGATAGAGAACGGAAAACGGAGTGTATACGATCAGATATCCGAGCTTGCGCAGTCGCAGGCAGAGATCGACGTCATTGAAGGCGACCGGCAAGTCCTTTTCGTTCATGCCGCCTACTTCTTTGTAAAGATCCCGGCGGATCATCATGCAAGCGGCCGTGACGGCGCTGTAGTTCCTGATAACGTTCGGAAAATTCGCGTAGCCGGTTCCATGGCGATACTCGACCAGCCTCTGCGAGTGATCGGCGATTCCGCCGAGTCCCAGGATCACCCCCGCGTGCTGAATCAATCCCTGTGGATAAACCAGCTTCGCCCCAACCACGCCGACTTCGGAACGTTGGGCGTGTTCGAGCATTGCGCCGAGCCATTCGCCGGAGATGACTTCCGTATCGTTGTTGAGCAGAACGAGGTACTGTCCTGCGGCTGCTTTTGCGGCAAGGTTGTTCAAGCGGGCAAAGTTGAACACCCCTTCGTCTCGAATGACGCGATGGCGCGTCCGGCTCAAGTAGTCGAGGGTCGCGGCGTTTTTGCTCCAGTTATCGACAATGATGATTTCGTAGTCCCGATATTCGGTCTTCGATTCGATGCTGCTTATGCACGTTTCGAGAAGAGCAAGCCGGTCGCGAGTCGGAATGATGATGCTGATCTTGCCCGGCGAAACGATCGAGCGCTTGACCCGATAAAAGCCCAGGTTCTCAGTGGCCTCGACGCTGCCTGATATCCTCCTTCTGGCGAGAGCGTCCGTGAGCGCTCTTCGGCTGGATTCGTAGGCGTAGGACTTCGCGTGTATGCTTCGCGCGGCCGAGGCCGGACTCTTGCGCCAGTGATAGAGAACCGCCGGTATTTGCGCGATTCTCTGAGACTCTTCCGTAAATCGCAGGATTAGATCGTAATCTTGGCCGCCTTCGACTCCACTCCGAAAGCCGCCGATGCGATCGACGATGCTCTTTCGATATACACCGAAGTGAGTGATGTAATTGCACGACAGAAGAAGGTCGGGGCACCATGCCGGCTTAAAGAAAGGCTCGCAGCGCGCGCCCGCTTCATCGAGCTTGTCTTCATCCGAATAGACGAGATCGGCATCCGTTCGATCGAGAACAATAGCGGCTTGAAGAAGCGCGTCTGGGGATATCACATCGTCGTGATCGAGCAGCGCAATAAACTCCCCGGAGGCGAGCGCGAGAGCGTCGTTCGACGCCGCTGAAATACCGCCGTTCTCAGTTCGGTACACGACTTTGATTCTGCTGTCTTGCGCGGCATAGGAATCGAGGATGGCCTTCACGTAATCCGCGCTCGAACCATCGTCGGCTATGCAAAGCTCCCAATCTGGATAGTATTGGTCGAGAACTGAATCGAGCGCTTCCGCAAGGTGCTCGCGTACGGGATTGTAAACGGGCATTACGATGCTGATAACAGCCCGCGTCTTCAACGAGGCGAGCCTGCCGCGCGCTCTCTCCGCATCGTATCTAATCGCCTCACACCGTCGAGCCCATGCCTGATAAGCCAGGTCCGGGCCGTTTTCTTCAGGCTCAACAACGGGTGCGCTAATACGCTCGGTGTCTCTGATCGGCTTAAGTTGGAGCGGGTTTTTCAGCCGCTTCAACACGGGAAGGATGAACCTGTACTTTATCGGTCCGTACCAGGTAAGCAATCGCCAGCCGAACGTGCTGGTGATCCGATTGAGCTGCGTCTCCTTCTGAATCAAGCCGGTTGTAACCGCCGACAGATGCACCTTGATCGCATCCAGCTCGACGGTCTGTTTGTTGAAGTTCGTCCTGAGATCCGCGAGCTCGAGCTCGATTTCCGCGAGAGCCTTCTCAAGCGCGCTCGCGCGTTCGCGCGCGTTCACGAGCCGCTCCTGATAATAGGAATCCGCCTCCTGCTCTATAGCGAGAGGTTTATCATCGCCGCGCTGAAGCACGCCGCGTCGATCGCCGGCCGTTTCTATGTTATCCGCCAAACCGTCCACTCGTGCGGTAATAAAGCGAGAGAGTGATCTTCTCGATCGCTGCGCTACGGAGCCTCAGCATTCTTTGTGCTCCTTTGTACCCGCCTTCACCGACACATGAAATTGTTTATCATCGATCACCTGGTTCTTCACTATGTCGCGCAGGATCAGAGTAGTAACGTCGCCATTGCGTTCGGTCACCTCGAATTTGATCGGCATCCAGCTTTGTTGATTCACCCACATCACGGTCTTTCGTTCGGCCGAGGTGACTCTCGGAACCAACTCGAGTACGGACATACCGGCCCCTTCGAAGGTGTCGTCGCGGACATAGGAGATAGTGTAGGTCGCCTTCAATTCGCCGACCGAGGCATAGAGCGCGGTGATAAAGGAAAAATCGGGATGGTCCCTAACCAGAGCCGATCGGCACGTGATGAACGCCTGATTTACCCTGGGCTGATAAAGAGTTATTTTTTCGCCTTCCAGCGCAACGACGTGATCGGTTTTCTCATAATCGATGCGGACCTTGTCATGTTTGCTGCCGAGACGCTTAAAGATTAGCTTGCCTTTGTAGACCTCCCGGCCGCCCGTCTGAGTATGCAGCTTGTCCTGCTGGATGCGCGCCTTGATCGTCTTAAGCATTTTTGCGGATTCCTGCATCCTGCCGAGCACTTGATCCAGCTTTTCGTCCCGAGCAATCGCAGCCGGCGTCATAGAGCCGGCCGTCATAAAGCAAACAGTTGCGATAGTCGAAATAATGCGTCTCATTGTAAATTCCCGATTCTTCCGTTGATGACAATCCGTCGCCAATCACTTCGCCGGGTTGCTGACTCCGGTCTCGCGCGCGTCGGAGCGAACCGGAGGCTCAGGCTTGGGCTGCTGATCGTCTACTCTGACAGGCTCGGCGATAGCCGCGGCCTGCTCGGACCTAGTGCTCTTGGAGCGAAACAGGTCATTAGGCATGAAGAAAATGAAGGCGAGAATAAGTACGCAGAGGACGTCATATTGCCACGTGCCTCGTTCATAAGACCAGAACAGCGTCTTCTTAAGCATCACCAGGATCATTTTCATACTCGTTATCCGCGAACCAAAGCGTCGTTCGAAACGATCAGGCCGTCTCGCATCTCGACCACTCGGTCGGCGCGTCCGGCGGCCTCGGGGTTGTGAGTTATCATGACTATAGTCTGCCCGAGCTCCTCGTTTAAGCCTCGAAGCATATCGAGGACGACCTTGGAGTTCTCGGAGTCGAGGTTTCCGGTCGGCTCGTCGGCCAGTATCAGGGCAGGTTGATTTACGACGGCGCGCGCAATCGCGACTCGCTGCTGCTCGCCTCCGGAGAGTTCGAGCGGTTTGTGATGCATCTTCTCTTCGAGCTTCAAGAGCTTCAATATGCGCCGTCGCGCTTCCGATTCGGCGCCGTTGCGGTGCTTTGAATAGATTCGCTCGGCCAGTTTGAGATTGCCTTCCGCGGTCAAGGTGGGAAAGAGATTGAATCGCTGAAAGACGAAGCCGATTTTGCGGCGGCGCATCTCGGTGCGTTGAGCGTCGGTCATCGCCGTCACATCCTCGCCGTCGATAATCAATCTTCCCGAAGTCGGTGTGAGCATTCCGCCGGCGACGTGCAACAACGTTGATTTGCCGCAGCCTGAAGGCCCCATTATAGCGATGTACTCTCCGCGATTGACGGTCAGGGTGATGCCTCGAAGCGCGTGAACGTCTACCTTGCCCACGCGATAAGTCATCTTGAGATCTATGGTCTCGAGAATTGCCTGCATAGAATTAAGAGGTTTGATTTGATGGAGCCGGGCTTTTCATTCGTAGCTCAGTGCTTCAACCGGATCGAGGTTTGCCGCTCTGACGGCGGGATAAAATGCGCCGAGCAAACCTCCGAGCATCCCTATCGTCGCCGCGATCAAAATCCATTTCAAATCGAGATCGACGATTAATCGAGTGCTTGATTGAATAGAATATCTGCCGATTACCGATAGTACAAATCCGAGAATTACGCCCAGCAGGCTTATAAGCGCCGCTTCTCTTTCGATGATGGAGACAATCAGCCGCTTCGAGGCGCCGAGGCTTTTCAGAATCCCAATCTCGCGAGTGCGCTCGGTGATCGTCGTATACATTCCCAACAGGATTACCAGGGTGCTTATCACCGAAGCGAGACCCACCACGACATCAAGCAGCACGTCCACGGCGAAGAGGTTTTGTGAGTACAAGGCAGGAATCTCGCTCGTAGGAATCACGTTATTGCCTGGATAATACTCGTTCAGCGTGTCGATCACCTGTTTGATCATCTCAGGTTTTTCGACTTTGATCATTACAAAGGAGCAGTTGTCAGCGCCGCCAAACAGCTCCTGCATTGTTTTGAGCGGTATCTTGACTCGGGCAAGCATCGGCGGATCGTAGATTCCGGCGACGGTGAAGGTCTGATCCAGCACTTTGATCGAGCTGCCGACTCTCACGGGGTGATTGTCCAGGCCGACGTTTTTCTCCGCATAATACTTATCGACAATTGCTTCGTGAGCGCTCTGTTCGTCGCTCCCATCGCCGAGTCCGTGTCCCTTGATGATTCTGATTCTGCTCGTGTCCTTTAGCGATTGGAAATCGACGCCGTCCACAAGCTCAAAGCCTATGGCTCCGGCGGCTTGAAGATATTGGCCCACGGGGGTCGCCGCCATTACTCCGGCTACCGGCGGCCTGGCTTCGACGGCCGGATTATCCGGGGTGGGCTGAATGCCGTGGAGTAATGCGTCGGCATATCGCGCCGATAACATGAGGGGATTGGAAGTAGTAATCGAGATTGGCCCGCCCGGAAGAAACCGTATCTCCGCATCGACGTTTGACTGGCGGTTTGCGGCGTCGCGAGTCATGCCTCGCGTAAGCCCGCCCATCAGGGTCACCAGCACTACGCCGAGTGATACTCCGGCCATGCTGACCGCGGTTCGGAGCGGGCGCTGCCTGAGATTGGCTAGGCTAAGGCTATCCATTATTGCGGGTGCAAGCGCTTTTGCAGGTTTTTATTCGGCGGAGGCTGATGGTCCTTCGATCGATCGGCTTCCGCCTTCGTAGGTTGATCGAGATCGATCTCCTTCAACTGCTGAACGTTCTCCAGTCGAAAGGCCGTTGCGGGCATCTCTCCATTAATCTGAATGGAGTCGGGGTCCAGTTCGAGAGCGAGGCTATAGCCGTCGTTCAGCCGATCGATTACGGTTGTGGTAGGCCACGACTTTTGGGAGGCGTTAACCTTGAATTCGCCGGTGTAGAAGATATCGCTTCCGAGTTTGCCCCCTCCGTTCTCGAATGTCTGTTGGCGAACCAGCGGCGTGCCCGGCCGCGTTCGATCGAACCAGAACTTGCGCCTGAGAGCGCTCTTGCCGTTGTCGTGATGATCCAGGACGTAGAGCACATAATAAGCGCGCCTTACGAGCGGGCTCTTCTTGTCCGCGTGGTCTGAAGGCTCCAGTTGAGTGAGTTCTTCGCGAAAGAAGTCAGTGCGGCCGTCCTCTGCGATGGGCCTTATCAGAAATGCCTCCGTCAGATGCTGCGGCCGGATATTGGCGAGCGCGCCGGCGTTTCTAAGGCGGGGATCGGCGGTTTCTTTGAGCTCCTGTTCGTTAATTCGCTTGTAGTCGCCGAGATTACTTCCGTGAATGAAGGCCCTCTTTTCGGTTGGATAATAAACAGCCAGCCGAAATTGAGAACCATCGCTCGTCATGTCGGCGATGTCGCGTGTAAGCGGCGCGGGCGCGGTCACGATCATCCGGATCTTTTCCGGGCGCTGCAGGCTGATCAATAGATTGCCCGCTGGATATTTATCGGAGGCCGCCGTAGCGAAATAAACTTTGACTTCAATGCTCGACTGGGCCGAGAAGCTCACCAGTTGGGAGTAGGAATTGATGCGGTCGACGAGGACGTTGGTCGCGAGCGGATCGTTCGCGTGAAGCAACTCGGGCTCCTTGACTCGTCTGATGCAGGCGGTTCCTGCAAGTGAAACTGTAGCCAGTAGGAATGTAAGAATGCGGGTTGCCGATCTCACTATAAGTATGACTCCATGCGCCCTGAGTCTCCTGCGGTGCGCGGGGGTTGTTAATCAACCAAAAAGGCTAGCAAAGCAAATTAAAGCTTGTCAACGAAATGGATAGTGACGGTGGTGCATCGGTGTGGTTTGAAGCGCGACTCGAGTCTATTAACTCAATCGATCACTGCTATTGGCCCCAGATTTTCCCTCGCTCCGATAGAGGAGCGCCCAATCTGACTGTGATTCGGCGCTCCCGATCTTCAGAGCCTTTGCCCCTGGATGGACTATTCCCGTCCGATTGCTTAAGCCAGTTGCGCCTCGGTTTGCGCGAGCGGCTTCAAGGCTTCGACGGGCGTAAGCCAACCGTATGTATCCTCGGCGGCGCCGGTGAGCACTCGATAGAACTCATTCTGGATGAGTTCCGTCATGGGACCGCGCCGTCCGCATCCCACCTTGACTTTGTCGACCGATCTGATGGGAGTTATCTCGGCGGCGGTGCCGGTAAAGAATACCTCGTCCGCGATGTAAAGCATCTCGCGTGGGATTGCTCGCTCGATAACGGGTATTCCAAGCCTTCCACATATCTGAATGACGGAGTCGCGGGTGATACCGGGCAATATAGTCGAATACAGCGGGGGCGTCATAACCGTGCCGTCGTTGATCAGGAAGATGTTCTCGCCCGAGCCCTCGCTTATGTATCCGCCGCTGTCCAGCGCTATGCCTTCGGAATAACCGTTCAGCACCGCTTCCATCTTGATCAACTGGGAGTTCATATAATTGGCGCCGGCCTTTGCCATGGACGGAAGCGTATTGGGCGCGATCCGCGTCCAACTGGATACGCAAACATCCACGCCTGCTTCTATGGAATCAGCGCCGAGGTACTGTCCCCACTTCCATGCACAGACATAGGTTTCGATCGGAGCTGGAAACGGATTGACTCCAAATGTCCCGAATCCCCTGAATACAAGCGGGCGAAGGTAGCACTCGTCGTAGCCGTCGGCACGAATTAACTCGCCGCATGCGAGGCGGATGTCTTCCGCCGTATATGGGATGTCCATGCGATAGATGTGAGCCGAATTCAGAAGGCGGTCGATGTGCTCGTTAAGCCTGAAGACTGCCGAGCCTCGCTTTGTCTTGTAGCAACGGATTCCTTCAAAAATGGAGGAACCGTAATTAACTACATGAGACATTACGTGGATATTCGCGTCTTCCCAAGGAATGAGGCTCCCGTTGTGCCAGACATATGCGCCGTGCTCGGTGTCAGCTCTCATAGCTCAACTCCTTTTTCTATATTTGATTGCTTCGAAATGGAAAGAGAGACAGAACTGATGGATCCGGGATGTCGGGAAAACTGAAGGTCTAAATCGCACACAGCATCATACGAATGGTCAGCTAAAGGGTCAAGCAAAAGTTGATATCAGAGCGTGCACAATAAAGGTCGTCCCTTACGAGAAAGTTGTCCGTTATGAAAGGCCTTCTTCATAGTAGCGTTCCATCGCGGCCGCCCACCGGTCCTGCGCCTTTAAAATCAGCTCGACGACTTCTCTTACTGCTCCCTTTCCTCCGGCGTGTTCGGTTACATA
This sequence comes from Blastocatellia bacterium AA13, assembly GCA_003222245.1. Classification (GTDB taxonomy): domain Bacteria; phylum Acidobacteriota; class Blastocatellia; order UBA7656; family UBA7656; genus QHVH01. Next base: position 16,830 of record QHVH01000024.1, on the reverse strand, counting down.
GTGGGCATGAGCTCGGGCATCTTCCATGGCGTCTGCTACCGCAATCGCCAGGCCGGCTCGCCTCAGCAAGGGGATGTCGGTTACGTCGTCGCCCATCACGCAGACCTCATCAAAGACCACTCCTTCCGCGTCCGTGACCTCTTTGAAGGGTTCTAGTTTGTTGTAGGCCTTTTCGTAGAGATGATGGATGCCGAGATCCTCGGCGCGCGCCCTCACCGCGAACGACTTGCGCCCGGAGATTATCGCCAAACGCAATCCCGCGCGCGAAGCCATCCGCAATCCGTGGCCATCCTTTGAATCGAATTGCTTGGTCTCTTCGCCTTCCGGCATCGGTATTATGCGGCCGTCGGTAAGCACGCCGTCACAGTCCATAACGAGCAGCTTTATTTTCGCGGCTCTTGCTATCACTTCGTCGCGAGTCTTATTCACAGTTCCGCCTCAATCCAATTTGCATTATTCAAACAGAGTCGTGAGCGACGCGAATTGGTCTATGGTGAAATCGGGAGCCGCGAGCTTCAGTTGTTCGGCGCTCCTAAATCCGTAGGTAACTCCACAGGTCCGGGCGCCCGCGCGGCTTCCGGCTGCTATGTCGTTTTCGCTGTCGCCGATCATCACGGCTTCGTCCGGCGATCCGCCGAGCTGAATGATTGCTTCGAGCACGGGCCGCGGATCAGGTTTTCGCTCGGGAATCGTATCGCCGCCGACCACGCACTCAAAATGATGAGCTATTCCGAGATGATTGATTATCGTCCGGGTGAACTCCGTCTCTTTGCTGGTTACGATGGCCTTTGGCTTATTGCCGAAATGTTGAAGCGTCTCGGAGACTCCCGGATAGAGCCTTGTCGCGGCGAGCATCTGATGTGAGTAATGCTTTCGCATCAGCGCAAGTCCATCCGCGTGAAGGTTATCATCGGGCGGCCGATGAGCGGGCTCAGTAGCGGTGAGAGCCCGGTAAACCAGGACTCTCACGCCGTCTCCGACAAAGCGAGCCACCGCCGATTCGTCTACCGCCGGACGATCGAGTTCCGCAAGCATCCGGTTCACGGAGGTCGCGATGTCCGTCAGCGAATCGATCAAGGTTCCGTCCAGATCAAAAAGCATGATCCTGACAGGAGTCATAGGAAAGCCTCGCCGGTCACCATCAACTCAACCTTGCTCATCATCATTCATCGTCGTCACGGAGCTTTGCCAGGACCGAGAAGTCTTCCAGCGTAGTCACGTCGCCCAGGACTTCTCCGCTGGTTGCGATCTCGCGCAGCAGCCTTCGCATTATCTTTCCGCTTCGGGTTTTTGGCAGCATATCCGCGAAGCGAATGTCGTCAGGTTTTGCGAGCGCTCCGATCTCTTTTGCCACCCATTGACGAAGCTCCTCTTTGAGGGCGTCCGAGGGCTCGCTGCCCCATTCTAAAGTTACGAAGGCCGCGATGGCTTGCCCCTTCAACTCATCCGGCCGCGCTACAACCGCCGCTTCCGCAACCTTGTCGTGAGCTACCAGAGCCGATTCCACTTCCATCGTGCTCAAGCGGTGGCCGGAGACGTTGATGACGTCGTCCACGCGGCCGAGGATCCAGAAGTATCCGTCTTTGTCTTTGCGCGCGCCGTCTCCAGTGAAGTAGACGCCCGGTATCTCCGACCAGTAGGTCTGCACGAAGCGATCGGGATCGCCGTAAATCGTTCGGAACATCGAAGGCCACGGCTGCTTTATGACAAGGTAACCTCCCGAGCCCAGTGCAACCGGCTCCCCCTGTCTTGTAACAACGTCGGCGATTACGCCGGGAAACGGTCTTGTCGCCGAGCCCGGTTTCATTGGGATCGCGCCCGGCAGCGGAGTGATCATTATCATTCCGGTTTCGGTTTGCCACCACGTATCCACGATGGGACAGACGTTGCGCCCGATGCGATCGCGATACCACATCCAGGCTTCGGGATTGATCGGCTCGCCAACGGTGCCAAGCAGCCTCAGACTCTTCATCTCGTATTTCGCCGGCCACTCGTCTCCCCATTTCATGAACGCGCGAATGGCCGTGGGAGCCGTGTAGAAGATATTAACCTTGTGGCGTTCGATCATTTGCCAGAATCGGTCGGGTCCCGGCCAGTTCGGAGCGCCTTCGTACATAACGGTCGTGGCGCCGTTCTGGAGCGGTCCATATACAATGTAGCTGTGACCCGTCACCCAGCCGATATCGGCGGTGCACCAGTAGATGTCTTCATCTTTCAGATCGAATACCCATTTTGTCGTTATGTAGCTGCCGACCGAGTACCCTCCGGTCGTGTGAAGGATGCCTTTTGGCTTACCGGTCGTGCCGGAAGTGTAGAGGATAAAGAGCGGGTGTTCGGCATCCATCGGCTCGGCTTCACATTCGTCGGATGCGTTCCGCATCAGCTCGTGCCACCAGTGATCGCGTCCGGGCCGCATTACAAGATCAGAGCCGGTTCGCTGGAATACGATCACCGAAGTTACCGAAGGACAGGATTCCAGCGCTTCGTCTACGGCAGGTTTGAGCTTGACCTCGGATCCGCGCCGATAGCCTCCGTCCTGGGTGATGACCGCTGATGCCTGAGCATCGTTGATCCGATCTATGAGAGCGTTTGCGGAGAAGCCTCCGAAAACGACGGAGTGCGTAGCCCCGATGCGCGCGCACGCGAGCATTGCGATTGCAAGCTCAGGCGTCATGCCCATGTATATCGCGACTCGATCGCCTTTCTTTACACCTACGGATTTAAGCGCGTTGGCGAATTTGCATACCTCGGTTAACAACTGCTGATATGTGAGCGTTCTGATCTCACCGGGCTCGCCTTCCCAGATCAAAGCAGCTTTGTTTCGCCGCCACGAAGCCACATGCCGATCGAGACAGTTATAAGAGAGATTGATCAGGCCTCCGTCAAACCACTTGGCCCAGGGCGAGTTCCATTCCAAAATTCGATCCCACGGTTTGAACCAGTGAAGCTCCTGGGCGATGCGGGCCCAGAATTCCTCGGGATGCTCTTCGCCTTCGCGATAGATGCGTTCGTACTCTTCGACGCTTTTGATGTGGGCGCGCTCGCTGAATTCGCCATCGGGCGCAAAGACCCTTGTTTCTTTAAGGATTGAGTCAATGCTCTGGGACATTCGCTTCCTCCACGCGATTGCTGATTGAGTGAAGCAAATTATCACAACGCAGGTTTACGCGTAAAATGAGGCCATCAGCGCAAGAGCGCGCGTCATCATTTCGAGCCGTTGAGTTCCAGATGATCGGTGGGTTGTTCCCTGAACGGGAACGCGCCAATAGCCGGGGGCCAGCGCAGCGCAGCCCCCGGTGCTAAGGAGAGGCAGGTATGTTCCCTGCAGGGGAACGCGTCAATAGCCGGGGCTCAGCGCAGCGCAGCCCCCGGTGCGGAGGAGGATTTCATTCCCGAATCGGAACGTAGGAACTCCGATTTTATAATCGTCCTTTCAAGCCTACATTGCTCATCGTGGCTCATCGTGGGAATCGCTGTGCGGAGCGCTCCCGTGCTTTCGCCGCCTCGTCCTCGCGATTTCTCGGAGGAGCACTTGATTTGAGAGATGCCAGCAGCTTGCCGGAGATCCTGGCGATGTCGTCAACCGCGGTAACGAACGCCGCCTCATTTGCCTTCGAAGGCTTCGCAAAGCCGCTGATTGTTCGCACGAACTGCACTGAAGCGGCGCGAATCTCTTCCTCCGTAACCGGCGGCTCGAAGTTGTGTAGCGTCCTGATGTTTCTGCACATTGATCTGATCTCAGTTCCGGCGTTCGCCAAGGCAGTAACAAAGCCCGTCCGGCGCGATGACGAAAAACACCTTGTAGGAGGTCTCGCCGTGCTTATCAATTCTGAAGTCCGCGTCCTCTTTCGCCAAGCCGTTTGATTTCAGCTCGTCGAAAGCCGTTTCGGCGTTGTCGACTTCAAAGAAGCAGCCTTCCTGAGTGGGATCGCCGCCGTTTTCAGCCAGGCCGATTTTGATCGAATCTCTTTCAAGTATCGCCGCTTTGTGCGGCGAATCGCTTCGGGAGATGAGCCGGAATCCCATTACGGTCTCATAAAATGGAATGGCCGCATCGACATTCTCGACCGGCAGGTTCATCTCGTCGTCGGCGTACGGAGCCGCTCTTTTGAAGATCGCTTTCATCTCTCACCCTTTATCTTAGTCTTCGGAAAGAACCGTTTCTTCCGGCGTGTCGGTCGGGCTTTCGAACTCGAGGCGATAGCCGTCCGGGTCGAGAAGGGAAGTGACCCACATACCGTTCCCTACAAAAGGCCGAGACGGATTGAGCCCTTGCGCTTTGACCTCTCGGTAGATCGCGAGCGCGTCTTCACAGACGAAACAGATTGAGACGCCCACGCCCACTTTCGTTTCGGGAACGTTTGAGTGATGCCCTTCCTTCCAAAATTCCTGGAGCATCAAAGCTGCGTCTCCAAGCTTGAGCCAGCACCAGCGAAGCTTGCCTTCAGGCCTCCAGCTCATAGTCATTTCGAAGCCGATGCCCTCCACATAGTAGCGAACCGACTTTTCGATATCCGTAACACCGAAAAAGGGCACGGCTTGCTTTACGTTCGGCCTCGCTTTGGTTTCCGCTTCCATCCTTCACTCCATAGACTTCGAATTCACTCGCGGTATTTCCATCATTTCTCGCCGACTTGTTTCAGGAGATCCGCGACCTGTAGGTGGCCTTCTTCCTCAGCGCACTCAAGAGCAGTCTTGCCCTTGTCGTTTTTGACGGTGACGTCGGGCCCAGCCGCCAGCAGTCGCCTCACCGTTTCGGTACGGCCTCTTCGCGCGGCCGCCAGCAGAGCGGTCTCGGAATGGTTGTTCTTCCCGTTCAGATTCGCTCCGTTGGAGAGCAGCAGCGATATGACTTCCGATCGTCCATCGAGCGCGGCGTACATAAGGGCGTCGTCTCCATCGCCGTCGCGCGCATTAACGTTGGCCCCGGCGTCGATCAGAAGCTTTGCGATATCGACATAGCCGTCTCGTGACGCATACATCAAAGCGCTTGTTCCGCCGGCCCTGGTCACATTAGGGCTCTTGCCGGCGGCGAGCATCCTTTGCACTGAATTTTGCTTGCCCTGTCGAACCGACTCGATAAGAGACGTCCTGCCGGCAGTCGCGGGAAACACAATTAAAAAAGCGAGCATGAGCAAAGGAATAGTGAACCAGGCCAGCGACGTTTTGCTGATCGTCGCGGGCTTGCGCGATGGGTGGTCGTAGCGGCGTCCCGCCGCCGAACCGCTTTCGTCGTCGGGCTCCCCTTGCGCCTGTCTGGACTTGAAATAGAGGCTCGCGAAAGGCATCGCATCGTAAGGCGTGTGCATAATGCACAGAATGAACCAGCAGTAAAAGACGAGAAAGTGCCTCATCATGGGCGAAATCATCGCATTCAAGGAATCCGCGCCCGAACCGCCGAACAATATGGCCAGCCCCACGCTGATGAAAGGGAAGAACACTATTGAGCCGAGACTGATTCCGAACTCACGCGCCAGAAGCGCCGCGGCGATTGGCCGAAGCCTGGATATGAGCTGCTTCGACCGCGCGATCGCATCCGGGCCGCTCCGTTTTTCAAGCACCACTATTTGTGGAAAGAGCGTCCCATCCACGGCCGCCGTTATCGCAGGCGTTATGAATCTGATCAGACCCGCCAGGACGCTTAAATAATAGGCGGCTGCCGTACCTACGATAGCGGGGGATCGCGCTGCGACTATCCTGAATATCCGGCCCGGTTTTATGGCCGCTTCGGGATTCCCGCGCAGCTCTTTGATTGCAAGCGCGCAGGCGGCGGTGCAGATTTTTGTTCCGAAGAGAACCAGCAAAAATATGAACACGTAAAAGATCGCAACCGACGCCACCGTAGTCAGCGGAACGAACTTCGGCAGCACGATGCTCAACACCATCGACAGAACCGCAAAAGGCAAATACACGAGCGCGGAAAGACCGAAGAATACGCGCTGCGACGTGTAGTAGTAGGCTTTCGACTGCCGCAAGATCTCGGTCTCTCCTTCGGCGGTCGCGCGCAACGCGGCTGAGAACGACTCGGAATTGGCAGGCCGCTGCTCCGGATTCTTGGCTATGGCAGCCATTATCAAGTTCGCGACTGCTATGGGAAGGTCGGGCCGCTTCTCATTGATTCGAGGAGGAGGCTCGCTCATGTGCTTCTCCATCAACTCGATCATGTTCCCCTTGAAGGGCGGCTCGCCTGCCAGCATCTGATAAACGATTACACCGAGGCTATAGATGTCCGAGCGTGCGTCGAGAGCTTCGCCCCGGCATTGTTCGGGCGACATATAGAGCGGCGTCCCGAGAACCGAGCCGATTCGAGTGAGCTTAACCGTGTCTGAGTCAAAGGTGGTTGCGCCGGATCGATGCGAGTTTGACTGCGACGCCGTGGAATTCCCGGCTCCTTGCGTATTGTCCCGCGCGCCAACGGCAGTCGATGATCCTTGCGCCGAGCCTTCATCAAGCGGTCCGGCTTGAATCCTCGTTACGCCCTCATCGTCGTTTGTCGGATTTTGAATAAGGGTGATCCCATCGGTCTGCTGGTCTGCCGCATTTTGGCGGGCTCCAGAATCGTTGCCGGCGCGAGTTTCTCCTGGCGCGATGCCGGTCACGTCAGCCGGATGAAGAATAGCGGTCTTTTGTTCTTCGTGATCCGCGGGCGATTGGATCGTGGTGAGAGCTTCTGCTTCGACGGTCGAAGAAGAGCCATTTTCCGGCGCGACGGTGTTGGAGCCTGCTTGCCGTGTATTTGTAGTCTGCCTGCCCGCGACCGTGCGAACGGATCGGGCAAGGGCCTGAGTCTCCGCGCCCGTTGAAAGGCGCGATTCGGCCTGGTCGCCTTGATCAGCCGTAGTGTCTCGGAGTTTCGCGAGACCGAAATCCAGAACCTTGACTATGTACCCGCCGCGCTGATCCGGTTGCAGCCATATATTGTCCGGTTTGAGATCGCGGTGAATGACTCCCTGTTTATGAGCATGGCTGATGGCGAGGCAAATCTGTTCGACAATATCTACGGTGAAGGCGAGAGGCAGCGATCCAGTCTCTTTGAGCTTGTCGTCGAGCGAACAGCCATCCAGGTATTCCATTACGAGGTATGCGATGCGGTCGCGGCCCATGAGCGCGAATCCGAAATCGGTCACGTTAACCACGTTTGGATGGCGCATGCGGCCGGCGGCTTCGGCCTCGCGGCGAAATCGCTCGCCTACCTCTTCATTGGCGGTGAACTGGGGAGCTATGACCTTGAGCGCAACGATTCGCTTGGTTCCGATGTGCGTAGCCAGAAAGACCGCGCCCATTCCGCCCTGTCCAAGCAGGCGGTCGAGGAGATACTTGCCGTCGAGCGTTTCGCCTATGAGTTTGTCGAGGGTTGCCATCGGAGAAGGACGTCTATTCGACGCAGCGGCTTGCCTTTCTATCAGGCTCGGATTGATCAGTTACGCTCAAAAGAATGCCTTACCGATGAAATAAAGTCGAGCAGTAGGCTCTAGAGAGTTGGCGTCTAGAAAAGAAAACCTGTGGAAAGTGGGATAGCGGGATAGTAGTGGGATTCTTGTCCTATTCCATTCCCTTCGTTAGAATGCCGCCATTCCGTTTGCTCTCAATCGGTGGAGTTATTCATCTCGGGAGGTAATCGCTCAATGTTCGCCAAAACTCGCGTGCGTAATCTCATCCTTGCGTTTGCATGCTCAATCGTCATGCTTACGGCCGCGACGGCCCAGCAGCCCTCGTCTTCACGTCCCATAACTCTTGATGATCTCGCCAAGCTGCACGAAGTACGAGATCCTCAGGTGTCGCCCGACGGGCAGTGGGTCGCTTATGTCGTCTCTACGATCGATACCAAAGAGGACAAGAGCAGAGCGCATATATGGATGGCGAGCACTGACGGTAAGAAGGAGATTCAGGTCACCGCTAGTCAGGACGGCGAGTCCTCGCCGCGATGGAGCCCCGATGGGAAATATCTGGCATTTACCTCGGGCCGGCCCGGTAAGGCGAAAGGAAATCAAATTTGGCTTCTGGACCGTTCAGGCGGAGAAGCAACACAGCTCACCGAGTTGAAAGGCCGGCTTCAGGGCTTTGAGTGGTCTCCCGACTCGAAGCGAATGGCGCTCGTAGTTGGCGATCCTGATCCCGACGCGGACACAAATACCCCGGGCGAGAATGCCGCTAACGCGACCCCGGCAAAACCCAAGACGCCAAAACCGATAGTCATCGACCGGTACAAATTCAAGCAGGACGGGCAAGGCTATATCCTCTCGGGTCGCCGCAGCTATGTTTATCTGTTCGACATAGCGACAGCGAAGCTCGATAGATTGACCGATGGAAAATGGGATGAGGCCGCGCCTTCATGGTCTCCGGACGGCTCTCGCGTAGCTTTCATCAGCAATCATGCCGAGGACCCCGACCGAGAGCCTTCCGGGCAGATCTTCGTAGCGGATGCAAAGCCCGGCTCCGCGGCCAAACAGGTCACGCCGGCTAACAGCCGGGGAGGCCGCTCGCGATTGGAATGGAGTCCGGACGGCAAGTGGATAGCCTACCTCGAAGGCGATGAGAAGGAATACGGCGCGTACAATATGGAGCATCTCGCCATCGCCGCTTCTGACGGAAGCGCTGCGCCGAAGCGCATTCAGGCCGTCGAAGCGCTGGATCGCGGCGTCTCGAATCCGCGATTCTCGACCGACGGGAAATCAATGGCGTTCCTGGTGACCGACGATCGCTCTGTCTATCCGGCTCGCGCGAACATTAGTGGAGGCGCGGTCGAACGCCTGATCCAACCGCCGATCGTCATTTCATCCTGGACGGGCAGCGACGGCCATGCGGTGGTGCTTTCGGGCGGCGATACAAAGCACACAGAAGTCTATGCGATAGAAGGCAGCGGGCTTCGTCAAATCAGCCATCAGAATGACGCGATGTTCGCGGAGCTCGAGCTTGGCGCGACCGAAGAAGTCAGCTTCAAGAGCAAGGACGGTGCGGAGGTGCATGGCCTCCTGACCTATCCCGTCGGATACGTGAAAGGAACCCGCGTGCCGCTCCTGCTTCGAATTCACGGCGGTCCAAACGGGCAGGATGGACATTCGTTCAGTGCCGAGCGACAGTTCTTCGCCGCGAATGGATATGCGGTGCTGGCAGTCAATTATCGAGGCAGCGCGGGCCGCGGCCGGAAGTATTCGCGCTCGATCTTCGCCGACTGGGGCCACTACGAGGTCGAAGACCTGGAAGCCGGCGTCGATCACGTAATCAAGATCGGGGTCGCTGATCCCGACAGGCTTGGAGTCGGCGGCTGGAGCTACGGTGGAATCCTGACCGACTACATGATCGCAACCGATAGCCGGTTCAAGGCGGCTACGAGCGGAGCGGGCACCGCCTTCACCGTGGCATTCTATGGCACCGATCAATACATCATTCAATATGATTACGAAATAGGCCCGCCGTGGAATGCGAAAGCGTGGGAGACCTATGTAAAGATCTCATATCCGTTCCTGCACGCCGATCGGATCAAAACTCCGACAATGTTCCTTGGCGGCGAGCGAGACTTCAATGTGCCGATACAGGGCGGGCAGCAGATGTATCAGGCCCTGAAGAGTCTCGGAGTAGACACTCAACTCATAATCTATCCAAACGAGAATCACGGTATTCAGCGGCCGAGCTACGTGAGGGATCGATACGAGCGATATCTCGGCTGGTACAACAAGTACGTCAAGAAAGCGCCCGAGCCTGCGAGCGCTCCGGCATCGACTGGGCGCCAATGACCTTGAATGTGCGCTTGTAGGTGTGAAAGTAATCGGCGGCGCGTACGCGTAGGTTCGAACCAACGAACCAATATCGAGAGTCTCAGGTTAGGAACGAATTTTAACCGCGCGAGCGCGTGGTGCTTGTCGGCGAGAACTTAAACATTCCTACTTCAACATTCCGCGAGGTACTGACCAGTGGTGCAGCTCGATCTTGAGCCGCCCCGCGATCACAGCGGGATCGCTGTCAGTCAGGCCTTTTGCTTCTTCGATAGAATCGACCTTGAAGATGAATACTCCGGCCTTCTCTCCTCCATCGAAAAAAGGCCCGGCAAGCACAAGTTTGCCCAGCTCCGCGAGGCGATTGATGTTCGCCATATGACCTGCCTGAATCCGACGGGATTGATCCGTTTGCTCAGCCGTCCAATTTGGCCCGTGAAGCAGGAGTCCAAAGATGTAATGCGACTGAACGATCGGATCATCGGGACGGAGGATGAAGTTTCGGGCAGCGTACCAGGAAACGACATCGGTTTTGAGCATTCCTGCCTTCACTCCCGGAAATGCGTTAACAAGAGAGCGCGCTTCGTCGATAGACTCGGTCTTGAATACGAGTATCTCATATAAGGAGTCGTCAGCGGGGACGGTTCCCTCGAGCGCGCATTTTCCTGTTTTGATGAGATCGGTTATGTAGTCGCGATGGTTCTTTTCGATGCGGGTTTTGTCGGCGGAGTCCTTCGGCTTCCACTCTGTCGAGCGACTGAGAAACACCATCTGCATCTTGCCCATATCGTACTCGGGCTGTATTTGTGCAGTTGCGACGGCGGCGCAAGCGAGGATTATCGCGCCCGATAACATAACGCGGCGCATTCCCGATCTTACTTCCATGAGCACTCCTGGGTTTCCATTAGAATGCGATTTGACTCTCGCATCATTTGGGAGAGGCGAATGTCGAATCCGTATATTCACTCGACTGTTTTTAGAGTTTCAATCAGCCTATTCGCGAACAGCGGCGCCTTCTCATCGTGCTTTAAATAGCAATAGACGTCGACCGTCCGCGAGTGAATCCAACGCGCCCAGTCGAGCAGCTCCGAATCCGAATAGTCGCCTTTGCGCAGCCTCATATAGACAAACGGGCCGGTCTGCTCGCGAGGTATGTCGGCGCCCTGACCTTCTTCTTTCTCGATCACTCCAAGCGTGCTGTTGTGCTTTTTCAACAGATCATAAACGTCGTCGCTGAGCCATGTCTCGTTTCGAAACTCGAACGCGAGCCGAGCCCTCGACGCGAACGCGGTCAGAAATGCCTCGAGCCGATCCGTATCCTTCTTCATGTTCGGAGGCAACTGTACAAGCACGGTTCCCAGCTTTTCCTTCAGACCGGCTGCGCAGTTGAGAAAGTAATCCATTTCGTCATCCGCGCCTTTGAGCCTCTTGATATGAGTGATCTTCTGGCTGAGTTTTAATGTGAAGAGAAATCCCGCGGGTGCTTCGCCGTACCAGCCTTCGATGAGCTTCACTGTAGGCAGCCGATAGAAAGTGTTGTTGATTTCGGTGGTCTCGAAGTGCTCCGCGTAATACGAGAGATACTTTTTCGGCGAGAGTGTTTCCGGGTAAAAGATACCGCGCCATTCTTTGTACGAGAAGCCGGAGGCGCCGATCAATATTCGGTTCTTGTTGGCGGTCAGCATTGATCAACTCCGAATCTGCTCCAGAGCCTCGTTGAACAGATCCCAGGCTTCTCTTAAGTGAGGTTCGGCGGTTCTGATGTTCCCGATAGCAAGCCTGATCGTGAATCGCCCGTTCAGCTTCGTATGAGATACGAATATCCTGCCGGTGCGATTGACCTGCTCCATGAGCTGTTCGTTCAATCGATCGAGATGATTCTCGAGCTCCTCGCCGTTCAAGCCGTCTCGGGATGACGCCGGATTCGCGCGGAAGCAGACCGTACTCAACGGCGCCGGAGCCGTTAATTCGAAATCGGGACTCTGATCCACCCATGAAGCGAATTCGCTCGCGAGCCTGATATGTTCTCGAATCCTCGAAGCCAGTCCTTCTGCTCCAAAATATCTCATCACGAACCAGAGCTTGATCGCCCGCAATCGCCGGCCTAACTGCGGACCATAGTCCATGAAGTTCTGAACCTCGCCGCTCGTTTTGGATCGCAGGTACTCAGGCAATATGCTGAACGCGTTTCGAAGCACATCCATTCGCCTGCAGTACAGTATGCTCAGATCGACCGGCACAAACATCCACTTGTGCGGATTGATCACAAGCGAGTCCGCGCGGTCGCATCCGTTCAATATCCAGCGCTTCTCTGGAAGGATCGCCGCCGGACCTCCGTAGGCAGCGTCGACGTGAAGCCAGAGCCCTTCGCTCTCGCAAATCTCCGCAATGGCCGGCACGGGATCCACGCTCGTCGTGGAGGTCGTTCCGGTGGTGGCTACGACGCAGAACGGAGTCCATCCTGCCGCTCGATCCTCATAAATCGCGTGAACGAGAGCCTTTGGGTCCATTCGAAATTCGGAATCGGTCTCGATCTTTCTTACTCCGGCCTGGCCTATTCCGAGGGTGATTCCAGCTCGTTCAACCGATGAGTGAGACTGCTCGGAGGCGTACATCCTCAAGAAGATATTATTCGGGTGATCGGGAGTGCCCGCCAGACCGCGCTCGCGGACCGCAACGTCTTTAACATTCTCGCGAGCCGCCGCAATTGCGCAGAGAGTGGAAATCGACGCAGTATCATAAATGACGCCGGAGAAATCTCCAGACAGGCCTATCAACTTGCGGAGCCAGGTCAACGTCACCTCTTCAAGCTCCGTGGCCGACGGAGATGTTCTCCACATCATCGCGTTGACATTCAGAGCGGCCGAGAGCATTTCGCCGAGAATTCCCGGGGCCGAGCCGCTTGTTGCGAAGTATGCGAGAAAGCCCGGCTGGTTCCAGTGAGTGATTCCCGGAACGATGAGTCGATCAAAGTCCGCCAACAGCCTCTCGAAAGGCTCGCCGATCTCGGGAGCATGATCCGGGAGCGCTTCTTTGAGGAATCCGGGTTCGACCTGAGCAAGCACCGGAAATCGCTCGGGGTTCGCCAGATAGTCAGCGATCCAGTCGACTATGCGGTGTCCGTGGCGCCGGAACTCATCCGGACTCATATCGCCGAATGTATCTTTGGAATTTGATGGATCCGTTTCGGTCATCTGTGGTTTTTTGCGTTTGGGTCCGGGGTATTGCTTAACGAGCGACAGGGAAGAGAAGCCGGCAATATCGATATCTAAATTGCTCCGTCAATCCACTCGCTAATCTCTTCAGCGGGCGGCGATCATTGCGATTTCAACCCTGAGATCGGGTCCTGCCAGCTTGCTTTCGACGGTCGCCCGGGTGGGAGGGTTTTCCGGATCAATCCAGGCCTCCCAAACCGCGTTCATCTGGTCGAAAGTAGAGATGTCCGACAGCCAGATGCTTGCGGAAAGGAGCTTCGATTTGTTGCTTCCCGTTAAGGCGAGAAGCGATTCGATTTTAGCCAGTACCTGTCGGGTTTGTCCCGCAGTATCCGCCGTAGGATCGTTGGCTATCTGGCCTGACATATAGATTGTGTCGCCGTGTATAACCGCCTGACTCATTCGCGGTCCAATTTTTATTCGTTCGATGGTCATAATCTCCTCTCCGCGTCTTGACTCTATGTGTATTTTGGAATTCGGAGCTTTAGGCTCCGCCGTTGTTCGGACTCAGCTATTCAAATTCAGCCGGCAGCGCTCGGCAATCGCTCACCTGTTGAAATCCACCGCGACCGTGTTGGAGCCGCTCAAGATAACAGCAACGCGTTCTTCGGGTCGAGGTTGGTAGCGCTCGGAGACCAGCGCCGCCATTGCCGCACTCGCCCCAGGTTCGGCGACTACTCGCAGTATGTTCCACAAGGCTTGTTGGGTCTCTTTAATCGCCTGATCCTTGACCAGCACAACTTGTTTAACGTAATCGCGCGCAAGCGGAAACATAAGCTCGCCGACCCGTCTCGGAGCAAGGGAGTCCGCGGCAATCCCGCCCGCCTCCGCGTCTACAGGCCGCCCGGCCGCCAGTGCTTTCGCAAGCGTCGGAGCTGTTTCAGGCTCGACGCCAATCACATTAACTCTGCCGGAGAACCACGCCGCGATTCCGCCTATGAGACCGCCGCCGCCGACGGCAACCAGGACCGTGTCCACGTCAGGAGAATCTTCTTCAAGTTCGAGACCGACCGAACCCTGCCCGAGCAACGTCTCTTCCTGATCGAACGCATGCACGGAGAGCGCTCCCGACTCTTCGATCCAGTGCACGCAGGCCTCGAGAGCTTCCGCATAAGACTTTCCGGTTACGACCAGGTCGGCTCCGTAGCTTCGAATGCGTTCGATCTTTGCCGGAGAAGAGACTTCAGGGACGAAGATCGTCGCGGGAATGCCGAGCTTCATAGCCGCATACGCGACCGCGGCTCCGTGGTTCCCTCCCGAAGCAGCCGCTACGCCGACTTTCGGAACCTGTCTGGTCAGTAAATTCAGAAACGCGCCTCGCGCTTTGAACGAACCGGAATGCTGGTATAGCTCGAGCTTGAGATGCAGAGGAAACGAAGCCAGGTCGAAGTCAGTTGAATCGACTCGGATGAGCGGCGTCCGGCGAATGTATGGCTTAATGAGAGGATAGCAGGAAGCGATTCTGTCGCGAGTGATGGCTCCCATTAGCTTTGCACTCGGGCCGCCAGGGGCGATTCGATCCTTACGTAATCAGCGCGCCTCTTGCAGGGAATGAATCCTTCGGCGGAAATTGCCTCGCGCAGCATCATCTCGGTGGCGCGATGATTAGCGCCCGCCGGTGTAATCACGTTCTCTTCGATCATCGTGCTCCCAACGTCGTTGGCACCAAAGTGAAACCCCTGTCGTCCCACGTCGAGCCCTTGCGTGAGCCATGAGACCTGCACGTTCGGAATGTTGTCGAGATAGAGCCGAGAAATCGCGAGCCAGCGCAGATACTCTTCGCCGGGAATTCGGTCAGGAAATCGTTTGCCTATCGGAGTGTTGTCTGGTTGAAGCGTCCAGGGAATAAAAGACACGAAACCGGGATTGCGGTCCTGAAGCTCCCTGATTCTCTCCAGGTGCATCAATCGATGATCGCGGGTCTCACCGTAGCCGAACATCATCGTGGCAGTAGTCGGTATGCCGAGCGAATGAGCTGTATCCATGACGTTGAGCCATTCTTCGGTGTTGCAGTGGGTGCGGCGCTTGCGGCGAATCTCGTCGACAAGTATCTCGCCGCCGCCGCCGGGTATTGAATCGAGTCCCGCCGCTCGAAGCTCGCGAAGAACCGCTTCAACTCCGAGACCGGTAATCTTGGCAAGGTGATCAATCTCAGGAGGCGAAAAACAATGAAGGTGAATTCCGTAGCGGTTCTTCAGCTCGGTTAGTAGTCCGGTGTAATAGCCGAGCGGCAAGTCCGGATGCAGGCCTCCCTGCATAAGAACGCCGCTGCCGCCGAGATCGAGCATCTCTTCAACTTTCTCAAAAATCGATTCGTAGCTGTGGACGTAGCCTTCGGGTGAGCCGGGCTTGCGATAAAACGCGCAAAAAGTGCAGACCGAAACGCAGACGTTCGAGTAGTTGATGTTTCTGTCTACGATATAAGTAACGATGCGATCGGGATGCAGCCTCGCTCGCAATGAGTCCGCCAACTCACGGAGATCTTCAGTGGAGGCATGATCTTCCACGGATTTCCAGTCTTCATAGGACAAGCGGCTGCCGGCTTGAAGGCGCGACAAAAGCTCCGAAACCGGGATCTTGTCGGAAGTTGAAATCTTCTCAGAACTTGGAATTGTCTCGATTGTTGTCGACATGTTCGATCCTTCGCCGCGATTATAGCTAAAAGGTATACAGCGGCAAAGGAAGCTCTATTGTCATTCGATCAGGAATCGCAATTAGGAACGCCTGACACCGCTTCGACTCACAGCTCTGCAAGCCTAGCGCCAGCCGGTACTGCGGCATTGAATGTTCTTATTGCGATTGCCGCTCATTGTTTCCGTGCAGGATTTCGTATAAACCCTCCATGTCACGATGATGGCCCGTCGTATAACTTAGCTCAAAGACGGAAATCTCCTCTGGCCATGACTCGTCGTAGATATAACCCTCCAAAATGTGGAGAGCCCCATCTTGCACGTAAAGCAAAAACCCTGCTCCGTAATTTAGTCCTAGAGTTTTCGCAGTAACATCGCCGAACTTGAAAGATGGATTATTGGGGAGATGCCGAGCCCCATTCGGAATGAAAAATGTAGTGTAAAATCCGACGCCGGTCATTTCTCTTTCGGTGACCGCTATTGCCTTAGCCTGTTCTCGAAGAATCGATAAAACTTCATCCTCACCATCGAGAAGCTTCTGCATTACTGCTCGTTCAAAGAGGTTTAACTCGCTCATTATTTAAAGGCTGTTCCTATCTGACGACACCGTCAAGGACGGCGCCGCGAACGGTAATGGTCTCGGTGCGCATCGCTCCGACCGCCCCCTACCGGATCAACACTGGTGAATCTTCCCTGGGCCGATGAGTAATACCTTGCAAGGAAGTAATCCAACCCTGACTCAGCATCTCTTTCTTTTTGGGTGAACTTTGGTCTGGTGGGTCGGGGCCGCTGTACTTCATTGCAGATGTGCGTGAGCCAATGCCAGCGCCGATCTCTTCCACCCGCTCCGGGGACGCCGCCTCGATAACGACATCATCCACAACAGTAGCTGCAACCAGACGCTCTTTCTTTGAGTGGTTGAGGTAAGCGACATCGCTCACAGGAACAAAACGTCGAGTAGGAAAATATCTACAATTTCCTCGGCGTTTAAGCCGACGACTAGGCTACTTGCGACTGCATAGTAGGATTGAGCGGTGCCCTCGGAGAGGATCACCCTAACCCATCGCTGGTCCAACGCGACCTCGTATCTAGGCCTAAAACCAGCGTGATAGAAAAATAAATCCAAGAAGAGAGTAGCTGAAATGTGCTCCTGAACGTAGTTTCAAGTGTAAGAAAGAAAGCTGCGATTCAAGAAAGGAACACATTTCAGGTGAACAAAAGAGACCACAAGAGGCTGAGCGAGCGCAAGCGGAGATTGGGGAAGCGGCTTGA
>QHVH01000078.1 GCA_003222245.1 Blastocatellia bacterium AA13 | reverse complement strand
CCCGGGCCAGGAGAAGATCACAAGGGACAAACAAAACAAGCGAGGGATTGGCCGGCGCCGATGAGCTGAGGAGTAATGTCGGCAGATTGAAGCAAATTTGGCGCGAGCGCACCCAATCAGTGAGCCAAAACCCGAATCAAAATCGTCGAAGGCGAACGGCCACGCCGACCTTCATTCTCGCTTGTTTTAGGGCTAGTGCAAGTCCGACCTTTCCGCCCATGCTGTAACCGAAAACGTCCGTCTGCTCGATTTTGAGTTGTTTCAAAAGAGCCGCCGTGTCGTCCGCCATTTGATCGAAGGTTAAAGGACGGTCAATATCGGCGGTGCGTCCGTGTCCCTGTAAGTCAACGGCAATCACCTGTCTGCCCTCGGCGAGTGACGGATAGACGGTTGCCGACATGAAAGCGCCGTGAAGTAAAACCAGCGGTCGCCCCGTGCCGTGAATTTCATAATACATTTTCAGCCCGTTGACCGAAGCGTATTCGCCCTTCGCCGTCGTTTTCTGATTGGCGATATTCTGATTGGCGGATGTCGCCGTGTTTGTTTCAATGTTTGAATTCATCTGTCCTCCGTTTTGACTCGTGTTTTGGCCACTAATCGACAAACCCGCCGCGTAAATTACCAATAATTGCAAAATCGGGGACGAGAAAAATGCCGATTTACTTTCCTTTTCAATCATATTTTCTCCTATGTTCTCAAAACGGATGTTTTAACCTAAACGGTCTTTCTGTCGGCGCACACGATTCAACCGATAGCCGCCCAACGATACGATCAGCGGGCGCGCGACTTGAGACCGAATCCATTTGAAGATTGCTGCGCGCGCTCCGCTGCATCGAGAGTTAGACCATTCGCGGAGTCACAATGTACTCTCCCATCTCGCTGGATGGAACCGCCCAACTTCCGAGTCGGTTAATCGAGGCGGAACACCTTGTCACCGAACATAATTGTAACGATTCGTTCGAACTCTTCGAAATCACCTTGGCTGATGCCATATCGAATTCTGAGAGTGGTCCATCCATCGGCCAGCAAGTCGATAGATAGGAACTCGCTGCTCAGCGTGGCCGCTCTCACCTTGACGTGGCCGCAAAGCCTGGTGTCGTCGCTCTCCAAATAGTATGAGTCGTCATCGGGGAATTCAAACTGACGCTGAATCAGGAGGTATGGTCCGTCGATGCTCTCGGGGTCATCGTCATCGTCAAAAGAGACTTGATAGTAATCACCGGCTTCCGATGCGGACGCATGCTCGAATATCTTCTCAATCATCTCATCCTGATTCACGTCTGCATTCCAAACGGGTCTGACGCCGCGCATCAGCGAGCGTGCATGTGATCTCACGTATACCGACCAAGCTGGCTTGCGCGCTCGACTGCCGGTAGGCCCGGCGGTTATCCGTCCAGGCGCCCGACAGACCCGGACGTGCGCGATTGACGCATCCGGTTCCTCGGTGACCAGAGTCTCGGCACAACTCTGGCGCAGAACTTTGCTGCCCCACGCTGCCTTTAGATGCTATACACGATCCTGGGCCGGGGCAGGGGAAGTTTCGCCGTTAGCTTCGCGAACTTCTCCACTGAGAGGTAGCTCTCATTGCTCCGACGACTCAACCAGTAACGCCATGCCTGCTCGACTGCCCGATAGAGTCTTTACATCCTTCCATAGTTTCCTCGGATGCCGTAGTACTGGTAGTGCCCTCTCAGCTTCTGGCACAGTATCCGGTACTACGCTCTAACAGGCTCGTGGCGATTCCGCCGGCGCCATTACCACCTGCTGGCTAGGCTTTGGTCAGGTGGGACTTGACCTTATAGGTTCTCACCCGCTGGGTAACAACGACGAATTTCATCTCTCAATCCCAACGTCTCGGATTTTACTTGTCGCAAGCACGCGTTTGTTAGATTGCGGTCAAGGCAGCATTAAATGAGATTTGATCTCATTTTGCACGAAAGTGTGTATAGCCACTGAATGCTTCCTGAGCAATTCCTCTATTGGCTTTACTGGACAATTCCCCACACGTAGCCATATAAACTTTGGCGGATGCCCATATAGCAAACTGCGTAGCTGAAAGTCTGAATCTTTCGATACAATCACAAAGTCATTCTGCTTGGCATACTCCCATATCTCAGTATCGCTAGAGTCCCGCAACCCGACATCGCGTACGTGCAGACTATCTGGATAAAGATCGGCCAACAGGCGTGGCAAACGCGGCGAGAGATTTTGATCGAATATTAATTTCATGCAGGCAGTGTTGCTAATTTACGTTCACGGTCAGCGGCAAAGGCAAGACATGCGCGAATATCGTCACTAGTAAGGTCGGGAAATTCAGCCAACAATTCTTCTTGACTCATTCCCCCTGCAAGGTATTCCAAAACATCAGTGACGCTCATCCGAGTGCCACGGATGCACGGTTTCCCGCTTCGCTTGTCAGGTTCAATGGTGATAATTCTGTTGTAATCTATCTGTGTCATAAGCCAATCATATCACAAACAGATAATTGTTAAAGTGCAGGACATCGAGCAATCATCGCCTGCGTTCAGCGGGGCCGCGAGCGGCAATGAAGGCATGATAAGAACCGCGCTTCCGGCCTCCGCTGCAACGCCTTGTTGACTCAGGAAGCCTACGTCCGAGCTGTCCGCCAACTGGCTGAGCATTATCACAAGTCTCTGACCTTATCACCGAGGAAGAGCTCCGACAGTATTTCCTCTACATTAAGAATGTCAAGAAGTATGCCCAACCACTACCATCGCCCTGTGCGGAATCAAGTTCTTCTTCGAAAAGAATCTCGGCGCGCAATGGACGATCTTTGATCTGATCAGGCCCGCCAGCCAGAAGAAGCGCCGACCTCAACCACGCCGTCAGGAGGCTGTGGTTATAGAATTGCGTAGTCTCCAAACCGATCGCCCTCCGGACAGAGGGGCTCCAGAGGCTCCATTCTTCTTTGGGCAGGCGGAAA
Source organism: Blastocatellia bacterium AA13 (assembly GCA_003222245.1). Taxonomy (GTDB): domain Bacteria; phylum Acidobacteriota; class Blastocatellia; order UBA7656; family UBA7656; genus QHVH01. The sequence continues at coordinate 6,338 of QHVH01000078.1, read as the reverse complement.
TTTCTGGATACTGGGTTTGTTTTAGATGTTGTTTTAGATTTGTTTTGGGTGTTTGTTTTGGATGTTGTCTTTTGTCCCGGAGGGACAGCTGGGGAATAGCCCACCAGTTCACTGGTGGGTCGCTGTCCCCAATTGCTTCGGAAGTGCCGAAGGCACGGCTGATTGTTATCTTCATTGCGACCTGAATGGTCTCTGCGAGCTTCAATTTGGTCGGGACTTTCATAAGAGATGTAATCTGAGACATCAGCCGTCCCTTCGGGACTAGCGACTTGTTTTGTACCCTACCCACCGATAAATCGGCGGGCTATTAATCACAAGATCCCTACGGGATGCTTCACAATATGGGGAAGTCTCCGCGGAAGAGTTCATCCGCCGCTTTCTTCAACACGTCTTACCAAAGCACTTCGTCAAGGTGAGATTCTACGGCCTGCTTAGTCCTGGAAACCGCCACCTCCTCAATAAAGCAGCAAGTCGCTCGGCGCCGGCCACTATGTAAAACCCTCATCGCCTACAGACTCGGAACAACCCCGCTGCTGTCCCGCCTGTGGATCAGCTTTGATGCTTGTTCGCGCGCTCACTCCCCTGCGGTCACGTTCTCCTTGATCAAGCCATGATAACCAAACCACCATTCATCTCTTTGTTCGTTCACGCGGCCTCCATTCCCTCCGCCGTCACAGTATTCCTCTGCCCTCTTGGTCTCTCCACGTTCGATTCATATCGCCCGCCAGTCTGCTCTCACCTAAACAAGCATCATCTGATCTTCGCCTGGATGCTACTTGTCCTTGATCCGACCTTCTTCTCACGTCCACGCAACCGCTTCTTCTCAATACCAGCCTTCGCTTCGACTATATTCTGAGCCTCAGCCGCTCATTACAACGCTCCTTAAACTCTACTCCCAACCTGGCTTGTTCAACACAGGCTTGCGCGGCGGCTTCGCCCACGCTAAGCCTTATCTTGTTAGGCGATGGCTTTACACGCGAGCTCTTCTTTTGCGGTTGGGATTAGCTCTTTTCGAGTTACGGCAATAGATTCTTCACACTCCACCGCTTTGCGTCTTTTCCATTTCTTTCAAGAACTCCATCGGGTCAATCACTTTGAGCGGACGAAATCGCCGACGAAAGTCTTTGCCCTCATCCGCATAGCTCGTCATCAGGTCAAGCAAATCTTTATCACGGCTGACGATGTAATCGGCTTCGGCTTCAACAGCCAGATTGATATATGGCTCATCATCTACGTCTCGTTGATAGGAAAATCTCTTGGGAGTGTGCTTGATGGTTTCAGCCATACTTTTCAATTGATCAAGAAATTCCTCGACTATCCCATCGGTCAATTCGGGAAATCGCTCTCTTACTTTAGGGCGATTCATTACTTCTGCAACTTCGGTCAAAATTTCTTCGCTGATGTAAAGACGAACAAACTCATTTTCAGCCAAGCGCAAACAAGCAGCAGATGGACTGCTTTTGCGCGCGGCAGCTTGCAACAACACATTGCAGTCAAAGACAACGCCAATCTCTGATTGCACGGCTACCCTTGTTGCCTTTCCTGCTTCGTCTTAAAAACCTCTTTTCGGGCTTCTGTGAAAAGAGAGTCTAACTCATCATCAGAGATGCCGCTTTTCTCTATCGCTTGACGAAACGGCGCGAGAATTTCGTCAAATGTCCGTTTGCGATTGACCTCCTTTTTGATGAGCTTCTTCACATAGTCCGGCACGCCACAGCCATCGGCTCTAGCTCGCTTTTCAAGAAGTGATTCAACTTCAGGCTCAAGTTCTAAGGTGACGGTCATCGCCAGCCTCCTTTGTTCCCCTTATAATCATGGTGTATTTTGCCACACTTAGGCAGTGCTTCCCAGTCGGGTGCGCGATAAGGTATCGTTTCGCGCCAGGATTTATTTCTCAATGGTTCATAGCTTGACTTAATGGAAGCGGAATCCTTTTGCTTGTGCTTCTCCGATTCCGCTAAAGCAATCTCTATTTACGCTTTAAGATTATATCAATGGTTGCGCAAACCTTGTTGTTGCTACAAGTTTGTTAGACGGCCTTTTGGTTAGCACCCTCTCCCCTTTTCTTGCTTGATTATTATCGTCACTGTTTTAGACCTGGCTAATCTTATCTCGGCTTTCCTCTGTTAGCAGTGAGAGCTGTTTTTCCGTCAACAGCCGCTGCTCCCGCAGCGCAAGCAGCTTATGCAGAATATTTGATCTCCTCCAGTCGTCGAAACACTTGGCGATTATTTCATTCTTTTGCGTGACGTGCTCGAATAGGCGCAAAACTTTCTGGTGCTGGTACAAGCGCGGGTCAGCGATAATGTGCGAAGCCTCGTCGTTTATTCTCTTGCATAATGTATCGAGCAACTCATCTTTGATTAGTCTGAGATATTTCCAATCTGATTCAGGAATATTGTTCATGCTCTTATGATAATGAATGGCTTAGTGCCAAGCCAACTTGCGAGCGCAGCCGTCTAACGTCAGCGTCACCGGGCCGCGGGTTTGCTACAAGGGCAATCCAAGCCACAGGACCGCATCATCAGAAATGAACTTGCGCGGCTCCGCTGCGCGCAGAGTTATGCCGCGTTCAACGAAGATGCTTGCGCTATTGATAGGCCTTACTTCGGTGACGCACGGCGATGATGTCAATAGCTCGTTCGTCTTAGTCAATTGTGTAAATGACTCGATAGTCACCCTTCTGATTAGCCATAAGTTCTTTTCAGTCGTTAGCTTTCGACAGCCTTTGGGGCGCGGCTCCTTTGCAAGGGCCTCAATGGCAGGAAAGATCCTCTGAACCAACTTAGCAGACAGAGATTCCAGTTCCTTCCGCGCGGATCGTGCAAAAGAAATGGAATAATCAGCCATTCAGTTTGCGTCGCTTGAGGAGGCGCTCCTTAACCGACTCAATGGACTCCCTCGGTTCTCTTGAGCGATTGCGAGCTGTGATGCTGTCATAGACGTCTTCCCAGACAACAGCATGTTTCCGGAGATCGATTTGAACGGCGACTTTTTCGCCCTTGTCATTGGTCACGAATTGAATACCTTGCATGGTGACTCCTGTGCTTTCCTCTTCACGCGCCATTATATCGGTGACCGGCCTCTCAGTGAAACACGTTTGGTGATTTCGAGCGGCCTAACGCCCCTGCTCAGCGGGGCCGCGAGCGGCAATCGGGGAACGATAAGAACTGTGCTGCGCGGCCTCCGCTGCAACGCCTTATTAGACCCTTTGGGGGTAGCGATTAGCCTTTCTACAAATCCAGCCACAATCGTATAACTTCGTCTATCGCGTCGAGCTGTTCGGCTGTGAGTGTTCCCAGCTTCCGCATTAGCTTGGCATGTGGAATGGTTATCAAGTTTTTGCGCATCAAAGACTCCAGCCCGTAAGAACCTCGTCTCTATATCTACTTCAAATCGTGACCCACGCGAACTGGTGGTATGCGGCAGCTCGGTCGCCAGTGCCCAGTCTTTATCTAATGCGGGGATACTGATCACGAGGCAGGGCCTGATCTTCGCTGTCATCCCGGATCAACCAGCCAGACTTCACCTCGATTCGGACTAATCATTGGCAGATTCTCTTTGATCGAGTTCTAAGAAGAGGGTTTCTGATTCAATATGAGTTCCTCGTCTGTAAGCGGTGGGAAGTCCAAGCTCTGTGTACGGCGAATAATTTCAGAAGCCAATTCGCGTTTCTCGGATTCGGATAAGTGATCAAATGAATTTAGCATTTCTTCAACTGCTGTACTCATTATCAAGGCTCCTCTCAGCAGGTATGATTCCATAATCCAGAGCATCCGTGCAACGAGTTATGCGCGAGGGTCTAACGTTGGTCGTCAGCTGCGGCGCGCGATCAGCATTCAATCTAAAGGAACAACGCTACTTGAGAAGCACGCTATCGCGCCGTCAGATGCAAGGCTTTGTTCGGCGGCCCCCGAAGTGCATCAACGATCCACCAGCTCTTTGACGAAGAAATAAGAACCTACTAATGCTTGGAACGCGGGTAATGACTTGTCGAATTCATCCTTGTCTCGGGATGACAATGCCAGAATCACAACGACTTTTGGCTCGTCGATGAAAGCTACGGATTCATAGTTCTTATTTGCCCCGTCGAAGAATCCCTTTACGATTGCCTGCTTCTTATCTCGCGTTGGGAGCGCCCTTTTGTCTGAAACTTTGGAGTCGCGACTTTGCTTCAAAAAATCAGCAACGTCATTACTAATTACCTTCTGCAGCGTGGGTTGGGTTTCGTCCTTGTAAATGACGCGCACGTACATCACCACGACCGCAGCTTTCCACGATGATCCTGTTTTATAAAGAACCGATTGCATACCCTGTGATTTGGCGGTTTCGCCATCCATCACCCATTCGCTAGGCTCTTTCAGAATGAAACTGTAGTGCCGACCCATGAGGATCGTACCGTCGGTACCATCAGGTTTTTGATTGAGAGCATGCGATTCAAAGGCGAGCAGGAATAAGACCAACAAAGCTGATTTGAGCCTCCGCATAAAACCCTCCTGAGAATCGAGTACCGGGCGACCGAACGAACACGCATCAGCGGGGCCGCCAACGGCACTCCGATATTGATGAGAAACTTGCTTCGCGGCCTCCGCTGCGTGCGCTTGTTAGATGGACTCGGTATGCCTACATTACCCCCCACCCAACCGCTCCGAATTCAATTTTGCCCAATCTCTCTGCAAGCTTTTCAGGTGCCGCCTCTTTGAGAGCAGCGGGGCCCCAGGATCCGGGCTCCCTATTTTGATTGGTAGGGCAATTAAATCCCTCTACATACCGGCTGAGATCTTCCAGGTTGCAACTGCTGCTCTCAAGCACATTCCTTAAATTACTTCTTACTGCCTGATTCTCTTCCTTGAGGTATGCCAGATGTTCCTGATTCCCCAATGCCATTCCCAAATTCAACTGCCACTCGACAGAGCTATAGCCGCCACGTTGGTTCTGATAAGTTGATCCTAAGGCCATTGATCCTTTATGACGAGGTGATAGTAATTAGACCAGCAGGCTAGATGCTGGCCAATTAGCTCGAGATGCTCATCGGTAACGACATTGTCCATTTGAGGTCTCCATAAAAGTGATTTATTGAACGCGAATTAACTGCGCTTATCTCCTGGCCATCTAACGCTTGCGTTTAGCGGGCCGCCGAGCGGCACTGCGAGTAACTATGAGAACCGCGCTTCGGCGGCTCCGGTGCAACGCTTTGTTAGGTTGCCAGATGGTTAAGGTTGCAGCCAGTCCCTATCTGGTCTGGCTAACTGTCTGGCATTGTTATAAGCCATATCGAGCGTCAGGCAAGTTGATGCTCGATAAAAGTCGGCATAGGTATCCACAACTAAAGCCAAGTCTGCTTTGTCAGCTGCCCCGATGCAAAGAGGTAAGAGCAATTGAATTGAGCCTTTGTAGTATTGGGGAATGGCTGTCTTATAATTTCGCTTTACACGCTCTATAGCATTATCAATCGCACCTTTAAGAAATGTTTGTAGGCTATAGTCATTCATTGATCGATAGGGCTCAGGAAAACGTTCCTTATTGTCAGCAATAATATGTTGAATGTTTGGGCGAAGCTCTTTGCGGGAATCAAAAACCAGTTGCGCTGGATCATCAAAGTAATGCGCCATTTCCGGTAAAGCGGAGAACTTGTTCAAGAAGTAATGTCCTTTTCGACAGAACTGATTAAAATGCCAATACGTTTGTCTATCGTCGAATTTGTTTTCTTCAAAGAGCACATAGATCGGTTCTTGGTGAGATGTTACTAATCCTGTATTCCAGCATGCCCATTTCTCGTCTTTTGTCACCGCTACTTTTTTCTCTTGACCGATGCGAGTGTAGGTATAGCGCAAGTAATTAAACAAAATTGGATTGGGACGGTCAGAAAGGGCTTGATGATAATTCCAATCTTCTGGTTCCGCCAAGTTTGCCAGCTCAGCAATTTTGTCATCAAAATGCGGGATGAGCGCAAATTGGTTTAGTAGCTCAGGGAGTTCGTAAGGGTCCATGCTTTTCCTTTCAATCGATTCTCAACTGTACAACACTGAATAGGCAACCTAACGCCCCGCATCACCCGGCCCGCGCCTGGCCCTCCGAGATATCATAAGAAATCCGCTCCGCGGGCTCGGGTGCATGCGCTTGTTCAACCGCGCTCGCCGGGAAGCCAAGATTACTGCCTTTCGAGACGAAGCCAGTATTGGCTGTCACTGTCAAGACCAGGCAGCTCCACACCCTTGAGCCCACGTCGGCTGCATACGGAGGTGATCCATGCAAGCGAATGGCGAATTACTCCCGGCGTGTTCGATTCGTGACTGGTGCCGACCCAGGACTCACCCGCGTAATCCTCCTCCGGAGAC
>QHVH01000023.1 GCA_003222245.1 Blastocatellia bacterium AA13 | reverse complement strand
CCCACATACATCACTCCATCAGGAAGCGGACAGATTTAAGCGATACTGTTGTCGAGTACGGGCTATAACGTAACGCAGGGCCTGTTTGTATCGGCAGGATTTCCTGGCCTCGGGGACATACCGATCGCCGCGGATTTCGACGGAGACCATAAAGCAGATCCGGGACTCTGGAGGTCATCCACCGGGCAATGGATCATCCCGACCTCGTCTTCCAACTATACGACCAGCATTTTCGCGCAGTGGGGAGGGCAGGCGGGAGACATCCCTATAGCGGCGGATTTCGACTGCGACGGCAAAGCCGATATTGGATATTACCGGAGCGGCCTGTGGGCGATCCTGACCTCGTCGTCCAACTACACCAGTGCGCAGTTCTACAGTTGGGGAGGGGCCGGGTTGCAGCCGATCGCGGCCGACTTCGATGGAGACGGAAAAGCCGATCTGGCCTACATAGTTCCACCGGCAGGCGGACAGAGCCAAGCCTATGCGATCTTGAAATCAAGCACGGGGTACAACGTAACCCAACCCCAGTTTGTGCCCGCGGGCTGGCCCAGCCTCGGAGACACACCGGTAGTCGGCGACTTCGACGGCGACGGCAGAGCCGACCCTGGAATCTGGCGGAGCTCGGACGGTAGCTGGATCATCCCGCTGTCATCGGGCGCCTACACGACATATTTGTTCTCGAGCTGGGGCGTATCCGGCGACACAGTGCTGCCCAACAGGCTGACACAGTATTAGCGGTGGGTGATCAGTTCGGGAAAGTAATGAAGATCTTCAAGGAGGTTGAGGTGAGAACGATTCAAATGGCAGTTCAAAAGAGGAGATATATTGGGAAGCGGAGTCTATTGCTGACAACGGCCGCGATACTGCTCGCATCAACCGCGGCCCTTTCAAAGAGAGTCAGCGGTGAGCGAAAGCCTGTGTCCGCGGCGACGACGTTATCGAGCCTTCCAGCAGCAGAACCAGTCGCCGGCTCGGTTCAGGCGACATCGCACGAGTTCAAAAGCATGGTGCGAGTATTTATTCATCCTGACGATATATATCCGCTGGCGGCAACAGCGCGGCCAGGAAAAGTGGTGATATCGGCTGAGAACAATGCCGGAAAGGATATTGCTATCGTTATCGAGCCGGTGCTCAATCCTGGGCATTCGCTTGGCCGTGTGGCGGCGCCCATTCAGGACAAGAGAAACAAGCAGGAATTCACATTGGCCGCAGGCGAGTATGAATTCTATGAAGAGTCCCACCCCAAGCGGCGAGGCAAGCTGATTGTTGATCCGAAGTTCAGGTAGCAGAGATATAAAGGTGAGCTGCCTCAACAGGAACAACTTTCTTTTGATCAAAATCGAGAGTGCTAACGGCAGGTCGAGTTCAGGAGATCGTATGGCTACTACTGGGAAGTCACGTGAGAGGATGCTGGTTGTTTTTAGCCGATTACTGATAACGCTTGTGTTGGAAATCAGTGCGAGCGGCGGTATTAGCCTCGCACAGAACGCGTATGATCGGGGAACCCCTGCCGAGTCCAAGGGCGGCCAGTCTGGACTGTCGACATATGCGCAAGACAAGATTGAGACCGTCAATCTCGCCAACGGCAACCTTAATCTCCACATTCCACTGGTGAGTGTCGGCGGTCGAGGCTCGGCCTCGTATACCGTTGCGCTGACCTATAACAGCAAGCTTTGGTCTGCTAATCACGAGACCGAAGATCTGACGCCGCCGGGAGGGCCGCCAACCAAGATACAGCACTATGCAGCCGTATTCGATGACGGCAATCTGACCCAGCCGAATCGGATACCGCTTGGAAGCGGCTGGTCGATTTGTAAGGCGCCTGCAATAAAAGTAAAGCAAGTCAACATAGACCCGCTGACCTGTTTGGGGATCGGTGAAGGAATGAGATTCAAGTACGCTCTGACCAAACTGTGGATTGTTCTTCCAGACGGCTCGGAAATCGCGATGAGGGACGACCTGACTGACGGCGCGCCCTATGCGGGGCCAGATCCGTGCAATAACAATACGGTAGATCGAGACAGAGGACTGGTTTGGCACAGCGCGGACGGCTCGGGTATTACCTACATAGCAAGCGTAGTCAACGGCTTTAACCCACAGGTGAACAACTACAGCGGATCGGTGTTCCTCTCGGACGGCACTCGGCTGGTGATCGGGATCGGCGGCCGGTGCACGAAGATGATCGACCGCAACGGAAACATCCTTGATTTCAGCTATGATGACAGCGCCGTTGGAGGCTCTGTAACCTACACGGATCAGCTTGGCAGACAGGTAATTCTTCAGGCGACGGTCTCCAGTAATTTTGAAATAGTCGGAGCCACGATACGGATAGTCGGCTACAACGGCGTAGCGGATCGGACGGTAGTCATAAACGGAGGAATTATAGGAGAGCACCTGCGCGCGGATGTTACTACACCCTTTACGATATACAACTCCGATGTGGGCCTCGATGGAGTGCATCTGGATGCGAATCCGCATTTCGATATGTTTTATGATCCGAACAGTGGTTCAGGCTCGGACTGGTTTGCGGGGCAGACGGCGATAAGCGGAGAGAATACGGTTAGCAGCCTGTCGCTGTTAGACGGCCGGCAATTTCAGTTTCACTACAATCGATTCGGGGAGCTGGCCGAGATCATTTATCCGGGCGGGGGCGTATCGCAGATCGAGTATGCTCCGGTCGGCAGCGGCTTGGTTGAGGCGGGCAACGGCCTCGCCCTTATGCTCAACCGCATCGTGACCACGAGAAAGACATTCAGCGGCGGCGTGACTCCGGAATCTGTTTGGACATACACGCGAGGGGTATCCGGTAACTTCCCGATCGTGACCATGGTCGCGCATCAAGGAGAAGCAACCGGGCCTGTATTGTTGTCTGAGACTCACAGTTTTCTGGCCCTGGACGCTGAATATCGCACGACGAGCGGTCTGCACGCCTCTAACGGGACGTGTTATGAGAAGTTTGAGAATGCTCGTGAGTTTCAGACGACGCGATCTACCGCCGCCGGTAAAAGCGAGACCGAAGCCAAGACCTGGGCTCAGCGAGCGTCGGTGAGTTGGGCGGGGGAACCTTACGTTTCTGACTCCAATCACGGCCAGGAGCAGCCCCCCAACGATCCGCGCGTGCTGACCGAACAATCTACGCTCGAAAGCGGCAAGGTAAGGAAGACGGACTATACCTACGACCAATTCAACAATGCGATTGTGACTAAGGAATACGATCTGGGCTCGGGCGGTCCCGGTTCGCTATTGCGTGAAATAGATCGGGAGTACTTTGTTGACGTAGCGGTGAACGGTTTGTATTGCTATTCAGGGCTCAAAGGCATCACGACTAATTGCAATGCGGGGGCGCCGGCCGATCACAATGCCGTCATACATCAGCGGCGGCTTCTCAAGAGCGAGACTGTCAAGAGCGGAAGCGGCAGCCTGGAAGGCTATACCGAATACGAGTACGACAATTACGGTCAGGATTCAAACCACGCGGCAGTCACAATCAACAGCAATATGAGCCAGTACAGCGGGAGCCGGTTCGCGGCCTTCGCCGTCCAGTTCCAGCCGCGAGGCAACGTTACCAGCGTCAAGCGGTTGATCAGCGGGCCGATTAATGGGGGCGCTTATACGGTCGCTTACAGCCAGTACGACGAAGCCGGCAATGTCATAAGAACAATCGATCCGAGAGACAAGTCGACTACGATCTCCTACGCGGACAATTTTGGAAACGGTACAAACCCGGAGACCTTCTCATTCACTCCCACATTTCCTACATTCGCCTTCCCGACCACTGTTACAAATTCATTGAGTAAAACAGTCAAGACGCAATATGACTACGCGCGAGGAGTTGTGACCGGTGTGAAGGATGCCAACTCGATCATCTCCACCAGCGAGCACAATGATAATTTTGATCGGGTCACCAGAATCACCACGGGCTTTGGGCTGACAGGTGCCGATAGCTCGATCACGGAATTCACTTATCCGACGACGGGTTCAAACACGACCACGGTCACCAAGCAGCTCGATGGTACAAGGTGGATGGCTTATAAGGACACCTATGATGGATTTGGGAGAGCGATCGGAGCGGTTGCGGCCGAAGACGGTCAGAAAGCCGGGTCAGCAAGTTTCACCATCTCGTCAAACCGTATCCTGGATGGACTTGGAAGGATCAGGTTCGCAAACAATCCCACTAGAGGCTCGGGCGCCTCAGCCAACGGCTGGACTCGAAACACCTACGATCTGGCCGGAAGAGTAGTCGAAGTCGCAAGCTTCTCTGGAGACACTCAACCGCCCGATAGCGGAACAAACGGCAACTGGACGGGCAGCATAACCACGACCTACGGCGGCGAAGTGACGACGGTTAAAGATCAGGCCGGCAAACAACGGCGCAGCACGGTAGACGGGCTCGGGCGGTTGATAAAGATCGAGGAGATGAACGAGGCTCCTGCTAATACCGTCTATGCAACGACGACCTACGGCTACGACGGGCGAGGGAACCTGAGCACGGTCACGCAAGGCCCGGCAGGAGGCCAGCAAACCAGAAGCTTCAGCTACGATCTGCTCTCAAGGTTGACTGACGCGACCAATCCCGAGAGCGGTCATATAAATTATCAATACGACCTGGCTTCTAATCTCGCGCAGAAGAGCGACCCCCGCTCTACCACGACGTATACGTATGACGCTTTGAACCGAGTATCGACTCGGGTGTATTCGGGCGGAACGCCTGCGACTCCATCTGTTGCCTACAACTATGACACTGCGATAAACGGAGTAGGCCGGCTTGCATCAGTAGTCACGACAGGAGTGTCGACTTATACCTACACGAGCTACGACGCCCAGGGGAGGCCGACGGCTTATAGTCAATCTACAAACGGTCAGACCTACGCAATGGCGGCAACCTATAACAACGCGGGGATGCCGCTCACCGAGACTTACCCCTCAGGGCGGGTAGTAGCAAGCAGCTACGACGATGCCGGAAGGTTGTCCACAACAAAAGCCGCCAGGGAGAGAAATTCCGGCGGCGCACTAGTCGACGTTAATAAGACCTATGCCGGCTCATTCAGCTACGCGGCTCACGGCGGCGTGGCGTCCATGCAGTTGGGCAACGGCTTGTTCGAACATACGGACTTCAATAATCGCTTGCAGCCTAAGCAGATTGGCTTGGGAACTACACCCACCGGAGCAACCTCAACCAGCGTGCTTGGACTCGATTATTCATTCGGCACGACAAACAACAACGGCAATGTATTGAGCCAGACGATCACGGTTTCTAATGGAAGCGGCGGAACTGTGTCGATGATTCAGAGCTACAGCTATGATCAGGTGAACCGACTATCAGGGGCTACCGAAACAGTTGGAGGTTCGAGCCAGTGGAGCCAGACTTACAGTTACGACGTATTCGGCAATCGCTGGGTGAGTTCATCGACCGGCTATCAGTTGAGCCTGCTGACTCCGGTCGCTTCCAATCACATCAACAGCCTGAATAACCGACTGCAGATGGGCTCGAGCCACTACGATCCGGCCGGAAACCTCGACATCGATGCGACCGGGAGCACGTTCACCTACGATGGAGAGAACCGGCAAGTCACGGCGACTATCATCAATGGCCAACCGGCTACATACAGCTATGATGGAGACGGACACCGAGTAATGAAGACGGTCGGAAGCGGCGGATCAGCCGTGACAACGGTGTTTGTCTATGATGCAATGGGGAAGCTGATCGCCGAGTACCGGAGCGATTCAGCCCAGCCTCCAAACGGAGGCGGCACAAGTTATTTGACAACCGATCACCTGGGCAGCACCCGAGTGGTGACTAAACAGGACAAGAGCGTTCAGGCGAGATACGACTACCTGCCGTTTGGAGAAGAACTCGGCGTCGGCATTGGCTCACGGTCCTCTGCAATGAAGTACAGCGGCCCGGACGTCACCAGACAGAAATTCACGTCTAAGGAACGCGACGCTGAATCAGGGTTGGATTATTTCCTTGCGAGGTATTACTCATCGGCGCAAGGGAGGTTCACGAGTCCTGATGAGTTTGTCGGCGGGCCTGTTGAGCTGTACGAGTTCTCGAGTGCAGCGTCCAGCAACCCATTGTTCTATGGAGATACTGCGGATCCACAATCGCTCAACAAGTACGTGTATTGCTATAACAACCCTCTGATCTACACTGATCCTAATGGCCATCAAGGGACAAAGAGGTGGATTAAGAATACGCTTAAGGGCGCGCTCGCTGCATACATGGAGGACAATGGCCTGGGACGATGGGCACCAAAGGGCAATCAGACCACGACAGGGCGGGTGCTCGGCCATGGTTTGGCGATAGCCCAAGGAGTTGTTGAGATCGAGGCAGGCGCAGCGGCCGTCGTTGGCGGCGCCGCCGAAGCGGTAGTCACCGCCCCAGCGTCTGGCACGGGAGTTGGTGCAGTCGTACCGGCGGCTGGTGTAGCGACGGCCGCCGCCGGCGCTGCAGCTGTAGTGCACGGTGGTGCAGTATTAGTCAATACAGCACATAATATTTTTAACAAAGGTGGAACACCTCCTGGCGGCGCAGGGTCGAAAGGAATGGAGGGAAGAACCCTTAGCTTTACGGAGAAGGCGGAGTTCGATAGCTTTGGCCAACGTGCAGCCGCACAGGGCCTTGTAGAGAATCCCAATAGAACCGGAAGCTGGGGCAGGATTGAAAACGGAAGGTTTAAGGAAGTAGCGCGTATTGATGTTGGAGCGGCAGGCAAGAGTGGTTGGCAGGGTCAAACTCACGTTCATATCGAAGGGGGGAAAGATCATCTTGACCCTTCGACGAAAATTCCGGGAGAGAAGTGATGGCTGATGTCCTAGGACAGTTAGCGTACTTGCATGACAGTGAAGTCATCGAAATCAGTTACGTGCTCACAGACCCCAACTCTCGCAAAGTAATTCTGAACCTGAAGGCACATCCTGATACGGGCCATCAGCCCTGGGACGACAAACCGCTGCGGGTGACCGCATCAGGTGTGTACCTTTTGCGATGCGAGTCATGGGGCCACGTTCTGGGAAATGAGGCCATTAACGCTTGGAGCCAAGGCGTGTCGGATGATACGCGCTCCCAGCTCGCAGTACACACGAGTCGGGGACTCCACGTTCCAGAGCTTGAGTTTACCGTCACCTTCCACAGCGGCTCGTTCCTAGAGTTGGTTTGTGAGACGGTAAGTGTTGAGGTAATAAAGGAGCCCGAGGAGAATGATAACCGAACCGAACCTATACAATAACGCATTAAGAGCTTCGATTTAGCGAAGAGTATCCGAGAGTTCCTGCCCTTTACGGTACGCTTGGACACTTGCGCCGCAACCTGGGTAGGCATCGTGATGCAGCGATGTATTTTTGGGAAGGCGGTAGAGCTAACTAAGCCCTGACTCAGAATTGGCGCTTCCTGAGGCCCAGGGCAGGCCGACCGCTTATAGCCAGGCCACAAATAACCAGCCCTATAATATGGCGGCAACCTACAACAATGCAGGGATGCCGCTCACTGAGACTTATCCCTCGGGCCGGGTAGTAGCAAGCAGCTACGACGATGCCGGAAGGTTGTCCACAACAAAAGCCACCAGGGAGAGAAATTCCGGCGGCACACTAGTCGACGTTAATAAGACCTATGCCAGTTCATTCAGCTACACGGCTCACGGCGGCGTTGCGTCGGTGCAGTTGGGCAACGGCTTGTTCGAACATACGGACTTCAATAATCGCTTGCAGCCTAAGCAGATTGGCTTGGTAACTACACCCACCGGGGCAACCGCCAACAGCGTGCTGGGACTCGACTATTCATTCGGCACAACAAACAACAACGGCAATGTGTTGAGCCAGACGATCACGGTTCCAAATGGAAGCGGCGGTACCGTGTTGATGGCTCAGAGCTACAGCTATGATCAGGTGAACCGACTATCAGGGGCTACCGAAACAGTTGGAGGTTCGAGCCAGTGGAGCCAGACTTACAGTTACGACGTATTCGGCAATCGCTGGGTGAGTTCATCGACCGGCTATCAGTTGAGCCTGCTGACTCCGGTCGCTTCCAATCACATCAACAGCCTGAACAACCGATCGCAGATGGGCTCGAGCCATTATGATCCGGCCGGCAACCTTGACATCGATGCGACCGGGAGCACGTTCACCTACGATGGAGAGAACCGCCAAGTCCCGGCGACTATCATCAACGGCCAACCGGCTACATACAGCTACGATGGAGACGGACACCGCGTAATGAAGACAGTAGGAAGCGGCAGTTCGGCCGTGACAACGGTGTTTGTCTATGATGCAATGGGAAAGCTGATCGCCGAGTACCGGAGCGATTCAGCCCAGCCTCCCAACGGAGGCGGCACAAGTTATTTGACAACCGATCACCTCGGCAGCACGCGAGTGGTGACTAAACAGGACAAGAGCGTTCAGGCGAGATATGACTACCTGCCGTTTGGAGAAGAACTCGGCGCTGGCACCGGCTCACGTACATCTGCGATGAAGTACAGCGGCTCTGATGGAACCCGTCAGAAATTTACTTCCAAAGAGCGGGATGCAGAATCAGGGTTGGATTACTTCCTCGCGCGGTACTATTCGTCGGCGCAAGGTCGGTTCACGAGTCCCGATGAGTTCGCTGGAGGACCTGACGAGCTATTCGATTTCTCAGGCGCGGCATCGAGCAATCCCACTTTCTATGCTGATCTGACTGACCCTCAGTCCCTGAACAAGTATCAGTACTGCTACAACAACCCGCTTCTTTACATCGATCCTGATGGGCATCAGGGGGTCAGGAAATGAATTCAGGACACACTCAGAGGCGCTGCTGCCGCGTACAACGCGGACAATGGTGTGCCCACGCCGAGCGGGGACCAGAAAACAACCGGGCGCGTCATTGGGCACGGCGTGGCGATACTTCAAGGCGTCACTGAGGTTGTGACCGGCGGGAACATGATTGCGGGAGGGGGCACCGAGGCGGTAGTAACCTCCCCAGCCGCGACAACGGGCGTTGGTGCAGTAGTCCCGGCCGCAGGGGTAGGAGTCGCGATTGGTGGCGCAGCGTTAGTGGTCCATGGCGGCGCCGTTCTCATCAACACAGCTAAGAACATTGTTAATGAGAAGAGCAGCACGCCTCAGCAAGGCGGCTCAGAATCTTCATCTGGAGGAACTGGCAACCCCTTCAAGGGGAAGACTCCTCAACAAGTGGATGATAGATTCAAACAAAAAGGATTTGAACCAAGGGGGCCTAATCCCGTTGGCGGAAAGGGCGGCTATGTAAATCCTAAGACTGGGCGCTCCTATCACATCGATCCAGGCGGTAAGTACAAAAAAGGCACCGAACAGCCCCATGTCGATGTTAATAGACCTAAGGGCTCAGAGCATGGAAAATTGACCCAAGCCGTGAAAGCCCAAGGAAACTGTCAGACTTGATTCTGTTCCAAATTTGAAGCGACGCCGAGCAACCATCGAGCGTTGTCGTTCTGCGCGACAAAAGCCTTGGCCGCTTCGATGATTTCCAGTTGCTGATGACAGTCCAGTTGGGCAACGGCTTGTTCGAACATACGGACTTCAACTCGAGACTGCAGCCGACTCAGATCGGGTTGGGAACCACAACAACAGGAGCAGCCTCAATCAGCGTGCTCGGATTGGATTATTTATTCGGCACAACAAACAACAACGGCAATGTACTCGGTCAGACATATGCGACAGCGGATCAGTCAGTGAGGAGAAGGGACGTGCTCGTTTGCTTTTGACGCGACGATGGCTCCGAGGTTGGTTAGAACTCGGCCCGCCGCGTGGCATCGAGATGGTCCACTGGATTGTTCGGCCTTCGGTACTCGCCTTATTGCAAGCGAACCGCGAGCAACTATACTCTCGGCGCAGAGCTGACGGCAATATATATTCCCGATTCTTGACGTTCTTAATTTCGAGGATAAACCCGTGCGTCTTGTGGAGGCGAAGCGGCGTGAGGGTAATAGTGAGGTAATGCTGTTGAAGACGCTCGGCGCTCGCTATTCTATAGTCGGTTTTTCAGGTCTTATCTCTTCGGATGGTAATCGCTGGACAGGTCCACATAAACGCACTCTATAATCTTTCCCGAAAGAAAATCGATGCCTGAGGTCACCATATTAGAACCGATGTCGATAGGCGACGTGATCGACCGAGCGGTGCGCCTCTATCGCAAGAACTTCGCGGCCGTGCTCTCGATTGTTGCAGTCCCTTGTCTGGTCGGATACGTAGCAACTCTCACATTTCTCTACGGCTATACTCATTTGTTGCTTGGTCTCGCGGATAGACCTTCGCCCACGGCGCTGCTGAGTCTCGTCGTCGGAGGCCTGTTATATCCGGTCTATACATTTCTCCTGCTTGCGGTGATAGCGGGTCTGGCGCGGGTCGTAGGCGACCACATAATGCTCGGCGAGAGAATAAGCTTTCGGCGGTGGTTCGACGCGGCGAAAAAACGCGTGGGAAGCATCGCCCTGATGTGGATTTTGATGCTCGGACTCGGGGTCGTTATTTATGTTCTCGTAGCGATTCTCGTGTTCGTCCTGATTATTCTTGCGGCGGTCGTTGCAGGCATTACCAGCGCCGCGGGATTGCCCGCGTGGCTCATAACTACACTGGCGTCGATCGCAATCCTCGCGCTTGTTGGGGCGGGAATCTTCGCTGTTCTATTCGTTCTCGCTCGAGTCGTGTTTGTTCCCCAGATAGTGATGATTGAAGGCGAATCGGCCGGGGCGGCTATCGGACGAGCGATTAGGCTGGGAGGCGGAGGGAATTGGTATAAGGTCGGAGCCATTGTGCTGTTCACTTACTTCATAACTTTTTCGATTCAGTTGGCCATGATGATCCCCCTCGTGCTCGGGCTCTATCTGTCGGGCCTCATGAACCAGGAGTTCTTTCTGGGTCCTATATGGAATGCGATTTATGGCGCGTTTGGACAGATATCGAATATTCTTGTCCTCCCTATCTGGATTGTCGCTTTGACGCTGCTTTACTTCGACAGCCGGGTCCGCAAGGAGGCATATGACGTCGAATTGCTCGTGCGCGAAATGAACCCCGTTGACCCCAGCTCGGCAGCGGCATTCTCGACGGCCTCAGTCGGATCGCCTGCCTTTGCGGCGCCGGTTATGAGTCCTGGCCCATCGCCGTCGCCCTTGTCGGTGTTTCCGGGCCCGGAATTGAGCAATAGCGCGGGTCTGCCGCAGCCGGTCGCGGCCGCTTTCGGGTTGAGTTTCAAGGGCGAGGCAGCGTCGCAAAATTCCGCCGATCCCAAACCTGAGCGGCGCTCCAATGACACGCCGTATAAGTCGTGCGAGCGCTGCGGCTCACAGCTTGAACCCCAAGCGCGCTTCTGTCACATTTGCGGCGCTACGGCTGAAGGCGGTGCTTTCGATAAATCCAGCACGCAAGGCGATGGGTCGGAGACTCGAGATCAGATGCTCGATGAATAAACTGACAGGCACAACGATTCTTGTAGTGATGCTCGGAGGCGCGGCTTATGCGGCGTCCTCCGCGCTCGATTATGAGAAGAGGATCTTTCGCGCCGGCGAGCAAGCAGAACGCATGAAGACCGACAGCGCCTATGCCGAAGAGGGCGCCGCCACGATCAAGACTCTGGCACCCAAACGAGAAGAGATCAGCACGGAATCGCAAACCGTGGAGGTCGATAACACCTGGCTTCATGAGGCGCTCGACAATTACTTCAGCGAACCCGATTCGAAGGAAAAAGCGAAGAAGCTCGATGAGATCAGAGCACGGCTGAAGGCGTTGGACGACGAGCTTCGGAAGGCGCTGAATCCGAAGTCTTCAAATGCGGCGGTCGAAGGCAGGATGGCTGAAATACTGGCTCGCGCGGAGTTTCAACCAAAGAAAGAAAATTTCATTGCCGCCTTGATAAGAAAGGCGAAGACTGCGGCGTTCGAATTGATTAAGAAGCTTTATGCGATAGTGTTTAATGCGATTTTCGGGCAGGGAGCCTACGGGAACCCGATCTATCGATTCGTTATAGTCGGAGTTCTTGTCTTCGTTGGAGTCGTCGTCGTGCGAATGGCTTTGATCCTGGGTCGCGGTCCGAGAAGAAGGAAGAAGAAACGTGAGCTTCTTGGCGAGGAGATTGATGCGGAGGTCACTTCCAGCGATCTCGCAAGCGCCGCGTTAGCCGCGGCCCGCGCCGGAGATTTCAGGACGGGTATGCGAAAGCTCTACATCGCATTGCTCTACGAGCTCGCCGAACGCAATCTGGTCGAAATAGAGCGAGACACCACCAATCACGAATATCTGGCGCAAGCGGCGCGGTTCAAACCGCTGGCAGGGCCTATGAGCTATCTCACGGATAGATTCGACTATTTCTGGTATGGGATGTTTCCTTCGTCGGAAGAGGATTTTTCGAGTTATTTCGTGCGATATAAAGAAGCGTTGGAATCCGCTCGCAGTCTCCAGCCGCAACCGAATTGATCCTCGCCGGCGCAGGGCAAAATAAGAATCCAAGGAGCAAGCATGAGCACTGAAACACTCGAGCATTCCGGTCTGGTGGTGGAAGAGACGCCCGCCGAGGCCTTTCAGCCCTATCCGCTCGAGACCTTTGATTACAAGTACAAAGGCAGAGAGACTCGAATATCGTTCACCTGCCCTGAGTTCACCGCCGTTTGTCCGTTCTCGGATTTTCCGGATTTCGCTACGATAAAGATCGAGTACGTGCCCAACGAGCGCTGCATCGAGCTCAAATCGCTCAAGCTATATATCAATTCTTTTCGTTCGGTGAAGATATTTCACGAGCATGTGGTCAATCGCATTCTCGAAGACTTCGTCCGCGCGTGCGATCCTGTTTCCGTCGATATAGAAGGCGACTTCAACATCAGGGGCAATATCAAGACCGTCATCAGGGCCTCTTATCTTCGCGAGGGTGAGTAAAGTCGATGGAGATGGAGCGATCATATTATCTGGTCACGGCGAAACCCGCGTACCGGAATCTGGAGAGTGAGCTTACCGCGCGCCATGAATCCGCTGAATCCGAACCGGCTCTGGGGCGCGTGGTGCTCGAGATAACCCAGGGGGGCTTCGGACTCGATGTTGTCGACGACGAGCGGCAGGTTAAGGAACGATTCCTGGAATATCTATTTATGACAACCGGAATCGATCTTCCGCGAACTGTCGAAGCTTTTGAGGAATATTTCGAGCTTGAACCGATTGATGAATTGATCAATCTGGATGGCGATACCTGATTGAATCTCCGCGGATATACACCGGCTCTGAGAGAGATGATTCATCCAAGTAAATAGGCGCCGCATGGTCGAAGGATGGGCGGGCAGAGGCGCCAGCCATACATTCGAAGTCACTATGCGCTATCCGCCGTGCCTTTCCTTTCCCGTGAATCTAAGGCTCGAACATCGCGGACACGTCCTTGAATCCCACGGCCTCATCCGCGAAATCAAACGTTCCGTTTGCCAGCATCTCCCGAGCAACCCTGATTAATGCTCCGAGCGCCACGCGCGATAATCCGCTCCCGATGCTTACTCGTTTCACTCCGAGAGCCGACAAATCCGCCAGCGTCAGTCGAACTCCCGACAATCCCATCAACACGTTTACCGGGCGGTCAACCGAGCTAACAAGCGAGGCGATGTCTTCGGCTCGAGTAAGGCCCGGCGCATAGAGCACGTTGGCTCCGGCTTCTTGAAATGACTGAAGCCGCTTTATCGTGTCATCGAGATCGGGCCGCCCAACGAGGAAGTTTTCCGAACGCGCAGTGAGCGTAAAAGGGTAGGGAAGCGATTTCGCCGCTTCCGCTGCCGCCCGGATGCGCTCGACCGCGAGGGCGAAATCGTATACTCGCTCGTCCGCGCGTCCGGTTGAATCTTCAATAGAGCAGCCCGCAAGTCCGGCAGCGGCCGCGAGCCGAATTGTATGCGCTGCGTCGGCCGGCGCATCCCCAAAACCATTTTCCAGATCGGCGCTCACCGGCAGGTCGGTCGCCGAGACGATATCTCTCGCGTGGGCCATCATAAGCTCGCGTCCGACCGCGTTGTCGCGCCGGCCGATAGAAAACGCGTAACCCGCGCTTGTGGTCGCGAGGGCCTCAAACCCGAGATGCGCCAGGATTCGCGCGGTTCCTATGTCCCATGGATTTGGAATGATGAAGGCGCTCGGCCGTTCGTGCAGCTCACGAAACGCCGCGCATTTTTCTGCCTGGGTACGCATTTGTGTGCCTCAATTCTTTACGCGAAGTGAGACCGGAAAAATGGTCTCCCCGGATTTATAGATTCACCAATCGACGTGCGGCTTCCGCGTCGCTCATAAGCAAAGTCCTACTTATTGGCTCGCGTCAGGCTGAATACGCCGGTGTAGGATGCGCTCGTGTAGAAGCCGACGAACTCTTTATCAGTGGCGCGCCCTATCCAATCGAATACACCGCCGTCTTTTGGGCCGAGATCGGTCGTGCCCTTGAACAGAACCGCTGCGCCGACCTGGCGTCCTTCCATCTTGATAGAGTATTTATACGGCCGTCCGCAGTCTCCTTCGAAGCTGGCCTGCCATACACCGTCTTTAGATTCGATCTTGCAGTCGAGCTGCTTGCAAATGTTCTTGGGAGATTCCGCGCCGCGGGCCGGGCTGTAGATGCCCCACGTCCCGCTCCAGGAGCCAGCTATGTCGGGAGCTTGTATCTTCTGGGCCGTGTCTCCTTGTGCGACACACAATGCGGCAAGCGCCGCAACACATATGATGCTTGACCAGGTTCTCTCAAACGTTCTCTTAAACATTGTCTCTCCTTCGATGATCTCTAATTTGGCGCTTTATCTTTGCGCTCAGTCGGGCATATAGAAAAACGTGACGCGGCCGAGGCCCGTGTTTCCGGTGGCCGGTTGAAAAGCATACACGATTGCTTCGTAGTATCCCTTTCGCTTGACGCTCCAGCTCCCGGTAAACTGGCTTGGCGAGCCTGCATACACGAGCTTAACCGTATCGATGATTTTCCCCTCTTTTCTGATCTGCGCAGCAATCTCGAAGTGCTCGCTGTTCCACACGCCTCCGGGAGTGATGGGGCATCCGCACATCATCATAACGTTGGCGCTGATAGTCACGTTGCCTGGAAGCGAGGACAGGCTAAGATGCGTCGGCGGCTCGAGCACCTGGACGAGCAAGCCTGGAATCTCCAACAAGAAGGCATCGCCGCGAGTTATGTTCTTGCCGGGCATCACCCATTGGGTAGCCGATACTTTGTGGGCCGATTGGAGCCCGCCTATAGGACCGTAGGCGGTCACTTCAATGAATGCCGGCTCGTCGATCTCGAGCCGCGCCGTGAACTCCGATGCCTCGTCGGTAGGAATGGGCTGCGATCTTGTTCGAGGCGTCTCCATTATTTGAGTAGTGTTTCCCGAGCCGCCCTTGGTATAGCCCTGCGCGAGCATCACGCCAGTCTCAACATTCCTGATAGTCACAAGAGAGCCGCCTATGTCGTCGCCGAGAAATTTGCCGTCCTTGGCAATCACCCTGACGGTAACGAGCGTCTGCTTCGATGCCATGTTCCATCCTCCTCGGAGTAGTTGATCGATTCGAACGAGTGAGTTTGTCTATCCAGTTTGTCTACCCATTGACTACATTCAGCGAGTGAATTATTACGCAGCCACGTCCTTGATTCCGGTCATCTTTGTTATTGAAATGCGCACGACTAATTCGCCTTCGACCGCGTTTCGTTTGCCGTATTTCTCGGCTTGATCATTTCCCATGTACTTGCCGCCTATGCGTGTCGCCCAGTTCTTAAGCTCTTCGGCGTCGCTCGACATCTCAGCGCGGCCTTCGATCCGCACGTAGTTGAAAGGTGGAGTCTCATCGTCTATGCAGATACAAACCCGCGGATCGCGGCGCATGTTCAATGCTTTCACGGATGCGTGCCAGGTCGTGAACACGAGAGTCTCTCCATCGATTTCATACCAGACCGGGACGACGTGCGGACTACCGTCCTTTCGCGTGGTTCCGAGTTTTGCGGTGCGGGCTCCCTCCGCGAGAAAGCGCTTGCATTCGTCTTGTGTCATCTTGGGCATGTCATTCCTCCAAAATATCCAGCTTGCCGTTTTGAGGGAGAGAACCGTCTGTACGAAAGCCTGGAGTTCGGCCATCGCACTCGGTTAGGAATGCGATGAAAATAGCGCGGCACTTCAATGCTGGGAGGGAGAATACGCAGGCAAGACGCCTGCGGTCCCAGGTGCGCAAATTCTAGAAGCTTGCCCTCATCCGGCTGCTCGCGCGCGTTCGGGTTTGAACTCGATCACGATTCCTCGAAGCGGAGCATCGCCCACGTTCTTTACGGTATGAATGACCGGAGCGTTAAAGGTAGGACGATCGGCTGTAATATCCACAATTATCTCCGGCTGGCCCTCGGGCCATTGCTGAAGGCGAGTGCGATTCAACTGCATAACTACGCGCTGGCTATGGCTATGCCGCGCTCGCGTATCTCCGACGCCGAGCCGTTCTTCGAAAATAAAAAAGCGCGGCCCATCGTAGCGAATCGCGTTCTTCGCGGGCGGAATCATCTCGTTCGGAGATTGGATTGGCGGATGATCGAATTTGATTGCTACTTCAAAGAAAGAGCCTCCGGTGGGCGGCTCGTAAGACTCTCCGGATTTAAAGACCGCTATGTCTCCGCGGGCCATCTTGCGGTGGGATTTACCGGAGTTGAGCTGAATATCTCCAAGGGCGACGATCACTCTATCGCCGCAGCCGGGCGTTCGCGCGGATGCGCAAGGCGCCGCGTCTTGCGTCACGCGAACGTAGTCGTTTTCAAGCGCCGGTTGCGCCTGCAAGAGCGCGAGCAATAGCAGCAACGTCATAGCTACCTCCAATCACGGGACATAATTGAGTAAAGATGGTCGAGGGCTGGAATAATACAACCCGCTTCCGGTTCCTGTCAGCCGCCAGGTTAAAGACCCGGCGGTTCCACGGCGGTCTGGGCTCAAAGCACATAGAGCGGAAGTTTTGCACGCCGATTGAACTCTGCTAGAGTTCCGGTTTTCAGATCATCATTCAAGGAGACTCGTATGATTCGAAAGGCGGCTTCGCTCTGCGCCTTGTTAGTCTTCACCCTCACCTCCGTTTCGGCGCAGTCGCTCCCGAAGAAAATAACCCTGATCAAGGCGGGCCGTCTTGTCGACGTTAAGAACGGCCGGGTTCTCACCGACCAATCCATTCTCATTGAGGACGAGCGCATCAAAGAGGTCGGCCCTTCAAAAGAAGTCGCGTCGCACGCCCCTTCCGATGCGAAGGTGATCGACCTGTCGAGCTCGACCGTCCTGCCGGGTCTTATCGATTGCCATACTCACGTAACCTCGCAGCCCACGAACTATTACGAAGACCTCTTTAGAAAGAGCCCGATCGATGTTGCCGTATCCGCGCACGTCTATGCGAGGCGAACCCTCGAAGCGGGCTTTACGACGATTCGCGACGTCGGCGCCCCCGAATTCATCGACGTAGCGCTTCGGAACGCGATCGACTCGGGCGCAGTCGTCGGGCCTCGGATGCAAGTGGCTACGCTCACGGTTGGAGCGACCGGAGGGCACGGCGATGTCACCGGCTTTTCCCCTTATCTGAAATTCGGGAGTTTTTCCGGAATTGCCGATGGAGTGAATGAGATAAGAAAGCTGA
This sequence comes from Blastocatellia bacterium AA13, assembly GCA_003222245.1. Lineage (GTDB taxonomy): Bacteria > Acidobacteriota > Blastocatellia > UBA7656 > UBA7656 > QHVH01. The sequence goes on along the minus strand of QHVH01000023.1, from coordinate 120,682 downwards.
TTCGGTTCGAGATCAAAAACGGCGCCGATCTAATTAAACTGCTCGCGACCGCCGGCGTGCTTTCCGAAGAAGAATCGGTCGGCGCTCCGCAGTTCTCACAGGAGGAGATGAACGCGGTTGTCGAAGAAGCCGCGATGTGGGGCAAGAAAGTCGCCGCTCACGCGCACGGAACCGAAGGCATCAAACGCGCCGTTCGCGCCGGTGTTGCTTCGATCGAACACGGCAGCTTGATCGACGACGAGGGCATACAGTTGATGAAGCAGAAGGGAACTTATCTCGTCGCCGATATCTACAACGACGATTATATTCTCGCCGAATACACGCGGCTGGGTTATCCGGACAAGATCATAGAGAAGGAGCGAAAGGTCGGCCGCGCCCAGCGCGAAAACTTCCAACGAGCCGCAAAAGCCGGAGTCAAGATAGCCTTCGGCACCGACGCCGGAGTCTACCCTCACGGTTGGAACGCAAAGCAGTTTGCTCATATGGTTCGCTGGGGCCTGACGCCTATGCAGGCCATTCAAGCCGCAACGGTGAACGCGGCCGATCTCTTGAGCTGGAGTGATCGCGTCGGCGCGATCGAAGCCGGCAAGTTCGCCGACATTATTGCCGTCAGTCGAGATCCGATAGCGGATGTGACGGTCCTCGAACACGTGAGCTTTGTGATGAAGGGCGGTTCGGTTATCAAGTGAGGCTCGCCCCGCGCGCTTTCGGACTCGCCGCCCTCTGTGAACATTTTGGCCGTGTCGTCGTCGAAGGAAAGCGTGCGCTGCATCCGGAATGTACGGGCGGCCCTCCACGGCGCCCCTTTCATAGAGCCGCTCAATTCTCAATCGTTGATCGATTTCTCAAGAGCGGCGGGCAGGGACGCCCGCCCTTACAGTTGATCGTCAAGCGCCGGTAGACACCGCAAGTTGGTACTCAGGAGCCGCAACGTGATCTCTGTTTGAAATTCGGCATGTCCGACAACATTCTAGAAATAAGAAATCTCTCCACCAATTTCCAAACCGCCGCCGGAGTGCTCAAGGCGGTCGACGATGTGAGCTTCAACATACAACGGGGAGCAACGCTGGCGCTGGTGGGCGAATCCGGTTGCGGCAAGTCGATTACCGGACTCTCGATCATGCGACTCGTTCAGCCTCCGGGCCGCGTAGTTTCCGGTGAGATCATATTTGAAGATCGCGACTTGCTCTCTCTGAGCCGCGAAGAGATGCGGAAGCTCCGGGGCAGCGAGATCGCGATGATCTTTCAGGATCCGATGACCTCGCTCAATCCAGTTTTCACCGTCGGAGATCAGATTGCCGAAGCCGTTAAGCTCCACGAACACGTATCACGCAAGCAAGCTCGAGCGCGGGCGATCGAGATGATGGAACGCGTGATGATACCTAATGCGGCGCAAAGGTCTCGCGACTATCCGCACCAGATGTCGGGGGGGATGCGGCAGCGAATAATGATCGCGATGGCGCTCGCCTGCGGACCCAGGCTGCTGATCGCGGATGAGCCGACCACCGCGCTCGATGTCACTATTCAGGCGGAGATCATCGACCTGCTGCGGAAGCTCAAGGAGGAATTCAGGCTCTCAGTTTTGCTGATCTCCCACGATCTTGGTCTCGTTGCGGAAAACGCTGATTCCGTCATCGTGATGTACTGCGGCAAAATCGTGGAGCAGGCGGCGGTGACTGAAATATTCGAACATCCCAGCCATCCTTATACTGAAGGCCTGCTCCGCTCGATACCACGCCCATCGCAGGACGCGGAGGGTCGTCGCAGGTTGGTGACGATTGAGGGCAGCGTGCCGAGCCCGTTGGAACTCCCGCCCGGCTGCGCGTTCGCGCCGCGATGTTCGTACGTCATTGAAGAGTGCCGCAAGGGACCGATCCCTCTCGAGGCGGTCAACAACAATCATCTCTCACGCTGCATCAGGTTTGAAGAGGTCGGAAGGTGAGAGAGAGGTGGGAGTGAGAGGTGAGATGAGAGATGAGAGATTAGAGATGAGAGATGAGAGGTAGGTATGTTCCCTGACGGGGAACGCGTCAATAGCCGGGGGCCAGCAAAGCGCAGCCCCCGGTGCGATGGAGAGGTAGATATGTTCCCTGACGGGGAACGCGTCAATAGCCGGGGGCCAGCAAAGCGCAGCCCCCGGTGCTAGAGAGAGGTTGTTATGTTCCCTGAGGCGCGAGAGAAGAAGCGCCAAGCGACTTTCTGGGAAATCCAGGAGCGAACCGATGCGAGTGCGAAATGAGCTAAAGATGATCGTAAGTTTTTCTGAGCGCGGCAACGAAATGCTTATGTCGCGCCTTCAGCGCTAGAAGGTGCGGGCGCGCCGTGACCAGGGGCGGCGCGCTACGCGCTTGCCCCTTGGCTATTTTATAGTCGGCCTTTCAGGCCTGCATAAGCATGAACTCTCGATCAGGTAGGGGCACAAATGGTCAGCCGACGCGCTTCCCCTGGCTTATCGTCGGCCTTTCAGGCCTGAACAGATGGTCGAGCTGCTCGCGTGCCCTGGTAATGCGCCGGCCCTTTAGGCCCTTAGCTGACGCCATCAAATGCACACAGCATAAAGAACGGTGCTGACTCAATGCGCAACACCAGGCTCATCCTCGAATATGACGGAACCGATTTTAACGGCTGGCAGATTCAACCGAATGGCCGCACGATTCAAGCTGAATTGACGAAGGCGCTTACCCGTATCGACGGCAAGCCGGTGACCGTGCACGCGGCCGGCCGGACTGATGCGGGAGTTCACGCGCTTGGACAGGTCGCGAGCGCGAGACTCGAAACCGGCCTCAATGAGCGAATCCTGAGAGACGCCATCAATGCAAACATTGATCGTGACGTTCGCGTTAGATGCGTTGAGTTTGTGGAAGATTGGTTTCACCCGCGTGTTCACGCGAAGCAAAAAACTTATCGATATCAAATTTGGAACGCCGATGTGGTCAGCCCTTTTCTGAGGCGATACGTTCATCAGCACAGAGCGCCTCTGAATCTGGATTTGATGCGCGAGGGAGGGGCTTTTCTCATAGGCAAGCACGACTTCATCGGCTTCACGGTTAAGGCTACCGATGTCGAGACGACGGTGCGCACGATTGCTCGGGTCGACGTCGAGCGCGAAGGCAGTATCGTATCCGTCACGGTTGCGGCGAACGGATTCCTTCGGTACATGGTTCGGGCGATCGCGGGTACGCTTATAGAAGTCGGCCGCGGTCATCGACCGCCTGAAATCATCGCGAAAACCATCGAGCGCGGCGATCGCTCCCTGGCAGGGCCTACGGCTCCTGCGCTCGGGTTGACTTTGATGCAAGTTGACTATTAAAGTGACGGCTGATTCATCCCAAATCGAATGAGATGAGCAATGACTTCCTCAAAGATTTTGAAGGGATCGTAGACAGCGGTTCGAGGGATGAGTTTCTTCTCAGGCAGCTAGATCCTGCCGCGATTCCATCACATATTGCAATCATAATGGACGGCAACGGACGCTGGGCCGCACGTCGGAGCCTGCCTCGCGTGGCGGGGCATCGCGCGGGCGCCGAATCCGTAAGAGCGACCGTTGAAGCAGCCGCCCGCCTCGGCATTCGGTATCTGACGCTGTACGCCTTTTCGACTGAAAACTGGAAGCGCCCGCGGCTGGAAGTCGAAGCGTTAATGGCGCTGCTTATCGAGTTCATCAGAAAAGAAGTAGCCACCCTGAAGGAAAACAACATTCGGTTTCAGACGATCGGGCGCGATGAACGGCTGGACAGCGTGGTGATGCGCGAGATCGATCGGGCCAGGCGTGAAACCGCCGCCTGCACCGGGTTGCAGTTGAACGTGGCTTTGAACTACAGCGGCCGTTGCGAAATAGTCGAGGCCTGCCGCCGCCTGGTCACCGAAGCTCTCGTGAGAAATCAGAACCCCGAAGACATCACCGAACACGACATCGAACGAAACTTGTTCACCGCGGGCCTTCCCGATCCCGATCTGTTAATTCGAACCAGCGGCGAGATGCGCGTTTCAAACTTTCTGCTCTGGCAGATCGCCTACAGCGAGATCTACGTGACGGAGAAACTCTGGCCCGATTTCCGACGCGCCGATCTATTCGAAGCCATCATCGATTTTCAAAAGCGCGACCGGCGCTACGGCGATATCAAACCTGCCAAAACCGAACCTCTCGTCGCCAATATGAAATAAGCGGTTCAACGGCAGCGGCGAAACCTCTCCACGCTACGACTCACGCCTTATGAAGCGAATACTAACCGCTGTGGTAGCACTGCCGATTCTTCTGTTCGCCATCTGGAGCCGCAATCCGTACTACTTCAATATCATTGCGGTCGTCGCGTTAATTCTCGCCCTTGGAGAGTTCTACAATCTGAGCGCGCGAACCGGCGCCGCTCCCTACAGGCTGCCCGGCTATGCGGCAGCGCTTGGAGTGCCGGCCTGCTTTATTGTCGGCCATCCCGGATGGATAGGCGCGGTGCTCGCCGCCGCCACGTGTATCGCATTCGCCTGGTCTTTGTTCAGCGAGCAGGAGATGAACACCGTTCTCGCTTCCGTATCGACTACCGTTTTTGGAGTGGCATACGCGCCGCTTCTCGGCGCTTTCTTGATCGGAATCAGAATGCTTCCGGATACCGCGGAGCATACTCATCTCGCTTCAAAGCTGCTTACGCTATTCTTTGCGTTCGTAATGATGGCCGACACCGGAGCGTACTATGTTGGCCGAGGATTCGGGCGCCGCAAGCTCGCTCCGAAAATCAGCCCGGGCAAAACTGTTGAGGGGTTGATCGGAGGGCTGCTGGTTGCCGCGGCTACGGGTCCGATTTGCAAGCTGACGTTCTTCAATGATCTTCCACTGCTTGATTCAATTATTCTAGGCGCGCTTATCGGCGCGATTGGGCCGGTTGGAGACCTCGCGGAATCGCAGTTGAAGCGGGGCTCGAACGTGAAAGATTCTTCGAAAATTCTTCCCGGTCACGGCGGTATGCTGGATCGTCTGGACAGCGCGTTCTTCTGCGCGCCGCTCATATACCTCTACGCTCGCTGGCTATTCATATTTTGAGGATGAACCCTCGCGCCGATTTGCCGGTAGCTCGGGAGATCGCTTCGACATACAGAGCCGCCTGGCGCCGATATTCCTCGATGCGGTCACCCAATTCCATATCGGTCTTGAAGTCTACGACGACCCATTCATCGTTTTTCAAAAACGCGAGATCGACGACGCCTTCGAGAATCACGCCCTCTTCGAGCGGCATAGTAATCGGCGATTCTCGACGACAAGCCCCCGCCGATGCGGCTTCTCTCGCATCGACAAACAGTGAATGCGCCAAAGCTCGGACAACAGTAGTCGAGGCCGCGCGTATTTCTTCAGCCGTAGCGCCAAGCACTCGTCCTTGAAGCTGGGCCGTTCGCTCGACGGCGGCGCGGTCGGCATTCAGCTCCACGATCGAGAGCACGGCGTGAACCAGCGTTCCGAATCGCTGTCCGTGCGGCCGAGAGATCGTCGGGCCCGCGGATTTAATGGATACCGTTGGAGCCCTCTCTTTCACGGCCGCCGATTGTTCGATCAGATCGAAGAGCGATCGCTGAATATCGCCGGATGGCGCGGCAGGCTTCACGATATCGGGTGTGGGATGAGCGGGCAATTCAGCCATTGAAACCGCGTGCTCGGTCGCGGTGATGACGTTAACGCGCGGCGCGCCTGCCTGTTGGCGCACGCGCTTGCGAGTCGACTGCCATTCAGCGTGAGCCCGGATTCCCGCCTGTGACTTGATTCCGTCTTCATCGGCTTGAAGCAGTCTCGTCTGGCGCTGACCGACGGCTTCCTTCACGTTGAGCCGCAGAGTGAGAGGGTCCCACCAGACGACTCGATGCTCGCCGACTTCAGGTTTGTGCAAGCCCGGCGCTACGGAGTCGGCCGGTCTCACCGCGTTCTGAGGCCGCATCGGAACGCTGTCCGAGCCGAATTCCGGACATCCCGCCGGGCTGGAAGTCTCGGGCTGGCGAGCGGATTTAGCGGGCGGGTAAACCACGCGATTCAACAGGCCGATCCATCCGTCTTGCGGCGCGTCGCCGACCACGGGCACGACCAGCAGATCGCGCGCTCGCGTCGCGGCTACGTAAAGCACTCGGGCGGCTTCATCGCGTTCGAGCGCCATCTCTTCTTCGGCGTGCTCCTGCAGTTCCGGAGGCAGACAGCCCGCGAGCTTCATCACGCAGAGGCCCTTTTCCGGATCGGACCAGATAGAAGGCTCGCGCGCCTCGCGTGCAGTCATATCCGCGAGAAGCACCACCGGAAACTCCAGCCCTTTGGCCTTGTGAACGGTCATCAGCCGGACGCCCGCCGCACCCTCTTCGATTATCGGGGCGTCGCTTGCCTCGCCGCGCTGCGCTTGGTCCTCGAGCCAATCCACGAAAGCTCTGAACGAGTTCACGCCGTTCCGTTCGGCTCTTCGAGCCATATCCATCAAACGGGTGATGTTTGCTAGCGCCTGCTCGCCCGTGGGCCAGATCGCCAGTCCCGCGTGCGCTCTTGTTTCCGCCAGAAGCCGTCCTATCGTGTTGGCGATCGGCCTGAGATTTCGCCCGCGATGAAGCTCACGAAGGATCGATAATGCGTCCACGACTTCGGATAGAGACTCGGGCAGGTCTTCGGGAACCGTTCTGAAATAATTAAGGCTGACTCGGGTTCGGTAAGAGAGAAGCTGTGAATCGCTAAGCGCGAACAGAGGCCCTTTCAAGGTTGCAAACAGGGAGAGCTCGTCGTCCGGCCGCTCGATCGCGTTCAGCGCGTTTCTGATTGCCTCTACCTCTTCTCGGGCGTGAAACGAGCTGCCGCCGACGAGCAGGTGAGGAAGCCCTCGAGCTTCGAGCGCGCGAACATAAGGTCGAGTTACATCGCTGCCGAAATGCCGAAACCTGCGAAAGAGCATGCAGATGTCTCGAGGAGCTATCGCCCTCTTGTTTCCGCTTCGTTCGGAGACCGACCAACCGCTGTCTTTGACCAGCCATTCGGCGTACGCGGCCATAACGTCAGGAAGCGATTCCTCGATCCGGAACTTCACGATCTTGCCGTAGTCGCCATAAGGCGCGGGCGTCGGCAGCGCTACTACGGCCGGCTGGCCTTCTATCGACGGACGGCATTCGCGAAGAGGCGTATAGCGAGCCTGACGCGAGCCGACATCGAGTCTCCCGCTCATAATTTCGGAGAAGGCCGCGTTCACCGCCTGTTGAATCTCAGGCACGGCGCGAAAGCTCACGCTCAATTCAACGGGCGCGCCGCCTGCGGCAATGACCTGTTGCTTGACCTGCTCATACAGTTCAACATCGGCGCGCCGGAATCGATAGATCGACTGTTTTGGATCGCCTACGATGAAGAGCCTCCCAGGCGCGGGCTTCACCTTTCGCCAATCGGTTTCAGCGCTGTCATTGCCCGCGATCAACATTAGAATTTCCGCCTGAAGCGGATCGGTGTCCTGGAACTCGTCTACATAGATGTGGGTGATGCGTTGTTGAAGCTCGGAGCGTATGTCTTGGCGGTGTCGAACAAGATCGCGGGCTCGTAGAAGCAGGTCGAGAAAATCGAGGCATCCCGCCTGTTCTTTGAGGCGATGATATTCCTCGATCACTTCCCAGAGGTCGTCGCGAAGCATGGGCGCCAGATCGGCCCCGGCCGCCGTAAGGAATGACTCCATCCGCTGCTTGAGCAGATTCCGGCGCTCGATAAGCTCCGCCTTCGGCATAGTATCGTCTTTGCGCTTGTAGCCGACCCATTCCGAATGCCATCTCCGATTGAATACAGTCAGGCGCGCTTCGATTCCGTCGTAGTCGCGTTCGCCGGTGACGGTTTCGGTGCGAGTCACTTCGTTGACGAATACATCGAGCTCCGCAAGGGAGCGAATGAAGAAATCGTCAGGGTCACCCTTGCTCACCCATGCGGCGAGCGATTTCATTTCCGCTATAAGCCCGTCAATCAACTCCGTCCGATTGAAGTCGGCGCTTCGCCGCCATGGAGAAGGGAAGTCGCGCCGCTCCGACAACTGCCATGCCGCGGCTCGCAGAATCGACCTTGGGCCGTCATTGCGTGTTCGGCGTCGAAGGATTCGGCGGACGGCCTCACCCGGAGCGGCAAGCTGCCGCTCGAACCATCGATCGAATGCCAGATCGAATAAGGGCCGCGCGATTTCGTCCGCGGCGACCTCGAAGGCGGGATCAATACCGGCTTCAACCGGCCGTTCTTTAAGGAGGTCGCTGCAGAATGAGTGAATGGTTCCGATCCGCGCCTCTTCGAGCTGCGGCAACGCGTCGGTAAGGCGTTTCTTCTCGTCGGGCGGGCATCGCGGATCCTGTCTCGTTTTTTCAATCTCCGCCCGCAATCTGAGCTTGAGCTCGCCCGCGGCGGCATCGGTGAAGGTGACCGCTATCATGCTGTTGAGGCGCGCGCGTCCCGACTTCAACGCGGCTATCATCCTCGCCACAAGCTCGCTCGTCTTGCCTGTGCCCGCCGCGGCTTCTACAACAAGAGTCGTGTCGAGGTCCGTTCGAATGCGGTTCCTCGCAGCGGTATCCGCGAGAGTTTCATTTGTGAGTTGATTTTTCATCAACGTCGAGAAAATCAATGGCGGCGCAAATCAATCGACTGGCCATGTCAGCCCCCAGGTAGAGCCGGTCGTCACGGCAGCATTCTCAGGTCGTGAATCTTTTCAAGCCGATCCGCCGGTTTTCGAGCCGTTCGAATCTCTTCGAAAGGCCCGCAGACCATTCGATAGTCGCACCAGTTGCACGCGCCCTTCTCCGGGAGCGCCGGTAGAAACCCCTCATTGAGCGCCGTACCGACAATGTCGATTACCTGTCCTGCTATGTCGCGGCTCAGATCTCTCATCTCGACTACTCGATCTTCGTAGCCGCCGTCGGCCGTGCAGTAATAGAGCCGGCCCGCCTCAACACGTTCTTTTAGGAGCGTCTCGCATGCAAGCGCATACAGCACCGGTTGCAAGACGTGTCCGCCTTCAACGATCGCCGTCTTGCTCGCGCGAATCTTTCCGGTTTTATGATCGGTTGCGCGTATAGCGGCCCCCGCATTATCTACGCGTCTTTCGACCAGGTCGATCGAGCCTCTCAATTGGAGTCCGCCGGGAAGAAGAACAGCGTGGTCGCTGCTGTCGGGATCTTCGTCTTCGCGCCCGCGATCGCTCAGCCCGAATGAAAGCTCGAACTTGTAAGGAACCCACCCGTCACGCGAATCGGCGGCGCGGCGAAGCCATTCGCGAAGATCGGCTCGAATCGTGTTTATTCCATCCTCCCATACTTTGGGAATCGCCGGAGCGAGCTCGTCTTCGTAGCGCGCGGCTGCTTCATCCAGAGCGTGGTCTACGGCCTTTATCGCATCGGCAAGCGACGACGGAGTAACGGGCAACGTGCCGGAGGCCCTTAACGCGGATAGGACTCTGAACTGCACGTGATGAAAGAGAGACCCTCGCGTGAGCGGGTCTATGACCTCAATCGCGGCGGGTTCTTCGCGCGGTTCGAGCCGATGAATAGCCTGGAGAAAGAATCTATACGGACACGACGCGTAGTTTTGAAGGGCCGTCGGAGAAAAGGAGCGGGCGCTGAATTGATGCAGCTCGAGCGCTGCTTTCGCAAGCGCGTCCGGTTCGACCAATCCATCCGCGGGGGTCCATCGCTTCAACCAGCGTCTCGCTCTCGCCCTCAACGCCCGTTCGAGATGAGGGTTGGCGGTCAACAGGTAATGCGCCGCGCCCGCTATGGCATCCGGATCGGCATCGACAATCGGAGCGAGCACCGCCAGATCGTACTCGGCTTCATCGATCGCGTCATTGCGGTTCGACGGAGCAGGCCAGCCAAGCCGGGCTCCGGCGCCGGTTTCAGCCATCGTGCCGAGCTTTTCGAATCCCGGGAGATCGCCCTGGGCCGAACGCAAAATTTCCAGTCCGTAAAATGATGGAACGCGAGGCCGGCCCTGCTGCACGTCGATGCGCGGAAATGAGAGATAGACCTTGTTTGCGGCCGCGCCTATCGCAAGCCGCAGCGCAAGCCGTTCGGCCTCGTTTCGATCGCGCTGTGTGATCAGATTTGAGGATTCCAGGCGCCTGCGCTCCGAATCGAGCAGGATCGGATCTTCAATCACTTTGCGAGGGAAGAGTTTTTCGGCAAGACCCGGCACAAACACTATGTCAAAGGCAAGACCCCGCGCCGAGTCCGCCGGTCCTACAAACACGGCTCCGTATCGACGGCGCGGGGGCGGCGTCGCAAGCTCGCGGAGACGCGGCGCTAAGACCACGCGAACTTCATCGAGATCTACCGGCCCTACTTCGGCCATCGGCTCGAGCTCTTCGATTGTTTTAATGACGCCTTCAGGCTCGCGTATCGCCGCCGCCGCGAGATCAGTCAGATGCCGAATCCAATCGCCCCAGAGCGCACTCTTCGGCCAGCCCGAGATCTTTTCGATAATCGGCAGCGCGAATTCTCTTAGATGAATCAAGTCGCGAAGCCTGCGATCAAGAAGAGCCGCCCGAGCTTCGTCTTCTTCCGTGAGTTCCTGGCGTCGCACCGTCATCTCTCGCTCGAGACCCGCGAGGCGTCGCGCCCATCGATCCTTGCCGCCGATCACGGAAGCTTCGACAAGCAGCTCTTCCCACCGCCATGGCGCGAGCACTAAACCTTCGACGCTCACAGCCGCGTCCGGATCGACCGGCGGTTCACGATTCGTCTTATCGCTTTGGGGCTCGGAAGCGGTCATTCGTTCCGGAATGAGATCGCTCTCGGGCGGAGCCCAGGCAGCATCTCCGTCAGCGGGATCGGGCGAAGTCGCCTGTGACGACGAAGGAACCTGTGATAGAGACAGGTACTCGGCGAAGCGCCGCGCGGACAATCGCTCAGCGGCACAGGCCAAAAGGGCGAGCATCGCGCGCCCTCCGGAATCAGGGCGCGTCGAGCCTCTTGCGAAATAGACGGGAATCGCCGCGCGCTGAAATGCTTCTTCGATGTGAGGCCGATACTCGTTGGAAGAGCGAAGAAATATCGCCATTCGATCGAACGAGACGCCGCCCGCGGCTTCGGTTTGAACGGCCCGCGCGATTTCTACCGCTTCGCGTGCTTCTCCGGGCCAGGACTTGAGATCGACGCTGCCATCCAGATCACAAAGCGGAGGCGCGGACTCTTCAAAAAGGTGCTTCCTCAACGAAGCGAGCGACGTCGACATCGATTCATCCAGAAGATCGCTGGGATCGCAGGTAAGCGCATCGCATAGATAGGCCATTGAGCGGCTGTCGCCTCGCGGCGACGTAGCAAACACGGAATCGGCTTGCCGAGCCAGTTGTGAGATCAACCTCGATTCGAGAAGAGACGTGATTCGTACGTCGAGCAGAAGCAAGGGGGCTCTTGGAGCGGAGGCCGCCGCTTCCAGCGCGGCTTCGAATCTGGCGGCGCGATCGGCGAGACCCTGACGCTCGAGCTCGCCGGCGAATAGTTCATAGAGAACCGCGAGATCGGGCCCTCCGCGTTCGAGCGCTCGAAGATCATCCGCGCGGACGCAATTCATCCGAAGCTCTTCGATTGTCGCCGCGGCCGCGCGCGGAAACCCGGGGCGCGTGCAGATCGGCGCGAAGTACGAGATTTTCTCCTGCGCCAGCAACGAGTGAACACATCTCGTAAGGATGGCGCTGAGCGATAGATCGGATGCGGGAGCCAGGCCTCTGCCGGCCAGCGTCGCCGCCGCAAGCCGCGTCGCCAGCCGGTCCAGAGTGAGCTTGATCAAGCCGAACCGCGCTCTGCCGCCCACGATAAGTCTGGTGAAATCGTCGGCCGCATCCGAATTGGCCGCGAGCAGAATCAACTCCTGGTCCGGCCCGTAGGAGTTGACCCAGCGGGCCGCGGCCGCGAGTCGCCCGGAATTATGCGGGCTTACAACGAGCCGGTTCTGTGCGCGATCGGGCATGAAAGGTCTATGACGGCAGATTCAACTTGATAATCGAAATGACCGCCCCTTGCGGATCCTGGATGGTCGCGAATCTGCCTACGTTGGGTACATCCGCGGGAGGAGCTTTTATCTCGGCGCCGAGCGACTGCGCTTTCTGAGCGGTCTCGTCGCAATCGGCAACAGAGATGTACGGCATCCAGTGTGAAGGAACGTTTCCCCACTCGGCGGGCGGTTCGTACATTCCTCCCGCCGCACGCTCCCCGTTGAAAAATTCGGTGTATTGGATAGGGGCGCCGGAGTCGGGGCCTTTTGTTGTCCAGCCAAAGAGCTTCGTGTAGAACTCGGCTGCTTTGACGTGGTCGCTGGTGACAAGCTCATTCCAGCAAAGCGAATTCGGTTCGTTTACTATCCTGGCGCCTATATCGGCGCGAGCCTGCCAGCCGGCGACTATCGCCCCTGTCGGGTCTTGTATCATCGCCATTCGACCCGCCTCCATCACGTCGAACGGAGGCATCATAAGTGTTCCTCCGAGCTCCTCGGCTTTAGCGGCGGTCTCGTCGGCGCTTACAACTGAAACATAGGAGGACCAGTGAGGCGGTATCCCCTGGGCTTTTTGATCATCCTGCATCTGATACATCGCGCAGACGTCATGGCCGTTGAGCTTGAATAAGGTATAGACCATATCCGGACCTGCCGGAGCGTCTACATAAGTCCATCCGAACAATTCAGTATAAAATTTCTTTGAAGCCTCGGGATCGGGCGACCCCATATCGATCCAACAAAAGGTTCCGGGTGCGTATTCAGTGATCTCTGGCATAATGCCCTCCGATTGAATTCTGCCGGCAAGCCATAACACTACCACAGGGGAAACTACGGACGAACATCCCAAGATTGATGTAGTCAGCTACGTTGGGAACGCCGATGAATTACGTTCCAACTCTGAAAGGGTTATGCGCAGGCATCCGGCCCGCGTTACGACCCGACAAACATCCTGAAAGGATGTTCTGATTAGTAGCCCACCGATTCATCGGTGGGTAGGGAGCAAACCAGGTTGCTAGTCCCGGAAGGGACGGCTGATTCTCAAGATTACATCCCTTATGAATGTTCCAACCACGTTGAAACTCGCGGACACCATTCAGGTCGCAATTTTGAAGATGACAACCAGCCGTGCCTTCGGTGCTTCCCAGGCGATTGGAGGCGAGCGACCCACCAGTGAACCGGTGGGCTATTCCCAGAGGTCCCTCCCGGGACAAAACAACATCAACTCGACCTCGGGGACGTTGCGCACCCCCCTCGGCGGGTTAGCTACGACTTGCTATCAGGTTTTGGTTCGGCTTTCTTACCTTGAGACGACGCCCAGTCTTTCATCATGGAATCGCAAGCTTCCTTGACTGAGTTACCGAGGGTGCGAGTGGAACCGCTCCCTATCGCGTCGCCATTCTTGTTGAAGATGGCAAACTTGTTGTCCTTGCGAAAGAACTCCTTGCCGCCTTCGTGTTCGAGGATGACTATGTAATCGGCTTTTTCTTTTTTGATGGTGACGACGCAGTCTTTGCATCGCTCTCCGAAGGTTTTGATGACCTCGGCTGTCTGCGGCCGGGCGCCTCCGCTCTGTGAACCTGCAACTGCGTCGCCGCCGCCTCCGAATCCACCTGAGATCTCCCACGACTGACTATCGGTAACAAATATGCGGGGCCTCTCTTTTTCCTGTGCAAAAAGCGGGATGGCGAAGAGCATTACCGTGATCAAGGCTCTCATCGTCTTCATTACATTCCTCCGGTCGTGTTTGCTTTTTACTTAATGAGCACCCCATGCCGAGCATCCGGCTCGTGACAGGTCCTCCGATGCATAGCAATGTTCCCGACGTTGTACATCAAAAGCGGGATGGATCTGATCGTCTCGCGGTTCCGGAGTATCGCGAGTCATTTATCGAGAAGCTGAAACGGCTCGGAATAGCCGAGATGTGAGAACGTGGCTGATCGTACAGGGCAACTGCTGATCGCTGACTGCTGACCGCTCTTCACCCAATTGCCAACCCTGATTCAATGCCCATATAATCACGCGGCAATACAACAAAGAAGCTTTATGAGCGACGAAACTGAAGCGATAAAGACAACCGCTCTCATACTCCCTGGTATGGGAAACTCCGGCCCGGAGCATTGGCAGACTCTGTGGGAAAGAGCGAACCCTTCTTTTGCGCGTGTACAACAACGTGACTGGAACCATCCGGATTGCGACGAGTGGCGCGCGGTACTGGAAGAATCCGTAGCTCGCGCGGGAGCCGATGTAGTCCTGATAGCCCACAGCATGGCGTGCGCTCTTGTCGCGCATTGGGCGGCAAAGACGACGCTCCAAATTAAAGGAGCGCTGCTTGTAGCTCCGGCGGACCCTGAAGGACCCAGCTTCCCAAAAGACGCCGTGGGTTTCGCGCCCGTACCCCGTCAGCCGCTCCGCTTTCACAGCATCGTCGTAGCCAGCACCGACGACCCTTATGCCGGGCCTGAATACGCGAGATCGGTTGCCGAAGCGTGGGGCAGCCGGTTTGTGAGCATCGGTCCAAAGGGTCACATCAACTCGGAGAGCGGGCTTGGAGACTGGCCGGAAGGATTCTCGCTGTTTCAGGAGCTCACCGCATAACGCAGCCCTCCAGACAATTAGACGAGTCGCTCAGGCGATGCGAATAAACGAGTCCGCATACCGAAGAGCTATAGGACGACGAGGAGCTATGAGACTATGTTCGCGGTTCGTGGTCACTCGTGTAAAATGACTCCTTAATGCTTGTTCTTGGAATTGAGAGCTCCTGCGATGAAACCGCCGCCGCCGTGATCGATGGCGGCAATCAAATCAAAACCAACGTAATCGCCTCTCAAGTGAACATTCACGCGCCGTTTGGCGGCGTCGTGCCCGAGCTGGCTTCACGTGAACACTTGAACCGCATTACTCAAGTAGTTGATCAGGCCTTGAGCGATGCCGGGCTGTCGTTATCCGGTATCGATGGCATAGCGGTCACTCAGGGCCCTGGGTTGGTAGGCGCGCTGCTGGTTGGTCTCAGCTATGCTAAATCGCTGGCCTTCTCGTTGAACAAGCCCATAGTCGGAATCAACCACATAGAAGGACACGTCTTTTCGGTGGTGTTCGAGAACCCCCCGATTGAATACCCCGCAATCGCTCTGATCGTATCGGGCGGCCATACGACTCTCTTTCTCATTCCAGCGCCCGAGCAGTACGCCATTCTTGGCCGAACTCGCGACGATGCGGCCGGCGAAGCCTACGACAAGATAGCCAAGCTCCTGGGCCTGGGTTATCCGGGAGGTCCCGTATTGGATAAGCTCGCTCAAGCAGGCGACCCTGACGCCGCAAGAATGGTCTTCACGATTCCACGAATGAGCGGCAATCTCGATTTCAGTTTCAGCGGTTTGAAGACCGCGGTCGTGCGATTCGTCAAAGAGAACGGCATTGAGCCGGTTCAACCAGGCGAATCCGCCGGGGCGGATATCGTGAACCTCGCGGCAAGCTTTCAAGAGCAGGTGATAAAGTCGCTCGTCGGGCGTTTGAAGGACGCAGTTGCCCGGCATCCGCCTAAGACGGTCATCCTTGCGGGCGGCGTGGCTTGCAACAGCGGGTTACGACGCGCCGTGACGGAGGCGGGATTCAAGGCCCCGGTGTATTTTCCGAGCCCCTTGCTTACCACCGATAATGCCGCGATGATCGCAGCCGCCGGATATCCGAAACTGCTGCGAGGAGAAAATCACGGGTTCACGATTAAGGCGATGGCGTCGATGAACCTGGCGAATTTCGCGCTTGAAGGATACGAGCTCACACGGAAAGGGCCTTATCGACATCAGGACTGAACCCCACTTCGATGAAAGACTCCGACACAGTTTTCATGGACAGAGCGCTCGAGCTTGCGAGAGCGGGAGAGGGCCTCGTAAGCCCCAATCCGCTCGTCGGCGCCGTGATCGTAAAAGATGATCGAATCGCCGGAGAGGGGTTTCATCTATACGAGAGGCTCAAGCACGCCGAGTCGTACGCGCTCGAAGCCGCCGGCGAGTCGGCGCGAGGCGCCGTGTTGTATTGTTCGCTCGAGCCATGCTGCCACGAAGGGCGTACCTCGCCGTGTACCGATGCAATCATAGAAAGCGGTCTGGCTCGCGTGGTGATTGCCATCGAAGACCCCGATCCGCGTGTGAATGGGAAGGGGATTCGTCTGTTGATGCATGCGGGAATCGAAGTCGACGTCGGATTGCGCGCGGAAGAAGCGCGGCGACAGAACGAATGCTACATAAAACATATAAGCACGAAAATCCCGTTTGCTCATTTGATACTTCCGCCTTCGGACGGCGACAACTGGCGTCCTTCGCAAGATCTGCTCGGCGATCTCTTCAGATACGACGCACTCGTGGTCAATTCCGCCGATGATGCGGGAAAGGCAATACTGAATTCATTTATTTCGAGACCTAAGCACCGGCGCGCTGAAGTGATTATGCTGGAAGAAGCGCATAAGGCTGCGATTGACGATCGTTTTGCTCGCTCCGCCGCCTATTTCAATACGCTCGATAAAGAACGCGGCAATCTCTCGGCGATACTCGAGTTGGCAAAGGAGCGTGCATTAACGAGCCTTGCGATAATAGGAGACTCGGTGCTCCGATCTACGGCTGAGATCGACGCGATCGACAAAATAACGACTGTTCGCCGGGATGATTCCATTGAGGAACCGGAAGTATTCTCATGGAATGACAGGCGCGTCGTTTTAATTGATCCCAAAATCGTAGCGACGAAAGGAACGATCGAGGTTACCGGGTATCCCGGTTGAACGAACTCATCGTTAGATTTTGGTAAAGCCGAAAAAGAGCCTCGGGCAACACTTTCTTTCCGATCGGAGAATCGCTCGCCGAATAGTCGAGGCGGTCTCTCCGAGCGGACGCGACGCGATAATTGAAATAGGTCCGGGCGAAGGCGCATTGACTCGCCAATTACTGGATGACTGCGGGTTTCTGGTATGCATCGAGATAGACAGAGAATTGGTCGAACGACTTCGCGGCTCGATTGAGGCTAAAAATCTATCGGTAATTGAGGGTGACGCGCTTCAAGTGAATTGGGGTGACATCATCGAAGCGGCAAAGCGCGGGTGGAGCGAGCACGTCGGAGAAGAGCACGCAGGAGAGGATGTGGGGCCGGTAGTCAGGCTTGTTGCCAACCTGCCCTACTACATATCGACCCCGTTGATTCAGATTCTCATCCGGCAGCCGATGGTGGAGATGACACTGATGCTTCAGCGGGAAGTCGTCGATCGAATTATTGCCAGTCCAGGTGGGCGAGAGTATGGTTATTTTTCCGTTCTGGTTCAGTACTACTGTGAAGCGCAGGAACTTTTTGAAGTATCGCCCTCGGCGTTTCGGCCCCCTCCAAAAGTAAAATCGGCCGTGATCAGACTAAGAAAAAGAGCAACACCGATCGTCAGCGTTCAAAGCGAAAAGAGCTTCTTCGCGCTGGTTCGCGCGGCATTCGCGCAGAGGCGAAAAACAATCCACAACAATCTAAAGGCCGCCGCATCGGCGCTCGGGTTCGATTCAATCGCCGCTGAACCGTTCTTGAAGGCCAATATAGATCCGAAGCGGAGGGCGGAGACCCTGTCCATAGCCGAGTTTGCGGCGCTTCATTCAGCTCTCTTTGAATGACCGACTTTGAATGACTAACTTTGAATGACTAAGAATCAGCGATATTGCCTGTGATACTTACTTATGCCTGATGAAAGACTTCAGATAATCCCACTCGGAGGCGTTGGTCAGTTCGGAATGAACATGATGGCGCTTCGCTACGGCGACCAGGCCGTAATTATCGATGCGGGAATGACGTTTCCGGAGGACGACGTTCCCGGCGTCGACATAATCATTCCGGACTTTTCTTACATAGAGACATTTCGCGACGAGATTTCCGCGATCATCCTCACGCACGGCCACGAAGATCATATTGGAGCGGTGCCGTTCCTGCTTAAGGAAATCAATGTTCCGGTCTATGGCACTCGCTACACGCTTTCTCTTCTCGATAACAAGCTCGAAGAACACGGGCTGTGGGAAACGGCCGAAGTTCATCCCGTCGACCCCCTGGACAAAATCAGCATCGGTAATTTTGAGATAGAGTGGGTTCACGTCTCACACAGCCTTACGGCCTGCGCCGCCGTAGCGATCACGACACCGGTAGGCGTGATCGTTCATTCGGGCGATTTCAAAGTCGACGACACACCGGTCGTCGGAGAACCGATAGACCTGAAGCGCCTGACTCAACTGGGCGACTCCGGAGTGCTGGCCCTTCTGGCCGACTCGACGAACGCCGAAAGACCCGGCCGCACGTTGTCCGAGCGAGCGGTCATACCGGCGTTCGAAGAAATCTTCGACAGTGCTACCGGACGCATTATCGTTACCTGTTTTACCTCCTCGGTTCATCGAATCCAGATTGTCCTGGATCTCGCTAATGACTTTGGCCGAGGCGTGACGCTGCTCGGCCGCAGCATGCTGCGCAATGTAGAGACGGCCCAGTCACAGCGCCAGTTGAACGCGCCCGACGGTATCTTTATGTCTCCATCCGACGCGCGGCACACGGATGGCGATCAGTTGGTATTGCTCGTAAGCGGATGCCAGGGAGAACCGATGTCCGCTATGGCGAGAATGGCAACCGACCAGCACAAGAATCTGAAGGTTGAAGAAGGCGACCTGGTTCTGCTTTCGTCCAGGAATATTCCGGGAAACGAGCGAGCTATTTCGCGGCTGATCTCCCATTGCTATAAGCGAGGCGCAAGGGTAGTCGACAGCTCGATCGCTCGGGTTCACGTATCGGGACATGGGAGTCAGGAGGATCTCCGGATTCTGATCGAAGCTCTTCGGCCGAAGTTTCTAATCCCGATTCATGGCGAGTATCGCCAGCTTTATCGGCACAAAGAATGGGCCAATACGCTGGGAGTCGTCGAGCCGAGCAACATTCTTATCATCGAAAACGGCGACGTTCTTGAAATCGATCAAGACCGGGCTGAGATCATCGCCAAGGAGTTTGTCGGCCGGACGTTCATAGACGGCACGCTTGGAGAGGTGAAGGACATTGTCGTCCGCGACAGAAAGCACCTGTCCTACGATGGAATCGTGGTGCCTATCGTGGTGATCAATCCGACTTCGGGTGATTTGGAGTCCAAGCCCGAAATCGTGACCAGAGGCTTCGTGCACGACGACGATCCAGGCGGACTTGTAGCCGACATGCGGGATCTGATTGAAAGAACCATCGGGGCCGCAAGTCACGAAGAGCGCATCGATCTCGGCGTCATAAAAGAAAAAATTCGCGTCGAGTTGAAGCGCTTTATTCAAAAGAGCACCGGCAGAAGGCCGATGATCATACCGGTCGTGATCGAAGTATGAATAATGGGAAGAGATTACTGGGGGAAGAAGCTACTGCTCGCCGCGTGAGTGACGGGCGTTTTCGGCAAGCTGCCGTGCTTCGGGAAGTTTCTCGACGGCTTTCTTTACCAGCGGATCTTCGAGCAGGTAGGTTTCTTCGCCGGCTTCCGCTCCATAAGCGGCCGTAAGAATTTCGCGCCGCAGCCATCCTCTTAAGTAGTCCTGATTGGCGGCCAGTTTCTCTTCGGAAAGATTGAACCGGGGTTTGTCCGCTATATATTGACGAAAAGCGGTGAGAAGCCGCTCGCCGATTGGAAATCGGTCGATGTCGTCCGCGCTGAGATTTGTCTTTCGCTGCGTCTCGGTTACGCGATATTCGCGCAGGCCGTTTATCTGTCCGTTCACCAACTGCCGCACGAAATCAAAGATCGCTGAATAAAGCTGTCCCTGAACCCGGCTGGCTTCAGGCTGCTTCAACTCTATCTTCGGAGCGATGCCGCCCCCTCCGTACACGTCTTGACCGAGGTCGGTGTGAAAAGCGTTTCCCGCGGATGCGACTTTGTGAAGCGCCTCATCGCGATTCTGGTAGTAGTCGTAAAAACTTATAGTCGAGTAGTCGCGCTGTATGGATCTCCCGGAAGGCGTGTAGTACCTCGCCGTAGTCAACGTCAGTCCGGTGCCGCCCCACAACTTATAGACGCCTTGAACGAGCCCCTTGCCGAAGCTTGTTTCGCCGATGATCAGCGCCCGATCGTGATCCTGAAGCGCTCCCGCGACCACTTCCGATGCCGATGCCGTTCGCTTGTCGATCAGAATCACCATGGGCATCTGTTCGGGCTCGTTGTTCGGCGGTACATCGTACACGCGATCGGACGACGGTTCGTCGCGGCCGCGAACCTCCAGCACGCGCATTCCGGACGACAGAAAGCGGCCCGCTACTTTAATCGCCTGATCAAGGAGACCGCCGGGATTGCCTCGCAGATCGAGGATCAATTGATGCAGTCCCGCGGGCTTCAATCGCGCAATGGCGTCGTTCAGCTCGTCGTCGGTCTTTGCCGAAAAGCCGGTCAGGCTGATATAGCCTACGCCGGTCGGAGGTATCATAAACGCATTGCGGACGGTGGGGAGTTTTACTTCGTCTCGAATCACGCGAACGGTGATTGTATGAGACACTCCAGGCCGTTCGACTTTGATTTCGACCGGATCTCCCTTCACTCCGCGCACGCGCTGCATAACCTGTTCACCGCTCCAATCTTCCGCGCTTAGGGAATCGATCGAGGTGACTGCATCGCCATACCTGAGGCCGGCGCGATATGCGGGACCGCCGGGAATCGTGGACGCGATGAACACGCGCCCGTTCAGTTTCTTTATGGTTACTCCGATTCCGTAGAAGCGGCTCGACTGCTCGGTTTGAAGGTCGTCGAATTCGTTTTTGGTGAAGAATGAAGAGTGCGGGTCCAACTGATGAAGCATCCCCTGGATAGAAGCCTTGCTGACGCGCTCCAGATCCAGGTCTCCGGAGTAGTTTTCTTCTACTGCGTGAAGCGATTGCTCAAAGAAATCGGTGATGTCCGCCTGTGCGTCTCTCTCGGAGGCGGTGGTTCGCTTCTGCCTGTGCAGCAACCCTCCGCCGAGTGACGCCGCCACTACGAGTATGAGCGCAAGAAGCGGCAGCTTTTTGGAATTCATCAGATGACTCCAGGTGAGTTCTGAGAATAATACAAAAGGCAGCCGTCGTCAAAAACGCGCAACGCCGCGACAGGAGGTGCGCGTCAAGTTTTCGCGTGATTGAAATTGCGGAAATCAGAGACATCCTTGTCTGGTTCAGCAGTAAACCACGAAGTGGTTGTGGCTTCCAGCCCTGGGTTGGCTCCGCCTACGCAGGGTGAGCAGCGCTTGGGCGAGAGGAGTTGACCTTAGCGGGCACGTTTTACGAGGTGATCCGAATAGTCGGCGACTACAAATCGCTTGCCCTTTGCTACGATGCGATGTCCCTCTTCGCGGAGCTTTCTTTTCAAGCGCTCGATGCCGCCGGGATATTTCGGATTCAACTCGCCTCCGGCTTTGAGCGTTCGCCAATAAGCGAGCCCGTCTCGTTTGCCTTCGGAGGCTGCTTCATCCGCTGCGTTGGCGGCTATCCACGCGAAGATACCGGTTGTTATCGGACACGCGACGGCGGCCCCGTGCTTTTTGGCAAGCTCGGTCCTGATCTCGTTGATGGTGATCAAGCGGCCTTCCGGCACGCGTCGCATGATCGCATCGACTTCGCGAGGCGCTGGGATGACCATCGTGCCCTTGCCCAGCCGGGGCTGCATACGCTCGGGTATATCAATGAGCTTTGGAAGATCCTTCGCATCGTCGAGTTTTTCGCGCCACGATTTCTTCTTTGCCATGCATCACCTCAGTCGTTGAGATTCGCCCGCCGGAATCGAATTCTTTCACAGGTTTTTCAGGACACCAAGCGGTTGTGGCTAATGGAACCTGGGAGCGTGGGCCGTATGCCTGTACACAACCCTTTCCGGGTTGGAACGTAATTCATCGGCGTTCCCAAGGTAGCTGGCTACAGCAACCTTGGGCTGTCATATGCAACCCCATTCGGGGTTGTAACGCAGGCAAGATACTTGCGCTCCCACGTGCGCAAATGGCCAACCCCAGGGCGGGCGCGCAGCCTGCGCTCCCAAGTACGGCAAATCAGGGGCGGGCGTCCCTTGCAAAAAGGACGCCCGTCCCTAGATTGTTTTACCGAATCGGTATTTCTTTGTTTTACCGAACCGATATCTTCGTTTTACCGAATCGGTATCTTTGTTTTACCGAAGCGATATCTTTGTTTTACCGAACCGATATCTTCACGCTTTTAAGGAAGCGGCGTCGGAGACACCGGGTCAAAAGACGACAGGTCGCCTTTCTGCAAGAGCAGTCGTCGCCGCTGCAACTCGACTTCAAGCAGTTGCGCTTCCAGGCAGGCTTTCAGAGCGGCGGCCTTCTCCTTTTCCAGCCGTATATCTATCGCGGCCGCTCGTTCCGGTTCGCACGAACAGCAATGAGCGAGCTCCGGATCGTAGACCGTGCCGTCCGTAGGCAGTGAAATGGGTCTGGGCTTCTCAACCACGTCGCCGATCTTCGGCAGCAGGGCGAGTATTTTCTTGATCTCCGCCTGAATTCCGGCGGGCAGCCAGCCAAGGTCTCCCGCCGAATGCCAGTCGGAAGGGAAGTTTGGCGCAACGATCCGGTATGAAATGTCCGATACTCTGGTGCTGACCGCATACAGCTCGACGACTTTCCGTATGAAGTAGGTTACCGCGCGGCACTCGTTGTCATTTCGGATAACGCGAGCCGTCACGTCGGCAACTTCCTTATCTTCGAAGTTGCTCACCACGACGGAGCGCTCCGCGTGAGTCAACTGGGAAGCCTGGGCGATCGACTGATTGAACTGATCGGAGACGAATCCAACGTTCACCATGGTGTGATCGGTGACGCTGGTCTGAGTCGTAGAGCTGCCGCTCGGGAGGCCCAATAGACCCGCAAGCCCGCCTCCGACGGATACCGAGCTGCTGCCCTTGACGTTGATAAGCTGATCGCTGAGTACATCCAGCGTGTTGGTCACCCTTCCCTGGTGCACGAACGACAGGAACTGCATGAAGGTTGTCTGAATCGAGTAGCGATCCTGCTCGCTGGTGATGCGGCGATATCGATCGCTGTGATACAGAGTCACCTTCTCGCCCGGCAACAGGGTCTGCGTGAAGAGCAGCGGACCGTGTTGTTTTCCAAGCAGACAGAGCTTGTGTTCGTAGGTTATTCGAAATTCGATGTGCGACTTGCGGGCTGCAGCGACGCCCGTGTTGTCGCCTTGACGGAAGGGCGCTTCGAAGAACCTCGTTTCATACCAGATCATGCACTGCTCGTCCGGTCTCCAGGGTGGATCGCACGGACTGACGCAACAGGGATCGGGTTCTGGGAGCTTCACGCAGCAAGGACCCGATCCACAGCATTCCTCTTCACGCTCGCAGGCGGCCAGCAAGGCTCGCTCAGCGTTGATCCGCCCGTAGCCGACCTGGTTGTTCCAGGTTCCGAACGGTTTTCCGCCGGTTGGGAGATACGTGTAGCCGGGAGTGTTTATCTTGTCGGTGGTTTCTGAAATGATTTTCCGCACCTCTACGTTGGTGAGATCGGAATTCACGCTCAAGATCAACCCGGCCAGCGCCGCAACGTGAGGCGTCGCCGCGGAGGTGCCGTCAAAGAACATGTCGTAATCTGTAGGCGTGTATCCAAGAGGTCCCTGGCGGTCGGTCGTCGGGATTTCCAGACAGGGCGCGACCACGTCGACATCGGGGCCGAAGCACGCGCCCCAGAACGGCTCTATCGAGGTATCGCCTACCGCCTTGCGAACATCGTCGCGATTCGAGCCTCCTACGGTGAGTGTCCGAGGGTCCGTGCCCGGGAAGCGACAGACGTTCTGGTTTTCATTTCCCGCGGCGGCTACAAGGAGCACGTTTCGATCCTGACAGTATTGCAGGGCCGCCTCGATGATCGAGAAGTCCCAAATCATCCACGACGGATAAACGCCGAAGCTCATGCTGACTACTCGCGCTCCGTTATCGGCGGCGAAGTAGAGCCCTTCGGCTACCTGGGTGTCGGCGAAAACAGTGGAGATCGCCATCACTTTGCACTTGCCGGCCAGACCCGAAACGCCGAGGGCGTTCTCAATTCTTCCGCCGATTATTCCGGCGCAGGCGGTTCCGTGATTTCCAACCGGACTCCCGTTATTCGTGTGAGTGATCGTGCTGTAGGATATCGGCCACAGGTTGAGATCGGGGTGGCCAAGGTCGACGCCTTGGTCGAGGACGGCGATTACTATGTTCGGATCGCCTTCGCTAATCGGCCACGCTCGCGGAGCATTGATTCGTTGGAGACCCCATTGACTGGGGAAGAAAGAATCGTTCGGGATAATCTCGGCTATGGCAGGCGAACAGCGGTGGCTCCCGCTTGCTTCATGGCTCTTCTTTGCGCCCGAGCAACTGCATGCGGTGGTAGGCGAAATGAACGGAATATTTTCGAGTTTAACTCCGTTTGGAATGCCCGCGGTCTTTTCGCTCAAGCGCTCGGCGGCTTCAATCGCGGCGCCGGACGGGAGGTTGAATACCACGAATCCCTTCAGGAGGTTCGTTCTGTTCTGGTCGACAGAGGCCTGGTCGTCGAGAGAAGTTATGTCGCCGGCTGCCGCGGCGGCGGCTCCTGACAGGAGCAACACGGTGGGATTGACCGCAAAGTACGACTGAGGTCCGGGATCGGCGCTGATTGCCCGATAAACCGCGGAAACCCATTCGACGTTGTCGTCTTTCTTGAGCCTCTCTATGGCTTCATCGATGTCTCCCTCGGTCGACACCCACGAGAGCGCCTCGGTTTGATTGACCTCAGTGGGACGCGGATCGCGTCCGGAAGTGGAACTAGTGTGATCCGAACGCCTGTGTTCCGACTCGCCCGGCCCCGCGGCCAACGTGAGCGAGTATGATGATAGAATTTCGGCAACTGATTTCTTATCCAGTGTTTTATCCGAGCGTGTCGCCCATTTAATAGCCAGAATTGAGGGCACGATCTCTGTGGGGCCGAAAGTAGGATGGTTAAACGCACTTACCTTGGACATCAACTATTTCCTCACTTTGTTTATTTGAAGTCAGTTTTCGGATCTGACCTCATGGGTTGAGCGAAGCCGGGTTTGGCGCCTGGTTATCAAGACTTTGCAGGGCATGCAGCGCGCGACGGTCGCCTCGGAGCGCCTTAGCCTGAGCATTTCGTTGACGGCCAGCCTGTAGTAGCTTCGTCACTACCTCCGAAGTTATAAGGGAGGCGGCCGCAAAACATTTCAAAGCTCCGGGCCTTTACTCATTCGCGGCGCGGCTGATACAAAGATTCCTTCATTATCGCGTCCGAGGAGACTCAATGGCTTTGAAACAATTACTGGAGAGCCCGCGGGAAGAGGCGCGGGCCTGGAACCTTCAACTCGGCGTACCGGGCTTCAAGTACGCCGACCTGAACCGTGTCCGAAGGCTGGAAGCGCTCGACGCAGCCTTTATCGAAAACCTTCGCGCCGCCGCCCCGGCGCTGGCCGAGGATATGAAGAAATGGAGGGATTCAGGAGGCAAGGATCGCAGCCGGCTTCTCGAATCCGAGCTATTGATAAAGGTCGCTCCCTTTGTCGGAGAATTCATCGCAAAGCTGTTTAGCATAAGCAGCGAGTACGCGGCCCTGTGCGCCCGCGTCCGAGCCGACGAAGTGGTATTCAGATGCAAACGCAATTTCGTCGAGCGTCAAATTCTCAAGAATCCTCCGAGCCCCGAAGAATTGGCGGCAATGGATCCGGTCGAGCTCGAATTCGCTTACCGGGAAGTTGTCGATGCGATGATGACCGACGCGTCTGTTACCTCCGATCCGGAGCGAGAGCTTGCGGTCGTCTGGACCCTGTTACAGGAGGAGTTGAGCCGGCAGGGCGAGGATCTGGCTGTCGCTCAGGACCGGTTTGCCAAATTCGAGGCGTGGTTCAAAGCGCTGGCGTTTCATCCCGCCCTCGCCGAGCGCCGGAAACACATGGTCTCGTTTCGACTTCCGCATAAGACCGAATACGAAGAGTTAGTGCCTCGAATCCGACCTCGGCGCGATGTTCCCGAATTCTTCATGGGTCCTTATGAGAGCCGCCGCCATCGCGACGGGTTTGACCTCACCGATCCGCGAAACACTCCACGCGAAAATCTACGCGAAGCTCACTACTGCCTGACCTGTCACGAGCGCGAAAAGGACTCCTGCGCGACCGGGCTTCACGCCAAAGACGGCGCTACTCAGCGCAATCCTCTGAAGATTCTGCTCGAAGGCTGTCCGCTTGACGAAAGAATCTCCGAGATGATCGCGCTCTATCGCGATGGTCACGCGATCGGCGCTCTCGCCGTGATCATGATCGATAACCCGATGGTGGCGGGCACGGGACATCGAATCTGCAATGACTGTATGAAGTCATGCATTTTTCAAAAACAGGAGCCGGTGAACATACCTCAGATTGAAACCGGTATTCTCACCGAAGTGCTCCGACTTCCGTATGGCTTCGAGATCGTGTCTCTTCTGACGCGATGGAATCCGATCAACGTGCGCCGCCCCTATCCGCTCCGATACAACGGCAAGAACGTGCTGGTGGTCGGGATGGGCCCGGCGGGATATACGCTGGCTCAGCATCTGCTCAACGAGGGGTTTGGCGTCGTGGGGATTGACGGCTTGAAGGTCGAGCCGCTGGCGATGCAGCTTCGCGGTTCAAAACGCCGCGTGCCGCGTCCTATTCGGGGAATCGAAGAACTGGTCGAGCCGCTTGGGCAGCGGCCCACACTCGGCTTCGGCGGAGTCGCCGAATACGGCATCACGGTTCGATGGGACAAGAATTTTCTCGATATTAACTACGTGATTCTTATGCGCCGGAAAAAATTCCGGCTGCTTGACGGAGTGAGGTTCGGCGGAACCGTGACTATTGAGGATGCGTGGAGTCTGGGATTCGATCACATCGCCATCGCCGCCGGAGCCGGTCGACCGACTCTAGTCGACATGAAGAACAATCTCGCGCGAGGCGTGAGGATGGCTTCGGACTTCCTGATGGCGCTTCAAGGACAGGGCGCGTTTCGCAAGAACTCGCTTACCAATCTTCAAATCGAATTGCCCGCTGTGATCATCGGAGGCGGCCTGACGGCGATAGATACGGCTACGGAGCTGCAGGCCTACTATGTGACTCAGGTTCAGAAGATGCAGGAGCGCTTCGAACGGTTGAAGGTTCGAATCGGCGAAGACGCTATATGGGCGGGGCTCGATGAGGAAGAAAAAGAGAGCCTTCGAACCTGGCTCCATCACGGGAGAATGGTATTGGCGGAACGCGCCGCTGCCGCGGCGGCTGGCCGTCCGCCGGACTTTGCAAGGCTCGTGCGCTCCTGGGGCGGAGTCACTATAGCTTATCGAAAACGTCTGCAAGACTCGCCCGCGTATCGCTTGAATCACGAAGAGGTGATCAAATCGCTTGAAGAAGGCATCGGGTTTGCCGAGTGCATGAGCCCAGCGGAATGCGTTCTCGACGAATACAATCACGTCCGCGCGCTCGAATGTAATCGAATGGCGCTCGTTGACGGCAAATGGAAGGACACCGGCGAGAAAGTTGTCTTTCCGGCTCGCGCGATCATGGTTGCCGCCGGAACCAACCCGAACGTCGTGTACGAGAAAGAGCATCCAGGAACTTTCGTTATCGATCAGAACGAATCCTGTTTCGCGATGCACCGCGCCGTAGAAACCGATAACGGAATTTTCAAGCTCGAGCCGGTTGGACCGCGCGAAACCGGCTTCTTCACGTCCTACGAACAAGGCGGGCGCTTCATCACATTCTATGGCGACGCTCACCCTGTGTATGCGGGAAACGTGGTCAAGGCTATGGCTTCGGCGCAGCATGGCTATCACGAAATTGTGAGGCTGTTCGCGAACGAAGTGGCGGAACAGGAGATCGAAGAGCAGGCCGAACGCGAGAATGCGTGGGTGCGTTTCGCTGAAGTTCTCGAAGACGGGCTCCGGGCAGTCGTAGTCGATGCGATCCGTTTGGCCGATCGAATCGTCGAAGTGATCGTGAGGGCGCCGCTCGCGGCGAGGAACTTCGAGCCAGGCCAGTTCTATCGGTTGCAGAACTATGAGGGAACCGCGGAGGTAGTGGACGGCATTCGGTTGACGATGGAGGGGCTGGCATTGACCGGCGCGTGGACCGACCCCGAGCGCGGACTAATCTCGCTGATCGTGCTCGAAATGGGAGGCTCTTCTCGGCTCTGCGCGATTCTACAACCGGGCGAGGAGATCGTCTTAATGGGGCCTACTGGAACTCCGACCGAGATTCCGCGCGGAGAGACGGTTCTGCTGGCCGGCGGCGGCCTTGGGAACGCCGTGCTGTTTTCGATCGCCGCAGGGATGAAGGCCGCGGGAAACCGCGTCATTTATTTCGCGGGCTACAAACAGCCTCGGGATCTGTTCAAGCGCCGCGCAATTGAGGAAGGCTGCGACGTAGTGGTGTGGAGCGTCGACCAGGGCGAAGCTATAAGGGCAAGGCGTCCTCAGGATCGCAGTATTGTCGGAAACATCGTCCAGGCAATGAGCCGTTACGCGAGCGGCGAGCTCGGCGAAGTTACTATTCGATTGGACGAGGTTGATCGGCTAATTGCCATTGGCTCCGATCGAATGATGGATGCCGTGCGGCGGGCTCGCCACGACGTGTTGAAAGGGGTGCTTCGGCAGCACATCGCCATCGGCTCCATCAACTCACCGATGCAATGCATGATGAAAGAAGTCTGCTCTCAGTGCCTGCAACGCCAGGTCGATCCGGAAACAGGAAAGGAATCGCTGGTATTCAGTTGCTTCAACCAGGATCAGAAACTCGACGCGGTGGACTTCAACTTTTTGAGCCAGCGGCTCCGGCAGAACTCCGCGGCGGAGAAGCTGACTTCGCTATGGCTGGATCATCTTTTCGAGCAGCGTGAGGTGCAAGTGGTTTGAGGCTCCATTACGCGAAAACTTCCCGCGCACCCAGGGGTTGTTGCCCCGCTTGATTACAGGAGCAAATTGTAATTACATTGTGGCCATGAAGACTCGAATCATAAAAATCGGCAACTCTCAGGGCGTTCGCATCCCAAAACTGTATTTACGTCAGAGCGGGCTGGGCGAAGAGGTTGAACTTGAATCCCACAATGGTGAGATTGTCATCCGTTCGAGCGGGCATCCGCGACACGGCTGGGCTCAAGCCTTTAAGACAATGGCTGAAAACGGCGATGACAAGCTACTCGACGAGGAGTCTTTAAATCAATCAAGCTGGGACGAAACTGAGTGGCAGTGGTAATCAAGCGCTTTGACGTTTATCTCGTCAATCTCGATCCAACAAAGGGCAGTGAGATAAAAAAGACTCGCCCTTGCGTGATTGTTTCACCTGACGAAATGAATCTCTACATCAATACGGTGATAGTTGCTCCGATGACGACGAAGGGTAGGGTATATCCCACGAGAGTCATTTGCACATTCCAAGACAAACAGGGCCAGATTGTGTTGGACCAGATTCGCACGGTAGACAAGACGCGCTTAATCAAGAGAGTCGGAAAAATTGAGGGTCAAGCACAGATCAGTGTTTTGTCAGTCTTAGGAAAGATGTTCACGCCGTAACAATGTAACTTATGGCTCCTGACTAAGGGCGGGCCAAGTTCAATTTCCATAATCGCGGTTATTAGCGATCACTGAAAAACTCAACAGCAGTTATGACAGAACGGGAGAGATTTATGTCAGGAAGAAAGAACAGCGCGTTCAGGTTTACTACTGCGATCCTGATAGTACTCCTTGCCGTAATGGCTGCTGCGCCTCAATCGCAGCGGCAGGCTCCGGTGAGCGGCAGGCGTAGTCCCCGCCTTGTCATTCGCAACGCCATGGTGGTTGATGGCGCCGGCACTCCGGCATCGGGTCCTAAAGACATCGTGATCGAAGGAAACACGATCACCCAGATAGCCTCGATCGATCCCGCTGCCGTGAGAAATGGCAATGCGAGGAGACCCGCGGGCGATGTGGAGATCGATGCCGGCGGCAAATATGTATTGCCGGGCTTGATCAATCTTCACGGCCACGTTCAGGACGAACGCGGCGGCATACCGCAGCCCCTCGAGTATGAATTGAAGCTGTGGCTCGCCTGCGGAATAACTACGGTTCGAGACGTCGGCAGCGATCCTAAATCAACTCTGGCGCTGAAGCAGAAGAGCAACGAAGGCACCGTCGAGTCCCCGAGGCTGTTCGTTTATCCGATGTTCAACCGGCCGCCCATGCCGAAGAATGCGGAAGAAGCCCGTGCCCGCGTGCGTGAGTACAAACAGATGGGAGCGGACGGCGTTAAGCTCATGGGCGTTGATCGCGACATCATGCAGGCTATGGAAAGCGAGGCCCATACTCTACAGCTTCCCGTGGCTCATCACGTGGGAGTTGAAGAAACTAACGCCTGGGACGACATCAAGTTCGGCACTCGCAGCATCGAGCACTGGTATGGGATTCCGGATGCGGCTATCGAGAGCGGCCGGCAGAATTTTCCGCCGAGCTATAACTACAACAACGAAGTCGACCGGTTCAGGTACGCGGGACATCTCTGGCGTGAAGCAAATTGGGATCGCTTGATGAAAGTGTTTGACGCGATGATCGAGAAGAACGTCGCGTGGGATCCGACGCTTGATATTTATGAGGCGAGCCGCGACCTTCAACGCGCGCAGACCCAGCCGTGGTTCAAGGACTATCTTCATCCGACTCTGGAAGAATACTTCAAGCCGAACCCTTCTAATCACGGTTCATATTTCATAGGCTGGACATCAACCGACGAAGCGTTCTGGAAAGAGAACTATCGAATCTGGATGGCGGCTCTGAAAGAGTTCGATCGGCGCGGCGGGCTGATCGGCGCGGGCGAAGATGCGGGATTCATCTACCAGATGTACGGCTTCGGCCTGCTGCGCGAGCTCGAGCTTCATCAGGAAGCGGGCTTTCAGACTCTGAAGGTCATTCAGCACGCGACGGGCAATAACGCTTTGATACTTGGGCAGGAAGATAAGCTCGGACGCGTCAGAGTCGGCTTTCTCGCTGATCTAATCGTCGTGAACGGAAATCCGCTCGAGAATCTAAAAGTGCTTTATCCAACCGGGGTCGACGAGATTCAAGACGGTAAGACCGTGCATACGGGCGGCGTGGAATGGACTATCAAGGACGGAATCCCTTATCACGCGCCCACGTTGTTTAAACAGGTCAAGGAGATGGTAGCCAGGGCTCGCGAAGAGAAGATGCGCGCCGGCCGAAAATGATCCGACCCTCTACATTCATCTTGATCGCATCCCGTCTTGGAATCATCGTGCGCGAGGCACTAGAACATACGGCGACACGGGGCTCTCATGACCGCCTTTGTCGACGGCCTTGACTCCGAACACCACCTGGTCAATCGAAGTATTCTTCAACGTGAATTCTTTTACGTTGCCTGCCCATATCTCACGCTCCCAATCAGGAGACATGGTTGAGCGAACCACTACAATGAAGCCCGCGAGGTCGGGCTCGGGATCGGGGTATTCCCATCTCAGAACCGCGTCGTAGCCTTTGCCTCTGCTGAGGCCTGGGCCGGTTTGAGGCGGCCGCGGTGCTGCCTCTTCCAACTCAGCGGCGGCCGCGGCGGCGATGGCCGCATCGGAGCCGGGCAGCGGCGCGGGCCTGGATGTAACCGGAGCTTTGGGGGCCATCGCGAGCGAGGCGGCGGCGGCCGCGTTGATTCGGGTCACCTTCGCGGCGAAGGAGGGCGACGTGTTCTCAAAGGTATCCGTCGGCGTATGCTGGTTCGCGTAGTTTTCGTTAGGCGTAGTCAGCCGCACGGCCGGAAATCCTTCCTGATTGAAGGGCGTATGATCGCCGCCTCTGCCGAAACGGTCGTAGCGGAAGATCATATCCACGTTCATCTCCGGGTAATATCGTTCGCCGATTTTCTTTACGTAGCGAGCGATCTGCCTTGAAGGCGAGTCGTTTGGATCTTCGGAGAAGACGAGGACGCGGCGATTATCGATAACTCCGTTTCCACTGATTTCGCTGCCGATGATGTCGTTGTTCAAGAGAGCTTGAACCGTTTGATTCTTTTCTTTGAGCCGCTTCGCCAGCGCACGGGAGCCGACCAGTCCTACCTCCTCGCCGGCGAAGGCTACGAATACAAGCGTTGCATCGAACTCATACTGGCTTAGAACGCGAGCGCACTCCATCGCGCAGGCGGTTCCGCTTCCGTCGTCGCTCACACCTGGAGCGGGTATCTCGGCTGCCTTCTCGCGGTCGCCCCTCATCTCAGGCGGCACCCGCAGATTGAGCGAGTCATAGTGACCGCCGATCATGATCCACCGGCTTGTGGCCTCCTTCATTTTTCCGGGAAGAATGGCTACGACGTTGCGTATCTCTACATCTTTCCAAACACGTCCTCGTTTCGGGATCACATGCGTGTCGAAGCTCACTTCCAGGCGCGGGCTGTAGCTCTTGAATTGATCCAAAATCCACTGGCGAGCGGCCCCGATGCCGTGATTCGGTTGAGTGGGATCTGAAAGCACGTTGCGCGTGCCGAAGCTTTCAAGCTTCTTTTCGATTTCCGCAATGCGATCGGCCGAGATTTCCGAAACGATCTTTTGAATCGTCGGGTCGAGCCGCTGGGAAGGTTGAACGGAATCCTGTACGCCTCTGGCGAGAAACGGAACCATCAATACGACGAGATTCGCGGTAATAAAGAGCCGCTTCACAAGCATGGGCAGCGATCCTCCTTGGGGTAATAGCCGATATGTAGTTATGCCACTGGTAAGCGCTCTTTTACCTATCACGGCGCGGCGCGGGCGTCCAGTGCTTTAGGAATTTCAAGCGCAATGAGGCAGCGGATTCTGCTAGACTTGTTGTGGCTTTCCGAGAAAAGGCAGGCTCGTATGCGGAACGGCGGGCAAAGGATCAAACGCCTCGCGATCTATTGGGCCGGATGGGGCTTCATCATCCTGGGCGTCATCGGAATTTTTCTCCCGATACTCCAGGGAATTCTATTCATATTAATCGGGCTTCTCCTTCTTTCAGACTCATCACCCAGAGCGGCGCGTTTGCTAACTTATCTGCGCAGCCGCTTCCCAAATTTTTCAAAGAAAATTGACGCGGCGACGGATAAAGCCTCGCGAGTTCAGGCGAGGATTGCCGCGCATTTTCAGAGCGCAACACGGGCGTCAGGAAAGCGACACACGTAAACAAGCGGAGCTGTTATGAAGCGAATGAAAATGGTTTCAATAGTCGGAGCGGCGTTGCTGCTCGCGGTCGGAGCGGCAGTCGCATTCTCGTATCGCGGCGGCGCGGAAGGGAGGAACGACGCAATGGCGGTGAAAAATGCGGACGAGCCGGAGGCGGTTCATCAGGACGCCGGCCCGATGGATCCGAGGCTCAGCCGGGCAACTACGGAATTCGGGTTCAAATTATTCGGCGATATCGGCGGCCGGAACAAAGGAAAGAACATCTTCATATCTCCGGCAAGCATAGCGATGGCTCTGGCAATGACTTACAACGGAGCGGAGGCCGAGACAAAACAGGCGATGGCGCGTGTTCTCGGGTTTGATTCGCTTAGCCTCGACGAGATCGATCGCGGCTTTGCCTCTTTGCGCGCGGCGTCGGCGAGCTCCGACGCGAAGGTTCGGCTGGATATCGCAAACTCGTTGTGGGGCAGGTCCGGCGTACAGTTCAAGCAGGAATTCCTACAGCGAAACAAGCAGTTTTTCGGAGCCGAGATATCGACTCTCGATTTCAGCGATCCGGCGTCCGCCTCGAAGATCAATGGTTGGGTAAAGGACAAGACTAACGGCAAGATCGACAAGATCATCGATCAGACCGATGCGATGGCCGTCCTATATCTTCTCAACGCGATCTATTTCAAGGGTGCGTGGCGTGATGAATTCAAGAAATCGGAAACTAAACACGAGCCGTTCAAGCTCGCGGGCGGGAGCCAGCCGCAAGTTTCGATGATGCACCGTGAAGGACGCTATGGATATCTCCAGACCGAGGATTTTCAGGCCGTCAATCTGCTTTACGGTGTCGGACGAGTCAGTATGTACGTCTTTCTACCCGCGGAAGGGTCAAGTCTCGACGGGCTCGAGCGCAAGCTGAACTCAGGGAATTGGAATCAGTGGATGTCTCACTTTGTTAGGACTCCGGGTGAACTCGGTCTGCCCCGATTCAAGCTGGAGTTTGATGCGTCTTTGAAAGAGACGCTGAGCGCGCTCGGTATGGGCGTGGCGTTTGACTCGGAGCGGGCCAGCTTCGCGGGTATTGCCGAGACCAGGAATCGGCTTTTTATCAGCGGAGTCAAGCACAAGAGTTTTTGCGAGGTGAACGAAGAGGGAACCGAAGCCGCGGCAGCGACCGGAGTTGAAATGGCGACGGCTTCGGTGATGCAAAAACCGGAGCCGTTCCGAATGATCGTGGATCGGCCGTTCTTCTTCGCTATTCGGGATAATGAAACCGGCGTGTTGCTCTTCATGGGTTCCGTCGTCGACCCAAGATGAAGCCGCCGGTTAAGCGCTTCATTGATTCGGTCGAGACGTTCCCGTCGTGTCTTCACCGGCGACCAGCACGAATTCATTTCTTGCGCCCGCGATTCGACTGTCGCGGTAGGGCCGGTACTCGTCGCTTTCATAAAAGGTGTCGGCGGCTTCTTTCGAAGGCCACTCAATTATGAGAAATACCCGCGGCGTTTTCCGCTCGCCTTCGATCTTCTGAACGTTTGAGGTGCGGGCGAGATACTTCCCGCCCGTTCTCTCGACCATTCCAGTCACGTTCTTGACGTATGCCTCGACCCAGCTTCGATCTGTTATATCGATCTCGGCAACCACATAGTATTTCATTGGATGATCCAGTTTATCCTATTGCCATCAGGCTCGCGGACGTTCGGAAGTAGAGCACGCCCTGCGAGATTGCGGGCGTAGCGAGACAGGGCTCGCCCATTTCATTTTTGGCAAGCACTTCAAGCGTGGGACCGGCTTTGACCACGTGAACGACGCCTTCTTCAGTTGGGCAATAGATCTTTCCATTGGCTGCCACGAGCGATGCGGAACAGGCCGAGTCAACGCCCAGCCGATTCTCATAAACTTTGCGTCCGGTTTTGAACTCGAAACAGCGGAAGAGCCCGTTGAAGTTCGCGTTGTACAGATAGTCGCCGTAGACGATGGGCGTTGAAATATAGGAGCCGCCGTTCGGAACGCTCCAGACGACGGCGTCACTGCTTGTCTTGCCTTCGGGGAGTGAAATGTCTCCCTTGGCTGAAGGGCGGACGACGAACAACGGCGCCTTACCGCCATGCGCGTTCGAGAGAACGATCAATCCCTCCGCCACGAATGGAGTCGGAATCGGAATGTCTCCGCCGCCGCGCAATCGCCACAGTTCCTGTCCGCTTTTCAAATCATACGAGACGATAAAAGGCCATCCGTTGGTTACGACTTGCGCGTGAGCGCCGTCGTTCAAGATGAAGGGCGTTCCCCAGCTTCCTTCGCACGCGCCTTTACGCGATGTTCTCCAGATCTCTTTTCCGTCCGCGAGATTGTAGGCCGCGATAAAGGGGTTCGCCGGGTCGTCGCAAAGAAGCGCGATTCGGTCGCCATTCAATGCCGGAGAGCTGCTGTATCCCCACCCGATACCGTGCCAACTGTTGTTGATCACCCCGAGGTCCTTGCTCCAAAGCAATTTCCCGGTCAGATCGAAGCAATACAGACCTTCCGATCCAAAGAACGCCAGCAGCTTCCGTCCGTCGGTAACCAGCGTCGTATTTGCGTGCGAGGATTTCTCGTGTCTTTCAGTAGCGGGCTTGCCGGTCTTGACCGTGTGTTCCCATCGTTTCTTTCCGGTCTTCTTGTCGAAGCAGAGAACGGTCCACTTCTGCTGGTCGTTGTCCTTCGCCGTTCTCACGTCTCCGTAGTAGCCGGTTCGCAGAGTGGCCTTGCCGGATAATTTGACTACGGTTGCAATAAAGAGCTGATCGCCCCAGATGATCGGGCTGGAATGACTGAGTCCGGGAACGTCGATGCGCCAGAGCAGACCGGATGTCTTGCCCGACGAACTGTCTACGTTCCATGAGGCCCGGGTCGGATAGCCGTCGGCTACGCCTCGTGCGCCGGGGCCTCGAAACTCCGGCCAGTTTTGATCAGGCTTCGGAGCTGTAGAGATTGCCGAAAGCGCCTTCAAGGAAGGCAGCGCCATAAGTGAAGTCGCTAAAAATGAGCGTCTCGAAAAGAGGGATGAGTTCAGACTTTCTTTTTCGTCCATACTGTCCATACGACGTTCTCCTTCGGGGTTCGACAATATCACATGACCGAGACGATGGGCAGGATGGTGATGAGAGTTTGAGAGCTGGAAAGCCGCGTCGAAATTCAGCCCTTGCCGGCGAGGGCATTCTTCATCTTAGAAACAATGCGGGCGGCGGCGCCTCTTGGCCCGGATCTTCCAACGAATGCCGGCCAGATCGATTTCTCGCTCGCGTCGCCTGCCCAGATCACTGAGCCGGATTTGGGTTCGATTAGACGAACGTTGTAGGCCTTAGATTTGTCTTCGGCCGTCGTGGACGAGCAGGTGATCTCGTACGCAGCGTCGCCCGGTTCGGTCACAATGGTGAGCGGAAGCTCTTGTTTTATGATCTCTTCTATCAGGAGGCGGTCGAAGCCGTCTTTAATCTCCGGAATAAAACATTTGGTCCATCGCGGCGCGCTAACACTCTGTCCCTCGTCGTCGCCTCCGGCAAACTCCGAAAAACTGTTATAGAGCGCCCAGATGTACTGCACCTGTCGGTCTTCATAGAGGCGAACAATCGTCGAAGCCAGGTTCGAGGCGGGTGAGATCTTGGCGGCGTTGGCAATATCCTTGATCTCCTGGGGCAGTCCGGCGTCCGTGAATGGCTGCGCAACAGTGTCAAGCTGATTGTTGTACCAGGCAAGGTCTATAGCTCCCGTGATTCCGTGGTCCTCGAGCGCCTCCCATCCCTTTGGAAGAGTTACCAGAAGAATTGCCTCGTCGATCCAGCCGAGTATCTGTTTCATATCGAAGCTGGTGTTTCGAATCAAGCGAAGAGGCTCGGCTGTCGCAAGCGAGTTCACATCGAGAATGCCTTCTTCGCTGAGCCTTTCTTCGACCTGGGGACCGATGCCGCGAATCTTGCCAAGCGGAATTTGACGATTTTCTACAACTGCGGTCTGGCCTCCAACCTTCAGCAGTTGAATGGCTGCTTGCTCTATGGCGGCGATAACTCTCCGGGGCGCAAACCCGGCAAAAAAGAGAACGACACCGCCGGCCCACCAGCCTTGATCGTCAGGCTGCTTCATGTGCCATAAGATGGCCACCGTTGCGGCGAGCACGGGTCCTAAAATAAGCGTGACCAAACACCACATCGCGCTGGCCCCGGTCACATCGTGGCGAAATGTCCTACGCCCCAGCTCGATAAGAACGTATATATAGGAGCCGACGGCGCCGAACTTGATGCCGGTCACTGCCTCGGCTGTGAGCGATGGGAGAAACAGGGTCGGGGATACGAGAACATTGAGTACGACGATTCCGGTCAAGCCGAGCAGAATCGCGGGAAAACCGTATCGAATAGAGAGTGTTCTAAGCCCGAAATGACTGTCTACCGCCCGTTGCGCCCGCTCAACATCGTCCGAGGTTGGGCCATAGTCCGTTGCCTGGCCGTTCATCGAATCGCTTGATTTCTTTTTAGATTTTGGATGGTAGAGCCACAGGAAGAACGCCTGATAGGCGACCATTATGGCGGGCAGCAGCGCCACGACGAGCTGCCACCGGAAGGTTGGCTCGGCGCTCACGATTAAGAGCAGTAAGGCCGCGATTACAATGGTCAGGAATTGATTCGCGCGCTGCGATTTCCACCTCTTGAACGCGAGAGAAGCGAGCAGAGCCAGTATTACGATCGTCAAGATCGCCATCATAATCACGTTGTATGGGCTTGCCGAAAATCGCTCACCGAGATTCGTTTTGAACCATCCGATAATGGTCTCCATAAATTCCTCGCTATCCAGCCGGCATCCGGATCAAACATCCAGATGGAGATCGATGAACCGAGCTCCGAGCTCGATCAGATTGTCTTGCTCTATTTTGCTGACCAGAGGCCCGCTGAAATGCCGCGCCGCCTTCAATAGGGCTAGACGCAAAGTTGAATTGAATTCTTTTGAAAAAATTAAGCTGTTACGAAACGCTAATTTCGTCTTTTCCGCGCTCGCATCGGTTCGCTCCTGGATCCCCCAGAAAGTTACCTGAGCTTTCTTCGCACCTGGGAGCGCGCGCCCCCAGGAGAACGGTCCGGGGAATGGCTTCTCAACTGGAAATGATTATTCCGGGTAAAACATCACACCAAAATTTTGGCGATGAAGTTTCGACGGGCCCCTTTCCCGAAGCCCCTTTCCCGAAGCCCCTTCCCGAAGCTACGGTGTGGTTACGAGCGGCAGCTCTCTGAAGCTGGCTTCTCCAGGAGCGTGATAGATTCGCTGCACGGCTTTTCGGTAGTCTCCGGGTTTGGCCCAGAAGATGTTCGGCACAAATGTCTGAGGGTTTCTGTCGTAGAGCGGAAACCACGTCGACTGAATCTGAACCATAATTCGATGGCCCTTCAGAAAAACGTGATTCGCAGTCGGCAGAGCGAAGCGGTAGGGCAGCGGTTTGTTCGATTCGATCGCCTTTGGCGTTTCGAAACTCTCGCGATAACGCCCGCGGAAGATGTCCGCGGAGATCATCAATTGATATCCGCCCATATTCGGCTGACCGGCAACTTCGTCAGGATACAAGTCGATTACCTTCACTACCCAATCCGAATCCGTACCGCTGGTCGAGGCTATGAGATTGACAAGCGGCTGTCCGCTTATTTTCACGGGATCGGTGATGACGTCGGAGACGAACGCGACCACGTCCGGACGGCCTGACGCTTCACGTTGGTCGTCCACCAGCCATCGCGACCATGACGGTTTGTCTATAGGCCGCGCGCGATACGGAACTGGTTTGGCGGGATCAGAGATGTATTCTTCGAATGCGTGATCACTGGACGTCGGAGAGTTGAAGCTGAGTTTCAGGCCGCTGGTCAGATATAGCGGAGTCGGTTTCACGCTGCATCCGCTTGCGCAGCCGGAGGGCCACGACGGCAATCGCCTCCAGGTGTTTGTTCCGGTTTCAAACGCGATCACCGGCGGGACGTCGGCCCTTGGAGCATCATCTTTGAGGTAATGATCGAGAAACGGCCTCAGTATCTCGCGCCGGAAATACTGTGCCGTGTCGCTGCCGAACTTCACCGCTCCGAGAGCGCTGCCGTCGAGAATCTCCTGTCCGTGATGCCACGGACCCATCACGAGAAAGACCTTGTCGTTGTTTGTATCCTTCGGTTTGATTGCCTTATAGACCGCGATGTCGCCGTAGATGTCTTCCTGATCCCAAAGGCTGTGTACGAGCATAACCGGAACTTTCAACGGCTGCGCCGCCAGAATCCGATCCATCGCCTGATCTCGCCAGAATGCGTCGTAAGCCGGATGCTCCAGAATCTTTCTCCAGAAGCCGGTTTGTTCCAGTCCGCGCCTGCGTCCTAACTCGCCCGCGGAACCCGCCTCCATGAAGGTGTCATATTCGTCGAAGTGGCTTGTCCACCACCTCAGCTCGTTGCCGCGAGTGGCTTGCTGATCATATATGTAGCTCATATTGGGCAGTCTGAAGGCGCCGTTGTGAAACCAGTCGTCTCCCATCCAACCGTCGACCATCGGGTTCATCGGAACCGAGACTTTCAGCGCCGGGTGCGGGTTGATGAGCGCCATCAATGGAAGAAAGCCGTCGTAAGAAATGCCGAGTATTCCTACGCGGCCGTTGCTCTCCGATACATTCTTCACGAGCCAGTCAATAGTGTCGTAGGTGTCGGTGGCATGATCGACCGGCGTCGGGTTCCGCGGACCCTGCACCGGACGATTCATAACATAGTCGCCTTCCGAGCCGTACTTGCCCCGAATATCCTGAACAACTCGAATATAGCCTCCATCTACGATCACATCCGTTGCGTTATCGTAGCCGGTTAGTATCGGGCCGAGATGCGAGCTGTCGGCGTGGCCTGTAAGCTCGCTGGCATTGTAGGGCGTGCGAGTCAGCAGTATCGGAGCGCGGTTCGCGCCCTTCGGCACGAGGATCACGGTATGAAGCTTGATTCCATCGCGCATCGGAATCATCACGTCGCGCCGCGAGTAGTCAAAGCCGTAGTTCGTCGGCTCGAACTTCTGGGGCGTTTCGCTGGGCAGCGCGGGATACTGTCTCTTCTGATCCGCGGATTGTGATTGAGCCTTCTTTTTCTGATCATCGGTCTGTTGATCGAAGCCGGAGACGTGAGAAATGCCGATCACGCCCATAGACAAGCAACAGATTAGAAGTAGAATTCCGAATACGCGCGCTGGTTTCATATATCCTCCTGAAGAAATCCGCCCGGCTGATTTTATATCACACAGGATCAATAATCGCGTCTGGGTTCTATGAACTCATTGAGGCTCTCACGCTTTCAAGTGTTTTATCGTCAAGAAAGAGCGCCGCCGTAATTCGGTTAACACATAGTCCTCTGATGTCGGTTGCCAACATAAGTTTCGAGAGGGAGAATAGCCGGTGCATGGATCAAACGCTTGCATCTTCCGAGATAGCCGAGAGCCTTGTAGAGGTTGGAAGGGGATTCTATGCTCGCGGCTGGGTAATGGGAACGAGCGGTAACTTCAGCGCGGTGATCAGCCGCTCGCCGCTCGTGCTTGCGATCTCACAATCAGGCGCCGATAAAGGCGCCTTAACCAGCGAACAGATTCTTCTGATTGATGAAGAATGCAAGGTACTAAAAGGCTCTGGAAAACCCTCGGATGAAACGCTGCTTCATCTCGCGGTGGCTCAGGCGCGAGGAGCCGGAGCAGTGCTGCACACGCATTCGATCTGGAGCACGATAGCCGCTGATGCCCGAAGCGACTATATCGAGATCGAGGGCTACGAGATGTTGAAGGGTCTGGACGGAATCCGAACCCACGAACACCGGGAGAAGCTGCCCATTCTGGATAATCATCAGGATATGACCGTGCTGGCCGAAAAGGTGAAAGCCTGTCTCAAAAAATACGACGGAGCGCACGCGTTCCTCTTGAGAAGGCACGGGCTCTATACCTGGGGCCGCGATTTGGCTGAGGCTCGCCGCCACATTGAAATTCTTGAATTTCTTTTGGAAGTCGCGGGGAGACGCTCGACGCTAAATACGATGTGAGGAGGATCTAAATGGCAAGAGTCAGAGTTCCAGCCGAAGACAGAACAATCGAATCAACAACCGAAATCGCATCTTACCTGGACGGCATCGGAATCGAATACGAGCGTTGGGAAGCCTCCGAGCCCGTGTCTCAGGGTGCATCGAGCGAGGCGATTCTAGAAGCCTATTCACGCCAAATCGACGAGCTTAAATCACGCGAAGGCTACGTCACGGCTGATGTCATCGACGTCACTCAGTCAACTCCCGGACTGAATGAGATGCTGGCGAAGTTCAGCAAGGAACACTGGCACGACGACGACGAGGTTCGATTCATAATCGAAGGACGCGGCGTATTTCATATTCACCCGCCCGATCTTCCGGTGGTCGCCATCGAGGTTGAGTCCGGAGACCTGATCAGGGTGCCGAAAGACACTCTGCACTGGTTCGATCTTTGCTCCGATCGGCGTATTCGTGCGATCAGGCTGTTCAAGGACCAGTCCGGCTGGACGCCTCGTTATACCGAGAGCCTGACGGAAAAGGCTTACGAGCCCGTTTGCCTCGGCCACGAATATATTCCGTTGGGAACCGCGATCTAGCATGAGCGATCGAGCCGTTCGCGCGATCCTGTTGGACATCGAAGGGACTACGACACCCGTCGAATTTGTCTACGATGTGCTGTTTCCGTTCGCAAGCGCTCAGGCGGAGCAGTTTTTAAGAGAGCGTTGGGACGATCAATCTGTTCAGAGCGACATTGCCGGCCTGCGAGCCGAGCGCGAAGGCGATGCCGACAAGGGTCTCGATCCGCCTGAAATCCGCGGCGACCCGCAATCGCTCGGAGCTTATGTGCGATGGCTGATCTCGCTCGATCGCAAAGCCACGCCTC
This sequence comes from Blastocatellia bacterium AA13, assembly GCA_003222245.1. Classification (GTDB taxonomy): domain Bacteria; phylum Acidobacteriota; class Blastocatellia; order UBA7656; family UBA7656; genus QHVH01. Next base: position 78,683 of record QHVH01000023.1, on the reverse strand, counting down.
TGAAATCGCTGCAGGGAAAGATCTGGCGCGCTGGTTACGAAAGCGGCCAATTGCATGGCCGGATTTATGACGACGTTCCGCGGGCGTTAGAGCGATGGCGCAAACAGGGAAGAAAGGCAGGCATCTTCTCGTCCGGAAGCGTCCTTGCCCAGCGACTCCTTTTCTCGCACACCACAGCCGGCGATCTGACGCCTCTGCTTAGTTACTATTTCGACACGAACGTCGGCCCAAAGGTCAACGCGGACAGCTACAAAGGTATTGCCGCCGAGATCGATGATTCGCCTTCGGACATTCTATTCGTCTCCGATGTAGTTGCGGAGCTTGATGCCGCTCAACAAGCCGGGCTGAATACTCTGCTGTGCGTTAGGCCGGGAAGAAAGATCGAAAGCGGGGGACACGAATCGATCGAGACATTCGACCCAATCTTCCCTGATGTTTCCTGATCGGATGTGGGCCGCCAGGGCTGCGTCGACCCGTAAATTTCGTATATGCGGAACGCCTTCGACGGGCTATCCTGTAGGTGAACGATTATCGCGAAGGTGAGTGACTATGTCGGTCCAACTGGAACATCGGATCTTTAACGTCGATGAATATCAGCGCATGTTGGAGGCCGGTATTCTCTCGGAAGACGATCATGTTGAGCTTATCGATGGTGAGATCATAAAGATGAGCCCCATAGGGAGCCGCCATGTGGCATGTGTAAACCGACTCAATGCGACGCTGAATCGCAAGATCGGCGAGCAGGTAATCGTCAGCGTTCAGAATCCCTTTCGTCTCGACAATTATTCCGAACCGGAACCCGATATAGCGCTGTTAAAACCTCGAGAAGATTTCTACGCTCAATCACTGCCCACGCCCGCCGACGTACTTCTGATCATAGAGGTAGCGGACGCCTCCGTGAATCTCGATCGGAGAGTAAAGCTTCCGTTGTATGCGAGAGCAGGCATTCCTGAGGTATGGCTAGTGAATCTGCCCGAAGATCGAGTTGAGTCCCACTCGGAGCCCGTGAATGGAGCATATCAGAGTATCAGAATGGCGCGGCGCGGGGAGGCTGTCTCATCGGAGAGCATCCGGCCCCTGATACTGAACACGGATGATATTCTCGGCTGAACCCATCTCGCTAACGCCGGGCCGCATTGCAGCAGCCTCTCTTTCGTATGGAATTCTCGGGCGGAGGCCGCGATGCGGCCAGTCAGAATCCGAGCGCGTGCGTCTCACAGGATATCAAGTTGATGTGAGTTGAACGCCGCCAGGAGCTGAGCGTATTCGTCGCCGACTACCGCCTGGTAGTCTTCGGGTTTTGTCCAGACGAGAACACTGAACGTTGCCGCGCCGTCGCCCACTCCGGTCACTCGCGTGATCGGCTGAGGAGTCTTCAGAATCCGTTCGTCCTTTTCCAGTACCGATTCGATAACACCCATCGCGAGCTTGAGCTGCTCTCTCTTTACCTTGAATGTAAACTCAGCGCGGCGCCGCTGACTCAGTGAATAATTGATGATCTTCGCGCCCCACACCTTTGAATTGGGCATGATTACGCAGACGCCGTCGGTGGTTGTCATATTGATGTTGACGATGGTCAGCTCCGTTACGGTTCCCTGAGTTCCCTCGACTTCGATTACCTCACCGGCTCGAAAGGGCCTGTAAACAAGCAGGAGAAGCCCGGCGGCAAAGTTGGAGAGCACGTCCTTGAACCCGAAGCCGAGTATCAGACCCGTCACGCCCAGTCCGGCCACGAAAGTAGTGACGTCGAATCCCACATGCGTAAGGGCTATCAAAAAGCCCAGTACGGAAATTGTGATTGAGGTCGCTCGAAGAAAGAAATTACGCAGGAGAGGGTCTTTGGATACGCGGCCGCGATCCAGGATTCGGCCCAGGCCGCTTCGCATGTACTTGGCGATCAGGAGGCTCCCGACGAAGATCGATAAAGCCACGGCGATTCGGATAACCAGCTCCGCCAATTCGCCGCGAAAATCCGTCAGATCACCCCTGGCCAGATCCGAGAGTATTTTTGTCAGGCTGACAGTCTGCAAAGGGGCTGCGCTCCTACATTGGATTGGTCCGGGGATTGGGCCGGGCACGAAGAAGGTACATTGAGAGACATGTGTAAGCAAGGATGGCGATCAGCCTTCGGCGGTAGTCGAGCAGCGATCAGCGGACAGCTTTCAACGATTGAGTGCACCCATTCCCAATCAGGTATAAAAGTGTAGGTGTAAAAAAGTGTTGGTCCGCAACCCGCGTCCTGCTATGATCCAAGAACATTTTTAGCAGGAAGTAAAATCACAAGCGGGGCAGTGGAATGAAAAGGTCGGCGGTTCTTTTCGCGTTATTCCTCACCTTCACCGGATTTCAGATCGTCAGTCATGGCCAGAAGAGCGAGGCCATTAACCTTCTCTCGAAGATTGACGAAGCCAGACACAAGCTCAAAGACGAAAGCGTTAAGATGGTTGAAGGCGTCGTAGGCGCTAAGAGAGTCAAAGTGTCGCGGCGAAGCTACAAAGAAATTCCGGTGATGGGTATCGTCGGCCGCGAGATGGCCCTCGCCGTAATGGACAGGGAAGGGAAGCTGCACGTGGCTCGCGGCATTAAACGAGACAACGGCTTTGAGATCTCGACCGACGGGTTTGCGATCTATCAGAGAAACAGCAACGGCATCAATACCGATTTTGCCTGCGATAGGCCCGCGGGCGGCCGGATTCTGGCCGTAAAATATCCCGTATCGAACGAGGGGTATCGCTTTGGGCCAGGCCCATCCGTTATTGAAGCCGTCTATACGCCATATTCGGCGGAGATAAAGACCGAGGAAGTAGTTAAAAAGGGCTTCGAAGTTCAGGCGGATCTCGTCGCTAAAGCATATTCCCGACTAAAGGAAAGACAGGTCTATTCGCGAGCGATACCGGGCAAGAAAGTCTCGGAAGTTATTCCCAGAGATCTCGTAAGCGAACTGCTCATCAACGAGCACATCGATCCAGGCGAGTTCAAGAGCGCTCAGAACACGGCAGGTTTGGTCGAGCGAGTTCTTACGATAATCGGAACAAATCGAGAGCACTCATATGCGTATTCGATCAGCCCCGCGGGCGCCAGAGGACTGGTCCAGATGATGCCCTCGGTCTACGCGAGAATCGCAAGGTTTTATCCCGCGGCTGAGCTGATACCCGACTTCGCGCGCGGCATGAAAGATACGACCAACGCGATAACGGCTCAGATGTTGTTATGCGATTCGGATTGGGAAACGATCAGGAACGTAAGCGACATCCCGCGCGAGAGGATCGGTCCCTATCTGGCTGCCGCTTACAACGGAGGCGTGGGCCGCGTGCTCTCGGTTCTAAATCACGATGGCGCGGAGTGGATGGAAGACCCCAATGCGGAAAGCCAGCCGATGATGAGCGTGACCAGGAAGGTTCCGGTCAGCGTCCGCGCTCAGAAAGGCCGGACGCGCACGGTCTACGTCAATCGGACATACACGCAGCCGATTTTTCGCTACGAAACAAACAAATACGTCAGGCAATATCACTGGATCGACGCATACCTCGAATCCAGGCGCTCAAAAGCTAGATCGGAGAAGGATGAAGGCGAAGGACTGGGCCGGTAATGAGATCGTTTACTTTGCAGGCTCTTCAAGCTTGAACCTGGCGAACTCGGCTCGCGGCGCGTAGTAGACGATGCGCCACACCTTGTTTTCTTCCTTTTTGAAATGATAGCTGATGCCCCGCTCTCCGTCGTCATAACTCACCATCGTCTCGCCTTCCGACGTAACGCCTCGGCCGACAGTGCGGGTTCTCTTTTTTAGTTGAGCTGGATCGTAAGATCGAGGTCTCTTCGGATAAACATAAATTGTGAGAACTTTTCCCGCCAGAGAGGGCGCCAGTTTCAGGTTCTGAGTATCTTCGGTCGTATAAAAGAAGATCACGACTTTGCCGTCGCGCGTGGTGAATTCCATCCGATCGCTTGTTTCGTATGTTGGTTTGCCGAGCTTTGCTCGAGCCTGAGCTTTGGTTGAATGAAGCGGAACAACCCCGCGCCACGGTACGCCCAACGCATTCCCGGATATACCGAACGCTATGACTAGCGCAGCGATGAAGCGGCCAATGAAAAAAGGGGCGGCGTTGCTTAACATTCGGCGATCATAGCATTGCGATGATGCGGCGAGCGACTGCGAAGATTGCTCACTCGACAGGTTTGAACCATCCGAGCCATTCCCGTACTCGATCGAGCTTTTTGTTGTCGATCATATACACGCGAGTCCGGCCTTCCTTCTTGAAGGTTATAAGGCCCGCCTTCTCGAGCACGCGAAGATGTCTGCTTGTCGTAGGCCAGGAACAGCCGAAGCGCCCCGCGATCTCGCCCGCGGTCATCTTTCCGCCGCGCAGCATGACGACCAGCAATATGTGACGCCTCGATGAGTGTGCGAGCGCGGCAAATACCTTGTCGACCTCATCGAGGCGTTCTTTTGCGTCAAACGTGTCCAATCTAAGCAGTCACCGGCTCAAGGTGTATGAACTCCATGCCTTCGGTGAGCGCGCCCATCGGTTCCCAGATCGCCATAACTTCGGGCGTTTGGTGCGCGATGTTGGGCGTCTCTTCGTCCTTCCACTCGAAGATTTCAATGAACGACTGCTTGCCATCCTTGGTGGAACCGCTGAATATTCGGGCCGGGGTTTCAGAGACCAGACCGGCGCGATCCAGGGTGGGCCAGTGACGGCGCAGGATCTCGAGAAACTCTCCCTCTTTACCCGGCTTGATGCGATATATGCACAACACACTCATCGGCTTCGACATTTTGCTTATTCTCCAATCTTAATTTGAATTGCGCCGAGATGTTTAGCTGAATGGCTAGCAATAAGTCAAGAATAAAATTAGCGAAGTAGCTAAGTATTGGCTTCGGAGATGGGAAGATTGAGAATGGGCGTTTCGAAAGATCAGATCAGGAAGTTTGGAAGGTAGTAGAGATGGCTTGATCGGGTGGTTTTGTTGCTGAGGATGTGGAATGTCAAAAATGCAGCGGTTTAAAATTAAGAGAGACCGGGATGATCAACGTAGCCCCCAGTACCCAGATCATCCGGTCTCTCTTGTTTCTCCGAAGCTCGGTCTGGTCTAGTGCAAGCTCGATGCCGCGAGGCCGACGGCGTAGTCGATAGACTAAATTATTGAATATGAATGGCCGGACTCGATTAGTAAGGTCGGATCTCTTCTTGATTTACATATTTTGTCAGCGGACACCTAACCAAAAGTGTTATGGGCGCGAGACGCGAAGGTGTTAAAAGACTAAGCGCGGGTTCGCCGTTGGACTCCAAAGTTTTTGACGATAAGAGGGTTTCCATATAATATTGTCTGCCCTAATCGAGTAGCGTGATCGATGCCCCCGCGACTTACCTGGCCCTGGGGAACAAAATGATCGAACAGACCGTCAGAAGGGTTCCGCTTCTGGATCTCAATGCGCAGTATCGGACAATAAGCGACGAAATCAACGCGGCCGCGCTATCCGTGCTCGAAAGCCAGCAATTCATTCTCGGACCCGAAGTGCGAGCACTAGAATCCGAGATAGCCGGCTACTGTGGAACGGCTCATGCCGTCGGCTGCGCGTCGGGATCGGACGCGATCCTCCTGGCGCTAATGGCGCTCGAAGTGGGGCCGGGCGATGAAGTAATCACTTCGCCGTTTACTTTTTTCGCAACCGCGGGTTCGATAGTTCGGCTTGGAGCGCGTCCCGTCTTCTTGGATATCGACGAGCTGTCTTACAACATCGATCCATCGCTTATCGAGAAGGCATTAACCAATCGGACCAAGGCCATTTTGCCGGTTCACCTCTTTGGCGAGTGCGCTGCAATGGATCAGATAAAGGCGCTGGCCTCCGAGCGCTCGGTTCCGATCATCGAGGATGCCGCGCAGGCCATCGGAGCAACGTACTTCGGCAGACCAGCGGGAGGACTCGGCCTGGCGGCCTGTTTCAGTTTCTATCCCTCGAAGAACCTAGGCGGCGCGGGCGACGGCGGAATGTTGACGACCGACGACGCTGAGTTCGCCGAGAAGCTCAAGGTGCTCCGAGGACACGGAGCGAAGAAGAAGTACTTTCATGAATTTGTCGGAATGAATAGCCGCCTGGACTCGCTCCAAGCCGCGATTTTGCGAGTGAAGCTGCGTCATCTGGATGACTGGGCGGGGGCGCGGCGCGAAAACGCAGCTCGGTATCGCTCGCTGTTCGCGCAAACGGGTCTGCTGGAAAACGGAAAGGTGAAGCTTCCTTCCGAGAGCGCGGGTTGTTTTCACGTCTATAATCAATTCGTAATTCGAGCCGAAGAGCGAGACCGGCTTCAGGGTTATTTGAAAGAGAAGGGCATCGGCAGCGAAGTCTACTACCCGATGTCTCTGCACCTTCAGCACTGTTTTAAGTCGCTTGGCTATAAGCAAGGCGACTTCCCGGCGTCGGAGCGGGCGACTCAGGAAGCGCTGGCGATTCCGGTCTATCCGGAACTGAGCGCTGAAGACCAGGAATACGTCGTGCACACGATTGACTCATTCTACGGCTAACGCGCGTTGAAGATGACGCTGTCTCATAATCCGAGCACGACGGAAACGATCAACGACAATGCGCGACAATCGGTGATGGAGGATTGATTTGACTCGGAGCGGAAATATAGAAGAACACTTTGAAGACGGAGAGATCGCAGGCGTTTCCGTGCGGAGCCTTCATCATCATAGCGACGACCGCGGCTGGCTCGCGGAGATTTACAGAGCGGATGAGATCGCCGAAGAAGATGTGCCGGTCATGGCTTACATTTCGTCCACCCGGCCCGGAGTCACGCGGGGCCCGCACGAACATGTAGCCCAGACTGATCTGTTCGGGTTTCTTGGTCCTTCCGACTTTACTCTTTATCTGTGGGACAACCGGCCCGATAGCAAAACACATCGCCGAAGAATGATGCTGAAAGTAGGCGAAAGAAATCCCTCAGTGGTGTTGATCCCTCCGAGGGTTGTGCATGCCTACAAGAACATAGGCACGGTAGACGGATGGGTGATCAACTGTGCAAACAAACTCTATCGCGGTCGGGCGCGCGCGGAAGAAATCGATGAGATAAGGCACGAGAAGGACCCTGATACCATCTATCGGATAGACTGACATATGAAAACTTTGATAACAGGCGGCGCCGGGTTTTTGGGTTCGCATCTTGTCGATCGGCTGATTGCCGATGGACACGAGGTAATCGTATTCGACAATTTGCTGACCGGCAGAATCGACAACATTGCCCATCATCTTGGAACCGAGACGTTCAAGTTCGTTAAACAGGACGTAACCGAATATTTGTATGTAGCGGGCCGCCTTGACGCCGTTGTCCATTTCGCATCTCCAGCAAGCCCGATCGACTATCTTCAGCTTCCAATTCAAACCCTGAAAGTAGGGAGCCTCGGCACTCACAAGGCGCTTGGGCTGGCCCGCGAAAAAGGAGCACGGTTCCTGCTCGCGTCAACCTCGGAAACTTATGGCGATCCGCAGGTGCATCCGCAGCGGGAAGACTACTGGGGGCACGTGAACCCCGTCGGCCCTCGCGGAGTCTATGATGAAGCCAAGCGATTCGCCGAAGCGATGACCATGGCCTATCACCGCTATCACGGAGTCGATACAAGAATCGCGAGGATTTTCAATACATATGGCGGGAGAATGCGGCCCCGCGACGGACGAGTCGTCTCCAATTTCATCGTGCAGGCGCTCGCCGGAGAACCGCTGACCGTCTACGGCGAGGGCACGCAAACAAGGTCTTTTTGTTATGTGAGCGATCTGATTGATGGAATAGTAAGGCTGCTCTACCTGGAAGATCATTGCCACAAAGAACAGGCGAGCGACCTGGACGTTCATTCTCCGGTGAACATTGGAAATCCGGTGGAATTCACTGTTGTCCAACTCGCTCACGAGGTGAAGCGACAGACCAACAGCAAGAGCCCTGTAGAATTTAAGCCCCTTCCGATCGACGATCCGCAAGTCCGTCAGCCTGACATCGCGCGCGCTAATAAGCTGTTGGAGTGGCGCCCTATTGTTCCTCTTGAAGAGGGACTTGCCAAGACCATTCAGTACTTCAGTGAAATAGCGACCGGCCGGGAGGAGTAAATGCAAATCGCGGTAATCGGCACCGGATACGTCGGATTGGTCACCGGCGCTTGCTTTGCCGAGTTCGGCAACACGGTCACCTGTGTCGACAAGGACGCCGCAAAAATCGATTCACTGATAAAGGGAAGGGTGCCGATCTACGAGCCCGGACTGGATGCGATCGTACAGAAGAACCTTAAGGAAGGCCGGCTTGCCTTCAGCACCAATCTCGCCGAAGCGATCGAGAAATCGCTGGTTGTACTTCTAGCGGTCGGAACGCCGGATCGCGGCGACGGCTTTGCCGATATGAGCCAGATCGAAGAAGTGGCCCGGCGGATCGCGTTCGCGTTGAACGGCTACAAGGTTATCGTTACAAAGAGCACGGTTCCGGTCGGCGCGGCTGGGCGCATAAAGTCGATAATAGACGAGAACAAGACCTCCGGCGTTCGATTCTCGGTCGCCGCCAATCCCGAATTCCTGCGCGAAGGCGCGGCCATTAACGATTTTCTTCGGCCCGACCGGGTCGTCATCGGATGCCGAGATGAGGAAGCAATCGCTATCTTGAAGGATCTGTACAGACCCTTGTACCTGATAGAAACCCCCTTTGTCATAACCACGCCGGAGTCGGCCGAGTTGATCAAATACGCTTCCAATGCGTTTCTTGCCACGAAAGTATCGTTCGTCAACGAAATCGCTAATCTATGCGACCTGCTCGGAGCCGATGTGAAGGACGTTGCGAAAGGCATGGGGATGGACAAGCGCATAGGGCCCAAGTTCCTGCACCCGGGCCCCGGCTTCGGAGGCAGTTGCTTTCCAAAAGACGCACGCGCCCTGGTTGCGCTTGCGAAAGACGCCGGCTATGAGTTGAAAATCGCAAACGCGGTGATCGATGTCAACGAACAGCAGCGAGAGCTCTCGCTTGATCGAATCAGGGAGTTGGTTCCCGATCTAAATGCAAAAACGATCGCCGTCCTTGGACTTTCATTCAAGCCGGAAACCGACGACATACGCGAATCGCCCGCGATCAAGATCATTGAGAAGCTGATTGCCGCTGGAGCACGAGTCAAAGCGTACGATCCCGCTTCGATGGAAGCCGCAAAAGCGGTGCTGCCCGAGGTGCAATATTGCGAAGATGAATATGCGGCGGGCCGAGGAGCCGACGCGCTGGTGTTGATCACTGAGTGGAACCAATTCCGCGGCCTCGATCTACAACGGCTGCGGAACGAGATACGCAGTCCGAATATCGTCGACTTGCGCAACGTCTACGAGCCGCATACGGTCAGGAGTTTTGGATTCAAGTACGTTTCAATGGGCAGGAACCGCGCGCACTAATTGTGGTGATACCGTGCGCGCCTGGAACGATGTGATGGAAGCGAGCAGCTTACTAAACTTGGGCAAGCTCTCATCGGAAGAACGCTGGGAGGTGGAGAGTGTCAGGAATATCAAGGCGTCAGTTTGTTAAGGGAAGCGCGGTCGCGGGGCTTGCCGCGCCCGCAATCGTCGGGCTTAAGTCGGTCCGCGCGGCGGACCCGGTTCCGGTTGTGATCTCGAGCGCTAACGGGCTTCGAGCGGTCGAGAGCGCTTATAACAAGATCAAGGCCGGAATGGATACACTTGAGGCGATCGTCTCCGGCGTTGCGATTGTGGAGGATGATCCTGAAGACAACAGTGTCGGGTACGGTGGGTTGCCCAATGAGGACGGCGTTGTCGAGCTCGATGCTTCGGTGATGCACGGACCCAGCGCTCGCTGCGGAGCCGTTGGAGGATTACGCGACGTTAAGAACCCCGCGGCCGTGGCCTATCAGGTTATGAAGCGAACCGACCACGTGATGTTGGTAGGCGAGGGCGCGCTGCGGTTCGCGTTGGCTCATGGGTTCAAGCGTGAGAATCTTCTAACCGAGAAATCCCGAATGGCTTGGCTCGCCTGGAAAGAAACGATGAGCGACAAGGATAGCTGGGGTCCGGGCCTCTCCACTCCCGATAAGGAAAAAGAAGAGGAGAAAAAAGTTCGGGGGATGCTCGAAGAAATGAAGCGCGGCGACCTGAGCGATTGGGTCGTCGGAGTCCTGCGACATCGGCCGACTGGTACGCTCAACTGTCTGGCGATTAACGAGCGAGGCGACCTCTCCGGCTCCACGACCACGAGCGGACTCGCCTGGAAGCTAGCCGGCCGCGTCGGAGACTCGCCGCTTATCGGCTCGGGGCTCTTTGTCGACAACTCGGTTGGAGGCTCGGGTTCGACAGGGCGCGGCGAGGAGAACATAAGAATCGCCGGCGGCCATACGATCGTCGAGATGATGAGACGAGGGGCGTCGCCGACCGATGCATGCCTTGAAGCCTGCAAGCGAGTGGCGGCGAACTACGGCGGCAACGAAGAAAAGTTGATGAAGTTCAATATGATCTTTTACGCGCTGAACAAGAAGGGCGAGCACGGAAGCGCCTCGCTGTGGAGCAGCGCCTGGCGAATTGACCGCTATGCGGGCGCGCGTTACGCGGTCTGCGATGAAAAGGGCGCGCGATTAGTGAACTCGGCCTTCTTTTTTGATAAGCCGGCTCGTTAAGCTTTGGAGGCTGCGTGGGCTCCGCCGAACTGCTCAGTGAGATAGTCGAGTATTCCAGGTCGAACGAGCGCGTGCTTATCGCGAGCGCCTTCGACGGCTCCGGAAAACTTGATAAGCTCGTCCTCCCGTTGGATGCGAGCGCTCAATCTCAGTGCGTCGAGTCCCCCACGTTCAAACAGCTTCTTGATCTCGCGCATGAAATGACCGAGCGGCGTCGTCCCACGATTATCGCGGAGATAACGTGGACGGATGGCAGCTTGAGAAAAGCCGCCCTCGAGCTGATACGGCCGAAACCCTCGATTATCGTATACGGCGCGGGACACGTGGGCCGCGCCGTCGCGATGCTTGGGGCTATGCTCGGCTATGATGTAACAGTGTTCGACGATCGGGAATTCTTCGCGCGGCGGGACAAGCTGCCGGATGAACGGATCAAAATCGTCGTGGCTCCGTTCGAGCAGGCGCTCGAACACGTGAACATCTCCGGCAGTACGGCGATTGTGATTGTTACTCGAGGTCACCAGTACGACGAGGTCTGCCTAAGGCTGGCGGCTCCGTCGCCCGCGGCTTACATCGGAATGATCGGCAGCAGGAGACGCGTGATAGGCGTATTCGATAGGTTGACCGGAGCGGGAATCGACCGCTCGTTGCTGGAGCGGGTGCACGCGCCAATTGGATTGTCTATCGGCGCCCGGTCTCCGCAAGAGATCGGGGTCGCAATCATCGCTCAGATAATTCAGACGCTGAACGGCGGCTGAAGAGCTTGTGACGATTGAGTCTATTTGAGCGAATCGACTCGGCATGGTTTTGAAGCTGCCGAGCGTGAGTCGCTCCACGAACTGTAGAGCACACGAGGTGAATAATGGCTAACAGCAGCACGGCTGACGTCGACTTCTTTAAGCTGGATTCATTGCTTTCAGACGAAGAGAGGCTGGTAAGACAATCGGTTCGATCCTTCGTCGAAAAGGAAATCAATCCCATAATCGCGGAGTGTTACGAGGCGGGAAGGTTTCCAACCGAGCTGATACCAAAGCTGGCGGAGCTTGGCGTGCTGGGCGCTAATCTTCCCGAGAAATACGGCTGCGCCGGAATGAACAACGTCGGCTATGGACTCGTGATGCAGGAGCTGGAGGCGGGCGATTCCGGGATCCGCAGCTTCGCTTCCGTGCAAGGCGCGCTGTGCATGTATCCGATATATAAATTCGGCAGCGAAGAACAACGTAAGAAGTGGCTTCCTCCGATGGCGGCGGGAAAAGCGCTCGGATGCTTCGGACTCACGGAGCCGAGCTTCGGCTCGAACCCCGCTGGAATGAGCACGCGAGCGGATAGAGTCAAAGACGGATGGCTGCTGAATGGATCGAAGGCCTGGATAACCAGCGGCAGCGTCGCGGATATCGCGATCGTGTGGGCAAAGGCGGACGGCGAGAGGATCAGGGGTTTTTTAGTAGAGAAGGGAACCAAGGGGTTCATCGCACGGGAGGTCAAGCACAAGATGAGCCTGCGAGCTTCGATCACGTCGGAGCTCTTCTTCCAGGACTGTCTCATACCCGAAGAGAATGTCCTGCCGGAGAGCGGCGGTATCAAGAGCCCGCTGATGTGCCTTACGCAGGCGCGCTACGGTATTGCGTGGGGAGCTCTGGGGGCGGCGATGTCCTGCTACAAGACCGCCGTCGATTACGCCAAGGAGAGAATTCAATTCGGAAAACCGATCGCATCGTTCCAACTGACCCAGGAAAAACTCGCCGGAATGCTTACCGAGATAAGCAAGGCTCAATTGATATGCATGAGGGTGGGCCGCATGAAGGATGAAGGCGACTACGATCCTGTTCACGTCTCGATGGCGAAGATGAACAATGTGAAGATGGCCCTTGAATGCGCGCGCACTGCTCGAAGCGTGCTGGGCGCGAACGGCATCATGGCCGAGTATCCGATAATGCGTCATATGTGCAATCTCGAATCGGTATACACCTACGAAGGCACCAACGAAATGCACATGCTGATAATCGGGAATCACATAACCGGAATACCGGCATTCAACGGTTAGTATCTCGGCGCTTTGCATCTCCTGGTTTGGCCGCGAAGGGGCGGTCAAACTCACGGGGCGGCGCAAAACAATTTCCTATTCTTCTGTTACCTTCTATCGATTTGAAATAAATCTAATCGGGCCAATCCACGGCGCGGCGCGGCGAACGAGTTCAGGCAGGCAGCAGGCATTTCCATCCTGCGAGTCAGTTAGACATCCTGCATTTGCTCGACCTCTTCAAGCCTGCCGAGTTACCATTGAGCGGACGCCGTAGGATTTGAATAAACGCGCTGCAATAAAAACTATCCGGAGGTAGGTCCGTAACATGTCAAGCAAACCATTCTTGTCCGACATACAGACGCTTCGTGAAAGAGCGAGGAAACACATTGAACACGGAGCGGTCACCGAAGGCTATGCCGCCGACCGCGCTACCGTCCTCAAAATTCTGAACGAGGCGCTTGCAACCGAAATAATCTGCGTTCTGCGCTACAAACGGCACTATTTCATGGCCTCAGGGATAAACGCTCAGAGTGTCGCGGATGAATTCCTGCAACACGCCAACGAAGAACAGGGTCACGCCGATCAGATCGCTCAACGAATCGTTCAGCTCGGAGGCGAGCCGAACTTTTCTCCTGAAGGACTCTCATCCCGAAGCCATGCCGAGTATGTCGAAGGCGACTCGCTTATCGATATGATCAAGGAAGATCTGATAGCTGAAAGGATCGCAATCGACAGCTATCGTGAGATGATCGTTTATCTACATAACGACGATCCTACAACGCGGCGCATGCTCGAAGGCATTCTCGCCGTTGAAGAAGAGCACGCCGAGGATCTGGTGAGTCTGTTACAAGGGATGGGTACCTAGCCAAAACAGTCCTGCGAAGATAATCAAGATATACAGAAATCGACTCGGTTAAGAAGCGGCCATACCGGGCGGGTCTCGGAATCCGCGACTCGCCCCGGAAGGCTCTTTTTTTGACGGCTTTTTCTTGAATTGGAAGAAGATTGTCACCGCGCAGTGTGAGTATGAGTGAGAGGGCGCTTAAATCTTTTGCCGCTGATACCGGATACCGCCGTTTGTAAGGACGATTAGCGAGTGCTAGCATTACTCGCTGTTTTGCGCACTGATGTAAGGGAAGGGCTTCTATGACGGATGTTGCGGGAAAGAGGGCGGTCTCCTCGGGACGATCGGCGGGCGCGGCTTATGGCGAGCTTGGCAATGTGCTCGAGGAGCTTTACAGCGTAATCTCGGAGCGTAAAGAGAACCTGCCGGAGGGTTCTTACACTACCTATCTCTTCGAAAGCGGCCTCGATAAAATCCTCAAAAAAGTAGCGGAGGAATCAGGCGAAGTTATTATCGCGGCCAAGAACCACTCACCAGACCGCATTGCTTCGGAAACCGCTGATCTTCTTTATCATCTGCTCGTCCTTCTGGTTGAACGCGGACTCACTCTCGACGAGATCACGGCGGAGTTGAGAGTCCGGAGATCCGCCGCGGCAAGAGGCGCTTCAAAGGATAAAGCGCGAAGCAAAACTCTGAAATGATTAACTCATTAACGCCTCGAAGCTATTCCGAGTTTGAGAAGCTTGCCGCGGAAGGGACGGTCATCCCCGTAATAAAGCGAGTGATGGCGGATCTGCTTACTCCGGTCGCCGCTTACCTGAGGATCGAACACGCCAGTCCCTACTCTTTTTTGCTCGAGTCGGTCGAAGGAGGCGAAAAGGTAGCCCGCTACTCCTTCCTCGGTTACGACCCACATCTTGTCCTTCGAGCGCGCGGCGGAAAAGTCATACTCAAAACAAAGAGCGGTGAAGAGGTAGTCGATCAACCCTTGCTCGAAATGATGCGGCATCTCATGGGCAAGCACGTTCCGGTTCGGCTCCCGGAAATGGCGCCTTTTATCGGCGGCGCGGTCGGCTATCTCGGATACGACGCCGTTCGCTGGTTCGAAAAGGTCCCGGACAAAAATCCCGACACTGTCGGGATGGACGATGCGGTAATGATGTTCTTCTCGCGCCTCCTTGCATTTGATCACGTTCGACACCAGGTTCACCTGATAGCCAACGTGTTTACCGGAGGCAGAACGTCGGGTCTGGAGTATGAGTACAAGCAGGCGATTGACGATATTGAAGCGATGGAAGCGCGGCTGGAGGATCCAACTCCTCCGCTAGCGACGCCTTCGGAGCGAGCCGGTTCACCCCTGCGGTCGAACATGACGAAGGAGGAATACGAGAAGGCCGTCGTCGCCGCGAAGGAATATATAGCTGCCGGCGACATTTTTCAGGTAGTTCTCTCTCAGAGGTTCGATACGTCGCTAAAAGCGCATCCGTTCGAAGTGTACAGGGCGTTGCGGGTCGTCAATCCATCGCCCTACATGTTCCACCTCAAGCTCGACGACAGCTCGATTATCGGCGCGTCTCCCGAGATGCTGGTGAAGGCGACCGGCAGGCGGCTGGAGTATCGCCCCATCGCCGGAACTCGGCCGCGCGGCGCTACGGAGACCGAAGATGCGCTGCTCGGGCAGGAAATGCTTGCGGATGAGAAAGAGACCGCCGAGCACATAATGCTCGTGGACCTGGGCCGCAACGACCTGGGCCGCGTGGCGGACTATGGCTCGGTCGAGGTCAACGAACTGATGGTCATAGAGCGCTACTCGCACGTGATGCATCTTGTGTCGGCCATAAAGGCTCGACTGCGACGCGGCTTCGATCGATTCGATGCTCTGGCAGCCTGTTTCCCGGCCGGAACAGTCAGCGGCGCTCCGAAGATACGGGCTATGGAAATCATCGACGAGCTCGAGTCGACTCGGCGCGGCGTCTACGCGGGCGCGGCTCTTTATATGGACTATTCCGGAAATCTCGATTCGTGCATAGCCATTCGAACTATTGTCGTGAAAGATGGGCGCGCGTATATTCAGGCGGGAGCCGGCATCGTCGCGGACTCGGTTCCCGAAGCCGAGTACATCGAAACCGTGAACAAGGCCAGAGCTATGCTTCAGGCGATCGAGATGGCCGAAGGCGCAGTCTAGACTGTTGCGGGAGAACGTCCCGATGAGCAGAAAGAATCTCAGACTTTCCGGTTGCGTCCTCGCGATCGGTCTCTGCATGGCCTCGGGCGGAATGCGCGGAGCCGCCGGAGAATTGCCTCATCGATCCCCGGTAGAAAACTTAGAGAATAGCGAAGCGGTCATTGAGACGAGTCTCGGAACGATTGTTATCGAGTTGTTTCCGAAAGATGCGCCGCGCCATGTCGAGTATTTCGTCAATCAGATAAAGGCAGGGGCGTATGACGGAACGACGTTCTTCAGGCTGGTGAAATACGGCCTCATTCAGGGCGGCGATCCCCTCGCAAAGACACAGCCTGCAAAAGGACGCGCGCAGATTGGAACCGGCGGACTGAATGCCGGGATTCCAGATGAGATCAATAAGAACAAGCACATTCCTGGCGCGGTTTCCGCGGTGCTGCAAGCCGAGAAGGCCGGATCGACCGATGTTAAACCCGGCAGTTCAGGCTCGCAGTTCTTTATCGTCCTGAACGCGGGCTCGGCCCAGGCGAGTCTTGATTCAAAGTTTACCGTCTTCGGTCGCGTGCTCGAGGGGATGGATATCGCGATGAAGATCTCAGAGACACCCGTCAATGATCTCAAGATTGCGAATGATCGAATAGAGATAAAAAAGATCTCACTGCGTGAGAAAACACCCACCGTCGAGCAAATGAAAATAATGAGCGTGGTGATTGAAACTTCGCTCGGCGATCTGAAACTGCAATTGATGCCGGACGCTGCTCCCGACGCGGCTCGTTCATTCTTGCGGTACGCGAGATCGGGTTTCTATGACGGGACGACGTTTTTCCGAGTGTCTCAGAAATATTTTCTCGAGGCGGGCAATGCGGCGGAGTGGCCTCAAGACAGTCCGAATCGCAAGCGCACGCATTCAATATGGCCTGTGGCGGCCGAAAAGAGCGATACGAAGCAGGTTCGCGGAACCGTTTCGCTCAGGCGAGTCGATGATTCGACGCTCCAGTTCTTCTTTATCCTGGCACAGGACAACCCCGCTCTGGACGGAAAGCATGTGCCATTTGCCAGGGTAGCCGACGGCCTGGATGTGTTGGACAAGATTGCCGGCGCCGAAGTCGAGGGCGACAAGCCGAAGCAGCGCGTCGAGATAAAGAAAGTAACCGTTCAATAAATGGTGCTCGTAATAGACAACTACGATTCCTTTACGTTTAATCTCGTCCAGTACATCGGAGAGCTGGGCAAGGACGTAGAGGTCCGGCGCAACAATCAAATTACGATCGAGGAGATCGAAGCTCTCAAGCCCGATCACATCGTGATCTCTCCCGGACCGGGAATACCGGAAGCAGCCGGCGTCAGCATACCGATAGTTCGCGAGCTCGGCGGGAAGATTCCGATACTTGGCGTATGCCTCGGACATCAAGCTATCGGAGTGGCCTTTGGCGGCAGCGTGATTCGCGCGCCGTATTTGATGCACGGCAAGACCACCGAGATTTGTCATGATTCGCGGTCGATTTTTAAGGGGCTGCCCTACAGGTTCAAGGCCACGCGTTATCACTCGCTGATTGTGGAGAAGCAGACGTTGCCGGATTGTCTGGAGGTATCGGCTACAGCTCCCGATGGATTGATAATGGGCGTGCGGCATCGCGAATTCCTGCTCGAAGGCGTCCAGTTTCACCCCGAATCCATAGTGACCGAGCATGGCAAGAAGCTCGTCAACAATTTCTTGAGTCTCTAATGCAATCAATCTCAGCGCCAGCCGGAGTCTTGTCGAGCGGGGGCATTCTCGACCGCATCGTCGAGGCTAAGGCAAGTAGATTGCGCGCCGCGCGCGAGATTCATCCGATAGGGACATTGGCCTCGGCAACACGCGATTCCAGTCGAACGAGATTCTCCGAGGCGCTTACTAGAGATGGGATCAATGTGATCGCCGAGATAAAGCGGAGGTCTCCGTCGAAGGGTGTGATCCGCGAGAACTTTGATCCGACGGCGATCGCCGAGTCATACGCAAATGGAGGCGCGACCGCTATCTCGGTTCTAACCGAAGAAGACTTCTTTGACGGCTCACTCGAATATTTGACGAAGATCCGCGGGACTGTACCGGTTCCGCTTTTGCGAAAGGACTTCATCTTCGATGAGTATCAGATTCTTGAAGCGGTTCAGGCGGGAGCCGATGCCGTCCTGTTGATAACGGCGATTCTGGACGATAGTCTCCTCCGAGGCCTGATCCAGCTTGCTAGTGAACGCGGACTGGATGCCCTCGTAGAGGTGCACGATGATAACGAGATGAGGCGAGCCGTCGAGGCGGGAGCAGCGATCATTGGAGTTAACAATCGCGACCTCAGAACGTTCGACGTCGCTCTTGAAACCTCCGAACGCCTCGCTACGCTGGCGCCCGCCGATACGATCCTGGTCACCGAAAGCGGTATCGAGCGGGCAAGTGATATTCGAAGGCTCAGATTCTCAGGTTTTCGCGCGTTTCTCATTGGAGAGCATTTGATGCGCGCTCCAGATCCGGGCGAGGCTTTGAGAGCTCTGCTTGCGGAAGCGAGTGAATCGAGATGAGTCGAGTCCGTATCAAAATTTGTGGTATTGGTCATCCGCAAGAAGCGCTGCGAGCGGCCGAGCTTGGAGCCGATGCGCTGGGCTTTAATTTTTGGCAGCGAAGCTCCAGGTTCATCACTCCGGCGAACGCAAAATCTATTATCAGAGAATTGCCGCCTTTCATAACCACAGTCGGCGTGTTTGTTAACGAGACCCTGGATAACATCAGAGAGACCATAGCGGAAACCGGCATAAACACGGTGCAGTTGCACGGGGATGAACCGCCGGAAATGTGTATCGCACTGGAAGGCGTCAAAGTCATCAAGGCGATTCGGGTCGGCAACGGCTTCGATCCGTCATCGATTGTGCGCTATTCCGTTAGCGCGATCCTGCTCGACTCGAGCGTCAAGGGACAATACGGCGGTACCGGTGAGCGCTTCGACTGGAAGGTCGCTCTTGAAGCGAAGCAGTTTGCTCCGATCATCCTGGCCGGCGGAATTGCAATCGAAAATGTCAGGCGCGCAATTGAAGCGGTCGCGCCGATGGCTGTCGATGTTTGCAGCGGCGTAGAGTCCGAGCCTGGCAAGAAAGATATCGCAAAGCTGGATGCGTTCATGGCCGAGGCTGCGCGCGATCGAAGTCGCGTTCACGTCTAGCTCTCGTCTGGGCCTCGTCTAGGCATGTTAGACAACGCGACTGACTTGAGCGCGGTTAATGGAGGATTGAACAATGCAGGCGGCTGGAAAGGAAGCAGCAATGAATCAGTTCTATGAAGTTCCAGATTCAGGCGGCCACTTTGGCGAATACGGCGGGCGCTTTGTTCCCGAAACATTGATGCAGCCGCTCGAAGAATTGGCCGCCGCTTATGAAGCCGCCAAGCAAGACGAATCCTTCAAGAACGAGTTGAATCATCTGCTGAAACATTTCGTCGGGCGGCCCACGCCTCTGTTCTACGCCGGCCGGCTGACAGAGCACCTCGGCGGAGCCAGGATTTATCTGAAGCGGGAAGACCTCTGTCATACGGGAGCCCACAAGATCAACAACGCGCTGGGACAGGTACTGCTGGCGCGGCGAATGGGAAAGAACAGAATCATCGCCGAGACCGGCGCCGGTCAGCATGGTGTTGCCACGGCCACCGTGTGCGCCCTGATGAACCTCCAGTGTCTCGTCTATATGGGTACCGAGGACATGCGGCGGCAGGCGCTGAATGTGTTTCGAATGAAGCTGCTCGGCGCGGAAGTATCGGGCGTGAACGCCGGAAGCAAGACGCTCAAAGACGCGATCAATGAGGCGCTTCGCGACTGGGTCACCAATGTCGGCGATACCTACTATTTGCTCGGCTCGGCCCTGGGCCCGCATCCGTATCCCGCGATGGTAAGAGATTTTCAAGCGGTGATCGGACGCGAGACTCGCGATCAGATCGTCGCCGAAGCGGGCCGCCTTCCGGATCTGCTCGTCGCGTGCGTGGGCGGCGGCAGCAATGCGATCGGATTGTTCTATGAGTTTCTTGGTGACACCGAGATTAGAATGGTCGGAGTCGAGGCGGGAGGCCGGGGACCGGCGCTCGGGGACCATGCGGCTCGATTCAACGGGGGCAGACCGGGCGTGTTGCAGGGCACTCGAAGTTATATTCTTCAGGACGCGCACGGTCAGGTTTCGACCACGCATTCGGTTTCAGCCGGACTTGATTACTCCGCGATCGGCCCGGAGCACGCTCGCCTGCACGACATCGGACGCGTGGAATACACTTCGGCGACGGATGACGAAGCGCTTGAAGCGTTCCAGTTGCTCGCAAAACTAGAAGGGATCATTCCGGCGCTGGAAAGCTCGCACGCGATCGCTGAAGTAGTGAAGCAAGCTCCGGCTCTCGACCGCGATCAGATTATCGTGATGAACCTGTCGGGCCGAGGCGACAAGGATGTAAATACGGTCGCCGAGTTCCTCGATCGCGGGGAATAGGAAACTTAAGCATGCGCAATATTGAACGGACCTTCCTCGCGTTGCGTGAGAAGGGCAAGAAGGCCTTTATTCCGTACATCACAGCCGGTGACCCCGATCTGGAGACGACCGGCCGATTGATTCTTGAGCTCGAAAAGAACGGCGCGGACATAATCGAGCTTGGAGTTCCGTTCTCCGATCCAATGGCGGACGGTCCGGTCATTCAGCGGGCATCCGAACGCGCGTTGGCTAACGGCGTCACTCTTCATGACTGTTTGAATCTCGTCAAACAGGTGAGGCGCGAAAGCAAAATACCCATCGTGCTCTTCACTTATTTCAATCCGCTGCTTTCCCTGGGTTTTGACAACATCGGTCCAGCGCTCAAAGAGGCCGGAATAGACGGGGCTTTAATAACCGATCTAGTTCCTGAAGAAGCCGGCGAAATCAGAGAGCAGTTGGCTTCATCGGGAGTCGATCTGATATTTCTGGTTGCGCCTACGAGCTCGGACGCTCGAATCAAAATGATTGCTGAGGCCAGCACCGGGTTTGTCTACGCGGTATCGCGAACGGGCGTCACGGGTGTCCGGCAGAATCTTTCCGAAGCCTCGTCGTCGCTGGTCGAACGGGTTCGCAAGTTCAGCGATCTTCCCGTCGCCGTAGGATTCGGAATATCGACGCCTGAGCATGTGAAAGAGGTCTGGCGGCACGCGGATGCCGCCGTCGTCGGAAGCCGAATCGTGCTCGAGATAGAAAAACACATTGGCGACCGCGCAGTCGTAGAGCATGTGGCCGCGTTGTGTAGCTCGCTGGTTTTGAGTTGAACAATGAAAACGCGTGGGGCGCAGGGCGGAGCGAATCGGTTCAGTGCGACGGTGTTTCGATAGGTGAGGAGTGTCAGCTTTCAATCAAGACGGGAAGCGGTTACGCTCGTAGATCTCAGGCCCGGTAATGAAGCTCGCGCCGCTTTACAAGACAAGCCGAACACGATAAGTTCTCGCGGCGGTTGGTTGGTTAAGTTGATCAGAACCGCATCTTGTGGATTTGTAGGGGCAAGCCTCAAAAACGCACCTGCAACGGATCGATGGTTGCCATCGCGGCAATGATAGAGAGAAATGATAGAGAGAATGGATATTCAGCCCGATACTTTCACTGAAACCGCGCTCTCAAGGCTATGATCGCGTAGAGACCTTAATAATTCGAAAATAATTCGAAATTCACGATTCATTTGAGCATTCACTGATGACGGCGAAAAAGATGACAGTCGAGGGGTTCCTCGAGGAATTCCTTCAGCGTCACGAGCAAATGAAGGATCGGCCCTTCTGCTGGGTGCTCGGTTCGGGCGCGTCGGTTCAATCGGGCATCCTCACAGGCGCCGCGCTTGTGAAACGGTGGCTCGAGGATATCCATCTCCAGGAGGATTTCTCCAAACAGCCGATTGAAAAATGGGCGACGGCTGAGAATCTGGACATTCCGGGTTTTGAGTACGAAAAGGCGGCGAGTTTCTATCCCTATATCTATCAGCGACGCTTTCGCCACTTCAAAGAACATGGCTACGCGTTCCTTGAGAGCGCTATGGAACACGCGGAGCCGAGTTTCGGGTATTCCGTGCTTGCACAAATAATGGCGTTCAAGGCGCACAGCGTGGCTGTGACCACTAACTTCGATAATCTTGTGGCCGACGCGCTGTCTATCTACACTCGCACCTTTCCTCTTGTATGTGGTCACGAGTCATTGACCGGCTACATTCGGCCTAACCCGCGGCGGCCGTTGGTCGCGAAAATTCATCGCGACCTCTTGCTTCAGCCGTTCAGCAATCCCGATGAAATCGCGAACCTTTCCGAGGAATGGAAAGCCGCGCTGAAAAGGATATTCAGCCGCTTCGCGCCGATCGTCATCGGGTATGGAGGCAACGACGGCAGTCTCATGGGCTACCTGAAGGAAGCGGAGGCGATCGACGGCGGGATTTTCTGGTGTCATCTTGACGGCGAAACCGTTGACCAGGCGATTCACGAAGTGGTGGAACGGCATCGAGGAAGACTTGTGCCTATCGCTGGATTCGACGAATTGATGCTTCAGCTTCAAGAGAAGCTCAAGCTCCCCTCCGCTCTGCCTGAACTGGAGCGCGCTCATAAGAAGCGAAGCGCTGAGTATCAAAAATCATTCGAGGAGCTCAACGCCAAACTCAGCAAGAAGGCGGACACTGAGGAAGCCGAGGAAGCAAGAAAACCGGTGCGCGAGGCCGCGAAGGCTGCCGCTGATCGCTTTGCCGCGGAAGAGAGCTGGTGGGCCTGGTATCTGAAAGCCGAATCGGAATCCGATCCGGAAGAGAAGGAGGAGATTTATCGCGCCGGCCTACGGCAGTTCCTTGAAAGCGCGGAGTTGACGGGTGCCTTCGCCAATTTCATGACCTATGTTCGCAAGAACCACGAGGAAGCCGAGAAGCTCTATCGCAGGGCGCTTGAGCTTGATCCGAACCACGCGCGCAACACGGGCAACTTCGCCAATTTCATGACCCAGTTTCGCAAGAACCACGATGAAGCCGAGAGGCTTTATCGCAAGGCGCTTGAGCTTGATCCGAACAGGGCGATTGTCACGGGCAACTTCGCTGTTTTCATGCTCCATGTTCGCAAGAACTACGATGAAGCCGAGAAGCTCTATCGCAGGGCGCTTGAGCTTGATCCGAACTACGCGATTGGCGCCGGTAACTACACCGGCTTTCTCGTGGCTCGAGGCCGCCTGGATGAGGCTGCTGAAATGGCGACAAGGGCGAGGGCGTTAAACAAAGGCCAGACCAATCAACTCGCCGCTGAAATCGCTCTCTATTCAGCTATTCTTTCGCGGCTAAAAGGCGACGACGCTGTAGAACCGCTAGAAGAGCTAAGGAGGCTTTTTAAGAAGGGTTTTGAACGAGAAGCCTGGAATTTCGACGAGGTACTGGCGGTCGCCCATGTGAGGCTCTCTTTGCCCGAATACGAGATGTTCTCTGACCTGGCCCACCGGATTCTCGACGACCGCGACATTCCCTCATCGGCTCCGAGTACCACTTTTTGAAGGCTTCGTCAGCCTAACTTCGGCACGACGTCCCTGCCGTATATCTCCAGCGTATCTTCTTCGTCACCGCTCATCAGATAGATATTGAACTGAGTCACGCCTATCTCTTCGAGCTCCTTGAGCCGGCGAATATGCTCTTCAGCCGGACCGACAATCGCGAACCTGTCGACTATTTCGTCGGTGACGAACTCCGCGTTTGAGCTTCCCACCTCCGCGTGATGGAGATAGTTATAGCCTTTTCGGTCCTTGACGTATGACGTGAGCTCGGGCGGCAGCTCTTCTGGCTTGTAGCGCGAAACCAGATCGACAACATGGTTGGAGACTAGCGCCGGAAACCAGCGAACTTGATCGCGCGCTTTCTCAAGGTATTCCGAAATCCATACCGGGGCCGCGCTCATCACACGGATCTTGGAAAAATCCCGGCCTGCTTCTTCCGCGCCCTCTTTAACGAATCCCAGGCACCATTTGATTAGATGAGGGTCCGCGAACTGCAGTATGACTCCGTCGCCGACGCGGCCCGCGCACTTGAGCGCCTTCGGGCCGTAACCGGCGACCCATACCGGCGGAACACCGCCATCGGCCCACGGCATTTGAATGTCCTGACCTTCACAGGAGATTCGCCGGCCGGAGCAGAG
This sequence comes from Blastocatellia bacterium AA13, assembly GCA_003222245.1. Lineage (GTDB taxonomy): Bacteria > Acidobacteriota > Blastocatellia > UBA7656 > UBA7656 > QHVH01. The sequence continues at coordinate 54,843 of QHVH01000023.1, read as the reverse complement.
ATCGCGAACAATCTGGACGGTTTCCTCGAGGCGTTCGAGAGTCAGCGGCTTCTTGCCCATCACCCGACGAGAGCTGTCGCCTCGGCCGATACCCAGATCCATTCGCCCGCCGGAGATGGTATTAAGAGTCGCAAGCAGGCTGGCGGTGACCGTTGCGTCTCTGACACCCGGATTGGTCACGCAGGTGCCGAGCCGCATGCGCTCCGTCGCTTGAGCCATCAGAGTCAGGAGCGGATATGGGTCTTTCCATAAGACATGCGAGTCGAATATCCAGCCGTAGTTGAAGCCCGCCGCTTCGGCCTGCTTCGTGAGCGAGATCATGCGCTGATGAGGCATGTCCGGTTTGAACGTAATAGCGAATTCAAGCATGAAGAATCCTCAACGAGACCTTATTCCTTGACGAGGGCGCCGTAGCTTTCGGGACGGCGGTCGCGGAAGAATTGCCAGATGTTTCGCACTTCGCGGATTTGATCCAGATCGAGGTCGGCGACTACCAATTCGTCGTTGTCTCTTGAAGCCTGGGCGATGATCTGGCCGCGCGGATCGCAGAAGTAGCTCTTGCCGTAGAACTCGCCGACATCCCATGGCTGCTCGTGCCCCACCCGGTTAATCGCGCCCACGAAGTAACCGTTTGCGGCCGCGTGCGCCGGCTGCTCGAGCTCCCACAGGTATTCGCTCAACCCCGCTACGGTTGCCGACGGATTGAATACTATCTCGGCTCCGGCCAGGCCCAAGGCTCGCGCGCCTTCCGGGAAGTGCCGGTCATAGCAAATATAGACGCCGATCCGCGCGAAGGCAGTATCGAATGCTGGATACCCGAGATTACCGGGCTTGAAATAAAACTTCTCCCAGAATCCCGGCGCCGTATGCGGAATATGATTCTTGCGGTACTTGCCAAGATAAGTTCCGTCGGCGTCTATCACCGCGGCCGTGTTGTAATACACGCCCGTCATCTCTTCTTCATAGATCGGCACGATCAACACCATGCCGTGCTTCCGAGCGATTTCCTGCATGAGCTTGACGGTAGGCCCGTCCGGAATCTTCTCTACGGCGCTATACCACTTCGGCTGCTGCTCGGCGCAGAAATAGGGAGTTGTGAAGATTTCTTGCATGCAGAGGATCTGCACATCCTTGCCGGCTGCCTGTTCGATGAACTTCAGGGTCTTGTCGATATTAGCTTGCTTGATCTTCTCAATGGGCTCTTCAGGCGAGCCTGCATTGGTCGCTTGAATGAGTCCGCACTTAACGATTTTGGCCATTTCTTAGTCCTTTTCAATTTGTCTTTGGTCATTGGTCCTGGGTCACTTGTCATTTGTTACGGTCACAAATAACAAGCGGCAAATGACCAATGACTAATATCGAACATCAATGTCGAGCCAGGAAGTCTGCGGCAAACCGGAGACGTAGCTCGGCTCGAACCTGTATTGGAGAACGGCTTCAACTGCGCGCTGGTCGAGTCCGTAGCCGAGCCTCCGAATCACATAAGCCCGCTCGACCCGCCCGCTGTTCCCGACAAGCACTCTCAAACCGACGGCCCCTTTTACCACTGCTTGAAGCGCCCTTTCTGTCGGAACCGCAGCGGCCGTCTTGATCACTACAGCCGGCCTGTTGCCGATGCGTGCAGCGTCGTCGCCTGACGCTCGTCGTGGTCTGCTCGAAGGTCCAGCTTTCGAAACCGTTCCAGTCTGGGCCGCGATATTCTCGAGCGCGTTCTGTACCGTTTGCCTGTAAGCTTCTCGCATTGCGGCCTCCAGGCGCATCTGATCGACGCCGACGATTGATGCCCTCAGATGATCCACGGCGTCGGCATCTCCGATTTGGCCGAGAGCCCAGGCGGCATCGTACCGCACATCGAACGAAGCGTCATCCAGTAGATCGACCAGTTCGTCTACAGCGGCTTCGTCTTGAGATAAGCCAAGCCCGACGATTGCGGAAGAGCGCACCGCCGATTCATCGTCTTCCAGCGCTTTCGATAGCGCCTCCGCGGTCTTTTCGTTAGCCAGCATCCCAAGCGCGAAAGCCGCCGAGGCACGGACCTCGGGTTCCTTGTCTGACAACGCCGCTGTCGTTAAGCCTTCCACGGCGGCCGGATCGGCGATCTGTCCAAGCGCAAAAGCGGCGGCCTCGCGCACTCGCCATTCCTTGTCTCCGAGCGCGGAAAGCAATGCGCGCATCGAGCTGCGATTCCGAAGCACGCCCATCTGTATAGCGGCTTTGCGCCGCGCGAGAATGTCTCCGCTTCGAAGCTCGCTGAAGAGCCGCTGCGGCACCGGCTCAGGTTTCGCAGGAGCTTGAGAATATGCAATCGCGGCCGCGAATAACAGATGAGCTCCGAAGGTCACCATCATGAGCATGGCCGATTTAATTCCAACGAGATGATTCATACCTTGATTACCCGAGGTTCCATCCTAGCCGTTTGTACTTTCTTCGCTCGCGATCGCGGCGCTCTCGGATGCGATCTTCGTTGACACAGGAGGCGCCGAAATCCGCATCAAGAACACATAGCTTATGCCGGAAACAAACAGGCCCACAAACCACGCGTAGTCATATAGCGGGCGGATCGCCGGTATCACGAGCCCGCCCCACGCCAGACCGCATCCCAGGAGCGTCGCTGCGACAGCGCGCCAGTTCCATCCTTTAGCATAAGAGTAGATCCCGTCAGTGAGATACAAGTCCGCGAGCTCGAGCCTCGCTCGGCGAACTATCCAGTAATCCGCGATCAGCACTCCGGCGATCGAACCCAGCCCGCCCGAATAGCCGAGAAGCCAGCTAAAGATGTACTGAGACGGATCCGCTAACAGCCGCCACGGCTGCATCAGTATGCCCAGAATACCGGTTAGCAGGCCTCCGAGACTGAAGGTAATCCAGCGCGGGAATGCATTGGCAAAGTCGTTCGCCGGCGATACGACATTCGCCGCGATGTTGACCGACAACGTCGCCACGACTACGGTGAACATCGAGATCGCGACGACTACGGGCTGCCGGAACTCTCCGATCAACAACACCGGGTCCCATATCAAGCGGCCATAGATGATTGCCGAAGCAGAAGTGATGATGACGCCCATCGCGGCGAATACCGTCATCGTGGTCGGAAGCGCTACTACCTGGCCGACAATCTGTTCTCGCTGAGAGCGCCCGAATCGCGTGAAGTCCGGCATATTGAGCGACAGCGTGGCCCAGTAGCCTATCATCGCGGTCAAAGAAGGAATGAACACGGGCATGAATGACGAAAGGCTGTTGAACCGGCCTTGTGACTCCATTATCAAGCCGAGCCCTTTTGCCTTCCACAGCGCCCAAATCATCAACGCGAGCGCCATTACGAGAACGAACGGCGCGGCCCAATTTTCCACTCGCCGCAAGAGATCCATACCGCGATAGACGATATAGATGTTCAGAGCCCAGAAAAGTAGAAACGAAATGTATTCAGTAGGGCTATGACCTGAAATGATTCCCGGAGATGTTACCGGCCCTCCAAGGAGAGTGGGCCAGGCCGGCAGCATCGAAGTGAACAACACGTGGAGAGCCTGGCCTCCAATCCACGCCTGTATTCCGAACCAGCCGCACGCGACCACCGCGCGCATAAGCGCCGGCAGATTTGAGCCAACCGTGCCGTAGCTTGCGCGCGCGAATACAGGGAAGGGAATTCCGTACTTAGTTCCCGGGTGCGAATTCAGAAGAATGGGAACGAGTACGATAGTGTTTCCGAGAAGAATGGTCACGAGCGCTTGCCGCCAGTTCATCCCCGAGCCGATAAGGCTGGAGGCAAGCATATAAGTCGGTATGCAATGCGCCATGCTGATCCACAGCGCCGCATAATTATAGGTGGTCCAGTTTCGCTTCGAGATCGGAACCGGCGCAAGATCGCTGTTCCAGAGAGGACTCGCGGACACATCTTCGTGCAGTTCTACGAATACACTCTTGATCCTGGTTTCGGAGCCAGACATTTGCTCTCCTTGATTCGGCCCGGAGTATTTGGGGCTGGCTCGCTTAGGGTGTTTCAGGGCTGGGCGGCATTATATCACCGGGCGGCGGAATCTTCGGCTTTCTTGCTTCACATGCTGAACGTCCCGCGCTTAAGGAATTCACCGTCGCCGGGACGGCCGACATACTCGCCCTTTTCAATGACGATACGGCCCCGTGAGAGAACCGTCTTGGCCGCGCCCCGGATCTTCATGCCTTCATAGGCGCTGTAGTCGACGTTCATATGATGAGTCGCGGACGAGAGCACCATCTCTTCGTTGGGATCGAATACTACGATATCGGCGTCCGAGCCTACGGCGATGGTTCCCTTGCGCGGGAAGAGCCCGAATAATTTCGCGGCGGCGGTTGAAGTCAGCTCAACAAAGCGATTCACGTCGATCCGGCCTTCGGCTACGCCTCCGTTGTAGATCAGGCTCATTCGATGTTCGACGCCGGGGCCGCCGTTCGGAATCTTGGTGAAGTCATCGCGGCCAAGCTCCTTCTGCTCTTTGAAACAGAACGGGCAGTGGTCGGTAGAGATAACCTGCAGATCGTTTCCCTTGAGGCCCTGCCACAGCTTCTCCTGGTTCCATTTCTCGCGAAGCGGCGGCGTCATCACCCACTTCGCGCCTTCGAACCCTTCGCGCTCATAAAGTGAGTAGTCGAGGAAGAGATACTGCGGGCACGTTTCGGCGTAGGTGGGCAGTCCGAGGTCGCGCGCTTCTCGAACTTCGTCAAGCGCATCCGAGCAGCTCAGATGAACAATGTAGACCGGCGCCTCCGCCATCTCCGCGATGGCAATCGCGCGGTGGACCCCTTCGGCTTCGGCTTTTGTAGGACGAGTCAGCGCGTGATATTTGGGAGCCGTCTTTCCTTCCGCGAGTGCGTGTTTGATGATCTCGTTGATGACGACTCCATTTTCGGCATGCATACAGATCAAGCCGCCGGCCTCGCCTGCGTTCTTCATAGCCCGGTAGATCGTCGCGTCATCCACGAGAAAGACTCCCGGATAAGCCATGAAGAGCTTGAAGCTCATCACGCCTTCGCTTATGAGCTGTCGCATTTCCGGCACGCGCTCATCGGGCAGGTCTGTCGTTATGAGGTGAAAACCATAATCGATCGCGGTTTTGCCTTCGGCTTTCTTGTGCCAGTTGTCTACCGCCTCGACGAGCGACTCGCCGTGATATTGGACCGCGAAGTCGATGATGGTGGTCGTGCCGCCGTGGGCCGCGGCTATGGTTCCCGTTTTGAAGTCGTCGGAAGACGAAGCGCCTCCAAAAGGAAGCTCCATATGCGTGTGCGGATCGATTCCGCCCGGGATGACGAGTTTGTCGGCGGCGTCGATGAACTGGTCGGCATCCATGTGGAGTTTGGCCCCTATGATGGCAACCTTGCCGTCTTCGATAAGGATGTCCGCGAAATAATTGTCTACCGCGGTTACGATATTGCCGTTCTTTATTATAGTTTTCATATCGGCGAACCGAGCAGGAAGCTCGTCGTCTCCTTTAAAAAGAGATCCAATTGATCGTGGTGGACCCAATGGCCTGCATTGGCGACCTTCACGAGTCTATGGTTTGCTATTTTGGCTGCTCGGCCGTCGGCTTCGGGATCGGTCGCCCAGCTCTCCATCCCCCAGAACAACAGTACCGGGCATCGTATCTGTCCGAGTATCTCGCTCATATCATCCGCATTATGGCCATATGGAGCGAAAGGCCGCGCGTAGTTGTCGAACTTCCAGATCAGCGAGCCGTCGGCGTTCCAGTTGGTTCCGTGTAGAGTGAGATGCTCGGCCACTTCATCCGAGAGATGCGGATTTGCTTCTTTCATTCGCTTGATCGCCGCGGCAAGGCACGGATAGCTGTGCGACTCTCGGCCTTCAGTGTTTCGGATCTTTTCGATCCAGTTCCTCATTCGTTCGGATGCGGGCCCGAAAACCGGATGCGACAGCGGCGGGCCGAGCCCTTCGATTGACACCGCTTTCTTTACTCGATCCGGATACACACCCGAATACAGCAGCGTTACGATGCCGCCGAGTGAATGTCCGACGATGTAGATCGGGAAATCGTTTATGATGTCCGCCAGCGCGGAGAGATCGAGCACGTGCTCGGCTATGCTGTAAAGGGCTCCAGGAGCCCATGCGCTGTTTCCGTGGCCTCGCAGATCGATCGCGTAAACGTGGAAATGCTCTCGCAGGACTCGCGCAACCCAATCCCAATTTCGCGCGTGGTCGAGTCCGCCGTGTACCAATATCAGGGCAGGCTTGCCTTCCTGCCCCCAGTCCCAAAAATGAAGCTTCAGTCGATGAGAGTAATAGTAGTGCGAGACAGGTTCCAATGCTCTAACTCCGGCGGCGTGATGATTGGTTCAAGAGCGCAGATGGTATCCGTTATTCAAGCTCGACGGCAAGCCGGACAGGCGACGCGCCGACCAGTGTACCGGCTGCCTATTCTCGAGTCCCCGATCTCGAGAACCACCAGTGGACTGGCAGCGCACAGGCAGGATGCCCTGGGGCTCCCAGCCTTGCCAATTGCCAAACTTCAGGTGTCTATCGGGATGGTGATCAATCAGAGTTTTTTCGCAAGCAGTCTTGTTGCAAGGACGGGCAGCAGACACTATCATCCCGACACAATTCGTCGAACGGAGGAAAGAAATGAGACGTGCCGTCACTGCGATTGTATTGCTGCTACTCGCGGCATCCGCCTTTCCGCCCAGTCCGCAAGCAGCGCAGGGATCTCGCCGGAAAGGGCAAAAGACGCGCTACGATGTGCTGATCAAGGGAGGAACCGTTTACGACGGTACGGGCGCGAGTCCGGTTAGAGCCGATGTTGCGATTAAGGGGGATCGAATCGCAGCGATCGGCGATCTCAAATCGGCGGATGCGAGACAAGTCATCAATGCAGGCGGGCTTGCGGTAGCTCCCGGATTCATAAACATGCTCTCCTGGTCGGTCGATACTCTGATCATAGACGGACGCTCGCAAGGGGAGATACGGCAGGGCGTCACAACCGAGATATTCGGCGAAGGCGATTCGATGGGTCCGCTCACCCAGGAGATGAAAAAAAGGCGCAAACAGCAGCAGGGCGATCTGAAGTACGACATTCCGTGGACTACGTTGAGCGACTACCTTTTGTATATGCAGAAGCGCGGAATTTCGCCGAACATCGCGTCTTATATCGGCGCTACAACGATTCGGGAGTACGTCGTCGGACTGGAAGATAAAAGAGCGACTCCCGCACAGCTTCAGAAGATGCGAGAGCTTGTAGAGCGCGAGATGAGGGCAGGAGCGCTCGGGATTGGCTCATCGCTGATCTATGCTCCAGCTTTTTATGCCAATACTGAGGAGCTTATCGAGATGTGCAAAGTCGCCGCCAAATATCAGGGCAAGTACATATCTCACATGCGAAGCGAAGGCAACCGGCTCCTCGAAGCCGTAGCCGAGCTCATTCGCATAGCGCGCGAGGCTCACGTTCCAGCGGAGATCTATCACTTGAAAGCGGCCGGTCAGCGAAACTGGGATAAGATGGATCGGGTGATCGCAATGATCGACGCCGCGCGCAAGGAAGGCCTGAAGATCACCGCCGATATGTACACTTATCCCGCTGGTGCAACCGGCCTGGATGCGGCGATGCCTCCGTGGGCCGAAGACGGCGGCTATGATGCTCTCTTCAAACGCCTGCGAGATCCGGAAGAGCGCAAGAAGATCGCGGCGGCGATTCGCACGCCTTCGGATGATTGGGAGAACCTCTATCTCGCGGCGGGCTCGCCGGACCGAATCCTCCTTGTGGAATTCAAATCTGAAAAGTTGAAGCAATATACAGGCAAAACGCTTGCGGAGGCGGCGAAGCTCCGAGGCAAAGATCCGGTGGAGACTGTTATGGATCTCGTGCTCGAGGATCAATCGCGAGTTGGAACCGTCTACTTCATGATGAATGAAGAGAATATAAAAAAGCAGATACGACAGCCCTGGGTTTCGTTTGGCTCCGATGCCGGATCGATGGCGCCGGAGGGAGTCTTTCTGAAATCGTCGACCCACCCGCGCGCCTACGGCAATTTTACGAGACTGCTCGGCAAATACGTGCGCGAAGAAAAAGTTATCTCTCTTGAAGAGGCGATAAAGCGATTGTCCGGACTACCCGCTACGAATCTCGGTTTGGATCACCGGGGCTTTATCAAGGAAGGGATGTTCGCGGACGTGGTCATCTTCGATCCGGCCACAATTGCCGATCGCGCCACCTTTGAAAAGCCGCATCAATATTCAATCGGGATGAAGCATGTATTCGTGAACGGGGTTCAGGTGCTGAAGGATGGCGAGCATACGGGCGCGAAGCCCGGCCGTGCTCTGTGGGGTCCGGGCCGCGTGACAGGGAGGCAATAAACGGAGAGGATCTACCAGCCGTGGAAGAATACCGGGAAGGAATGCACCAGCCGAAAACCGCACGACTGATAGAGGTGAAGCGCCCGGAAATTTTCTTTGGTGACGGCCAGAGATGTGGTTTCAAATCCGGACTCGCGGAAGTTCCCGAGTGTTGCTTCAATCAAGCGGCGTCCGAGTCCGCAGCCCTGAACCGCCGGAGCGATCGAAATCTGCCCGATGTGTCCGGCTCGATTCGCGATCTTGGAAGCTATCAGAACGCCGATGAGATTTCCGCTCGACCGATCGATTACGGTCTTGGACTTTTCCGGAAGAAATTTTCCGCACCAGAGCGTGTCGGTTAGTATCGACATCAGCTCGACGCAGCCCGGTTCCGTGCGATACTGCGCGTTGATCTTGCTATCGTGCTGGCCTACGTACGACGCGTGAATCACCTGTGCCGCCCGGCTAAAATCCGAGTCTGACCATGGCCTGATTACTACATCCGGCAGCGATCTCGCCTTGCCGCTTACGGGCTGCGGCCGCCTGGACGACTGGCTTGGGGAGTCGAGATTGATCATCAGATACTGCCGGTTGAATCGCTCGAAGCCGCGCGAGACGAAGAGCTCATCAATGCCGTCGTTCCCGATACTCAGGCACTGGCTCTCAACGCGGCGAACGCGAGGGACTTTCTCGATGTGCTCGAGAATCGAGAGGGTCAAGCGGCGATCCACGCCTCTTCCCCTCCACGCTTCAGCAACATAGATGTCGCCGACGGAGCAGCGCGACCCCTCTATGACATAGAACGCGAAACCGACTACGTCGCCGTTGACCGAAGCGGCGAACCCGGTGAGCTCGCCCTCCCTGGCTACGTTTCGGATCAAACGACTCGGCCCGGTATAGTCCCAGCGCAAGAGGGAGAACCATTCATCGCACTGTCGATCGAATAGATCCTCGAGCCTGGCCAGCTTCACGTCGGCCAGAGGCACAACATTCACATCAATATTGGATACAGGCGCGGTCGCCATCAGATCTCCATCAAGCTCGTGTTCAAAACAAAAAAGGACGCACTGGTATTATAAAGTAGAAATGTTCGATGGCAATGAAATCGATTGGATCAGGGGTTGTCGTAGAAACGCTCCGATACCGGCTGATTGCATCTTGAACATTAACCAAGTTCCCTCGAGTCTCTCCCGCGGAATGCAGCCCGTTAGACCGGCCCCATACCATGCTGAGGCGTATCTCAGATCGTCCAAAGCTCAATCCCCAATATGACGGGGCTCTCCCGCTGATCCCCACAATTTGTGGTGTCCGGGCGATTCTCGTTGTGCTATAGTGCCGACGCGTTCTGGATGTATTGAACCACCTACGATTACAATCATTTTGATCGACAGCTTCGCCTGCCGAGGCGAGGCGCCACGATTAAAGCACCCTTTCACTTTGACAACTTATAAGAAACGACAATGAACGAAAAGGATTTCGTACACCTGCATCTTCATACCGACTTTAGTCTCCTGGATGGAGCGATTCAGATAAAGCCGCTCGCAAAAAGGGCGCAGGAGACCGGCGCCAGAGCAGTCGCCGTAACCGATCACGGCAATCTATATGGAGCCGTCTCCTTTTATAACAACATGAAGGGGACGGGCATAAAGCCCATCATCGGCATCGAAGCCTATCTAGCAAAAGGCAAGCATACGGATCGCAAAGACGACGCCGGAGAGCGCGGAACGAATCACATCATCCTACTGGCCAAGAACCTGGAGGGCTATCATAACCTCGCGCGGCTCTCGTCGGTGTCCTACCTTGAAGGCTTCTATTACAAGCCTCGCATCGACAAAGAACTATTGGCGAAACATTCAGAAGGGCTGGTCGGTCTCTCTGCCTGCCTTTCCGGCGTGCCCTCATCGCTTCTGCTTACCGACAAGATGGATCAGGCCATAGCCCAGGCCAAGGAGTTCGAAGACATTTTCGGCAAGGGCAACTACTTTCTCGAAATCCAGAATCACGGACTGGAGGAAGAAACAGGCGCCGTGATTCCGGGAATGCGCGAGATTTCCAAAAAGACAGGGATTCCGCTTGCGGCAACGAACGACTGCCACTACTTGATGAAAGAGGACTGGCGGGCTCACGACGTCCTGGTTTGTATAGGCGCTGGAAAGACCGTGAACGAACAGCGGAGGCTGAAGTACAAAGAGGCCGAGTTCTATTACCGCACTCCGCGGGAAATGTGGGATCTGTTTGGATCGGAGTTTCCTGAAGCCCTCCTGAATACGGTTCGAATAGCGGAGATGTGCGATCTGCAATTGCCGCAAGGTCAAAACCATTTGCCGGAATACCGCGTTCCCGAAGGCGAATCCACGGAAAGCTACTTCGAGAAAGTCGCGAGGCGAGGACTCGAAGAACGCTGGCAATCGATCAAGGACCACCCGGATCGCAAGCGCGATCTTGACGATTACAAAGAGCGGCTCGAGCTCGAAATCAAAGTTATTAATGAGATGGGCTACGCGGCCTATTTCCTGATCGTCTGGGATTTCATTTCATATGCGAGGAAGAACGGGATTCCGGTCGGACCAGGGCGCGGATCGGCGGCCGGTTCGCTCGTAGCCTACAGCATGAGAATCACGGATCTCGATCCGCTTCAGTACGATCTGATCTTCGAGCGGTTCCTGAACCCCGAGCGTGTTTCGATGCCCGATATCGACATCGACTTCTGCGTTCGAGGCCGACAGAAGGTAATCGAGTATGTCGCCGGTTACTACGGCCGCGATCACGTAGCCCAGATCAGCACGTTCGGTACACTTGCGTCCAAGGCGGCCATCAAGGACGTTGGACGAGCGCTTGAAATGCCGTACTCGGAGGTCGAGAAAATCGCCAAGATGATCCCGCCGCCGGTTCGCGGGCGAAACGTCTCAATCGACGAAGCAATCAAGCAGAACTCCGATCTGAAACAGGCCATTGATAATGATCCTCGAGTGAAGGACGTAATCGAGATAGCCAAGCGCCTCGAAGGGTGCTCGCGTCACGCCTCGGTTCACGCGGCGGGGGTGGTCATCTCTCCGAAGCCGATTTCGGAGCTCGTGCCTGTGTCGAAGACAAGCCGGGATGAAATAACGACACAGTACTCGATGAACGATCTGGAAAAGACCGGCATGCTCAAGATGGATTTTCTTGGCCTGACGACGCTGACCATCATCGAGGATTGCCTGAAATCGATTGAGCGGGAAACGTCCGAGGTACTGGATCTGAGCCAAATTCCGTTAAACGATCCGGCCGCGCTGAGACTATTTGCTGAAGGAAAGACGGAAGCCATCTTTCAGTTTGAATCCGAGGGAATGAAAGATCTATGCCGGCGTCTTAAACCGGATGGGCTCGAAGATCTTTCGGCGCTCAACGCGCTCTATCGTCCGGGTCCGATCGACAGCGGAATGGTTGACGACTTCATCGAACGCCGCCACGGTCGCCGCAAGGTTCGCTACGACTTTCCCGAGCTCAAAGAAGTCATGGGCAACACGCTCGGAATCTGCGTCTATCAGGAACAACTGATGGAGGTATTCCAGAGGCTTGCCGGATACTCGCTCGGTGAAGCCGATCTTGTCCGCCGGGCGATGGGAAAAAAGAAGCGCGAGGAGCTTGATAAGCATAAGGAAAAATTCCTCAATCAAGCAGCCGAGCGCGGCCACGCCCGGCCGAAGCTGGAGCAACTGTGGCAGGGCTTTGAAGGCTTCGCCGACTATGCATTCAACCGCGCGCATTCGTTTTCATACGGGTTTTTGGCATACCAGACCGCCTTTTTGAAAGCCCATCACCCGACTCATTTTTGGGCCGCCGTTTTGTCGAACGAACTGAACAACACGGCAAAAGTCGTGAAGTACATCAACGAGGCGCGAGGGCAGGGAATTCAAATCTTGCCGCCCGATGTCAATGCGAGCGTGGATACATTCAGCGCGGCCGGAAACGCGATTCGATTCGGCCTGGCTGCAATCAAAGGCATCGGGCAGGCCGCCGTTAGCTGCATGATCGAGGGCCGCGAAGCCGGAGGATCGTTCAGGTCCATTTTTGATTTCACGGAGCGCGTCGATTCGCGGGCGGTCAACAAGCGCGTACTCGAGGGTCTTATCAAAGGCGGCGCCTTCGATTCTATTCACGCCAATCGAGCGCAGTTGATGGCGGTTATCGACTCCGCTATTGAAACAGGCCAGCGCTCGCAACGCGCAAAAGCTACGGGGCAGGCAAGCCTGTTTGGAGCCGTAGTCGAGCAGATGGGCGAAGCGGCTGAACCGCCGCTGCCGAACGTCGAGGAGATGAGTAACCACGAACTGCTGAAAGGCGAGAAGGAGACGCTTGGCTTCTATATTTCGGGACACCCGCTTGCTCGCTATGACGAAGCGCTGAAGATCTTCGCGAATGCCGATGTAGACAAGCTGGCGGGTATGGAGAACGCCTCACAGGCGGCGGTCGGCGGTATCGTAATGGAGCTGAACGTTCGCACGACGAAGAAAGGCGACCGCTTTGGGCTGTTCCAGCTCGAAGATCATCTTGGCTCGGTCAAGGTCGTCGCGTGGCCCGAGGTGTTCGGCAGGGCAAACGGATTCCTTCAAAACGACTCGCCCGTGCTTGTCAAAGGCAAGCTCGAAATCGACGACAGCGGCTCGATGACGATCATTGCGGATGACATACAGGGCCTTGACGGCATCCAGGAGCGGAACGCGCGTCAGGTCACGATTCGCATGGCTGAATCTACGGCTGACCAAAAAATCGAACGACTGCACAAGCTTCTTGATGCCCATCGCGGCGACTGCAACGTTATTTTTGAGGTCGAGCGCGCGGGCGGGACTATCATACGAGTGCAACCCAACCAGTTTATCAAGGTCAAGGTCTCATCCAACCTCATTGCCGCAATCACCGACACTCTTCACGACTGTAGAGTTGTTCTGGGGTGAAGGACGACTCGGACGGCCGGATGCCGCCCGAGTCGCTTCAATAGATCAGTTCACCTTAACTATCTGGTAAACCGTGTTGCTTCCGTGTTGTGTTTGCAGGAGCGTGTTTGGAGTCTTAACTCTTGGTGAACGATTGTGGTCCGGCTGAGTTCTCGACGCGGCTGTCTATGTAGCGTATCTCTTCTTTCTGAAAGTCAGCGTTCGACTCGCGTTCTTCTGTAATCTATGAACGCACTTACTCGAGCGCTTTGCCTTTGGTCTCGCGCGCAAATATCACAAGCACCATTCCGAGAATATAAATCATGCTAACGGCGCTGGCGGTTCGCGCCTCGGACCCAAACAGGGCGGCCACGAACCCGATGCCGAAGACGCTTCCCGCGGTAAAGATCCTGCCGAGGTTATAGCAGAAGCCCACTCCCGTTGTTCGAACGTATGTCGGGAATAACTCCGGAAGGTAGATCGGAAATCCGCTCGTGACTCCGAGCGTAAAGATCCCGAGGATTGGCAGCAGGATGAATACCTGCGTGAGGCCGGAAGTCAGAAGAAAAGTCGTCGGGAACATCACTACGCCGCCTATGAAATAGAGCAAAAAAGTGGCGCGCCTTCCAAGCTTATCCGCCAGCGGCCCGAACGACAGATAGCCGACGAGTGAGCCGCCGTTCAACAACATCACTCCGAAGCTGGCGTAGCGCGACTGGGTCTTGAGATCGAATCCCGCGTGCGCCGCCATTTCACGCACGGCGGCGGGAATCCACACGGTAGCTCCCCAGAGCGCAAGCAGGACCACAAAGGCAAGCCCCGACGCCACCAGAGTGTCTCGCCTCAACTTCGGATTGAATAATTCCCGCAGCGTGAACCGCCGGAGTTCTTCGCCTCCTTGCGATGTTTGCAGCGCGGCGGCCATCTTTCGCTTTGCTCGAACCGCAAGCCACGCCTCGGGTTCTTTGACGAGAAGCCGAATCGTCACGACAAAGACAGCAGGAAGCGCGCCCACGAGATAAACATATCTCCACGAATAGACTCCGATGTAGAGGTTTATCAGCGCCGCGAGAAAATAACCGAAGGCGGCGGCGGACTGAAGCAATGCTCCCGCTTTTGCGCGGAGGTGATTGGGCCATACCTCGGCGATCAAAGCCGCCCCTGCCGCCCACTCGCCGCCAAGTCCGAGACCGGTCAGAAATCGATAAGCTGAAAGCTGCATCCACGAATGCGCCGCGGCCGAAAGGCCAGTGAAGATCGAGTAGATGAGTACCGTCGCGACTAATGCGCGCGTTCGGCCGATGTAGTCGGCAAGCGCTCCAAAAGCGATTCCGCCCACTGCCCAGCCGAGAAGCATGACCGCAAGCACGATTCTGCTGTACAGGGCTACCGTTGCGGCGTCCGCCCCCGCGCCCATCAACTCGGTCATCGACGGCTGCTGAACCAGCGAGAACAGAGTTCCGTCCATGCTGTCGAATACCCATCCGAGCCATCCGACCAACAGCACGAGCCATTGATAACGGGTTACTTCGCGAGTCCAGCCGAATAGCGACCCTTTTCTCTCGTTAATGGCGACATTCATCTTTTTAAGAGGAGTTCAGCGCATTATAGGTTTGGCTTACAGCGCGGTCAATCAACCGCACTCGAAGAAAATTTTTCAAGCGTCCGATGTGTTCGGGGTTGTCTTAGCCCTGATGTGAATTCCAGTCGAGCGACCGAACGGCAAGTAGCTGGACTATGCGAGGCATCGGTAAGAATCGTTCGGAGCTGCGTCGATAGCGCGACCAAAAGGGAATTGTCTCAGCCGTCTGATGGGCTTCGTCGGAGCGTAGTTGACAAAGGAATCTTTGATGCTAGGATTGTGTGGCCGTCCTGCACCCCAGAGGCAAAATAAGAATTAAATAAGGAATTCAACGATGGCCAGGAGTAACGGAAGCAGGCCCCGACTGCTCATCCTCGATAGCGCTCGATCACGGAAATTGTTTGAGACCGTGCTCGGCGACTCGTATGAGCTTCTGTTCGCCATCGAGGGCGAGGAAGCGCTCCAGCTCATATCCGAGAAGGACCCGGATTTGATACTGCTGAATCACACGGTCTCCGCTACGGACGGAGTCGCGATAGCGAAACAGATTCGCGAGGCGGGCGCGTCACTCGCTCCGATCCTGCTGCTCATCAATCAGGATCGGCCCACGCTGCGAAAGCTGGCCGAAACAATCGGATGCAACGGCTTCATTACGAAGCCGATCGATCCAAAGAAATTGACGGAAAAAGTTGAAGGAATGCTGAATTCGCCCAAGGTCGCAACGCCGTAATCGATCATCACAGCGCCCGAGCCATGTCCCGCGCAAAGTAGGTCAGTATGATCTCGGCGCCCGCCCTCTTGATTGAAGTAAGCGACTCGATCATAACTCGCGTTTCGTCGATCCATCCCATTCGGCCCGCCGCCTTGATCATCGCGTACTCGCCGGACACCTGATACGCAGCCACGGGTAAATCGAACCGTTCCCTGACCGCGCGAATTATATCGAGATAGGGAAGCGCCGGCTTCACCATTAGAATGTCCGCTCCCTGCTCCACGTCGAGCGCGGCCTCGCGGAGAGCTTCACGCACGTTGGCCGGATCCATCTGATATCCGCTACGATCCCCAAACCGCGGAGTCGATTGAGCAGCTTCCCGAAAAGGACCATAGAAGCCGGATGCGTACTTGACTGCATAGGACATCACAGGCACGCCTTCGTAACCCTGTCGATCCAGAGCGGAACGGATCGCCGCCACAAACCCATCCATCATGTTCGAAGGCGCGATAATGTCCGCGCCCGCCTGAGCTTGGGCGACGGCCGTTCGAGCAAGAAGATCGAGCGTCGGATCGTTCAGCACCTCGCCGTCGTCGATCACGCCGCAGTGGCCGTGATCCGTGTATTCGCAAAGACAATTGTCGGCGATCACGAGAATATCGTTGAAATGACGTTTCAGGGAGCGAGTCGCTCTTTGGACTATGCCGTCTTCGGCGTAAGCTCCCGATCCGGCCGCGTCCTTTTCGTCCGGAACGCCAAACAGGATGACCGAGCTTATCCCTTCGTTCCGCGCGAAACCGACCTCCTCGACAAGGTTGTCGATCGACATGTTGTAGCAGCCCGGCATTGAAGCGATCTCCCGTTTGACCCCTTCGCCTTCACATACAAATAGCGGGTAGACGAAATTGGATGGCGTGAGAGCGGTTTCTCGAACGAGCGTGCGAAGCTGCTCGTTGCGGCGGAGTCTACGCGGGCGTTGTATAAGTTCCATTGCACGGATCCTTCTAAGCGGGCTTCTTTTCTTCTTCGTCAGGGTCGGCGCCGAAGAAGAAGACAGCAGAGCAGTTCTGATTGCAAAATGATTTTCCGTACCGCCTGAGCCCGCAGTCCTCGCAGATGGGCTTGAAGCACCCGGCGCATTTGGTCATCCGGGCCGTCTTATCGGACTGCAAACAGACGGTGCAAATTGCCATTTCGAGATTGCGAGTATAACAAAGAAGGCGCCGTGCTACGCAATGTGAGAGAGTGCTCTAATCTGCGTTGCTGTCACGAATGAAACTTTTCCTACCTGAAAACCATCGTGCTATAGTTTTGGCATGGCCAAGTCAAAAGAGTAACAGATCGCTGATCTATACCATTACCTAGTAGACAACCCAAGCTGGTTAGGTTAGTATTGGCTTGGTGTCAATAAGGGACACCTTGAATGGCAGAGGTATGGAGGCAAGATGGCTTTGCATTTCGTATCTATTCTAACGATCATAATCCCTCACACGTACACGTATTTAAGGCCGGAAGAGTAGTAATAATCAATCTCGGCGATAGTCGTACTGCTCCTTCCTTTCGGGAGAATAAAATGAGCACAAGAGATGCAAAAAGAGCACTTGCGATAGTTGCTCAGAAGCAGAGCTATCTGCTCAGGAAGTGGAGGGAAATTCATGGCTAAGTTAAAAGACGGTAAATGGGAATACGATGAGGATGAACTTGATCGTCAGCTCGCAGAAGCTACAAAGCGAGGGGAAAAAGCGAGGCTAACACAACCGCACGCGCGAAGCGTCGAATACGATCGTGACTCCGGGCGTATAGTACTTAATCTTGAAGATGAAAAGACTTTTATCTTTCCCGTCGATTGTGTCGAGGGACTGGTAGGGGCTAGTACGGAAGACATTGCTGATGTCGCTGTCGTTGGAGATGGTACGGCATTGCGATGGAATACCCTAGATATCGATCTCGGTGTTCCTGAGTTGGTCGAAGGTATCTTTGGAACACGCAGATGGATGGCTCGATTAGGGCAACAGGGCGGACGTGTCATATCGGATAGAAAGACCTTGGCAGCTAGGGAGAACGGTAAAAAAGGTGGCCGTCCGCCGAGCCCAGTACTTTTTGTGAATACGCGAGCTGCGAATATGTCAAGCGCAAAATGCACGATTGCTAGCAAATCGGCGCACAGTTCTGAAATTGCAGTTCTGTTCGAGCGACTCATACTCGATCTGGTTGAAACAGAAACCTTATGCGAGACCCTAGAAGGTTGTGAAGTTCTCGACCGAGGGCTTTCTGAGTACGAGGTACCATTGGCAATTGACTCATTAAATGAAATTCCGCTAACGCTAGGTACGGAGGCTGATAATGCTACCCTCGCCTTTGCAGCTTGATGGATATTATCTAAAGGAGGCACGGTTTGAGTCGATATCTCCTTTGGAGAATTTACCGGAGAAATCTGTTGATTCCGGGAGAGTCAACCTAGACATAACACACAAAGCTGAGCAGGATGCGAGAGACCCCTACAAGTGGCGTTGTGAGGTCACGGTGCGTACTAAACAGCCATCACGGTCAAAGCCCCCTTACTCATTTGTGGTTACATATGTCGGTTTCTTTGAAGTAGATCCTCGCTATCCTTTGGAGAAGGTTGCGTTATTGGCAAAAACCAACGGTCCGGCAGTGCTATATTCGGCTGCGCGAGAGACGATAATAACTCTCGCCTCCCGAAGTCCGTACCCTATTAGCATTTTGCCTCTAGTGACATTCCTGCCGTTAGATAAGAAGGGAATAGCGAAGAGACCCACAAGGAAAGCTCTAGGCGCGTGAAAATATTTTAGAGCAATTACTACCTTATTTCTTTCTCTAGCCCTTTCGTCTACGACTTGTCTTTGGTTGCGATCTTGAGTCCCGTTTCAGCTCTGCTTTCACTCGCCTCATGGCTTCCATCAATCGCTCCGTTGAATCCAGACCAGCCAGGAGGTCTTCATCAAGCGAAGCCTGAAATAGGATGTGACTTGTCGGATATATCGGAGTGAATGAGAACGCCACCGCTAGAGCGGTTTCAAGACACTCTATAGCATGCAGCGAGCCTTGTGGATTGTTTTCGATCTCCACGAGCAGAGAATGAAAGAGCCTCGCGGTTTGTTCGGCTTTGACTGATTCTTCCTGAAGGGCTGGCATCAACAGATCAAGCCAGATAGCATACTCGCGACCGTCGCCCATAAGGGACATGCTTTCCTCGTATCAGGTAGGAGTGGCAGAGACGAACTGGAGCCATGGCCACGGACAGTCCGTCTCTGCATTGTTCGCCAATGGCTCGGCGATTATGCATCCTTTTCGAGGAAAACTAGAAAATTAGGAGCAACGCAGGAATAGAGTGCTACGCAATGTGAGAGCGACTCGATAATTCTTCTTGAAGAGATCCGGGTAAGTCCCAGTCCTATGCCAGCGTACTGGTGATGCTCTCTTAGAAAATATCAAGCGCGAAAAGGGGCGGACGCCGAGGCCCGCCCGTACAATGCTTTCAGACTCTTGTCATAATTGAAACGAATCGATCGTTATCGAGCCGTCAGGTCAATCGGCTCGAACTCCGCGAAAAGATTACTGCACTCCGGGACCTTCGACAGCGGTGTGAACTCACATGCTTCAGCATAACGCGGCCACCGCGGGATTTGTGTGCGCGGACTCAATCGCCTGCTTCGATTTCCACTCGAATACCTCGACTATAGTTCCGTCACCGGCTCTCATTGTGTATGAGGGCCTGTCGGTCGCAAGCCCTTGAGATCGAAGAATCGGAAGGTGTTCCCTCGTGAGTTGAAGGAGCTCCTGTTCCTTACCCTGATGCGGCTTGTACGCGACGACAACCATGACGCCGGTAGGGCTGTTTCGTCTTTGGGTTAGTTCGGTTCGTGCCGCAATCGAGCAGGCCAGCACTATGAAGCACACGCACACTGATACTGTTTTCATCGATTGATCACCTTTCGAATTTGATTCGCTAAAGAAAGAAGGCGGCAAAAGAGTCAGCGGATATTCTGGTCGTACTGCATTGCTCCAGCAATATTGCCTTCCGTGTCTTGAAAGAAAATCAGAGTACCGACGCCCGCGATGATGACTTTGGGCATAACGATCTTGCCGCCCTGAGCTTCGACAGCCGCAACGGTATCGTCTATAGAATCGACGGCGATCGAGCATTCGTAGCAATTGGTTCGCTGACCGGCAATCAGCTCCCGTCGCCCTTGAAGCGCACCCATAGGGTTGGGCCGCTGGTTGTCTCCAGCCTTGATCTGATAGAAGCCGGGCGGCCCCCAGGCCTCAAACTGCCATCCAAAAACCTTGCCGTAGAACTTACGCGCCCGCTCCAGATCGTCGGCGTTGATCGCGAAATGCGCAACATTTCCCATCGTTTCCCCCTTTACCAAGATTTGTTTGCTGCGTTTAGCTGTCAGCAGAATAACGGTTTGAGCTCGCGTTGTCTTGCTGTATATTGCCAACAAATATCGAGAATGCGACACATCGAGAAAAAGCGATTCGGACCCGATGGAAGCGTGCTCGTGCGCACCTACGGGGTGACGTTTCTAAACGGTCATAAAAGCGGACCGCACAAGCACGATTGGGATCAACTCACGTACGCCGCGCAGGGCGTGATGACGGTCCATACCGGCAAAGGCGTGTGGGTTGTGCCTCCGCACCGCGCCGTGTGGGTGCCGTCCGGAGTCGAGCACGAAGAGGAGATGTCCGGACACGTCGCGGCGCGTTCGCTTTTCTTCGTTTCGGGTTTGTCGAAGGCGCTGCCGAGGGATTGCAGCACGGTCAACGTGCCGCCGCTGCTTCGCGAGCTTATCCTGCATGCGACCGACCTTGCGGTTCTCGACTGCAAGATTCCCACGCAATCACGATTGATCGATGTGATTCTGGATCAACTCGAACTCGTGAAGACGGTTCCGATGCAGTTGCCGATTCCTCGAGACATACGAGCTCGGAAAATAGCCGCATGGTTGAAAGAAGATCCCAGTATGCCGGCGCCTCTGTCGGAGATCGCGCGGCAGGTGGGTGCGAGCAAAAGGACTCTCGAGAGGCTATTCAGGTCTGAGACCGGAATGCCCTTCAATCAGTGGCGCCAGCGGCTCCGCATTATTCATGCATTAAAACTGCTGGGCGGCGGCGAGTCGGTTACCAGTGCGGCTCTGGAGGCGGGCTATACCAGCACAAGCGCATTCATCGCGATGTTTCGGAAGATTCTTGGGACTACGCCGAGCCGTTACTTTTCAGCGGAGTTCAAGGATGAGAGAGATTGACGCATGTTCGTATAAAGAGAGTCAAGAATCTTCTCTATCCGCTACTTCGCTGCCATTGCGTCCGTCACTTTGATCCGGCCTTCGATAATCTCTTTCTTGGCGCGATCCACCTCATCAATGACGGACTGTGATATGAGGCTTCGATTATAGTCGTCCAGCGCATAAGCGACGCCTTCGTTTTCCAGGCCGTAGAGATGCACGCCGCCGCTGAAGCGGCCTTCGATGAGCTCTTTCACCGTGTTGAACACGGCTACATCGACTCGTTTGATCATGCTCGTCAGAATGAATCCGGGCTTAACCCAGTTCTGATTGGAGTCGACGCCGATTGCGAGATGATTTGTCTCCTCGACCGCATCAAAAACGCCGAGTCCGGAGTTGCCGGCCGCCTGGAAGATCACGTCGGCGCCTCGTTCGATTTGAGCTTTCGCAAGCTCTTTTCCCTTTCCGGGGTTGTTCCATGCGGCATCGGTAACGCCGACATAATTTTCGAATACTTGAATCGAAGGGTCCGCGTATCGCGCGCCCTCGGCGTAGCCGGTCTCGAACTTGTGAATCAGGGGGATGTCCATGCCTCCAACAAATCCGACCTTACCGGTCTTTGTTGTTTTGGCCGCGATCATACCGACTAGAAACGAGCCTTCGTGTTCTTTGAAGATCAGCGAAGCGACATTGGGATTGTCGATCAAGCCGTCGATGATTACGAAGTTCAGATTGGGATAGTCGTGCGACACCTGCTCCATGATCGGAGCTTGAGCAAAGCCGACGCCGATGATCAGATCATAGCCGCGTTCGGCGAAGGCCCGCATCGAGGGCTCGATGGAGGTAGGATCGCCCGGCTCGACATTGCGCAGCTTGATCGGAAGCTCTTTTTCCGCCCGCTGCACGCCGACCCACGCAGCGGCGTTAAACGATTTGTCGTCCTTTCCGCCTATGTCGAACACAATGCCGACGCGCTTGCGCCCTCCGTCTTCGTCGTGATGCCTCAGGCTGGAACACGCGGGCAGGCTGATCGCGACGCATAGTAGAATAAGGATACCGGTTCTTTTCATCTCAAAACGCCTTAGGGATTCGACAGGTTTATAGCGCGGTGGGGCGCTTTCTTCAACGCAAGATCCTGGCTATAAGCGGCGGCGGCTCGACGGATTCATCTCCGATGGTGAAGGAGGTCTCGAGAATCGGCAATGCGAGCTCCAGCCGCTCGCGATCATTGTAGTAGATGGTTGCGAGCTTCGAACCAGGGTCGACGCGATCTCCAAGCCGCACGTGCATCTCGAGACCGACACTGAGATCAATAGGACCATCTACGCGCGTACGCCCTGCTCCAAGCAGCATGCACGAGCGGCCGACGGCCTCGGTATCGATTCGCTGAAGATAACCCTGTCGCGAGGCCGTGACATCCTCATTGTGCTGAGCGGTGGGAAAGAGCGAGTAGTTTTCGACGACCTCTTCGTTTCCTTCTTGAGCGCGAATTATTTCACGCATCTTATTCAATGCCGCTCCGGACGAGATGGAGTCATCATAGATTTCGCGGGCGCTTTCGATGTCTCTTGCTCGTCCGCCCATCAGGATCATGTGGGCCGAGAGCTCCCGGCACAAAAATGTGAGATCCGCCGGCCCGGCGCCTTTTAAGGTCTCGATCGCCTCAATGGTTTCGAGAGAATTGCCGACGGCGCGGCCGAGGGGCTGATTCATATCCGTCATCAGAGCAATGCAGCGGCGATCCATTTTGCGCGCTACATCGAGCATCAACTCCGCGAGCTTTATAGCCTCCGACTCGGTTTTCATGAAAGCCCCGCTGCCGTACTTAACGTCGAGCACGACTCCGTCGATGCCCTCCGCCATTTTCTTGCTCATAACGGAGGCGGTGATAAGAGGGCGGCATTCCACGGTTGCCGTGACATCGCGAAGCGCATACAGCTTTCGATCAGCCGGAGCAATTTCGCGGGTCTGGCCGATCAAGGCGGTCCCGACCTTGTCCAGGGTCGCGCGAAACTCTTCGAGCGACAGGTTCGTCCTGAAGCCGGGTATCGATTCAAGCTTGTCGAGAGTTCCGCCGGAATGGGCGAGCGCGCGTCCGGAGATCATTGGAACCAGCACTCCGGCGCTTGCGACAACCGGCGCGATGACAAGAGACGTGTTATCGCCCACGCCGCCGGTGGAGTGCTTATCAATGGCAGGTCGACCGAGATCCGAAAAATCCAGCACCGCGCCCGAGCGCATCATCTCTTCGGTCAGCGCGAAGGTCTCTTCAGCGTTCATACCGCGAAAATAGATGGCCATCATCAGCGCCGACATCTGATAATCTTCGACGCCGCCTCGCGTGTAGCTGCGCACAATGAAGCGAATCTCTTCGCGGGTCAGCGGCTGGCCGTCGCGTTTCTTGGCAATGATATCGGAGGCTCTCATTCGACTATTGCTTGTTCGCTCAACATCGCGATTGCGTGAGCGGCGATGGCTTCTGTCCGCCCGACAGAGTCGAGGCCCTCATTGGTTTTGGCCTTAACGCTCACGCGGCTGAGATCGATCCCCAGCACTTCGGCAAGCCGTCCACGCATGGATGGAATATGGGGAGCGAGTTTGGGTTGTTCGGCAACCACGATTGAGTCGACGTTAAGAACTGAATACCCTCGCTCGGCGATCTTTGCGACTATTTGCGCCAGCATGTCGAGACTCGAAATTCCCTCGAACCGGTCGTCCGTATCGGGGAAGTGAGCTCCGATGTCGCCCAGCGCGGCGGCGCCGAGCAGGGCGTCGCAGATCGCGTGAGAAAGCACATCGGAATCGGAGTGGCCGAGCAGTCCCTTGTCGAACGGAATCTCGATTCCGCCAAGCACAAGCTTGCGGTCGCCGACCAGCCTGTGAATGTCGTAACCGATTCCAACTCTCGAGGGATGACTCATCGCGCTCCATTAAAGTATTCAGTGTTGATCAGTTCGGCGATCTTCAGGTCGAATGGACGAGTGATCTTAATATTCAATGGAGACCCTTCAACTATAGACACCCGCTGTCCGATTCGCTCGACCAACTGCGAATCGTCCGTAGCCGAATAACCGTCTACGCGAGCTCGTTCGTATGCCTCTCGAATTATGGAAAATCTGAATGCCTGCGGGGTCTGCGCGTGATAAATGCGGCTGCGGTCAAGCGTGCGTTGAACCCGAGCGGTCTTGATCTGCTTGATGGTATCGACGGCGGGCAAAGCCATGAGCGCCGCTCCCGTGGATTCGGCTCGATCGATCACGGTCGTAATCTCTTCGGGTCGGACGAACGGCCTGGCCGCGTCGTGCACTACGACGATTCCGGCGCTATTAGCGTTTATTACCTGGAGTCCGCGATAGATCGAATCCTGGCGCTCCGCTCCGCCCGCAACAACGCGCTTGATCTTGAGTAGTCCATGTCTTGAGATCGCGGCCAGCGCTTCAGATGTGAGATCGGGTTGAAGAACCAGAACAATCTCGTGAACGGAATCGCACTTTTCAAATCTCTTGAGGGTATGCAGGAGTAGAGGCTTACCGCCAAGCTCGATCATCTGCTTGGCCCGGTCGGCTTGCATTCGCGTTCCCGAGCCCGCCGCGGCGATTATGGCGATGTTGAGACGGTCGGTCACGAGGTCGCAGTCTGTTGTTGTCGAGGCGCGGGAGCGGCTGCTCGACCCTCTTCATTAAAGCGTCCAAAAATCATTTTTCCAGCGGTCGTTTGCAACACGCTGGTAACCGAAACATCAACGTTTTTGCCGATCATCCTCCTGGCGTTATCGACAACCACCATCGTGCCGTCGTCGAGATAAGCAACACCTTGATTGTACTCTTTGCCTTCCTTGAGAATGAATACGCGCATTATCTCGCCCGGAAGGACTACCGGCTTCAGCGCATTGGCAAGCTCGTTGATATTCAGCACGGACACGCCGCGAAGCTGTGCGACTTTGTTGAGATTAAAGTCGTTGGTCACGATCTTGCCTTCAAGCTGGCGAGCAAGCTCGATGAGCTTGTGGTCCACGTCGCGAACATCAGGGAAGTCGGCTTCGCTGATGACTATCTCGTAGCTGCCTTTATCCTTTTGAAGTCGCTGCAGAATATCAAGGCCCCGCCTGCCGCGGTTTCGCTTGATTGAATCCGCGCTGTCGGCGATCTGCTGAAGCTCGCGCAAGACGAATTGGGGGATGATAAGAGTTCCCGCCAGGAATCCGGTTTCGGCTATATCGGCTACTCGGCCGTCGATGATGACGGACGTATCGAGTATCAGCGGATGCGATTTACTCGGTCCTTTTTCCACCAGAATCCCGCCCAGGGCCGCGAGATCGATGTAGTCTCCTTTGATAGCGCCGACGATCAGTCCGACATATCCCATGAACAGCGTCAACGCGAGCGTGACAAAGGTGGCAATATTATTTGGAATGGCCTTCTGAGTCGACAGCAGGAAACCTATTAAGGCAGCTCCGATTATTCCGAGTATGGAACCCACCGCGCCTCCGATCAGAGTGCGCAGCGGAGCTTTGCGGATGCGGGTTTCGAAAAATATGATCGAGACCGCTATGAGCGCGCCCACTACCGCGGAAACCAGGCTTCCAGATATCGGCTCAAGATACAAGCCTGCACCCACGAGCGCCGCGATGAAGACGATACGGATCAGAGTAACGTCAAATCGCATATAACCTCCGTCCTTCTTATTTGCTTGAGCCGTTCCTGCTTATACGACGCCTACAGATAGAGCCTAACTCGAGTTATTAAAGATATGCCGTGCCCTGTCATCGGACACGCAGGACACCCTCAGCAATGGTCTCAACTCCCCCTTAATCGCCGCCTGCAAAGCGTCGAGAAAGCTGACGCTTTTATCCGTTCCGCCAAACCATGGAAAACAAACTGCTGCAAGGCGGCCTGGGGATATGTGCTCAATAACCCGGCTCACATTATATACGAAGATCAAATATTTGCTATCAAATTTGGCCGAAACGGGGTAAAGGACGAGTGACTGGAAGTGCGATTCAGATTCCTCTGGCAGGAACCTCGGAACATCGCGCCTTGAAACTCGGAGCTCGATCCTCTTCCCAAGCGACGCGTCGCAAAATGAGCCGGAAATATATGATGTGAGACTCCGTGCGCTGGTAATCGCAGCCGCCAGCCAGGCTGCCGCCCTCTTTTTCAGCATCGACTTGTTGATAATTACCCGCGACAAAGATCGGACTTTCGCATAGAGTAATGGGGATGAGAGGAGATGGAATCACAGATCGAATAGACGAGCGGAGCGGCCATGGCGCTCAATCAGTTTTGAACGTGCTGGTAGTAGATGACTCCGCCGTAGTCCGTCAAGCCATGACCTCAATCCTTTCCAGAGACAAGGGCCTGAGAGTAACCGTCGCCGCCGATCCTTACTTCGCGATGAGAAAGATGGAAGTCGAGCGGCCGGATGTAATAGTGCTCGATGTCCTGATGCCCCGGATGGATGGCCTTACCTTCCTGCGCAAGATCATGAGCGAGGATCCGATTCCGGTCGTAATTTGCTCAGGTGCGGCGGGCCCGGGAACGGAAGCGGCAGTGAAAGCCCTTGAAGAAGGCGCGGTCGAGATTGTTGCTAAACCAAAGGTGGGTGTCCGTGATTTTCTGGAGGAGTCGGCGCTCCTATTAATCGACACGATACGCGGCGCCGCGGAGTCTCGCTTGCGCAGCCGTTCGGCCGCCGCTCCCGCCATGCAGAGATTCAAGACCGGCGCGCTGGTGATGCCCGGCAAGTTCTCAGCGGTCGTTAGCACGGACAAAGTTGTCGCGATTGGAGCTTCCACCGGCGGAACCGAGGCCTTGAAGATGGTGCTGGAGGCGATGCCCTCAAACGCGCCGGGGATCGTCATTGTTCAGCATATGCCGGAAGGATTCACGGCGGCCTTTGCCAACCGCTTGAACCAGCTATGTCGAATCCATGTCAAAGAAGCTGCAAGCGGGGACATTCTGAAGCCGGGAATGGCGCTGGTGGCGCCGGGAAATCATCATATCTCGGTAGTTCGCGTTGGAGGCGGCTACGCCGTTGAAGTAAGCGACGGCCCTCTGGTTTCGCGTCACCGTCCCAGCGTGGACGTGCTCTTCCATTCCGTCGCCAAATCAGTCGGGTACAACGCCATTGGAGTGATAATGACCGGGATGGGAAACGACGGCGCGGAGGGAATGAGCGAGATGAAGCGGGCGGGAGCTGTGACGATTGCTCAGGATGAAGCCTCGTGCACGGTCTTTGGCATGCCCAAGGAAGCCATCGCACGGGGAGCGGTGGATGATGTGGTGCCGCTTCAGCGGATCTCGTGGCATATCCTTGAAAGAGCCGGCATCAACCCTCTAGGCGCGCTATGAGTAATATGCACACCGAAAGACTCTCATCCTCCACTATCGCGCTAACACAATCTGTCACTCGTGGAATGACGAGTTTTGTTAGCGATGCGCGCGGCGCTGAAGCGCTTCCGCATATTTGAAGGACTTAGCATACCTGCACGGGCCATTCGCCTGTGGCATAAGCGTTGCCAATTGCTAAGGCGTAGCTTAACAAAGTTACGCGGTGATCGAGGGAAAGGGGGCTCCGTTGATCACGGCAAGACTGAGAGAAGCGACAGACAATAGTAGTAAAAAAAAGCTGAGAGGGATGACGCAACGGGGGCTGTGTCATCCCTCTCAGTATTTCCGCGCCCGCTATTCCCGCCTACCTGCGCCGCACACAGTCCGACGGATAAAACTTCAAAAGAGCCGTTCGCTTGATGAGTTGATCTCCATCGCGCGACCGGCTCGTGTTTTGCGATCCGCTTCTTTCTTACTATTTGTTTACCTCGGATAATCGGGCCGAGAGCCTTCCGCCGTCGTGGCAGCTAAGGCAGGTGATGCCGGCGCTCTCGGCCGCCTTCGGATTCGCCTTCCATTTCTTTGCGACCGATTCATATGGCGAGTTGGGAATTATCGCGATGATCTTATCCAGCGCCTGGGACATTTCTTCGGTGTGTCCCGTGCGCTGCGCTGACTGAGCGAGACCTCCAAGCAATTCACCTTTCAGGTGCAGCGGCAGACGCTCGGCCATCGCCGATTGTTGCTTCCATAGAGTTTGATAGGACTCATATGCCTGTGACCACGCCGCGGCGCGATACTCCTTGGGGAGCCGATCGGCGAATATCGCGAGGCTGCCTCCGGTCACGGCCGACACACCGCCATTCCGGGAATCGAGTTCACGTGCTTGTGAAAAGGACTCCAGCGCGGACTTGTAATATCGTTGAAACTCTTCCTTCTGATTATTCTCCAGCGCGCGTACGGCTCTATAGAGAGTCGCGCCGCCTTTCCAGGCCAGAAGCTCGGCCTTCTGCGTGGGCCGTAGCTCCATAAGAGCTTGAATGTTCTTTTCTCCCCTATTGAATCGCTCCATGTCGTCGGTCAGAAAACCGGCGAATATATCTTCTCGGAGCAGGGTGTGAATGGAGAGCCTCGAATCCTTGATTGGCGGCTCAGGTGACTGGGCGAAAGCGGCGGTGACGAACGCTACGACGATGGCGAGCTTTGCGATCTTCTGCATTGATTAGCACCTCCAAGGTAAGGGTATGAAAACTCGTGAGAGTACCGGTTGCCTTACAGCATACGATCAATCCGTAAGGACGTTCATTGAATCCGACGCGACGACTCTACCATATATGAGAGCGACTGGAGATTGAATTTTATGACGGCCAGCGCAGCGCTGGAGGGCATTGGGGCTGGAACCAGGGGCGACGCGCTACGCGCTTGCCCCTGGCTCTTTTATAGTCGGCCTTTCAGGCCTACATAGCACGGAGGAGCGCCGCTACATTAGTTTCGGAATCGTGTGGATTGTTCTATGCGCCTCGCAACGCAAGCCGAGCCCCCAGCAGAGTCAGGATAATGATGAGCGCGATTCCAACCATACCGAGAATCTTGTCGAGCGTCTTTAAACCGGTCCATTGCAAGTAGTGAATCCGATACAGCAGGTCCAGTCGAGCGGTATCCTTTCCCCTTTGCTGAAAGCTCAATCGGCTCCAGTCGACTTTTATTTCAACGCCGGTGTCCGTTGTCACTGAATCACCCGAAATCGTGTTAATCTTTCCGTACCGACTCGGATTTGCCGAGAAGGCGTCGCTGACCAGACGGATCAGATCCGCTTCAGACGGAAGCCCTCGCTGCTGAAGCGTCACCGGATCGAGATGAATCCATCCCGACATCGTGCGAACGATGAGATGATTTCCAAGTACCGTTTTAAAACCTCGGAATTCGAGCCAGCCGGAATCAGGCTGAATCGAGATCGCTTGATCCAGGTTGTACATCTTCGGGCTCAGGACTTCATAGGCCCCGGCATATCCCGGTTTCACGAAGAATACGAAGCCCGTAATGGCCCAGGCGAGAAAAGGGAGCATGAGCGCGAGGCCGATGATTCTGTGAAGGCGGCGAACCATCATCGATCCTTGCGCTGACGGTCAATCCGCGAAGGGAGATGCGTGCCATGCGACGACAAGCCCTTTCCCCGAGCCGCGAATGTAGACATGAAGGAGACAAGGGATCCGAGATTTTTCAAGGCATGGTCTCCACCAAATGACCGAAAGGACTTCTCTACCGGCGGCAAAATATACAACAGGCCGTTATGGATATCCATGACTGATTGAATCGACTTGTTGAATCGGATTGCGGACTGAACCAAGAGCCTCACCTGGGCCATTCGGCGCTGTGCGCTTGGACTCCGGAGCAATACTCATTTATCCTTCGACTTCGATTTTAATCCAACGATTCACTCCGCGGAGGTGAGTAGATGCTGAACCGAGTTCGGCTAAAGGGCCCGATTGCATTCATAGTCATGATCATTGCGCAGCTCCTAGTCGCGTCCACAGCCTTTGGTCAAGGCCGGACAACGGTGGAGGCGGGAGTATTTGCCAACCTCGAATGGCGGAGTATTGGCCCGTGTAATATGGGCGGCCGCACCGCCGATGTCGAAGGCGTTCCCGGCGATCCAAATATTGTCTACGTCGGAACTGCCTCGGGCGGCGTGTGGAAAACAACCAACGCGGGAACTACATGGACGCCGATCTTCGAGCGACAGGGCACGATTTCC
This sequence comes from Blastocatellia bacterium AA13, assembly GCA_003222245.1. GTDB lineage: Bacteria > Acidobacteriota > Blastocatellia > UBA7656 > UBA7656 > QHVH01. The sequence continues at coordinate 24,986 of QHVH01000023.1, read as the reverse complement.
GTCGGAGACATTGCCCTCGGTCCCAACAACCCTGATCTGGTCTGGGTTGGAACCGGCGAATCGAACACTCGCAACAGCATTTCGTTCGGCGATGGAGTATACAGGTCTAACGACGGCGGGAAGACCTGGCAGCATATGGGTCTGCGCGAGACTCGCTACATTTCGAGAATCGTTATTCATCCGACCAATCCCGACATCGTCTACGTAGCCGCGGTCGGCCACGCGTTCGGCCCCAACGAAGAACGCGGCGTCTTTATGACAACCGACGGCGGCAAGACCTGGCAAAAAACTCTCTATATCGATCGCGAGCACGGCGCCTGCGATATCGAAATAGATCCGAATAATCCGAACATACTTTATGCCGGAATGTGGAAGTTCGAGCGCAAGCCCTGGACTTTCACCAGCGGCAGCGAAAAAGGCGGTCTGTTCAAGTCCATAGACGGCGGACGTACGTGGAACCAGTTATCGAAGGGCCTGCCGAAGTTGATGGGTAGAATGGGCGTGCGCGTCGCGCCGAGTAATTCCAACGTCATATATGTGATCGCCGAAACAAAAGAAGGTACGTTGTACCGCTCCGACGATCGAGGAGAAAGCTTCAAGGAGGTGTCGAAGGAGGCGCGGATCGTCTCGCGAGGATTCTATTACACTCGCATTCGCGTCGATCCGACGGATGAGAACCGCGTTTACGCGGTAGCATCGACGCTCTTCGTTTCAATCGACGGCGGTAAAACATTCCGCTCGATTGCCGGACGCGTTCACGTGGACTATCACTGCTTCTGGGTGGATCCGAAGAACCCGCGTCGAATCTGGGTTGGCCAGGACGGAGGCATCGCGGTCTCGTATGATCGCGGCGAAACCTGGGAGCCGATCTACAACATTCCGCTCGGGCAGTACTACGAGGTTCACGCGGACAACCGGCTGCCTTTCTACTGGGTAAGCGGAGGACTGCAGGACAACGGAAGCTGGACCGGTCCATCTCGCAACCGCGAGCCGCTCGGCATAATGAACGACGATTGGACGATGGTCAGCTTCGGCGATGGGTTTTGGATGCTCAATCATCCCGACGATCCCGATCTTTATCTGTCAGAGTCACAGGGAGGCGAAGTCTATCGCACGAATCTTCGTACGCGAGAGCAACAGGCCGTAAGCCCGCAAGCTCAGGACAATGGAAGCGGACCCGCATCGGACATCAAGTATCGATTCAACTGGAACTCACCGCTTTTGCCTACGCCTCACGACAAGAATACCGTCCTGCTTGGAGCGAACGTCGTATTCAAGTCGACGGATTTCGGAAAGACGTGGACTCGCATCAGCCCCGATCTTACTACGAACGATCCGGCAAAGCTGAAAGACGCCGGCGGTCCCATAGCATTCGAGAACTCGACGGCCGAATATCACTGTACGATCATCACCCTTGCCGAATCACCCGCAAAGGCCGGAACTATTTGGGCCGGAACCGACGACGGCAATCTTCAAGTAACGACCGACGGGGGCAAGAACTGGACTAACGTTATTCGCAACGTTCCGAATCTGCCGGCCAATTCACCGGTTTCGCATGTTGAGCCTTCAAGAACGAATGTCAACATCGTCTACGCTTCTTTCGATCGCCATATGTTCGACGATCTGCGGCCCCATATCTTCAAGACAACCGATGGAGGGAAGAGTTGGTTCGATATCAGCGGGAACCTTCCCGAGGTTGGGTACGTGCACACCGTGCGCGAAGACCCGAAGAACCCAAATTTGATCTACGCCGGCTCCGAGCTTGGATTGTTCGCCTCGTACACGGGAGGAACCAACTGGGTTTCTCTCGGTCTAAAGAATCTGCCGGCGGTTGCGGTTCGAGACATCCAGATTCATCCGCGCGATAACGATCTGATTCTCGCGACTCACGGCCGGAGCGTGTGGATATTCGACGACGCAAGCGCGCTCCAGCAAATGACCCCGGAGATTGCATCCAAGGACGTTCACCTCTTCGACGTGAGGCCGGCGTTGAGGTTCACCGCCAGATTTCAAAAATACGGTATCGGGGATAAGCAGTTCACGGGGGCAAATCCATCTTACGGCGCGCTCATTACCTATTACTTGAAGGACAAACCGGACGACAAAGCCGCGGCGAAGATCGAGGTGCTGGATTCGTCCGGCAAGGTCATTCGCGAATTGAAGACTATTTCGAAAGAGAAGGGAATTAACAGAGCGAGCTGGGATCTGCGCTACGAAGGGCCTCGTGTTCGGAGGCCGCCGACTGAAGAAGAAGCCGCCTTCGGAGGAGCGCCGGCCGGTCCAAGAGCGCTTCCCGGAGTCTATACGATTCGGCTTTCGATAGGCGATAAGAAGCTCGATACAAAAGTCCAGGTTCTGCTTGATCCGACTATTTCAACTCCCGCGGCTGATCTCCAGGCGGAGTTTTCCTCCGGTATGAAGCTTCGCGATATGCAATCCGCGCTCGTCGACGGGGTCAAAGCGCTCGCCAGCGTGAAGGAACAGCTTTCTCAGATTGAGAAGACCATTAAGGATCGAATAACCTCGCCTCCTGAGGAACTGATCAAAGCGATAGCTGAACACAAAAAGATGATCGAGCAAATCGAGGAGCAGTTGTTCCGCAAGGACGGCGGTCTCGGCTTGAGCGGCGGCGCGAAGTTCATGGACGGACTTGGCTCGTTGGCCGGATCGATCGAGTCCGTGAACGCCGCGCCTACACCCGCCCAGAGCGAATACTTGGAGGAGCTTCAGAAGGCGTTTCCGGCGCGCCTCGCGGAGGTCAACAAGTTTATCGGTGAAACCGTACCGAAGCTCAACGATCTCCTGCGTAAGTATGGAGCGCCGACGGTGCTCGCGGGCAAGGTTATCGAGTCTCCAAGATGAAGTTCTGAGCGCGGTTTTACTTCGGGGATACTCATATCGTGGCCTCAAGGAAAGAAATACGAACGGTCGCCGACATCCCTCGGCATCATGCAATGGTGCGCCCGAACGACGTCGCCGTCACGTTCGAAGGTCGCGAGACAAGCTACGCTCGACTAAATGAGGCATCCAATCTCGTCGCCAACGGGTTTCTTCGCGCAGGCCTGAAGCCTCAAACGCGAATAGCCGTACTCGACAAGAACTCGGATCACTTCTTCGAAATTTTGTTTGGCGCGTCCAAAGCGAACTGTGTTGTCGTGGCTGTGAACTGGCGCCTGGCTCCGCCTGAAATTCTTTATGTCATCAATGATGCCGAGGCTGACGTGCTCTTCGTCGGGCCGGAGTTTTTCTCGATCATTGAGGGGATTGTGGATCGATTGCCCAGGCTGAAGAAGATAATCGCGCTCGGGGGCTCTCGCGATGGATGGCAGGACTATGTTCAATGGCGCGACGAGCAAGACGTCGGTGATCCCTTCCTCGAGGTAGATCCGTCGGATGTCTCGCTGCAAATGTATACGAGCGGAACGACCGGTTATCCGAAAGGCGCGCAGCTCACGAATAATAATCTTCTAACACTGCTGCCAGTCTCCATGGCCGAGTGGGGCGCGTGGAGTGAGGGCGAGGTCAGCCTGGTTTGCATGCCTTTATTCCATATCGGCGGAACGGGTTGGGCTCTCATAGGGTTTTATGCAGGCGCTAAAACGGTGGTGACGCGCGAAGTTGTTCCGGCCGAGCTAATCAGAATTGTCGCTGCTCTTCGAGTCACGAGACTGTTTGTGGTTCCCGCCCTGATTCTGTTTCTGCTTCAGGCGCCCGAAAGCGCGGAAGCGGATTTTTCAAGCGTGAAACAAATCCTCTACGGAGCTTCGCCGATGCCGCTCGAACTCTTGCGGCGCGCGATCGCAACCTTTAAGTGCCCGTTTGCCCAGGTGTACGGTCTCACCGAAACAACGGGCGGAATCACTCATCTCTCGGCCGAGGACCACGATTCGCAAACAGGCAATCGAGCGCGATCGTGTGGAAAGCCCCATTCTGGAATCGAGCTGAAAATCGTTGATGGAGCAGGACGCGATGTTTCAATCGGCGCGGTAGGTGAGATCATTTGCCGCAGCGCGCAGAACATGAAGGGCTATTGGAATCTCCCCGAAGAGACCTCGCGTGCGATTCAGGGCGAGTGGCTTCACACAGGCGACGCGGGTTATCTGGACGAAGCCGGCTATCTTTATATACACGATCGAGTGAAGGATATGATCGTGTCCGGAGGCGAGAACATCTATCCCGCCGAAGTCGAGAACGCCCTCTTCAGCCATCCCGCAATCGTCGATGCCGCTGTTATAGGAGTGCCTGATGAAACGTGGGGCGAGGCGGTGAAAGCTATAGTAGTAAAAAAGGCAGGCGCCGATGTGACCGCGGATGAAATCATCGCCTTCGCAAGAGAGAGAATAGCTCACTACAAAGCGCCAAAGTCCGTAGACTTCGTAGCATCCTTGCCAAGGAACCCCTCGGGAAAGATTCTGAAGCGTGCGCTGCGCGAGCCTTATTGGAAGGGCCGCGACCGTCAGGTTAATTGATCGGACACAAGATCACCGGCAGGGTTCCGATCGTCCAACAGCCCGAGTCTACAACCGCCAAGACTGCTCAGGAATTCACACCGATTTTGTCACTCTGAAAAAATAGCTGTCCACGGCGACAGGCTCTGCGCCATCCACTTCGCCAAGCACCATTACGGTGTAATCGCCTCGCTGCAGATTCGATGCCGTCAAGGGGATCTTTAATGTCGAGCTGCCTTTTTCAATTTTCAGACCGGATATGGTGAGCGATCCGGCGCCCTCCGGAGGCGTGATTTTGACTTGATACGACTTATAGGCTTGTCCGTTCTCGATGTAGAACTCGAGAACCATAACCTGGATCCGCGCAGCCAATGGTATTACGGGAATATCTCCACCGCCGCCCCGCTGTCCTCTATAAGGTTTCAGGCGGCTCGAGACTAGACTGCTGCCGTCATTATTCACGGGCGTTTGCCGCAATATCTCGATCTGGCGTTGCAGCTCCGAACGATCTTTCGTTTGGCTGGCAATCTCCTCGGCGGCTCGGCGCTCCTTTGTCGCCATTTCATTACGAGTTTCCTGCAATCGATTGCGCAGCGACGAGACCATAATCCACGGCGCAACGATAAGCAGGATCAATGCCGCGGCGGCAAGTAGGAGCGGAGCTACCTGGCGTCTTATAAACGGCGAACGGAAACCGGGACGGACTACATGGTTAATGGTTGTTTTTTTTTGAAGGTCTTCTATCAGCTCCAGGGTGAACTCGGCGTTCTTCTTTCTTTCCGAAACGCTGTTCTTCTCAAATAACATGCGTTGACTGGCCGACAGGCCGCCCCTGGCGTATTGCTCGACCAATTCCTCTTCCTTGGAAAGCAACTGCTCGAAATACTTATGATCGGACAAGAACCGCTCTTCGACACGAGTTTTCTCCTCGTCGTCGGCCTCTCCCAACAGATAGCGGGCCATTAAGTCTTCTTTTTCGTTGTCTGAAGTCACGGTTTATTTGTGCTCGCCTAATTCATGAGTGACAGAACGTCGAAAATGATTTCCACGGGAGCTTATTCTTCGCGACATTTCTTATAACAAGGATGCAGCTCGGTCTTGATGCGATGAACCCGCAGCCGCAACGCTCCAAGATTGACCCCAAGCTCCTCGGCGATTTTCGACGGCTCTTCATTGCTGCCATAGTATCGTTCAAGCAGTTCTCGTTTGTCACGAGCCAGTCTCTCGAGGCATTGCCGCTTGCACGCAAGTTGCTCATCTCTTACGGGGGTCGGCGGGATCCACTCCAATCGGATCCTCTCCTGCCGTCGCTTGCCCCGCAAATACTCCCTATATACATTCAGGGCGATTGCGTACATGTACTGATAAGGCTTTTCAGACTGTATCTCGACCCCCTCCGAAATTTTTTGCGCGAGTCTGGCGATCGCATCATCCGCTAACGCATCGGAATCTTCACAGCTTCTCCATTGAAAGAACTTGATCAGCTTATCACGACACCGGCGGTATGCTTGTTGGGGGTCCGCGCACTCGGGCTCCAGCCTCATGAGCAGGTCATCGAAAGAATCCGGTTGTCTTTCCATCACTATTGGGACTAATCCACGTGGATTCGCGGACACGAAATAAGTTCAAGTCGAAGTGAAACGACTGAGTCGGAGGGAAACTCTGTCATAAAACTTTCGATTTGTGTAGCCATTTTGGCGCTCAATAAATGGCCAGGCCATATTTCTTGTCATCAATTGAAAAATTTCAATGTAATAAAACAGGTCCAACCGTCACTCATGTAGTGATGAAGGTTATAAGCAGATACTTTAACGATGTTCAGGAAAAGGAGCGACACAATGGGACTGACTGCGACTGACGAAACCGCATCCCGGAAAGAGACGATTACTCGAGACGGATCCCTTGATCGAGTGAGGGGGCTTGAGCACACAGACAATGGCGATCGGCGGAATGTCGTGCGAGACGGCTCGCTCGATAAGACCCGAGCAGCGGGGGCCGCTAAGACGGAGCCCGAGGCCGGCGGGACCACAAGAAGCGGCTCGCTCGACGACGTTAGAGGAGAGGCCGCGAGCAAACAAGGACCCAGTTCAATAAAGGGCAAAGACACTCGTCGAGGAGCAATGCGAGACGGCGCTCTTAAAATAAAGTAATCGGTAAGCCGCTCGGGCTAATCCTTCAATGATTTGATTTGTATTCGGCCTTGAACCTATTTGCGCGGTCGTTTTAGATTCTGTAGCGGGATAGTCGCTACGCATCGCTAGCCTCGGCACTCGAAGCTGCTATGCGCCCCGGGGGTCTTCCCGCTACAGATAATTCTTCAGCGCGAGATAATTCTTCACCCGCCGAAGCGTTTGTTTTTCGCGTTTGTTTTTCACGCCGACTCACCTCTCACTCAATTTTCCGCACGTATTGAATAACCGATCAGATTCATAGATACTACCGGCTTCTTCCTTCCAGATCCTAACAATGGGATTAATCTCGGAGTAAGCCGGATGGATAAGGGGCCGATTGCAAATTCGGCGACACACTTGACCGCCCGAGCTAGAGCGCTGATCAGATCGTTGATTACAGCCCTGATTGGAACCCTGATCGGAGCGACGCTGTGGCTCTCCGGAGCCCTGTTCGTAAACGCGAATGCGCCGATCAATTCCTTGCCGCCCGGATCTCGGCGTGCCGCCCCTTCGCGCGCGTTGAAAGCCGCCGCAGCTCCGATGGACCGCGCTTTCGCGGAAGCCAATAAACTGAAATCAGAGTGGACCGAACGATCCCTGCTCTCCGCTATCGGTCTGTACTCGGAGGCGCGGCGTCATGCGATTACGGAACGTAATCCAAAGGCGGAATCGGATGCGCTGAGATTCATCGGCGAGAGTTACTTCACGCTTGGCCGCTACGGTGAGGCGACGCGAGCCTACGAGCGCGCTCTTCCGTTGAGCCGCAAACTTCACGACAGGCACATGGAAGCGGATATTCTAAACGGTCTCGGCGAAGCCGAACTCGACGAGAATGCCGGCTCAGCCTTGAAGCGATTCGATTCAGCACGCGCGATCAGCAAGGCGACGGATTATCCGGCCGGCGCAGCTCGATCCTTGATCGGCGTTGGAACGATCGAATCCAATCGCAGTAATCCTGCAAAGGCGCTCGCGCTCCTGAACGAAGCTCTCTCATTTTTTATCTCCGCTGAAGATCAGATTGGACGCGTGGATGCGCTTTTGAATATTGCGTATGTTCACGCCGATATGGGTGAGATCGCAAAAGCATTAGAGCTTTTTCGCGAGGCTGCCGACGTGGCCGGCAAAAGCGGGGACCGCAGACGCAAGGCTCTGGCGGAATCCGCAATAGGCTTGATGCAAACGGCGCTCGGCGATATCGAATCGGCTCGCGCTTCTCACAGGAGTGCGGTCGACGCGCTGAGTGCGATAGGAGACCGAATCAGCCTTGGCGTAGCGCTCAATAGCCTCGGCTATTTTAATCAGGAGCTGGGAGATTATGCGTACGCGCGCTCTTGTTTTGAAAGAGCGCTGGAAATTTGGACAAAGTCGCATCAGGTCCATCGACAAGCGATATCTCTGGGGCTCCTGGGCAGATTATATGAGTCGCAAGGCGATATAAGAGCCGCCCTGACGAGCTACAAAAAGAGGCTGCGCCTTTCCGGGAGGGATGTTCGGCAACAGGCATATACGCTCGCCGACATGGGCTCGATTTACGATTCCGCGGGCAATCTGGGAATGGCTAAGAGATGCTATGCGCGATCGCTATCGTTGGGAAGGCCGCTCAACTATCCACGCATCCTTGCGTTCGCGACTAATAACTTGGGCCGCATCGAGCATCGTCTGCATCACTATGAAAAGGCGCGCGGGCTCTATCAGAGCGCGTTGAAATTAATCCTCGCCGCCGGGGACAGGCGGGGCCAGACTTTTGTGATCAATAACATTGCGAGACTAAAGCGCGATCAAGGAGATCTGGACGGAGCTTTGGCGGAAGCGACAAAGCTCATGGAGATGATCGACTCACAGCGAAACAGCCTTCCAAGCGCAGATCTTCAAGCATCATATTTTGCGTCGGTCTATCCTCACTACCAGCTTTATGCCGATCTCCTGATGCTAAAACACAAGGATAGACCCAACGATGGTTTCGATGCTCTTGCGTTCCAACAGTCGGAAAACGGGCGCGCGCGGTCTCTAACGGAGATGCTGATCGCCAATCGTACTAACTTCCGAGAAGGGGTCAATGAAGAGATGGCTGCGCGCCGGCGCGATCTTCAGCTTTTGTTGGATAACAAGGCGAATCAGCAGATAAGGCTGCTTGGTTCTCGATATGCCGTCGAACAGAGCGCACGTACTCCAAAAGCGAAGAAGGCCGCCGCTGCAACTGTCGCGCAGCTCACTGAGAAGATCGCCGTTCTCGAGAAAGAAATAGATGAAACGCGCCAACAGCTTCAGAACCTGGAGGCCGATATCAACAGAACAAGCCCGAAGTACTCGGCGTTGACAGTCCCACCGCCTCTATCCGTGACCTCAGTGCAACAAGAGATACTTGATGAGAACACGATCGCGCTCGAGTACCTCGTGGGCGACGAGCGAAGCTACCTCTGGTTAATCGGGCCCGGTATCTTTCGCACCTTCGTCCTGCCCGGCCGCGAGGTGATTGAGCGGTCGGCTTTCAAGTTGATTGAAGAGTTGAGCCGCGACCCACGAGAACACGAGGGGACAAAACGAGCTCGGTCCAATATCGATCAAAGATCGGCAAGCTTTTTGAAGCTGTCGCGACAATTGACCGACCTCATATTGCCGTCTTCGCTGGCCCAATTCGGAGTAGGGAACAAGAGGCTCGTAATAATACCTGACGGCGCCCTCCAATATGTGCCATTTGGACTACTCCTAAGCCCGGGCAACGATACATTTGTGTTCGAGCGTAGCGAGGTCGTTTCACTGCCCTCGTTGTCAGCGCTCGTCGAATTGCGGAAAGATGCCGGCCGGCGCACCCCAGCTCGACGCCTCCTGGCAATGATCGCCGATCCTGTCTTCGACGCGGACGACGACCGGATTCCCGGAGCAGTCGCGAGGGCCGCAAGCGATTTTCAATCCCCGAAGAAAAGTCGTACCCGAGGAAGCTCAGGGCGCCGGACAGGCTCGGACTCAACGAGTACCGATCGCGGAATCGCAATGGGCTTGTCTCGGTTGCGAGTCGGCGAAGAAGGGCCGTTTCATCAGTTGGCATTCGCGCGCGCCGAGGCATCAGCAATAGAGGCAATCGCCCAGGGACAGGACGTCGTATCGATCAAAGGCCTCGAGGCCGGCAAGAGCGCGGTTTTAAATATGGATCTGAGCGAATTCAAGATCGTCCATTTTGCTACTCATAGTAGACTCGATCTCAGGCATCCTGAACTTTCATGCATAGTCCTCTCACAGCGCGATGCAACCGGCGCCGAGCAGGATGGTTTCTTGCGGCTCAATGACATTTATAACCTCAAGCTGTCCGCCGATCTCGTCGTTCTTAGCGCGTGTCAGACGGCGCTTGGAAGAGACGTTCGAGGAGAAGGGCTTGTCGGCCTGACTCGCGGATTCATGTATGCAGGCGCAACAAGCGTCGTCGCCAGCTTGTGGAAAATTGACGACGAAGCTTCCAAGGAATTGATGGCAAAGTTTTACGGTCACATGCTTGGTCCGAATAACTTGAGTCCAGCAGCCGCATTGAGAGAGGCGCAAAAGGAGATTATGAGCATTGAACGCTGGCGTCACCCGTACTTCTGGGCGGCTTTTGTGATGCAAGGAGAGTGGCGCCCTCCGAAGCGGTAAAGAAATTCAGACCTGTTATCCATGCCTAACTAATGTTCGGTTGATTCTCCAAATCCCATTCTGACAAACCTTCTCTGAATTCCATTCTCGTGCTCCGGCCAAAATTAAAAATGATCGCGGGGCCGCGCCGAAGGAAATTTTTCGCCTCGAAATGACACTCATAGTAGAGGCAACGGTAGTCTCGTCAATAAGCCTTTGATATGAGAAAAAAGATAAAAATATTATTTCTCGCGGCGAACCCGGTGGATGCAAAAAGCCGGTTGCGATTGGACGAAGAGTTTCGCGAGATTGAGGCGAAAATCAGCCAGGGGGAATTGCGGAAGCGCATAAAGCTCGTTTCGGAATGGGCTGTGAGACCGGGCGACTTACAGAGGCTGCTCTTGAGGCATAAACCCGACATTCTCCATTTCAGCGGGCACGGCAGCAAAGATCAAGAGATCACTCTGGAAGATCAAAACGGCAATAGCAAAGGCGTGAAGAGCCCGGCTCTCACCGAGCTGCTCAGCATAGTGAAAGACAATCTACGAATTGTCATGCTGAACGCCTGCTATTCGGAGGACCAGGCGAAGCGCCTATCAGAGACGATCGATTGCACGATCGGGATGAACTCCACAATCGGCGACCTCGCGGCGATTGTCTTTTCCGCGCACTTCTATCAATCGCTCGCCTTTAACCGTTCTGTTAAAGATGCATTTCGCTTGGCGATCAACGAACTTGGCCTCGAGGACATAGAGGGCCGCGATATTCCAAAACTTCTGATACGAAACGGACTCGACGCATCCAACTTGTTCATTTTCGATCAAACTCGTGACACAACAAACGTCGAAAACGGATGTAAGCAATCCGATGTTCCTCCACTGGAGAGGAAACGCAGATCCGCGGCTTTCTTCTCGTGCCTGTTGGCGTCGCTGGCCGTAAGTCTAATAGCGGATATCGGCGGCAGGTTCTTGGGCAGTGGAGACGACTGGCCGGACCTCGCCGGAGCGATTGCCCAGCCATTCATCCTGACGATTGCGGCTCTGGCAGCCGTGTTCACGGGAACCTCCATAATTAGACCGGCAGGCGCGCTCGCTGAGAAAGCCGCTCGCATTCTTCTATTTCGAAAGGCGCTTCAAGGAAGGGCGGGCCTGACGGTGACTGGAATCGCGCTTGCGGCTGCCATGGTGCTCCGGCTCTCTCTTCCTGCCTTCGCGCATTCCATCAATGAACGAGGGCTCTCGGACTATTATAAGGGCGATCTCACTTCCGCGCGCGGTGCTTACCGGCGAGCCTTGAGACTGAAGCCAAGCAGCGCGGAGGCTCACTACAACCTCGCCGGGACTTATGAAGACACGCAGCCTGACGAGGCAATCAAAGAATACCTGCTCGCCATAGATTGCGACGGCAAGCTCTACCCCGCTTACAACAACCTGGCGCGCCTGTGGATCAGGCGCCAAATGTACGATCAGGCGCTGGGGCTTTTGGAGAAGGCCGTCGAATCATCTCCGACTGATCCGCGCCTAAGCTACTCGCTGTATAAGAACCTGGGTTGGGTCAACTACGCGCTGAAGCGATACGCGCAGGCCGAGCCCTTTTTGCGCCAGGCCGCTTCGATCAAGGAATACGATGGCGGGGCGTCGGCGCATTGTCTCCTAGCGCTTGTCTTGAAAGCTCAGAACAGAACCGCGGTGGAACAGGAGTGCGAGGACTGCGTTCGCTTCGCGCCCGGCGAAGAAGACGTTGAGGCCGATTGGTTGAGCCAGGCAAAAGAACACATCTTGAAAGAGGCAGCGAAATGATCAAGCAACACCGCATCTTCCAACTTCTCATACTCATCGGAACCTGTTTTTATTGCGGATCACTTCGGCCGGCGGAGGCGACTGATCGAGAGAGCGGGTTCACCGGACGAATAATTCGCATCGAGCGGCGCGAGCCAAAGGGAAGGCTTCGGATCAGACAGGGCGCAGGCCTCGGCTTTATTGAGGCAGCCGAAAACATGCTGGTTCGTCGAGGCCATCTATTGCTCGTGGAAGGACGAGTGAGAGTTACCATCAGGTGCGGCGACGGCAGCGATCACGATCTTATGCCCGGTCCGCAGGGATGCCCCTGCACCGCTCCGTGCACGCCGGAGGTTTGCGGAATTTCCCATGAAGGAACCACGATTTGCTCGACACGACACGACTCTGACGATAGCTCCGCACCGACGATCATCTCGCCGCGACTGGGGGCCTTGCTGAATCGCCGGCCTCTTATTCGCTGGATTCCCGCATCAGGCCCCAGGAGCGATCCCGTATACACTGTCAGCATGCGTACCGAATACGGAAATGTGATCTGGAGTCGTGAAGTCGGCTCGAAGACGGAACTCGCCTATCCGGCCGACGCCCCCGGCTTGCTCGCGGGTCACGCCTATTCAGTCATTGTGTCTTCTGATCCGGCGAGCCTGGATACTAAAGAGCGGCCCGCCTCCTTCAACGTCCTGCCGTTTGCCAAGGCGCGCGCAGTAAGAAATGAGATTCGTCGTCTGAGCATGTCAAAACCGCGAACAGGCCAGGGACAATTTCTACGTGCAAATCTATATGCAGCGAGAGGCCTATACACCGAAGCAATCGCTTTGCTCGAGCGATCCGGACCAAAGAGCAGTCCCATCACGCTTCGAGCGCTGGGTGACCTGTATCTCACGGTTGGACTCGATAGAGAAGCCGAAAAGCGATATATCGAGGCGCTGAGGCTGAATCCCGAGAAAGAGCTAGAGGAACGCGCGCTGCTCCAATCGGGCCTCGCTCTGGTGTATCAACGGCTCGCGCTATTCGATCACGCGGCCGAGAGATTGGGAGAGGCCGCCGATTCATATGGGAAGCTCGGTAACGCCGCCATGGTTGAGAAACTCAAGAAGCAGATTAGGCTTTTGCGGTAGTAGACTTACTCGTCCGCGAAATTCGAGAATTGTCGAATAGAAAGGCGCGTATTACCGTCATGCTCGTTAGAGGGCGAAGTGACATCGGCAATCCATAAGTACGAATGTCATGAGCACCGCGGGCTCGTCGTCACGCCCGGCTGTTCGAGACGCCTTTGCAATCTAGATGAGGCCGCTACCACGATATATGAGGCCTATGAAGTCTGACCATTATGGACAACGTCACTGACCCGGGATCCATCGTCAATGAAGACAATACTAGCCCTATGGCACTCATAGGGCAGGTTGTGACTGAACTCACGCACGCCAACGAACAAATGGCGCAACGGCTGGCTGAGATTGAGCGACTGAACGCAGGGATGCAGACCAATTCAGAGAGCCAACAGATCGGCGATCTCATAAAGGGCATCTCGGAGCGCTTGCCGCGAGAGAAGCCCGGCAAACGGCGTTGGCTGCGCATTAGATATTGGCTGACATCTCATTCGACCGAGATTAACCTCCTTTCGATTGGGGTCGGTGTGGTTGGCATAATGGTCACCGTTGTGATTGCGATTGGAAGCGTTGGAACTCGTGTCGAAAGCCTGCAAAATCAAATTCAGGTTACTAACGCTAATCAGTTTGTCATTACTACTCCCAGGAACGGCGAGGATGTGTCTATGATCGACAGTGTCACTGGCCGAACACCGCTTCCCGCTGATAAGAACCACTATGTAGTTGTGACCATCAGAGGAGTTGATTGGGTACAGGACACCCCCGCGAAAGTTGCGGCCGGTACGTTCACGGGCGCCGCGAAATTTGGCGAAAGAGATACCCTGCAAGGTGAAGCATACATAGTTCGTATTCTTGCGACAGGATCTACCCTGAACCCGGGATCCTTGCCGTTAAGCAAGATTCCCAAAGACGCCATCTTTTCCGATCCTGTAACTGTCCGACGCAAATGAAATTCTGATCAGGAAAGGACTTGCCTCATCAGCACCTATCAGTTGCGGTTGGACAAGTTTGAAAGGAGTTGAAATGCCAAGAAGAATAATGTTTCTGTTCGCCCTAAGCAGTGTGCTTTTCCCCGTGTTCTCGGCGTGCAATTGTAGCGAAGAAAAGACCTGTGAACCTTCGAGCGGTATGCTTGTTATCACATCTCCTTGCCCTGAATCCAAGGTCAAGGCCCTGCACCTCGTCAAAGGCACAGTGTCAGACCCGGATGTCAAAGAGGTATGGGTGGTCATCCATCCGATGGAGAGCGCGGACTATTGGATACAGCAAAGAGCAACAGTCCAAGACCATAAATGGGAGGTCATTTGCCATTTCGGCGAGCCAGAACAACACGTGGGAAAGCGGTATGAGTTTATTGCGGTTGCAATGCCAGAGGGTGTGCCGATGGCGAGTGGGATATTCAAGGATCCGAATTGGCCGAAGGCTAAATACTCGTCGCAACTGATCGGAAAGATAACCCGATGTTAGTTATCATCACACCTCCGCGAGGGAACGCCTATCAGAGGGAGACGGAAGCCATGAGAAAAGGATCAAGAGTTCTTCTTACATTGGTGGTGTGCTTCGTTTCGATGGGTGATGCGCAACAAAGTCGGGCCAACCTGAGCTCAAATCAGATCAATGAGCAGCAGGCCTATGAAAGGCGTTTTGCGCTCGTGATTGGGAACAGCGCCTATAGTCAAGGCTCACTCAAAAATCCAATAAATGATGCCGAGTCGATGGCGGCGGTATTGAGACATCTTCACTTCGAAGTAACGCTGGCAAGAGATGTAGAAACAAAGGACGAATTCGCGAGACTGATCAAAGAATGGGGGAATGAGATTCCCGGTGATTCTGTTGCTCTCTTCTATTATGCAGGACATGGCGTCCAGGCAGGCGGGAAGAACTATCTCATTCCCACTTCTGCCGTAATCTTCAACGAGCAAGATATTATAAATAAAGGGATGGGGTTGGACACCTTAATGGACGCAATGACGAAGCCGAAGAGTAATCAGTTAAACATCGTCATACTAGACGCGTGTCGGAACGAGTTGCCCGTAAGAGGCGAAAACATAGCGCGCGGGTTAGTTGCGTTCAGTGGACCACGCGGAACTTATATCGCCTATTCGACGGCGCCAGGATCTGTGGCTAGCGATGGCACAGGGGCGAATGGCCTATTCACGGAACATCTGCTCGACAATATCGAAGAGCCATCGCTGACCATAGAGGATTTGTTCAAACTTGTTCGTCGCGACGTCATTGCGGATCCCAGTAACAAGATGAAACAGACGCCGTGGGACGCCTCCTCAATGGTGGAACCATTTTTATTTAACCCTGGAGAATGGCATCTTAGTTCCCGAGTTGGGCCGACAAACAAGGGGAAACAGCATCAGACTCAATCACCCCCGCCTCCTCCAAAAATCATCATCCGCATAACCATCGTCCCTCCCCGAGGCGCAGGTCCCGACATAGTTGATGAAATCGGAGGGACGGTTAGCGGTGTCGATGTGAACGAGAGCAAGGTAGTCATATTCGCTCTTGGCGGCAGCACTTGGTATGTGCAACCTCTTACCACCGAACCTTATACGTCTATCAATAAGGATGGTACGTGGAAAAGCGATACTCACTTGGGGTCCGAATATGCCGCTTTATTAGTAAAGCAAACCTACAAGCCTATGGATATGACTACCAGACTCCCGGCAGTCGGAGGCGATGTGTTAGCCGTTGAAAGGGTAACAGCGCGAAAGTGACGCGTCGGTCAAGCTCTTTGCGATAGGCCCGTAGTCAACGTCTATTTATTTTCAAACGTAGCTTTATCTTATCGCGAAAGGAGGTCGTGATGAACTGTAGACAAAGGAGCAGTCTCTCGGTAAGTGGTTCCGTTGTTACCGCGCTTATGGCAGTCCATGCCCTATACTTTTTCAGCCGCGCAGACATAACAGTGAAAAACCCTCAAAGGACCGAGCCGAGAATTCAGATCACTCTCATTCCCCCCAAAGGCGGCGGCCCAGATAAACTTGATCGGATAGCCGGCAACGTCAGCGGGGTTGATGTAAAGAAGTGCAAGGTCGTCCTATTCGCTCTTGGCGGCAACACCTGGTACGTGCAGCCCTATACGGCGTCGCCCTTCACGACCATTCGGGACGACGGAAAGTGGGAGAACGATACTCACCTTGGGTCCGAATATGCCGCATTATTGGCCGAGGCATCTTATAGGCCGCCGGACACGATAACCAGACTGCCCCAGGTGGGAGGTGACTTGCTCGCCATCGCCAAGGTTTCGGCCAGGACTCAGCCGGCGCGAAATTCACTCGTCTCGTCCAAGACGAGTGCTGATATGAGGACCATTCAATTCTCGGGCTATGAATGGAAAGTGAAATCCAGCATTGATCTTGTAGGACCAGGCCCCAATTACTTTTCCGACCGCAAGAAGAGCGTCGAGGTTGATGATTTCGGGAGATTGCACCTGCGGATTTTGCAACAGGACGGGCGATGGAACTGCGCCGAAATCATCTCAACGCGGAGCTTCGGCTATGGCACTTATCAATTCTATATTGATATGAGCGTCGATAACCTGGATCCGAGAGTTATCCTTGGTCTCTTTACTTGGTCGGACGCGCCAGATTACAGCCATCGCGAGATAGATATAGAGATTTCTAGATGGGGGAATGCCGAAAATCTGAATGCACAATTCGTCGTGCAGCCTTACACTCGACCGATGAACATCGTACGGTACCAAATTCCCCACGGATTGGACGCTTCCACTCATTCATTTGCCTGGAAGCCGGATAGTGTCTTCTGTCGCAGCGCGAGAGGGATCAATAACGCTCCAAGCGCGACGGCTTCGGTGATCGCGGAGCATACCTTCACACAAGACATCCCGCAAGCAGGGGGCGAAAATGCCCGCGTGAATCTCTGGCTGATGGCAGGCCGCCCACCCCTGAATGGCATGGAAGCGGAGGTCATCATGAGTAAATTCGAGTTCATACCTCACAAAGAGTAGGTGATCCGAGTTGAGGACACAGCGAATACAACGGCAGGGTCTGAACTGAACCGAGAGTGATGCGATTCTCATAATGTCGCGAGAGGTACTGGCGTTCAAGCGAGGGTGCGAGGAACCGATTGTGATTGCGTGTTGCGGCGTACGCGCAGCGTCGACGCGGATGCGAGTGAGATATGTTCTTTGAAAGACAACGCTATGCTCGACTAGGCCGGACGCGCTGATTCAAATGTCCAACCGCAGTCGGAACGCGCCCGTCTACCTGACCTCGGAGCAGTCCCTGTCAGTCTCTCGTCTCAATATAATACCTTTTCTTAAAACACGTGAAATATTCGTCTCACGGGTTTCACTCATGGATGGAGGCAGGAAGATGCATTCTATAAGACTCAAGGGCCGCCTTGGTTTGCCAGCCTTATTTCTTGTTTTGACGGCGATCTTTCCTGCCTCGTTTTCACAAGGCACGCCGCAATCACGAAATCACCTACCGCATCGTCGAGCGCTTCTGATCGGCATAAACATCTACGCTCCCATGCAGACAACGCATTCCACGCGAGTTGAATCCGGCCGGATTTCCGCTGCACCAAAGCGCACGTTTCCCAATCTTCTGGGGCCGGTAAACGATGTCAGCGCCGTGCGAGAGATTCTGATTGGCAAATACGGCTTTGTTGAAAGCGATCTCAAGGTCCTCGAAAACCAGGAAGCAAAAAGAGAGGCGATAATCAAGGCTATCCAGAATCACCTGATTGACGAAGCCGCTCCGGGCGACATCTGCTTCCTGTACTATTCCGGTCACGGCTCCAGGGTTCGAAATTCCAAAGACCCAAAGGGTTGGGACGAGAGCATAGTCCCGGCCGACTCTGCTCAGGGCGCTCCCGACATTCGCGACAAAGAGCTGGCAAGGCTGTTCCTGAAGGCAATCGATAAAGGCGTATCCCTGACCGCGGTCTTTGATAGCTGTAACAGCGGTTCGATCGCGAGAGGATACCCACAACCCGATCAAAGACTCAAAGCACTCGCTTCCGATGAAAGAGACGTTGCCGATGCTCGCGACTTCAAAGACACTCCCGAAGACCGAGGCATGCTCGTGCTCTCTGCTTCAAAAGACGAACAAAGTGCGATTGAAAGAACTCACGGCGACAAGATTCACGGAGATTTTACGTGGGCGCTCGCCTCGGTTCTGAAACAGCCGAGTGTCTACATCAATGAATCAATCGGCCGCATTTTTGACAGCGTCGTCGGCATAATGATGAGCGAGAGTGATAGCTCGCGGCCCGTGTTGGGAGGTACGGTCGAGCGTCGAAAGGCGCCTCTCTTTGGCGGATCACAGGGCGACTCAGAGGCGCCGACCGCCGCCGTGATCAGAGTCGATCGAGGCATCGTGACTCTGAAGGGCGGCCTAGCGATGGGCATCAACAAAGATTGCGAGTTGATCCAGGCCGTCACCAGAGAAGGCCAAATCCAGGTTCGTTTGCGAGTCACCGGAGTGAAGGGGCTTGATCTCTGTGAAGCAACGCTGATCGAAGGCCAGGGCGCGATCCGGAATATAAACCCTGGAACTCTATTTCTGCTCGATCGCTTCGTAGCGCCCCGACAACTGAATCTCAAGGTGTACATCCCCGGGGCGATAACTGAAGCCGAACTGGTCCGAGTCAAGCGCGAGATCGAAGTTCTTAATAAAGACGGCGCCGGCCGGCGCTTCCGGTTGATCGACGACCCAACGACACAAACGCCGACTTGCGTCCTGGAGCACGGATCCAGGGGATGGAATCTGGTCAGAGCGGGAGCCGCTGTAGAGCAAATGACTGAGTGGCCGACAGCGGAAGCTCTTTCAAGAAAATTATCGTCGACCGATGCGCTCTTTATAAACGTGCCTCCTTTAATGAGGCTGCGACAAGAAATCGCGCTCGGAAAAGATACGAAGCGAGAGCTTATCGCCGTCTCGGATTCGGCTGCGGAAGTCCAATACGTGTTAGCGGGCCGCATCAACGGCGCAGGAGTGGAATATGCGTGGGTGCGCACGGGAGCAGCGCCGGATGATCGCCTAAAACCGGGTTCCGTGCTGCCCGTCAGAACCGCCTGGTTAGCGGCGGGCGAGACTGTCTCGGCCATCGAGACCTGCGCGAGGAAGATCGAGGAACGAGCGGTAGTTCTGGGAAAGATAAACGGCTGGATTGAAATACAGGCTCCATCTTCCGAACGCGACTTCCCATACAAGCTCTCTCTTCGCAGAGTCGGCGCAGGCGTTCAGATCGCAAATAACCAGGGCATCGAGGAGACGTCGTGCTCCGACCTGCCTGCCCCGTCTCAATCGGCGGCGCCCTTCAGGGAAGGCCAGGCGACTCAAGGTGACTGCTACGACCTCGTGCTCGCGACGGACGAAACCGCTCTTGCAAGGATGCGAAATCGAAACTGGCGAGTGAAGCGTCAATGGGTCTACGTGTTTTCGATTGATTCGGAAGGCTCCAGCAGGTTGCTTTTTCCAGCCCGCGGAGTCGTCGAGAATCAACTGCCATTGCCGGCGTTCAAAGCAGCCGACCCGCCTCGGGTAATAACGCTGAATCCGGCAAACGCTCGAGTCTGGTACGAGCCTCCGTTCGGATTGGACGCTTATATCTTGCTCGCGAGCGATGAAGAGCTGACCAATCCCGACGTGCTCGAATTCGATGGCGTCACGGGTCGAGGCCAGGGCGGCGATTCAGCGCTGGCGAATCTGATCGACGATCTGAGGACCGGCACGCGAAGCGGCACAACCCGCCGCCCGGCGCCGCTCAACTGGTCTATCGATCGCGTCTTTATTCGCAGCGTGGGCAAGTCGAAGTAAGACATAGAAAGCCATGTCGAAGAATGATATCAAACACCCAAAATGTTCGTTTAAGCTCTACTTCGTCTTGCCGATGCTTTTGACCGCTGCGCTGTTGACCGGCGGACCACGAGATTGGGTTCGAGTTATGGGGCAATCCCGAGGGCCTTCGACCAGTATGGCCAATCTGACGAAGAGCGTCCTTTATAACGAGAGCCATGCCCTAATAATCGGCGTGAGCTCTTACTCACGCGGATGGCCGGAGCTCCCCGGTGTGGTGGACGACGTTCGTGAAGTGAAGAGTGCTCTCGAGAAGAATGGGTTTCGGACCCGGTTAGCTCTGAATGCAACCCGTCAAGGATTTGATGAGGCGATGCGGTGTTTTATCGCCCAATGCGGACAGAATAAGGGGAACCGTCTGGTTATCTATTTCGCTGGGCACGGAGCTATCTTGGTTTCCAACGACGGCCTGGAGCGACGAACGGGCTATCTTGTTCCTTCAGATGCGCCCCTTTCGACCAGAGACGGCGTGGGCGAATTCAAAAGGTTCGCAATCAGTATCGACGACCTTGAATCAGCCGCCAAACAGATCACGGCCAAGCATGTGCTCTTCGTATTGGACAGTTGCTTTTCTGGAATAATCTTCAGTAAGCGTGGAGTACCGGACTCGATCAGGGACAAAGTCGATCAGCCAGTTCGTCAATTCATTACGTCGGGAACTGACAGGCAAGCCGTCCCGGACGAAAGCATCTTTCGAAAGCAGTTCGTCGCTGGGCTTGTCGGCGAGGCAGACTCTAATTGCGATGGCTACGTGACGGGATCTGAGCTTGGAGAATTCCTTCATAGTACGGTTACAGACTACACCAGAAGGAGACAGACTCCGCAGCATGGAAAGATTAACGACGCCGATCTCGATAAGGGCGACATTGTGTTCTTCGTGCCGGCTGAGCGGCGAAGATGCAGTAGCTTGTCAGCCGAAGACCAAGGCGCCTGGAATGCGATTGAAAATAGTACCGATTCCACTCTATTTCGAGAGTATTTGGCGAAGTACCCAAACGGCTCACACAACAATGCAGCTCTTAATCGTATTCAGGAGCTGGAGATCAACTCGCCTAAAAGCCCTGAAGCGACCGGATCGGCACAGTTGAGGGGCATGTGGGGTTTGGCTGAAGACCAAACGATTATGGTGCAGGCCAACGCGCAATGGACCTCCACGTTGATTAAGGTGGAGTCGGGGCAGCAGATCAGGATAGATGCGAGCTACACGCAAGTGAACCTCGGGGCTAATGGATACGGAGGGCCCGAAGGCGTCGCGTCGCCCGATTCACGTCGGCCGCTACGAGACTGCCCGACCGGAGCTCTGATAGCGAGGATCGGATCGCAGTCAATATGTATACGATCCGCGGCCGAGTTCAGGGTCGAGACGGCGGGCGAGTTGATGCTTGGCTTGAACGAGAGCCGAACCGGGGACAACAGAGGCGCGTTACCGGTCCGCGTAAGAGTCTACAGATTGACGCGGTGATTCACGCGATCGGGAATACTCCTTCGCGAGTCTTATCCGAATCGTCTTCGCAACCAGACCAGCGCACCGAATCTTTACCACTAGAACTAAAAAGGGAGCACTTATGAGATTTCTAAAGAAGCTGAATACTTGCATGATTATATTAGTCTTGATCGGGGCCGTTCCCTCCGTTTCACTCGGCCAAAAGAAAAAACACATTGCTATTCTCGACTTCGAGTTCAACACCGCTGATCAGAGCGCGATCTATATGGTCTACGGCGACATAAAGAATCTTCGCCGCCAGATATCCGATAGACTGGAGGTCACGATGGTCAACCTCGGGTCTTACAACGTAGGCGAACGCCGCGAGGTCGAAAAGGTGATGAGAGAACAGGACTATGGGCGAGGCGGAAGAATCGACACGGACACGGCGGCCCATATTGGCAGAATTCTCGGCGTCGACACTTTGATTATCGGCAGCATTACTCAGGTTGAGCTGGAGGGTCTGCCGGCAGACCTTGTATCAGGCGACGTAGGCTGGTTGCCGAGCAACTTGAGTGCGAAGATCCGCCTGAACGTGAGAATGGTTGATGCCACGACTGGCCAGATCAATGCAGCCCTGGACCTAGTTGGCACATCCGTCCCACAGAAAAAATCCGGGCGGCCGCTTGAGATGATTCCGCTAGGGCCGTCCGGCGTGATTGGCGAAATAGGAGGGGTAATAATTGGGAAGATCCCTTTCTTGAACAGGCGGAAGAAACCGAGCACGCAAGACTACAAACGAGTGATCGACCTGGCGGTCGAAGACGGCGTTGCGAAAATAGCGCAGCAGTTTGGTCGCGTCGAAGCGGCCACACAGAAGCCTTCCTCCATTCAGGAGACGGTCGCAACGCCGATTGAGGGCAGAGTCCAGCTCGTCAAAGCGACCGCCATTTTTGTGACGGGCATAAGTCGCTCCCAAGTCAAGCTGGGCGACCGTTTGTTTGTGCAGCGGTTGCACATTGAAAAAGATGTGCAAACGGGACGCGAGATCCGCTTCAACGAAAAGATCGGCGAGCTGGAGGTTACCGGTATCCAGGACTCCGTTGTCGTCGGCACTTTTTCTGGTGCAGAGACCGTGAAGGCCGGAGACCTGGTGACAAACAGATAGCCGATGTACAGGCCATCACTAAACATCGTTTGGGCGCCGAGTTGGGTAAAGCGAACGCCGCTGACGGCTAGTTAGGGTGTGTGGCCCTCAATGGAGATAATGACAATGCGCTTTATGAAGCTGGGTCTGGCTCTCGTAACAGTGTGGGTTGTTCTCGATACAGCGGGCTTTCGGTGCTTCGCTCAGCGGAAGAAGCATGTGGCAATCTTTAATTTTGATTTCAACACCGCTGATCAAGGGCCAATTTACTATGCGTATGGCGACATTCGAAATCTCTGCCGGCAGGTATCGGATCGGCTCGAAGCAAATCTTGTAAGCCTCGGGTCTTACAACGTGGTCGAGCGCCGTCAGGTAGATCGGGTGCTTCAGGAGCAGGACCTCGGACTGGCGGGCAGGATCGATCCCGATACCGCGGCGAAAGTGGGTAGAATTTTGGGGGTAGATGCTCTGATCATCGGCAGCGTCACTCTACTCGAGTTCCAGGGATTGCCGAAGAACGGCTACGACCCGAACTGGTCGCCAAAGCGTTTGCAAGCGAGAATCGTACTCAGTTTCAGATTAGTCGATGCGACGACGGCCCGGCTCCATGTCGCTCAGGAAGTAGTCGGCGTGTCTCTACCGATTGGAAAAGAGCAGGTCGGCAAGAAACCTGAAGTCGCTGAGAGAGTCATAGGCGGTGTTTGGGACGCTC
This sequence comes from Blastocatellia bacterium AA13, assembly GCA_003222245.1. Classification (GTDB taxonomy): domain Bacteria; phylum Acidobacteriota; class Blastocatellia; order UBA7656; family UBA7656; genus QHVH01. The sequence continues at coordinate 1,741 of QHVH01000023.1, read as the reverse complement.
TGGCCGGCAGATTCGGATCACGGATTCCTATTCCGATTAACCGACCTACTCAAACCGCGACACCTACGAGCGAGGACTTCAAGAGAGTTATCAACCTGGCGGTGGAAGACGCCACATCAAGAATGGCTCAACAGCTCGAACAGGCTGAGTCGAAGGCAACTAATCCAGCGCGAGCATCCGAACCAATCAGAACCGGCGTCGTCGGCCGCGTACTCCGAGTGAAGGCGACTGCTGTGTTTGTTTCAGGTGTAGACCGCTCGCAAGTCAAAGTAGGCGACCGGCTATTTGTGCGACGCTTTCAGGTTGAAAGAGATCCCGAAACGGGCCGAGAGGTTCGCTACAGCGAAAAGATCGGCGAATTGGAGGTAACCGAAATCCAGGAAGCGGTAGTTGTGGGGACCTTCTCCGGCGCGGAGCCGGTCCGGATCGGCGACACGGTGACTAGTAAATGAACCAGAAATTCCGCAGCGAGCAGATATCTGCTTGACCCGCCAAAATCAAGAACGCATTGAAAGGAGACGGCATGACGCAGAAGCTAGAGAACGAAGCAGCATTGCTCGAACAGTATAATAAAGATGTCGAGAAGATGGGGCAGCAATTGTCCGAAGCTGAGCCGTCAGGCGGCTAGTCACAAGAGTCTTGCCTTGGCGGTGGTAGCAAAGCAGCAAGAGAAAGGAAATGCGCGGGAGGCTTTGGCTCTTTTGGACAAGGCTCTTGGCATCTTCGACTATCCGGGTGCGCATTTCGCCAAAGCAAACATCTTCGACGCTCTTAAGCAAAAGGAAGACGCGCTGAGAGAACTCAACTACATAATAGAAAGGTTTCAAGACGACGAAGTATACATACTTGCCAGGCAGATGAGGGATGAGATCGAGAATCCACCCAAGAAGGGAATGTGCTTCGTTGCGACGGCTGCCTACGGCTCTCCGATGGCCGCAGAAGTAATAGCACTAAGCCGTTTTCGCGACAACTTCTTGTTGAAATCAGCATTGGGCAGGTCATTAGTTAAGGCCTACTATCATATTTCACCGCCCCTTGCTGCGGTGATCGCCAGGAGTCATCTGTTGAGGGCGGCCACGAGAACGCTCGTTCTTAGGCCGGTCCTCCAAGTTCTCGTCACGATGGGTAGTCAGGCCACGAAGGTACATAACGAAGGAGATAGCAAAAAATGAAGATAAAGCGCGGCGACGGATTCATGGCGGATGTGATTCTGACGGTTGATGGAAACAGAGTCAGGAAAGGTAATTCTCTTTTTGGAGCTGTTTTGATGACTATTGACGGCAGTAAGATCAGGCAAGGCGATTCGCTCTTTGGAAGAGTCCTGGCCACGGTTGATGGCAATAAAGCGATCGAAGGGGAACAGGGCCTCTTCGGCTTCGGGGACAGAGTGATAGCAACGATCGACGGCAATAAAATAAGGGAAGGGAACTCTATTTTCGGCAAAGTTATTGCAACTGTAGAAGGCGGAAGAATGTCGGGAGCGGCTGCCGCAGTATACCTGTTGTTAATGTGATAGATTGCAGATCTCTGGATCTACGACCAAATATGTAAACCCAGATATTCTACCCAGCGGACGGTAATTAAAACACGGATGGTTATCTGATGAAGCGGCAAGTTAATAGAGAAAGATGTTGGCGAATCATTCCTCGTCAATGGAGACGCCGCGAAGTTCGATGAATTAATCATGGAGCTCTTAGTCCGTGCCGAGAAACTGGGATTCAGGTCGAAAAGATATTAGGGA
>QHVH01000057.1 GCA_003222245.1 Blastocatellia bacterium AA13 | reverse complement strand
ACACGAAGCCGCGTTCATTAGCGGATTGAGACCAGCCTGATCCGTTGCAGCCTGTACACCCGCCAACGAGAAGCACACGAAGCCGCGTTCATTAGCGGATTGAGACCAAAGATACTCTTCATACTCAGACCATGTTATTCTAGAAGCACACGAAGCCGCGTTCATTAGCGGATTGAGACTGGTAATTGAATTATTGTTAGAACCGAAGGATGTTCCGAAGCACACGAAGCCGCGTTCATTAGCGGATTGAGACGACAACGGAACAGTATTATTCGACGCCGTTGTACAAGAAGCACACGAAGCCGCGTTCATTAGCGGATTGAGACGATCGCTTGTTGCGACTGGTAACTTCCATGCCGTACTGGAAGCACACGAAGCCGCGTTCATTAGCGGATTGAGACGGGAACAGCTCGTCCATCTCGCGCAGCTTGGCGTTGAGAAGCACACGAAGCCGCGTTCATTAGCGGATTGAGACTACACGCAACCCGTGTTGCACCCCGCGTCGATCTGCAGAAGCACACGAAGCCGCGTTCATTAGCGGATTGAGACGGTGATCGCGTCGCGAAAGCCGAACTGGCCAAAGAAGGAAGCACACGAAGCCGCGTTCATTAGCGGATTGAGACCGTTACCTCGCCGTCGCCCAACTGGTAAGGCCACAGAAGCACACGAAGCCGCGTTCATTAGCGGATTGAGACTTGAGCCGACCGTACTCAAGCGAGAACGCGATCTTCGGAAGCACACGAAGCCGCGTTCATTAGCGGATTGAGACTTACGACACCTCGAGCTGAAGCGCCTGCATCGGGCAGAAGCACACGAAGCCGCGTTCATTAGCGGATTGAGACAAATATCTACCGCTGGCGTGTATGGTTTCTAGAGTAGGAAGCACACGAAGCCGCGTTCATTAGCGGATTGAGACTTGACCTGGTTGACCTGGTCATCCGCCGACAGCTCAGAAGCACACGAAGCCGCGTTCATTAGCGGATTGAGACGGCCAGAACCGCGATAGCAGAAAACTTCCCGGCTTACGAAGCACACGAAGCCGCGTTCATTAGCGGATTGAGACATTCACTCCACCGCGAAATTGATTCGCGGTGCTGTCGAAGCACACGAAGCCGCGTTCATTAGCGGATTGAGACTGGAGGATCTCCATTTGGTACCGAACAAGGTGTTCGAGAAGCACACGAAGCCGCGTTCATTAGCGGATTGAGACGCGAGTTGAGCGCCAGCTTCTTATGGGATTCGCCGGAGAAGCACACGAAGCCGCGTTCATTAGCGGATTGAGACAGCTCTTCGAGAACTGCTCGGGCTTCAGCAGAAGTATGAAGCACACGAAGCCGCGTTCATTAGCGGATTGAGACGAAGTCAGTCATGACCATCTGCTGGTGCGTGTCGGACGAAGCACACGAAGCCGCGTTCATTAGCGGATTGAGACTACCATCTCGCCCGCATGAGTATTGATCTCTCTTCATGAAGCACACGAAGCCGCGTTCATTAGCGGATTGAGACATACGGCCGGAGAACCATCTTGAACAAAATCCCGGTGAGAAGCACACGAAGCCGCGTTTATTAGCGGATTGAGACACTTGAAACGGCTGGCCGAGCGCTTCGGCATCTTCGGAAGCACACGAAGCCGCGTTCATTAGCGGATTGAGACGGAGGTAATAAAACACGAGCGCCAGCCCGGTCGATAGAAACACACGAAGCCGCGTTCATTAGCGATTGAGACGAGATCAAAGAGTTCCACCCGGATCGCAAGATCGGCGAGAACCCTTTGTTCCAGGTTATGTTCATCCTCCAGAACGCGCCGATAGCTCCTTTGGCATTGCAAGGCCTGACCATTGAACCGCTGCCTCTAAGCGAGCAGGCGTCTCCGTTTGATATCAGTCTCGTGTTCGAAGAAACCAACGCCAACGGCCGGCTCAGTTTGTCCGCGCGCTACAACACGGACCTCTTTGAAGAAAAGGCCTTCAGCGAGACCCTATGCGACATCGATCGCACCCTGCGGCATGTCGTCGAAGATCCTGATCGCCCTTTGAGCGACTCCCGCAGTTCGCGCCGAAGTTGTATTCCTACGCAAGCGGATCAAATGGCAGTTCCTCGTGCAAGAGGACCTTAGATCAAGAAGTGGGCGTACTGGGGCGTGATGTTCTCAATCACGTTCTGCTGATTCTTGAGGTCCGCACCTGGAGTGGGAATCGCGGTGATCTCTTGACAAGGCAACTCTTACGTCGGGTTTTTAGGGGGGCCGCCGGGAGGCAGCAATGTAGCTCGGCTATACGACCGCTCGCGGGCACAACTGTTGCCGACACCGAATGGCTTTGGTAGATTCTTCTCGCAGATGAACGTCGATGGGAGGTGGTCTAATGAGCGCGGCTGAAATTCAATACATATCTGACGAAAGCGGCAATACTGTCGGAGTCATTGTCCCAATTCAGCTATGGCACGAGATCGAATCTGAAAGAGAGACCGCCTACCTACTAAAAAGCGAGAATATGAAGCGACGCCTTTTAGAAGCCAAAGGCCGTCAAGACGGAATCTCTTTAGAGGAAGCCCGTGAGAAACTTGGAATTTGACCGATTGGCGTTCGAGGATTTGGCTTGGTGGGTTGAGAAAGATCGCAAGAAGGCGCTACGGGTTATCAAATTAATTCACGGATGTTGTGATTAATAGTCCACCGATTTATCTTGAGTCTGCCGGGAAAGGATAGCTCTTCGCCTGCTCTAGGCCTGCCTTGGAGGCCGAGCTTGGGGATTTCAACGCAAAGGCGCAAAGACGCTAAGACGCAAGTTCAAAGGCTACATCTTCGTCGACGCCTTGCGAGTCGCTAGAGCGATGGGGAGGCCGATGAAGAACATATGCACGAACAGGCCCGTAGCCAATACCACAAGAGGAAATGTCGCTCGCCGAGGATATGCCGATAACGGAAGGACGATCAGGTTCATCACTCCGTACACAAGCGCTCCATAAATGATCCCGGAAACAAATGCGTGATCGACGAGCCAGGCGAACTTGCGACTCGCTGCAAAAAAGACCGTAGCTATCACGAATGCGATGAAAAAATGAAGCAAGAGGCCTAACGCCGCGGTCGCGATGCCGCCATCATAAGCCCGAGCTCCCAGCAGGCCGCTGGCGACCGACTGAAGTATTCGAGCAGGCAATACCCCGCTGCGAAACCATGAAAAAACGATCGCATAGGTGATGTCGAGCGCTCCGGCTATAGAGCCGCCGACCACGATCGCGAACAATGCAGGATCACGGCGCATGGTGCTCCAGTCCATTTATCTCAGTTCAAAGTTTTTTGATCTCAGTTCAAATCTTGATCGCGCCGGGCGATTATCAAAGAGCCCGGCTCATCTACGCAAGCGCACGAAGGCGCCATGTACAACGCCGTATACAACGTGAAATTCTCGATGAAGGCGTATACAAGGTGAAATTCTCGATGAAGGCGGCTCAGATACCCATCGCACAGGAGAGTCTTTGCTGAGTACCTGAATTCCACACTCAACCCGCAAAAGCAGCAGCCGGCCTCTAACTCACAGGATTCGACTCGTTTCAGGCTTCTACCGGTTATCCAACAAACATAGTAATCGGTCCATTTCACCTACCCAACAGGAGTATCCGAACCCGCCTGAGAGGAGTATCCGAGCCCGGCGAGGAAACAACGCGGAGCCGGATTCGGTTCACTTCCACAGTGCGGTCGGAGCTTTGCTTACAGTAGCGAATCTGTTGACTGCCGGCTCAGGACGTCGGGTATGCCCAAATGGATCACACCTGAGCACGAAGCGCGAATTTTTTCAAAATGTGAGGTGCTTTCTCTCAGTGCCCGTTATATACAGATGCTATCGGCAATTCACCTTCTTAAACATCGCCCTTTATCGACGCGGATCAGAAGCGTCGAATTCGAATGTTACGGCGTCGGACGTGCCAACTGTCTACAACAGAAGCCTATGTCATCGGGTTGAAAATACCCATATCGTTTTTAGGTGACCGTCGATGGAACAGAACTAGGGTAGAAAGAAGCAACCGTGCGAGATATATCTAGCGCAAACGACTCGGCGTGCGTTGATGGCTCGCCATGTATAAGACCAGATGGTAGAGGTCGAGCAAAACATTCCAGAATGTATGGCATGGCGGCCGCAATCCTGATGATGACGCTTCTTGACCCCATAATGACATCGCGCGCGGCCGCGCCTCAGCCCTACGTTGAATACCCGCTGAGGCAGCCGGCCCCGGGAGCAGCCGCGGTAGTGACGTGCATCGCTTTGAAATCTCAGATACCGAATTTTTGTAATCACAGCTTGAAGAGCATTCCGACAGCGACGGGCTTATTCGTAGACACATCTATTGCCACGATATGGCTCTTAATAGCGCTCGGAATCATCGGGTGGCTTTTGGCCGCTTTCGTGACAGTTTTATTTTTAGTAATGCGCCGCCGCTTCAATCGGCAGCTCTTTGGGACGAGCGGCGTGGACGGATCGATTCTCGCGGGGATTATCGGTTCCGCGATGGACGGTATCGTCACAATAGACGACCACGAGAGAATTCTGATCCTAAATAAGGCGGCGGAAAGAATATTTCAATGTTCAGCCGACGAGATGCTCGGCAAGCCGCTCAACCTATTGCTTCCTGAACGGTATCGTGTAGCTCACTCCAAGCACGTTCGAACCTTTGGCCGTACACACTCCACGCTTCGCGAAATGGGTACACCCATGGATCTCTTTGGTCGCAGGGCCAACGGAGAAGAGTTTCCGCTTGACGCCTCGATATCACACATGGAAATCGGCGGTAGAAAACTCTTCACGGTCATCGTTCGCGACATCACCGAACGCAAGCGCGCCGAAGAACAATTGTTAGAGAGCGAGGATCGATTTAGGGGCCTGGTCGAATCGCTTCCGCAACTGGTTTGGTCCTGTTCACCATCCGGTTCGAGCGAATTCCTGAGCCGGCAATGGATTGATTACACCGGCATTGACGAGGTTGAACAGCTTGGGTCGGGTTGGCTGGATCGGATTTATCCGGATGATCGGGTTCTTTGGAGCACCGCATGGAGCAGGGCCTCAGCCGACGGATCGCCTTTTCACACCGAGTCTCGTGTACGCAGATGGGATGGCGCTTATCGCTGGTTCGATATATGCGCCGTGCCCATGAGAGATAAGTCGGGAAATATCGTCAAATGGCTCGGCTCTTGCAGCTATATTCACGACGCGCGTGTTATGAGGCGAGCGCTGCATGAGAGCGGCGAAAAAATGAGGCTCTTTGTCGAACACGCGCCCGCAAGCATTGCCATGCTCGATCGAAGATTGAACTACCTGCTGGTCAGCAGACGCTGGCTCTCCGACTACGGGTTGAAGGATCAGAATATAATCGGCCGCTGTCATTATGATGTATTCCCAGAGATTTCAGACCAGTGGAAGGAAATCTACCGGCGCTGTCTCGCAGGCGCTACGGAGAGTTGTCAGGAGGACAGGTTCGTTCGCAAGAATGGATCAGTCGAGTGGCTTCGATGGGAAGTCCTGCCGTGGTACGACGGCATCGGCGATATCGGCGGCATCATCATCGCATCGGAAGCGATTACTGAAAGAAAGCGGGCCGAGGACGCGCTTCGCCGAAGCGAAGCCCTTTTTTCGACGGTATTTCATGCCAGCCCGGTGAGTATCAGCATAACGCAACTCGACGGCGGCCGATACGTGGATGTCAACGCGGCTTTTCTCAATCGCTATGGTCTGACTCGGGAAGAGGTAATCGGGTCTACGTCTCAGGAATGGAACCTATGGGTGAATCCTGGAGCGCGAGAACAAATGGTTCGGACGTTGCGCGCCGAAGGGGCGATATACGACTTTGAGACCAGATTCCGCGCAAAATCCGGGGATACCGGCGACGTGCTTGTATCGGCCGAAATAATCGAGCTGGACGGCGAAAAATACATGTTGTCGTTGGGCCACGACATAACCGCCCGCAAACGAGCCGAGGCGGAGCGCGAGAAATTCGCGTTGCTCGTGGAGAACAGCAACGACTTCATTGGAATGTGCGATATGGCGGGCTTGCCGTTTTACATCAACCCGGCCGGACTTCAGATGGTCGGATTCGATAGCTTTGAAGAGGCGATGGCGGTCGAAATGCGCGACTTCTTCTTTCCCGAAGATCAGTTGTTTGTATTGGAGGAATTCTTCCCAGGGGTTATTAACAAGGGCTCCGGCGAAGTGGAGATTCGTTTCAGGCATTTCAAGACGGGCGAGCCGCTATGGATGATCTTCAATGTGATCGCGCTCAACAACCAGAGCGGGGGACTCATTGGGCTTGCGACTGTGAGCCGCAATATCACTGACCGCAAGCAGGCGGAGGAAGAGATTCGCACGCTTAACCTGGAACTGGAAGAACGCGTGATCCGCCGAACCGCGGAGCTGGAAACAGCTAACAAGGAACTCGAGGCCTTCAGTTATTCGGTCTCTCACGATCTCCGAGCGCCGCTGCGCGCGATCGACGGCTTCTCACAGGCGCTCATCGAGGATTTCGGCGATCTCCTGCCGCGGGATGGAAGGCGCTATTTGAATACTATTCGACAGGGGGCCCAGAAAATGGGGTCCTTGATCGACGACCTTCTGAGCTTTTCTCGTTTGAGCCGGCTGCCGGTCCAGAAAAATACAATCGACACGGGAAGACTTGTGCAGGAAGTTGTCCGAGAACTTTCGGTGGGATTGGACGGCGGGAACTTAGACGTGCAAATCGGGGAGCTTCCATACAGCCATGGTGATCCAACCCTCCTCAGGCAGGTGTGGATAAACCTTCTTGCGAATGCAATCAAGTACAGTCGCGGTCTTAATCCAGCCGAGGTGAAAGTCAATTGCTCCGAAGAGAACGGCCAGCAGGTGTATTCCGTCAGCGACAATGGAACCGGCTTTGACATGAAATATGCGCATAAGCTGTTCGGCGTGTTCCAACGGCTCCATCGCGAGGAAGAGTTCGAAGGCACCGGTGTAGGTTTGGCAATCGTCCAGAGGATCATTCATCGTCACGGGGGCCGCGTCTGGGCCGAGGCGGAAGTAGGCAAAGGCGCAACCTTCTACTTCACGCTCGATCGCATAGCGCCGCCTGAGTAGACGGTCTGGCAGCAGGCTTGCCTTGAACTCGCGCGGCAGCGATTGGGCTAGTTCTACTCAGCGCAACCGCATTGCATCCAGCGTCTCTCGAAAACGGTGGGCGATTGAGAGCCGCAAGCATAGAGGTGAAGGCAGCCGTTGGATTTCGTCGAGTAATAAGTCGATTTTGAAGTATCTCTTGCAGGCAAGAGCAGGCGCGCAGGCGAGACCTAGAATACATTATAAGAATGATTGAGCTGGGCCAGACTGGAATGATAAAGAGGGATTTATGAAGATCGATTGCGTGGTTATAGAGGACGCGATTGGCCCAAAAGACCACGGGCAAGTTTGCTCAGTGGGGCGCTAATCCGCTCTCTGATCCGCACGCGCAAATCGACTGAGCTGATTCCCGACTGTCCAAGACGAGACTCCCGCACGTTACATAGTCCTCACCCTCTCGCGCGGATAATTGACTGGAGATGCCGCCTACCAGTTGTTCTAAGGAGATCGTGGGCATGGATAAATCGGATGCTGTCGAGATTTTACTTGTCGAGGATAGTCCACAGGACCAGGAGCTCACGTTGAGAGCGCTTGGCAAGGCAAATCTTACGAACAACGTTCAGCTCGCTCGCGACGGAGTGGAGGCATTGGAGTTCCTGTTTTGTGAGGGTGCCTATGCGAATCGGCTTGTGAGAGACAATCCCCATTTAATTCTGTTGGATTTGAAGCTTCCGAAGATCGACGGTCTCGAAGTGCTCCGTCGCATCAAGATGGATGAACGAACCCGCGCCACTCCGGTTGTAGTGCTGACCTCGTCAAAAGAGGAAAAGGATCTGATCGAGAGCTATGCGCTGGGGGTCAACAGTTACATAGTGAAGCCGGTAAATTTCGAGCAGTTTGCCGCCGCCGTGCGCGAGATTGGCATGTACTGGCTCTTGTTGAATCAACAACCGAAGGGAGAGAGATGTAATGGCGCAGCCACTCCGAGTGTTGCTGGTTGAAGACAATCCGCCGGACGCGGAGCTTGTCGTAACGGAGTTGCGTCGCGCGGGTTTCGAGCCCGAGTGGCGGCGCGTAGACACCGAACAGGGGTTTATCGAAAGCCTCGATCAGAAGCTGGATGTGATCCTTTCCGACTGCGACATGCCGCAGTTCAATGGCCTTCGAGCGCTGGATTTATTACAGAAAAGCGGCCTCGAAGTTCCCTTCATTATCGTATCTGGAACGATACGCGAGGAGACCGCCGTCGCTTCGATGAGACGCGGGGCAGCCGACTATCTGCTGAAGGATCGCCTGAGCCGATTGGGACAGTCGGTTGGAAAGGCTGTCGAGCAGAGCCGTTTGCGAAAGGCCGAACGTAGATTCTCGGAAGAGCTCAAACAGGCCGAGGCTCGCTATCGCAGCATATTCGAAAATGCGGTAGAGGGTATATATCAAAGCACGCCGGACGGGCGGCTTCTTTCGGTCAACCCGGCGCTTGTGAGGATACTCGGCTACGAGTCTCCGGAGGAACTGGCTGCTGTAGTTTCCGATTTCCGCCTGGCGCTCAATGTCGATCAAGAGCGACGTAGTGAATTTCAACGTCTGATTGAGACGAACGGGATGGTATTACGGTTCGAAGCACAGGCGAGAAGAAAAGACGGATCGCTGATATGGATCTCGGAAAATACGCGCATGGCTCGCGATGGCGACAACGCGGCCCATTACGAAGGGATGGTCGAAGATATCACCGAGAGAAGACGTACAGAAGAAGAGCTAAGGCAGGTCGAGGAACAGTTGAGGCAGTCGCAAAAAATGGAGGCGATAGGACGACTTGCGGGCGGGATAGCGCACGACTTCAACAATCTGCTGACCGTTATCAACACCTATGCGGAAGTCGCGATGTCGAGACTTCCAGACGGGCATCGGATTTGCGCCGATCTTCGCGAGATTCATAAAGCCGGAGATCGAGCAGCGGCTCTCACTCATCAATTGCTTGCGTTTGGGCGCAAGCAGGTTATGCAGCCCAGGGTCTTGAATCTGAACAATGCAGTTTCGGACATGAAGAAGATGCTCAGGCGCGTCATAGGCGAGGACATCGATTTGATCGCCGATCTTGCGCCCGATGCGCACAACATAAAAGCCGATCCGGGACAAATCGAGCAGATCCTGATGAACCTGGCCGTCAATTCACGTGATGCGATGCCCTTTGGAGGACAGCTAATCATCAGAACCAGCAACGTCGAATTGGATGAGCCGCGCGCCGGTCAGCTCAACGCATCCCGCGGACGCTACGTCAGGCTGTCGATCGAAGACACCGGATGCGGCATGGAGCAGTCTACGCTCGAGCAAATCTTTGAACCGTTCTTCACGACGAAGGACGTCGGCAAGGGCACTGGTTTGGGTCTTGCCACCGTATATGGAATCGTGAAACAGAGCGGCGCTCATATAAGCGTATCCAGCGAACCGGACGAAGGAACAACCTTTGAGATCTACTGGTCGGTTGCCGAAGAGGTATTCGATTCCGTCATAACGGAAGCAGCTCTTGATCCTCGGTCTGTAAAAGCGGGGCTGTCGGATCAGAGCATCGGCGGCGAGACTATTCTCCTGGTCGAGGATGAGGAACCCGTGCGCGATCTTGTGGAACAGGTCTTGTCCAGTGCGGGGTATGTGGTCTACACGGCAGGCAGCGGAAGCGAGGCTCTTGGATTCTGTGAGCAATTTAATGAGCCTCTACACCTGATTATGACCGACGTGATAATGCCGCAAATGAGCGGCCCCGAGCTCGCCGGAAGACTGCTGGAGATGATTCCGGGATTGAAGGTCCTGTATGCATCGGGCTATACGGACGACGCGATTTTGCGCCACGGTATATCGGATTCGCCTGCTCATTTTATCCCGAAGCCGTTCAATATCGGCGCTCTCACTCAAAAGGTGCGCGAGGTCCTCGATTCGAAACCCGCCCAAGTCGACGATAATAGAAAAACGCTGGTATATGGAGGCCGCCTGTAGCACCCGCGATTTCCGAGGCTTCCTTGCTGACTGTTCGTTAGTCGCTAGCCGTAGTGATGCACCGTCAGCACCAAAACTACGAAGTGGTTGTGGAGGGTAAGCAGCGTATGCGCGCTCAACCCTGACAGGGTTGAGGTCCTCTTGAATTCAGATTAGATCCGCCGTTCGATTTCCGCGATGGCCGTCGTGAAATGGCCGCAACACCGTTGGTGTTGGGCGCACTCGGGGTTACTTAACCCCAGGTAGGCTTCGCCAACCTCGGGGCTTCGCGATGCAACCCCGTTGGGGTTGTCGTAGAAATGTTCAGACGGTCGTAGAAATGCTCAGACGGCTGAGCTCAAATTCAAGCTACAACCATCAAGTATATACGCGAAAACTTGGCGCGCGCCCGAAGAAGAGAAATGCATTGCAACTTCATCTTCTTGAGGTTAGGATTGTCAGTTCATCATGCCGCGAAGAACGTATCCGGGGGAAGTATGCCGGGCAGAAGACCCGAGAAGGTGGCGGAACGAATTAAGGAAGAGGTTAGTCAGATCATTGCTGGAGATTTGAAGGACCCAAGGGTTGGTTTTGTTACGGTCACTGATGCACGCGTTTCACCGGATCTTCGTCACGCTCGAATCTATATCAGTGTGATGGGTTCGGATCAGGATATAGAAAGTTCGCTGGCGGCCCTCAGATCCGCCTCAGGTTACATCAGGCATGAGTTGGGCAGATCGCTCCATCTAATGCGCACTCCTGAATTACATTTCGAGTTCGATCAAACGGCAATGAGCGCCGCGCGAATAGAAGAAATCCTGAAGGAAGAAAGCGAAAAGCTGCGGGCCCAGGAAGAAAGCCCCGCGCCCGATTCGCAAATCTTGGAATGAGTCTGTTGCATGCTGAGCCAGGTTGTAGAATTAATCGATAAGAACAATAAGTTTGTAATCACCTCTCACATCCGTCCCGACGGGGACGGGCTGGGATCTGGTCTTGCCCTGTACTGGATGCTCCGCAGCCTGAATAAAGAACCTACGGTCCTGCTGCGCGACAGGGTTCCGCCCGCATACACGGTATTGCCGGGATCGGAGTCCGTCGTCGTGCTGTCTGATATCACCGACGACTATGATGCGGCATTCGTCATCGAATGCAGCGACGTCGAGCGTCCGGGATTGCCGAGCCTGAAGAATCAATTCGTCGTCAACATCGATCACCACGCTACGACTCAAGCGTTCGGCGATATTAACTGGGTCGACTCAACGGCAGCCGCCGTCGGCGAGATGATCTATAATCTCTGCAAAGCCCTTGGCGTCGAAGTCACAAAAGAGATAGCCGAGTGCATCTATACAGCCCTGCTGACCGACACCGGAAGCTTTCACTTCTCGAACACGACCGAACGAACGCTCAAGATTGCATCCGAGTTGGTCCGCAGAGGCGTCGAGCCGGCTCGAATATCGCAAGCCATCTTCTATTCACATCCCTTCGCTAAAATTCGACTCCTCGGCATGGTGCTATCCACCATAGAACGAGATCAGAGCGGCCATCTGGCCTGGATCAAGCTCGATCGCGAGATGATGCTGGAGGCCGGCGCCACGGATGAGGACTCCGACGGAATCGTCAATCACGCGCTGTCGGTTCACGACGTAAACGCGGTCGCCTTTTTTAAGGAACTCACGCCGGGAGTTTATCGCGTGAGCCTTCGCTCGAAGGGCAAAAACAACGTAGCGAAGGTCGCGGAGTTATTCGGCGGCGGGGGCCATCGCAATGCCGCGGGTTGCAGGATCGACGGAGAGTATGAAGATGTTAAAAGACGTGTAATCGAGGCCCTTCAGATTGCCGTCGGCCTCGCGACGGTTTAGGTGTGACAAGGCGGGTAACGCAGGCGGATAAATGATGAACCTACTTTGATTCCTCTCGCTGGATTCTTTCCCACCGCGCTCGCAGGTCTTCCATTACTTTCTTATATCTTGGATCCTCACGAGTGTTCTTCCAGTTCTGATCGATTAAAAACCAGGGATAGTTTTCGTTGCCCATCGAAATTGCCCGCTCGAGCCATTCAATAGATTGATCAACTCGGCCGGCAAGTGCATACAAAGATCCAAGCCAGTATGCCGTATCCTGATCAGCGCCGGCCGTCGCCAGAAGCTTATCGTCAATCAACGCCAGCGCCCGATCCCGCTCATTCATTGCTACATAACAGAACCCGAGGAACGTTTTATATGAATAGAGGCTTGGAGTCTTCGCGAGCACTTCTTCCATCGTGTGCGCCGCTCGCTCGGGGTTGCCTTCGTAGTAGTCCACGGCTGCGCCATACGCGCGCAACAGCGGATGATTCGGCTCGAAAGCAAGACCGGTCTTGATCTCCCTTTCGGCTTGCTCGTACTCGCCGCGGTACATATAAATCCGCGCTCGATTGTAGCCGGCGATAACAACGTCGGTCGGGCTGATATTTATCAGCGAATCCCACTCGCTCAGGGCCTTGTCGTACTGGCCCGACAACCTGAACACGTAGGCCGCCATCGAGTGTACGGACGGCTCGTTATGGGCGGTACTAAGCAAACGCTTGATCTCCCGCCGGGCAAGCTCCGTATCGCCCTCGATCAGATAAACGTAAATGAGCCGCACCCTTGCTTCCAACAGCCTGGGTTCTATTGAGAGGGCCGTATCAAATGCGTTCTTAGCCAGCGATGCGTATTCGATGCCGCCAATCCCCTTCAATACAAAATTGATGTAACAGACGCCGAGACCGCTGTGCGCAAGCGCAAATTCCGGATCGGCATCTACCGCTGCCTGGAATAGCTGCACGGCGGCTTCGATGTCCGACAAGGCCAGGGTCTGGGTTATGAACTTATATAGAAGATTGCGCGCCTTGAGGTAGTTCTCATACGCAACCGGATCGCGAGTCGGCGCTTTGACCAGGCCTTCCTGTTCACGGCTGCTGGTTTTCACGCGAAGGCCGTCTACTATCTGGCGAGAGATCGTGTCCTGGAGGCTGATGATGTCCTTGGCGCTCACATCAATTTTTTCGCTCCATACTATTTCGCCGCTCTTAATATCTACGAGCTGAGGCGTGACGCGGAACCTATCTCCCGATTTTATATATCCGCCGATCAGGACTGCATCGACCGCCAGCTCCTCGCCGGCCGCTCGCGGGTCGATCTCGACGTTCTGATATCTGGCGATGTAGGAGGAGGGACGGACGATAAGATCTCGAATCTGCGCCAGCTCCGTGATCACGCTGTCAGCCAGGCTAAACCCATAGAACTCAGTTTCCGGACTGTGAGCTAGATTGGTGAATGGAAGTATGGCCAGCGTTTTCTTTTCGCTCGTCAGCCAAACCGAAGAAGATGGATCAGCAGGCGTAGCGGTAGCGCTCGGATGGCTGTCTGCCGTTCTATGATCGCCGCCGCTGAACATGCGCCGAAACCATGCGCCTAGCTTCGCGATCGGACCCCGGTTTTTGTTTACCTGAGCTGAGAGCGCGGCTTGCAGCGTCGCCGGCCGGTCGGCAGGCACTCCGCCGAGTCCCGCATAGTGGCCTTTTATGAGAGATCGGAGCCCTTCAAGCACCGCGTCCGTGGATTGGAATCTGTTAGCCGATTCCTTCGCCAGCGCCTTCAGAATCAGATGTCGCAACTGCAGCGGAAGCGTTTCGGGAAGCGGCTCAGGCTCCTGATGCAGGACGGCATGCATCACTTCGACGGAGCTCTTTCCTTTGAACGGCAGCTTTCCCGTGAACATCTCGTACATCACGACGCCGAGAGAAAAAATGTCCGATCGCACATCGGCGGCCTCGCCTCTGGCCTGTTCGGGCGACATATAGCTGGCAGTTCCGAAAGGTGTTCCCGCCTGGGTCAAATCGGCAGCCGCGGCCGCCTCTTCTTCCGTCCGAATTTCGGCGAAGCGGAGCAACTTGGCCAATCCAAAATCGAGTATCTTGGCTTGGCCGCGTTCATTCACCATGATGTTTGAAGACTTTATATCGCGATGAACAACGTTTCTATGATGAGCCTCCGTGATTGCGTCCGCTAGTTGAAGCGAAAGATCGAGCGCCTGATCGAGAGGAAGAGGCCTGTTCCCGATATACTTCTTCAAGGTCCGGCCGTCGACATACTGCATCACGAAGAAGAGAGAGCCTTCGGTCTCATTGATCTCGTATACCGTGCAGATGTTTGGATGATCGATTGCGGAGGCGGCTCGGGCTTCGCGGAGGAATCGCGATCTGGCCTTCTCGTCTCCGAGCAGATCGGCTGAAAGGGCCTTTATCGCAACGGTTCGGTTAAGTTTGGTGTCTTCCGCTTTATAGACGACACCCATTCCGCCTTTGCCAATTTCTTTTTGAATTCGGTACTGAAGTACGGTCTTCCCAACCATGAAGTGGACCTGAAGGACGCGCCGGCGTTGCTTCGCTTTCTACTCTAATTCGCGAGTATCCATTTTCATCGAGCGGCGCCGACCTCACGTTGCCGGCTCTGGGGCGTCAATCACGTGAGTTAGATTATTGCACCGGGCGCCACAACCGACAAGCGATGAAACCAGATTGAGTATAGCGATATTAAGTCAGCAACATCGCGAAGGCATCGAAACGCCGGCGCCTCGGATTGACCTCGGATTATTCAAAAGGCGAAACAACAATTCGGAGGAGTCTGCAGGATGAAGAGCGCAAACTAACGGCCCGGAGCATCGCATCGAGCAATGCTCCAGGCCGATCTAAAACACGATCAAGTTTGTAGCAGCCGAATCGAACTTACGTCACGCGTCTTTTAGCCTCTTTCATAAAGGCGCTCTCATTATCTAGTTTCCCGTACTCTTCGGTTTCACGTATACGGCTGGTACGCTCTGGTCCCTCACTGCTTTGTTAAAGGCCGGCAAATCGTCGCGCATGATCTGCTCGAATTTCGCTAGCTGCGCGTTGATCAAGCCGACTACTTCTTCGTAAACAGCGTAAGACTGATCGGTAGGAGCAGCGTCCGCGCTGGCGACGACTCCGCTGATCGCCGCGAGCCTGTTGTTAAGCTTGATCGGATAATTCAACGGGTCCTGGCTGCTCTGATTCTTGGTCTGATACAGCTCCTCCTCGACGGCCGTCATTTTCGCGTTAAGCGCTTTCGCCGCATCGGCGATCGGTTTTCCGGCGGCGTCGCCGCCCATACGCTTGACGATTTCATCTACCTGCCGCCGGATGTCGCGGATCTGAGTAATTGTATTGTGAACTTCGGAGAGCTTGTCTCTAGTCTTGATCAGCAGATCGAATTGCTTGGCGAAGTCCGCCTGGGTAGTTTCAAGTCGAGGATCTTTCTTCAGCTCGAAGCTCTGTGTTTCGGTCTTTCCATCGACGGTAAGCTTGATTTGATAGGTACCGGGCGCTGCGCGCGGGCCTTGTGTGCCGCCCGCCCACATTATCAATCCCGGGAATCGGGAGGCGTCTGGGTATCGCAGGTTCCATACAAACCTGTTGACTCCGGCATCGCTCGTCACGCGAGCCGGCGCGCCGCCTCTAAAGAAGCCTTCCTCGTCGTCCTCTCCTCTTGCGGCCGGCCTCTCTTGCGACCCGCTGGAAAATTTCCTAACGGATTTGCCCGTTGAATCAAGGATCTCGATCGAAACTTCTCCGTTCGCCTTGTTCTTGAGGTAATAGTGAATCGCTACTCCCGCGGGCGGATTCTCGCCGATGGTCGCGGTCGCGGGCAGCGGACCCCCGTTGCCCGGTGTTCGATATGCATCGTCGGGCTTGAAGAGATGAACATCCGATTTTGCTACGGCATCGTTCATCTGATGCAGCACGCCGAGATTTCCCAGGATCCAGAAGGATCGCCCTTGAGTCGCGGCAACCAACTCCTGATCGCGTTTGTGTATTGCCAAATCGGCTATGGGCGTCGGCGGAAGATTGAGCTGAAGCGACTGCCAGTTCTCGCCGTCGTTGAACGAAACATACATACCGGTTTCGGTTCCGGCATAAAGTAAACCCTTGCGAGTCGGATCTTCACGCACGACTCGCGTGAAGGCTCCGTCGGGGATGCCGTTCGTGATCTTCTTCCAGGTTTTGCCGTAGTCGCTCGTCTTATACAAGTAGGGTTTGTTGTCGTCCCATTTGTACATTGTGGCGGCCGCGTAGGCGGTCCCCGGATCAAACGGCGAAGCGTCGATTGAATTGATCTGAATCCACTCGGGCATCTCCCTGGGCGTGACCTTGGCCCAGTTCTTCCCGCCGTCACGAGTTATATGTATCAAGCCGTCATCCGACCCAGCCCAGATGGTTCCCTTCTGAATCGGAGACTCGATCACCGTGAAGATCACGTCGTAGTACTCGATGCTCGTGTTGTCCTTTGTGATTGGACCGCCGGACGAGCCTTGCTTGGAGCGGTCGTTGCGAGTCAGGTCTCCGCTGATTACCTCCCAGCTCTGCCCTTCATTCGTCGATTTGTGCAGGTAATTGCTCGCGGCGTAAAGCACCTTCGGATCGTGCGGCGAAAAGACTATCGGGAAATTCCATTGGAAACGATATTTCAGATCGGCCGCCGGATGACCCATTGGATTGTCGGGCCACGGATTAACGTTGCGCTGCTGATGCGTGCGATGGTCGTACCGGGTAATCAGGCCTCCGTACGAACCCGCATAAATAATGTCGGAGTTGCGCGGATCGGGAGCGATCCATCCGCTCTCGCCGCCGCCTATGTCATACCAGTCCGAGGTCGTTATTCCGAACTCGTCGGTGCGGCTCGCGATCTTTACCGTCGAGTTGTCCTGCTGCGCTCCATACACGTGATACGGGAAGTCATTATCGAGAGCGACGCGATAGAACTGCGCCGTAGCCTGATCCTGCGCCGTCCAGGTTCTGCCGCCGTTGGTCGTGACGTTTGCGCCGCCGTCGTTCGAATTGATCATGCGCAACGGATCGTTTGGCGCGATCCAGAGATCATGATTGTCTCCATGAGGAACGCCTATGCCGGTATAAGTCCGGCCGCCGTCCACGGATTTATAGAAGCCGGTGTTGAGAACGTAGACCGTGTCGACGTTGACGGGATCGGCATAGATGCGAGTGTAGTACCATGCGCGCTGCCGGAGATTACGTTGTTCGTTGACTCTGGCCCAGGTCTTTCCTCCGTTGTCGGATCGGAATACGCCGCCCTCATCCGCTTCTACGATGGCCCATACGCGCTCGGGATTAACAGGCGACACGGCAATGCCGATGTTGCCGATCGTTCCCTTCGGCAGTCCCTGGTTGCGAGTCAGTTCCGTCCAGGTATCTCCTGCATCGGTTGATTTGTATATGCCGCTGCCGGGCCCTCCGCTCTCGAGGCTGTACGGCGTCCGATAGACCTCCCACAGCGCGGCATAGATTGTATTCGCGTTTGTAGGATCGAGAACGAGATCAGTGACGCCCGCCTTGTTGCTCTTGAAGAGCACTCGCTCCCAGTTCTTGCCTCCGTCTTTGGACCGGAACACGCCTCGTTGATCGTTAGGTCCCCAAACGTGTCCTTGCGCGCCTGCATAAACCAGATCCGGATTTCGTGGATGGACCCTGATTCGGCTGATCTGCCGCGAGTCTTCCAGGCCTACCCGCTTCCAGGTCTTACCGGCGTCGGTAGTTTTGTAGACTCCGTCTCCATGCGAAACATTGCCCCGAATCGGCGATTCGCCCATGCCGACATAGACCACGTTTGGATCGGACTCGGCGACGCCGATCGCGCCGACCGAACCCATCTTGAAGAAGCCGTCCGATATGGGCTCCCAGTTCGTGCCGCCGTCCGTAGTCTTCCAGACGCCTCCGCCGGTCGCGCCGAAGTAATACACATTCGGTTGCGAAGGCACGCCGGCAACCGCCGTTGCGCGGCCGCCGCGGTAAGGACCGATCGGCCTCCACCGAAGCCCTTTTATAAGGCTCGCATCATAAGTTCCGCTTTGCGCTCTGGTAGCGACGTTCAGACTCGAACAGAGGATAAAAATCGCGGCAGCCAGACAGAAGGCAGCTTTGGTCTTGAGCATTTCGAAGGCTCCTTTTAGCTCAGTAGGGTCTTTTGAATTGCGAATAATACTACGGCGATGCCTGCGATGCATCCCGAACACAGGCTCGTGGATGCTCAAATGAATTTCATCACATAGTCGATAAAGCGACGGTCGGACTATGTAACACACCGCGGATTATCCTCAGCGGCTTTTCTATTAATTCGCGGCGGGAGCAGAATGAGAAATTCAGATCGAGTCACAGTCGATCTCGACGCTTTAGCCGACCGAGCATACACTCTCGAACAAGCCAGGTCACGGTATGAAATGGAAACAAGCGATTTCGCGGATGGCGCGGTTCTTTGAGACCAGAGAACGAGAGCCGCGGGACCCTGAGGAGCCGGCCGATACCGACTTCGATCCGGCCAATCCGTTTCCCGAGCCGGTGGTAATCGAGTTTCGTGACGTGATCGATCTACACTCGATTCCGCCTCGGCAGGCGAGAGCGGTTGTAGAAGATTTTCTCGCCGATGCTCATCGCCGGCATTTGAAATGGGTCAGAATAATTCACGGCAAGGGGATCGGAGTACAGCGGGAGATGGTGCGCTCGATCCTTGCTCGTACTCCGTTTGTAGCCGAGTACAATGATGCTCCTCCCGAGGCCGGCGGTTTGGGCGCGACCATTGCGACACTTCGCATCGAGACGTTTCCTATCGACTAGTCTTCCCGTCGATTAGTGCGCCTATCCATTAGTTGAAGCGAGTCCGACCGTATGATAGCGTTGCCGCATATGAGTGAAACAGACGTAGATTACGAGGACCTTATGTCCATCATGGCAAGGTCCATGCGGCCAAATCAGATTCGACGACTAACGCCGTTGCTTGCTCGCGGCGATATGATCTCATTCGCGGCCGGAGCTCCAAGTCCTGAAACTTTTCCTTATGAAGAACTGGCGGAAATGTCGGCCAGGGCTATTCGTGACAATGGTCGAATCGCGCTCCAGTACGGCCCGACTCGCGGTCAGGGCAAGCTGCTCCAGGAGATCGCTGCTTACATGACCGCCAGGGGAACCGAATCCGAGCCTGCTCACATCGTCATGACGAGCGGTTCTCAACAGGGGCTGGACCTCGCCTCTAGAGTTCTGCTCGACCCCGGCGATATAGCACTGGTGGAGCTGCCGAGCTATGTCGGCGGCATGATCGCGCTTCATAACTCGCGCGCGGATTTGAGGGGCATCGCACAAGACAAAGATGGAATGGTGATCGAGGACCTCGAAGAAAAACTCAAGACCCTTTCATCAGAGCGGCGTCGAGTAAAATGCGTCTACACGATACCTAATTTTCAAAACCCTTCGGGTGTTACCCTCGCCGCCGATCGCAGACATCGATTGATCGAACTCGCCGAGAAATACGACTTTCTGATCATAGAAGATGATCCGTATGCCGAAATTTATTTCGACGATTCAAGCTCCCGATTGACTCCGCTTTCTGCTTTGTGTCCTTCGAGGGTTATATACCTCAGCAGTTTTTCAAAAGTGCTTGCGCCGGGCCTCAGGATGGCCTGGGTTCGCGCGCCAAAGCTGGTGGCGGAGCGAATTGAGCTGGCTAAAGAAGGCGCGGATTTGAATTCGAGCCAGCTCGATCAATCCATCGTGTTAGAAGCTGTGTCATCGGGTCTTGTTCAGCGAAGGCTGCCGTTCATTCGTCGGTTCTATGCGGCCCGATGCCGCGCGATGCTGGATGCATTAACCGCCAATGCCGCCGGAACGAGTAGGTGGACGGTCCCGGTGGGCGGTTTTTTTATTCTTGTAACCGTGGCTGATGGCATCGACACCGCCGAGCTGCTTCCGTCGATGATCGAGCGCGGAGTCGCCTACGTGCCGGGCCAGTCGTTTTTTTGCGACTACACTGGAGCAAACACTATTCGACTTGCATTCTCGAAGGAATCACCGGAAAAAATCGCCGAAGGAATCGGGATTATGTGCCGGGGCCTACGCGAAAGAACGGCCGTTGCCTGACGATTCGGAATTATTTCTTCCGCGGCGTTTTTGAAGGCGGCGTTTTTGACGGCGACGAGTCGCTTTCGTCGGTAACGGCGGCTGCGATGATACCCCGATTGGTCGGAAGCAGCAGCAGACCGCAGCGGAATAAAGGCGCTCCGATAATCTCATCGCCGCGATCGAGCTGATAATAATTCACCCTCTGTCCGTCGGAATTCATGAACATTACCACGTGATCACCGTGAAAAGGCGAAACCATGATCACGTCGGTTTCGACAATAGGCGAGGCCACTATACGATCGACCAGCCTCCGTTTCCAAAGCCGATTTCCCGTCGCCTTCGACAGTACGTATAAGAAGTCGTCCAACGACCCTATCATCACCCGGTCACCCGCCAGCAGCGCCGAACTCTCGAGGCCCGCGCCGGTTCGCGATTTCCAGCGCAATTTTCCAGTGGCTAGATCAACTGCATAGACATAGCCGTCGCCGGAGCCAAAATACACTGTCTTATTGTCGATGGCGGGACACCCTCTGACCTTGCCGGCCGTCTGAAATGTCCATGCCTGCTCGCCGGTTTCAATCTTCACCGCGTGAAGGGCGCCGTCGTCGCTGCCGACCAGTATCAGCCGGTCCGCGATCAAGGGTCTGCCTTGAACGACTCCGCCGGTCGGCGACTTCCATAAGATTTCGCCTCCCTTCAGACTGACGGCATAAAGCGAGCCGTCCGAGCTTCCGGCATAAACCATCGATCCGAAAAGCGCCGGCGGCGATGTAAAAGTACGGTCATAATCACGAACCCAGACTGTCACCCCCGTCGAACGATCCAGTGCTCGAAGCGCGCTCCTAGCCCCGTTGCCCGTGTTGGTCGTGGAAGCTACAATAACAAGACCGGCTCCCACGGCCGCTTCGGTCGTTATGCGGCCTCCCGGTTCCGCGGACCAAATCAACTCGCCCGATTTGAGATCGAGGCACAAGACGCGGCCGGTATCCGTGGCGGCGAACAATCGATCGCCTTCGTCCGAAGCTATGATCGACGTGACGCTCTCCAGTTGATAGCTCCACACTCGTTTGAATGGCTTGGCCAGCGGAGACAAAGCGAGGCGCGCTTTCTCTCTGCTCTCGCGCACGGATTCATCTTCTTTCGGCTTGGTTTTCCGTGACTGGATCGTTTGTGATTGACTGGACGGCCAACGCACCGGAAACGCGCACAGGCTCAAGAGCAGGAGGTGAATAAGAAGAATAGTCATCGCGCAGCGTTATGGTGAATCAGTCTTATCCCAGCATGAGGCTTACAGCCCTTGTATCGGCTGTCCGTGAGTAAACTCGACGAGATGTCCGTCGGGATCGCGGATGATAGTGGAATAACCGACGACTCCGCCGCTGTCGGTGGGCGGCGCCTCGAGAATGCCGAGGCGCTCGGCTCTGGCGGCGATCTGATCCACCTCCTCCCGCAAGCCGCATTGAAATCCCAGATGTCCGACGCGATCACGAACCTCTCCGGGCAGCAATACAAGAACAAATGCGGGGTCTTCATCGAGACTCTTGTGGGCGCCAAGCCAGACCGTGCTTCCTTCGGGCCGCCGATCTCTCACGACTACGAGCCCGCAGATCTCGGTATAGAAATCTATAGATTTTGGAAGATCGCTGACGGTGATTGTGAGGTGTGTCCATCGAGCCATGTTGATCTTATCAGCTCAGCGAGTCCGAACGACCGTTATTATAGGCGACGGTCCTGGATTAGTCAGCCTTGCGGGCGATGCTTAACTGAAAGGGAACAGAGTCGTTGCGTTAAAGGCGCTAACTATGAAGGGCCGGGACGATACGCCGGGTATCGAGCAGCCAACCGTCATCTGAAAACGTAGAGGTCCGATGTCGATACGTGAATTCCGAAGCGCTTGAGATACAGAAAGAGCTGATGTTTGTGATTTATTAGGTGCTCCAGATTTCCAAGGAGAAGGGTCAGAACCGCTTCTCCCTCTTTTGTGAATACGGTCGGCAATAGGCGGGGCAGGTCTCCCTCGTTCAAGACACTGAACCCCTCTTCGATGTGAACCACATATTCCCGAAGCCGCTCTTTAGCTTCTTCAATCTCACACCTGTGATTGACCGGGCGTTCTCGGAGTTTGCCGAAGTGGGCCAGTTGATCCGGGTGAGCGGCATACAGAGTAGCGCAAAACCCTGATAAACAATCCAGAAGATGTCCCAGCAACTCGGCAAAGCTGAAGGCTCGATTGGAGGTGGAATCACCGGCATCGGCTATCTCGGGGCGCCAGTCCAGCGCCTCTTCGGGAATGAGTGAGATCAAGCGCTCCAACAAAGCGGCTTGCTCGATCAGCTTCGCAAGAAAGAGAGTCTTTGTGTCGGCCGTTGAAGTCATCAGCGGATTATTATCATGTGAGCGGCCCGGATAAGAAATGCGCTTCTCGCCTAAAAGAGCGTCTCGTTGCTAAAGATCGTCTGTTATCAAAGGCCGGCTCTCGTTATAATTCACGTCCCCCAATCGGAGAGATCAGCAATGCGGCTTTTCATTACCGGCGGCGCCGGTTTCATAGGATCGAATTTCATCAGGCACATTCTTTCTGAGCATCGGGGCCATCATATTGTTAATTTCGACAAGCTCACCTATGCCGGGAATCTGGAAAACCTGAGCGACCTCGCAGACGATTCGAACTACTCATTCGTCAAGGGTGATATCTGTGACCGCTCGGCCGTAGACGACGCGATTACCGGAGCGGACGCGGTGATAAATTTCGCGGCCGAATCGCACGTCGATCGGTCGATTGAGCGCGCAACCGAGTTCATTACGACCAACGTTTCTGGAACGCAGACGCTGCTGGATGCCGCTCGCGCCGCTCGCGTATCGCGATTCTTGCAGATCTCGACCGACGAAGTGATGGGATCGTGCGCCGAGGGCGAGTACTTCACCGAAGATTCACCGCTTTGCCCGAACAGCCCTTACGCGGCTTCAAAGACCGCCGCCGAACACTTCGTTCGCGCCGCCCACGTGACGTTCGGGCTGGACGTTGTAACGACGCGAGCGTCGAATAATTACGGACCATTTCAATTTCCCGAGAAATTGATTCCTCTGATGATCTCGAATGCTCTGGAAGATAAAAAGCTGCCGGTCTACGGAGACGGACTGAACACTCGAGACTGGCTCTATGTCGAAGATTGCTGCCGGGCAATCGACCTTGTTCTTCACAAAGGAGAGAGCGGGACCGTATACAACATCGGTTCTCGGGCCGAGAAAACAAATTTAGACGTGGTTAGGACACTGCTGGATCTCGTGGGCAAGCCGCATTCCCTGATCACTTTTGTTACTGATCGATTAGGGCATGATCGGCGATATGCCACTGATCCTACTCGAATCGAAACCGAATTTGGCTGGTCTCCCCGAGAAACCTTCGAAAGCGGCATCGCGAAGACAGTGAGTTGGTACAGAGAAAACTCGTCGTGGGTTGAGCGCGCGAGATCAGGAGACTATCGAGAGTACTACGAAAGAATGTACGGCAATCGTTGACGCGGTTCACGCGCCCCTCTTTATCAATCGCTGACTCTATCGCTGACTGATCGATCCGAGCACGCGAGAATAAACCGACTTCGCCTGAGCGTTGGACTTTGTTCCGGTTACCATTACCAGCCGAATCTCTTCACTCTCCCGCATAATCAGCCCGTGAACCTCGAGTTCGAGACCTCGATCCATGCAGGTGCCGTCGATTGGAACTCTGTTCTCACCGTCACCAACAGTGAAATCCGCGTTGCTCACGCCTTGTCGCGTTGACATTCCGCTCTTAAAGCCCTCCGCGAAAGCTTTCAAACTAACCGGAAGATCCATCGAGAATGTCATAACGGCCGTTACCACTCC
>QHVH01000022.1 GCA_003222245.1 Blastocatellia bacterium AA13 | reverse complement strand
TGAAAACGCCATTATGGCTCACCCCGAAATCATGGAAGCCGCCGTCATCGGCGTGCCCGACGAACGTTGGGATGAACGCCCACTCGCTTGCGTGGTGTTGAAAGAGAATTCATCCACGACGGCCGGTGACCTGAAGGCTTTTCTATCGGAGCGCGTCGCGAAATGGTGGATACCCGAGCGATGGAGCTTCATCAAAGAAGTTCCCAAGACCAGCGTCGGAAAGTTCGATAAGAAAGTATTGAGAAGCCGGCGCGCAAAGGACGAACTCGAGGTAATCGAGACTTGAGGTCACGGCCTCACGAGCAATAACAACGCGCCACCCCACACGAATGATCATGCCTGTGTCTATTGTGCGATTACTCTTGCGGATTCGGTTGCGACAAGGCGGCGAGTGTGATCGCTCGTCAACGATTTCAAGAACTCGACCAACTCCTGTTGTTCGGTGTCGGTCAGGCTCAACGATTGAAGCTCCCAATCTCGATTTAGATTGTTATTGCCGGCCTTTGTGTAGAACTTCACGACATCCAGTAGAGTCTTTGCGCTGCCATCGTGAAAGTAGGGAGCCGTCAATTCGACGTCGCGCAGTGAAGGCGTTCTGAACGCGCCCATATCGAGTGAGTCGCCAGTAGTCATAAAACGGCCAAGCGATGACGAACCCTCTCTTCTTGCTATCGAGAGCAGCTCGCTCGAGTCGACTGTTCCCTTCCCTGCCGCTGAAAGCTGCTTTGCAAGCGGCTCGAATGCGTGGTCATTCACGGCTACACCTGTGTTATGGAACATTTGATCGGTGAAGAAAGGGAATGATTGAAGCGAGAACTGGCTGATCGAATGACAAACGGTGCAACGAGCCTTGCCGCGAAAAATCGCGAAACCGCGCCGGGCTTCATCGCTCATTGCATCCAGATCCCCGGCAATAAATCTGTCGAACGGCGAGTCGGAGGATATTAACGTGCGCTCGAACGAAGCCAGCGCCCTGGCTAGCGAATCGATCGTTATCTCTGATCCAAACACATCATTGAATCGAGCTACGTACTGCGGAAGACTCCGGAGCCTCAAGACAACTTGCTCGTGCGAAGCGTTTCCCATTTCATCGACGTTGATCAGCGGTTGAATAGCCTGTGCTTCAAGCGACTCGGCTCGCCCGTCCCAGAATTGACCGGCATTGAACATCGAATTCAACAGTGTTGGAGAATTGCGTTTGCCGAGGCGTGCGCCTACACCCTGGGCTACGGGCCTGCCGTCGGTGAATGCCAGCTTGGGATCGTGACAAGTTGCGCAGCTCACACTGCTATCGATCGACAGGCGCTTATCAAAAAACAACTGCCTGCCGAGCTCGACTTTTGCGGAAGTCACCGGATTATCGCGCGGCACGAAATACTGCCAGACGTCCGCCGGAATGCCCGAGGGCGGGTTGAATTCGGCTTCGTTGCTTGCGCGCGCCAGTGAGACCGCCGCTATGATTACCGCTAATGCGAGCCATCTGCGTTTAGACATCAGTAGAGGTCCTCTATCTTCAAGGAAGAATCGGCGTGTTTCCAGGCTGCTTCGAATTCCTTCTTGACTGCCGCGGCTGCCTTGTCATTGTGCTGACGGATCAAAGCTTCGTGCAAACCGAATAGCGATCGCGGATTCTTTGGATGACGCGCCAGATCGTCTCTGAAAACCTTCTCCGCGTCGGCAAACTTTCCCTGCGATATAAGCACGCCGCCGAGCGATTCCCTGACCGGCAGATACCATCCCGGCGGCTCGTCGTATGCAAGCGCATCCTCCGCCGCGGCGGCTTTTCTGTATAGAGCCTCAGCATCATTTTTATCGCCTTTTGCAAAAGCGATTCTGGCGTCCAACACGAGCGCGGCGACTTTAACGATGTCGCTCGCCCTATTGTTACCGGCTCCGGCCGCGGCGGGCAGCGCTTTCGCCCCTTGATTGACGATATTCAACTCAGCGGCGGCTCCGCTGATATCGCCGGTCGCGGCTTTGGCCATCCCCTTCGCGAAATGAGTAAGCGCATAAGTGACCGGAAGGTTCTTGTCCGGATCAGGCGCGTGTTCTATCTCATCCCATTTATGAAACCGAACTCGCAGGAGCGCTCCGGTAGACATGAAGGCGTCAAGCATCGGCGCCGATTTAACAAACGGCGTGAGATAAGATTCCAGTTTACCTGCCGCCTTCATTGATTCGGCTTGCTTGCCCTCCATCGCGGAAGCAACCGCAAGAAAGTGAAGGTTGTGGCTGTAGTACATCAGGGGGTACATCCCCTGAGCCTTCGTCGCCTGGATATATGCCTGATCGGCCTCCGCCGCATCCGCATTGCTCTTCGCCGCGGCCTCATAGTTTCCAGTTCGAATATAAATATGAGCCGGCATATGAACGAGGTGTCCCGCGGAGGGAACCAGTCCCGGCAAGTGCGGCGCATAAGCCAGCGCACGGCCTGGATCGGGTGACGCCTCGACGGCATGGATGTAGAAATGAATCGCGCCAATGTGGTTGGGATTGCGCTTCAGCACGGATTCAAGCGTCGCGATTATCTCATCGGTTCCCTCCGCGGGCTTGCCATCCGGCGTCCAGAGCTTCCAGGGTCGAAGCGCCATCGCGCTGTCGGCGAAGAGCGTAGCGGCATCGAGCTCGTCGGGAAACCTCTTCACCAACTCGCCCATTGCGTTTTTGTAACTGACCGCAAGCTTCTTATAATCGGGTTTCGCTTCGCCGGAATACCGCTTTGCCAGCGCTTCTATATAGCCGCGATCCAGAGCAATCTGTTTTGATGATCCCGATGTCGACTTCTTCTCGGCCGCCTTTATTGACTCGAGGGCTTTTTGAATTGCCGCATGCGCCTGCTTCTCTCGCTCGGCGTCCACGTCCATGTTGTAATTCGGCCCGACCGATAGAGCTACGCCCCAGTAAGCCATCGCCATATGCGGATCAAGTTCCGCGGCCCGTTTGAATGACCGCGTAGCCTCATCGTGGTTGAACGCATAGATAAAGGTCAGCCCTTGATCGAAGAACTTCTGGGCTTCGGCCGAGTTCGTATAGACCGCGTGGTGATGATTGCCCAGACCCGAGAATAGGGTTGCTGTTGGAGAAGTCTGATGTTCGTGCTCGTGCTGAGCATACGCGGCGGGAAATAGGATCAGAAGGAGAAGAAGCGGCGAGATAGTTCTCATATGAACACCTCGTGTGACGGCTTATTGTTCAGCCGTTCCCTTCACGATAAAGGAAATTGGAGCGGCTGCGCCGCCCTGCATCTTCAGCTTTGCAGTCAATATGATATGCCCGCCGTCATCTTCGGTAACGGCGGGATAATCCTTCGGCGATTCAGCGGATATAAGACTCAGCGGCGAGGCATGATTTGTGCCGCTGGTCTTAGTGCTCATCTTGTTGAGCTCTTGAAACGTGAACTTCGAATTCACGTCCGTGTCTACGGAAACAGGGCTCATCAGCAGAAAATCGCGGTTTGGGGAGATTCCCATATGATTTCCATCAACAGGATGCAACGCGTATCGCAGAGTATAAGCGCCGGGTTTTAGCGCCTGTCCGCGATAGTCTTTGGTTTGCTTCGGAATCACGATAACGCCTATGAGCGAGGATTCGACGATCTCGGTGTACAAGGCCGCGGAAACATCCGTTTTGGCTTGAGACGGAATGCCGTTTCGCAGCCAGACCTCGCACAGTACGCCGTCCTTTGTAGTAATCCGAAATCCCTTCGGTTCAAGCGCTGCCTTCACCGAATCCGATGCGGCCGAATCCGCGAAGGCATCGATCAATTCAACTTTGTTGCCGTCGGCCCAACTGGAAATCGAGGCCGACGTCAAGACGATAAGAAATGCAATACATCTGCGTAGCACGATTGACCTCCGATCCGAATCAGAAACAAGCCGCGATTTTCGTTACTTGGCTTCCGCGCTCTCGCTCTCAGCGGCCGCCTTGGCAACCTTGATTTCTCCATTGCCTGTGGCAGTGAGAATGTCGTTGCCTTCATAACGAACGACAACCTGAGTATCCTTTGGCGCGGCGCCGCCGTCGCTCGCCTTCGAAGCTTGCCAGCGGGTCAGCCAGCGCTGAACCGCGGTCTGCTGCATACCCGCCGGCGATGACATCCACTGCTGGTTCACGTTCACGATAAGCTTGTTTCCGTCCGTATCGAAGTCGCTTACCCGAGCGTCGAACTTCAAATCGCGTTCGACGTCATCGGCGCTCACATTTTCAGCTTTGACCTTGCGTCCTGTGTTAGCAGCATCGCCTCCGCCGCAAGCTGCCGCACAGATTAAACCGGCCAGCACGGCTATCACCGTTGCGCATTTAAGCGCGAGCGCCGGTCTCAGCAAACCGTCAGACATATGATGACCCCTCCAGGCTTGTATTAGACTGCTAAAGCACTTGCACTTTATCATTAAAGCCCGCCCTCAGGTCAATTCCGGGTCAGGCGAGAGTATCGGCTTCGATTCAAATAAGGTGCAACGCTCTCGACCGCTTGCAAATCAGAGTTGCGTTTGGCTCGATTCAAGATGGGGACTCGACTATTCTCTTCCCGAGGTGATTGAAAAATGAGAAAGCTCGCGCTGCTGCTGCTAATTCTTTCGCTTGCTCCAAAGATCGCCGGAGCCGACTCGATCGGAAAAATCATTGACCGATATAAAAAGGTCTCCGGCCGCGGCGTTGAGCTACTAACACAATCATCTCCGGAAGCATATCAGGCGAGGGCGGCGGCGCTTTCCGCTGCGTGACAGCCCGACCTGAACGCATTCGAATCGATTTCGAAATTTCCGGTCATCACATCACGGAGTGCTACAACGGGAAATCCGCCTGGAGACAAGATGAAAAAGGGCTTCGAACACTGTTGGGTTCAGAGGCCAGGAGCCTTCGCCTTCTCGCCGTCATACTCAATAGCCGCCTCCGAAATCTCTCCCGCGATAGAGTACTGCCCGTCGCTTCAGGCGCCGCCGAAGCCGAAGGAAAGCCGGCATCCTTTATCGAGCTTCAGTTGAATGAAACAAAGGCGAAGCTCTTCTTCGATTCGAAGGATGGCAGCCTCGTCAGGATCGAGCGCGACACGTCGGACGGTGGAGAGATCCTGTCCTATTCCGGTCAGCGAACAGTAGATCAAATTCTCGAGCCGTCCACGATTAGAATCCAGCGCGGTCAACATCAAATGGCAATCGCCTATGCGCGAGCGGAACACAATCAACCGATCGATGAGAGTATGTTCCGGTATCCTCAGATCGAAGGAGCGGCTCCGCTTCCGAATCTCGAGTCGATGATGAGATCCGTTATCGCCAATCAGGAGCATATTGAAGAACTGCGCGAGCGCTATACTTTTCGCGAAACCGAAACCGAGCGCAAGCTCGACCGCGACGGCCGGGTCAAAGAATCCGACACCCGCGTGTTTGAAGTCACTCCGATAGGCCGATCATTCGTTAAACGCCTCGTGAAAATCGGGGACAAAGACCTATCGCCTTCCGAGCTCGAGAAAGAAGATCAACGAGTTCAAAAGAGAATCGAAGAGATTCAAAAACGCGATCACAAACATAAGGAGCGCGCCGAAAAGGCAAATGAAAAAGGCGAGGACGACGAAGAGGAAAGCGATCGAATAACGATACTCAGTTTCCTTCGAATCAGCGAAATCACCTCCGTGCGACGGGAGATGTTTCGAGGACACGAAGTTGTTGCGTTCGATTTCGAGCCTAAGAAAGGGTTCAAGGCGAAGAGCCGGGCCGAGACCATAATCAACAAGCTGGCAGGCACGATATGGGTAGACGAGCAAGCGCTCCAGGTAGCGAGACTCGAAGCCCGCTTGACCGACTCGTTCAAATTCGGAGGCGGCCTCCTGGCGTCAATCCTGCCCTCGACCGCCTTTGTATTTGAACAAGAAAAAGTAGGCGGCGAGCTCTGGCTGCCGTCTCATACGGAAGCCAACCTTGCCGCGAAGATTTTTATTCTGGCCAAGCTCAATCGAAGCATGACTTCCGACTATAGCGAGTATAAAAAATACAAGATCGACAGCGAGTACAAATCCGGTTCTTCTGAACCAAAGAAGCCCCAGTTCCCCTGATCGATCGATGACTCGGTTTCGGTAGCACTCGGTTGAACGAACCAGCTTGAGCATGTAACATCGACGATGATGTTCTACTTTCCTACAAGCAGTTTTTCAGAGGCAATCGACCAATGAGAAGGGTATTCCTATTTCTATCTTTGCTGATAACAATGCTGGCAGGCGTCGGTTCGCCGAGGGGATTCATAAAGCGGGTCCACGCTCAGTTCCCGCAGGAAATCGGCGCCCAGCGCGCTCCTGCTATAGATGTCGACCGGAACGATTCTCTGTATCTTTTCATGAGCGCGGCTACCAGCCCGAATACCGTTCCCCACAGTCAGATCTTCTTCACGATTTCATCCGATGGCGGCGCTACGTTCGACAATCTTCCGAAGACCCTCAACCTTTCCAACTCTCGGGGAGAGGCATTTGGACCTGCGATCGTGGTGACCAAGGTCGGCAAGCCGAAGGTCTTTGCGGTCTATCAAGACAACTCGCCTGGTCCCACCCATGCGCACATCATCTTCTCGAAAAAGAGAACGAATTTCAGGGATCCGGTCGATCTCGCGCCGGGCGCCACCGGCTCGTTCTTTCCACGAGTCGCGCTTGATTCGACGGGCGCTACGAATATTGTCTGGGGAGACACCGCCAATCTGGGCAGGCATGTCACCTTTGTCAGGTATACGAGTTTCGATTTCAGCTTCGGAGCGCCTGCGCGGATTTCGACGGCTTCAGACGGCGCATTCAATCCCGATATCGCAATAGATTTGACCGACGCCATAAATGTCGTTTGGGAAGACACCGCGCCTAGCGAAGGATCGGGCGCCATTCAGAGCTCGATAATGTTCTCGCGATCGACCGATCACGGCCAGTCATTCTCAATGCCTCGACAGATCTCCAAAGGCCCCGGCAACGCTGCCGAGCCGCGGATAGCGGTGGATCAATCGAACGGGATTCACGTTACGTGGGCCGATCACAGCAGCGGAGACAACGAAGCTTATTACTCGAGATCTACGGATGCGGGCAATACTTTTTCCGCACCTCTCAATGTCTCAGCATCGCCCAACGCCGATATTCATAAACCGGTGCTTGCGATATTTCACGACAGAGTCTTTCTCTCATATGAAGATGACGCGGACCCCGTTCAGGAAGTATTTCTCGCCCGATCGAATGACGGAGGCGGGACGTTTTTGCGGCCGGTTCAGGTTTCTCACGCCGACCCGCGCCGGGGCCAAGGTCACAGCCCGGCAATGGTAGTCGACAGCCAGGGCAAACTTCACATCGTATGGATCGATAGCTCGGTATTGGGCCGCCAGGAAGGCATTCTCTTTTATAGCAACTCAGCGGACGGCCAGACATTCTCAAGCCAGAGGATGATCCTCGCGGCGCTCTGACCGATCAGCGTTAATAACGCATATCGATCGAGAGAGCGTTTGTTCGAGAGAGAGAGAGAGAGAGAGAGAGAGAGAGAGAGAGAGAGAGAGAGAGAGAGAGTTTGTTCCTGATTGATGTCGGGAAAATACGAGGGCGTCGAGGAGAACCAGAGGATGTCGAGAGGATGTCGCGGAGAACCGGAGGATGTCGCGAAGAACCGGAGGATCGCGAAGAATCAGAGGGGTATCGCGGAGAACCAGAGGTGGAGAACCAGAGGTTGAGAACCAGAGAATGTACTCTGATGCCTTCTGCATCCATAGGCCTACGTTACTGGGGGTAGCTATTACTGTTTGTAGCTATTACTTGCGCGTAGGGTAGCTATTAATTGATAATCAACCCCTCGCGCCCGTAGCTCAATTGGACAGAGCATCGGTCTTCGGAACCGAGGGTTGGGAGTTCGAGCCTCTCCGGGCGCACTTTTCTTTCAAGCACTTGCGACACTCAGCCTTCATTAACCGCGCGCTTTCTAGAGAAGGGCCAAGGCTCAAAGTACCGGGATATGGACTGCCAGACGACACCCCTTTCAAACCCAAGAACGCGCGGCGCCTGCCAGCTTCGTACGCGCCTGGCTGTTTAAGGAGTGGCATGGGGAGTTGGCGCGCGTTGATCGTAAGTGTAATGGCAACGTATTTCAAATTGACGCGGCTTGGGTTCCGAGGAAACTCTCCGGCGCTAACGAACGTCACTATGGTAAGCCAGGGCGGCCAAGCGTTAGTCTTCGCCGCGCAGCATCCCGCCTATGGTGAAGTAGTGCTGAAGGTGATCGACCGCATCAGCATAATGTGGCGACAGGCCTACAAATTCTTAACTTTGAACTTGGTTCGGTCTCCAAGAGTGCCGACAATAAGTGCCGACAATATTGAGGAGGACAGTGTTTGGAGTCGCTTACCAGCGGTCAAATCGAACCGCAGGTTCTCAGCCGGAGACGCATCGCAGGGGAGAAACAGAGGCCAATCGGGATTGAAAGATGAAAATCGCGGTCTGGCACAATTTGCCTAGTGGCGGTGGTAAGCGTGCGCTCTACTATCACGTTCGCGGTCTCGTCGAACGTGGGCACGAAATCACGTGCTGGAGCCTGGATACTGCGGACCAATCCTATCTTCCCTTG
The DNA here is from genome assembly GCA_003222245.1 of Blastocatellia bacterium AA13. GTDB lineage: Bacteria > Acidobacteriota > Blastocatellia > UBA7656 > UBA7656 > QHVH01. Next base: position 62,256 of record QHVH01000022.1, on the reverse strand, counting down.
ACTGAGTTTGCGCGCGAACATGTTGTCTCTTGGAGTCCCAGGAATGGCTCGCGCCAGCACACGGCCGGAGCTTGGGCTGACTACGATCAAGCTGTCAATGACATGCGCGCATATGACGAAGCATCTCGGCGCTGCGCCCGCGAAATTGAAGCGGGCGACTTCGATCTGCTCTTTGCCAACTCCGCACTCCCGTATCATGTGCCCTTTATCGTCCGCCACGTGCGCATGCCTAGATTGCTATATCTCCAAGAACCTTGTCGGAGCCTGTATGAAGCGGCGCCGATACTTCCCTGGGTCGCCGGTGCGGAAGAACACCTCGAGCGGGCTGACTCATTGGGACCAGAGCAGTTCAAGGTGGAATTCCCAAGGTTGCAAGCCCTGCGCTTACAAGCGATGCAGGAGTGGTCTAATGTTAGGGCGTGCGACGAGGTTCTGGTCAATTCTTATTTCAGCCGCGAGAGTTTATTGCGGGCCTACGGCATAGATTCAAAAGTATGCTATCTGGGAATTGACACATCTCTCTTCCGTGATCTCGCGCTTGATCGCGAACGCTTCGTTGTCGGGCTGGGTTCATTTTATTCGATCAAAGGAATTGATTTAGCAATCAAAGCGATGTCTTTGCTTTCGCAACCTCGTCCGCGCCTCATATGGATCTCGAATTCAGCAAGCAAGTCTTACGAAGAGGAAATGAATAAACTGGCTTGTTCGCTAGGCGTCGAGCTTACCGTTAAAGAAGCAATTCCAGATGCTGAACTGGTTACAATTCTCAACCGGGCAACCTTACTGCTTTACACATCAAGGCTTGAGCCTTTCGGTTTCGCGCCTCTCGAAGCCAACGCCTGCGGTCTACCAGTCGTCGCCGTAGCGGAAGGAGGCGTCCGAGAGACCATAAAGGATGGGGTCAACGGATTTCTGGTCGATCCTGAGCCGGCTGCGATAGCCCGAGCCGCGACTCGACTTCTCCAGAATCCTGATTTGGCCAGACAGATCGGTCAGCAGGCGGCCGCCCATGTCCGGCAGGTATGGAATGTGGAGAGCAGCGTGGATCGTCTTGAGGCTCGCTTGCTGGAGGTTGTTTCAAGGCAGCCAAATCGCGCGAAACTTAACAGGAAAAAAAGAGGGACCAGTCCTAACCGGGGAGCATGCACAATAATTGCGAAAAACTATCTTGCTCTTGCCAGAACGTTGGCACAGTCTTTCTTGTCCTTCCATCCTGACAACAAGCTCTACGTACTGATCGTTGATGAATTCGAGGCCTGCCTCAACCCCGCGGAGGAATGTTTTGAGACGATAAGTCTGAGTGATTTGGAGATTCCAAACCTCCCTAGTTTCTGCTTTAAATATGATATTAAGGAGTTATGCACCGCGGCCAAGCCATATTTATTGGACTATCTGATTCGCAATAAAAGTATTGAGGAAATACTCTACATCGATCCCGACGTTCTCATCACCGCGCCACTGAAGCAACTTTATGAGGAGCTGGAAATCTACGATATTGTCCTTACCCCCCACTTGGACACAGACTATCCCGATGACGGGTTGCTGCCTGACGATGGGTACATCTTGAGAGCCGGGGTATTTAACCTGGGTTTCATAGGAATCAATTCAAGTGAAAATGCGGCGTCCTTTCTGAGTTGGTGGAAAAACAAGTTGTATAACGACTGTGTGGTCGACGTGCCGAATGGCTATTTCCTCGACCAAAAGTTTATCGACTTTGCGCCGATTTTTTTTGAAAATCTTTTCGTTGAAAAAGATGCCGGCTACAACGTGGCCTATTGGAACCTGCATAGCCGCGAGATCAGCAGGGACAACGGAACCTGGTTGTGTAACGGGCGTCCAATGTATTTCTTTCATTTCAGCGGCTTCAATCTTGAGAGCTCTGAAATATCAGATTATATTCCAAGTAATATCTCACGACATCGCTTTTCCAATCGGCCCGACCTTGGGCCGCTCTTCGACGAATATAAGCAGATGCTTGTCCGAAATAGTCACAGGACGGCCAGGACATGGCGATACACTTTTGCGTATTTCACAACTGGAGAAGCCATTCCGCCTGAACTGAGGATTCAGTATCGCAATTCTCCTTCGAAGTGGCTATCGTATGGCAACCCCTTCAACTCGAAAAGCCTCAAAGACGGAGCTAACCCGCGGAACATACCCAAAGCAACAGAAGTCCTATTAGAATCAAAAGCCGAACACACGGAGTCAAGAGCAGGTGGATCAACCCTTATCGCGTATTTAAGGGCGGAAGAGGAACTAAACAGAATTCGTAGTTCCAGAGCCTGGCGCTGGGTGTCGCGTTACGGCCGTTTCAAGTATCGCTTTCTCATACCGGTTTATGATCTTCTTCGCCGCCCATTGAGAAAGAAGGCGAAATTGAATCAAGAGAAATCCTAAACCAATAATCGTAAATGAGGACCGGCAGACTGGTTTTACTAATACTCCACTACGCGGAATTTGATCATCATCTCTGCGAGACTTCACTATAGCGTCTCGTACGCCATCACGTCCCGGCGAGAGAGAATGAACATCCTGAGTGCTCATCTGGTCAGCATCGCGAGGCCGATCAAGGCGAAGAGCATGCGATACCGTCGTTGCATCCATAACGCGATCTCGAATCCCATAGTGGTGGCGGATTGGAAATATCAAAGTTTGATATTATTGCGTCCTCGCCTATACTAAAGCTGTCTGATAAATAAAACCGAATTTCAAAGGACTATGAGTATGAACGTGTCATTGACTCCAGAACTGGAGAAGCTCGTGAGCGACCAGGTGAAAAGCGGGCGTTACAAGTCGGCCAGTGAGGTGGTGCGCGAGGGATTGCGGCTAATCCGCGTCCGAGAAGAAAAGCTCCAAGTACTTCGACGCGAGATTGTCAAGGGCGTGAAATCATTGGAGCGGGGAGAGGGAATCGAATACCACTCGGTGAAAGAGCTGTTTGATGACGTGGAATCTGAAGCAGGTAAGAAGTCAAAACGAGCACAAACGAGTAAACGGATAAAATGAAGGGCAGACTTGTCGTCTCGCCCGAGGCCCGATCAGACCTCGTTGAGATTTGGAGGTATTTGGGAGGCCTAAGTAGTAGGGCAACAGGTCGAGTAATGCAGGAAATCCGGGCACGATTTCAGATGCTCATAGATTACCGAGCAATCATTTCTGGTCGGGGATTTTACAGTCGACCGAAGTCCAAGCATTTTCTTCCAGGTTCTTATTAAACGGAGGGCCTGAGTGCTCATCTGGCCAGCATCGCGAGGCCGATCAACGCGAAGAGCAAGCGATACCGTCGTTGCATCCATAACGCGGTCTCGAATCCCAATCCACGCCGGAGCGCTCGCAGAGACCAGGCGACATGCAAAGGCCACAGGACAATGCTCCAAAGCAGCAGCCTTGGCAGGATGCCAAGTGCGGCTAAGCCGGCGAGTATCGCATAAGCGGCCGTAAACGTGAACAGGCTCGCGAGAAACGCTCGGCGGCGCCCGAACATTACGGCACTGGTGCGAATCCCGTTGAGAAGATCACCTTCGTAGTCACGCACCTCCTGGTTGAGATGGCCGGCGCCAAAAACCAAACCAAAGAAGAGACTGATCATGAGACCGCGTGCGTCGAGGGGATGGGATAAGGTGTAACCAAGCAAAAAGTGCAACGCGCCTCCGAGCAGGTGATTGATCGACGCCACGATTGGCGTGCTCTTGCCGAACCTCGGCGAAGACGAGTACAGAACGCTAAGAGCTGCGATCGCGGCGCCAAGCAGTACGGCCGGGCGGCCGACGGCAACGAAAGCAACATTCGCGAAGATGAGGAGAGCGGTTGCGACGCACGCGACCTGACGCCTGCTAATGCTCAGCCGAGCAAAAACGCGTGTTGACCTCCGCGGATCACGAATGTCACTGCTGTGCCCAGCCCAGTCATTGAAGACAAAGACGTGGGCCGTGAGCGCTAGGCTGCCGATGAGTAGAAAACCTAGGCGTATCACGCCGGGCCGGTTGAGGCTGAAGCCGCCGAGGAAGCCGCCGAGAATCGGCGAGGCTTGAAGGACGAGAACCTCCAGAGATCGAGTAGACGCAAGGTGTTGTATGGCGCGCGCGTACTGCCGAAAAGACGATTGAGAAGTCATTGTAATGGCTGATGAGGCTGTCCGGTTTCGACACGAGCTGCTTCGTAAAGCCGGAGCCATAGTGCGTAACCAAAATCCTCGGACCAATAAAACCGAGGTACGGTCGCGCTCAGATCGTTATGGTAGAGCAGTGGCGGCGAGCGCCGAAGCTGGGCAAAGTCATCGCTGCCAATGCTCACAAGTAGATTGCCAATCGCCCTTCGTGCGTTCGCGTCCGGCGGCGACGTCATGGTTTCCAGGAATGGGGTTTCGGCGAGCAGGCGCACCGCCTCGCTCCATATCTCCTGTCCCGCGGCGGGAAGCGCCAGCCGCTCGGTTGGCAGAGGAATTGGGCAACCAAGCTGCCGCAACTGGGCGCTGCGGAGATAGGGCACCAGAGGAGCTTTTTTGTAGTAAACCCAGAGATTGCTATCCCCAAACGAGCGTTGGAGTGCTTTGCAAAGGTTCCGCGAGGCAGGAGGATCAAATTCGCGGAGCATCAAATACACGTGCATATTAATGGCGATGTCCGGGGGATTTGGATCGCTTCCGGGATCTATACACTGATATTGGTTTTGTGGGGCGAGCCAGGTGCGGTATAAGCCCCTCGCGTCGCGATAATGAGCAAGCTCTCCCAGCATGAGTTGCAGCATGACTTGCCGTTGGGGGTCACCAGCGCCATAACCCGCGATTCTCCCAGCTATTCTCCATGCCAAAGCAGTGTCGTCAGCGTCCGGAGTAATGACACATCCCAGCGTCCCAATATTCGGTCCCCCGGGTAGCCCCTCCGGCAAACCCTCGGGCAAACCCTCGGGCAAACCCTCGGGCAAACCATGATAGCGAACTAATCCATTGCTTTCGATCTGTGCCGCGAGATGCCGGCGGGCGCGCTCCACCACATCGTCGAGACTTCGCTGGCGTGCTACTGGCGAGAGTAAATCCACTAGCATTGAAGTCAGATACGTGTTCATTTCCTGCCGCGGAGCCTCGTAGCGAAGGTCCTTCGTATATGACGTCAGCCAAAAACCGTACCGGGACTGCCGTGCCCGCAACAACATCGCCGCGTGCGCTGCCATCGCATCCAACTCAGGCACTGTTTCAAGCCCTGACCCAGACTGCCGCGGCATCGTATTGGGCTTCCCGCGAGACTCCTGTCCGATCACGAATACGCGCTGCTCACCAACAATGCGGATATCGCTGCCTGGCTCGATGCGAAGAGCGACCTGTAGTACGCGCTCGCCCGGCGAGACACCCCGCGTGTTGGCTGATACGCGCCAGCCCGACGGCGAAAGGGTGTGCATCGCTTTATTGACATCATCTCGCGATAGAAAGGCCTGGGTCGAGCCGATCAATATCCCGTCGATCAACATCAACAGTTGCGTAGGCGTACGTCCACAGGTGAGCGTCCATCCTTCAATCATCTCGCCGTCTTCCAGGACAGGGACATCTCCGATGCCGGGAAGCAGTGTCGGCCCAACACGATCAATCGAGCCCCTCGCGTCGCACAGAATCTCCCCGCGCGCACGTGGATGACGCAATTCGGTGAGGAACGGAACGTTGCCTGGATCCCATGCACCGCTCATCGATGCGGGGTTTCCAGCGAAGATGCGTGCGTCACTCGCCCCCGTGTACCAGAAAGCTCCGACCGTCTGCACACCGATCGACGCCGCCATCGCCGCCGTCATCGTGCTGCTGAGCAGAACGCGTGTAGCTCCGCGTGTAATTGAGCCCGTGACTAGAGGAAAGGGTGCGAGGATCCACACCAGAATCGGCAAAAGGTCGGTTAGCCAACGCGGACCCCATGACGCTCCGGCGCGCCAGTCCGCCTGAGAGTAAAGTATGAACTGGGCGGCGACAGCAAAACTGAGAGCTGCCGCGAGACCTCTCGAGCTTGGCGCCCGGAGGCGTTGAATCAGCCCCACCGGAATGAAGACAAGGAACGGCGAAAAGACCAGCAGGCCGCGCGCCGGGCTGACTAGCAACCCGGCCATTCCTGACAAGGTCAGTCGGACGAATTCTTTATGAGGGGCCAATCCGTATCCGCCGGCAAGGTTGCCGATAAAGTTCAGGTTGTAGTACAGGAGTGCCGCCAAGGGGACCACGGCGCCGGCAAGGAGCCAGAGGGCGCTACGCGTGCGACTCCAAACGGCGCTGCGGCCGCTGTTCCAAACGGCGCTGCGGCCGCTGTTCCAAGCGGCGCTGCGACCTCTGTTCCAAATAACGAAAAGTACGATCGCACCGGCAATCAGTGCGTCCGGCGGGCGATTCGCCGCCATGAAAACACACACGGCGCCGAGCAGCGCAGTGCGCATGGGTGAGGCAGGGGCCGGCTCCCCAGGGTTGACCAGCAGCAACGACAGCGCGATCAGGAGTTCTCCCGATCCGTGCTGCCAGAGCGCCTGGCTGGAGATCATCCATGTATTGGTCCCGAAGGCAAATACTAAGGCGAGCGGGAGGCTCCACCGGTTGCAGTCGCGACGCAGCACCAGAAACATGAGGACACTTGCGATCGATGCAAGAAACGACGCCGAGATCTTCTCCATCAATACCGCCACGCGATCAATCCGCGGCTGCTCCCAACCCTTTTTGTTGAGCCAGACAACGGCGGGAAGATAGAGTGGGGATACGAGCAATGGCGTCGCGACCGGATACAAGGAAGCGAGCTGATTCCGGTGTGTGCGGACCATCCAATACGCCCATGGATCGAAGTAGTTGACTTGGCCGTCAGCACCCGCTATCCGATTCTTCTCTGGAATCATTGAATGACCATGCGCAACCAGACGCGCGTTCGCGTCAAGATCGAGCGTGCGATTATGCCAGAGAATCAGCGGCAGGTATCGAGCGGGCAGCGTGTCCCCCGCGCCTATCTGCCGCAGGTTCGCGTTGTAGACTATGAAACAGCATAAGCCCAGCAGGATCGGCGCTTTCAAAGATTGCATGTAAACGCGGACCGATCTTGTGGATGATGGCACATGGCAAGCGGGCGAGGTCAACTTCCCACCTTCTCAGGTACTGTTAGGCCTTGGATAAATGTCACCGCAAAACTATACTACGACAATTGATTTGTATCTCTGAAACTGCAAGCTATCAAACTGCCCTGAGGTTGTCTAGTAGGCCGACCTCAGCGAGACATACTGTCGTGAAGTGCTTTCTTGAGTTCACCCGATCGTTTGGGAATTAAAATTATGAAATGGAAATTGCATTAAACCGCTGAGCCTTCGGATACCTCCAGATATCATCTGTGGAGATACAATCAACATTACTCTGTAAAGCAGATTAGCGACTTCAATTATGAAACGTAGAGCTCTAATTACAGGAATCACCGGACAGGATGGTTCATACTTAGCAGAGTTGCTCCTCGAATATGGATACGAGGTCCATGGTACAGTTCGACGAGTTGCCCTGGAAGATCCCGAGCACAGGCTCTGGCGCATACGACATATACTCGCGGATGTAATTCTTCATGCCGCTTCCCTTGAGAGCTATCCAAGCCTACATAGGGTCCTATCATTGGTGAAGCCTGATGAGGTTTATCATTTAGCGGCCCAGAGTTTTGTTAGCTACTCTTTCGAGGACGAATTCTCTACATTTAATACGAATATTAATGGCACCCATTATCTATTGTCTTCACTTTATGAGGTTTGTCCAGGATCACGCTTTTATTTTGCGGGTTCCAGCGAGATGTTTGGTGAATCGGAGACAAGCCCTCAAGATGAACGGACGTCATTCCAGCCACGTTCAGCATATGGGATATCTAAAGTTGCGGGTTTTTACTTAACTCGCCACTACCGAGAAGCAAGGAGGATGCACGCCTCAAGCGGAATCTTATTCAACCATGAAGGCCCGCGAAGAGGATTTGAGTTTGTAACACGTAAAATCTCCTCTCATGCAGCTAAAATAAAGCTTGGGTATACAAAAGAGCTTAGGCTTGGAAATCTGGAGGCAGCTAGAGATTGGGGGGACGCACGGAGATACGTTCGGGCCATGTGGCTCATGCTTCAACAGGATGAACCTGATGATTATGTAATCGCCACCGGTGAAACACACTCAGTACGTGAATTTCTCGATGCAGCCTTTAGCTACGTCGGACTTGACTACAACAGTTATGTGGTAATAGATCCAACCCTGTATAGGCCCGCCGAAGTAAATCTCTTAAAAGGTAATTGTTCAAAAGCAAAGTCAAGATTGGGATGGAGCTACGACTATTCTTTCACCGACCTGGTTCGTGAAATGGTCGAGGCGGATTTAAGTCATTATCAAAAGGCAAACCGTTAAGCTACCTGACATTGAAAGCCGTCTGGCGAGTTTGATTGAAGGCGATACGGCAGTCGCCAGAGATGTCCTTGCTCGATTTTGTGCTTAATGAGATCCACTCTGAGCGAACGGCTGTGGAAATATGGCGGCAAGGATTCTCACCGATTAGCAGCCGCGGACGAAGTAAATCGGAAATAAGCGGCTTGTTAATGAAGTCAGTCGCAGTAATGATTCGCATTATTGGTTTGCCCGCGTGGTTATTAGTGCTACGGTTTTCTGAACATTACTGATCGGCTATCAGGTACCTTTTTTTGATGCGAGGTTGGATAACCTAACGGTGATCAGTCTCAATCGGTCCCGATTGGCGTCCAAGCCTCAATCCCGCTCTTGTAGTTCCGTTGCCTTTTATCGGCCCTGGCCTGTCTCTCCTGTAAACATGAATATCGGCGGTTGGCGGCGCCTGTTAGGAGGCTATTCTTGCACTCTTGCGTTTTTCACACCTCTGGCGCGCCGTTGCCACAGCAATGCGAACCATCCGAACAGAACGAGGGCCGCCATGCCGAGCGACACCCCGGCGCCTGAGTTCCAAGAAAAGGACAGCGGGCTTGTACGAACATCAGCCTGCACGTAGTCCAATCGATAGTACGACTGGCGGTAATCTCGATCCTGTGCCGTGATCTGAATATCCGGATCGCGCGGAATCAGACAATTTACAAGATAGGCCGCAATCGCGCTTTGGTGCCGGTTTTCGAAAACGAGTCTTCGGCTCGCGCCGCCGCGGGGGATATCAGCAGTGAACTCGAGTTGAATCTCACCCATTCCCTGCTTCATTTCCTCGATTCTCGCGAACTCCGACGAGACAATTCGGAGCTGCAGTCGATTGCCGTCAACCGTAAGCGACAGATCGCCAAGCACGTGGTTCGCATACGCCTGTCGCTCTGCTTCTGAGATGACGCTATCCGCATCGGTGTCGATGCCGGCGAGCACGATGGGAAACACCGCAACGCCAGGTGTCAGACGAACCCGCGCCTCAACGCGATCTTTTTCGAGCGAGATAGTTGTGGCCTGCAAATACTCATCCAGCCTGTGCGCGGAGGCAGTCGTTCCGAACCACAGAAGAATCGCGCCCGCCGCGGCCAGCCTCGTTCTCATCTCGCTTTGGGCCTCCGTCCGTAGTCATTCGTCGGATCGCGATACATGGTATGGACGTGCATAGAGACATCGCCGCCCAGCCGCTGGGGCGCGTACTCAATGACGAGATGCGGTCCCTGAATTCGGTAGTAGGCAGTTATGTTGCTCCCCGGAGCAACGGTGGTCGGGCCACTCCAGGCAAACCAGGTATCCTTGATCTCGGCCTTAAGCTCGGCCATTCGGACCCTCGCCGCGCGATCGTGAGCTATGCCGGCCCACTCCGATATGACATCGAGCAGCATCGCGCGTTGCTGCTCATTCATGTTGGAAGCATTGAGGCCTTCAGGCTGGATGGTCTTGCCATCCTGCCCGGGCCCAAGAACAAGATCCGCCAGGCCGTAGCCAAGAATGGCTTTTTTCCGCTGGTTCTCGTCCAGTGCGTTCAGAAGGGTCATGGCCTTATCGCTCTCCTGACCAAGGGGGCGCACGGTCTTGCCGTTGAGTTTGTAGAGAGCGGGTTGGGCGCCGGTCAACGTCGGCGTGAGAATGCCGCGTTCGCCGGCGAGGGTGATGTTGAGCGCCAGATGGTGGCCTCCAAACTGCACCATCCATGGTTCTTTTTCGGACGGCCTCCCAAGGATCGAAAGGTAGAAGAGATCCTTGCCGAACATCGGCGTGTTCCCTCCTCTGCTCTTGAGAAGCTCGTCACCTTCCATGATTTCCTGAACCTTCTGGAAACCCCTGCGGCTAAGCGCGGAGGAAATCAGAGCCAGCGCCGCGGATCGCTGCGCCGCGTTCAGTTCTCCCATGCTGAGACCCGCCCGGCGCACCATTGTAGTCGGAAGGTTGGACCAGCGGACCCGCTGCGCTTCGTCGTCAAAAGCGAACAGCACGTTCCCCCGCTGCTTCTGATCGAGTGTGGCAAGGAAATTATTCGCGGCGCTGACAATTCGAGAGGTCTCTGTTTGCGCCGCGGGATCACTCACAGGCAAACACATAAAAGCCAATGCAAAGATGCTCGCGGCTGCTCTTATTGAAAAAGCCCTCATTGCCTCTTCTCCTTTCCTGCCCCTCAGCCGACTGCCTCTACACCTGCGTCCCCCCGAATTTCGGCGCCCCGCACCAATCCCCGACTGTTCAACTCCCGGTTTGACTGCGTACTTTCGGGCGGCGCGTGCAAAGGCACGCGGGCCTTTACGGCGTCGCACGGCCTACCTTGTAAGTTAGCAGCCGCCCGGCGATCGGGTCACCGCAGGTGCTTGTTGAAAAACTCAAGCGTGCGTGTCCATGCCTGTTTGGCTGCGGTTTCGTCATAGCGCGGCGTCGTGTCGTTGTGGAAGCCGTGTTGTGTACCGTCATACATATGGAGCGAATACGTCTTTTTGTTGGCCTTGAGCGCTGTTTCATAGTTCGCGATCCCTGCGTTGACGCCCTGGTCATTGCCCGCGTAGTGCAGCAGCAGCGGCGCGGAAATCTTAGGGACATCGTCCGCGCCCGGCTGGCGACCATAGAACGCAGCCCCGGCGTTCAGATCAGCGCCCAGGCGCACCGCCAACTGATTGACCATCCCGCCGCCAAAACAAAATCCGACGGCGCCCAGTTTGCCGGTGGAATCGGGACGCGCTTTGAGCCACCTTGCAGCCGCCACGAAGTCTTCAGTCATCTTCTTGCCATCCACGGTCCGGAAAGCCGCGGCTCCTTTTTCGTCGCTGCCGGGGTAGCCGCCGACCGACGTCAACCCGTCGGGCGCGTAGGCTATGAAATTAGCGAGCGCGAGGCGACGCGCTACGTCTTCGATGTAGGGATTGAGTCCGCGGTTCTCGTGTATGACAAGCACGACGGGCAGTTTTTTCCCTTGTGCCGGACGGACCAGATATCCCTTAATCGAGCCGTTCCCGGCCGGGGATTGCACGACTTCGTATCCCGCTTTTATGCGTTTGTCCTCGGGCGGGACCTGCTGCGCCCAGGCATAGTTGGGTTTCATACTCTTAAAGATGGCCGCGACGGTCAGTCCGCCAACCGCAAACTTACCGGCGCGGTCGAGGAAGGTGCGACGGTCGATGTCGCCGTGCTGGTATTCGTGAAACAGGTCTAACAACTCCTGCGGATAATCGGATGCCGTTTTACGTTGTTCCATTGATTTCTCCTCGCATGGGATTAGCGGCGCGTTGATTCTCCTACATCGCTGGTGAATACGGAAGAGCGCCGGTACAAACAGAGCGCCGGTACCGGCGACCGAAAACGGGGTAATCGATAAGCGCAAGCGATCGGCTGCGGTCAATATGTAGGATGGGTTTTACAGAACCTCGGCTAATATGAGTGACGGAGCAAAGCGTCGCTCCTGACCACATTTCAGTTTTAGCAGCGTGGGCCGCATACGACGCCACCTCTCTATAATAAGGCGTGAGATCAACAATCTGGGGCTAGGGAGCAATGATAACTAGGATTGCTTAGCCGATTTCATAGCCGAAGCCACGCATCCTGAATGACACTTCAGCGAAGAGAATTTCACTCACCGAAAAGGCACCCACATCTGCTCACTACCGCAAGCAAATGTTCGGTCAATGGCGCGTGTTATTAGATCCAGGGAATGAGGCATTGAATTGGTTCACTACTTCCCCGGCGGCGTCGCGTATGGCTCCATCAACATTCGCTTCAACGATATCGCAAAGCCTGTAAACAGCCTCGCGCGCCAGACCTTCCTTTACGTTGAGAAGAAGCGAGTCTTTGCTGGTGTTGAACGCCTCGTGATGGTTTGCGTCGCGGTTCATCTTGGAGATATTCGAGCGCGACCTAAGCCAAACCTCATACTCTTCGGCAGCCAGAACGCTATCGTAGGGACCGTAGCCGACCATCACTTTCATGATTATCGGCGTGCACTCGAGCATCAGAATAAGGAGAGTGATGAACTTTCCCGCCCACCATACGGTGCTCGATTCAGCAGCCAGCTCGCTCAGCGCTGTGAGGCTTTCCAGAAAAGTTTGGTCGTGCTTGCCGCTCTGATTGCGGATGCCTTCAATCTCTCCGCGCTTCTTGTTAATCTCGTCGTTTATGGACCTTTCAAAACTCTGGTAGCTCTGCTCTATTTTGGAAAGCTCATTTCGAATTGCACCTGCCACTGGGCCGTCTCCCTTTCGGTGTCCGCGGCGTCCATCCAGTTCGTCAATAAGCTCGTTCCGAACTTTCTCGCCCTCTTGCCGTCTCGCCTCCCTTTTCTCGTCCAGGATTTGAATCGATCTCTCGAGTTCCTTAACCTTGGCGTCTCGCTCCCCTGTGTTTTTATCGGCGATACGCGTTTTTATCTCCGGCTCGAAGTATCTCAATTCGAGCGGCGTGCTGATCACGTAAGAGATCAGGAATGCCAAGAGAAGGCGCGGCGTGAGCTTGCCTAATTCCCACCCCCAGAGCCTAAGCCGTTTGAACAGCGGCAGGTCCGGATCGATTTCCTTCTTACGAATGGTTGAGATAATGAAGCGGTCGACTGTAAAGATGAACGCTCCCCACAACAGACCGACCAGGGCGGCCAGCCATACGGACTGGAATCCCAGGTACAACGCATAACTGCTTGAAAACGTGGCAAAGACGGCGGTCAGAAGAACAAACATGCCGATCATCGCGTACTTGGAGCGCTCGCCGAAGCACTCGTCCTGATCGAGTATTCTTCGGTTCGCGCCGGAACACACAATGCAGAATTCAGTGATGGGACTTGGGGCGATTTCTTTGCTCATAGTAGTCTTATCCTGTACGGTGGTTGGGCAAATTGGTGGCGCTTCAGCCTGACAAAGAGCGATTTATTCAGTGGCGTAAAGCCAAAGCGATTTAGAGAAGCAAAAGTCGCGCGATCGCGCTGTGGAATCGGTCGCCGCCTTCGTTTCGACTCGGAGCCAACGGACGCGGCCCAGTCAGCGGGAGATGGGCAGTCGTCAAAGTCATCAGCCGCCAACGCCCTCTTGAGCAGCAAGGCTGCTCGGAAAAACGTTCTTTCCAAGATTTCGGTCATTGCGCTGAGGCAAGGCCCCGATCGAACGTAAAGCTCATCCTGACCGCAGAAGCCATCATCGCTAGTTGCGGGAAACTCCGCGCTCACGCACAAGATCTCCGCGCATATCACCGCGAGCGCGAATCGGTCAGCCCGAGCTCTCCATGTAAACCTGCCGTCAGAGACGCCTTTGCCGGCCACAAATGGAGCGATGTAGCCATACGTTCCGCGGCGAAGACAGCCTGGCGCTGGAAGCTCGGCGCGAAACATGCCCTCCCAATCAACCAGATGAACCTGGCCGTTGGCCGCGTCCACTAGGACATTGCCACCGGATAGATCGCGATGAGAGATGTCTTGACCCTCAAGCCACTGGATCTCTTGAGAGAGGCTCCGAACCAGCGCAAGCCTTTGGTTGACAGGCAAGTACTGCCGGCCATGCTGAACGTCGCTTCGGAACGTACTCCAATCGACGCCCGCGGCTGCCGGCATCAGGATTGAATTATGGATCCAAGCCGGCAGCGGCGAGTCGCGAAGCGCGGCGGCGGAAACGGCGCCGGCGTCGAGCACGCGGCGCATGTAGCCTGCTTCGAAGCCGGGATGATGAGGTATTAATGACTTGATAGCGCGGCTGTGTTCGGCCTGAAAAGCGCCGTCGGCGAACACTTTTTTGATCGCCCACAGTGAATCGCCTTTGTCCCGAAAAAAGACCACGGCTGAGCGATCGCTCAGAATGGAGAGCGGCTCTCCAGATAACACATCGGCCGCTACCGGCGCCAGATCGAGGTGCTCAACCGTTATGAAGTCCCCCGTTTCAAGCCATTCTTTTAGGAAGTCCGCGATCAATCTTCACCGCCTCGAGTCTGGCCAGCACAGCTTGCCGAAATCAATGTCCGAATCATTAGTGACGGCATGCCGACAAAAATTTCGTGGAATTGAGAAGTCGCGGTCTTTTTTCTATGAACCGGCCCGGATGCCTTCGAGCTAGAGCGACATCGTGACAGAATCAGTCGAATTCTCATGAAATTTTTTCAGCGCTACGCACACTCATGAAACGAGCGGCGCCGACTGCGAGACTTTCATCGAGTACAGGCCGCACAGGAGACCATCAAAAGGAGAAAATAATGCGCGATGACGACAAAATAAGAATTCTGTTTCTGGCGGCCAATCCCACCAACGTGAAGTTTCAGCCGCGTTTGGACCGAGAGGTCAAGGAAATTCGTAGGAAGATTCAAGCGAGCGGCTACGGAAACCGCTTCCAGCTTATCCCGGAGTGGGCAGTTACCTCAGATGACTTGCAGGCAGCTTTGCTAGAGCACAAGCCTCATATCCTTCACTTCAGCGGCCACGGCAGTAAGAAGGCCGGTATAATTCTGGAGGATGCGCAGGGGAAATGCTTCTTCCTCGACAAGAATGCCTTCGCCGATGTGCTCCGAGTGCTCAAGGACAACATCCGAATCGTCGTGTTGAACGCCTGCTACTCGACGGATCAAGCCAGCTATCTTACCGACATAATTGACTTCACTATCGGGATGGGGAAAGCGATCGGCGACGATGCGGCGAGGACGTTCGCGGCTCATTTCTATCAAGCACTGGCATGGGGCCGATCCATCGAGGACGCGTTCAAGCTCGGGCAAGGCCAGATTGATCTTTCCAGAATCCCGGCGTCTGGCTGTCCGCAACTGCTGGTGCGACACGGCGTGGATCGGACAAAACCCCTCCTTGTCAAACTTGAGTCTGGATCTGGAAAGTCTCAGAAAAGAGCCCAACGTCCTGGCGAACGGCCCGGAGCGTCGACGCCCGCAACTAAGAACGAGGGTAAGGTTCAGGTTAAGGACGCGACCATCCGCGACATTAACTTAAATGTAGGGTCAGGCACGATGACGAAGCCGTGAACTGTTGGCTGAGTGGCCAGAGACCGTTTGGGAGAGATACCAGGAGAATAGACTGCTATGGAATGCCCTCGCTGCAAACGTGACCTTCAAGACCGAGCAGATTGCCCAGATTGCGGCTGGACTTGGCAATTCACAGAAGATGACAGGGACAGCCCCCTGCCGGGAGCAGACGCGCCAAGCCTTGAGCACAAGATTGTAGAAGTTCCGGGCTCCGCGCCGGGTGTGGATGTGTATGCTCAGGAAGTTACCGGCTCGTCTGATTCGGAACTCACACCAGAACCGAACCGGAATACGGCAAAAGTAGATGTAAAGCGTTCGACGGTTCGAGATATACACGTCCATGTCGGTCATTCGAACGAGCCGAAGGAGTCCCATTCGCTTTACAACGACACATACGAACTTCTCCCGCATTGCAGCGATCCCATAGAAATAATCCGCAATGACCTGGATCCTTACCTGCGGGAGATGAAGAACGGCAGGCGTCTCCTTCTCATTGCTTGCGCTAATGCGGACCTTGCTTTTGACGCGGCGAAAGCGCTCGTAGATAGGGTTGGAATCAACGATCAGAAACGCAAGCGCGGCTTTGACATAGAGGAAGGTTTTCAACCGGACGAAAGCAGCACGCTTGAACACCTGTTGCCCGACAACGGTGATCGCGATCAGCGAAAGCCGGTCGCGGTCGTCGTCTACTCCCTGAGCAGACCCGGCGAGGCATTCGTTAGATA
This sequence comes from Blastocatellia bacterium AA13, assembly GCA_003222245.1. Classification (GTDB taxonomy): domain Bacteria; phylum Acidobacteriota; class Blastocatellia; order UBA7656; family UBA7656; genus QHVH01. Next base: position 46,182 of record QHVH01000022.1, on the reverse strand, counting down.
CTTGCTGCGGAACAAGATCTCTCGCGAACGACTGGAGATGAAATCCGTTTCTCTGCTCTTCATTGTAAAGCCCACTTTCCTTGAGGGGCTGACGAGCGAAGGAGCGCTGCCGAAAGCCAGCGGTTGTAGAATCTCCTACCTGCGATACCTGCTAAGGTCACACGCAGGTGCATTGAAAGCTGGCGGGGTCGATTGGGACGTTCTGGAGCGTAGGATAAGAGCGCAGAGCGAAAAAGGACTGTGGGACAGAGAAGAAGCCCGGCTCTGCGGTGAGGTAAAACAGCATTTGGACCAAGGGACACTCGTGAGTGAGGTTGAGGACCGTGAGAAGAGGCCGCGTCGTCCGCCGATAAGACCCGAGGTCGCCTTCAAAGATGACCAACAAATTCAAAAGACTGTACTGTTTGTCGCCACCTACTTCACTAGCGTTACGCCCGCTGAGTTCTGCAGCGTTACGCCCGCTGAGTTCTGCGAGTTGGTTGCCGCGCTCCTGCCCGATCGCGACATTTCCGCCGATGTCCGATCGGTGGATGCTTCAGCAAGCGAGAGGGGCCTGTTCGGTCCGCGGCCCGCAATCGAACTCTGGCGCGAGTACCAGGACAGCTTTATCTCGGAGCACCTTCGAGAGACCCCCGCGGAATCGGATATTACCCTAGTGGTTGACTTCGTCGGAACGGACGATAGGGCATTAATGCGACGCTATCTCGACTCGTTTCGACAAAATTATGTGAAGGATCAGTTCACCACATTACTACACAAAGGATTCCTTTTTCATCGGTCCCAAAGGGTGACCGGTAAAATGATTGCGCTTGCGGCGCGCTACTCTGACCAGTATCAGGACGAGTTCGGGAGAGAATGGTTGGTCGACTTGATCAAGGGGCTTCATGATCGCGTGAACTCTGACGCGAGAGCGCCGGAATCGTCGGGCGTATTCTGCTTGCTCGACCGGGTTCCTTTCAATAGACGGGGATGGGGCTACTCGCGCGTCGCCGAGTTGCTGCGGGAGCTAATGAGATCTTCACAAACGGCCGATATGGTAAACAGATGCCTTTCTGACCTAATGAGATTAGGTCGCCACGAGGCAGTGCTAAATGTGATCAAGCGACTTCGGTTCGCCTCCGAGCGCGAGTTCGACGTGCTCTATTGGCTAAAGCAATTGCTCGAGCGCGGAACCGAATCCATCAGACAGCAGGCGTTCAACTACCTTAACGGCACCGTCCTCCAATCGGATGGAAAGATTCAGAAGACCCTTGATAGGCTAACGGCTTGGTTGCCCGATCCAGACCCGCAGCGACAAGGCTATCCAAAATCCGCGAGCTTCGCATTGCTGGTGTTGATAGGCGCCGCCTTCCAAGCCGTGGACCGCTTCAACGAACAGGAAGCCATGGCTCCTAATGAATCCTCGTTCCTCGACATTTCAGCCGAAAAAAGTCAACGCACTAAAGAGATTGAACGGCTCGTCAAATGGCTGCGTCATCCTGCCATTAGTGCCGCAATTCTCGAGGCAGAGTCTTTCAAATGGATCACATTCTCTGAAAACTCGCCGGGCGAAAAAAAACGTCTACGCCTCATCGGAGCCCTGTTGGCCGACTGGGCAGTGCTCCTGCCAAAAGATAATGAACCAAGAGCCGACGAGGTCGAAAAGAACTCTCATAGTCGGAGCGATCAGGTTTTACCCGCAATCATCAAGGAATTGGTCAAGGATATGAATTTCGATGAAACGCGAGAAATAATCTCATTTTTAGAGCAATCTAATCGCGAGGTTCTCAGGCTGCTAACGAAGCGCGATCCGAAGGAGCAGGCCCATGCGCAGGTCGAAAAGGAAAGGGATCGATTATCTGCAAATTGGCGCGCCGTCGCCCGCATGATCCAATCGATTAGAAATGCTATTCAGCAGCTCGCGTTTGCTAACAACTAATTAGCGGCTGCGGGGGGGCTTAATTTCAGCGTCATCCGCAAACTTGGACTAGAGGGATGTTATGAGCGAGTTGTTATTTGACGGAGGTCTCCTATGACTGAAACACATGACTTTGACCGCGTAATGCGTCAGGTGAGACGCGAGACAACCGCGACGCGAGACTCGGAACGGCGTGTCATTATCGATCCGAAGCATGGCCGCGCCGTCGAAACCGAAGGCTTCTGGGGACCGTTTCGCGAGTTCAGGTACTTTATCGTTTCTAATTCGGACGACGCCTCGGCGGAAGCTTTCGGCGCCATAACCATCACTCACAAGCCAACGGCCTCCGATGACAATTCAGTTGACATACGGATCAGCTATAAAGCGTCCTGTCCGCCCGGCCGCGAAAAACAAGTAGCAGAGGTGTTGCATCACGGCGGCGATCCGGGCGCGACTATGAACGCTTTGATGGCGAAGTGGGCGCTCGAAGAGGCAGCCAAACAGAATGGCTCACTATTCGCGCTCCGGCATGATCCCAAGAAACTGCTGGAGGGAGCTCTGCGTACTAAGGCACTATCCGAAGCGGGCCTCATGCTCGAAGTTGACTCCGCCGTGATTCCGCGTAGCCCGCTTTGCGTAAAGATTGTAGACACCTTCTCCGTCCACGCCAACGACTACTACCGCGACGAGGACTTGACAGCCCGAATAGAACTCGCCAGATCAATGGGCTTCGGGGGGATCCCCTATCCCGATGCTGCGCTTCGTGACCTCATAAGGAATTCAATACAGGACTACTTCGCTCACGAGGTGTCTCTCGGATCTATGTGGAAGGAGTTCAACACTTTCGACTTCAATCAGCGCCTTATACGTCGCCTCAAGCAAGAACTCGCAACGACCGGATACGACGTGAGCGCGATTAACTTGGAAAGAACGCCTAAGGGAAATGATGAGCCGTATTCTTGGCGCTCGGGAATCCCGATTTGCATCGGTGAACCGGAAGGCCGATTCGAGTGTGAGGTCTCGAATCTGTTCGTGAACCTCGGCCTCACTTTTAGCCTTGAGCTTAAGACGCTTGATCGAATTAAGCCTTTGCTCGCGATCGGCCTCAGCGTGCCGACGGAAATAAGGCAGGCGGTCATCGAGGCGACGCGCCAACTGGTGCGATCGACCAACCCAGCGGCCATATACGACTCTCGCTCGCCCGCTGTCCCTGACCTTCGATGGGAATTCAAGGAGACGCTGGAACGCCATTTAGAGACTGTTCTGTCGAACGAATTCGACGCAACCATCGGCGTCCTTGTTCTGACCGCTGGCGAAACCGAGGTAACCCGCACGCTCGCGGAACTCCGGCGAGAGCCCTGCGCGTTCAAAGCTGAGATAGCGCGCAATCGGAGAAACGCGGAAGCCTGTCTGTTTCGAGGATATTTCAGAATCGACGGCGTCGATCGCAACCGGTGGGAGCAATTTCGAAGGACGCTGCCGCCGATTTCGACCGTCAGGCAGCGCCTCGAGGCGGCTATCGGCACGGCGCTCGAAAACGATCCCATCGCGCTGATCGACTTGAACCATACCCTCAAGCTGGATAAGGTCAGGGCGATTGTGTGGGAAGTAGGTCCAATCGTTCTCCTGGAAGACTTCGGCCTCATCGTCGCGATCGAAGATCTTTCAAGCGACGACGTTGAGTCTGAAAAGAAAATCGCTGAAAGCATCATAAGCGGGCGAACCGAGGTTCTGGTAAAGGAGTTGAATCGCTACTTCGAAATAACAAAGCGCATCACGGACCAAATCAAAAGGCTTGAAGAGGACGTCGTAATGATCAAAGCCGAGGGAGGGCAGTCCGACGCGATCAATGAACTGAACGAGCGGATAAAGGCGCTGAGGCAATACCTCCCAAGCGAGCCGCTTATCTGCCCGCTTCATTATGAGCAGATTCGCGGAAACGGAGCCTCGCGCACGGCGGGCCCCTGAGGCTGAGCCGCCAGGCAGACATTTCAGCGCCATTCTCTGACCGGATTGTGAGCATCGCTGGTGCTTGGTCCGCGCCGGTTCGGGCAAGCAGTTCCAGGATTGTCGCCATTCATGCCTTGAATCTGATCGCCGACCTCTTTCTTTGAATCCGGCTCCCCTATCCCTGAGACCTCATCCGTGAATCACGGCTCAGCCCGATATCCCGCTTGCCTGTTTCAAGAATTTTCCTTCTTTGTGGAGTTCACGTCTGACTCCGAAAACCAGATCCTCCGAGGTTATCTCCTGAGGCGATCTCACCACCGCCTTCAAACACGCATAGCGAAGAACGTTGATTATGCTTCCGCCCGACAACTCGAATTGTTCTGCCAGCCTTCGAAGATCCACGTCGGGAGACAGCTTGTAAGGTTTATTGAGAAAGTTCTCCTCCCAGAGCCTCACCCTCTGCTCGACGCCTGGCATCGGGAAATGGATCATCGATTGGAACCGGCGCGCAAACGCCTCGTCGAGATTTGACCGGAGGTTCGTCGCAAGAATAACGACACCCGGAAAGTCCTCGACTCGCTGCAGCAGGTATGAAACCTGCTGATTGGCTGCACGGTCGTTCGCGTTTCTAGACTCAGTCCGCTTTCCAAAGAGCGAATCCGCTTCGTCGAAAAATAATATCCAGTTTTGATGCTCCGCGTGATCGAATAGACTTGCGAGATTCTTCTCGGTCTCGCCAATGTATTTTGACACGACCTTTGACAGATCGATCCTGTAAACAGGCAAACCGGCTTCCTTGCCCAGGAGACTCGCGGTCAATGTCTTGCCGGCGCCGGGCGGGCCGTAAAACAGGCTCCGGAAGCCGCGTTTGAGCCGCTTCTTCAGAGACCAGCCGTTCATCAAAGTGTCCTCGTGCTTGATCCAAGCCACGATGTCTTCGATTTCGCTTATAGTGGCCGCGTCGAGCACAAGATCGCTCCACTCATAGTCGGTAGCGATGAGCTGGGCGGGAAATTCGGGGCTGAACGGCGGATTGTAAGGGCGGCCCGTAGTGAGTCGCTCAACGTACTCAGCGGTCATGTGCAGCGCCGCTGAAAGAGGAGGTTCTTCAGTGTGCCTGTGATCGAGCCGCAGAATATTGCTTAGATATAAATAATGATCCGCGTCGAACAGGTGATAATACTCGAGCCTGAAATTGATGTCGTCGCCGGCAAGAATGAACATCGCCGTTTCGGCGGTGGGCAGGAAACCGCTATGCGACAGGCCGATCAAGCCGCCGAACTCCGTAAACCGGCGCTGTACGGACTGATTTTGAATGAAGAACGGATCGAGCGCGTCGGGCTTGGTATGCGGCAAATAAGCAAGGATAACGACCAGTCGCTCAGCCGCGGTCATATTGAAGGCGCTTACTACCCGCGCGTATGGAGACTCCAGATCGTCAACTTCCGGCGGCGGAAGCTCGGCCAAGGGATCACATCGCGGTGTCTCGCCCGAGTGCAGCTTGAACCTCAGATCGAGGACCTCGCAAAACCATGCCGCTTCGTTTTCTATGCAGGCCGCGTTGGCGGATCGCAATTCGTCGTTCATTGCGCTACCAGGTTACGTGAATGGGCTTTGGCATCCAGGGGTGATAGATGACCGATACGCTCCAGGGAATTTGATCGACCAGAACATCGACTGTCTTGCGCTGCACGCGTAATTTCCAGCCGTCATCCGAACGATCCAGCTTACCTTCGCGTTGCAGGAACGTTTCGCGGAGTCCAATAACCGAGGTGTTCTTAATAGCCGTCCAGTTCGAGATCATGGATTTGAGCAGTTTGTCACAGGATTCAAGCTCTTGATCGGTCGCCTCGATCCCCCGCTCGACAGGCGACTCAACGGCGATGCCGCAAAGGATCTTGTTCAAAATGAGCAGCGGCTCCGCCGAAGCCGTGGCGCCGGCGACAAGGTACTGGAGCAGGTGGACAGCGCGTGAAGCGGTCTCCTCATCGCGCATTTTCAAGGGTCCATTCTCTTCCTGCTCCAGCATATCCAGCGAGCGGAATAACTGGAGCAGGAACGGTCCGGCGAGCACCAATCCCGCGTTGCCGATGTAAATCGAGTCGACTGACGAATCGTCGCTGTCGGATTCTCCGAGATTGAAGCGGGTTCGGCCGCGTGTCGCGAGTCGCGGCGAATCCGGTCTCGACGCCCGATCCGATCTTGCCTTCGCGTTTGCCGCGGATCTAGCTGCCGCGCCGTGTTTCCACGATGCCAGCAGCTCCGAGCGGTCGCTCTTCAATACTCCGATGAGACCCGGTCGGCCGCCTGCCGAAGCCATGTCCTTCGCCCGCTCGAACAGCTTTCTTCCGGCGGCTTCTCGCTCTGCGGCCGAAGGCGACGCTGTTTGATACCTTGCGGCGTAGTGATCGAAGAGCGCCGCGACGAGTTGTTTCAACGAAAGATCTCCGCCGTGACTCCCTGAAAAAAATTCCAACAGGAAGAGCCAGAGCTCGCGCCGCGCCGTCAACGTCGAGCAGCTCGGCGGCGCGGTTTCAAGCCATGCCGATGCCAGCACCTCGGCTCCGTCCATCAGCAATTTGTGCCTGCGCGGTGCAAGCAGATAGCTGATTCGCACAAGCACCGATTCGGGCAGCGCCTTGACCCAGTGTTCGCGCACACGACGATCGGCGGCCTCGCGCGCTATGAAAGAGATCAACGAAGCAGGCGACTCGTCGAGCAGCACCAGCAATGAGTGCAACAGAGCATCGCTGGAGATGATATTTATCGGCGAAGCGGGCCCGGCCAAAGTATGCGCTATCGGTTCCGTCTCAACCGTCTTGCCGAGCAGAAAATCGAAGATCGCATCGAGCAGATTTGATGATCCGCGCACCGCGGCTGACTCGTTTTCGTCGCCTTCGTGATCTTCATCGTGGGCTCCACCGTTTGCGCGTGTTCCGGCGGCTTGAACGGCCCTTTTGAGAGAGCCGGCATATTCCGCGAGCGATGGATCGTCGGATTCCCACGCCGCGGCTTCCCGCAAGAATAGCTCTGAGAGCCTCTCTGAGAGCGGCGTAGCAAAGAGCCGGCGAATGACTCTCAGAAGAAAGCCCTCGCCTAGAGACCGGCCGTCCCCCAGATGTAGTAGCTCCACGAGGATTGCTTGTTGAACCTTTGCGTCGGCCCCCGGCCTATATGGCGCAGGGATACCGGCTATGAGTCGCGTGAATGCGGCGATGACATCCGCTTCGGCCGGCCTTAGCAGCTCGATCGCATCATCGAACACGGAGGCTGGGCATTGCTCCGCCACAATCGCGCTCAAGCGTTCGGGCTCGCGGAACTCAAAGAAGAAATGGCGCGCGTCTTGCGGATGGCGCGTCATCAACGCCTGTATAAGATCAGCCAATGAATGCTCGGCCGCAACAGGCGCCTTGCGGCGCTCAAGCTGCGCGGCGATCGCTGATTTGAGAACGTGAGGCTTCCAATTCACCGGTGGTCCCGGAAGCGGCGCGTCCTCGGACAACATTTCAGCCGCGGACGCCGCGATGGCCTCTAAATCGATGGCCTGACCGTCAAGAATCGAGCAGATCGCAAGCACGAAGAACGCGCGCCAGTCTTTCGACTCTCGCGCGAAGGTCGCTACCGCTTCGAAGAATGGTCCGGAATCAAAGGCGCCGCCGAGTAATTTAGCGAGCAGAGATTGAACGGCGCCTTCGGAGAGCATTTGAACCGCGCGGCGCACAGCTAGACGCCGCGCATCGCCTGTCTCAAGCGACAACAATGCTTGCAACTGCGAAGCGGAAAGCGTCTGGAGCGGCGCCGCGGCTGCCTCGATCGTGAGGCCTGGCTCGCACAACAGCGCGTGCCACGGCAGCAGTCCGTGAGTCAAATAGTAGCGAAGCGTTTCAAATTGATCGTACGCAGCCGTAGCGGGCCGCACTGTCTGAAACGGCCCTCGACCCGCCCTTGGCTCCCTCAATTGAGCGCCGCCTTGTTCATCGGGGAGCTCATCGAACAACTCGCCGATGACCGCGGGCAGCGATGACTTAATGGAGGCTTTCTTGCCCGTCTCCATCAAACCCAAGGCTAACGTGGATACAATTCCGCCATAGTCGAGGCCTTCGCTCTCCGCCATTCCTTCAAGGAGCGACTTGACGAAGCTCCGTCGATTGAACTGTGAGCCGGGGTCGCGCACTTCATACCCGAGAACGAGCAGCCATAAGAGCCTGTCGAACTGTTTGCTGCTGATGGGCGGGATGTACTCAACGCGATGGATTTCTTTGAGATCGATCATGTAGGCGATGATCAGCTCATCGTGCTCGGGATCGAGGCGGGAAAGCAGCCGGCGCAGGAAAACTTCGCTGGCCTCAACGACTATCCGCTCAAGCAGGCCGACGCGGGAAACGTTGGCGCGGATGTGCTCGATCAATGCATCCAGGTCAATCGATGCTTCGTCGAAACCGGATTCATCCAGCTCAAAAAGAGGCTGGCCACGGTTCGCTTCGAAGCGATCGCTTGCCTCGCCAGTAGAAACGTCGAGCTCATTCACGAGCGCGTTGATCACGCCCGGCAACGAAGAGTTCAAGGAGATTTTTGTCTCTGTCTCTTCGAGGCCGCGGCCGAGGGTAGTCAATATGCTCCCATAGTCGAGCGATTCGTTTCTCGCGATTCCCTCCAGCAAAGACCTGACAAAACTCTTACGGTTGAATTGCGATCCCGCATCGCGGACCAAATAGGCGAGCGCCAACACCCAGAGCAACCGTGAGAATCCGCGCTCGCTCACATCTATGATCGGCTCGACCCTGTGCACTCTCTTGAGGTCAATCAGGTACGCGATGATCAATGCGGCGTGTTCCGGTTCGAGCAGATGAAGCAGCCGCGCGAGAAACCCATCGTCAAGCTGGAGCACGAGGCGTTCGAGGACGAGCTTCCTGTGGCCGTTGCGGCGAATCACACTCGCGACACTTGAAGGGTCCTGTTCGATTAACTCCGTAATCAGATCTTCCAGCGAGGCGACGGAACCGCTGGGAGCCCAGAATGGAAGTGATCCGCGAAGGAGATACGACTCAAACATTTCAACCAGGGACGCGTGCTCCGGTTGATTAGAGCCGCGCGGGTCTGCGGCCGGGTCTTGATCCCGCAAAGCAGTTTCGAGGGCGGAACGCATCTCTCGATAGAGCCGTTCAGCGGCGGTCGTCTCGAATCCTGATAGCGAGAGCGCGCCAAGGTCGATATCGAGCCTGGCCAGCTTAAGCCTGCGCCCCGGAATCGCAAACTCGTCCAGCACTCGTTCAATGACAGGCAGGAAGGAGCGGCGGTTGATGTCCTCGAGCCTCGATTGAAGCATCAATGCCGTCGCTTCCGAATCGACATCGATTTCCAGGCTTTGTCTTCTAACGCTGTGGGACAGCTTGATCATCGTGGTCGTAAACCGATTCCTAAGCAGGGGCGGCAACCGAGCGCCGCCGATACATTCACTCTCAGCACGCGGTCAAATCGGAAAGTAAATTTCTTACAGTCCCTTAGAAGTCTTGCGGCGTCATTAATCGAAATGCGCTTCTGCTTCGGAGTCGGCGCGGCACCCCTCGAGAAACTCGCGCAGCCGAGCCGATGTACGCGCAATCTTGTCTATGTCTCCATTTCTTAAAGCCTCGCGCCACGCCCAATAGAGACTTTCGAACGAGTACATTCCGCGCGGACGCAAGAAACAGAACTCGGCGACGATATGAGCCGGCGTGTTGGCTCGAATGATCTCCCTGACCGTCGTTTGATACTCTGACCCGATCTCTACCGCCATCGCGGTTGACACGATCACGCTGATCGTGAAGCTGTAAACGAACGGGACGGCGGGCGGCTCGTAGCCTGAGTCTCGATCGCATTCATTGTCCGTTTCCGGCCGCGGTTTGTCGCTGCTTCTCAATCGGCCGAATCTCAACAGCGTGTGCTCGACTACGTACAACTCACGGCTCCATCGATTGACGAGCTGAGTAATCCAGGCTATCGCTCGGGCCGCCGCGGCCGCGGCATCGAGGTCCGGATACTTGCCGACGAGGAGCCACTCTTTATCGCGGCAATCCCTGCAGACCAGAGTTACGGCGCCTTCTCCAGGTAGTTGGCCTGCGCGGTAGTTCACAAAATCGGACGCCGCGCTGAGAAATTCTTCGGTAGCGCGTTGTCCGCGAAGCACCGCCGAGGCGGCCTCCTGCCAGGCTTCCGGGTTAGTAGTCAGGCGAGTCACCGGAATGAATTCTTCTTCGATGTGTTCACCGAAGCGGTTTGCAGGACGGCCGATCGACGCCGTCGATTCGGATTCGGCGATCTCCAGACCAAGCTCGTCAAGCACGCTGATCAACGGCCGCCGTTCGCGCCAGCTAATGCCGAGCTGAATCCGGCTCTTGATCTCCATCCCCGCGATATTGCCGGGCGACGGAGCCGCAAGATAGTCGAAGCCCCGGCCCCGATTGTGCGTGCTGGAGACCAGACGCTTGAGCAGCGCAAGCTTGGCTTCGACCAAATCCTCCCCATCGCCGCCCTGCTCATTTTCACAGCTTGTTTCGGCAAGCGACGAAGCATCGAGCTTTTCGGCGTACAGCGCGAGCAGGACGTCTAGAAAACGATTGCGCCTGGCGGTGAACGGATCTTCGCCTTCGACTATTCGCGGCAGCCCTTCGCGATAATCGTGGTCGAGCAGCGGCTTCACGTCGGGCACGGAGTCGTACAGATACTGATAGAAATACGTATTCACCAATCTCGGATCGGTGGAGTAAAGATCCCTGACTCTCGCAAGCTGCGCGAAGAAATCCGCCATCAACTGGTCGAATACCATCAAGTAACCCTTGAATTGTTTCGCCTGAGCCTTTCTTTCCGTCGTCGAGTCTTCCGGAGTGCCGTAGTACGAGATTCCATACGCATTCGGAAACTGATTCTGTATTGAATAGTATTGCTCGATCTCTCGATACTCGCCTTTGGGAACCGAGAAATATTCCTTGTATTGCGGAAGCAGCCGATAGGTTCTCCGGTATTCTGACCACAACCTGTCGAGCTCGACCTTGACCCTGGACGGAGTGGGTTTGCACTCTATGCCGTTCTTGAAGAGCTTTATAGTGAAGCGTCCACCCGGTCCCGCGTCTGTATCGAGGCTGAGAATGTTTTTCATCTCGACCGGTATGGACTGATTCCGCTCGAAGGGCCGAGGCTGATTTTCTACTCGTACTCTGAGGCTGCGAACGCTGAGCACGCCGGAGCTGTGCGCGATCGCGCGGGCGATTTCCTGAACCGGAATCTTTGAGGCTTTGGCTTGAAGCTGCACGCTGTCGATGAAACCGTTCGTGAGAAGAGGACCGTTGAATATCTCATCCGGAGATACGCCTCGATCCATCAGGCTCTTCAGCGGCTCTCTGCGCAATTCGGGCGCGATCAGGTTTCCCACGTTGAAGAATATCCCGGCCAGAACCGCATCCGCTGTTTGTGAGTTGCCGATGGTAACCGCCGCTTCGACGACCGTCCGCAGCGGCTCGAGTATGTGCACTCGGTGCAAATCTTCGCAGAGGCTTCGGTTTCGGCAATAGACTCGCCGCACGCGCCTGGCCAACTGTTTAACTTCATCCGGAACGCATATAAGCGGGCCGAGTCCCGGCGCATAAACCCAGATGTCGTACAGGCCGTTCACCGATCTCTCGGGATCACGGCTGTCATAGTGTGTGAGCCAGACGTTCTCGACTCCCGAGACGCGATCCACGATGAGCTTGCGATAGTCATTTTCGGTTAACGCGTTGCACGTGTAGATTCGGCGTGGGATGAACAACGCCTGGCGGCGAGTCCTGATTCTACCGTTGGGCCGGTCGATCAAAAGATCCTTGAGCGGAAACTCGGCCCGATAGGAAAGCTCGGTCAATGCATAGCAGAGCTGTTCCAGCGTAGTGACCCCCGGATCCGATTCGTTGTAATCGGTCCAGATGTCGCCCGACAACTCTTGCACGAGCCTTGTACCTTCTTCTTTGAGATACACGTAATCCAGCCCCTTGTTGACTGGCGGGTCCGGAAGAATCACAACTGGTAGTTCCATGGAATCCTCTTACATGCCGCGATCAATTCGTGATGACGATGCCTCCGCCTGTTGAATTCGTGTTTAATTTCTGAAATAGAGCGCGAATGTAGTCTCTCTCTCTCCTGTAAAACTCGGCTCGTGTCTGGGGCGTATCAGTCTGAACCTGGCTCGCGAAATAAGCGCTCATGCCTTCGCTGTATCTTGCGCCTATTGTTTCGATGAACTCTTCTCTCTGGGCTCTGGTTCGCAATCTGACGCGGTACATGTTCCCAAGGTACTGAATAGCATCTCTCATGTTGTCGCCGGCCAGGTTCTCGGGAATGAGCTGGCCGCCTTGTTCGAGTAAGAAGTTCGCTTCGGTCGCATCCCGTTGTTCGGACAGCGCGTCATAATCCTCGTTCTCTTCCTGCTCCCGCTGCCGAGACGAGAGTTCGAGCTCCGAGAGCCCGCTCTGAAACTTGCTCCCAAAGCTTGATTGGCGTTTCACGATTCTTACTTGTTTTCGTATTTGCTCTTTTTCGGTCCCTTTCTCTTTCTTCTTCTGTTTTCCCTTCTCCCGCGTCTTCCGCGTCAGTTCGTATTCGTCGTCGCTTAGCTCCTCTTTAGAATGCCTGGTTGTGCTCTCACGCTCAGGGTACGACCTGCGTTTTTTCGATTCACTTCCCTTCCCTGTTTCGCCTTCGTCGTAATCCGGCTCGAAGTCCTCAGGCCGTATCAGCAGCAGCCTGTCCTCCTCGTCCAATTCGAGGCTATCTTCGAGACGCTCTATAGCTTCAATATAGCCCTTCACTCCATGCGGCTCGCTGATATCGAATAGGTCCAGATCGGATTCCAGGATCGCCTGTTCGACGAGTCCTTCATATCTGCGTTTCAGATACGCCACCGCCTCGGCCGCCCTGTACGACGGTTTCATGAGTCCGATAAACGCGGCGGCAACTGAACGATCCTTGAAGCCGAAGCGCCTGTCGGCCTCCAACTCGGCGAAGCGGCTGGTGTTGAGCTCTAACGCGGTCTCTTCATCGGCGGCGGCCCGGACGAATGCCGGGTTGCGTCTGAGGTTCTCTTTGCCCAGCGAGAAGAGCCCGCCTACGGGAAAGTGATCGCTGAATCGCTGCCAGTATCTGGAATAGGTTCGCTCTTCGGTATCGACGGTGAGCAGCTTTCCTTCGGGCCTGACGATTCCGAGCTCGACGGACTTCCATTGCTCGTTATGAATAAAGAAGTCCGCGATCTGAAGATCGAACCATCTCCCCAGCGGGTCTTTCTTGGGATTAGTGCCCGTGACGCTTTGAGCAACCAGCAGACCCAGCTCCTCGATCTGATGCTTCACCGTCAGGCCGTAGAAGTTCTTTAACAACTGGTCGTCGGTGAGCGCTTCGTTCAAGAACTTGATTCTTTCACGCAGAGCCTCGACGGCGTCGCGGCCTCGTTCAATCTCGAGTATTCGCTGCGTGCTTTGCTCGGCTTCGGCTATCTCCCGGTCCGAGATGCCCTCGGGTCTGTTTACAGGAACCGGCGTCGATTTCTGTTCTTCCTGCTCCCCGGTTTGCGCTCTGAGCTTCTCTTCTTCCTTCGCCAGCAGGTACTGCAAAATCGTTCGCAGCCTCTTCGTCTTTGCCTTGATGTCCTCTATGTTGAAATCGAGCCCCACATCCGTGAGCGATTCACCGGCGAGATCCTTGACCAGAGCTTCGGAGGTCAGATAGTAATCGCCGCCGATGATGAGCGGGATGCCTCTTTGATCCGCCAGGCCTTCCAGGGTCTTAAGACCGGCCTCCACTTCTTTGAAGATCGCCCTGCGGTTGAATTCAGCGACCTCTCCTTTCGTATCCGGCTCCGGCGTCGTATGGACGATCGCGATCCACGTCGGCCCCTTTTCATCACCCTTTCTGATCTGGTAGACGACGATTGGACGATAGATACCGCCCTCCTTGTCCCAATATTCGGTCTGGTCATGCCCGACGGGCGTCATCAGGCCCGAGGTACTCACGACAAACACCGACTCGACTCTTATGTTGGAGCCTTTCCTGACCAGGAGCGGATAGAACTCCTGCTGAGGGTTCTCGCCGCCTGAAACCAAATGGGGTCCGCTATACAGGTCGTACCCGGTCGCGGTCTGCTTCAGCAACGACGGATCGTTCACTTCCTGGAGAGCGAGGAGGTCGAGCCATTCGTTATTCTTAAACATCTCCTCGATGTGAGTCGCGATATTAAAGCTATGCAGCGCCCGGCCCAGTTCGTTGATGGTTCCCACCCTTGGGAGCTTGACGGCGACATCGCTCAATATCGTCAGAAGCTCGCCGTACTTTTCGCCCGCGATCCTCGAGAGAAGCGTTTGCAGATGGGAAGCGCTCAGCAGCTTCTTCGTGACTGTAATTATTTTCTTGGCAGGTTCGGCTATGTTCTCAAACTTGCGGAGTTGCTTCACCTTGTCCGCCAGATCGATGCGCGCCTGTCGATCCGATTTGGCTCGCTCCCATAGCTCTTCCCAATCGATCCGCACGACCTTGTCTATTTCCGCTTCGTACTCCCCGGCGTTTATCTGAGATCTTGCATTGCGTACGTTCTCGAGATCGCTGGTCAAGCCGAGCAGGGTGAGCTCGACGTCGCCCTTCAAGCCGCCGAAGATCTTCTTGTGTTCCTGCCTGAGAGTTTCATCGCTCTGAAACTCGCTTTCCTTCTTGCGCTTCTCAAGGCTGCGTCCGACGCGCGATCTCTGTGGTTCTTCTCGAGAGGAGATCGTGGTCGGCAGGCGTTTAAACCTGGCCAGGCTCGTATTGACCAACGCCGCGAACTCATCCAGTTCGATAAACAGCGCGCGCCAGTCCTTGCCGGAGAATGTCTCGAACTGCTCGCTGAACGCTTGAAGCGCTTCGCCGATGTCTTTGTTGCTGAAGTGCGCGACGTTCCAGGAAACGAGGCCAAGAGGCTGCGGCTCCTGCTGTTCTTGCTTGATCTCCTCGATTTCAGTGATCGCGCCGAACCCGCCGAGGACTTTCCAGGACCGCTCGCCGATGGTCTCGCTCGTCCCTGTGCTTGTCGAGCGGAACGAATGGAGCAACGACTCCTCGTTCAGGCCTTCTTCATCATCTTCATCCTCTTCGCTGGTTGCGATGCGATGCTTCTTGCGTTCGGGATGCTTTCTCTCCTCTTTCTCCGGACCGCCCGAGCCGAGGCTGAACTTGCGCTTGTGTCCGTACCATTGTGATTCGGCCTCTTCTTCCTCGATGTCGATTTCACTCGACTCCCAGTCGAGCGGCGTAGGGGACGTTTCGAACGGTATGCCCGCATACGCGAATAACGGGTCTTCCGTTATGTCCTGGTTGACCGCGTTATCGAACTCTTCGCGCCCCATATTGGGAAACCAATGGCGTTGTATCCGAATATAATTCGGATCATCTTCCAATAGTCCGTGATTGTTTATGAGCATCAGCTTAAGCCTGTCGAGATTGTTCTCATCGCGGTCCAGCAAGTACGGGACGAATTCCCGATTACCTCCGGTCAACCACGCGCCCACGTTCTCGGCGTCCGCGCGAGTACGCTGAACCGGCGCGGCGCTATTGCCGATGATCTTTTCTGATCTTTGAACCGGCGGCTGCCCATCGAAGACTTCCCTGTCGTTGATTGCACCGGCGCCTATTTCATCGGCATCGTGCTCTAGGCTCCGAGTAACCGCGAACGAACGACTGTTGAGCGATCGGGCTAACTGAATCTGCGATCTCACTCGCGGACTCCGGTTCGACGCTTCGGCCATAGCTCGCAGAGAAGAACCGGAGGCGCTTTCAGCACCGCCGTACGCCGCGGCCTGGTCGCCGAGCCGGCTCTGTAGGGCTTCGTTCGACGAAGAAGCAACGGCGTTGCGTTTATCGGCTGAGGCGAATACCGGCATCCTTGCTTTCCCTGGTTAGACGGCTCGAATACCGGCTTTATTGCCTTTCAGGCGTGAGCGTGTGAATCAAGTCGTTAAGGTCCTTTCCGGTCTTCGAACCGAATGCTTTGCGCACCGCTTCATATTGCCTCGGCTGGGCGAGGTAGAGAAATAGGGAAACTCTGAGAGGGTCCTTGGTAATCAGCTCTATCGCCGTCTCGGGCTCGCCGAAGAATTGAATAGTTGTCGCAATGTATTCGGTGTCGAGGCCCTGCGGGTAGACCTGGCTGCCGTAGCTGATTTCAGGGCTGGCGCCCTGGCCAAGTATGAATCTCTCAATACCGCGTCCCCCTTCCTCACTGCCGCCGAGGTACAGCAAGGTGTTCGCGGTCACTCCCCAAAGCGAACGGTAGCCCCCGCCGCTGATGTCGGGTCCCTCGATGTCGTATCCTGTTTCCGCCTGGCGCTTATTGATCAGGCGTTCGTATCCGACTCGGCGTAGATTTGCGGAGCGGGCTCGCGCACGCAAAAAGTTGTGAATTGTAGCGATGTCCTCGGGCGACAGATTCTGTTCCAGGTGATGGCCAAGTTCGTGCAAGACCGCTCCACGCGGCGAAGCCCATCCAAGATGGAGATCGCCTTCATGCCCGATCGCGGACTCGGGCCCGAGCTTGCGCTTGATCTTTGCGACAGCCGGTAGTTTTCTCGTGACCAGCTTGTTGAATGCGACTCTGGCGTCGCGGACACGTTTAGGAGAAGTGCGGGGCACGACCAATGTGCCGGGCTCATCGAGCGGCTCCGTCCCCTTTTCCTCCCTCTCATCTCTTCCACCCGCCCCTTCCTTATATATGTCGCCGCTGAGAATCATCTTGATGTAAGGGTTGGCAAGGAGAGCATCGGACAACGGCTGGTTGTATTGGGTGTCCGCCGTATATTGACCTGGCTCCGCGATTCGTTCGCGATAATACCTCTCGATTGCCGCGTGCACGTCTCCGTTGGTTTTGAGATTGTCGAGATCGGCCCGGATGACCTTCTGTAGGCCAGGTTCGAAAAAGTCTATGAAAGCGTCGCGGTCGGTTCGGTGTGCTTTGTCGGCCAGCGCCTGGGCTCGCTTAAATACTATTTCTCCGATCGAGAGCCCTCGCCTGGTTGTGGCCGTGGAAGGAGGATTGCTGACCGCGGTTTCGATGGCATTGCCGGTCAAGCCGCTCACAACGCCTCCCACGACTCCGCCGGCCACGCCGCCTATCAGACCGCCGAGTCCACCGAGCAGGCCGGCGCCAACAACGGTTCCGGCAGGACCGAAAAGGCTGCCGACGGCTCCGCCGATGACGCTTCCAACAGCGGCGCCTCCGGTGGCGCCGTAATAGCCGCCGCCTACCAGACCCGCAAGTCCGCCGCTTAAGAGACCCCAAACCGGTTGAACCGTCGCTTGACCGGAGCCCGCCGAAGAAGCGCTCTTCATACCTTCATAAGACGATGCCGAGCCGGCTCGTGAACCCAGGTCAAAGCTCGCCGCGCGACGGCCCATTACATCAGCTTCATGCTCCAGTCTCGCATCATCATTCACCCCGATTCCGCGAAGTTGCATAGTTGGTTTGACGCGGCCTGCTTTCTGCTGCGCAACGTGCCATGCTTCGTGAGGCAGGTGTTTTTGTTGGCCGGGCGCTACGTGTATGTTCGTCCCCTTGGCATATGCCAGCGCTTTCAACTGAGCGGGCCTCGGAGAGTTGTAGTGAACTCTCACATCATCCATCGAATGCCTGGACAGGCTCTCAACCCCGGCCTTTAAATCGTCCGGCAAACCAGTGCGATTGACACTTTGCGACGGCGAAACCCCGCTTTGCGCTGACGCCTCACGCTGAACGGGATCAAGCTTTGCTTGTATGGAGTCCTCGTCGTCAGTCCCTTCTTCTCTTTGCAGGGGCAACGATATTGTTTTGGGATCCTCTGCTCCCTGTTTTCCTTGCGCGGTTTCGAATTTCGCTTGAGCGAGATCCTCCTCTTCCGCGATCGCGGGTTTAGGTCTGGCGGCGATGGGACATTTCGCCTGCGCCGTCCCGCGTGATTCCAATGCATTCTTCCGGGGAGGGAGGGACGTCATTGCCTTTCGCGAGAGGATCCCCGCGAGCTTCATCTGAGCGGCCACGCGCGGGCTCTGATCGAGCGAGCTCTGTAGCTGCAATTGTGACTCGACCCGCGGGTTGCCGTTCGGTCGATCGTCACAGCATCTTTGGGCGGCGCCGCCTGGCTGCGAGACCGCATACGTTAGTGGGGAACGAGCCGCGGCCCGCGGCCCGGAATTCGACCTCCTCGCGAGTCTGTTCAGCGATGCCGCTCCGCGACTTTGATTCAGGTTAGCTGCTAGTTGGGTCGTGACGGATGAGCGCGATCCCTCACTGAAGCCGCCGGCAAGGCTCTGCTCCGCGGCATCCTGGCGGTTGACCTCAGAAGCAGGAACAATATTGTCTCGATGGTCCGCATGGCGGCCGTCAAAGAGTCCGGTTGCAGCAAAGAGCGCACGCTCACCAGTCGCGCCGTTAGCCGGCATTAGATTCGCTTCTTTACGTTGAGCGAGTACGGTCATTGAAATCTCCGTGCCGCCGCGAACGGACGACACCGCATTAACCGAACGCGGATTGTCACGCGGACGACGATCATCCTTGGCGGTTCAGCTCTTTCGATACCAGCATATTCAAGTTCCAATTCTTCAATGCCCCAATCGTGCCCGCGTGACGATAGCGCCTCCGGATTCCTGCCACGCCTCGGAGGACCAGCTTTCCGCCGGCGCAACCTCTCAAGCAACGAAGTTACTCGACGTATGGCTGCCGTGCCCGTGTAATCTCGATAAAGCGGATCCGATATGCTGTACATATGAATAGTCGGTACAGAGAAGCTTGTATCCACGCTCGCCCAGGAAACGGCTCCATCTGATGTCATAGCCGGGTGGAATGTACTTCTTCAGTTCTTCCCAGTTGTCAGCGATCTCCGCCGCCGCTTTTCTTGGAAAGAGGACGCATTGAGTACCATAGAACTGCCCGGCGGCTATTTCTCTGGCGCCATATCCATTGCCTGGCTGGTAGAGACTTATGAATCCGACATCGGATTGAACCTCGACAGTTTTCAACCCAGCCAGGAACCTGCTCGAGAAGACAATATCGTCTTCGATAAACAAGATCAGGTCATTCGGTCCTGCCTCTTTCAATGCATATTGAAATCCCAGATTGACCGCTTCTTGAACCGAGTTGTAGAGGTCCTGATCCGGCTCTCGCGAATGGATAACGACGGCCCGCGGGTCGAGCGACGCAATGAGCGACAGGTACCTGGCCGACAAGCCCGGCGACGCCGATATGTCGACCACAACAAGCGGTCTGGCCAGTCCAGCCTGCACGGTTAGATATGATGAAACAAATCGCTCCGTCAAAGAGACATCACGCTCACAGCTCAAAATCAACGGCACGATCCTACGTTCCATTGTCGTTGTCTGTTCCCACCATCCGTCGCCGTACTTTTCGTTCAAAACGGACCTCATCTCGCCGCTTGCCGCCTCGACAAATTTGGGATAATCAGCGATTGAGCGATGCTCCCTGTGCGTGATCCGCGCGCGATTAGTGAGAATGTTCATCAGGCCCGCGCGCCGCACTCGATATCCGTAGTCATAGTCCACTCCCCAGCCATACGTCAGCGCCAGATCCCAGAATCCCAACGCTTTCACGACCGACCCCTTGATCAGCGTTGCGACGGGCTCGAGATATGGAACCGCCTCAGCTTCACACCCGGCCCGTTCCATGAATCCATGCGGAGAATTGTGTTGCGGAGCGATCTGCGCGTAGCTCTCGTTCGAGAAGAGGACCTGGCACAGATTCACCAGTACGTCGTTTCCAAACTCGAAGCCGACATCCGAATTGAGCAGCCAGTAGCCATCATAGTCAGCCTCCGTCGACGCAATCCTGTAACCCTCATGCATTCCCCGAGTGAACCCCAGGTTCTCAGGCAGCCTGTGAGTTGAACACGCAAGCGGCTCATCGGAGCCATTATCAATCACATATATCTTCTTGTTCGGATAGTCGAGATCGTTTTGAAGATATGAGACCAACGCGCTCGTCATTTCCGGCGTGTTGAAGTGCAGTACGATGATGGCTATGTCTGGTGAAAGGTTCATCATTCCATTTCCTCGCCGGCGTAGACGTAGACGCTCCATCCCATCCTGGACGGCAGCGCATGACTCTGACACATCCGCTCGACTATTCGAGTCATAGGGCCTTGCCGCCATCCTGCGCGCAGGAACAACTCGTGCCACCAGGCGCGGCTTTTCATGGTCACGTGCGACAGGTCGCGGTCCGTAGCGTTGTATGAGCGGAACGCCTCCTCGCTTTCGAAGGTAGGGATCACGGCCACGATTGCGTGGGCGGTCCACTCACGAGCCCGCGAAAGGAACGCGAGCGCCTGCGATTCAGTTAACGTTTCGAGGATTGAAAAAGCGGTGAGCACGTCGAAACGCCGGCCGAAAGTCACTTCATCAAAACTCGCGTTGAACAGGAACGGCCTGACGGATTCCTCAGCGTGCTCGATCGCCCATCGACTATGGTCAAAGCCCCAGCAATCCTTGCCCTGTTCGCGGAGCGCGCGGACGAGATAGCCCTTCGCGCAACCTGCATCCAGATAACTGGAAGCATCCCGAAACACGTCGTTCAGAAACGCCGCGGTGTTCGTGAACAATTCCCCGAAGCGCCCCCACGTGAAGCCCTTGTCCCAGTTGCTCTTCAGACCGTTATCAAAGTAATCCTGATCGTACCATTCAGCAGGAATAGGAATAGTCGGGACGAGGTCGTCTCTTTTCCCACGCGTTATTGATCTGCTTGTCGGAGGTCGTTTCCCTGTCTCGAGCATGCCGGTCAATCTCTTCCTTGCCAGCTCTCCCACTGCCTCAAGCGAATAAGCCTCCCGAATTCGCGGAGCAGCCGCTGCGGCTCTGGCCTCGACATCGGCTCGATTGTCAAACGCCTGGCGGATCAACTCTGCTGCATGCGCCAGATCAGGTTCGGCCCAGGTCATTCCGGGGTTGTAGTAGATGTAGCGCTGGCCCACTCGCGCGGGTGAATACCTGACCAGCAAGTGCGATTCGGGGTCGAGATAATCGAGCGGCCCGGAATACCCGGTCGAGACCACGGGCTTGCCCCGGCTCGCCGCTTCAAACAGGGGATAGCACCAGCCTTCACCTCGATGGAGTGAGATATAGCAGTCTCCACGTTGGTGAAGCGCATCTATGCGCGCATCATCCCATGCCTCCGCGCGGATCTCGACGCGAGCCTTGGAACCGATTCGAGCCCGTATCGCCTCCAGTGTCGCGTGAGCGGCTTTCTCAGCGCTTGGGTTCGTCTTGATAAAGAACAAAGCGTCAGCCCGGTCCGGAAGAGCGCGCAGATATGACTCAATCGCGCCCTCCGGATTCTTGCGCTCCTGCCATTCGATAATGCAGTAGTAGACAAAATCGCTATCGCTTATTCCGAGCGACTCGCGAGCGTTCGATCCGCGAGACGAGCCGGAGCCGTTCCTCGAACTTGGAAATATCGGATGCGGCAGCTTGAAGATCGGCCGCATCAGATCTCTGGCGAAGGTATTGACGTTGTGCTCGCAGGGAAGCCAGACCTCAAGGGTGTGATTGAGCGGGTTGCGCCATTGATGCGGGATTGCATCGGTTTCCCACACAGTCATTCCTATCGCATTGGGCAGCAGATACGCGCTTCGCGACCACTGCGTCGGAATTCCATGAAAGATATGGAAGTCAGCCGATTTGTCGGGGTTCCTAAGCAGCGACTCTACAAGGTTGTCATGCACTTGCAGTCCTCGCCCGGCGAGATCCGAAACCGAAAGGCTGACTCCTGCCGCATGCAACGCGTGTATGTAGGCTCGCGCCGCATAGCCGTAACCGGAAGCGTCGAAAACATAGCCGTGATATGCGACCGTTATGTCGTCCATCATCTCTCCATCAATTTCCGCCGACCGGTGCTGAGGCGCCGGACAAAACCGATCCCAGCCTCGCGAATACCTCACTCGCGTTCAGTGTCTTCAGGCATTCGAGCGAATATGAGCAATCACGGCGGCCCCAGGGCTGTTTTCTGCACGCGGGCTCGCACTGCAGGCCTTTGGTTATCGCGTGCATGTTAGGCTCCGGCATCGCTTCTCGTACGGGACTGGTCAATCCGAAAACGCCGAACACTGGTATCCCAAGCGCGACTCCGAGATGCATAAGCCCGGAATCGTTTGATACCAACGCCGCGCATTGCTTGATGAGCGCCGCGGTGTCCGGCAGGTTCAGCTTTCCGGAAAAGTCGACGGCGTGAGCAGGCCACTCGAACGGCTCTCGAAAATAGGTCCTCGCGTTATCGAGATCCGATCCGGCGCCCACGATCACTACGTTCGGGATAAGCCTGGCCAGTGAATCGAAGCCATGCCACTTCTTCCATGGCCAACCAGTCTTGCATCCGGGATGCAGCGCGACTGTTTCAGAAGAAAGACCGAATTCCCGACTCGACGCGATCGCGAAAGGCGAAGGCAGTTCACGACTCCAGCCAATCGACCTTGCTACGTCGCGAATACAGGCAATGTCACCGTGCTGCTTCCACTGGCCGGCATTGAAACTGAATATGCGACGCGCCTGAACGGCTTTGTTCAGCCGCTCCCCCCACAGAGTGAAAACCGCGATGTCATAGACCTCCCCTCGGTAAGCGGGCCGCGGATGTCCGTGTTCATGGCTCGCCTGAGCAACATACAATCGCCGAATTTCCGGCGCTCCTTCCAGCAGCAAAGCTGTCTCGTGATAATCGGGCGCCAGCAATACGTCTACCTCATAGCCGATCTCGTGAAAGACTCGGATCAACGGAGTCGTTCGAATGATGTCGCCGATTCCGCCCGCGGTCGCAATCAGAGTGGTCAATTGCTGCCTCATATTTCCAGATCAGACAAAGCCAGGTGCGTTGACAATCAATGAATGTCGCCTATGACTTTATTTCTCCAACAGGATCGTCAGGCGCGGTCCGTCCGGCGTTTGGTCGATGGTTTCGCTGACGATGGCAAAGCTGGCGCGAATCCCGTAGGTTTCGCCGTAGCGCTCCCGATAAGGATGACCCGCCTGGTAGTACATAAAACTTCTCCGGTTCCAAAACGAAACGTGGGTTGGGTCTTGCCACGCACCCGGGCCGTCGGTGGTTGGAACGGCGATCTCAGCTCTGCCTCCTGGTTTAAGCACGCGCCACAGTTCGTTCATCGTGTGAATCTTGTCCGGCAGGTGCTCGATTATGTCGTGAGCTTTGACGAATTCCGCCGAGTTGGCGGGCCATGGCCACGCGTTGCGCAAGTCCGCCACCTCGACGCCCTCACGCGCCTTCACGTCGACATTCACAAAGCCGGACAAAATAGCGTCACAACATCCAAGGTTGAGTTTCATAAGCGGCGCCTCCTCAGGCGGAGCAGTTTCGGATTAAGGCGATGTTCCGCCTGACACAGTTCGAACAGCTTTCGAACAGCCGCTCCTTTTGATCGCGGCTCATTCCCTGACACCGGCTTACCTTGCCGGTTCCGAGTAGAGAGCAAGGTCCTCTCCAAGAATCCGTCTGATCTCCGAAACCGGATATTGCCTGTAATGCCGGCTCGACGTGCGCTTGGGAGAAGTATTCCGGTCGTGAATCATCGCGACATAGAACGTGTTGTCGGAATGAGTCACGATATTCGCGTCGCGACTGCCCCAGACGAATCGCGTGTCTTCGCCGACGTCGACTTCAGGAAAATGATTCCGTCTCCAGAACGACTTTGTGTAGCAAAGCGTGCCTCCGGCGATCCACGTTCGGCCGCCGTTGCAGTAGTAGAAGCTCCATGCGTTGCCGCTTTGCGGTTCGTAAAAGAGCAACCGGTCCAAACCGCAAGCATCGGCTCCCTGATCCAATAAATTCCTCACCTGATAGCTGAGCCGCGACCGTGCCATCCAATCGTCGTCGTCCCAGTGAGCGATGATGTCGCCGCGCGCTTCTTCGCAGGCCAGGTTTCGTTTCCTGCCCAGCACCTCGCGGCCTTCGAGCCTCACGTACCTTACGCATGGATCATCCGGAATCAGGTCGGCGGCGCTTTCGACTCCGTCGTCAAGTATCAGCAGCTCCTTCTCCGGATAATCCTGCGAAAGAAAGTAGTAAATTGCGCGAGGCACGAATCGCCGCCGGTTGAATGTCGGCATGATGCAAGACACAAACGGCGTGGAACTGGCGTTGTCTGTCATTCGTGTTCCCTCGTGCCTTGATTATCGGTACGCGTTAGTATTTCCACTCTTCAGTATTTCCACTCTTCCGCCAGATCGGTCGCCTGATCTACTTCTTTATAGTGTTTTTTCGCGAATTCCGGATCGAGTCCGAGTCGCGTCTTGTAGGCGACCGAGCCCCACAGCGTATCCGCGAACCGCTCATTCAGGCGCGGAAAGAGCCCGGTACCCGTGCCTTTGGTAATAATGTCTTCTCCCTTCGCGGTGCGCGTGACTTTTCCGGGATCGAGCAGGTGGCGACCTGGCTTCGTGCGGTTCGTGATCGACTTTTTGTTTGCGTTCGCCTTAGTGAAAATCTTGCCGAAGGGAAACACAAAAGCCTCGTTTCCTTCCTCCGTCGATTCTCCGAAGCTAAAGGGAGCAGGATTCTTCTTTAAGCCTTCAAAGACCTTTTCGGTCGCTTCTTCATCAGTCTCGTTCGGTTGCTTTGAATACGCTTTGTGCGAAACGTTATAAGAATGCGGGCCGTAGATGTAGCGGCTGAACAGTCCCTTCGATCCACTGCCATTCATCTGCGCGACGGCTCCCGAGCCCTGCCCCAGAGCCGCCTTCATTTGCGCCACGTGTGCCGCGCCGGGACCAGAATTGGCGGCCCGCTGAATGGACGCGAGCCGCCCGACTTCGGGACGCTGATTCACCGTTTGGGATATCGCCGAGTTCATCGCGCCGGCGTTGGTTTGGGCGAATGTGGATGTCCGTGGATTGTTTTCGAG
This sequence comes from Blastocatellia bacterium AA13, assembly GCA_003222245.1. GTDB lineage: Bacteria > Acidobacteriota > Blastocatellia > UBA7656 > UBA7656 > QHVH01. The sequence goes on along the minus strand of QHVH01000022.1, from coordinate 21,420 downwards.
CTGCGCGGACCTTGCGTGCGCCTCCGCGTGGCGTTGTGCGATCCGTCCTAATGCAACATGCATAAATCACTCCTTGCGAGCAGTATTGATCCATTGCCGGCCAAGCTCACATCTACTAATCCTTCGGTTTGTTTGCGTCAGAACTCATTCGTTCAGCGCTATTCTTTGAACCGTTGTAGCTGTGAGACGCCTCCGGCGCGCGAATTCTTTTCCACCGTGCGAGCCTGAACAGGCGCGGCCTGTACGGAAGCGCCCGCCTGTTTTGCTCTTGCGCCCATTCGATCCGCCTCCGAGACTCGAGTCGTCATTCACCTGTACGTTGCCGATCTGAGTCGTGGGCCTGACGCGATTCTGCAACTGCTGGACGACGTGCCATCCTTCGTGATTCACGTGTTCCTGCTGGCCGGGTGCGACGTGAATAGCCCTCCCCTGAGTCACCGCGTGCGCGCCTATCTTCGCGGGCTCCGGCGAGTTGTAGTTAACCTGGACGTCGTTAAGATTGAAGCCGGACAGCGATTCCAGTCCGCTCTTGAGATCGTCAGGAAGCCCGGTGCTATTGGTCCGCCGCTGAGTCGTTAGAGTATTTCTCGAAGACAGGGTTCTCCTCATCCGCGCGACATGGGCGGCGCTTCTGCTTTTGTTCGCGAGATCGCTCATACTCGTCAATTGCGCAGCGCCTCTTTGAGCAGGCGTGATGGATGCTCGTTGCCCGGCCATTGCCTCCGACTGAGCGGTTCCATTTGCCCTGCTTTTCTCGTTAACGTCTTTTCTCGCCTGAGTGTGCATGACGTCTCCTGTCTTACTCATTCACCAGATCAATCATCGCCTTGCGTTCGTTGCCTCCGAAACCTGAACACTGATCACGTGTTTGGCTGCCGAAGTGAGAAAGTACCACTGCAGACGATCCGGATCGGGTTCGTAGGCAAAGCCGATGTCGTTCATCACCTCCACGTAAGGACGCGTTTGGATGAACTCTGAAATGTTGTCTTCCGACGCGTACTGGCCGCCCTTGGCCGCCCGCTCCGTGTCATAGAACCATGGCGACAGGTACTGTATGAGATCTTCGTTGAGCCGGTTGATTGAATTGCCCGGATCTTCCTCCTCGCGGAATTGAACCGACGTCAGGACCGTGACGCGGACATAAACCGGATTAACCACGTTCAAAGTTATGAACGAGCTCACCAAGCCGTTGAGATAGGACTGAATCTGATAGAGCATTTCCGATGAAGCCGCTGGGATCGCGGGATCGACGGTTTCAATGTTATCCGGTCCCGGCACGACCACGACCAGCACGGCGCCGGGCGAGCTCCCTGATTCAAGATCGCGCGCGGGCAATGCTATGACTTTCCAGATTGATGGGAAGCGCTCGAGCACCAGCCGTTCGTAGTCCCATCCCAGAATCCCTCGATCCTTATGTCGCAGCCGTTCGCCGACTCGTATGTTGAACGTCGCATCCGTCTCTCGATTCCGGCCGCCGAACGACTCGATCGGCTGAGTTATCGTCTCGATGTCGGGCAGCGGCTCGACCGAGCTACTGATCGTGTACGGCGGCAGCGGCTTTTCAAGATGATCGCCGGTGCTGCTGTCCTTCACCCACGTCGCGATCGAGGCTTGCGCGTAGACGGCCATCGTCTTCGGAAATTGATCCGGCTTTTCCGGAACAGAAGCTCGAAGCCACTGATTGCTGGAAGGCATCACGGTGTGGCCTTCCGCGTCATAGGTCGGAAGGCTCAACGTAATGATACCGGTGTTTTGCAATCCGTTTGTCCAGTCCGCGAGAATCCGCGGCTCATCCAACTGTTTCCACGCATTGCCGCTGAGAAAATCCCATTGAACGGGCGGCAGCTTGGCCGGACCGCGCCAATCGGGTGAACACGACATCTGAAAGAGCAGCGTCAGGTTCTGAGGCGGAACCAACCCCGTGAAACCTACATACAAGTTTCCGGAATTCGAAAACACCGGCAGCAGCGTCGGCTTGCCGATCGCCTCGTTTTGAAGCGGCCCGTATCCTCCAAAAGGCAACAGGTGAAACATCGAGCCAGAGTCCGCGATTCCTGAAACCGGCGCCGAAAAGCGAGCCGAATAATTGACCGTCAAGCTCGTCGCCTGCGGCAGGTAGGGCTCGTTTGGATACCGAAGCTCCTTCTTCGGATTGAGGCACGCATCCATGCAGGCGGTGAGACACGCGTCGTACTCATTGCTGAGCTTCTCTATGCACTTCGCCAGACAGCCTTGCAAACACGGCACATCGTCGGCGCACTCTACCGCGCACTGAGTGAGACAGAATATCGCGTCGAGTATCAGCGTGCACTTCCTCGGCAAGCGCGGCGGAGAATCGACCGCGAGCAGCAGGCATTCATCAAGGCTGCGTTGAATGCACCGCGCCATTTGGTCTTCGGGAAGCCCGATGCAGGCTCGAAGCGCGGCTTCAACGCGGCTGATCGACGCGCCGTCCACCACGCCGGCGGCAACCATTGGCTTCATGCAGTCGATCAGAATTTCGAGCAGACAGGCGACGCAACTCATCAAGCATTTGTCTACGCATCCGATCGGCGGGCTCGCATCGGCGAAGTCGTCCAGCACGTCCAGACCAAGTATGTCGTCGCAGCCGTCCAGACAGTCTATGCATAACTGAATGCAGTCCATCGCTCGCTTCAGCGGTTCGCACCGGGCGAGGCACTTCTCCTGACAGCGCTCCGTGTCGGGCAAATCGTCGATCACCGCATTGAGCACGTTCTGTGAATAGATGCTGTTGCCGAACGCGTACGGAGGTTGAGTCAACTCGAGCTTGATGGCCCCGGCGGCCGGATCGTAGTACTGAGGAGGCGCCGAGCTCATGATGTCGAGCGTGTCGAATCCCGTTGCCGCGCACAACGGACCGGCACGGGCGGGTTCCTGATCGGAGCACCTCGGCTCTGAGCGAAACAGGTATACATCGGCCGCCATCGGCGGAGAGGCGAACCCGAACAGCGAGTCGTCGATAACCCACGATCCCGGATTTGAAACGCGGATTGAACCGCGAAAGACCTGATTGTCGAACAGGTTTGGATCAGGCTGGCCGTCGAGCCCGATGTCATAATACCTGTAATACCCCTTGAACCCGGTGCTGTTTTGCGGAAGGTTGAACCATACGATCTGAATCTGGAGCGAATCCAATTTCTTGACGAACAACTCGGGCTGCTGAATCGACAGGTACGAGCCGACAACCGGCAGTCCTCCAAGTACATTGAAGGGCGATGCGGCGTCGATCTCGCCATCCGTGTTCGAAAGCTGCAAGTCGGACAGCTCCTTAACCGCCACTCCGATATCGAACGCGACTACAGGCATTTCATTCAGGAGTGAAAGCGGATAGACGCTCACTTCTCCGACAGGCCCCTTCAGGCGCGCGGGTTCCTGATGCAAGTAGGCTTTCAGCGTCGGGAGCAGCGGAGACGGGTTGGACGCGTTCACTACCGGGTCGACGCTAACGAGCGCGGCCGCCGCTTCGTCGATCTCTTCTTCGCTCGCCGGGTCGAAGTTCACGACCGCCGGCGCGGTAGGCGGCAGATTGAAGCGCAACAAAAAGCTGGGTTCATCCAGGACTCCTGAGGGCGGCAGCGAGGATCGGTAGGCATCGATCTTCAACCATCCAGCCTGAGTCGAAACATAAAGCGTGAACGATTGATCGAGTAATCGGATAAAGGCATCCGTTGACGAAAGCCCGGTCGCATCCGCGATAGTCGCAAGCAGCGGGTTGAGCACGCTGTCCTGAAAGTCTCGCGTGTAGACTATGCGCAGATCGACCGTGCGCCGACCGCCGGTGAGCATCAGATACCGCGAAGCTACCCCGAACCCTAGCGACGCGGGCTCGGTGGTCTCCGAATCTGTAGTTCCAACCTTATCTTTTCCAAAAGTAGCCCACGGAGTTTGCGCGCTCTCCGATGCATCAGTGTTCTCGCCCGCCGTCGTTATGGCGGACGCCAATACCCGGCGCACGACCCTTTGCGGCGGCTCTGTTTCTACATAGGAGAAATGCGGCGGCCGGCCCTCGCCCGCGAAGAGACGCCCGCTCAGCACACGAAGCGTCTGGAGACGCTCGATCTGGGCCGCGGTCACAACGAGGCTCTTGTCCGCCGCATACAGAACCGTGCCGCCGTTGAGATCCTGGCCCGCCGGAAACAGCGTGCCGCCTGGAACCGTTGTGCTCAGCACGCCCTCTTCATCGCTCAAGGTGAACGTAAGATAGACGCTGTCGGGAATCGCTCCACGGTGACGCTCACGCAGGATGTCGCGATAATAAAAGTCCACGTATCGGTTCGACATCGTGTTGATCGTCTGCTGCGCGTGCTTGAACAAACAGGAAAACGCAATGTAGAGACCGATCTGCGGTTTGTGAGTCCCCGTGTACATTGCGGACGTAAAATTCGAGGCCGCGAACAATTTCAGTTGTTCGATCGAATAGACGAACGCAAAGAAAATCGGGTCGAGATAGGGTACGGCATGATCGATCTTGCGGTTATATCGCCGTCCTTTGTAGATCGACGGATCGGGGCATACGCCGCTCAAATTCCAGATCGGCAAAAACGAGCTGTAGTCGAGACCGATCGTGCTTCCGAGAGCGGTCGCCGCCCCTTCATCATATGCCTTCAACCGGCGCAACTGATCGTTGAGGCCGCCCTCTATATCCAATACGAGTTGCTTGCGAAGAAGCCGGGCCGTTTCGCTGCCTCGCTCCATCTCAACGCAATTGAGCCAATTGTTCACATCAAGCGCGAGCCCGAGAACGGAGCGAAAAGCGGCCCGCAGCAGCTCGAACTTCTCCGAGCTGTTGTGCTCGGCGAGGGTCATTTCCTTCAACCGGGCGAAGTCGGCCTCAGCCTCCGGAAGATCCATGGTTTCTATCGAGGCAAGAGTCATCAACGGATCGGTGAGAAAGAAATTGACCCAGTCGCCGTCTATCTCATCTTTCTCGTCGTAAAAGTTGATTAAGGCGCCGTATTCGACGGAGAAGTTCAACAACTGTTGCGACGGGCGGCCATCCACTTCCGCATAGCCGGGATCGAGCGCGCGCAGCCGGCGATCGTACTGGCTGACGGCCCCATTGATCACAATGCCAGGGCTCGGTCTCACAGCCTATTGTCCTCCCGCCGCAAGAGAGCCTTCCTGAATGTAGAAAGGGTAGACAAGATTGTTTCGCGCGTTGGTCTTTCGAATCGTGTAACCGACCGTGATCAGAATAATGCCTTCGGCGTTCGCGGCAGGCTCGACACTGACTTCATCCACGATTATGCGAGGCTCCCAATATAAGGCCGCTTGTTGCACCGCCGATCCTATCTGGGTCATCAACGTGGCCGTGATGCTTGCGAATACATACTGCTTCAGCGTGCCGCCGTATTCCGGCAGCATGATGCGCTCGCCTAAGGCGGTCGAGAACAGAATCCAGAGGCTCTCGTTTATGTCCTCTTCGTCGCTGACCATTACGACACTGTAGTCGCCGGTCGAGAACCTGGGCGGGAAGCTCCACCCAGTTCCCAGAAATGACTTCTTAGATCGTTGCAACGCGGTTCAACCTCCGATTAGTACCAGCGGCCATCCAAGGATGATCGTGCCTCCGTGAGCGGTCTTGTCGCCCATGCGCGCGGCCGGCATGCCTCCGATTTTGACGGTCTGCGATCCTTTCACAAGCGCGTCGGGCGGCCCGATGCAAAAGGCAAGATCGCCGACCTTGGCTGCCGGAAGGCCCGCGATAAGAACCGTAGGCACGCCCGGCCCGAGTATCGGCCCGCCTACATGCGGTATCTGCACGGGCCCGACGGGCGTACTCATCGGACACTGGTGAAGATCAATTACCCTGGCTGCCGGCGGCATGTTCGCTCCTTTTGTTATTGGTCACTGGCGATTTCCCTCTTCCCTATCGCCTAATTGATCTTTACTAGAGCGCCGCGAACCGTGAGCATTCCGGAGGCAGTCACTTCCGATAGGGCGCCCTTTGCGCTGAATTTCGCCTTTGCATTGTTAGCGACCTGGATTCCTTCAATCGAGGCGTTCGCCTTGGCGCTCAACGCGAGATTCGCTCCGGCCTGAATAGTGATATTGCCTTTGGCGGTGATCTTGATATTCGATCCGCTGTCCAGAGCGATGCCGCCCTTCGATAATGAAACCGTGTTGCGATTGCTGTCCTTGATCGAAATCGCGCCCGTCTTGTCGTCCATTTTTATCGTGTGCTTGCCGGGCGTCTTGATCTCGATAATTTTGTTCAGGTCGTCGAAGAAGATCTCGAGCTTGCCCTTCGTAACGATGGCCTTCTTTGTATTCTTGTCGTCGGGCGGATAAGGCGGAGGAAGCTTCTTGCTGTACACGCTGCCCAGGATTACTGGATAGCGCGGGTCTTGATTCATGAATCCGACTATGACTTCATCGTTGACCTCAGGATAGAAGACAGCTCCGATCTTGTTCGAGCCGTAGAACGTCGCAAGCCGCGCCCAAACGCCTTTCGCATTGTCTTGCAACAATGGAAGCCTGACTAAAACTCGAAACTCGCCGCCGGGGTCCTTCGAGACCTGTTTAACTATGCCGGTCTGCATTCCGCTTATGGCGGGCAACTGTCCCGAAGCCTCGGGCGCTTCGATATTCGGGGCTTCGGACGCAAACCAGTTTGCGCTCAATCCAAAGCCGACGGTCGTCAGCCACTTTCCGTCGGTGATGCTCTGATGAACGCCGCCGATGAACGCAGCGCCGTTGAACCTTGCGCCCAAACCGGCGAGTTGAATCATCTTTCCGGTCTGCGCCTTTGCACTTCCCTGGAACCGGACATGTCCGAGGATCTTGGACATCTTTGATTTGAGCAATTCTCCGGACGACCAGTCCTGCAGCGCTGCTTTTTCGAGCGCGCCGGTCTGCTGGTTGAACTTGCGAGCGTTGAATACCTTCGCCAACTGCCCAGAAGGGACATTGCCCTGCTCTTTGACGTTGACCGTTCCTGGGCCGGAATCGATAAGCTTTTGTGAAGCCGGGTCCCAGGTGTAGCTCTTGATCGCGGAGGGCGCGAACTGGGTGGCGGCATCCATCTCGGCCTGCAGATCCAGGATCGATACGCCGTATTCGAGCAGTAGTACCGGCGGCTGCTGCGTATCGGGCTTATTAACCGTAACCTTGCCGCCATCGGCAATCACGATGAATCCATTCATCTCCGCCCGCATCAACATCAGATCCCAATCGCTCGCGTAATACTGAACTATGTCCTCGTGAACGACGTTGGTCGGCGCGACGTCTTTCGCGAGGCTGCTGTCGCCGATCAGCTTTTCGATCAGCGCGCTGTCTTTGATCTTTTCGAAGATCGCGTTCTTTCGTTCCAGGGTCATCTTTATCGCCTGATCGGTTATATCGATGACCAGCTTTGAGCCCTGGGTCTGATCGATCTCGATGCCCTGCTTGACGATGATGCCTTTGAAAATGACCGTGTTTTTCTGGTTGTAACCCGCGGCGATCTCGATCTTCGAACCCGGCAAGAACGTCTTGAGATTGCTCAGCGGAAAATCGCGTTTGGCTGCGCTGCCGTCGAAGATAACAACTTTCGCTTTTGGGACCTTGTTCACCGCAACCCACGTGTCGATCGACTCGACTTGATATGTGTCCTCGATCTCTTTGCCTTCCACCTTGATGGAGAAGCTCACCAGAGAGGTATTGGCAGTAAGCGGCGTTGGAGTACTCATGCCGCGGCGTCTCCCAACGGCGGAAACGTGATCATTGATCCGACGACCAGGTTTCGAAAATCGGTTATGCCGTTGACCTCCGCCACCTGCGTGTAATAGTTGCTGCTGCCGTAGACGCCGTAGCACATCAACGGCAACGTATCCCCGGCCCTGACGGTGAGCACCTTTGTGAGATCGGGCGACCGTGCGTCCGAGCTCAGCGCGAGCTCGGTTTCATCTTTGTAGCTTATGAACGTCGCGTCGGCGCGCGCGCGAAGCGGAGTGCCGTCGGGTTTGAAGAGCGTGTAGGTGATCGACAGCGCGGACAATCTGCACGTGAACTCGAGCGTACCCCAGACCAGCTCCAGATACTTCGGGCTGTGAATCTCGCCGTCGTAGTTATAGACAACGCTCTTGAATGCCGCGATCTGTTTGGTGATCCCGTCGGCCATGAACGGAATGACGCCGGGGATCGCGCTCGATACGACTCCGGTTCCGTCGAACACGATCTCGAATTTCACTGTCTCCGACAGCACCTTGTTGAAGTTTGGCGAGCCGCCCGGCGCGCCCTGAGCCTGAACATCGTTGTAACAGATCTCAAAGCTGTGGCTGTACTTCTCGGGATTTATGTAGACGGAGAACTCAGCTACCGGCGTTTTGAACTTGCCGACCTCGTAGGCGAGGATCTTCATCTTTTGAAGGCCGCCGAAAAAGCCCACGTCAACGCTCCTTTTGCAGCTTCAGAATCTTGAGGACGCGTAACACGACGTCTTCGACGATCTGTTCGCGATCGAGATCGCGGCAGCCGCCGCCGTCCGACGCGCCTTTCGCCTGTTCGGCGCCGTCGCGCACCTGCATCCTTATTCCGATTTCGTTTATCTCGAGAGCCATAGTTATAGAACCGGCGTTACAGACCCTCCGATAGAAGACATCTCCCCGGCCTTACACAGCCAGGCGGGCGACCGCGAGCGTGAGGGCTGCAAGAGCCGCGGCCGCGCCTTCGACATTGACGTTGATCCGCTGAAAGTAGTTGTAGGACAACTCCAGCGTCTCGATCAGGATCTTGTTGTCCATCGAGTTAAAGGGGCCGACATCCCAGCGAAGCGGATACGCGTTCACGAATATCCAGGCGTTCGTCGGCCATCCGTTGTCGTTAAGCAGCATCACCAGCAAGTTCTGAGGAATGATCGGCAGCGTGAGGGCTGAACCGATCGTCAGCCCAAACCACTCCGATAAGAATGATCCCTTGGTGACGATGCCCCGCTTGAGCACGAGATTCGAGTATTTGGCAGGCCGAGGGAGCCGGTGGACAAAACGGTTTTCGCCTCCTTCGACGACCTCTTCCGTGTCCCACTCGGCCTGAACTCCCGAGATCTCTTGAAAGCTGGCGTCTATGTCCGTCAATAAGGAAAGAGCCGTGGCCGAGCCAAGCACTTTGACGGTGAAATAAAAGCCGCCAGGGGGATAGTAGTCCTCCGCCATCGGTCAGCTCCTGTTCTCCTATGGCGCGGCCACTGTAAGCGTTTCGAAGGCGATCTCGATCGATTCGACGGCCACTTCGTTGCCTTCGGACTTTAGATCGGTTCCCGTAATCTTTGTCGGCCACGCATTGTTGAGCGTCCACACCATCTTGGGGGCGCCGACTTCGTCCAGAAGATTCACGACGACCGTGCGGCGCTTGATGGTGTTCATCTTGATCTCGTTGTACCAATCCCAGAATTTGTTGTCGTTGACGAAAGTGCCCTTTCGCATCGTCACGTTTCCGACCTTCCCCAGGCCCGGCATCTTTATCGGATAGAAGATCGGGCTGTTGCCGTGGCGGTACTCGATGACCTGAGTCTCGCTGTTAAGACCGTCGACTTCCTGAAAATTGACGGAGCTGTCGTCTCCCAACTTAACGGAGAAATAAAACTTTGGTAGCGGCCATACATTGTCTTGAACTTCACCTGCCATAACGCCTCCTGGTGATTTTTCTTAGCGGTTCAAAGTGCGATGTTACTCGCGCGAAGCCATCGGCGCTTTGCCGGGCTCAAGCCAGGCCTTCCATCTTTTGTTTGAACGTGAGCTCGATGAACTCCGCCGGCCGTATCATTTGCAAGGTCACCTGGGCGACCATATAGCCTTCGAGAATATCCATCGGAGTCATTGTGCTGCCGAGCCCGCACTGGACGGTGAAAGCTTCCTTCGCGGTCGCGCCCATTAACCCGCCTTGAGACCAGAGGCCCTGCAGGAAATTTGAAGCCATCGAGACGGCCGCGACCCAGGTCTTGGCGTCATTGGCGGCGAATACGAATTGATTCAGCGCGTTCTTTATCGATTGCTCGATGTAAATCATCGTGCGCCGAACCTGAATGTACCGCCAGTCATTGCTATTGCCGTCGAGCGTTCTCGCGCCCCAGACCACCGAGCCTCGGCCGGGGAACTGGCGGATCACGTCGATGGCGACCCCATTCAGCGGCCTGTTCAACTCGCCTTGCTGATCGTTGTTAAGCTTAACGGTCGGCGACAGCACCGACGCGAGGGTCATATTCGCCGGAGCATTCCATACTCCGCGATTCTGGTCGTTGAGCGTGAACACGCCCGCCATCGCTCCGCTGGGCGGCAGGACGTCTATCTTGGACGCGATGACATTTTCAATCTGGCCGAGGATTGGGAGAGCGTTGACAAGATTCTGATTCAGCCTGCTCACGGCTGTGGTGTCCGCGGGATCGGTGATGTTCGGATCGAGGTCGGTGATGTACTTGTCGACTCGTTTATACTGACTCGTGTCTTGTCCGTAGGTGCGCTGCGCTTCGACTCGCAGAATGTCGTCCTGCAGCATTGTCAGCGTGTGCGTCTTAAACGCGTCGCCGCGATTCCCGATGTTGAAGTTCGTATAGAGGATCTCGCTTGGCTGCACAACCGCCGAATTGAGAAACGGGAAGTACGCCATTCCGTATTTGCGGAACATGCTTCCTGAAATATGCGTCCAGAAATCCTCAATAATAGCCCGCATCTTTAGGCTGAAACCCGGGTCTCCCTGATTCAACGCTTCAGTGTCGTAGACATCCAGGATCGCTACTCGATCCTGCGTGCTTCCGCACTGCTTGAGCATATCCTCGGCGAGCTGATAAAAATCCTCGCGGCGGTTGAGCAAGACCGCATCGGGAATAACAAGTATGGTTGGACCGTTCTGATCGGCTATTGCATCCAGCCCTTTCTTCAGATCGACATAAGTAATAGGGACGCCTCCCGGATGAGCTCCCTGGTCGGTGTAGCTGCCGACTGAGACGATGTAGCAGTTAGCGCCTCCGTTGTTGTAGAACAGGCGCAGGCTGTTATAGAGATTGAACGCCGACTCGTTTGTCGAAGGCTGCGTGAGCTTGTAGTACTCGTTCTCGACGATCGGGGGAGAACACAGTGTTTCGCATGCTTCCACGACAAAGTCGTACGAGTCGGCCGGCGGCGGCGAGCCCGCCGGTGACCCGAAGATCTGAGCGATGTCGTAGTTCGGCACGAAGCCTTTGCCAAAAATTGCTTCGTAATCGGCAAGCGATCCTATCGGGATGGGTTTGAAGTATATGGGTTTCCCGCTCACCTCGGCGGTTTCGGTGTATCCGATAAAAGCGGGAACGGCGGTCTGGACGCCTACAATCGACGGTGGAAACGCATCGAATTCCGTGATGTAGACGCCCGGCGTATTGCGGTGCATAAAAGATGTTGCCATCAAGCTGCTCCTTTCGTTTGTTCCGTAGTCACTCACACATAAACGTAGATCTCCGAGTAGACCGCCGCGGGCGGTGACCCGCGGGGCTGGTCGACTGCGAAGTTGCACATCCGCGCAATCATCTCGCGACAGCGGGGTCTGGATTCCGCGCCCTCGCATAGACTGGCTTGCAGAGCTTCGCACACCGCTTCTCGAGTCAGCGGAAGCACCTGCTGACTCGACGCGACTGGAAGCCGGTCGATAAGAACGCTCTCGGTCGGAGCGAGGCCCTTGCGGCGGCCGCGCAACTGGAATCGAAGCTGACTCTGCTCTTCGAGCGGTATTTTTTCCTTGGAGATAAAACGATATGCCGTTGAACCGTTCGCCAGCCGTACGCAGCAAGGTCCGTTAAAAGTTATCTTGCCGGACAACGGGTCCAACTGATCCCGCCTCGTTACATCGACGATCCTCAGATCCACTAACTTCTCGGAGCCTGGTTGGGGCGCGATGTAATAATTCCAGATCGTCCTTCGCCTTCGAAAATCGAGATGGTAGTCAATTGGAACGACCGAAGGGTTGATTCCCCAGAGATCCCTCACCGGGTAGATCCCCTCGGCGCGCGACGGCGACGGTGGGGCGCCCGGCTCAATCAGCGGATCCGTGAACAGTAGATCGATGAAGCAGAGCGGAGTCGGGTATGGCGCCGTGTATAAGACAGGCCGCGGTTCTTCGACAGGCTTTCCATCATAGCCGATCTTCTCAATCGTATATTTATCTTCGGGCAACAGCGAAAAATTCAGATAGACGATTTCCGAGCAGAAGAGCGGCGGACTTGATACTCCGATGTCGGCCTTGTCGAAATTGTTCTCGAACGAATGGACATGGCTGGAACACCGAGGCTCGGTTATGACCTCGACACCCGATATGGCGTTGACCTGTACAGCCATTACCCGATCGCTTACCAGAACCTGGTACTGAGTCGGGATAACCGGAAGCCGCTCGTCGGCGACAACCCACTTGCCCTGATTCAAGATCACCTCGCCGTCGGGACCGACGTGGGCCTCCTGATTACTGAAGTAGAAGTTCAGTTTGGTCGGTTCGGTGTCCACCGGAATCGCCGTGAAGTTAATGAAGTACGGATTCCTCAAAGACAGGGCGAACGACAGGCGCGTCCAGACGCCTGTGACCTCGGGAACCTGGAACCCTCTTTCCGCCTGATGCCTGAGGAAATTGAAGAGATTCTCCGCGCGGTTCATGTCATAGAGCACCGAGAAGCCGATGCCCTCGTCCTTGAGCAGAAGACCGAGCGTCGCCATCAAAAGACGCGTCGCCGCCGTTGGATAAACCCGAAAATCCGGGCACCGGCCCTCCGAGTTGTTGTAGTACGTGTTGCGTATCGAAACCTGCGCCAATATGCCATAGCGCGAGCCATGCATAACCGGCGGATCGGACGAGGCCCGATTGCGGGGCTGAAACAACGCGATCTCACTCGCCCGGTGAATTAAATGTCGCAGGATCATCTCTGTTCGTTAATCCATTCCCTCTTCGAGTCGACGGTGTGCGCCGCTCTTAAGGCTCTTCTCGTGACCCTTCGAAGGACGGGTCCGCCGGCTCGCTTGGAGTTCTGACGCCTTTCGTCGCCGGCGTCTCGGCCTGCATCGCTTCGCCGCGGAACGGAATCATCCGAATTTTGTAGTAGACCGAAGGGAGATATTTGGTTCCCATCAATCCCATCAGGTAATTCAAATCGGTTACGTCGAGATTGGTCATTTCCAACGTCAGCTTGTCGATTATAGGATCCAGGTCGGGCAGGTTGGCGTGAGTGAACCAGGGATTCTGCTGAAAGAAGCTGATCGTCCTGGATATGATACCGAGCCCCTCGCGATAGTTGTTGTTAAGAAAGTTCGCATAGAAAAGAACAAACAGATCGATATAGAGCGGAGGCGTCACGACTACATACCCGCCTCCGCTCTTTGCCGGGACCGTCGAGTTGTAGGTGCTGATGGCGGTCTCGTGTTGTATGTTCGCCAGGAACATGACCAGCTTGTCCTTTGTTTCTTCGAATACCCCGCCGCCGTGGTCGAGGATATTAGAAAGAATCACCCAGTCTTCGTCTCTGGGATCGGCGTTCCTAAAGTATTCGTTAACTTTATCTCGAATAAGTTCGAGAGTCGTTTTGATGACGGACATATCCTCACGCAGCCCATGCCAGGGCTCCGACATTGTTGAGCTATTGAGAATCCCGAGCGGGTGTTGCCGTGCTAGAGAATTCCTTTTTGATCGAGGCGCAGAAACTCAGAAAGCCGGTCGAAGCCGATTCCGTGGGCGATTCTGTCCAACACTTCTATCGACACTCCGGCGCGATAATTTTCGATTCGATTCAAGTGCTCGAATGAAATCCCTGACCTGAACGCCAATTCTTCTTGCGTCAGACGCGTTTTGACGGTCCTTCGGTGAAAGCGAATTAGATCGCCAACGGTCATTCGAACTAGTATGGCTCTATCATCGCGAATAAGAATTGACTGCTCACCTATTGAGACCCCTCCTGCAGATCCGATTGTTGTCTTCATTTTGTGGGGTTGCCTTCCTGATCACGGTTCTTTGTTCTTTAAGATCGGGGACCGGACGCTGGGGCGGGCGCATCCGACCTCCCGGACAAGAATGAGCGCACTTTGCTGCCGTGCGCGATTGTCAAAAACCCTGCCTCCTCTTAGAGGACTGTACCCTCAACCGTAATGAGTTAAAAAAGTCACTACCTTGCGCGTCATCGGATTATAAGTACGATTGCCCTTTATATGGTATGAAGCTTACTTCATATCTTATGACGTGAGCCTGAAAATTATTTCCGGCCCGTGGACAAGGCTCTTCCGTGAGATGCGTGATACGCGTAATCGTGCAGGTTGGTTGCCCCTCCTGGGCATCCCACAGGGATGCCGCTGGAGTTTGGCCGTTTAAGAGTTAGGTGGGCATCCCACAGGGATGCCGTGGAAATAGCCCAGCACTTCAGTGCTGGGTCTTGGATCGCCTTTTTCGACGCTCGTCCCCTAGGGGACGAGATGACGCTTGGGGAACGCGATCAGTCGTGCCGGGCGGCACTCAATAGAATCTCGAAACCGCCTATACCCACCAGTTAACTGGTGGGCTATTTCTCTGCATCCCTACGAAACGCCCCGCGCCGAGAAGCCCGAATGGCCTACTCCGGTGCTCCCTGAGGAGGAACGCGTCAATAGCCGGGGGCCAGCGTAGAGCAGCCCCCGGTGCGTGGGGCGAGTTTGCTTCTGAAACGCGCGAGTTTGAATATTGCAGAAGCATTGGATTGTTCCCTGAAGGGGAACGCGTCAGTAGCCGGGGGCCAGCGTAGCGCAGCCCCCGGTGCGTGGGGCGAGTTTGCTTCTCAAACGCGCGAGTATGAATATTTCAGAAGCATTGGATTGTTCCCTGAAGGGGAACGCGTCAATAGCTGGGGGCCAGCGCAGCCCCCGGTGCGTGGCTTCTGAAGCGGAACGCGTCAATACGATCCGTCGATAGTCTCACGTAGTCCCACTGAAGATCGTCTGCAATGAACCGATCAGAGTTCCCGTGCCGCCCGAGCCGGGTGTTGCGCTCAGGGAATACACCGGAAATGTGTAGTCCGGAAATGTCCCGTAATACAAACTCGTGGTTCCAGTCTGCGCGTTGTTGGATGTAGAGGTGTACTGGTAGAGGCCGGTGAGTTTCACCGTCTGTTCGTCATTGAACTCGAAATAGTTGTAGCCCATGAGGTTGGTTGTACTGTTCGCCGTTCCTCCGTTATTAGTCGTCAGATAAGTCTCGAGCGATTGTGCTTGCCCCAGCGCCGCGGTGGCTTGATCGCTCGGCGTCGGGAAATCAGTACGATTAGGAGTGAACACTTCCATCAGAAGCAACGGGACATTGAACTGCGCGCCGGGCCATGGGCTAGCCCCCGAGTCGTACAGCGCTACGGTACTCGCCAATGTGTTTGAGAACGGAGACACGGTTGAGACCTGGCTGATGTTGGTGCTGTTGTAGTAGTAGCCACCGTACGTAGAATCGGCTGTGCTCAAGCCGGTCACCGCCGTCGCAAACGTGCTTCCGAGAGCGCAGCCGTTAGGCGTTGTCTGGTTCGCCGTCACTCCGTCGATTACACACTGAAACCAACTGCCGTTCGAGCCGCCCTGGTCCGCATTCGAGAACGTCGCGCTCAAAGGGATGATCGGCGTAGCGCCGTTGACCACAGGGTTTCCATCGGGGCCTGTGCCCGTGCCGTTTATCTGCGCGTGAAGATTGACGATCCACCAGATCGTGCGAGCAAGGAAATTCGACGCCGTGGTTCCAGAAATCCCCTGGCCGATATCTCCCTCGTTGCCGATGCTGATCGAGTGAATGGCGGAATGTATCTGACTAGTCGCCGGGTCCGTGATGCTGGCGATGAATAGAGTAAAGTCGTTCTGAATATCAGCGGGAGCGCTGGTGAAGTCGTAGTCGGTCAGCACCTGATTGTTCCACGCGTACTGGTCGTCCCCGAGAAAATAGTCGGAAATCGGGACGACGACTTTCAAGCCCGCGGTGTTGGCGTAGTCGAGAAAGTTGATGTGGTCGAGTCCGACATTTGATGTAGATGATGTGCCGCGCGCCATGTTCCAGTTGTAGAGCCGGATCAGGTTGAAGCCATAACTGCTGATGGTGTCGAGGTCGTTGCGATAGTTGCTCTTGTTGTTTACCGGTACGCTTGGGTCGCCAGTCGGAGCGGCCTCGTATTGGTTATTCCAGAATGACTGGAAAGCGTCGTTGGCGAAATCCGAGTCGTTCGTCTGTGTATTCGCCGCGCCTACGACCCATCCGGGCCAGGTCGGGCTGTAGTCGACTCCATACCATATCGTCCCTGTGTACCAAGTCGTCGTTTCTGTAGTGGCCATCGGCATTGTCCTTTCATGAAGAGGATTCAATCAAAGAAATCAGGCGAATCAATCAGGCCCACCCGATCGATTCATTCCTGGTGATCGCTAGTACATGAAAAAAGGCGAAAAACATTTCATCCGAACTCTGAATCCTGTCGAGAAATGTGATTCTCTGAATTTACAACCTCGCCCCACAGGGTCGGCGGACTTCCCAGGCTCTACGTTCGGCGCCGCATTAAGCCACACAATTTTTTTGCTAAACCCATGGGAGAATCTCTGGGTCGCGACCACTTACGTTATGGCTGTATATGAAGGTCTCAATCACACAGCGTTTGAGACCCGAATAGCGGGGCCCGCTTCATGCCCACGGGCTGTGAAGTGACAGGGGGTTCTTCGGCAAGGGTAGTGATTACGCATTGTAGAGATCGCGTTTGCATCTCCGATGCGACCCAGGGTTCCCTTACCGTAGAATCCCCTGCCGCGCTCTAAGGAATTCAATCTCTCCCGAATAAACTCGATTGATCGCACCTTTTCCATAATCCGACCGCTGCACTATCCCACGCACCCATAATTAATCCCTTGTTTGTCGGCAGCCAATCACTCGGCTTCAGAAGAAGGTGCCTCGCACCCGAGCTCAGCGCTTATACTCTTGCGTGTCAGCGACCAGCACCCGATTGGCCTCCCGTAAAGTAATCAACTCCGAAGCGCGAATCAGAGTTTCTAAGCCAGGCGCGCGCCCAGCCGAAACCGGCGATCATTACATTCATTTGAAATCGTGTCCACATTGGAAGGCGTCTATTCTTAATGAAGTATCAAATATCGGCGAGCTTCACTTATCTGGAAATTTTTTCGGCTTAGTTGTCACTTATGCAATAGCCGGACGATGTGCGGCCATTCCGCCGACCAACAGTGGATGGTCGAGGAAGTATTCATGGAGCGGCCGCCTTTCAACCGGGTCTCGTGATCATGAAAGGTCAGATTCTTGACAACATGCGGCTTATATAAAATCCATTTCCAGGAGACTGCAATGAAGAACACCTCACAAAAGTTGCTGAGTTTGTTGTTGTGTGCGATCACCATCGCTTCTCCGCTGTTTTCGCGAACGGCAGCGGCGCAGGAGACCAAGGAAGAAAAGAAACAGAAGGAAAGGCAGGAGAAACTGAGCAAGAAGGAAGACGAGAGAAGGGAGAAAGAGGGCAAGCTCAGAGCCAAAGAATCCAAGACCTACAATACACTGAAGGAGTTCGCTGAAGATCTATACGCGAGCGATCCGGAATTTCGCGATAACGTAGACGCCGAATATCGCAGCCGGCAAGAGAGAGAAGCCAGATATGCGTATGAAATCAACGTCACTCGTAAAAGTGAGTGGGCGATGCCGGAAACCGAAGGGGCCAGGCTCAAAGTCAGACGCCTGCTCTATGACAATCCATGGATTCAGGACTATGTGAATCGCGTCGGCCAGCGGTTGGTTCCGGAGGGCTCGGGCAAATTTTACGCTTTTAGAGTGACGTACGAGCCCATTCCAAAGTCCTACACGTTATCCACGGGCACGGTCTTAATTTCATCAGGGATGATCTCGATGTTGGACAGCGAAGCGCAATTGGCCTACGTCCTCGCCCACGAGATTGCACACGTTCATAAGGATCATGCGAAAGTCGATGTCATGATGGAGGTCGGCCAGGCGGAGTACAACAAGAGACAAGAAAGGAAACGAGCGAAATGGACCGCAATTGTCGCAGCGGCCGGAGCAGCCGTCGGTGGAGTCGCGAAAGGCGCTGACGGGATTCTAGCGGGAGCCGCCGCCGGTTATATTGGCGGCGCGGTTGGGACCAGAGTCGCAATTAGCGACATGAAAACATCTGAATGGGATGAGTTTCAGGAGAATGAAGCAGACGACTTCGCGCTCAAGACCGCGATCGAAAAATACTATGATGTACAGGAAGTCCCAAAGCTATACGCGCGTATTTCGGAGTTCGCGCGGTTTGATCGGCGTGTTGAATTAGGATTTCTCGGCAGGCGCGACCGTTTGCGCGAACGCAAGGAGCAATGCGAGAAATTGCTCGAGGGATCGCTAAAGGCCCAGTATGCGGATCTGGTACGAAGCGGAAAATTGCTTGGAACTACCGGTGAATACAATCTCATAATGGCCGAGCTGAAGCGCGATAACGGCATCGAAGCTTATAACTACGACATGTTCGACATGGCGAAAAGAAACCTGCAACAGGCCGTTTCGATTCGCTCCGACGACGCGCTCGCGTCATATTACTATGGCAAAATTCTGAACCTTGTCGGCCGTACCAAAGAAGATCAGGATCAGGCTCAGTTTTATCTTGCGCGAGCAATAAAACTGGATACACGACAGACGATTCCCGACATACAACTTCAACGCGCCATGATCCTGATGGAACAGAGCGATTCCGCCAACAAGACGCTGGCGCTGCAAGCGCTAAAAGATTACATCGTCTCGTTCCAACGTAAGCGAGTTGAAGAGGTCCGGCAGGATAGGACTCTGCCGCCTAACCTCGAGACCATTTACGATCACATGCTGGTCCTTGGCGATAGGATCTGGAGCGCGCCTTTGCCGGACTACCTGCGAATCAATCTCGTTTCTACCGATCCAGGTCCGGCGGAGCGGCCGAGGACGGTTCAGCAGCAGTGAGAATCGCGCCTCGCTCAGTGTCTGCATACGCCCGGTCCGCAAGACACGGAACACGCGATGGGCGAGCCTCTTTTAAGGCCCGCGTCTCAATATTCTGTGCGGTTCTGCTGGGCCTCGCGCTGTCATACAGCCAGGCCCGGCAGGCCAGGGCTGCCAATGTATTCGAGATAGAACTGCCTGAAGCCCGAATCGCGTCGACCTCCGATATGGAGCTCGTCATCCCTTCTGCTCACGTAGCGACAATTCTGGTGCACGTTCTTAATCCTCAAGCTGCGCTGATCGACTACGGAAAGATCTTCACCAGCATCAACGGTCAAGCCACAGCCACCATCTCCGACATGCGTCCGAGCGAACGCGGAAAGCTGGTGCGAATCGATCTAAAGAAACGCGACGGATTAGCTTTGGTTCCGGGCCGCAATACAGTGGAGATTCGCGCGGAAAACCGCCTCGGCGCGGTTTTCTACTCCTCGTTTATTCTTCGGACCGAAACTGAAAACCGGAACCCCGCCTTTCAATATCGATCGAGTCTCGGAAATGATCCGAGTCATCAGACGCCTCCAGATCTGCGGATGACCGAACCGAAGATCGCGATCGAGATGCCTTCGACCCAAAATAGTATGGATGTAAGATTCTCCGGCGTTGCCGCCGCGGTAACATCGGTGGAGCGGATCTTAATCGACGGCGCGGCCGCCCCGCTCAAGCGCGTGCCTGAAGGCGAGCGCAAGATCGGCCTCGCGCATGAAGAGAATAGAGTGATGTTCGATCTGACACGGCCCGTAAGAGCCGATGCGAGCAATGTCGCCATCGAAGTCGTGGATTCATTCGGCAATCGAATCACGGAACTGATCCCGATACACAGCCGTGCTCATCCCGCGAGTCAATTCAAGGGGAAGAAGTACGCTTTAATAATCGGCATATCGAAATTTCTGAACAATGGCAGAGGTGTAAAAGACCTTCAGTACGCTCACAGCGACGCCGCCTCCATCAGTGAGTTTCTGCAATCCCCGGCCGCGGGCGCGTTTCCTTCCGACAACATCAAGCTGCTGCTGAATGAGAACGCGACCTTGGCGGCCGTTCGAGAAGCTCTCACAACATTCATAGCAAAGCCGGGTCCTGATGACTTGCTCCTCATATTCATTGCCACGCACGGAATGCCCGATCCGCTAAATCAGCAGAACCACTATTTCGTCATGTACGACACTGATCTGGAACGTATGTCCGACACCGCGCTGGCGATGTCAAAGCTCGGCACACTGGTAGAGCAGAGATCATTCGCGAGGAGACGCGTGATGCTGTTCGATACGTGCGATAGCGCCGGCATTAGCGTTCCGGCTGGAGTGACGGCGCGCGGAGGCAATAATCTCTCGAATCTGATTCTCAAGAGGTTATACCTGGAAGAAGGGACCGCGACGATGACTTCCAGCGATGTGGGCGAATCGTCCTACGAACATATGAGATGGGGAGGAGGTCACGGCGTGTTCACGCACTTTTTGCTCGAGGGATTGAAAGGCAAGGCCGACGAAAATCTTGACGGTCTCGTCACAGTCGGAGAGCTATTCGGCTACGTAAACCTTCAAGTTGTTGACGCCACCAGCCAGCTCTACCCTCAAGCTTCTCAGCATCCCCAGATGGTTCCCGGCGGCAACGCTGATCTAACGCTGGCCGCGGTGAACCGGCCGACATCCGGACTATAGTATGAGGCTCGCGCGAATGCGGACGAATACGGCTCTCAGTACATCGCTCCTGGCGGTCGCGCTGTTCGTTTCCGCGAGCAGCAATTCACCCGGCGGCCAGTCTCCGCGTACGCTAGCGGAACTAGCGAATGTGCAAGGCTCGGAGACGAATTTTCAAGCCTCCGATACCGCGCAGAGCGCGGCGCTCAGTTCGCGCTCGGCCGGCTCGAAAAATCGCTCGCAGAGAAGAGTTGAGCTCCGTTGTCGGCTCTTTATGGCGGATCAGGAGGGCAAGCCGATTCAGGTAACCTCGGAGCGAAGCTTCTCCGCCGGAGACCGGCTCAGAATCCTGGTTGAATGGGCCACTGACGCTAATCTGTACGTGTTCGCACAGGAGGGAACCGGTCCGTTGCTAATGCTCTTTCCGGACCTTGGAATCCGCCAGGGCAAATCCGAGCTCGGAGCTGGATCTCCGTTGTTCCTTCCAGGGAGGTCTGACAGAGACTGGTTTATCATTTCGGGCTCATCGTCTGCTGAGCGATTATTCATCGTCCTCTCAGCGGATCGAATCGAAGAATGGCCCACTGAGAAGGGCGTGCTCGACTATCCATCCCGATACAGGATCAGTCGGCGAGAGTTCGATCAAGTTAGGGCGGCGCGCGCCGCGGCTCCAGGAGAACAATTGAATAGCGTAGGCAGTAGCTCAACTGAACTGGAAGGTGCGTCCGGCAATCAACGAGGCCCACGAGTTTCAACAAAGTCGCCGCTAGCGGAGTTGGTTCTTTCAGGGGCTGGAAGCGTTGTGCAACGGATCGACATCAGGGTAAGCGCGTCA